>NZ_AP014647.1:0-1200000 GCF_023167545.1 Streptococcus constellatus subsp. constellatus
GTTAATTTTATTTTTTAAACTCACAGGATTATCCACTATTATTTTATAAGAAAATCTTGATAAATCACAGGAAAATTGTTTTATTCACAACCTGTGGAAAACTTGAAAGAACAATGTGAATTTATTTCCACAGATTGTGGAAAACTTTTACAGTTTATGGTAAAATATTTTTTATAGATTATTAAAAGAAGACAAAAAAACTGAATTAGCAAAGAAGGTTTTCTATGGCACAAGAAACTAGTTTTTGGGCGCGTGTTTTAGAATTAGCTCAAAAACAAATCAAAAAAAATACGTATGATTATTTCGTTGCAGGAGCTCGATTAATTAAAGTTGAAAATTTTCAAGCTACTATACTTCTCGATAGTACAGTCAAACAATTATTTTGGGAACAAAATTTAGCAGATGTTATCATTACTGCAGGTTTTGAAGTGTACAATAATCAAATTACAATGCATTATATCTTTCAAGAAGAGAAGGATGAGGTTAATCAGTCAACAAATACAAATCATTCAGTAATTACACCAAGCCTTCCTCCTATTGAAACTGGTTTAAAAACAAAATATACATTTGATAATTTTGTTCAAGGTGATGGAAATGTTTGGGCACTATCAGCTGCACTTGCTGTTTCTGAAAATTTGGCAACAACTTATAATCCGTTATTTATTTATGGTGGTCCAGGCTTAGGAAAAACCCATTTATTAAACGCAATTGGAAATCAAATTTTAGAAAATATACCAGATGCCAGAGTAAAATACATTCCTGCTGAGACTTTTATCAACGACTTTTTAGAACACCTTCGATTAGGTGAAATGGAAAGCTTTAAGAGAACTTATCGAAGCCTTGATCTCTTATTGATTGATGATATTCAATCTTTAGGAGGAAAGAAAGTTTCCACTCAAGAAGAATTTTTTAATACTTTTAATGCTTTGCATGGAGATAATAAACAAATTGTACTAACAAGTGACCGTAGTCCTGATCATCTGGACAATCTTGAAGAACGTTTAGTCACGCGCTTTAAATGGGGATTAACTCAAAATATTACCCCACCAGATTTCGAAACAAGAGTTGCCATTTTACGCAATAAAATAGAAGATTTAGACTATATTTTTCCAAATGATACTTTGGAATACTTAGCAGGTCAATTTGATTCAAATGTTCGAGATTTAGAAGGTGCCTTAAATGATATTTCTCTCATGGCCAGAGTGAAAAATCTTAAAGAAATTACAATTGATGTTGCTGCTGAAGCTATTCGAGCTCGAAAACAAGATGCAAGTCAAATGTTAGTTATTCCAATTGATAAAATCCAAACAGAAGTTGGAAATTTCTATGGCGTTAGCGTTAAAGAAATGAAAGGAAGTCGTCGTATTCAAAATATTGTTCTTGCTAGACAAGTAGCTATGTATCTTGCTCGTGAGTTAACTGATAATAGCCTTCCAAAAATTGGAAGAGAATTTGGTGGCAAAGATCATACAACAGTTATACATGCTCATGGAAAAATTAAAACAATGCTCGAAACAGATGATAATCTTCGCTTAGAAATAGAAAATATAAAGAATAAAATCAAATAATTGTGTATAATTGTAGAAAAAGAGTTAAAGTTATTCACAATTTATAAACAAGTTTATTTCTGCATTCGAACACTAATTTGAAAACTTTTCCACAAGTTTCACACAAACTACTATTACTACTAACTTAATAATCATAAAATAATAAAAGGAGTTTCTATGATTAACTTTTCAATCAATAAAAATTTATTTTTACAAGCTTTAAATACCACCAAGCGGGCTATTAGTCACAAAAATGCTATACCAATTCTTTCTACAGTAAAAATTGATGTCACAAATGAAGGGATTACATTGATTGGCTCTAATGGTCAAATCTCTATTGAAAATTTTATTTCAATTAAAAACGAAAATGCAGGGCTTTTAGTAACTTCTTCGGGCTCTATTTTACTTGAAGCAACTTTTTTCATCAATGTAGTATCAAGTCTTCCTGATATAACACTTGATTTTAAAGAAATTGATCAAAAGCAGATTGTTCTAACAAGTGGAAAATCAGAAATCACTTTAAAAGGAAAAGATGCAGATCAATATCCTCGTATTCAAGAAATTTCAGCAAGTAATCCCTTGGTTCTTGAAACAAGTGTTCTTAAAAATATCATTAATGAGACAGCTTTTGCGGCTAGTACACAAGAAAGTCGTCCGATTTTAACAGGAGTTCATTTTGTCTTAACAGAAAATAAAAATTTAAAGACAGTTGCAACAGATTCTCATCGGATGAGTCAAAAGCAAATTATTTTAGAAAAAAATGGAGATAACTTTGATGTTGTTATTCCTAGTCGTTCTTTACGTGAATTTTCAGCCGTTTTTACGGATGATATTGAAACAGTAGAAATTTACTTCACAAATAATCAATTGCTCTTTAGAAGTGAAAATATTAGCTTTTATACACGGCTTCTTGAAGGAAACTATCCTGATACCGATCGTTTAATTCCAACTGATTTTAATAACATAATTACTTTTGATACTAACAATCTTCGTTATGCAATGGAACGTGCACGTCTTCTTTCAAATGCGACTCAAAATGGAACAGTAAAATTAGAAATTATAAATGGTGTAGTTAGTGCACATGTTAACTCCCCTGAAGTTGGACGTGTGAATGAAGAAATTGATACTGAAAGTATTTCAGGTCAAGATTTAACCATTAGTTTCAATCCAACTTATTTAATTGATTCTTTAAAAGCTATTGACAGTGAAAAAGTTACAATCAGCTTTATTTCAGCTGTTCGCCCATTCACTTTGGTACCAAATGATGACACAGAAAACTTTATTCAATTGATTACACCAGTGAGAACAAATTAATGTATAATGTAGGAAATTTTGTTGAAATGAAAAAACCACATGCTTGTATCATTAAATCCACAGGCAAAAAAGCAAATCGTTGGGAAATTATTCGAGTAGGTGCAGATATTAAAATTCGCTGTACAAATTGTCAACATATTGTGATGATGAGCCGATATGATTTTGGACGAAAATTGAAAAAAGTTCTAGGAAATTAATTTCCTAGAACTTTTTTCATAATTATGTGACTTTCAGTCCGTCTCGCTCCGTAAGGTGCAAGACAAATAAACCACCCGTTTTGATTTTATTTTAATTTTTCAAATTTACCATCTGTAACTTCTTTAAAACCTTTACTTGTTAAGAACTTTTTACTAGCTTTCATGCTAACTTTTTTAGATTTTCTTGTATTTTTATCTGTGTACATTCCAGGTAAGTTTACTAATTTATCAAAGTCTACTTTATTGAAGTTAATTTCTAAACTTTCTCTAACTCCTTTATCTTCATAAACAACTTTTTCTTTAATCCCCTTAATATTTTGATACATTTGTGAAGTTTTATCAATTCTATCTTTAACATCTTCTTTTTTAGTAGCTCCTAATGTTTTATAAGACCAAAATGAATCAGTAGTTTGTTTTGTGACAATATCTCCTTTATAATAATAAGTTAATCGTAAGTCATATTGTAAATTTTGATCAATTCTTTGGAATGACATTGTTTTTTCTTGGGCTCCACATGCTCCAAGGATAATTAGTGAAACAATTGTAACAAAGCCAAGTAACAATTGTTTAAAATAACTTTTTTTCATGGTATTTACCTCCTATAGCTTAATAAAATTATAATATTTTTATGAGGTAAATGCAATATTTTATTAAAATGATTAAGTTGTAAGTCAAATGGCTGTAAATATGGTATAATGATTTATTGAATTGAAAAGATGAAAGGAAGCGCGAAATGGCTTTAACAGCAGGAATTGTGGGATTGCCTAATGTTGGAAAATCCACTTTATTTAATGCAATTACAAAAGCGGGAGCAGAAGCAGCTAACTATCCCTTTGCGACGATAGACCCTAATGTTGGTATGGTTGAAGTACCAGATGTCCGTTTACAGAAGTTGACAGAACTTATTGTTCCTAAAAAGACTGTACCAACAACGTTTGAGTTTACAGATATTGCAGGTATTGTCAAGGGAGCGTCGAAGGGTGAAGGCCTTGGTAATAAATTTTTAGCTAATATTCGTGAAGTAGATGCTATCGTTCATGTAGTGCGGGCTTTTGATGATGAAAATGTTATGCGTGAGCAAGGACGTGAGTCGAGTTTTGTTGACCCAATGGCTGATATTGAAACAATTAATCTTGAGTTGATTTTAGCAGATTTGGAAAGTATCAACAAACGCTATGCACGTGTGGAAAAAGTTGCTCGAACCCAAAAAGATAAAGATTCAGTAGCTGAGTTTCATGTTTTGCAAAAAATTAAGCCAGTTTTGGAAAATGGTTTATCAGCTCGTACCATTGAATTTGATGAGGAAGAACAAAAGATTGTCAAAAAATTATTTTTATTGACCACAAAACCAGTGCTTTATGTTGCTAATGTTGGTGAAGATGAGGTAGCAGATCCTGATAATATTGATTATGTTCAACAAATTCGCGAATTTGCAGCAACTGAAAATGCAGAGGTAGTTGTCATATCTGCGCGTGCTGAAGAAGAAATTTCTGAACTTGATGATGAAGATAGGGTGGAATTTTTAGAAGCAATGGGCTTAGATGAATCTGGAGTTGATAAATTAACCAGAGCAGCTTATCATTTATTAGGACTTGGAACTTATTTTACAGCAGGAGAAAAGGAAGTTCGAGCTTGGACATTTAAACGTGGCATAAAAGCACCACAAGCAGCTGGAATTATTCACTCAGACTTTGAGAAAGGCTTCATTCGTGCTGTAACCATGTCTTATGATGATTTAGTAAAATATGGGAGTGAAAAAGCAGTCAAGGAAGCAGGACGGCTACGCGAAGAAGGAAAAGAATATATCGTTCAAGATGGCGATATTATGGAATTTAGATTTAATGTGTAAAGTAATGTAAATTAAATATAAATAAGGTTGGAAAAACTTTTCCAGCCCTTTTGGTCTTTTTGGAGGTAAAAAATGGTAAAGATGTTTGTAGGGTTAGGAAATCCTGGAGAAAAATATTTTGAGACAAAACATAATATCGGATTTATGATGGTTGACAAACTATGTAAAGAAAAACAATTAACATTTACAGTTGATAAAATTTTTCAAGCAGAACTAGCTTCTACCTTTTTTAATGGTGAGAAAGTGTATTTTGTAAAACCGACAACTTTTATGAATGAGAGTGGAAGGGCTGTTCATGCTCTTTTATCCTATTATGGATTAGATATTGAGGATTTAGTAGTTATCTACGATGATTTAGATATGGAAGTAGGAAAAATACGACTTAGGACGAAAGGATCTGCTGGTGGGCATAATGGCATCAAATCAATTATTAAACATATTGGAACTCAAGAATTTAAACGAATTAAAATTGGTATTGGTCGTCCCAAAAATAATATGACAATTATTCACTATGTGCTAGGAAAATTTGCAAAAGAAGATTATGCTATAATTTTAAATACACTTGACAAGGTTGACGATGCTGTAAAGTATTATTTACAGTCTAATGATTTTGAACAAACAATGCAACAATACAATGGATAAAAAATGGATATTATTGAGTTTTTTAATCAAAATAAACAAATAGCTGATTGGCAAAAAAATCTAAATAAATCAATTCGACAACTATTGATGGGATTGTCATCTTCAAGTAAGGCTATCACCATGGCCTCTTGTGTAGAGGAGAATCATAAAATTCTGATTTTAACGTCTAGTTATAGTGAAGCGGAGAAACTTTCTAGTGATTTGATTGGATTGTTGGGAGAGAAAAAAGTATATACATTTCTTGCAGATGATACTCCATTAGCTGAGTTTGTCTTCTCTTCTCAAGAAAAGATTTTTGCTCGTCTAGAAGCTCTAGATTTCTTATTAGATTCTCAACAATCAGGATTTTTAATAGTTAATGTGGCTGCTAGTCAACTATTTTTACCTAATCCCATTAACTTTAATTCGGCTTATATTAATCTGAAAATAGGAAGTGAATATGAATTAAAAGATTTGATTCATCAATTGTCAAATTCAGGTTATAAACAAGTATCACAAGTATTGAATCAAGGAGAGTTCAGTCTTCGAGGTGATATTTTAGATATTTTTGAGCGCTCTAGTCAAATGCCTTTTCGAATTGAATTTTTTGGTGATGAAGTTGATGGTATTCGTCTATTTAATCCGGAAAATCAAATTTCTATTCAAAATGTAGAACATGTGCGTATTCATCCTGCTACAGATATCATATTTACTAAAGTAGATTATAGAAATGCACAGAAAAAAATAGAAAATCTTATAGAAAAAACTGTAGATTTAACGTTGAAATCCTATTTAGAGGAAATTTTAACTAGTATAAAAGAACAGACTCAACATGCTGATATTAGAAAATTATTGTCTTATTTTTATCAAAATGAATGGACAATTCTTGATTATCTTCCAAAACATAGCCCAATTTTCTTTGATGACTTTCAAAAGATCATGAATAAGAATGCTCAATTTCAATTAGAAGCAACAAATTTATTGACAGAAAGTTTACAAAAAAGTAAAGCTGTTGCAAATCAATCTTATTTTGCAGATACATATTCAATATTTAGAAAGTATAAACCAGCTACCTTCTTTTCAAATTTTCATAAAGGATTAGGAAATTTAAAATTTGATTCTCTTTATCAGTTTAATGAGTATCCTATGCAGGAATTTTTTAGTCAATTTCAGCTTTTGAAAGAGGAAATTAGTCGATATAAAAAATCTAACTATACAGTTATTATACAATCAAATTCTTTATTGTCTTTACAAAGTTTACATAAAACTTTACAAGAATATGAAATTCCACTTGATTATGTAAATGATGCCAAGATTCATAAACATACTGTTCAGTTAGTAAAAGGACATTTAATTCAAGGATTTGATTTTATAGACGAAAAAATCGTTTTGATCACTGAATATGATATTCTGCAAAAAAAAGTAAAACGAAAAATTCGCAGGCAAAATATTTCTAATGCTGAACGTTTGAAAAATTATAATGAGCTGGAAAAAGGAGATTATGTTGTTCATAATGTTCATGGAATCGGTCGATATTTAGGAATTGAAACGATTGAAATTTCAGGAATTCATCGTGATTATCTTACTATTCAATATCAAAATGCAGATCGTATTTCTATTCCTGTTGATCAGATTCACTTACTATCTAAATATGTTGCGAGTGATGGTAAAGCGCCTAAGCTTAATAAATTAAATGATGGGCGTTTTCAAAAAAATAAACAGAGAGTGCAACATCAGGTCGAAAATATTGCTGAGGATTTAATCAAACTTTACGCAGAAAGAAGTCAACTAAAGGGATTTGCGTTTTCTAGTGATGATATTTATCAGCAAGAATTTGATAATGATTTTCCTTATGTAGAAACAGAAGATCAACTGCATTCTATAAAAGAAGTTAAAAAAGATATGGAAAGTGATCATCCTATGGATCGTCTTTTAGTGGGGGATGTTGGTTTTGGAAAGACGGAAGTAGCTATGAGAGCTGCTTTTAAAGCAGTAAACGATCACAAACAAGTGGCAATTTTAGTTCCCACTACGGTTTTAGCACAACAACATTATACGAATTTTAAGGAACGTTTCAATGATTTTCCTATTAATATTGAAGTATTAAGTCGTTTTAAAAGTAAATCAGAACAAACAATAATTTTAGAAAAACTAAAAAAAGGGCAGGTGGATATTATTATTGGAACGCATCGCCTCCTGTCAAAAGATATTGTATTTGCTGATTTGGGACTCATTGTTATTGATGAGGAACAACGCTTTGGAGTTAAACATAAAGAAAAATTAAAAGAGTTGAAAACGAAAGTTGATGTTTTAACCTTGACGGCGACCCCTATTCCTCGTACGCTTCACATGTCTATGTTAGGTATACGTGATTTATCAGTTATTGAAACTCCTCCAACAAATCGCTACCCAGTTCAAACTTATGTTTTAGAAAATAATGTAACAGTCATTAGAGATGCAGTTTTAAGAGAAATGGATCGAGGGGGGCAGATTTACTATCTTTACAATAAAGTTGACACAATGGAGCAAAAAGTTTCAGAATTGAAAGAACTGATTCCAGAGGCTTCTATTGGATATGTGCATGGTCAAATGAGTGAAATTCTTCTTGAAAGTACTTTACTTGATTTTATCAATGGGGAATATGATCTTCTAGTAACAACGACGATTATTGAAACTGGTGTTGATATTCCTAATGTTAATACTCTTTTTATTGAAAATGCAGATCACATGGGATTATCAACTTTATATCAATTGCGAGGGCGTATTGGTCGTAGCAATCGTATTGCATATGCTTATCTCATGTATCATCCTGACAAGTCTTTAACAGAAGTTTCTGAAAAACGTTTAGAAACTATAAAAGGTTTTACAGAATTGGGTTCTGGTTTTAAAATTGCTATGCGTGATTTATCCATTCGTGGTGCAGGAAATATTTTAGGAAGTTCACAGTCTGGCTTTATTGATTCTGTTGGATTTGAAATGTATTCTCAATTGCTGGAGGAAGCTATTGCTAAGAGACAAGGAAAAGAGACAAAAAGGAAAAAAGGAAATGCTGAAATTAATTTACAAATTGATGCCTATCTTCCTAGTGATTATATTGCTGATGAAAGGCAAAAAATTGAAATTTACAAACGGATTCATGAGATTGACAGTCGTGTAAATTATGAAGAATTACAGAATGAGTTGATTGATCGTTTCGGAGAATATCCAGATGTTGTTGCCTTTCTATTGGAAATTGGTCTTATAAAATTTTATTTAGATCAAGTTTTTGTGCAACTCATTGAGAGAAAACAACAATCTGTAGTGGTTCGGTTTGAAAAAGTTTCTCAACGTTTTTTCTTAACCCAAGATTATTTTGAAGCCCTTTCCGTAACAGATTTACAAGCAAGAATTTCAGAAAATAAAGGATTGATTGAAGTTATATTTAATGTAAAAAATAAAAAAGATTATAAAATTTTAGAAGAACTTCTGCAATTTTCTGAAAAATTAGTAGAAATTAAAAATCAAAAGAAAGATTGCTAACTTTACAATTCTGTAAAGTTTTACTTTCATCTATAATATTTTTTTAAAAAATGGTAAAATAATAAATTGAGGTAACTTTATGAGATTAGATAAATATTTGAAAGTATCCCGTATTATAAAACGTCGTCCTATCGCTAAAGAAGTAGCCGATAAGGGAAGAATCAAAGTAAATGGAATTTTAGCTAAAAGTTCAGCAAATTTAAAAATCAATGATGAAATAGAGATTCGTTTTGGAAATAAAATTTTATTAGTCCGTGTTCTGGAAATGAAAGATAGCACGAAAAAAGAAGACGCCGCTAAAATGTATGACATTATAAAAGAAACAAAGGTAGAAGTAGATGGCTAGAAATATTATTCAATTAAATAATCGCTATATACGAGATGAAAATCAACATCGCCGTTATTTAGAGCAGGAAAGAAGAAAACAGAATCGCTTTATGGGTTGGGTATTGATTTTAGTCATCTTATTGTTTATTTTACCGACATTTAATTTGATTCAAAGTTATCAAAATTTACTAGAACGTCGATCACAATTGACACATTTGCAAAAGAAATATGAAGAAATAAGTAACGAAAAAGAATCTCAAAAAGCTTTTGCTAATAAATTAAAAGATGAAGAATATGCTGCTAAGTATGCACGCGCCAAATACTATTATTCTAAGCAAGGAGAACGTGTTTATACAATCCCAGGATTGTTGCCACAGTAAAAATGGAAAATTTATTACAAACAGTTGAACAATTTTTGGAGTTTTCAGATGAAAAATTAGAAGAGTTGTCCAAAAAGAATCAAGCTTTGAAATTAGAAGAGTTCAAAAAGGAAAGGGGAGATTATGCGTAAGTTATTATTTTTATTATTGTTGCCGGCATTTTTCACTGCAAACATAGTAGTAAGTACAGAACAAGATGTAGAACTGACTGCAAAGCAACAGTATGAAATCACTAGTACGATATACAGTAACTATTATACTAATCTTCCAACAAATCCAAATGTTTATGAGCAAATCCCAACTTATACATCATTAAAATTGGAAAAAGTAGCTGGGAATTTAACTCCGAATACATCAATTAAACTTTCTGAATTACAGGTCAATGAACAAGGTATTCCAGTATTTAAACTCGCTGATGGAAAATTCGTTCCTGCTGATAAACGAATGATTTATGATGATGTTGTTCAATCAAGCATAGCTGTTTCTCAAACAATGTGGCTCAAGCCGTCATTTGTAGTTTATAATCAAGCTTTTGTAAACGGAACAAAAGAAGTTAAGACAAATCTGCTACCTTATCATTCAGTGAAAATTACTCAACTGGCTGAGACAGCATCGGGAAAGTATGCTTATGTTGAAGGCAAAGGTTGGATTGATATGAAATATCTGTCTGATACAGACAATCGTATGGATAAAGTTCAAGAAATTTTAAGAAGTAAGTACAATAAAACAGACTATTCTATCTATGTAAAACAACTAAATTCTGGAAAAACTGCTGGTATTAACTCAGACGTGGAAATGTATTCTGCTAGTGTAGCAAAACTTCTTATTCTTTATTATGCTCAGAAGCAATTAAATGAAGGAAAATATAGGCTATCCTCTGGTTTAAAATATATCCCTGCTGTAAATGACTATTCAGGTGCTTATGATACCGAAGGTAGTGGAAGCATTTCTAAAAAATCAGATAATAAGGACTACAGCATTCAAGATTTGATGAACCATATTGCAAAAGAATCAGATAATGCAGCTACAAATATTTTAGGATATTATATTACTAATCAATCAGACAGTACTTATCAAACAACAATTAAGCAAATTGCTGGGAAAAAGTGGGATGTGGAAAAACGCAATGCTTCAGCAAAGATGGCAGGAAATGTGATGGAAGCTATCTATGAACAAAATGGTGATATTATCAATGCATTATCGCAAACAAATTTTGATGAGCAGCGTATTTCTAAAAATATAAATGTAAAAGTTGCCCATAAAATTGGGGATGCTTATGATTTTAAGCATGATGTTGCTCTTGTTTATGCCAGCTCTCCTTTTGTTCTGTCTATTTTTACAAATCATTCTGATTATGATACCATTTCTCAAATAGCAGATGATATTTATGAGGTTTTGAAATGATGGAACAACGATTTTTTCAATTGGTGCAAAAAAAAGGCTATTTTAAATATCATAGAAGAATTTTACTTGCTATTTCTGGTGGACTAGACTCTATGACCTTGTTTGACTGGCTTTATAAGTATCGTGAAAAATTAGAAGTAGAAATTTTACTTGCTCATATTAATCATGGAGTGAGAAAAGAATCTGATTTTGAGGAAGAAGAACTAAAAAAAATAGCAAAGAAACTTGGTGTAAAGATTTTTACATCGAGTTTTTCTGGTCCATTTTCAGAACAAAAAGCACGTGACTTTCGGTATACTTTTTTCAAAAAAATCATGAAAGAGGAACAATGTACGGCATTAGTAACAGCACATCATGCTGATGACCAAGCAGAAACAATTTTTATGAGAATTTTGCGTGGCAGTCGTTTATTTCATATTTCAGGAATGAAAGAAAAACAAAAATTTGCAAATGGAGAATTGATACGACCGTTGCTTTCTTTTCAAAAATCAGATTTCCCTACTATTTTTCACTTTGAAGATTGGACAAATCAAGAAAATCATTACTTGCGCAATCGGATTCGAAACGATTATTTCCCAATTTTGGAAAAAGAAAATCCACAACTAAAAAAACATTTAATAGAATTGGGAACAGAGATTTCTCAAATGCAAGATGCATTAGCATATTTAACGAAGAATATTGAATTAACAAACGTAAAGGAATTCCAATACCAACCTTATTGTGTACAAAGTTTTTTGCTACAGACTTATTTAAAGAAATTTCCTGATTTACAAGTAAGCAAAGCACAGTTTGCTGATCTTTTAATTATTTTGAATAAAAAATCTAACTATTCTCAATTGATTAAATCAGATTATGAATTATATAAAAATTATGATTATTTTGAGATTCGTAAAATCAGTCCACAGTCTGATTTAAAAGAAGATTCAATTTTGTTAAAATATAACGACATTGTGGAATATGGTCATTATCGCTTTTCTTTTGGAAAAGAACTTCGTGGAAAAGAAATCCAAGAAGTGTTTGTTTCACGTGAAACAGAAGTTTTACTTCGACATAGAAAAGAACAAGATGAAATTATTTTGAACCAACACCATAAAAAGCTTCGTCGTTATTTTATTAATCAAAAAATTCCTATAGATCAAAGAAAAAATGCTATTATTATTGAGCAAAATGGAAAAATTTTAGCAATTGCTGGAATCGTAACAAGTGATTTGAGTAAGAGTCAAAAAAATGATATAATGTATAACAAACTTTATATACAAAATTTAGATAGGTAAAAGAGATGCTAGAACAAAACATTAAGAAAGTTTTGGTTTCACATGATGAGATCGTAACAGCAGCCCAAAAACTAGGGGCTCAATTAACTAGTGATTATGAGGGGCAAAATCCTATTTTTGTAGGAATTCTCAAGGGCTCTGTTCCTTTTATGGCAGAACTGATAAAGTATGTTGATACCCACATTGAAATGGATTTTATGTTAGTGTCAAGCTATCATGGCGGAACTGCTAGTAGTGGTGTGATTAATATCATAAAAGACATTGATCAAGATGTTACTGGACGTCATATTCTTTTTGTTGAGGATATTATCGATACAGGAAAAACATTGAAAAGTCTTTGTGAATTATTTAAAGAAAAAAAGGCTGCATCTGTTAAAATTGCCACACTTTTGGATAAGCCTGAAGGGCGAAAAGTTAATATTGAAGCAGATTACACATGCTTTACGATTCCAAATGAATTTGTAGTCGGTTATGGTCTTGATTTTGATGAAAATTATCGGAATCTTCCCTATGTAGGTGTTTTAAAAGAAGAAGTTTATACAAAATAAAAAGGTATATTGATAGATAGATGAAAAATAAACAAAATAATGGTTTTATAAAAAATCCTTTCTTATATATTTTAATTATTGTTGTTGTTATTACAGGTTTTCAGTATTTTTCAGCTGGAAGTTCTGTAGGTCGTAGTCAACAAATTAACTATACTGAGCTAGTTAAAGAAATTAAAAATGGAAATGTAAAGGATATTAGCTATCAACCAAATGGTAGTGTTATTGAAGTTGCAGGTACTTATAAGAAAGAAAAGAAAGTAAAAGATAACACGGGTATTCAGTTTTTTACTCCCTCTTCTACATCTGTAAGTCGCTTTACTAGTGTTATTTTGCCTTCAGATTTAACAGTATCTGAATTACAAAAATTAGCTTCAGCTAAGGGAACTGAAATCACTATTAAACGTGAAAGTTCAAGTGGTGTGTGGATTCAGGTGTTGACTACTCTGGTGCCATTTGCTATCTTTGCTTTCTTCCTGTTTTCTATGATGAACCAAGGCGGAGGCGGCGGAGCGCGTGGAGCTATGAGTTTTGGACGTAATAAAGCTCGTGCGACAAATAAAGAAGATATAAAGGTGCGCTTTTCTGATGTAGCAGGTGCGGAAGAAGAAAAACAAGAATTAGTTGAAGTTGTTGAATTTTTAAAAGATCCTAAACGTTATACAAAACTAGGGGCTCGTATACCAGCTGGTGTTCTTCTTGAAGGTCCTCCAGGAACTGGTAAAACCCTTCTTGCTAAAGCTGTTGCTGGAGAAGCAGGTGTTCCATTCTTTAGTATTTCAGGTTCAGATTTCGTTGAAATGTTTGTTGGCGTCGGTGCTAGTCGTGTTCGTTCTCTTTTTGAAGATGCAAAAAAGGCAGCTCCAGCGATTATCTTTATTGATGAAATTGATGCTGTTGGTCGTCAACGTGGTGTCGGTCTCGGTGGAGGAAATGATGAGCGCGAACAAACCCTTAATCAACTCTTGATTGAGATGGATGGTTTTGAAGGTAATGAAGGAATTATCGTCATTGCTGCTACTAACCGAAGTGATGTTTTAGACCCAGCTCTTCTTCGTCCCGGTCGTTTTGATCGAAAAGTTTTGGTTGGTCAGCCTGATGTGAAGGGTCGTGAAGCTATTCTGCGTGTTCATGCTAGAAATAAACCTCTTGCAGAAGATGTTGACTTAAAACTAGTTGCTCAACAAACTCCTGGTTTTGTTGGTGCTGACTTGGAAAATGTCTTAAATGAAGCGGCTCTTGTTGCAGCACGTCGGAATAAAAAAGTTATTGATGCTTCTGATATCGATGAAGCAGAGGACCGAGTTATCGCAGGACCGTCTAAAAAAGATAAGACAGTTTCACAACGTGATCGTCAAATTGTTGCTTATCATGAAGCAGGACATACAATTGTTGGGCTTGTTTTATCGAATGCACGTGTTGTTCACAAGGTAACTATTGTACCTCGTGGTCGTGCAGGTGGATATATGATTGCTCTCCCGAAAGAAGATCAAACTCTTTTATCTAAAGAAGATATGAAGGAACAACTTGCAGGATTGATGGGAGGACGTGTTGCTGAGGAAATTATTTTCAATGTCCAAACTACAGGTGCTTCAAATGACTTTGAGCAAGCTACACAAATGGCACGTGCGATGGTAACAGAGTATGGTATGAGTGAAAAACTCGGTCCAGTTCAATATGAAGGAAACCATGCAATGTTTGGTGCTGCAAGTCCACAAAAATCAATTTCCGAGCAGACTGCATATGAAATTGATGAGGAAGTGCGTAATTTGCTTAATGAAGCGCGCAACAAAGCAGCAGAAATTATCCAATCCAATCGTGAAAAGCATAAATTGATTGCAGAAGCTCTTCTTAAATACGAAACACTTGATAGTCATCAAATTAAATCATTGTATGAAACTGGCGAAATGCCTGATGAACCAAGTGTAAGTTCTTCGCATGCTTTGAGTTATGATGAAGTGAAATCCCAAATGGAAGAGCAAAAGCCAGAATAAGTTTAAAATACAAAAATGGCTCATTGTCAACTGTAGTAAGTTTGATATCAGTTAACATTAAGAGAGGACGAAGTTCGTCCTCTCTTGCATTATTGTCTCTTGCAAACCACTAGCTGTACTAGTAGTTCCGGTTAGCTTTTATCGTGGTAAGAAAAGAACCTCCTAAAATGCTAATATAGAAGTGGTTTCCCTGCCACTACTAACTATCACAAAAGAGGTAGTCCATGAGAGAGGCTAATGAAAGCTTATCACATACCAAGTGGAATTGTAAATATCATATTGTTTTCGTCCCCCAAGTATCGTCGTCAGCTCATTTACGGTAGATACAAAGCAAGTATCGGAAGAATCATACGGGACTTATGTGAGCGAAAAAGCGTGACCATCTATGAAGCCACGATGAAGAAACAGCAAAATATACTTCAACTACTGCCCTTCAAAAACTATTCTCTGATTTAGCACCTCGTTATGCAGAACGTAAAGGAGGATATACTCGTATCCTTAAAACCGAACCACGTCGTGGTGATGCAGCGCCAATGGCTATCATTGAATTAGTATAATTTTTATCAATTTTGTTGAGTGTTATGATGATGGAGTCAAGTTACTCTTAGTCTAGCTCTGGTCTACCGCTAGGATTTTCCTAGCGGGAACACTCATCTTATGATAATCACCGTAGACGCTTGTTTACGAAATTGCTTTTATAGGAAAAGCAATTTCGTAAGCAGGCGTTATTTAAATTTCGTAATCTCTGTGAGGATTCTTCGGCAGAAACAAATTCGTATAGAGGACTGTATAAATTTAAATGGAGAGAATGAATACAATTTTTCGATATAGAGATAACCTCTTCTCTCTCAACGTTCACAATTTATCCCAGAAGTGTAATTGCTTGAGCTAAGGTTGTCAGAAAGGCACAAATAGAAGTCGGAAGAGAAAAGAAGGAAGCCAAATGTTCCTCTCCTTGTTATACTAAAGAAAAAAGGAGGGTTATGAAATGGACTTCAAGGAGTTGTATGACAAAGTGAGAGGGATCGTACTGAAGTGTCGCCGGGAATATTATGTCCACCTGTGGGAGTTAAGTGATTGGGACCAAGAAGGGATGCTGGTCTTATATGAGTTGGTGAGTCGCTATCCGCAACTGGTAGAGTCAGAAAGTCGTCTCTATGTTTACTATAAGACCAAGTTCCGTAATCACATCAAGGACATCCTGCGCAAACAAGAAAGCCAAAAGCGCAAACTAGACCGTCAAGCTTATGAGGAAGTGAGCGAGATAGGTCACAAGCTCAGCCTGAAAGAACTCTATTTGGATGAATTGGTGATTCTCCGAGCCCAACTAAAGAGCTATCAAAAGCAGCTAAGTCCAGAGAAACAAGAACAGTATGAGCGCTTACTAGCAGATGAACGGTTTCAAGGACGCCAAGCGATGCTTCGGGAGTTACGGGCCTACTTACAAGATTACGATGAAAGAAAAAGCTAGAGGAAAATAAAAAAAGATGAAAAAAAGTATTGACAAGAAGAGGAGGAGGTGATATACTAAGATAGTTGTCGCTTGAGGGCGATAAAGACCTTTGAAAACTGAACAAGACGAACCAATGTGCAGGCGACTGTTGAGAGACAGTCCGTCAAACAAAAGAAAAATAAATCTGTCAGTGACAGAAATGAGTGAGAGCTCAAACTTTATATGAGAGTTTGATCCTGGCTCAGGACGAACGCTGGCGGCGTGCCTAATACATGCAAGTAGAACGCACAGGATGCACCGTAGTTTACTACACCGTATTCTGTGAGTTGCGAACGGGTGAGTAACGCGTAGGTAACCTGCCTGGTAGCGGGGGATAACTATTGGAAACGATAGCTAATACCGCATAAGAACATTTACTGCATGGTAGATGTTTAAAAGGTGCAAGAGCATCACTACCAGATGGACCTGCGTTGTATTAGCTAGTTGGTGAGGTAACGGCTCACCAAGGCAACGATACATAGCCGACCTGAGAGGGTGATCGGCCACACTGGGACTGAGACACGGCCCAGACTCCTACGGGAGGCAGCAGTAGGGAATCTTCGGCAATGGGGGGAACCCTGACCGAGCAACGCCGCGTGAGTGAAGAAGGTTTTCGGATCGTAAAGCTCTGTTGTTAAGGAAGAACGTGTGTGAGAGTGGAAAGTTCACACAGTGACGGTACTTAACCAGAAAGGGACGGCTAACTACGTGCCAGCAGCCGCGGTAATACGTAGGTCCCGAGCGTTGTCCGGATTTATTGGGCGTAAAGCGAGCGCAGGCGGTTAGATAAGTCTGAAGTGAAAGGCAGTGGCTCAACCATTGTAGGCTTTGGAAACTGTTTAACTTGAGTGCAGAAGGGGAGAGTGGAATTCCATGTGTAGCGGTGAAATGCGTAGATATATGGAGGAACACCGGTGGCGAAAGCGGCTCTCTGGTCTGTAACTGACGCTGAGGCTCGAAAGCGTGGGGAGCGAACAGGATTAGATACCCTGGTAGTCCACGCCGTAAACGATGAGTGCTAGGTGTTAGGTCCTTTCCGGGACTTAGTGCCGCAGCTAACGCATTAAGCACTCCGCCTGGGGAGTACGACCGCAAGGTTGAAACTCAAAGGAATTGACGGGGGCCCGCACAAGCGGTGGAGCATGTGGTTTAATTCGAAGCAACGCGAAGAACCTTACCAGGTCTTGACATCCCTCTGACCACTCTAGAGATAGAGTTTCCCTTCGGGGCAGAGGTGACAGGTGGTGCATGGTTGTCGTCAGCTCGTGTCGTGAGATGTTGGGTTAAGTCCCGCAACGAGCGCAACCCTTATTGTTAGTTGCCATCATTCAGTTGGGCACTCTAGCGAGACTGCCGGTAATAAACCGGAGGAAGGTGGGGATGACGTCAAATCATCATGCCCCTTATGACCTGGGCTACACACGTGCTACAATGGCTGGTACAACGAGTCGCAAGCCGGTGACGGCAAGCTAATCTCTGAAAGCCAGTCTCAGTTCGGATTGTAGGCTGCAACTCGCCTACATGAAGTCGGAATCGCTAGTAATCGCGGATCAGCACGCCGCGGTGAATACGTTCCCGGGCCTTGTACACACCGCCCGTCACACCACGAGAGTTTGTAACACCCGAAGTCGGTGAGGTAACCGTAAGGAGCCAGCCGCCTAAGGTGGGATAGATGATTGGGGTGAAGTCGTAACAAGGTAGCCGTATCGGAAGGTGCGGCTGGATCACCTCCTTTCTAAGGAAAAATCGGAAGCCATTGAGTTCGTTTTGTTTAGTTTTGAGAGGTCTTGTGGGGCCTTAGCTCAGCTGGGAGAGCGCCTGCTTTGCACGCAGGAGGTCAGCGGTTCGATCCCGCTAGGCTCCATTATCTAGGATGCAAAGAAATGAGATTCTTGTTCAACTAGATAAGATAGGATAGGTGTTCAACGGGTAAAGAAGTTGAACACGAACCTAATTAGCCCATTGAAAATTGAATAACGATATCAAATAGTAACAAGAAAATAAACCGAAACGCTGTGAATATTAATGAGTTTATGACTGAAAGGTCAAAATAAGGTTAAGTTAGTAAGGGCGCACGGTGGATGCCTTGGCACTAGGAGCCGAAGAAGGACGTGACAAACGACGAAATGCCTTGGGGAGCTGTAAGTAAGCGTAGATCCAGGGATGTCCGAATGGGGGAACCCAACAGGTACTACCTGTTACCCATATCTGTTAAGGATATGAGGAGGAAGACGCAGTGAACTGAAACATCTAAGTAGCTGCAGGAAGAGAAAGCAAAAGCGATTGCCTAAGTAGCGGCGAGCGAAAGGGCAGGAGGGCAAACCGAAGAGTTTACTCTTCGGGGTTGTAGGACTGCGAAGTGGACGTAAAGATTATAGAAGAAGACCTTGGGAAAGGTTGCCAGAGAGAGTAAGAGCCTCGTATTTAAAATAGTCTTTATACCTAGCAGGATCCTGAGTACGGCGAGACACGTGGAATCTCGTCGGAATCTGGGAGGACCATCTCCCAACCCTAAATACTCCCTAGTGACCGATAGTGAACCAGTACCGTGAGGGAAAGGTGAAAAGCACCCCGGGAGGGGAGTGAAAGAGAACCTGAAACCGTGTGCCTACAACAAGTTCGAGCCCGTTAATGGGTGAGAGCGTGCCTTTTGTAGAATGAACCGGCGAGTTACGTTATGATGCGAGGTTAAGTTGAAGAGACGGAGCCGTAGGGAAACCGAGTCTGAAAAGGGCGACTTAGTATCATGATGTAGACCCGAAACCATGTGACCTACCCATGAGCAGGTTGAAGGTGCGGTAAAACGCACTGGAGGACCGAACCAGGGCACGTTGAAAAGTGCTTGGATGACTTGTGGGTAGCGGAGAAATTCCAAACGAACTTGGAGATAGCTGGTTCTCTCCGAAATAGCTTTAGGGCTAGCGTCGACATGAAGATTCTTGGAGGTAGAGCACTGTTTGGGTGAGGGGTCCATCCCGGATTACCAATCTCAGATAAACTCCGAATGCCAAAGAATTATGGTCGGCAGTCAGACTGCGAGTGCTAAGATCCGTAGTCGAAAGGGAAACAGCCCAGACCACCAGCTAAGGTCCCCAAATAATTGTTAAGTGGAAAAGGATGTGGGGTTGCACAGACAACTAGGATGTTAGCTTAGAAGCAGCTATTCATTCAAAGAGTGCGTAATAGCTCACTAGTCGAGTGACCCTGCGCCGAAAATGTACCGGGGCTAAAACAATTTACCGAAGCTGTGGATACCTTTATAGGTATGGTAGGAGAGCGTTCTATGTGTGGCGAAGGTGTACCGTGAGGAGCACTGGAACGCATAGAAGTGAGAATGCCGGTATGAGTAGCGCAAGATGGGTGAGAATCCCATCCACCGTAAGACTAAGGTTTCCAGGGGAAGGCTCGTCCGCCCTGGGTTAGTCGGGACCTAAGGAGAGACCGAAAGGTGTATCCGATGGCCAACAGGTAGAGATTCCTGTACTAGAGTATAGAGTGAAGGAGGGACGCAGAAGGCTAACTCAAGCGTGCGAATGGAAGAGCACGTCTAAGCAGTGAGGCGTGGTATGAGTCAAATGCTTATATCTGTAACGTTGAGCTGTGATGGGGAGCGAAGTTTAGTAGCGAAGTGAGTGATGTCACCCTGCCAAGAAAAGCTTCTAGCATTAATCTATATTCTACCCGTACCGCAAACCGACACAGGTAGTCGAGGCGAGTAGCCTCAGGTGAGCGAGAGAACTCTCGTTAAGGAACTCGGCAAAATGACCCCGTAACTTCGGGAGAAGGGGTGCTCAGTTTAACTGAGCCGCAGTGAATAGGCCCAAGCAACTGTTTATCAAAAACACAGCTCTCTGCTAAATCGTAAGATGATGTATAGGGGGTGACGCCTGCCCGGTGCTGGAAGGTTAAGAGGAGTGCTTAGCGGTAACGCGAAGGTATGAATTGAAGCCCCAGTAAACGGCGGCCGTAACTATAACGGTCCTAAGGTAGCGAAATTCCTTGTCGGGTAAGTTCCGACCCGCACGAAAGGCGTAATGATTTGGGCACTGTCTCAACGAGAGACTCGGTGAAATTTTAGTACCTGTGAAGATGCAGGTTACCCGCGACAGGACGGAAAGACCCCATGGAGCTTTACTGCAGTTTGATATTGAGTGTCTGTACCACATGTACAGGATAGGTAGGAGCCAATGAGATCGGGACGCCAGTTTCGATGGAGGCGATGTTGGGATACTACCCTTGTGTTATGGCCACTCTAACCCGGTAGGTTGATCATCTACGGAGACAGTGTCTGACGGGCAGTTTGACTGGGGCGGTCGCCTCCTAAAGAGTAACGGAGGCGCCCAAAGGTTCCCTCAGATTGGTTGGAAATCAATCGTAGAGTGTAAAGGTAGAAGGGAGCTTGACTGCGAGAGCTACAACTCGAGCAGGGACGAAAGTCGGGCTTAGTGATCCGGTGGTACCGTATGGAAGGGCCATCGCTCAACGGATAAAAGCTACCCTGGGGATAACAGGCTTATCTCCCCCAAGAGTTCACATCGACGGGGAGGTTTGGCACCTCGATGTCGGCTCGTCGCATCCTGGGGCTGTAGTCGGTCCCAAGGGTTGGGCTGTTCGCCCATTAAAGCGGCACGCGAGCTGGGTTCAGAACGTCGTGAGACAGTTCGGTCCCTATCCGTCGCGGGCGAAGGAAATTTGAGAGGATCTGCTCCTAGTACGAGAGGACCAGAGTGGACTTACCGCTGGTGTACCAGTTGTTCTGCCAAGAGCATCGCTGGGTAGCTATGTAGGGAAGGGATAAACGCTGAAAGCATCTAAGTGTGAAACCCACCTCAAGATGAGATTTCCCATGATTTTATATCAGTAAGAGCCCTGAGAGAAGATCAGGTAGATAGGTTAGGAGTGGAAGTTGTGTGAGCAATGGAGCGGACTAATACTAATAGCTCGAGGACTTATCCTAGATTAGTTACTAAGGGTGTAAAATCCACTTGAGAAATAGGGAATGGGAGTAGTGTTCGATGAACACCAGACCATTTATCTTTTTTCCAAGGATTTAACCCGAGTACAATTTTATTGAGAACACAGAATGTTTAGTTTATGCTTGAAACGATTTGAGAGCGTTATTCAATTTTGAGTGGACGAAATATCCAGTGGATGTTTTGGCTTGGGAGATAGAGGAAGCGAAGCTTTTGACCGAGTCCATTCATATAGTTAAGTGACGATAGCCTAGGAGATACACCTGTACCCATGCCGAACACAGCAGTTAAGCCCTAGAACGCCGGAAGTAGTTGGGGGTTGCCCCCTGTGAGATAAGGTAGTCGCTTAGCAAAGGGGAGTTTAGCTTAGTTGAAATGGAGAGGGAATCGACATTTCAATCGGTGGATAAGAGAAACGAAGTTTCTCACCGTTGGCTGAGCTAAACTCCATTCCAAGGGAGTTTAGCTCAGCTGGGAGAGCATCTGCCTTACAAGCAGAGGGTCAGCGGTTCGATCCCGTTAACTCCCATAATTCTAGAAAGAATAGGTCCCGTAGTGTAGCGGTTATCACGTCGCCCTGTCACGGCGAAGATCGCGGGTTCGATTCCCGTCGGGACCGTTTTGGTGTATAGAGATACATTAGAGAGACTCGTTAGCTCAGTTGGTAGAGCATTTGACTTTTAATCAAAGGGTCACTGGTTCGAGCCCAGTACGGGTCATAGTCACAGGCGGGTGTGGCGGAATTGGCAGACGCACCAGATTTAGGATCTGGCGCTTAACGGCGTGGGGGTTCAAGTCCCTTCACCCGCATAGAAGATAAGCCGGCTTAGCTCAGTTGGTAGAGCATCTGATTTGTAATCAGAGGGTCGCGTGTTCAAGTCATGTAGCCGGCATAAGAAGAAAAGGATGCGAACGTAGTTCAGTGGTAGAACATCACCTTGCCAAGGTGGGGGTCGCGGGTTCGAACCCCGTCGTTCGCTTGAGGGAGCCGGGGTGGCGGAACTGGCAGACGCACAGGACTTAAAATCCTGCGATTGGAAGCAATCGTACCGGTTCGATTCCGGTCCTCGGCATAGGAAAGAGCACCCTTAGCTCAACTGGATAGAGTACCTGACTACGAATCAGGCGGTTAGAGGTTCGACTCCTCTAGGGTGCATGTGGAAGAAGTCTGAGGGCTTCGGTTTTTCTACCTATACGGGAAGTAGCTCAGCTTGGTAGAGTACTTGGTTTGGGACCAAGGTGTCGCAGGTTCGAATCCTGTCTTCCCGATGCTATGGCGGTGTAGCTCAGCTGGCTAGAGCGTCCGGTTCATACCCGGGAGGTCGGGGGTTCGATCCCCTTCGCCGCTATAATTGATCTTGTTGGACCTTTAGCTCAGCTGGTTAGAGCTCTCGGCTCATAACCGAGTGGTCGTAGGTTCAAGTCCTACAAGGTCCATTTTGTTATATTGTGGAGGATTACCCAAGTCTGGCTGAAGGGAACGGTCTTGAAAACCGTCAGGCGTGTAAAAGCGTGCGTGGGTTCGAATCCCACATCCTCCTTAGTAGGAATAGCGCGGGATGGAGCAGCTAGGTAGCTCGTCGGGCTCATAACCCGAAGGTCGTAGGTTCAAATCCTGCTCCCGCAATAGGTAGGCTCGGTAGCTCAGTTGGTAGAGCAATGGATTGAAGCTCCATGTGTCGGCGGTTCGATTCCGTCTCGCGCCATTTGTTTAATTGATTAAGCGGGTGTAGTTTAGTGGTAAAACTACAGCCTTCCAAGCTGTTGTCGCGAGTTCGATTCTCGTCACCCGCTTTGAACGGAGATGTTCACACCAAGTTTTTGAACTTGGGCGCGTAGCTCAGGTGGTTAGAGCGCACGCCTGATAAGCGTGAGGTCGGTGGTTCGAGTCCACTCGTGCCCATAATATTTTTGGAGAATTACTCAAGAGGCTGAAGAGGACGGTTTGCTAAATCGTTAGGTCGGGTAACTGGCGCGGGGGTTCGAATCCCCCATTCTCCGTATTTAAGGAGTGTAGCGATAGCTATCTCCTTTTCTGTTATCTGTGAATCTTGTGTGATAGATATTGTATCTATTTTGGAGTAGAGTGAATCATATGAAAAAATCCAAATTTCTTATTATGACTGCTGTTTTGATAATAATAACTTCTGTACTTTTGGTTACTACTCGTTCTTTAGGTGTGGTGAATGAAGCTTCTAATGTTGTTTCTATTTTGGATAATATTGTTTCAAAACCATTTAGTTTTTTAGCGGATGTTAAATCAGATTTGACTGATTTATCGCGAACATACAAGGAAAATAAGCAATTAAAAAAGACTTTATTTAAAGTAGAAGAACAATCGGCTGATTTAGATTCATTAAAAGATGAAAATGCTCAATTAAGACAACTATTAGAAATGAAAAATATCTATGAGTCAAAAAAGACGGTTTCATCTGATGTTATCACGCGTATGCCTGTTTCTTGGTTATCTGAATTAACTGTCAATGCTGGTCGTCAAAATGGGATTCAAAATACAATGTTAGCGGTGGCAAATGGTGGCTTGATTGGTAGTGTGAAAGATGTTGCTTCTCATTCTAGTCGAGTAAATCTTTTAACAAACAATAAAAATGTTGACAATATTTCAGTAAGAATTCAAACGGAGACAAGCACTATTTATGGAGTGATTGTTGGCTACAGTAAAGAAAAATCTGCTTTCATTATCAGTCAGTTAAACAGTTCGGATACAATTAAAAAAGGTGAGAAAGTTGTGACAAGCGGTTTAGGAACGTATAACATTCCCAATATTCCAGTCGGAACAGTTCTTTCTGTTACTGAAAAATCTGATCATTTAACAAAAGAGGTATTTGTAAAACCGAGTGCAGATTTGTCAGATATTCGTGTGGTAACATTGGTAGGAAATTGATATGAAATTTTTTAAAAACTACGTTTTACCTTTTTTGGTTTTATTTGTTGTGATGTTAATAGATGGTCATCTTTCAAATCTTTTGACTAATCTTTTTTCGAATGATATTCACTTACTCAGTCATCTTTTACTTATTTTAATTTTGTACGTTTCTATAGATTTCTCGGAAAATATCAATTTTGTTATTTTATTGTTAATCGGTCTATTGTATGACGCTTATTATTTTCATATTATTGGTCTTTCGACATTATTATTGCCTTTAAGTGGGATTGTTGTTAGTAAATACAATTCTGTTTTGATGACTAATCGAGTTAGTCGCTTTTTGTCAGTTGCTATTTTGGTATTTTTCTTTGAAATAGCTACATTTGCTTTGGCAAATGTTACTCAGTTGACTCGAATGTCTTTTACAGATTTTGTCGTTTATACAATGGCTCCGACGATGGTGTTCAATTTACTATTCTTTTTATTGATTCGACCAATTTTGGAAAAGATATATTTATGATAAAAATTTATGATAAATTGGAAATAGAAATGTAATAAAGGCGTAACATACTCAATGCCTTTTTTTGTTATACTTATAAATGTCTTATCGAATAGGAGTATAATTGTTTATGAAGAAAAAATTACTTACGTCAATCTTATTAAGTACAATGGTTCTTGCACAAGGAGCATCTCTTGTAAATGTACATGCAGATTCCACTGATGATAAAATCGCCGCACAAGATAGCAAAATTAATAGTTTGACTGATCAACAAAAATCAGCTCAAGCTCAGGTAGATCAAATTAAAAGTCAAGTCTCATCCATCCAAGCTCAACAAGAAAAATTGAAAGCTGAAAATGATAAACTCCAAGCTGAGTCAAAGAAATTATCAGCTGAAATTGAAGCTTTGTCTAAAAATATTGTAGCGCGCAACGAATCATTGGCTAATCAAGCACGTAGTGCCCAAACGAGTGGTACGGCTACAAGTTATATCAATACAATTGTAAATTCAAAATCTATCACAGAAGCCATTTCACGTGTTTCTGCGATGAATGAAATTGTTTCAGCAAACAATAAAATGTTAGAGCAACAAAAGCAAGATAAAAAAGCAATTTCTGAAAAACAAATGGCTAATAATGAAGCGATAAATACCGTTATTGCAAATCAACAAACGCTTGAAAATGATGCAAAAACATTATCTACTAAACAAGCTGAATTAAAAGCAGCTCAGTTAAATCTTGCTGCAGAAAAAGCAACTGCTGAAGGTGAAAAGAATTCATTGTTAGCTCAAAAAGCAGCAGCACAAAAGGCTGCGGAAGAAGCAGCAGCACAAGAAGCAGCTTATAAAGCACAGCAAGCAGCACAAGCACAAGCAGTCGTTTCTTCAGCAAATACAAACTTTGAGGCACAGGTGCAAGCGGTGAATAATAGCGCTTCAGCAGCTACTCCAACTCAAACAAATGTGACGACTCGTTCTACATCAACTGTTAGTCGTCCTACTTATAGTTCTTCAGCTTCAACTTATCCAGTTGGTCAATGTACTTGGGGAGCGAAAACATTAGCTCCGTGGGCTGGGGATTATTGGGGTAATGGTGCTCAATGGGCAGCAAGTGCAGCTGCGGCTGGTTTCCGTACAGGTTCAACACCTCAAGTTGGTGCAATCATTTCGTGGAATGATGGTGGTTATGGTCATGTTGCCGTGGTGACAGCTGTAGAATCACCTACACGTATTCAAGTATCTGAAGCAAACTATGCAGGTAATCAAGCTATTGGAAATTACCGTGGTTGGTTCAATCCAGCTGCTGCAGGACAAGGCTCATTTACTTACATCTATCCAAATTAATGAATAAAGAATAAAGAGATAAAAAGCGCATGATGCGTTTTTTATTTTTGATTGAAAAATTAACTAAAAAGGGTTACAATGTTAATTGGAGAATATTTGTAACTGGTTTACAAAGAAACGAATACATACTGGAGGAAATTATGTCGTTTTCTGATTTAAAGCTCTTTGCTCTTTCGTCCAACCAAGAATTGGCTAAACGTGTTGCTCAAGAGATTGGCATAGAGCTTGGAAAGTCAACTGTGCGTCAATTTTCCGATGGGGAAATTCAGGTTAATATTGAAGAATCTATCCGCGGGAAACATGTTTTTATTTTGCAATCAACGAGTTCTCCTGTCAATGATAATTTGATGGAAATTTTGATTATGGTGGATGCATTGAAACGTGCAAGCGCCGAGTCTATCAATGTTGTCATGCCTTATTATGGTTATGCTCGTCAAGATCGAAAGGCACGTGCTCGTGAACCGATCACTTCAAAATTAGTTGCAAATATGTTGCAAGTGGCAGGTGTGGATCGTTTGTTGACAATTGATTTGCATGCGGCTCAAATTCAAGGATTTTTTGATATTCCAGTAGACCATCTCATGGGTGCTCCTCTCATTGCGGATTATTTTGAACGTCGTGGAATGACAGGTACTGACTATGTGGTTGTCAGCCCTGATCACGGTGGGGTGACGCGCGCTCGCAAATTAGCTGAATTTTTGAAAACACCGATTGCTATTATTGATAAGCGTCGTAGTGTAGATAAGATGAATACGAGTGAAGTGATGAATATCATCGGTAAAGTAGAAGGAAAAACGTGTATTTTAATTGACGACATGATTGATACAGCAGGAACAATTTGTCATGCTGCTGATGCGCTTGCTGAGGCAGGTGCGGTAGAGGTTTATGCAAGCTGTACTCACCCAGTACTTTCAGGTCCTGCTATGGATAATATTCAAAAATCAGCAATTAAAAAATTGATCGTATTAGATACAATTTATTTACCAGAAGAACGTTTAATTGATAAAATTGAACAAATTTCGATTGCACATCTTTTGGCAGAGGCTATCGTACGTATTCATGAAAAACGTCCTCTTTCGCCACTATTTGAAACTTTAACGGCTCTTTCATAAGAAATCTAGATAGGAATCACTCTGATAGCTGGAGTGATTCTTTTGTTTCAATTAGACGATAAGTGATGAATTTTCCTCAATATTATGCTATTTTTTTTTGAATAATAAAAAAGACTTTGTCCAGATAGGTTGCAGAAATAGCGGCGATACTCTCGCTAAAGTATTGATTTAACAAGTTTTTGATTTTATAGTATAATAGTTCTATCAGATTTTGGAGGTAAGATATGGATTTGACGAAACGTTTTAACAAAAATTTAGATAAAATTGAAGTTTCTTTGATTCGGCAATTTGATCAATCTATTTCGAGCATTCCTGGAGTTCTTCGTTTGACATTAGGAGAGCCTGATTTTACAACTCCAGATCATGTAAAAGAAGCTGCAAAAGCGGCAATTGATGCAAACAAGAGTCATTATACAGGCATGAGTGGGTTGTTAGAATTGCGTCAGGCAGCCAGTCAATTTGTAAAAGAAAAATACAATCTTTCTTATGATGCTGAAACAGAAATTTTAGTGACAATTGGGGCAACTGAAGCTTTATCTGCTACGTTGACGGCTATTTTAGAAGAAGGAGATAAGGTGCTTTTACCCGCACCTGCTTATCCAGGATATGAGCCGATTGTTAATCTTATTGGGGCAGAAGTTGTTGAGATTGATACGACAGAAAATGATTTTGTTTTAACACCTGATATGTTGGAAAAAGCGATTTTGGAGCAAGGAGATAAATTAAAAGCTGTTATTTTAAATTACCCAGCTAATCCTACGGGCATTACCTATTCTCGTGAACAAATAGCTGATTTAGCCGATGTCTTGAAAAAGTATGATGTCTTTGTTGTTTGCGACGAAGTGTATTCTGAGCTGACTTATACCGAGCAGCCACATGTATCTATTGCAGAATTTTTACCAGAGCAAACGATTGTTATCAATGGTTTGTCTAAATCGCATGCGATGACAGGATGGCGTTTGGGTTTTACCTTTGCTCCAGCAGCATTTACTGCTCAGTTGATTAAGAGTCATCAGTACTTGGTAACAGCTGCAAATACGATGGCTCAATTTGCAGGAGTGGAAGCATTGACAGTAGGTAAAGATGATGCAGAGCCGATGAAAAGGGAATATATTGAGCGTCGCGATTACATTATAGAAAAAATGACAGAATTGGGCTTTACGATTATCAAGCCAGACGGTGCATTTTACATTTTTGCTAAAATTCCAGCTGACTATAATCAAGATTCTTTTGCTTTTTTGAAGGATTTTGCACATAAAAAAGCAGTTGCTTTCATTCCTGGTGCTGCTTTTGGGCGGTATGGAGAAGGATATGTACGTATTTCTTATGCGACCAGCATGGATACGATAAAGGAAGCAATGAAGCGACTTAAGGAATATATGGAGGGATATGCTGAAATCTATCACAAGTAAAGGTTTGGTTCTCTATAATCGTAATTTCCGAGAAAATGATAAGTTGGTCAAAATTTTCACAGAGCAAGCGGGTAAGCGAATGTTTTTCGTGAAACATGCTAGAAATTCTAAGTTGAATCCGGTTATCCAACCACTAGTAGTGGCAGATTTTTTGATGAAAATAAATGATGACGGTTTAAGTTATATTGATGATTATCAAGAAATTAGAACTTTTCAGCATATCAATCATGATCTTTTTACAATGGCTTATGCGACTTATGTGGTAGCTCTGGCGGATGCCAGTATTCAGGATAATGAAATAGATTCTGCTCTCTTTGTTTTTTTGCAAAAAACATTAGAATTGATGGAGCAAGGTTTAGACTATGAAGTCTTGACAAATATTTTTGAAATTCAAATTTTATCGCGTTTTGGTGTTTCTTTGAATTTTCATGAGTGTTGCTTTTGCCATCGAGTAGGACTGCCGTTTGATTTTTCTTTTACTTATAGTGGCGTTTTATGTCCGGAGCATTACGACAAGGACGAGCGACGGAGTCATTTGGAGCCCAATATTCCTTACTTATTAGACCAATTTCAGGCTGTTCAATTTAGTGAACTGGAGACAATTTCTTTGAAATCTGAATTGAAAAAACAATTGCGAAAAGTGATTGATCAAATTTATGAAGAATATGTTGGGATTCATCTAAAGTCCAAAAAATTTATTGATTCTCTGGGAGACTGGGGAGAAATCTTAAAGAACAAGGAGTCGAAATGAAAAAAATAGCAATTGATGCCATGGGTGGTGATTATGCCCCACAATCTATTGTAGAGGGGGTTAATCAAGCCCTGAACGATTTTTCGGATGTTGAAGTCATCCTTTATGGAGATGAAGCAAAAATCAAGCAGTATTTAAAGGCAACTGAGCGGGTTCGTATTGTTCATACAGATGAAAAAATCAATTCAGATGATGAGCCGACTAAAGCTATTCGTAAGAAGAAAAATGCCAGTATGGTGTTAGCGGCCAAAGCGGTAAAGACTGGAGAAGCTGATGCCATTCTTTCTGCGGGGAATACTGGAGCGCTTTTGGCTGCTGGATTCTTCATCGTCGGTCGTATCAAGAATATTGACCGTCCGGGTTTGATGTCCACATTACCAACGACAGATGGAAAAGGATTTGATATGTTGGACTTGGGAGCTAATGCAGAAAATACGGCTCATCATTTGCATCAGTATGCTATTTTAGGGTCATTTTATGCTGAAAATGTACGAGGAGTCAAGCAACCGCGTGTTGGGCTGTTAAATAACGGAACTGAAAGCAGTAAGGGAGATTCGCTTCGTAAGGAAGTGTATGATTTGTTAGTGTCGGATGCCTCATTGAATTTTATTGGAAATGTGGAAGCGCGTGATTTAATGGATCATGTAGCGGATGTTGTTGTAGCAGATGGGTTTACAGGTAATGCAGTATTGAAAGCTATGGAGGGAACCGCCATGGGAATTATGAGCCAGCTTAAAAAATCTATTTTAGATAGTGGCTGGAAAGCAAAACTAGGTGCAGTGTTGCTGAAAGACAGTCTAAAGTCTTTGAAGAGTAGTTTAAATTATTCTGAGGTAGGCGGTGCTGTTTTGTTTGGAGTGCAGGCACCTGTTGTTAAAACACATGGGGCGAGTGATGCGAAAGCAGTTTACAGCACGATTCGCCAAATTCGTACAATGTTAGAAACAGATGTTGTTGGAAAAGCGGTACAAGAATTTTCAGGAGAAGTAAAATGACAGAACAAGAAATTTATCAAAAAATTATAGAAATTATTCAGGAAAGTCAGGGTGAACATTTTGTTGTCACTAAAGAATTGAGTTTAAAAGATGATTTAAAAGCGGATTCGGTGGATTTGATGGAATTTATTCTAACTGTAGAAGATGAATTTAACATTGAAATTTCAGACGAAGATATAGATAGTTTGAATAATGTGAGCGATGTCGTCGCTTGCGTACAGAAAAACTTGAACAAAGGATAAAAGCGAACATTTTATCTCTATAAGAAATCAATTGTAAGAAAACAACTGAAAAACCAGTTGTTTTTTTGTTGTTTATCATTATTGTACGTTATTTTCTTGAAAAACTATTTCCAATATGATAGACTTAAGTCAGAAAAAGACGAAAGGCGAATATTAAAATGACGAGTGATTTATTATATTCGGGAAAAGCTAAAGATTTATTTTTGACAGATGATGAAAATATCATTGTTGCACGTTACAAAGACCAAGCGACAATGCTTAATGGCGCTCGTAAAGAGACGATTAAAGGGAAGGGTGTTCTTAATAATCAAATCTCATCTCTCATTTTTAGAAAATTAAATGCAGCTGGGGTTGCAACGCATTTCATTGAAAAAATATCAGAAACAGAACAACTGAATAAAAAGGTCAGCATTATTCCGCTTGAAGTTGTTCTGCGTAATGTGACAGCAGGTTCTTTTTCTAAACGTTTTGGGTTGGAAGAAGGAATCGAACTGGAAGAGCCAATTGTCGAATTTTATTATAAAAATGATAAGTTGGATGATCCCTTCATTAATGATGAACATGTGAAATTTTTAAAGCTTGCTAACGATGAAGATATTGCCTATATTAAAGCTGAAACACGTCGGATAAACAAACTCTTGTCAGATTGGTTCCATCAAATCGGACTTAAATTAATTGATTTTAAATTGGAATTCGGTTTTGATAAAGATGGTAAAATTATCCTAGCAGATGAGTTTTCACCAGATAACTGTCGTCTTTGGGATGCGCAAGGGCATCACATGGATAAAGATGTCTTCCGAAGAGGGTTAGGAGAATTAACAGATGTTTACGAAGTGGTATGGGAAAAATTGCAAGAACTTAAGTAAGGATTGAACATGGATAGACGTATTTTTGTTGAGAAAAAAGCTAACTTTAGCATTAAATCGGAGTCACTGGTCAAAGAACTAACACATAATTTGCAGTTAACCTCCTTAAAAATTTTACGTATTGTGCAGGTTTATGATATCTTTAATTTAGAAGAAAGCCTGTTTGCGCGTGCGCAGAAACATGTCTTTTCTGAGCAGGTGACAGATACAATTTTAGATGAAGCAACTGTGCAGGCGGATCTTAACAGCCATGCTTTTTTTGCTATTGAAGCTTTGCCGGGTCAGTTTGACCAGCGGGCAGCAAGTTCACAAGAGGCTTTGCTCTTACTTGGCAGTGACAGCAACGTAACGGTTAATACTGCCCAGCTTTATTTGGTTAATAAGGATATTGATGCAACTGAGTTGGAAGCGGTGAAGCATTATCTTTTGAATCCAGTTGATTCGCGTTTCAAAGATATTATCTTGTCTATTCGTCCGCAGGAATTTTCAACTTCTGACGAAACAATTCCAAATTTGGATTTCTTCAAGACTTATACAGCTGAAGATTTTGCGGCTTACAAGACGGAACAAGGTTTGGCTATGGAAGTGGATGATCTTGTTTTTATTCAAGATTATTTTAAATCAATTGGGCGTGTGCCAACAGAAACAGAATTGAAAGTTTTGGATACCTACTGGTCTGACCATTGCCGTCACACGACTTTTGAGACAGAATTGAAAAATATTAACTTTTCAGCTTCTAAGTTCCAGAAACAATTGCAGGCAACTTACGATAAATATATTGCCATGCGTGACGAATTGGGACGTTCTGAAAAGCCACAGACGCTTATGGATATGGCGACGATCTTTGGTCGTTATGAGCGTGCTAATGGGCGTTTGGACGACATGGAAGTGTCGGACGAAATCAATGCCTGCTCGATTGAAATTGAGGTAGATGTAGATGGTATCAAAGAACCTTGGCTGCTTATGTTCAAAAATGAAACCCACAATCACCCAACGGAAATTGAGCCTTTTGGCGGAGCTGCAACTTGTATTGGTGGTGCTATTCGTGACCCGTTGTCAGGTCGTTCTTATGTTTACCAAGCTATGCGTATATCAGGTGCAGGTGATATTACCGCACCAATAGCAGAAACACGTTCTGGTAAATTGCCGCAACAAGTCATCTCTAAAACGGCGGCGAACGGCTATTCGTCATACGGGAACCAAATAGGACTTGCGACTACCTATGTCAAAGAGTACTTCCATCCAGGCTTTGTTGCTAAGCGTATGGAGCTAGGTGCTGTTGTCGGTGCGGCACCAAAAGAAAATGTCGTGCGTGAAAAACCAGAAACTGGTGATGTGGTCATCCTTCTTGGTGGAAAAACAGGACGTGACGGTGTCGGTGGTGCTACAGGCTCATCTAAGGTTCAAACGATTGAATCGGTTGAGACAGCAGGTGCCGAAGTGCAAAAAGGGAATGCTATTGAAGAACGTAAGATTCAACGTCTTTTCCGCAATGGCAATGTCACTCGTCTCATCAAGAAATCAAATGACTTTGGTGCTGGCGGCGTCTGTGTGGCTATTGGTGAATTGGCAGATGGTCTTGAAATTGACTTGGACAAAGTGCCACTAAAATACCAAGGTCTTAACGGTACCGAAATTGCCATTTCTGAGTCACAAGAACGCATGTCTGTTGTTGTTCGTCCAAGTGATGTGGACGCCTTTATTGCAGCATGTCATAAAGAGAACATTGATGCAGTTGTTGTCGCGACTGTTACTGAAAAACCAAACCTTGTCATGACTTGGAAGGGTGAAACCATCGTTGACTTGGAACGTGCTTTCCTTGATACCAACGGTGTGCGTGTGGTTGTTGATGCAAATGTTGTGGATAAGGATGTTGCCCTTCCTGAGGTGCGTACAACATCAGCAGCAACACTTGAAGCAGACACAGCGAAAGTCTTGTCTGACCTTAACCACGCTAGTCAAAAAGGGTTGCAAACCATCTTTGACAGCTCGGTTGGACGTTCAACAGTTAATCATCCAATCGGCGGTCGTTATCAAATCACACCTACTGAAAGCTCTGTGCAAAAATTGCCAGTACAAAATGGTATAACAACAACGGCTTCTGTCATGGCACAGGGATTCAATCCTTATATTGCGGAGTGGTCACCTTATCATGGTGCAGCTTACGCTGTTATTGAAGCAACAGCTCGCTTGGTAGCAACAGGTGCTGATTGGTCTCGTGCGCGTTTCTCTTACCAAGAATACTTTGAACGCATGGATAAACAAGCGGATCGCTTTGGTCAGCCAGTAGCTGCTCTGCTTGGTTCGATCGAGGCACAAATCCAGCTTGGGCTACCATCAATCGGTGGTAAGGACTCCATGTCAGGGACCTTTGAAGAATTGACAGTACCGCCAACCTTGGTTGCCTTTGGTGTGACAACAGTAGATAGTCGCCAGGTGCTTTCTCCTGAGTTTAAGACTGCTGGGGAGAATATTTACTACATCCCAGGACAGGCTATTTCAGAAGATATTGATTTTGATTATATCAAGGCTAACTTTGCACAATTTGAAGCTATTCAGGCTAAGCATAAAGTAACAGCAGCTTCAGCTGTTAAATACGGTGGTGTTCTTGAAAGTTTAGCACTTATGAGCTTTGGTAACCGTATTGGTGCAACTGTAGAAATAGCTGAGCTTGACAGCAGCTTGACAGCTCAGCTTGGTGGTTTTGTTTTTACATCTGATGAAGTCATTGCTGACGCAATGAAAATTGGTCAAACTGTGGCAGACTTTGCAGTAACTGTCAACGGTGTCAACTTGTCCGCTGCGAAATTACTTGCAGCCTTTGAAGGTAAGTTAGAAGATGTTTATCCAACTGAGTTTGAACAGTCAACAGTTCTTGAAGAAGTACCTGTTGTGGTATCTGATGCTGTTATAAAAGCTAAAGAAAGAATTGCACAGCCTCTGGTTTATATCCCAGTTTTCCCTGGTTCCAATTCAGAGTACGATTCAGCTAAGGCCTTTGAACAAGCTGGTGCCAAAGTCAACTTGGTGCCATTCGTGACTCTTAATGAAGCAGCAATTGAGGCTTCTGTTGACACCATGGTTGACAACATTGCTAAAGCCAATATTATCTTCTTTGTCGGTGGTTTCTCAGCAGCAGATGAGCCAGATGGTTCGGCTAAGTTTATCGTCAATATCTTACTTAATGAAAAAGTTCGCTCTGCTATTGACAGCTTCATTGAAAAGGGTGGCCTCATCATCGGTATCTGTAATGGGTTCCAAGCTCTTGTCAAATCCGGTCTTCTGCCTTATGGTGACTTTGAAGAAGTTGGTGAGACAAGCCCAACCCTCTTCTACAATGATGCCAACCAGCATGTGGCTAAGATGGTGGAAACCCGTATCGCTAATACCAACTCTCCATGGTTGGCAGGTGTTAAGGTTGGTGATATTCATGCGATTCCAGTCTCTCACGGTGAAGGGAAATTTGTCGTGACAGCTGAGGAATTTGCGGAACTGCGTGACAATGGTCAAATCTGGAGCCAATACGTGGACTTTGATGGTAAGCCTTCTATGGATTCTAAATACAATCCAAACGGTTCGCTCAACGCTATTGAAGGGATTGCGAGTAAGAACGGTCAAATCATTGGTAAGATGGGACACTCGGAACGCTATGAAAATGGCCTCTTCCAAAACATCCCAGGTAACAAAGACCAAGGCCTATTTGAAAGTGCAGTGAAATACTTTACTGGGAAATAGCCTATTTGCAGAAGGGATATTATGAAACAGTATGTTGCAAGGCTAGAAAAAGATTTTTCACTTATAGAACACGGATTTAAAGAGGAAGACCAAAGAGCCTTAACTGATTATAAATCCAACGATGGTGAGTATATCAAGAAATTAGCATTTTTAGCTTATCAATCTGATGTTTACCAAGTAAGAATGTACGCTGTATTCCTTTTCGGATACTTATCAAAAGATAAAGAAATTTTAATATTTATGAGAGATGAAGTTTCTAAAGATAGTAACTGGAGAGTTCAAGAAGTGTTGGCAAAGGCGTTTGATGAATTTTGTAAGAAAACAGGATATAAAAAAGCACTTCCAATTATTGATGAATGGTTAAAAAGTAGCAATCTCCATACGAGGAGAGCTGTTACAGAAGGGTTAAGAATATGGACAAATAGACCATACTTTAAAGAGAACCCAAATGAAGCTATCAGAAGAATAGCTGACTTAAAAGAGGATGTAAGCGAATATGTTAGAAAATCAGTAGGGAATGCTTTAAGAGACATTAGTAAAAAATTTCCAGATTTAGTTAAAATTGAGTTGAAAAATTGGAAATTAGAAAGTAAAGAAATTAACCAAGTTTATAAATTGGCAAGTAAATTTATTGATGCCTAGAATTTAAGTACAAAAGGTATATAAAATGACATACGAAGTAAAATCTCTCAACGAAGAATGTGGGGTCTTCGGTATCTGGGGACATCCTCAAGCAGCTCAAGTCACTTATTTTGGACTGCATAGTCTGCAACACCGTGGTCAAGAAGGTGCTGGCATTCTGACAAATGATGCTGGCAAATTGATACGACATCGTGATACAGGATTAATTTCAGAAGTTTTCAAAAATCCAGCTAATTTGGAAAAATTAACAGGTCAGGCTGCTATTGGGCATGTCCGTTATGCAACGGCTGGAGAAGCCTCTATTGATAATATCCAGCCTTTCCATTTTAAGTTTTACGATATGGAATTTGGTCTGGCACATAACGGTAATCTGACCAATACGAAAACCCTGAAGAAAGAATTAGAACATAACGGCGCTATTTTCTCTTCTTCATCTGATACGGAAATTCTGGCTCATCTTATTCGCTGCAGCCATAATCCAAGCTTTATGGGCAAGGTTAAGGAAGCGCTCAATACGGTCAAAGGTGGTTTTGCCTATCTTCTGATGATGGAAGATAAGCTGATTGCAGCTCTTGATCCAAACGGTTTTCGTCCGCTTTCTATTGGTAAAATGGCAAATGGTGCCATCGTTGTTTCCAGCGAAACCTGTGCCTTTGAAGTGGTGGGTGCCGAGTGGATTCGTGATGTCAATCCGGGTGAAGTGGTTATCATTGATAACAGTGGTATCCAGTACGACACTTACACGACAGATACGCAGCTGGCTATTTGTTCAATGGAATACATCTACTTTGCCCGTCCTGACTCAAATATTTACGGAGTCAATGTCCACACTGCTCGTAAACGTATGGGAGCACAGCTGGCGCGTGAGTTCAAACATGAGGCAGACATCGTGGTCGGCGTACCCAATTCCTCACTCAGCGCTGCTATGGGCTTCGCCGAAGAATCAGGATTGCCAAATGAAATGGGTCTCATCAAAAATCAATACACTCAGCGAACCTTTATCCAGCCAACGCAAGAACTGCGTGAGCAAGGGGTTCGCATGAAGCTTTCTGCCGTATCTGGAGTGGTTAAGGGCAAACGTGTCGTCATGATTGATGACTCCATCGTGCGTGGGACAACTTCACGTCGTATCGTTCAGCTCTTGAAAGAAGCTGGAGCTACAGAAGTTCACGTGGCAATTGCTAGCCCACCTCTAAAATATCCATGTTTCTATGGAATTGATATTCAAACACGGCGTGAATTGATTGCGGCTAATCATTCTGTTGAAGAAACACGCCAGATTATCGGTGCAGATAGCCTAACTTACTTGTCTATTGACGGCTTGATTGACTCTATCGGACTTGAAACAAATGCCCCAAACGGCGGTCTCTGTGTTGCTTACTTTGATGGAGAGTACCCAACACCGATTTACGATTACGAGAAAGATTATCGTAGAAGCTTGGATGAGAAGGTTAGTTTTTATTGATAGACCGAACTCAATAGCAGCTCTGCTATTTCCGAAGAAAAAAGAAGGAAAAATATTATGACAGAAAAAAATGCTTACGCTTCACGTCTTACCACTGACTAAAGGCTAAAGCATTTGTCAGTGGACGCTTTGTCCTATAGGGCCAAAGCTAAAGACCTGACTAGTTTTTTCAGTCAAAATTATGGTTTGACTGAAAAAACGTCGCAATCTTCAATATGGTTTTTTGACAAAAAAGAGAAGGAAAATTATTATGACAAAAAATGCTTACGCTCAATCTGGTGTTGATGTTGAAGCGGGTTATGAAGTTGTTGCACGGATCAAAAAACACGTTGCGCGCACCGAACGTCTTGGCGTCATGGGCGCTCTTGGCGGTTTTGGTGGGATGTTTGACTTGTCTCAGCTGGACGTGAAAGAACCTGTTTTGATTTCAGGAACTGATGGTGTGGGAACAAAACTCATGCTTGCCATCAAATATGATAAACACGATACAATCGGTCAAGACTGTGTTGCCATGTGTGTCAATGACATCATTGCAGCTGGGGCAGAGCCGCTTTACTTCCTAGATTACATTGCTACGGGTAAAAATGAACCTGCAAAACTTGAACAAGTCGTTGCAGGTGTTGCGGAAGGTTGCGTTCAATCCAGCGCAGCCCTTATCGGTGGTGAAACTGCTGAAATGCCTGGTATGTATGGTGAAGATGATTATGATTTGGCTGGTTTTGCAGTAGGTGTTGCTGAAAAATCACAAATCATTGACGGTTCAAAAGTTTCTGATGGTGATGTTCTTCTTGGACTTGCTTCAAGCGGTATTCACTCAAACGGTTATTCGCTTGTCCGTCGTGTCTTTGCTGATTACACAGGTGAAGAAGTGCTTCCAGAACTTGAAGGCAAAAAATTAAAAGAAATTCTTCTTGAACCAACACGTATCTACGTTAAAGCGATGCTTCCACTTATCAAAGAAGAATTGGTTAACGGTATTGCTCACATCACTGGTGGTGGTTTCATTGAAAATGTCCCACGTATGTTTGCGGATGATTTAGCTGCTGAAATCGAAGAGGATAAAGTTCCGGTTCTTCCAATTTTCAAAGCTCTTGAAAAATATGGCAGCATCAAACACGAAGAAATGTTTGAAATCTTCAACATGGGTATTGGTTTGATGTTGGCAGTTAGCCCTGATAAGGTTGAGCGCGTGAAAGAATTGCTTGACGAACCAGTTTACGAACTTGGTCGTATTGTTAAAAAAACTGATGCAAGTGTGGTGATTAAATAATGAAAAAAATCGCAGTTTTTGCGAGTGGTAATGGGTCAAATTTTCAAGTCATTGCGGAGCAATTTTCAGTTGAATTTGTCTTTTCAGACCACCGAGATGCATATGTCTTAGAACGTGCAGGAAAACTCGGTGTGACAGCTCATGCTTTTGAGCTCAAAGAATTTGACAATAAAGTAGCTTACGAAGAGGCTATTGTTACTTTGCTTGAAAAATATGATATTGATTTGATTTGCCTAGCTGGTTATATGAAGATTGTTGGTCCGACTTTGCTAGCAGCTTACGAAGGTCGTATCATTAATATTCACCCAGCTTATCTGCCAGAATTTCCAGGTGCTCATGGTATTGATGATGCTTGGAATGCCGGTGTCACTGAGAGCGGAGTGACCATTCACTGGGTGGACTCAGGTGTGGATACTGGCAAGGTCATTAAACAAGTCCGTATCCCACGGCTAGTTCATGATACGATTGAAAGTTTTGAAGAACGCATCCATGCTGCTGAGTATCAGCTCTATCCTCAAGTGCTGGAGAGTTTAGGGGCCGAGAGAAGATAAGAAGGTAGTGAGAGATGATTTTATGGTAAAGGTAAGGACCTGTTCATAAACTATCTCTATCAGGGTTGGTAAATCATGAGTAGGGGCGTTAGCTAAGGAGAATTTTATGGGTCTATTTGATTTTTTTAAGAAGAAATTTTCCAGTGAAGAGATACCAATTGAAGATGGAGATAAGACTGTTGTTAAATCTGAAGATACAGATGATAGCGCTCCAGGATGGGAAGCGATTGATGCAGAATTTGATCGTTTATATCCTGATCAGCCCAATCCTCTTCATTATGGGACGGTTGTCAAGTATATGTTTGGGGGTCCAGATCCACTTGACGGTATAAGTGTCTACGATGCGGGAGATTTTTGGCATTTTGTCAGCTATGGCTTGTCGGAGTTATATACAAAAGAAAGCACCGACTCAGAATACAGTGGTTATGGGATTGAATTGACTTTTAAGTTAAAGAAATCTACTAATGACGAAGAAGAAATCAAAAATGGCTGTGGTTTATTGCAGTATGTTGCAAGATATATTTTTAAAACAGGTAAAGTAGTTTTACCAGAAGAATATATTTATATGAAGCAAACGGTAGGAATCGATATCCAGCAGAAATCTAAACTGACAGGTTTTCTGACCGCTAGTGACAATCTAGCTAAGCCTCTAGATACTCCTCATGGAAAAGTAGAATTTGTCACTCTGATTGGTGCGACAGATGCAGAACTGCGAAGTGTTTATGAAAGTGAAACAAGTAAGCTTGAGGTAAGGAAATTGTTGCAAGAGCTTGGAAATCAGATTACAGACTATAATCGCCAGTCTTTAGTTTAGACAATTTGAAGGAATCTATTGATAAAATGAAAGGAAAAAACATGACTAAACGCGCACTTATCAGCGTCTCAGACAAAGCGGGCATTGTTGAATTTGCCCGAGAATTAACAAAACTCGGTTGGGAAATCGTCTCAACCGGCGGAACTAAGGTTGCCCTTGACAAGGCAGGGATTGACACCATCGCTATTGACGATGTGACTGGCTTTCCTGAAATGATGGATGGTCGTGTCAAGACTCTTCACCCAAACATTCATGGCGGTCTCTTAGCGCGTCGCGACCTTGATAGTCATGTTAATGCTATGAAAGAACATGGCATCACACCGATTGATTTGGTCGTTGTCAACCTTTACCCATTCAAGGAGACTATTCTTAAACCAGATGCAACCTATGCGGATGCGGTTGAAAATATTGATATCGGTGGACCATCTATGCTGCGCTCAGCAGCTAAAAATCATGCCAGTGTGACGGTTGTGGTTGACCCTGCTGACTACGCTGAGGTTCTTGACGAATTGTCAGCGAACGGCGAAACAACTTATGAAACTCGTAAGCGTCTGGCAGCTAAAGTTTTCCGTCACACAGCAGCTTACGATGCCCTCATCGCTGAATATTTCACTGCTCAAGTGGGTGAAGAAAAACCTGAAAAACTGACGCTGACTTATGACCTCAAGCAGCCAATGCGCTATGGTGAAAATCCACAGCAGGATGCGGATTTCTACCAAAAAGCCTTGCCAACTGCTTATTCTATTGCCTCTGCTAAGCAGCTCAACGGTAAGGAATTATCCTTCAACAATATTCGCGATGCTGATGCGGCTATCCGTGTCATTCGTGACTTTAAAGACCGTCCAACCGTTGTGGCGCTCAAGCACATGAATCCATGTGGTATCGGTCAGGCTGATGACATTGAAACAGCTTGGGATTACGCTTATGAGGCTGATTCAGTTTCGATCTTCGGCGGCATTGTTGTCCTAAACCGTGAGGTTGATGCAGCGACAGCTGAGAAGATGCACGCTATCTTCCTAGAAATCATCATTGCCCCATCTTATACAGACGAAGCGCTAGCTATTCTCACAACCAAAAAGAAAAATCTGCGTATTCTGCAACTTCCCTTTGACGCTCAAGAAGCTAGCGAGGCTGAAAAAGAGTATACTGGCGTGGTTGGTGGCCTCCTTGTGCAAAATCAAGACGTGGTCAAGGAAAGTCCAGCCGATTGGCAGGTCGTTACCAAGCGCCAGCCAACTAAAACGGAAGAAACTGCTCTTGAATTTGCTTGGAAAGCTATCAAGTATGTCAAGTCTAATGGCATTATCGTGACCAATGACCACATGACACTTGGTGTCGGTCCGGGTCAGACCAATCGTGTCGCTTCTGTTCGCATCGCCATTGACCAAGCTAAAGATCGCCTTGACGGGGCTGTTCTTGCTTCTGACGCTTTCTTCCCGTTTGCTGATAACGTTGAAGAAATTGCAGCTGCTGGTATCAAAGCTATCATCCAACCCGGCGGTTCCGTCCGTGACCAAGAGTCTATCGACATGGCTGATAAATACGGCATTGCTATGGTCTTTACGGGTGTAAGACATTTTAGACATTGAGAACAGAAAAAACCTTGGATTGATTTCCAAGGTTTTAAAGTTTTATAGAGAGTTATTTTGGATAAATGTAACTGACTACTCCTTGCCCAGCTGCATGGGGATTAAACCAGCCACGAAAGTTGCCAATGTACTGTTTCCCAGCGTAGTTTGCCTCTTGAATCTGAATACGGGTGTTTGAGGCCACGTGAGTGACGACTCCAACGTGCCCGTAACTACCATCTGTCCAACAAATAATGGCTCCGACTTGTGGAGTTGTTCCTGTTTTAAAACCAGCACGTCTGGCACTAGTAGCCCAATCGCCACCATTTCCCCAATAATTTCCAGCCCAAGGTGCTAGAGCTTTAGCACCCCAAGTGCATTGACCTTTTGGATAAGTAGTTGCAGCAGCATAATTGGGTTGAAAGGATATAACAGGTTTCTCTACTTGATAGCTCGTACCTGTTAGTCCAATCATTTTACCGTTGAGATTGCGGTAGACATGTGTGTGGAAAAGCCCGCTACCAGTGTGTTTTTGTGTATCAATAGTGAACTTGTAGATACCATTTCCAGTTTTAGTAGCTGTGTACCACTGGATATCATCTTGCCCGTTGACTTCAGACCAGGTAGGCAGGATGATATTTCCATCTCCATAAGCATCTGTCACTGTTACTTCATAATTGTAGATCGAGCGTTTCGTGACAGCTACTTTCGTTTTTATCTGTTCTGCGAACATGCTAACCGAATCTGTTGCATAACTATGCTCACTACCGTCTTTATATTTTACATAAATATGATTGATATAGGTTCCAGACAAAGCCTGATGATTGCGGATATTAAAGGTTGTTGAAAAAGTTCCGTCTCCATTGTCAGTGGCTGTGTACCATTTGATATTACTCTGATTTGTAGTACTCCAAATAGGAACGCGAACGGATTGAATGGATTTGGATTTTGAAGTTTCCTTAGTTTTGACCGTATATGTTCCTTGTTCTTGATTGATATTTTCAACAGAGAATAATGGCTTTTGCTCTTCTTCCGAAGGTAATTGATCGGAACGAACTTGTACCGTAGTTCCAGCTAAGCCAGTAAACTCTGGTTTGACATAGCTTTCTCCGTAAAGATGAATGTGATAAGTTCCTGTGTCATAGTTGTGTTTTTTTAGCTCAACTCTAACATTGTAGCTTCCATCAGGATTTTTAGTAGCTGCATACCATTGAAGATCATCCTGTCCGTTTTTATCAGACCAAGTTGGAACAGTTAGTTTATAGATTGTTTCAGGGACATTTTTGATCTGAATATCCATAATACCAGGTTCTGGAAAACTAGTTTGGATAGTAGGATTTGGTTTTTCAAGGTTAAAAGTGGTACCTGACTGGTAAATCATTTTACCATTTTTATTTTCATAAGTATCTACAAAATATCTCCCATAACCCTTGTGTTTGGAAAAGTCAAATTTAGTTATTTCCTGTTCAGCATCGTACCAGTTGAGATCATCACTACCATTTTCTTCAGACCAAATGGCATGAACAATTTTAGAATTTTTTTGATCTTTATTGCGTGTAAAATGAATTTGCCCAATCTGTCCAGCTGTCGTAATTTTTGTTTGACTAGTAGGTTTATTCAGAGTGAAAGTCGTTCCATTTAAACCGACCATTTTTCCATTGATGTTGATATATGTATGGACATGGAAAGTACCGTACCCAGAATGTTGGCTCAAATCAACAGTTGTTGATGTTTGAGATGCGGAATACCATTTAAGGTCATCTTGCCCATTTTCATCAGACCAAACAGCATGGGAAATGGTGTAGGGGTTTTGGGCTTGTGAACGTATGTAGTTGATAGAAACGCTATTGCCAGAAACATTGACAGTAACATCGCTAGCAAGGGTTGTTGGATTTGAGCTTTTTGAAGCATTATTTGCTTCCGAGGCTTGAACTGTTAGTTGAGCTGAAAAAACACTCAAAAGGGCGCTGGATAGTAAAAACAATTGACTATATTTTTTCATAAATCTCCTTTGAATAAATAATTTGGATAGTTCCATTTAGATTATTCGGGAAAAAATGAAAAAAAGCGAAAATTGAATTAAAAAATTAGAAATGACAATAAGATTTTATTATTATCAAAATATTTCACGATAAATAAAGGTATAAACGAACATTTGTGGTATAATTGATATAAATAATTCGCAAAGAGGGCAATTATGAAACTTTTGGTTGTTGGTTCTGGTGGTCGTGAGCATGCGATTGCCAAGAAGTTGTTGGCGTCTCGGGATGTTGAGCAGGTCTTTGTTGCTCCCGGCAATGATGGCATGACTCTGGATGGTTTGGATTTGGTGAATATCGGAATTTCCGAACATTCCAAGTTGATTGACTTTGCCAAAGCAAATGCTATTGCTTGGACCTTTATTGGTCCTGATGATGCACTAGCGGCTGGTATCGTTGATGATTTTAACCAAGCTGGGCTTGAGGCTTTTGGCCCAACTAAGTTAGCAGCAGAGCTGGAGTGGTCTAAGGATTTTGCTAAGGAAATCATGGTCAAATACGGCGTTCCGACAGCAGCCTATGGCACATTTTCCGACTTCGAGAAAGCTAAAGCCTACATCGAAAAGCAGGGCGCTCCAATCGTGGTCAAGGCGGATGGCTTGGCATTGGGTAAGGGAGTGGTCGTGGCTGAAACCGTGGAGCAGGCGGTCGAGGCGGCGCATGAAATGCTGCTGGACAATAAGTTCGGCGACTCGGGTGCGCGCGTGGTTATTGAGGAGTTTTTGGACGGCGAGGAATTCTCGCTCTTTGCCTTTGTCAATGGGGACAAGTTTTACATTATGCCTGCAGCGCAGGATCACAAGCGTGCCTATGATGGTGACAAGGGACCAAACACAGGCGGTATGGGGGCCTATGCTCCTGTTCCTCACCTGCCGCAAAGCGTGATTGACCAGTCGGTTGATACCATTGTCAAGCCAGTGCTTGAGGGTATGATTGCTGAGGGCCGCCCTTATCTTGGCGTGCTCTACGCGGGGCTTATCTTGACTAAGGACGGTCCTAAGGTTATTGAGTTCAACTCTCGCTTTGGCGATCCCGAGACCCAAGTTATCTTGCCGCGTCTGACTTCTGACTTTGCACAGAATGTCACGGACATTTTGGCTGGCAGGAACCCTGACATCACTTGGCTGGATTCGGGCGTGACCCTAGGCGTGGTGGTTGCTTCAAATGGCTATCCGCTCGCCTACGAAAAAGGGGTGCTTCTGCCAGAAAAGACCGATGGCGACATAATCACCTATTATGCAGGGGCTAAGTTTGATGGCAATAGCCAGCTGCTCTTGTCAAACGGCGGCCGCGTCTACATGCTGGTTACTACAGCCGACAGCGTCAAGGCTGCGCAGGACAAAATCTACACCCAACTGAATAAACAAAACACAACAGGCCTCTTTTATCGGCAAGATATCGGGAGTAAATCTATTAAAGATTAAATCTACTCGTTTAAAAATTAGTGTTTTCTAAAGCAACCGAAGGTTGCTAGAATCCGACAGTTTCTTCCGTAGTGAAAAGATGATTAACCACGGTTAATCGTCTAGGGAAATTTCGAGACCCTGGGCTCGAATTTAAGCAATGGAACGCCATAGGCGGTCGCTTACGTCCCCACTACTTAAGGAAACTGTCAAAAAAGGAAGAATGTTATGAAAAAACCACTTATTTCTATTATTATGGGTTCCAAATCCGACTGGAGCACTATGCAAAAAACCGCTCAAGTTTTGGATAACTTCGGCGTGGCTTATGAAAAGAAAGTCGTCTCTGCCCACCGCACACCGAACCTCATGTTCAAACATGCAGAAGAAGCTCGCAGCCGCGGCATCAAGGTCATCATTGCAGGTGCAGGCGGTGCCGCGCATTTGCCGGGTATGGTGGCAGCTAAAACAACACTGCCTGTCATCGGTGTACCTGTCAAATCACGCGCGCTCAGCGGTCTGGACTCTCTTTATTCGATTGTGCAGATGCCAGGTGGTGTGCCTGTGGCAACTATGGCCATTGGGGAAGCGGGAGCGACCAACGCTGCCCTAACTGCCCTTCGGATCTTGGCGATTGAAGATCAAGACCTAGCAGCAGCGCTAGCGGATTTTGCTGAAGAACAAGGAAAAATCGCAGAGGAGTCTAGTAATGAGCTCATCTAAAACAATCGGGATCATCGGCGGCGGTCAGCTGGGTCAGATGATGGCTATCGCGGCGGTTTACATGGGGCACAAGGTGGTGACGCTGGATCCAACGGCGGACTGTCCTGCCTCGCGCGTGTCTGAGATGATTGTGGCGCCTTACGATGATGTGGATGCTTTGCGTCAATTGGCGGAGCGTTGCGACGTACTGACCTATGAGTTTGAAAATGTCGACGCTGACGGTCTTGATGCAGTCGTAGGAGGCGGTCAGCTGCCGCAGGGTACTGATCTACTACGCATTTCGCAAAACCGTATTTTTGAAAAGAACTTCCTCGCCAACAAGGCTGGCGTGACGATCACTCCATATAAGGTAGTGACCTCTAGTTTGGACTTGGAGGATTTGGATTTGGGCAAGACTTACGTCTTGAAAACGGCCACAGGCGGTTATGATGGACACGGTCAAGTCGTCATTAAATCACCCGACGATTTAGCTGCCGCGAATCAATTAGCAAACTCTGCCGAGTGCGTCTTGGAAGAATTTGTGGACTTTGACCTTGAAATCTCAGTTATTGTCTCAGGAAATGGCAAGGACGTGACGGTCTTCCCCGTTCAGGAAAACATCCATCGCAACAATATCCTGTCTAAGACTATTGTCCCAGCTCGTATTTCTGATAGTCTAACTGAGAAAGCTAAAACCATGGCGGTGCGAATCGCAGAACAGCTTAATCTGTCTGGAACTCTTTGCGTGGAGATGTTTGCGACAGCTGATGATATCATCGTCAATGAGATCGCTCCACGGCCACACAACTCTGGACACTACTCGATCGAAGCCTGCGACTTCTCACAATTTGATACCCATATCCTAGGCGTCCTCGGGCAACCTCTCCCAGCCATCAAACTCCACGCTCCAGCCGTCATGCTCAACGTCCTCGGCCAGCATGTCGAGGCCGCTGAAAAATATGTCACAGAAAATCCAAGCGCCCATCTCCACATGTATGGTAAAATAGAAGCGAAGAACAACCGCAAAATGGGACATGTGACCCTGTTTAGTGATAAGCCTGATGAAGTGAGGGAGTTTGGGGAAGGGATTGATTTTTAGGTGAATTCTATGATTCAAATAATCGTTAATGCATTTATTGAAAAGGATAAGACTGGAGCAGTTGTCGAAGTCTTGTTTGCTAGTGCTGACCAAGATAAGATACAAGCTAAATATGAAGAACTAGCTGCACAATATCCTGAAAACTATTTAGCGATTTATGATTTACCACTTGATACAGATTTGAATAAACTAGATCATTATCCATCTGTGTTTATTGGGAAAGAGGAGTTTGAGTAATCTTTACCGATTATATAGTGGGTGAGATAGTATAAATGATAGAGAAATTATTGTAGTAGATAGAAAATAGAGAGTTTTAAATAATGGAAGTTTTTGTTGCAAAGTTAAATGTTGAACCTACAGTGCTAGATTTGTATGAAGAAACAAATTTATTAGAGACTGTTATTCCAACTTCTTTAAACATGATTTTTGATAGGTTAGATGAAGACAAAGGTATCATAGGTTACAGAATAACTAATGATATTGAATCAATAAAGAAATCTAAATTGTATCAAGAAATATTGCAATATAGAGAAAATTTGATTTCTGAATATTACAAGGTTGTGGCTATTTTTGAAGATAGTGGTGAGATTGTCTATAGTAAAGCCTATATGTCTTTAAGATCAATGCTTAAAGCGAAAATAGATGAACTATTTGTAACTTTTCCATTTGATAAATTGTAAAATATAGTTCAACCAAAAAACTCATAGCGTTTCATTGGTGTAAACTGTAAGTAACCACACAAACAGAACCCGAGGAAAAACTATGAGCTACTCCCATCTTACCATAACCGACCGAATAAAGATAGAAACCTACTTGGAATTAGGTTTAAAACCTTGCCAAATTGCAAGTAAACTTGGCGTCCATAAGTCTACCATTTCAAGAGAGTTAAGACGATGTCAAAATGGTTATTCCGCAGTCTTAGCACAGGAACAGTACGACCACAGGGCTAAGCAAAAAGGTCGGAAGTCTTGTTTAACACCAAAGTTGAAAAAGGAAATTGAGAACGGTTTAAAATCCTCCTGGTCGCCTGAACAGATTTGTGGGCGCTATCAGCTTGAACAAAAGCCAATGGTAGCTTTTAAAACCATCTATAACTGGCTCTATGCTGGTTTGATTGATCTGGATTTAAGCGTCCTCCGTCGTAAAGGAAGAACTCGACAACCCAAAGAAACACGTGGGACATTTAGGATTGGCACGCCGATTGCCAAACGTCCTAAAGAGGTTCGGAATCGTGAAACTTTTGGCCACTGGGAGCTTGATACTGTAGTGTCTTCCAGAGGCAAAAGCAAGGGGTGTTTAGCGACTTTTCTAGAGCGAAAAACTCGTTTTTACTTAGCTTTCAAGATACCAGATAGAACAGCCAAAGCCATGTTTTCAGCCATCGAACAACTTTGTAGGCTATTTCCAAAAGAGACTCTTAAAACCTTCACTTCAGACAGGGGAAAAGAGTTCGCCTGCTATCCTCTAGTAGAGAATTTAGGAATTTCCTTTTTCTTTGCGGACGCCTATTCATCTTGGCAGAGAGGAAGTAATGAAAACGCAAATGGCTTACTAAGAGAATATTTCCCAAAGAAAACAGATTTAGCTGCTATCTCTGATGAGGCTTTGAACAAGGCCTTATATGATATCAATCACCGACCACGAAAATGTTTAGCTTACAGAACGGCTTATGAAGCTCTAGTGGATGAGTTAGAGTAAATGTTGCACTTATTCTTGCAATTTATCATTTTTAAAAAATTCAGAAGAAATCAAAGTATCATCATTTTCTAAGGGTAAAATTTCGGAAATACAAATGGGAATAACTTATATTGATAGAGTTAATAGGATTGAAAAATTTTTATTTTATAATTCTAAAGATATAAGGGTGATTAATTTTTACTATGATACTTCATGTGAATGGATTTATATTCCTGTATCGATGCTAATTACTGATGATATTGTAAATGAACTAAATTCTATTGTTAGTGAAATTGAAGATAAAATTAATAATTTTAAAAATATAACAGATATTGGTAATGTTTCTGTAAATCTAGTTTATGACGATTTCAAAATTAAACCAGGAAAGTATAAAGAAATTATAGTTACGAAAGTGTACCCTAATGGACATCCTGCACTGGATAGAGGAAAAGCCTTAAGAGCTGCTAGAATTGAGACAAAATATAAAGCGGCTCAAGGAGAAACATTTAACGAATTAGAAATTGAGGATAAGACAAAAATAGATGCAGAAAAAGGCTATTTATCTTCTATTTTTGCTAGAGGTAAAAATCTTATTGAAAATACAATTTTAAGAAGAAATATTAGGGAGGATTAATATGTCTGAACTAGAAAAATTTAATAAAGTAGAGATAAATAAATTTAAAATTGTGTCTCGTGTTTGGAAAAAACAAATTTTTCCAAAGTGGTTAATTTATAGCTGGGTATTAATTTCTATATCGATATTTATTCTTAGATTATTGTCTCAGATTTTTAGTTGTATTCAAATTCAATGGATAAGTTTTTCTAGTTTTATATTTCCGGGAGTGACAGGACTTTCTTTTGCAGTAACTATGCTTAATGCCACAAGAAATCTTTTTAGCACAGAAGATTTAGTTGCAATGTTTAATTATTGTGATTCAAAAGATAAGGACACACTACAAAAGGGGGATTTATTTTATAGAACAATTACTCCATATATAACAGCCTCATTTCTTTGGTTAGTTATATCAATTATCGCTTTGATAAGTAGTTTAATTGATATAACTTTCCCTTTTATAGTTAAAGAAATACTAAATTTAATTTTTTATAGCTTAGTTATTGCAGGTCTATTAAATTTATGGTTTTTGGTAACTGTACATTTGGATGATATTTCAATAAAAGTTAATGATGAGCTAGATAAACTTGAAGAATGAAAACATTACTAAAGAAGTAAGGTAATCTATACTAGATTTTCAAGAAAATAGAAAAAGGAGGATAAAACAACATGATCAACCGTTACTCTCGCCCCGAAATGGCGAACATTTGGACTGAGGAAAATAAGTACAAGGCTTGGCTGGAGGTAGAGATTCTGGCTGATGAGGCTTGGGCTGAGCTGGGTGAGATTCCCAAGGAAGATGTGGCCTTGATTCGCGAGAAGGCGGATTTTGATATTGAGCGCATTTTGGAGATTGAGCAGCAAACACGTCACGATGTGGTGGCCTTTACCCGTGCGGTGTCTGAGACGCTGGGTGATGAGCGCAAGTGGGTGCACTTTGGCCTGACCTCGACAGACGTGGTGGACACGGCCTACGGCTACCTATACAAGCAGGCTAACGCCATCATTCGTAAGGACTTGGATAATTTCCTTACTATCATCGCTGATAAGGCTAAGGAGCACAAGTTTACCATCATGATGGGGCGTACGCACGGTGTCCATGCGGAGCCAACGACTTTTGGTCTCAAGCTTGCGACTTGGTACAGCGAAATGAAGCGTAATATTGAGCGTTTTGAACATGCTGCCGCTGGTGTAGAAGCTGGGAAAATCTCTGGTGCTGTTGGGAACTTTGCCAACATTCCGCCATTTGTGGAAAAATATGTTTGTGACAAATTAGGCATTCGTGCTCAGGAAATTTCGACTCAAGTCTTACCGCGTGACCTGCACGCCGAGTATTTTGCAGTGCTTGCCAGCATTGCCACATCAATCGAGCGTATGGCAACAGAAATCCGCGGTCTGCAAAAATCCGAGCAGCGTGAAGTAGAAGAGTTCTTTGCCAAGGGGCAAAAGGGCAGCTCTGCCATGCCCCACAAACGCAATCCTATTGGATCTGAAAACATGACAGGGCTTGCGCGTGTGATCCGTGGTCACATGATTACAGCCTTTGAGAATGTCTCTCTCTGGCACGAACGCGATATTTCCCACTCATCAGCTGAGCGCATTATCGCGCCTGATACGACCATTCTGATTGACTACATGCTCAATCGCTTTGGCAATATCGTGAAAAACTTGACTGTCTTCCCAGAAAATATGAAGCGCAACATGGGCTCTACCTTTGGTCTCATTTTCAGCCAGCGGGCTATGCTGACCTTGATTGAAAAAGGCATGACGCGTGAACAAGCCTATGACTTAGTCCAACCAAAAACAGCTCAGTCTTGGGATAATCAAGTAGACTTCAAACCATTGCTGGAAGCAGATCCAGAGATCACGTCTCGCTTGAGTCAAGAAGAAATTGACGAAATCTTTGATCCGACTTACTATACTAAACGCGTAGATGAAATTTTTAAACGCGTGGGATTGGATTAACATAAAATTAAAAATCCAGAGAGTGGGACAAACTCCCACTCTCTGGATTTTTGCTCTCTCACCAAGCAAAGCTATCGGTCGGAGCTGTTAAGCCTGTTATCCAAGCGCTGTCTTTCACTTGGCACAATGTAACGGAAAGTCCTGCCATATCTAGGCTTGTGATGAGGTGACCTGTTTTGATAAAAGAAAGTTTCAAGCCCTCAATATCCAATAGTTGCAGGATATCGTCTGTGAAAACGAGTTCTTCTAATTTTGAAGTGCCACCTAAGTTATTGATGAGGAGAATAAACTCTTGTCCTTCTTGCCATTTGAATTTCATTTTGATTTTGTTGATAAGCTCCACCGCGAGCAGTTCGGAAGATTCAAACGTTACCATCCGATAACCAGGTTCTCCATGGATTCCAATTCCGTAGGAAATTTGACCTTGGGGCAAATCAAAGATAGGCAGTTGCTGGCTTGGTAAAGTTGTAGATTTTGTAGCCACTCCTAGTGTCGCAATGGAAGTGGAAAGAGAAAGAGCGAGCTTTTCCAATTCATCTAGACTAGTCCCTTCTTTGGCAGCTTGCCCGAGGATTTTATGTAACAGAATCGTTCCTGCAACCCCACGGTGGCGAATTTGGAAATTACTTTTTTCGACAGAAATATCATCATGAGAAATGATGTACTTGACTGGAATCCCTTCCTTGCGTGCTTGATGAATGGCTTGTGAAAATTCTTTAATGTCTGCATCAAAGTTTTTAATAATGACAAAAACGCCCTTACCTCGATGCAGAAAACGAATGGTTTCCAAAATATGCTCAGCACAAGGTGGCACAAAAATGGGACCACTAATAGCAGCGGCTAACATACCATCGCCCACATAGCCAAAATGAGCTGGTTCATGACCACTCCCACCGCCTGAAATAATGGGTACGACAGAAGAATCGTGCTGATTATGATAAATGACGGGTAGCTGTTTAAGCTGCGAAAGGTGAGGATACATGCGAGTAATTGCATTGATGCTTTGCTGAATGCTTGAATGAATTGAATTGATAATGTGAACCATATACTTGCCTTAATTTTCTATAGCTGTTTTGATTAGTTGTGTCAAGAGTTGCGCCTGTTGCTGGTAATCTTGCTCAGATAAATCCAGCAAATGTTTGATAGCATTCGCAAGTGCTTGACTATGATAATGAATGAAAAACTGGGACTCCATTTCAGAATGGAAAGGGCGGGAATGATATTCTCTGACGAGTTTAGTTACAAGCTGCTGACAATAGGTCTGAAAATAAGAAGAAAAGTCATTTTGGTCAACGATGTCAAATAATTGTGCATAAAAGCTCTTATTGACGCTAAAATAATGCAGTAATTCTTGCAGCAGCTGATAGCCAGAGATATATTCCAGATTATCCGTCACTTGCTCTCGTAGCTCTGTCTGAAAAATCCATTCTAATAATTCATACTTGTCCAGAAAATGATTGTAAAAAGTTTGCCTGCGAATACCGGCGTCTTCCATAATTTGCCGAACGGAGATTTTTTCAAAGGATTGTTTGCTTAATAATTTTTTAAAGGATTTGGCAATCCTTTTTTTCGTGATTAAGGATAATGTCATTTTTACTCCTTAGTCTTTTCTGTTCTATCCTTAGTTTATCATGAATGATGCAATAGGAAAACTAAAAAAGTGGGACATATTTTTGCTTTTGTCCGTTCCAAAATAGAGCAAAGAATTTTACAATAAAAATAAGAAACATAAAGCAAAGGAGAAACTCATGAAAAAAATTATCAATCAACCAACGGCTGTTGTGGACGAAATGTTGGACGGTTTGGCTTATATCCACAGTGATTTGGTGCATCGTGTAGAAGGCTTTGACATCATTGCCCGAAATAGCGAAAAGTCTGGCAAAGTAGCTATTATCTCAGGTGGCGGTAGCGGTCATGAGCCCGCACATGCTGGCTTTGTGGGCAACGGTATGCTTTCGGCTGCGATTTGCGGAGCGGTCTTTACTTCGCCAACTCCTGACCAAGTCTTGCAAGCAATCAAAGAAGCAGACGAGGGCGCAGGTGTGTTCATGGTTATCAAGAATTATTCTGGTGACATCATGAACTTTGAAATGGCACAAGATATGGCAGAAATGGAAGGAATCGAGGTGGCAAGTGTTGTTGTCGATGATGATATTGCTGTAGAAAATAGCCTTTACACGCAAGGTCGACGCGGTGTTGCGGGTACGATTTTTGTACATAAGATTTTAGGTCATGCGGCGCGTGCCGGAAAATCACTGAGTGAAATCAAGACGTTGGCTGACGAATTGGTTACTCAGATTCATACGGTTGGGTTGGCTCTCGGCGGAGCAACAGTTCCTGAAGTTGGGAAACCCGGCTTTATCTTAGCTGATGACGAAATTGAATTTGGAATCGGCATTCATGGAGAACCTGGTTATCGCAAAGAAAAAATGCAGCCGTCTAAAGAATTGGCACAAGAATTAGTGGAAAAATTGAAAGACTCTTTTGAACACAAAGCAGGCGATAAAATCGGAATCCTTATCAATGGCATGGGTGCAACACCGCTCATGGAACAGTACGTCTTTGCAAACGATGTGGCTGGAATCCTTGCAACAGCAGGTCTGGAAGTTATCTATAAGAAATTAGGGAACTACATGACATCTATTGATATGGCAGGCATTTCTTTGACCTTTATCAAGCTAGAGCACAAAGAATGGGTAGACGCATTAAATAGTCCTGTTACAACAATTGCTTGGTAGGAGGTATGATATGGATGCAGAATTAGCAAAGAAATGGATGCTTCTCTTTAACGAAAAAATTCAAGCAAATAAAGACTATCTGTCAGAGTTAGACACCCCTATTGGTGACGGGGATCACGGAGGAAATATGGGGCGCGGTATGGCCGCTGTCGTTGAAAATTTGGAAGGAAAGGATTTTGCCAATTCAGCAGAAGTCTTTCAAGTTGTCTCCATGCAATTGCTTAGCAAGGTTGGCGGGGCCTCTGGCCCCCTTTACGGCTCAGCTTTTATGGGAATAATGAAGGCTGAGAAGGAAGGCACTAGCTTGGTGGATGCTGTTCAAGCAGGACTTGATATGATTCAAAAGCGTGGGAAGGCAAGCGTCGGTGAAAAAACGATGGTAGATGTCTGGGCTGGTGTGGTAGAAGCGATTCGAAGAGAAGAATTGACCAAAGAAACCATTCGTGCTTTGGTTGAATCAACCAAAGATATGAAAGCAACGAAAGGTCGAGCTTCTTATGTGGGTGAACGTTCGATTGGGCATATTGATCCAGGTTCGTATTCATCAGGCTTGCTTTTTGAAGCCTTGCTAGAAGCGGAGGGACTGGCATGACAGAAGTTGGGATTGTCGTGGTTTCTCATTCAAAATGGATCGCTCAAGGCGTTGTGGATTTAATTTTAGAAGTCGCCAAAGATGTCTTACTGACCTATGTAGGTGGTACAGAAGATGGAGGTATTGGTACAAGTTTTGAGCAAGTCCAAACGATTGTAGAAGCCAATGAAGCAGAGAAGATTTTAGCTTTCTTTGATCTTGGATCGGCTCGCATGAATCTGGAGCTAGTAGCAGATTTTTCAGATAAAGATATCATCATTAACAATGTTCCCATTGTTGAAGGAGCTTATACTGCAGCTGCTCTTTTGCAAGCTGGTGCAGATTTGGCGACCATACAAGAACAATTGAAAGAGTTAGAAATTAAGAAATAAAGGAGTTTGATTATGATTCAGTATCTTGGTGAATTTTTAGGAACTTTTATCCTAGTATTGCTTGGCGACGGGGTTGTTGCCGGGAATGTTTTGAGCAAGACGAAAGAAGAAGGAACCGGCTGGGTTGCTATCGTTTTAGGCTGGGGGATTGCCTGTACCGTAGCGGTTTATGTATCCGGATTTTTTAGTCCAGCTCACTTGAATCCAGCGGTCACATTCGCAATGGCCTCTATTGGAGCGATTAGTTGGGGGCAAGTCTTTCCTTTCATTATTGCACAAATGCTGGGTGCAATGGTTGCAGCTTTCGTTCTATGGCTTCATTACTATCCTCACTGGGCTGAAACGAAAGATTCCGGCTTGATTTTAGCTAGTTTTTCAACTGGTCCAGCCATTCGCCATACAGCCTCTAACTTTTTAGGTGAAGCATTGGGAACGGCTGTTCTCGTCATTACGATTATGGCAATTGGACCTAATAAAGTTGCTGCTGGTCTAGGACCTATCATCGTAGGAATGGTTATTTTTGCAGTCGGTTTTTCACTTGGTCCAACGACAGGTTATGCGATCAATCCAGCAAGGGATTTGGGACCGCGTATTATGCATGCTGTTTTACCAATTGCGAATAAAGGAGATTCTGACTGGTCCTATGCTTGGATTCCAGTTTTGGGTCCAATCGTTGGTGGTGTTGTAGGGGCTTTGCTTTATAATCTTGTTTTAAGCATGATGTAAGAATATCAAAGGCAAGATATTTAAAATAAAGGAATTATATACTTGTACACAACCACAAAGTATGATTGTTAAATTTACAAAAATCTTGTTTCAAAATACTACATATTGTGATTGGTGTAAACTGCGATATAGTTCCCTAAAATAAAACAAACGCGAGATGAACAGTAGTTTGTCTCGTGTTTAGTATATATTTTTTTCGAAATAGTACTTTTTTGTTTCAAAATTGGTCTAGATAGGTTATAATAATTTTAAGATATAAAAAAGAACAACTGACGCTCAGATGTTCTTTACGTAAAAATAATTAATGATTTCCACTGCGTGACACGAACTTGATTTTAAAGAAGTCGCCACGTTTGTAGGCTTCGCTATACTCTAGAATTTGCCCTGTGCTTTCTAACTGTGTTGTTTTTACTTGGAAGACCGTTGGGAAGTTTGTGTCAATGTCCAGTAATGTTGCAACAGTTTTTGGTGTCGGGAAGATTATTTCATTTGTTTCTTCAAAGTGCTCATCATTCATGTGGATATGATAGTCTTGTTTAAAGCGGTTGTAGATAGAGCTATAATATTCAAGATTTGGATAGTTGGCATTGATATATTGCTCTGGAATATAAGTTTGATGATAGATGTAGGGGATATCTTTCGCTTTACGGAGCCTCTCAATTTTATAGTAAAATTGATGTCCCTTTAGCTCTAACTTGTCAAGAATTGTTAAGTCGTTTCCACGTTCGATCGATAAAACGGTCACTTGATCAGTTTGGGTAGGAAATATCTCAACGTCAGAAAATTCAACGAGTTTGTGCTTGCGGGCGCGTGACACAAATGTTCCTTTTCCTTGTTGGCGGATAATGTACCCATCTTTTGCTAACTCGTTTAGAGCTCTGACAACGGTAATAGAACTCACATCGTACATTGTGATTAGCTCAGCTTCTGTATAAAATTTATCTCCATTTTCAAATTGACCTGAGATAATCTTACTTTTGAGTTCGTCTTTTATGTATTGGTACTTAGGGATTGCCATATTGTTCACCTCTCTTTCACTTCCCTCTCATAAAAAATTTTACCATAAATTTCAATAAAATGGTTAAATTTATTAAATTTTAAAAAAACTATTGACATTTCATACAAAATATATTATATTAACCTATGTAAACGATTACAAGAAAATTATTGTGTGAAAGAGGGAAATGGTTTGGCAAGATTTGAGATTAGAGAAGAATTTTATCTGAATCAACAGCCTTTTAAAATATTATCTGGTGCTATTCATTATTTTCGGATCCAGCCAGATGATTGGTACCATTCACTTTATAATTTAAAAGCTCTGGGCTTTAATACAGTAGAAACCTATATTCCTTGGAATATGCATGAGCCAATAAAAGGGCAATTTGATTTTGAAGCTATCCTTGATGTAGAAAAATTCTTGCAAACAGCACAAAATTTGGGACTGTATGTTCTTCTTCGGAGTTCTCCCTATGTCTGTGCAGAATGGGAATTTGGCGGTTTACCTGCTTGGCTCTTAGAAGAAAACATGAGAATTCGGTCTTCTGATCCTGCTTATCTTGCTGCAGTTGCCAACTATTATGATGAATTGCTTCCACGATTAGTGCCACATCTTTTGGAAAATGGTGGCAGTATTCTCATGATGCAAGTAGAAAATGAATATGGCTCTTATGGCGAAGACAAGGAATACTTGAGAGCTGTTCGAGACATGATGCTAGAGCGAGGTGTGACTTGTCCGCTCTTTACGTCAGATGGTCCGTGGCGAGCTACTTTGCGAGCAGGAACGCTGATTGAAGATGATGTGTTTGTAACGGGGAATTTTGGCTCTAAGGCAAAAGAAAATTTTGCGCAGATGCAGGAATTCTTTGATGAGCATGGCAAAAAGTGGCCACTCATGTGTATGGAATTTTGGGACGGTTGGTTCAATCGTTGGAAAGAGCCAACTGTCACGCGAGATCCAGAAGAATTAGCTGAAGCGGTTCACGAAGTCTTACAACAAGGCAGTATCAACCTTTATATGTTTCATGGAGGAACAAATTTTGGGTTCATGAATGGTTGTTCAGCGCGAGGAAACATTGACCTGCCACAAGTAACGTCTTATGATTACGAAGCTCTCCTTGATGAACAAGGAAATCCAACACCAAAATACTTTGCCATTCAGCGAATGTTAAAAAAATATTATCCAGAGTATCCACAGAGAGAGCCTTTGGTAAAAGAAACGTTTGAGTTAAAGAATATTCCGCTCAGTGAGAAAGTTAGCTTATTTGAGACTTTAGAAGATATAGCGCAGCCAATCGAGAGTCTGTATCCTATGAAAATGGAGGAGTTGGGCCAAAATGTTGGTTATCTGCTCTATCGTACACAAGCAGAATGGGATGCGGATAAGGAACGGGTTCGTGTCATTGACGGGCGTGATCGGATGCAGCTTTTTGTAGACGGGAACTTTATTACGACCCAATACCAGACAGAAATCGGACAAGACATCTTTGTTGCTGCTGAAAAAGGTACCAATCACACAATTGACATTCTCATGGAAAATATGGGACGGGTCAACTACGGACATAAATTGCTGGCAGATACGCAGCATAAAGGTATTCGCACAGGAGTTTGTAAAGATCTCCATTTTATGCTTCATTGGAATCAGTATCCATTAGAGTTCAAAAATCCAGAAGCGATTGATTTTACGAAAGAATGGCATGACGATCAGCTAGCATTCTATGCGTTTGATGCGGAATTGAAAATGCTTAAAGATACTTATCTGGATTTGACCAACTTTGGCAAAGGAATTGTCTTTGTCAACGGTGTCAATATTGGCCGTTTCTGGGATGTTGGACCAACCTTATCACTTTATATTCCACATGGTCTATTACGGATCGGAAACAATCGCATTATTATTTTTGAAACCGAAGGAAAATATAGTAAATTCATTGATTTAGTTCATAAACCTACATTTAAACCAATAAAGGGGGACAAATTATGACAATTATAGCTAATCGGATTGATGGACGCTTGATCCATGGCCAAGTAGCCAATCTTTGGACTACAACATTAAATATTTCACGCATTATGGTTGTGGATGACGAAGTAGCAGAAAACGCTATTGAAAAGAGTGGCTTGAAGTTGGCGACACCAGCTGGTGTAAAATTGAGTGTGTTACCAGTTGCAAAAGCGGCAGAAAATATCCTAGCAGGCAAATACGATAGCCAGCGTCTGCTCATTGTTGCGAAAAAGCCAGATCGTTTTTTGAGATTAGTAGAAGCAGGAGTACCAATCGAAACGCTCAATGTGGGCAATATGTCGCAGACATCTGAAACGCGTTCGGTCACACGATCGATCAATGTGGTGGATGAAGATGTAGCCGTATTTAACAAATTACATGACAAAGGTGTGGTTCTAACAGCCCAAATGGTTCCAAACGACCCAGCCGAAGACTTTATGAAATTATTGAAATAAATTTAGGAGGTCATTGTTATGATACAATGGTGGCAAATTCTCTTACTAACGCTGTATTCAGCGTATTAAATTTTGGATGAGTTGACGATTAACTCATCAGCAGGATCTCCTGTTTTTGCAGGATTTATTACGGGTCTGGTCATGGGTGATCTGAAGACAGGCCTATTTATCGGTGGTAGTTTACAACTGGTTGTACTCGGTGTGGGAACATTCGGCGGTGCTTCTCGGATTGATGCAACCTCTGGTGCAGTTCTTGCAACAGCTTTCTCAGTAGCTACAGGTATCAAAGCGGAATTGGCGATTTCAGCTATCGCAGTTCCGGTAGCAGCGTTGCTGGTTTATACTGATGTTCTTGGACGCTTCTCTACAACTTACTTTGCACATCGTATTGATGCAGCGGTTGAAAAATTTGACTACAAAGGTGTTGAACGCAATTACTTACTCGGTGCTATTCCATGGGGGCTTTCACGAGCACTTCCAGTATTTTTAGCTTTGTGGCTTGGTGGGGATGCTGTAAAAGCATTCTCTGATTGGCTTGCCAATAATGCACAATGGATTGCAGATGGCTTGATTCTTGCAGGTAAAATGCTTCCTGGTGTCGGTTTTGCAATTTTGCTTCGTTACCTTCCAGTAAAGAAAAACCTTCATTATCTTGGTTTAGGCTTTGCCATTACAGCAATGTTGAAAGTTGTTTTTGACTATATTTCAACATTAGCGACAGCATCAAGTGCTGTCAAACCCATTGCAAAGGCTCTCGGTGGAGCTAAGTTTGAGGGGCTTCCAATGATTGGAATTGCGATTATTGGCTTTGCTTTAGCAGCTCTTAGCTATCAAAATGCTATCAACAAACAAGTGGTGACTGTTGCTGCGGAACAATCAGAAAATGGGGAAATTGACGATGACGAACTCTAATTACAAATTAACAAAAGAAGATTTTAAACAAATCAACCGTCGTAGTCTCTTTACTTTCCAATGGGGTTGGAACTACGAGCGTATGCAAGCATCAGGTTATCTCTATATGATTTTGCCGCAGTTGCGTAAGATATACGGTGATGGTACGCCAGAATTAAAAGAAATGATGCGAACACATACGCAATTTTTCAACACGTCTAACTTTTTCCATACTTTGGTGACAGGGATTGACCTTGCGCTTGAAGAAAATGAAGGGGTTGCGGCTAAAGATACTGTTACAGGGATTAAAACTGGGTTAATGGGTCCATTTGCAGCGATTGGTGATGCGATTTTTGGTTCAACTATTCCTGCAATCATGGGTGGTTTGGCAGCAGGTCTTGCCATTGATGGCAATCCTCTTGGTATTTTCCTTTGGATAGGAGTAACGATTGCGATTAACGTTTTCCGTTGGAAACAATTAGAATTTGCCCACAAAGAAGGCGTTAAATTAGTTACAACGATGCAGGATAAATTGTCCGCAATCACAGATGCTGCAACTGTTTTGGGAACATTCATGGTAGCTGCTTTGATTGCTACAATGATTAACTTTAAGTTTACTTATGTACAAAGTTTCGGTGGTGTAAAATTCAATCTTCAAGAAACGTTGGATAAAATCTTCCCGCGTCTGGTTCCGGCATTGTTTACTGGATTTGTTTATTGGCTACTTGGTAAGAAAGGTATGAATTCAACCAAAGCAATCTTTATTGTCATTATTATTGCAATTGGTGTTTCTGCGCTTTCACACTTTACTCATACGCCAATCTTAGGTGTTTAAAAGGAGCTTTTCTATAAATGACAAAACAACTTGTACTGGTCAGCCATGGTCATTTTTGTGAAGAATTGAAAAAAAGTACCGAAATGATTATGGGGCCTCTGGAATTTGTTCATACAGTTCCCTTACTTCCAGAAGAAGGAATAGACGACTTTACGGCTAAATTTTTAGCGGCTGTAAAAGAGTTAGACGATTACATTGTCTTTGCTGATTTGCTTGGAGGAACACCTTGTAATGTCGTTAGTCGCCTGATTTTGGAAGGACTTCAAATTGAACTCTATGCAGGAATGAATATGCCCATGGTGATCGAATTTATCAATTCTGCTTTGACTGGTGTGGAAGCGAAATATATTGAAAAAGCAAACAGATACATTGTGAAGGTCAATGATATGTTGGCAGCAATGAATGATGAGGAAGATGAATAAAAATATATCCAGTTAATAGTGGCTGAGAAAGCGCATACTTGGTATAATAAGGAAGAGGGGATAAGAAAATGGATTTCTTAGAAATCCTTATTTCCCGCCCCCTTCTTTTGGTTAATAGAAAACATCACATCTGCAAAGCAGAAAGGAGAAATATGCTCAATTATACAAAGGAAAAATTAGTTGAATTAGGTGCGGAAATCACCACGAGAGAAATTTATCAACAGCCACAGGTTTGGCAGACGGCTTTTGAAAATTATAAAGCACAAGTTGATGAGATTGTAGCGTTTCTAAATGGTATTGATGAAAAGCATGACTATATCAAGGTTATTTTGACAGGGGCTGGAACATCAGCCTATGTTGGAGATACGCTTTTACCTTATTTTAGAAAGCTGTATGATGAACGCAAGTGGAATTTCAACGCCATTGCAACAACGGATATTGTAGCCAATCCTTTGGCGTATTTACACAAAGAAATACCGACTGTTTTGGTTTCTTTTGCCCGTAGCGGAAATTCGCCAGAGAGTGTGGCAACAGTTGATTTGGCAAAGGACTTGGTTGAGGAACTGTACCAAATTACAATTACATGTGCAGCAGAAGGGAAGTTAGCGCAGCAAGCACATGGTGATGAACGCAATTTGCTCTTGCTTCAGCCTGCACTATCAAATGATGCTGGCTTTGCTATGACCTCAAGCTTTACGTCTATGATGTTAACCGCTTTGCTCGTCTTTGACAAGGCAGATTTAGCTGTAAAAGAAGGGAAGATTTCTGCTTTAATAGCTTTGAGTCAAAAGGTGCTAGATTCGGCAGAAATGATTCAAAAGATGGTATCCTTGGATTACAATCGAGTCATTTATCTGGGGGCAGGGCCATTCTTTGGTTTGGCGCATGAAGCCCAACTGAAAATTTTGGAATTGACTGCCGGGCAAGTGGCAACGATGTATGAAAGCCCTGTTGGTTTCCGCCATGGTCCAAAATCATTAGTAAATGAAGAAACGGTCATTGTGGTGTTTGGTTCGACAGACTCATACACCAAATTATATGATCTTGATTTAGTACGAGAAGTGGCTGGAGATGGTATTGCCCGCAAGGTGATTTTATTGACAGATCAGAGGGAAGATTTGGAAAATGTTGAACAGTTCATTCTTTCTAGCCAATCACTAGCAGATGACGTTTATCGCGTATTCCCTTATATTGTCTATGGTCAATTATTTGCCTTATTAACATCCCTTAAGGTTCAAAATCGTCCAGACACACCGTCTCCGACAGGAACTGTCAACCGTGTTGTGCAAGGTGTCATCATTCACCCGTTTGATAAAGAATAGGAAGGAATCTATGGAAAAATTAAAAATTAGTCACGAAAAGTTATCACATTTAAAGAAGCTGTCAGATGAAAATGGTATGATTGGAGCTTTGGCGATTGATCAGAGAGGTTCGCTGAAAAAAATGCTGGCAAGTGGTGCACGTACTGTATCGGGCAATGAAGCACTGATTGAGTTTAAACAATTGATTTCCAGTCAGTTGACTCCGTATGCAACTTCTATTCTTTTGGATCCAGAATATGGTGTCCCCGCTACTAAATTACGAGCATCAGAGTGCGGTCTTATTGTTGCTTATGAAAAGACAGGGTATGATGCGACAACAGAAGGTCGCCTGCCAGACTTGCTACCAAATTGGTCTGCTAAACGCATTAAAGAACTAGGCGCCGATGCAGTCAAAGTTTTGATTTATTATGATGTAGATGACAAACCTGAAATCAATGATATCAAACAAGCTTGGGTCGAACGAGTAGGGAGTGAATGTCTAGCAGAAGATATACCTTATTTCCTTGAAATTCTGACTTATGATACGAAGCGTGCTAGTGTAGTAGATGCAGATTATGCAAAAGTAAAACCTCACAAAGTCAATGAAGCCATGAAGCTCTTTTCAGAACCACGTTATAATGTAGACGTTTTAAAAGTCGAAGTTCCTGTAAATATGAATTTTGTAGAAGGTTTTGCCAAAGATGGAGTAGAACCAGTTTATAGTCTCGCAGAAGCTAAGGCTTTCTTTAAGGAACAATCTGATGCGACGCATTTACCATTTATTTTCTTGAGTGCTGGAGTTAGCGCAGAGCTTTTCCAAGAAACACTGAAAGTGGCGCATGAGGCAGGTTCTCAATTTAACGGTGTCCTTTGTGGTCGTGCTACCTGGAAAGAAGCTGTTACGGTTTTTGCAGATCAAGGAGCGGATGCAGCTAGAGCTTGGTTGGATGAAACAGGACGGCAAAATATTAATGACTTAAATCGTGTCTTACGTGAAACAGCTGTTTCGTGGATGGAGAAGTTAGAGATTTAAAATAGGAAAATGTAAAATGATAATAAAAACAAGGAAAGTTGTATGAAATCTTATCAAGAAGCTATTTTCGGAACATTTCAAGGGCAAGATATTGTTTCTTACACATTTGAAAATGATTTGGGCTATCGTTTGAAAGTCATGACTTATGGAGCGACTGTCTTAGAATATGTCACTCCGGACAGAAATCATGAATTTACAAATATCGTAGTTGGGTTTGATTCTTTTGATGCTTATGTAGGCAATAGCCCTAAATATGGCGCAAGCGTTGGACCAGTTGCAGGACGGATTGCAAAGGCTGAGTTCGAGTTGAATGGAGAAATCTATCCGTTAGAGGTCAATAATGCAGAAAATTGTAATCACAGCGGATCTACTGGCTGGGATAGTGCCATTTTTCAAGTGGAAGAGGTCACGAATGAAAGTGTCACTTTTTATATTGAACGCACAGACGGAACAGGTGGTTTCCCAGGAAATTTGAAGGTCTGGGTTTCTTATACTTTAACAGAATTGGGTGAGCTAGAGGTTTCGTATCAAGTTCAAACGGACAAGGACACTTTAGTTAATCCGACCAATCACAGTTACTTTAACTTAACAGGCGATTTCCGTCAGCCAATTGATCATTGTATTTTGCAGCTGAATACTCTTGGTGTCTATCCTATCGCACCAGATGGAATACCTGCTAAAATACCAGATTCAGAACATAACTTTGTAAAACAGCTTTGCCAAGGCGTTTCTATGAAGGATATTTTTGCAGATCAAGATGAGCAGATTCAGATTGTATCAGGCTTAGATCATCCATTTGTTTTGGATAAAAAACAGGAATATGCTGGCTCTCTTTATGAGCCAGAATCTAGACGTTATCTCACTTTCAAAACTAGTGCACCTTGTTTGGTGACTTACTCAGCAAACTTTGTGGATGACACGGTCATTTTAAATGGGCATCCCATGATTCAGCACAATGGCTTAGCTCTTGAAACTCAGGCACTTCCTGATGCCATTCATAGCGACTTGAAAGCAGATGTTATCTTAAAAGCGAGTGAGATTTTTACCAGCACGACCATTTATCATGCTACTGTGGAGCAGGATAAATAGCTATATCGAAAAAATATTGATAGATTATTCTGTATTTGAATACAAACAACCCAGCAGAATTGAACTGCTGGGTTGTTTTATATGAAGTGATAGCTTTATTTTTCTTTAACACTCGTTACAATACCATCTGAGTTAAAAGTGTAATATTTTCCGCGAATTAAAAGAGTTTCATCGTGTGCCATTTTTCCATCTTCCTTTAGATAATATTGGCCGTTCCATGCAGATGAGGACATAACGCCCATGCCTCTTGTGAAATGATACCAATCGCCATCAATTTTCCGCCAACCTTCAACTCTATGTCCATCTTCTGGATCAAAATAACGCCAGTAGTAAATGGTTTCCCCATTTGCATAGGAATGTGGTAATTTATGCCAACCTGTCTGCATATCGCCGTTGGTTGGATGGAGATAGTAATATTTTCTAACTCCAGGTGCGCCGATTTGTTTAACTCCCGTTAGCATATAACCTTCTGTTGGATCAAAATAGTACCATTTTCCATTAATGGCTTGCCAACCTGTTTTCATATCTCCGTTTGTGGGATCAAAATAATACCAGGATACCTCTTTGTGTTTATTAAAGCCAGTTAGCTGCTTCCATCCAGTAGTAATATAACCCTGATTGTTAAAGTAGTAATATCGGCTATTGATTTGTTTCCATTGGTTTTTCGGATATGTGCCATCAGGATATTTGAACCACCAACCAGTAGCGTCCTTAATCCATTGCCCATCAGCGCGATTGACCAATTCTTGTCCAGCTTGAGGTGTTTCTTCGGCAGTTGCAGGAACATTAGTGGCTAGAGCTATTGCACTAGCTGCCAGTCCTAAGAAGAAAAGCTTTGAACTGTATTTAAGGATGTTGTTCATTTGATATCTCCTCTCATAAAACAACAATGTATGCGCATACAAAATGAATCATATTAAAGGTAACATATTTTAAATGATAAATCAATCCGTAATCATCAAAGGGGTTCTTTGATTTCTAAATGACATTCTGTTTGATTGGAAAACAAAATGGAAGAGGATTGGTTTTTTAATAGTGAAAACTGCCAGTATCTGTATGGATGAGGAAGTGAATAGAAAGTAGGATGCCAAATTAGGCAGATTTTCTCTGGCTATTAATCTACTTTATCCATCTAACCTATTTTTTGTTATAATAATAGTTATGAATAGAATGTTAGATAATGAATTGATGGGAGACGAAGAGCTCGTTGAGCGGACATTGCGTCCCCAGTACTTACAAGAATATATAGGCCAAAATAAGGTTAAAAATCAACTGAAGATTTTTATTGAGGCAGCCAAGTTGCGAGATGAAGCATTAGATCATACCCTACTTTTCGGGCCTCCGGGATTGGGTAAAACGACGATGGCTTTTGTGATCGCCAATGAGCTAGGAGTCAATCTCAAACAGACTTCGGGGCCTGTGATTGAGAAAGCGGGCGATTTGGTAGCGATCTTGAATGATCTGGAACCAGGAGATGTCCTTTTTATCGATGAAATTCATCGCTTACCCATGTCTGTTGAAGAAGTGCTTTACAGTGCTATGGAAGATTTTTACATTGATATTATGATTGGTTCTGGTGAAACTAGTCGCAGTGTTCACTTGGATTTACCACCTTTTACTTTGATTGGAGCAACGACCCGAGCTGGTATGTTGTCAAATCCCTTGCGGGCTCGCTTTGGTATTACTGGACATATGGAATACTATGAAGAGACGGATTTGACCGAGATTGTAGAGCGAACGGCCGAAATCTTTGAGATGGAGATTACACATGAAGCGGCTGAGGAGTTGGCTTTACGTAGCAGAGGGACCCCTCGAATTGCCAATCGGCTTCTCAAACGCGTACGAGATTTTGCTCAAATCATGGGGAACGGATTGATTGATGATCGGATTACCGATCAAGCCCTGACGATGCTTGATGTGGATCAAGAAGGTTTAGACTATGTGGATCAGAAGATTCTTAAAACCATGATTGAGGTGTATGGAGGCGGACCTGTTGGTTTAGGAACCTTGTCTGTCAATATTGCAGAAGAGCAAGAAACGGTGGAAGATATGTATGAGCCATACTTGATTCAGAAAGGCTTTGTTATGCGAACTCGAGCAGGGCGTGTAGCAACGCGTAAAGCTTATGAGCATTTGGGTTATGAATATTTAGAAAAGTAGAATTTATGAAAATAGCAGAGCAGGATGTTTTAAAACAATTCGCAGCAGATAAAGATTTAATGACTATGTTGACGCTTATTCGCAGTTTGCGATTAAAAGATAGTTGGTTGGCTGCTGGTAGCGTACGAAACTTTATCTGGAATATTCTATCGGGTAAATCGGGTTTTGATGCAGAGACAGATGTGGATGTGATTTTCTTTGACCCAGATATTTCGTATGAGGAAACGATCAACATTGAAAACCGACTTAAGCGAGCTTACCCTAGTTATCATTGGGAAGTCAAAAATCAAGTCTATATGCATCTCCACAGTCCCAATACCCACCCTTATACTAGCTCACAAGATGCCATGAGTAGATATCCAGAGCGATGTACAGCTGTGGGGTTGCGTTTGCTAGAGAATGGCCAGTTGGAACTTTTTGCTCCTTACGGTTTAGATGATATCTTCCATTTTTATGTTCAGCCCACTCCGCATTTCCTAGAAGATGCAGACAGAAGGCAGCTCTATAACATGAGAATACAGAAAAAAGATTGGCAGAAGAAGTGGAACAATCTTCAAATTGAATTTCTTTAAAATTTTTTAGAAAAAGGTAAAATCTTTAAGAAAAATTTAAGTCAACATCGTTATACTATAATCACAAGTTGAGAAAAGCTTAACTTGAACTCCTAAAAACTTTTCTTTTTCATAATAATCTCCCTTAAAAACCACCTGTAGGTGGTTTTTATTTTTTAGGCAAAAACTAAAATATTAAATCCCAATGTAAGAGATAATGGTTTTCCCTAAAAAGAGTAAGATGTGTATAGTAAAAATGTTCATATAGGAATACCGCGGCACTCCAATTTAACTGCGTTCCATTCTGATCTATTTTTCAATCAAGTTCTGTCCAACTATTATCAAAAACTTATAGTCATTTTATATCTCAAAGTACTCCGTTCTAATGTGTAGTACATGTAAATTGCATTATATTTCTAGGGTGTTTTGTTAAAATTATATGGAAAGAAGTTGATTTCATTATAGAAAATACAAAAAAGAGTTGAAATTCTGAAATAAATATAGTATAATCTATAAGGGTTGAAATAAAAAATTATATTACATCCCAAATAAATCTTGAAGTAAAAATTGAGTTAAAACGTATTCTTAAATAAAAAAACCGTTTTGGGCTGGTATGACGCTAAAAAAATATGGAGTATTTTAACGTTAAAAAATTTTCAAGGATTGATTTTTTGCAGTTAGACTTGTGGAGGGTGACAGACAGTTGAGAACACGATCAGTGAGAAAAAAAGAAGAAAGAAATAGTTTAAAGAAGCTATCACGTTTGGAAATTCTTGAATTATTTCTTAAACAAAGTGAAGAACTGGCACAAGTCAAGGAAGAGCTAAAAATTGCTAAGGAAGAATTAGCAGAACGTAGAATAGCCATATCAGAGTCTGGGTCAATTGCTGAAGCTGCGTTAAAGCTTTCAGGTATATTTGAGGTTGCTCAGAAGGCAGCAAATGAGTATCTTGACAATGTGAAAACACAGAAGTCGACAGATACCCATGGCAGTACGGTGTTACAAGAAGCAGCAGAAGAATATGTTGAAGGTACAGTGCTCAAAAATCAATAGATTTATTCGTCTTTGAAAACCGACAAGGTTGCGGTTGCAAAGGTGGGAGAAAAAGGACTGCAAAAGCGTATGCCGTCTATCATTAAGGGCTGACTATTTGGATAGGATTGTTGGCAAAAGAGGAGATTGGATTGGCTCTATCAATTGTTAAGAAGAAAAAACGAACGGATATTCCGGAAATAAAAGAAATTGAAAAAGAGATTGAACGCGTCCGATATAAAGGGCGATATCGCTCAGTCTTTCGGAGCACATTGTTTACACTAGTAGTCGTTTCAGCTATAGCTGTACTGGTGGCGACATTGTGGATGCCAGTTCTGAGGATTTATGGACGATCGATGTCTCCAACCTTAGACAATGGTAATATTATGATTAGTTTTAAAGAAGGTCGATTTAAAACAGGTGATATTGTTGCTTTTTACTACAACAATAAAATTCTTGTAAAACGTGCCATTGCTCAATCAGGGGATTGGGTTGACATTGACAAAGATGGGAATGTCTCAGTCAATAACAAATCGTTAAATGAGCCTTACATTAAAACGAAGTCGTTAGGAAATTCAAACATCAAGTATCCTTATCAAGTACCAGATGGTAAAATATTCGTTTTAGGAGATAATCGTGATGCTTCAATTGATTCTAGAAATACAGCAGTTGGCTGTATTTCAGAAGAACAAATAGTTGGAAAACTTGTGTTTAGGATATGGCCACTGAAAGTTTCTGGCTTTATTAGGTAATAGATTGGAGAAAGATAGTGAAAAAAGAAAAGGGTTCAAACTCGATAGACAGATTAAAGTCGCTATTTCGCATGAAGAAATTCCATAAAAATTGGTTGAGAGTTTTAAGCATTTTAGGTGCGGTAGTTGTCTTCTGTACAGTTTATGCTTTGATCCTTCCAGCAGCTACAATGGAAAAAAATAAAGCGACCCAAGAAACAGGTGTCTATCTTGATAATAGCAAAGCATTAACAAAAGCTTCACAAGATAGTTCTGTTCCAAATTCTTCCACAGAGAGTTCTGTTCCAAATTCTTCCACAGAGAGTTCTAAAGCGAGTGGTACAGATTCGGAATATCTAAATGGGACTTTAACTCATGAAGTTGAAAACAGCGATGCTGTTGTTAAGCTCGAAGCTAAGAGCAGTGCTCGTATTCCTAAAACAGCCACCTTGAAAGTGGAAGAGTTGAACAAAGACTCAGAAGCGTACAAGGCAAATCTAAAACTGGCTAAAGAAAAGGCTGCTAAGAATGGGACATCCGTGTCTTTTGCTAATTTCTTTAACATTACACTTTTAGATGAAAACGGCAAGGAAATTCAACCACAGGATTATGTTTCTGTGAAAGTGGAGTTTAAAAAGGCTATTTCGACTCCTAAAGAAGCCAATGTTCAGGCTGTCCATATCAAAGGTTCTGATGTAGCAGAGGTTCTGAATGTTGAAGAGAGGGCAGAAAACAGAGGAAAGAAGAAAGAAATTACTGATGTTAAATTTAATGCTTCAGGATTTTCTGTTTACGGAATTGTAGGGACAAATAAACTTGAAACCAAGTACATTACTGCTGACGGGAAAACATGGTCTGTAAAAATAGCCTATGATTCATCTGCCAATATCCCTGAAGGCGCCACTCTAGATGTGAAAGAAATTGATAAAAACAGTAATACTTACGATGATCACCTGAAAGAAGCAATGGAAAAAGCTACACCTTCTAAAGATGAGTATGTGGTAGCAGCCAACTTTTTTAGTGTTAAAATCATGTCAGATGGCAAGGAAGTTCAACCTGCAACACCAGTCAAAATCAGCCTCAAATATGAAGACAAGAAAAACAGCAAGAAAGGCGACTACACTTATAAAGCAATCCATTTTGGGCATTCTGGAACAGAGGTAATCACGCCAGAGAAGAGCGAGAAGTCTGGCAGTAAAACAGAATTGGTTTATACACAGGAAGGTTTCTCTGATATCGGTGGCATAAGGGTTGAAAGGATTGGTTCAGGTCTTCCTAAAAATGCTCTTGAAGCTAATATTGGAGCGGAACCTGCGCATGAAAAAGTGTTGACCCCAAATGGAGATGGAACCTATAAGCTCTCCCTCAGTGTTACAGGGAAGTCTGCTTCTTCACATTTCCATACTGGTACCCGTGCCAATGTCCTATTCGTTATTGATACATCAAGCAGTATGTATGAACCAGCGAATGATGGCACAAATCGGACCAAAATGCAGGCTACCAAGCAATTAGCTCAAGATATGGCTACTCGACTGCTGAAGAACAACACTAGTACAAATCCAACTGCGATTGAATTGGGCTTAATATCGTTTGACAGAGAGGCTTATACGCAAAGCTCTTGGACAACAAATGAAAGAGAGTTCAACAAGAAAATTGCAAATCTGGAACAACATAAGGGAACCAATTGGCAAGATGCTCTGAACGCAGCTAGGAAAATGAGTTCTGATGGAGATCCAACCTATGTCATCTTCCTGACAGATGGGAAACCTACTCAGTATAGAGATGAGAATGGCGAGATTCAGTGGGGAACTCCCGGACCTCATGGCCAGCCATATCATGCTTTTACAAAGTCACTGGAACCTGCGAGAAAATTAGTGGAATCTGGTCGTACCCTTTATGGTATCTATGCTTTTGATGGTAGAGCGGAAAACCTTAAGGATCTGATTAATTATGCTTATAATTCTCAACAGGCTGCAAATAGATACCATTTTTATGCAGAAAACGTGAGTGCTTTAGAAAAGGCTCTAAAGCAAATTGAGACAGATATTATTACTAGTGTCGGTTTCAAGAATGTTTCTATTACTGACGGTTTGACGGACTGGACAGGTAGCACGCTCGTTGAAGGCAAGAGCGATGGCTTTACCTATTCTCGAAGCGGTGGTAGGTACGGTAAAGGTCAAAATTGGACAGATGGTCCCAAAGCAGTTTATTCCAATGGTAAAGTGACATGGGACTTGTCATCATTGGGAACGCTGGAAGATGGGGTGACCTACAAGGTTAGCTTTACCGTCTGGCCGAAGCAGGAAGCCTATGACTTGATGGCTGACTTGCACAATGGTAAGGTCTCTTATGATAACTTACCGCCTGAACAGAAGAGTATGATTGTCAATAAAAATGGCATCTATTCTCTGAAAACAAATACGGAAGCATTTGTTGATTATAAGAAAGTTAAGACAGAAAACGGAAAAGAAGTCGAGGGAGAAACAGGCTATTCAACATATGGTGATCCTGAGCCAATGCGTCTATCCTATACAATGATGAAGGTCACTAAAAAATGGGTTGATAACACATTGGACAATAAAAGTACTCGACCAAATCCAATTAAAGTTTGGATTCTTAAAGACGGTGCTAAGTACAAAGAGGTCACTCTCAGCCAAGCTAATAATTGGGAGCAGACGGTTTATATTGCACCAGGTCTTAAGGTCAAACCAGGAGATCATGGCACAGCCAAAACAGGTGCCAATGCTGGTATAATACAGTCTAGTTCTGGACATGTCTATACTGTGGCAGAAGAGAGGATTGATCGACGGTATGAGTTGGATGTCAGTCCAGTCAAGCCGTTGCTAGATGGTACAACTACTAACACTACTGATGACCTTATTGATGGCTTGTCTAATACCAAGTGGCAAGGCAACACTGCTACGATTACTGCTAAAAACATCTTAAAGAATAGTCTCAAGATTTCAAAGGTTGTAACGACTAAAGATGATGCTTCAGACAGCATCACAGTAGATAAGACTTTTAAGGTAAATCTTTCATTGACTAATCGCAATGGCCAACCATTGACAACAATGGATTACGATGCAGACGGGAAGATTAGTAAGGGTGGATTGCAGTATGCAATTTACGATCGATCTAATCCGCACAATCCAATTAAAACGGGTGCGATTGATTCACCGACTATGAGTTTTGATCTGAAGACAAGTCAGTATGTCAGAGTCTTTAACATCCCATCTGGTGCATCCTATATGGTAACAGAAGATGTATCAAGTATCCCAGCGGGTTATAAGCTCCTGAAGATTACTAATAAAACGGGTAAACTAGATGGAGATAAATCTGTAGATGTGACGGTCTATAACAAGCGCAATGCATTAAACGTTGCGATATTGAAAGTAGACACAGCGAATGTCAACAAAGTGCTTAAAGGTGCTGAGTTCGTTCTTTACAAAAAAGACGGCGTGACAGAAGCAACAAATGCAGATGGACAGAAGATTGGAAAACTGGTAACCAATTCAGAAGGTAAAGTTGTCATAGGCAATCTTCTTGAAGGTGAATATGTTTTGAAAGAAACAAAAGCTCCATCTGGCTACAAACTTGCAGCTCCAATTACTGTGAATGTATTAGGAAATAAAGTTGTATTTACCCAACAAGGTATACAAAAAGATGGAGTTCCGAGTGCGGATGGCTTTACCTATACAATGACAATTACCAATAGTTCTGGAACGGAACTTCCTGTGACAGGTGGTTCAGGAGTGAAACTGTTGATGATTATTGGTACAGTATTGGTAGTTATTTCCCTTTCTTATGGTTTTAGACTTTGGTATAGACGTGAAAGGGGGGAGGAATAAGAATCCCTCACTAAAAGGGTTATACCAAAGATAAAATAATATTTATTGGCATGGTAATTTGCTAAGACACATCTCATTAGATGGTTAAACTATTATACCGTCAAAGCAAATTATTCAACTTATTTCGTTATCAATTATATTTTTTAAGGAGTTTACTTATGAAGTTGATTAAGAAACTATTTGTTGCAGTGGCAGCGATTGCGATGGCACTGCTCACAACGACAGCAGTATCGGCTGCTGGAACTGGTTCGATTACAATCACACCTCCACCTGGACTAGATGCAAACGCTTCTAATACTTATACTATTTATAAGGTATTTGATGCGGATGGGAATGGTTCAGCTATCAGCTACAAACTGAAATCAAATCATTCCACTGCTCCTGCTGGTTTTTCAGTAGATGGTCAAGGAAATGTATCTTATACTGGTACTGGACAAAATGGTCAGTTAACACAGGCTGATATTGACGCCATCAAAGCTTATGTTACAGATGCAGATAAAGTTAAAGAAGTAACTGCAAAAGGTTCAGCTCCAGTAACTGTTGGTGGTCTTGAAAATGGGTACTACTATGTAACAACAACTACTGGTACTGCAGTCGTTATCAACTCTACGAATCCAAATGCTAGAGTTGAAGATAAGAATACTGTTCCAACAGTAGACAAGAAAATCACAGATGCCAACAGTTATGATGCCGATGGGAAAAAAGCATTGGCAGAAGTAGGCAAAACTGTTAAGTTCGAATCAACTATTACAATTGGTGCAGGTGCAAAAGGGTATGTTTACCACGATAAAATGACTGCAGGTTTGAAATACAACAGTGATGTGAAAGCATATGTTGATGGTACGGAAGTTCCTGCAGCAAACTATGAAGTTACAGCTGAAAACGGTGATACTTTCACAGTGAAATTCAAAGATACATATACTGCAACGCTTGAAAAAGGTAAGAAAATCGTCCTTAAATATTCTGCTGTAGTAACAAGTGATGCTTTATCTAAAAACCCTGCAAAAAATACAGCTTCTGTCAGCTACGGTTCAAACGGAAGTGTCAACACAACTCCAGAATCTAAAACAGAAGTATACAATGCTAAGTTCACTGTAACTAAACATGATGATAAGAGTAAGCCGCTTGCTGGTGCAGGCTTTGTTATCAAAAATGCGGCTGGTAAATACTACAAGTATGATGCTGCCACTAAAACTGTAACTTGGGTAGCTGATATTAATCAGGCAACAGAACATAAATCTAATGCAAAAGGTGAAGTTGAAGCATTCGCAGGTCTTGCTAACGGAACTTACACTCTTGTGGAAAAAACAGTTCCAGCTGGATACAACAAAGCAGCAGATGTAACCTTTACAGTTGCAGAACATAATTACACAGCTGCTAACCTTGAACAAAAAGCAACTGTTGTCAACAAACCAGGTACTGAACTTCCTAGAACAGGTGGATTAGGAACAATGTTGTTAACTCTTGTTGGCTCAATTCTTGTAATTGGTGTTGGTGTTCTTATCGTTACTAAGAAAAGAATGTCAGCAAAATAAACAATAAATCTATTATTAAATCTTTTAGGAACCTATCTGTTGGTACAGGTAGGTTTCTGAAGATTTTATAGTTAATCAACTTATTTTTTATACACAGTCATTTTGCAACCAATAAAAAAATAAGTTGATTAACTATAAAATCAAACTGAGTGGTATAATAAACAGTATAACGATGAAAATAAGGAGAAGTGTTGTGCGGAGGAGACCCGTCAGAATGTCAAAAAAGCAAAAGCAGAGTAAAGTTATGAAAAAAGGCAAGTTACAGATGTTCGGTCTGCTAGCTTTGTTTTTTATAGGAGTGGGTCTTCTCGTCTATCCTTCTTTTTCAGATTATTGGAATACATTTCATCAGTCTCGTGTCATTATGAAGTATGCAGATCGAGTATCTAATATGAATAAGGATGAATATGCACGACTGATTAAAGAAGCAAATCAATACAACCAGGAGCTTCAGAAAACAGGGATAAAATGGAATATGACAGATGCAGAAAAAGCGTCCTATAACCGGTATCTTGATTTTGAATCTTCTGGTGTTATGGGTTACATTACCATTCCTAAGATAAATGTTGAGTTACCTATTTATCATGGAACATCGGATAGCATCCTGCAGACATCTATTGGGCATATCGAGGGTTCTTCACTCCCGGTTGGTGGATTAGGGTCACATACAATCTTATCTGGACATAGAGGCTTACCTTCTGCACGTTTGTTTACAAATCTCGATCAGCTTGCAGCAGGTGATACCTTTACATTGACGGTTTTAAATGAAACTTATACCTATGAAGTAGATCAGATTCGAATTGTGGAGCCTACGGATTTGTCTTCATTACAATTGGAACCTGGTAAGGACTACTGTACGTTAGTGACCTGTACACCCTACGGGGTTAATACTCATCGCCTCTTGGTGCGAGGCCATCGTGTAGAAAATGTAAATGGGAACGCCGAGTTAGTTGCTGATGCCATTCAGATTCGACCAATCTATATCACTCCGTTTGTTATCATCCTACTTTTATTTGGACTGTTCTTGTGGTCTAAGCTTCGTAGAAATCGAAGGATATAGTTCTATCTTAGATATCACTGGAACAGGTATCATGGCTTATGTTGAGATTCCTAAGTTAAAGACTAAGCTTCCTATTTATCATGGAACAGATGAGGCTGTGTTGGAAATAGCAATCGGGCATATTCCAGGGACGACATTTCCCATTGGAGGGAAAGGGACTCATGCAGTTATTTCAGGTCATCGCGGTCTGCCTTCAGCAAAGTTATTTTCAAATTTAAATCAATTAAAAAACGGTGATACATTTATGATTCACGTTTTAGGAAGAACGCTGATTTATGAAGTAGATCAGAGTTTGACTGTGAAACCAGAAGATTTGTCTGCTTTAAAAATTGACCCTGTATAAGATTATTGTATGCTTGTGACATGTACACCTTATGGTGTGAATACACATCGTTTGTTAGTTAGGGGACATCGAATATTTAAAGAGAAAGAAAATTCAGAGGCAATCAATAAGTCGACTAGACAGCATCCTTTGTTACATCTTATTCTGATTACGGGAGGAACGATTCTTTTTATTATTTTTGCACTTGTCTATTTTCGACACAGAAGACGACAGCTCAAAATGAAAGTTTATTAAAATATTAAAGGCTGAGAAGAGTGTACTGACCTCCAAAAGTTAGACATAAAAAATCTAACTTTTGGGGATCAGTACAAAAGAGTTCAGTCTTTTTATTTGTGTGAGATAATCTTTGTTATGATAATTGTGTTAGCTTTGCAGCTTAGAAGTAAGAGATTGTAAGAGTCTATTTTGAATTTTTTTATTTACTAGAGAGGATTAAAAGTGATATTTCTTTAGATTTTGTTATAATAGTAAAGAGGTCTATGTTATGAAGAAAATTGTGTTTGTTTGCCTGGGAAATATCTGTCGCAGTCCAATGGCAGAATTTGTGATGAAAGATTTGACAGATGAAGTTTATGTTGAAAGTCGTGCGACTTCGGATTGGGAACATGGGAATCCAATTCACTCTGGAACGCAGGCAATTTTCAGGAAATATGCCATTCCTTATGATAAAGGTAAGACTTCGCAGCAAATATCAATACAGGACTTTGAACGTTTTGATTATATTATCGGAATGGACCAATCCAATCTTCAGGATTTAAAGAAAATGGCGCCAAAGCAATATGCTAGTAAAATTTTCCAATTTGAAGAGAAAAGTGTGCCAGATCCGTGGTACACAGGAGATTTTGATGAAACCTATCAGCTTGTATTGGAAGGTTGTCAAAAGTGGCTGGAGCAGATGAAGAACGAAGATTAAGTAAAAAATGGATACACTAAAAGCATTTTACGAAAAATATAAAATTTATCTTACAAGGCATAATTTAGAGTTGCTAACAGTAACAGTTATTGTCATATCAGCGATTGTTGCCTTTACATCAGGGATTCCAAGTCAAGGGGCTTTGACGTTGGATAAAGGAGCAATCAAGTACAATGGTAGCCTTGTTCGTGGGAAAATGAGTGGACAAGGAACCTTGACTTTTAAAAATGGCGATGTCTATAAAGGGCATTTTAAAAATGGAATGTTTAATGGGCAAGGAACTTTTACCGCTAAAGCTGGCTGGAAGTATGAAGGAAATTTTGTAAATGGTCAAGCAGATGGTCAAGGAAAATTGACGACAGAGGACAATGTTGTCTACAAGGGAAAGTTTAAACAGGGGATTTATCAAAATGCGCGTTAAATGGTTTTCATTAGTGAGGATTACAGGGTTACTTCTGGTCCTGCTCTACCATTTCTTCCAGAAAGCTTTTCCTGGCGGTTTTATTGGTGTGGATATTTTCTTCACTTTCTCAGGCTTTTTGATTACATCTCTCTTGATTGATGAATTTGCCAGAAACAAGGGAATTGACATCAAAGGATTTCTGAGACGGCGATTTTATCGGATTGTGCCGCCGCTTGTGCTAATGATTTTGGTTGTTATGCCTTTCACGCTTTTAATTCGGAGAGATTTTGTGGCGGGGATTGGAACGCAAATCGCTGCTGCATTCGGCTTTATGACCAATTTCTATGAAATCTTGTCCGGTGGAAATTACGAAAGCCAATTTATCCCGCACCTTTTTGTGCACACTTGGAGCTTGGCTTTGGAAATGCACTACTATATTTTATGGGGGTTGGCAACATGGTATTTAGCAAAGAAAAGTAAGAATGTTGGACAATTTCGTGGTGTCATCTTTCTTGTTTCGTCTGCTTTGTTCTTCATTAGTTTTCTTTCTATGTTTGTCAGAGGTTTTTTCTCTTCAAACTTTTCTGTGATTTACTTTTCGAGTTTTACTCATATCTTCCCATTTTTTGTAGGAAGTGTTCTAGCTACGGTTTCAGGTGTGAGCGACTTGGGAGCACCTTTCCGTAAAATAGAGCAAGCGCTTGATTTGAAAAAAACCTTTTATCTACTTGGTGGAAGTTTTGTAGCTTTGCTACTGTTGACTTTTCTTCTGAGGTTTGACAATTTATTGACTTATCTGTTTGGTTTTCTTCTTGCAACGGTATTTTCAGTAGTGATGATTTTAGCAACACGTGTGCTCCATGAGAAGACGCCACATGTTGATGAGCCACCGATTATCACTTTCATTGCAGATACGAGCTACGGTGTCTATTTGTTCCATTGGCCATTCTATATCATTTTCTCTCAATTGATGAGCAATGGTTTAGCTGTGCTCTTGACAACCATTCTCTCCTTTGCTTTCGCTGCCGGCTCTTTTTACCTTTTGGAGCCAACATTAGCAGGTAAAGAGCCCAAAGTATTTGGCTTGAAAATGAATATTAAGCAGATCACAACACCTGTATTTTATAGTTTGATTCCTTTTACTTTGATAACATTGATCATTATGATGATTGCTCCCAAAATCGGTGCCTTTGAAGAAAATTTATTGGTCAATGGACTCAATCAAGCTGATAATAAAATGCAAATCACTCGTACACAAGTTGATCATGCGACAGCCAGCCAATACAATGTTACGAAAGGAACAACTGTTATCGGAGATTCTGTTGCTTTACGGGCAAGCGAATGGCTCAAACAAGCTATGCCAGAGGCTCAAGTAGATGCAGCTGTTAGCCGTAATTTAGCATCAGGATTGGAGGTTTATCAAACAGATATTTCCAATAAAGTGCTTCTGGAAAATGTTGTGCTAGCGTTGGGCGCTAATACTGTTGATAACTATGAAAGTCTGCTCAATCAATTTATTTCAAAATTACCAAAAGGTCATCGCTTAATCTTGGTAACGCCTTATGACGGACGCACAGCGCATGATGGGACCAGTATCGCTGTAAAAACACGTCAGTATGAATTGGAATTGGCTAAAAAATACGATTATGTCTTTGTAGCAGATTGGTATCAGGTAGCTATCGAACATCCTGAAATTTGGTACGGTACAGACTACGTACACTTTGGTTCAGAGTCGACTACAATCACCAAGGGTGGAGAACTTTATGCTCAAACCGTCAAACAAACGATTGAGGAGGCAACGAAAAAAGGAACCGTTAAGAAATAATAGTAAATAAATTAGGAGTCATGGATTGCATTGCGATTCATGGCTTTTGTGTAGCGTAAGAAGTGAGTGTCATGTGAGCGGAGTAAATAAGGCAGCAAAAAAGGCTCTTTGATACAATCTTTTCGCCTATAAAACCTTGGCTCAAGTATGTGAAATATATTTTTTGTGTTTTGAAATTCACAAACAATGCTTTAAGACACAGCAGAAAACACATATTTTGAAACAGATTCACAATATAAAAGAAAAAGTTTGTGAAGTTTACTTGAAAGTGTTTACAAGAGAAAGAAAATAAGGTATAATAATCTTGTGAAAAAATTAACAAAGGATTTTTAAAAATCCTGAGAACCATTGGAGGAACACATGGCTGATAAAAAAACATTAACTCCCGAAGAAAAAAAGTTAGCTGCTGAAAAGCATGTCAACGAACTTGTTCAAAAAGGGCTAATTGCTCTAGAAGAAATGAGAAAATTAAATCAAGAACAAGTAGACTACATTGTTGCAAAAGCTTCAGTTGCTGCTCTTGATGCGCACGGTATCTTAGCTGAGCATGCTGTTAAAGAAACAGGTCGCGGTGTCTTTGAAGACAAAGCAACGAAGAACCTCTTTGCCTGTGAGCATGTTGTTAACAATATGCGTGGTGTTAAAACTGTTGGTGTTATTGAAGATGATCCAATTACAGGTTTGACTAAAATTGCTGAACCGGTTGGTGTTATCTGTGGTGTAACTCCTACAACCAACCCAACTTCAACTGCGATTTTTAAATCTTTGATTTCATTGAAAACACGCAATCCAATTGTGTTTGCTTTCCACCCATCTGCTCAAGAATCTTCTGCTCATGCAGCACAAATCGTTCGTGATGCAGCGATTGCAGCAGGAGCACCTGAAAACTGCGTGCAATGGATTACTCAACCATCTATGGAAGCTACAACAGCTTTGATGAATCATGAAGGTATTGCAACCATTCTTGCGACTGGTGGGAATGCTATGGTAAAAGCTGCTTATTCATGTGGAAAACCAGCCCTTGGAGTTGGTGCTGGAAATGTGCCAGCTTATGTTGAAAAATCAGCTAATATCCGCCAAGCAGCACATGACATCGTTATGTCTAAATCTTTTGATAACGGAATGGTTTGCGCATCTGAACAAGCAGTTATCATTGATAAAGAAATCTATGATGAATTTGTAGAAGAATTCAAATCATATCATACTTATTTTGTAAACAAAAAAGAAAAAGCCCTTCTGGAAGAATTCTGCTTTGGTGCTAAAGCGAACAGCAAAAACTGTGCTGGTGCTAAGCTAAATCCAAATATCGTTGGTAAATCAGCTGTTTGGATTGCAGAACAAGCTGGGTTCACTGTTCCAGAAGATACCAACATTCTTGCAGCAGAATGTAAAGAGGTTGGTGAAAAAGAACCTTTGACTCGTGAAAAATTATCACCAGTTATTGCAGTCTTGAAATCTGAAGACACTGAAGACGGACTTAAGAAAGCACGTCAAATGGTTGAATTCAACGGTCTTGGTCACTCAGCTGCTATCCATACAAAAGACGAAACTCTTGCAAAACGTTTCGGTACGGAAATAAAAGCAATGCGTATCATCTGGAACTCTCCATCTACTTTCGGTGGTATTGGGGATGTATATAATGCCTTCATTCCGTCATTAACGCTTGGATGTGGTTCATACGGACGTAACTCAGTTGGTGATAACGTATCCGCTATCAACCTTCTCAACATCAAGAAAGTAGGGAAACGTAGAAATAATATGCAATGGTTTAAAGTTCCTTCAAAAATCTACTTCGAACGTAACTCAATCCAATATCTTCAAACTTGCGAAGGCATTGAACGTGTTATGATTGTTACCGATAAATCTATCGAAAAACTTGGCTTTGTGCAACGTGTGATTGATCAATTGAATCTCCGTGCAAATAAAGTGACGATTCAAGTCTTCTCAGATGTTGAACCAGATCCAGACATCACAACAGTCCGCCGCGGTACTGAAGCAATGCGTGAATTTGAACCAGATACAATCATTGCACTCGGTGGTGGTTCTCCAATGGATGCGGCTAAAGGAATGTGGATGTTCTATGAACAACCAGAAGTTGACTTCAGCGATCTTGTTCAAAAATTCATGGATATTCGTAAACGCGCCTTCAAATTCCCATCACTTGGTAAGAAAGCGAAATACATTGGTATCCCAACAACATCTGGTACAGGTTCAGAAGTAACACCGTTTGCTGTTATCTCTGATAAAGCAAACAATCGTAAATACCCACTTGCTGACTATGCTTTGACGCCAACCATTGCGATTGTTGACCCAGCTTTGGTAGAATCTGTTCCAGCATTTATCGCAGCAGATACAGGTATGGATGTTCTAACTCACGTTACAGAAGCCTATACTTCAAACTTTGCTAATGACTATACAGATGGTATTGCCCTTCAAACTATTAAGTTGGTCTTTAAATACTTGGAAAAATCTGTAAAAACGGCTGACCCAGAAGCCCGTGAAAAGATGCATAATGCCTCTACAATGGCTGGTATGGCCTTTGCAAATGCCTTCCTTGGAATGAGTCACTCAATGGCGCATAAGATTGGTGCTGTTCACCACACCATTCACGGACGTACAAATGCTATTTTACTTCCTTATGTTATCCGTTACAATGGAACTCGTCCATCTAAAACTACAACATGGCCTAAATACAATTACTGGAAAGCTGATGAAAAATTCCAAGACATTGCTCGTATGCTTGGTTTGCCATGCTCAACACCAGAAGAAGCGGTTGAAGCGTATGCTAAAGCTGTTTATGACCTTGGTGTAGCGGTTGGTATCAAGATGAACTTTAAAGATCAAGGAATTGATGAAAAAACTTGGAAAGATAGCTTACATGATATTGCCGTTCTTGCTTATGAAGATCAATGTTCACCAGCAAATCCACGCTTGCCAATAGTTACTGACATGGAAGAAATTATGGCTGATGCCTACTATGGCTATGCAGAACGTCCAGGACGTCGTAAATAGACAGTAAAGTTTGTTCTAATTTGAATCGTTCGTCATTGTACAGACAATGTATTCAGATTTTTAGACATAAAACAGTTTATCAGTCACCATCTCCCTGCTTTTGTAGGGAGATTTTTCTATTTGGAGAGAGTGTCCTTTCTCTTGCTTGATATTGTATGCGCTTTCCTGTAAACTAGTTGTGAAAAAAGGAGGGCGGTCATGTTTCAATTGTTGGTATTTGATATGGACGATGTCATTGTGGATACGGAATATCTAGATTTTCAATTACAATAAGCATTTGTGTGCTTGTTTAGTTCAAGTCCAAATGAGTTGTCTCAGCAAGATTTTTCGATTTTAGTTGGAAAATCTTATACGGCTCTTTATCGTTGTATTAAACAGCTCAGCCAGACAAGTTTATCTTTGGAAACAATCGATCATCAACTAGACAAGTTTGCAGCAGAAAAATATCAAGAGGTAAACTACCAAGAATTGTTTCAGAAAGCTATCGTGCAGATTCTCTTATATGCTAGGAAAAATCATATAAAAGTAGCACTTGTATCGTCTTTTAGATATCAACATATTATAGAAGTTCTGACTTCTTGTGGAATTAAAGAATATTTTGACTTGATTGTCAGTGGTGAAGATTTTGCGGAAAGCAAGCCTAATCCAGCGATTTATCAAGTTATTTTAGAAAAATTGGATATAAATGTGGGAAATGCTGTAGCTATTGAGAATTCTTTTTGTGGTATTGCTGCTGCTAAGAGTGCAGGGTTAAAGATTATTGCTTATGAAGAAAAGAGGATGCCTGTTGACCAGAGTCAAGCTGACATGGTCGCAAAAGATATGATTGAGATTTTCTCAATACTACAAACCTTGAAGGAGAGTGAATGATTGTGATGCTTTGGGTATCGTTTTCTTGAAACTACTTTCAAGATTTAAGAGAAAAGTGAGCATTATCAGAAATTAGAACCTAAATATCGGATGTTATTGAAAGCGTTTTAAAAAACAGCTATAATAGCACTGTGAGATTGAAAGCGCTTTAAAAATCGATCTACAATAGTAAAGGAGAAGGCTGTCTATGGCAAAAATGACAAAAGACGAGCTGATTGCCAAAATAAAAGATGGCATCATTGTTTCCTGTCAAGCTCTGCCACATGAACCGCTTTATACTGAAGCAGGTGGGGTTATTCCTCTTTTAGTGAAAGCGGCTGAACAAGGAGGCGCTGTTGGTATTCGAGCGAATAGCGTTCGGGATATTAAGGAAATTAAAGAGGTCACTTCGCTACCCATTATTGGTATTATCAAGCGAGATTATCCACCTCAAGAGCCATTTATTACCGCAACGATGCGAGAAATTGATGAACTAGCAGCTCTGGATATTGAAGTGATTGCTTTTGATTGTACAAAGCGGGAGCGTTTTGATGGTTTAAAGATTGCGGATTTCATCAAGCAAGTGAAGGAGAAATATCCTCATCAATTGTTCATGGCAGATGTGAGTACCTTTGAAGAGGGAGCTGCTGCGGTAGAAGCGGGTGTGGACTTTGTAGGGACAACTTTGTCGGGCTACACTTCTTATAGTTTGCAAGGTGAGGGGCCGGATTTTGATTTGATAAAAAACTTATGTGATGCAGGTTTGGATGTTATCGCGGAAGGAAAAATTCATTATCCAAGTGAAGCCAAAACGATTCATGACTTAGGTGTTAGAGGAATTGTAGTAGGTGGTGCCATTACGCGTCCAAAAGAAATTACAGAGCGTTTTGTTGCAGCAGTAAGTGAAAAGTAGGAACAATTTTATCCTAAAAAGGATGACAATAAAAGGAGAAACAATATGAGGATGAAGAAAATACTTTGTTCGTTAGTTGCAGGAGCTGCAATTTTATCTTTGGCAGCATGTGGAAATTCAGGTGGTTCAAACAAGTCAGCTGATTCAGGTAATTCTTCTGGTAAGACAGAGATTACTTGGTGGGCTTTCCCAGTCTTCACGCAAGAAAAAGCAAACGATGGTGTTGGAACTTATGAAAAAGAAATTATCAAAGCATTTGAAAAAGCCAATCCAGATATTAAAGTGAAACTAGAAACAATTGATTTCAAATCTGGTCCAGAAAAAATCACAACGGCGATTGAAGCAGGAACAGCACCAGATGTCCTCTTTGACGCACCGGGTCGGATCATTCAATATGGTAAAAATGGTAAATTGGCAGAATTGAACGATCTCTTTACAAATGATTTTGTCAAAGATGTCAATAACAATCAAATCATTCAAGCCAGCAAAGCTGGTGACAAAGCTTATATGTATCCAATTAGCTCTGCGCCATTTTACATGGCATTGAACAAGAAAATGCTGAAAGAAGCTGGTGTGTTAGACCTTGTTAAAGAGGGTTGGACAACTGCTGACTTTGAAAAAGTATTAAAAGCATTGAAAGCTAAAGGGTATACTCCTGGCTCACTCTTCAGTAATGGTCAAGGTGGTGACCAAGGTACACGTGCTTTCATTTCAAATCTTTATGGTGGTTCTGTAACAGATGATAAGGTGACAAAATATACAACGGACAGTCCAAACTTTGTCAAAGGTTTGAACAAAGCAGTGAGCTGGATTAAAGATGGTTTGATGACAAATGGCTCTCAATTCGATGGTGGAGCAGATATTCAAAACTTTGCGAATGGGCAAACTTCTTATACTGTTCTTTGGGCACCTGCGCAAAAAGGCATCCAAGCTAAACTCTTGAAAGCCAGTGGCGTCGAAGTTGTGGAAGTGCCATTCCCATCAGATAACGGAAAACCAGCTTTGGAATACCTTGTAAATGGTTTTGGTATCTTTAACAATAAAGATAAAAAGAAAGTAGAAGCTGCTAAAAAGTTTGTCAAATTTATTGCGGATGATAAAAAGTGGGGGCCAAAAAATGTTATTCGTACAGGTGCCTTCCCAGTCCGTTCCTCATTTGGAAAATTGTATAATGACAAACGGATGGAAACAATCAGCACTTGGACAAAATATTATTCACCATATTACAATACGATTGATGGATTTGCAGAAATGAGAACACTCTGGTTCCCAATGTTGCAATCTGTTTCAAATGGCGATGAAAAAGTTGAATCTGCTTTGAAGACCTTTACAGAAAAAGCAAATGAAACCATTAAAAAAAGTAAAAAATAAATAATGTAACGATTTCCCTTTTTCTGTTGTTGGTTTCATAAAATAGGAAAAGGGAATTTTTTATCAAAAAGAGGAGGTCAGTATCTCCTCTAGCTAAATGAGGTGTTGAATGTGAAAGTGAATAAAATAAGAATGAGAGAAACGGTGATTTCCTATGCTTTTTTGGCACCAGTTCTATTATTCTTTATTGTCTTTGTATTGGCACCGATGGTGATGGGATTTGTAACGAGTTTCTTTAATTATTCTATGACATCCTTTTCATTCGTTGGATTGGACAATTACTCACGAATGTTTAAAGATCCAGTCTTTATTAAATCTCTCATTAATACGGTGATTATTGTTATTGGTTCAGTACCAATTGTTGTTCTGTTCTCTTTGTTTGTGGCTTCTCAAACCTATAGTCAGAATGCGATTGCACGGTCATTTTATCGGTTCGTCTTCTTCCTGCCAGTGGTGACAGGGAGTGTAGCTGTAACGGTTGTATGGAAATGGATTTACGACCCACTGTCAGGGATTTTGAATTTCGTCCTGAAGTCGGGTCATGTCATCAATCAGAATATTTCTTGGCTGGGTGATAAGCATTGGGCGTTGATGGCGATTATTGTGATTTTGCTGACAACTTCTGTCGGGCAGCCTATTATTCTCTATATTGCTGCTATGGGAAATATTGACAATTCATTGGTGGAAGCTGCGCGTGTTGATGGAGCGACAGAGCTGCAAGTTTTCTGGAAGATTAAATGGCCAAGTCTTTTGCCAACAACTCTGTATATTGCGATCATTACAACAATCAATTCCTTCCAATGTTTTGCCTTGATTCAGCTGTTGACATCCGGAGGGCCAAACTATTCAACCAGTACATTGATGTATTACCTGTATGAAAAAGCCTTCAAGTTATCTGAATATGGTTATGCTAATACCATGGGAGTATTTTTAGCTGTTATGATTGCTTTGATTAGCTTTGCCCAATTCAAGATTCTTGGAAATGACGTCAAATATTAAAGAAAGGAGAGACAAGATGAAACAGAAAAAAATGAATGCCTTTACGGTAATTTCAACGATTATTCTCTTGGTGTTGACCGTTCTCTTTGTTTTTCCTTTCTATTGGATTTTAACAGGGGCTTTCAAATCGCAGCCAGATACGATTGTCATTCCACCTCAATGGTGGCCTAAGATGCCAACATTAGAAAATTTCCAACAGCTGATGGTGCAAAACCCAGCCCTGCAATGGATGTGGAATAGTGTCTTTATCTCGCTAGCGACCATGTTTTTGGTCTGCATTACTTCTGCCTTAGCGGGTTATGTTCTGGCTAAAAAACGTTTCTATGGGCAGCGGATTCTTTTTGCAACTTTTATCGCTGCTATGGCTCTGCCTAAACAAGTAGTACTGGTTCCTTTGGTCCGTATTGTCAACTTTATGGGAATTCATGATACACTAGCTGCAGTTATTTTGCCTCTTGTCGGTTGGCCTTTTGGGGTTTTCCTCATGAAGCAATTTAGTGAAAATATCCCAACGGAATTGTTGGAATCTGCTAAGATTGATGGCTGTGGTGAAATTCGGACTTTTTGGAATGTAGCTTTTCCAATTGTAAAACCAGGTTTTGCTGCCCTTGCCATTTTTACCTTTATCAACACATGGAATGATTACTTTATGCAATTGGTCATGCTGACATCGCGGCAAAATCTAACGATTTCACTTGGAGTGGCAACGATGCAAGCTGAAATGGCAACGAATTATGGTTTGATTATGGCTGGTGCTGCTATGGCAGCTGTTCCGATTGTAACCGTCTTTCTTGTCTTCCAAAAATCCTTCACACAAGGTATTACCATGGGAGCTGTGAAAGGATAAGGAGGGAAAACGAATGATTTTCGATGAATTGGAAAATCTTGCCCATTACAAAGGTATCCATAAGCATTTGGATTGTGCCATTGATTATCTCCTAACTCACGATTTAAGCAATTATGAGTTAGGACGGTATGAGATTAATGGAGACAAAGTTTTCTTCTTTGTGCAGGAAAATGAGCTTAATCAAGAAGAGAATGATGAATTTGAATTTCATCATCGTTATTTGGATTTGCATTTTCTTTTGGAAGGGCGAGAAATAATCCAGTATGGCTATGAGCAAACGGAACTTCGCAACGTTTATGATGCAGAGAAAGATATTGGTTTTAACACTTGCAACCAAGTCTATCCGCTAGTTTTGGATCATCGGAATTTTGTGGCGTTTTTACCCGAAGAAGCTCATCACCCAAATGGTTTTGCTGGCAAGGGGTTGACGGTCAAGAAATGCGTGGTAAAAGTGCTATTTGACTAACTAGAAAAATAAAGGAGATTGAGCATGGAGAACAAAAGCTCTCAGTTAGTGAAATCTATTTTTAATACGGATAATTTATTCATGAGAATTTGTGAAAAAATTCTTGATTTAGTGACAGTCAATCTTCTTTTTCTGCTGTCTTGTCTACCACTTGTTATGATTGGTATTGCCAAAATTAGCTTGTATGAAACTTTGTTTGAAATCAAGGGTGCGCGTCGCGTAAAAGTCACAGCGATATACATGCAAGCATTTAGAAAAAATTGGAAAGTCGGTTTAAAACTTGGTTTGCTAGAACTGCTACTTGTAGGAATCAGTCTATTTGACCTCGTGCTTTTTTGGAGGCAGGAAACAATGCTGTTTCAAATGCTAAAAGCAACTTGTATCGGTGTCATCATTTTTACTAGTTTGCTGTTTTTATGCATCTATCCTTTGGCAGCTAAGTTTGAAATGACGATAAAAGATCTATTACAAACGGGACTGATCATGGTGAGTTTGCATTTCCCGTGGTTCTTTTTGATGATAGCCTTATTAGCTGTAATTGTCTTTTTCCTCTCTAGTTCAGGATTTGTATTGCTACTGGGCTTTACTCTTTTTGTATTAGTTGGCTTTGCAGCCTTAGGATTTTTGCAATTGCCTATTATGGAAACTATTTTTAATAAATATAAACGATAAAACCAATTAACTTGGAGAATAAAATATGAGAGATTTAAAAAAATATGAAGGGGTCATTCCGGCCTTCTATGCTTGCTATGATGATCAAGGCGAGATTAGTCCGGAGCGCGTGCGAGCTTTGGTAGAATATTTTCTTGAAAAAGGAGTTCAAGGCTTGTATGTTAATGGCTCATCTGGTGAATGTATCTACCAAAGTGTTGCTGATAGAAAATTGATTTTGGAAGAAGTAATGGCAGTGGCAAAAGGGAAATTAACTATTATTGCTCACGTCGCTTGCAACAACACCAAGGATAGTATGGAGTTAGCGCGCCATGCAGAAAGCTTGGGAGTGGACGCTATTGCGACCATACCACCGATTTATTTTCGTTTGCCAGAATACTCGATTGCTCAATATTGGAACGATATTAGCGCAGCTGCCCCACATACAGACTTTGTGATCTACAATATTCCGCAGTTGGCAGGTGTAGCTCTGACGCCAAGTTTATATACAGAAATGCTCAAAAATGAACGTGTGATTGGCGTGAAGAATTCTTCCATGCCTGTCCAAGACATTCAAACCTTTGCAGCACTTGGCGGGGAAGACCACCTCGTCTTTAATGGGCCAGATGAGCAATTTTTAGGTGGTCGCCTGATGGGAGCAAGAGCAGGTATCGGCGGAACATATGGGGTTATGCCAGAACTTTTCTTAAAGCTCAACCAATTGATTGCCGACAAAGAATTGGAGAGAGCAAAAGAATTACAATTTACCATCAATACTATTATCGGAAAATTAACTGCTGCTCATGGAAATATGTATTCTGTCATCAAGGAAGTCTTGAAAATCAATGAAAATCTAAACGTTGGTTCTGTTCGTGCTCCGTTAACACCAGTGACAGGCACAGATCGTCCGATTGTAGAAGAAGCAGCTCGTTTGATTCGTGCAGCTAAGGAAACGTTCTTGTAATAAAAAAGAGGTGGATTATGGGGAAATATATTGCCATTGATATTGGTGGAACAAATATCAAATATGGTCTGATTGATGATACTGACACCTTGCTGGAAGCACATGAAATCCCAACAGAGGCTTATAAGGGCGGTCCAGAAATTTTGCGCAAGGTAAAGGGAATTGTAGCACGTTATTTAGAACAAATTCCAGTTGCTGGGGTTTGTATCTCCTCAGCCGGAATGGTCGATCCAGATAAAGGAGAAATCTTTTATGCTGGTCCTCAGATTCCGAACTATGCAGGTACTCAGTTCAAGAAAGTGGTAGAAGAAACATTTGCCGTTCCTTGTGAGATTGAAAACGATGTCAATTGTGCTGGCTTAGCAGAAGTCATGTCCGGGAGCGGAAAGGGAGCGAACATTGCGATTTGTTTGACGATTGGGACGGGTATCGGTGGCTGTTTGCTGGTGGATGGTCAGGTTTTTCACGGCTTTAGTAATTCAGCCTGTGAAGTCGGTTATGTGTATCTGTCAGATGGTGCATTCCAAGATGTGGCTTCAACGACGGCCTTGGTCAATTATGTAGCAGAACTTCACGGAGAAGATCCTGCTATGTGGAATGGACGGCGCATTTTCAAGGAAGCAACAGAAGGAAATGCACGCTGTATCCAAGGCATTGACCGCATGGTTAACTATCTAGGACAAGGGATTGCGAATATTTGCTATGTAGTCAATCCAGAAGTGGTGATTTTAGGTGGCGGCATTATGGAGCAAGAGGCCGTTCTTCGTCCTCGAATTGAGGCTGCTATGAAAGCCTGCTTGGTACCAAGTATCGCTAAAAAAACCAAGCTCGCTTTCGCTTACTATCAAAATACAGCAGGAATGTTTGGTGCCTATTATCATTTTAAAAATAAACAACAATAGATAAAAAGAGCAAGTGAGGTTCTCAGGAAAATCTGAACTCAACTTGCTCTTTTGTTATTTATGTCGTTGGTAGTAACCATTTAATTTTTTATTTTCCCAATAGCTGTTGAAGATTTTTTCTTTTTTCTCCCGATCAATTTCAAGGAAAAAGGCATAGAGTAAGTCAATCACCAGCAACATAGAAAATTGAGCTGAGATGCGCAAAATATACTCTGGTTTGCTTTGAATGGCAACAGGAATGATTTCCGTAAATTGTTGGTCAACTTTGTCTGATTGGCCTGTTACCAATACAGTTTTAGCTCCCATTGCTTTGGCATCCATCAGACTATTGATGATAGATTGGGTTTGTCCTGATAAAGAGAAACCAATCACCAAGCAATTTTTGTCTAAAATACTGGTCGTCCAAGCAAAGCCGTCTTGATCTGTCAAAGCTTCGCAGATGACCCCAAGCCGCATGAAGCGCAGTTTCATATCACGAGCTACCAACCCTGAACTACCAATACCAAAAAAATACACTCGATCCGCTTCTTCGATAAACTGCACCACACGCAACAGTTTTTCTTCATCAATCAATTCCTCTGTCTGTTGTCGAATTTGAGTATAATTTCGCAAAACTCTACGGGACACATCGTGTTGTAAGTGATTGGTTTCTTCTACATTACTTTGCAATTGATGAATATATTGAAAATTAAACTCTCTGTAACCTTTAAATCCACATTTTTTTGCAAAGCGAGTAAGTGCCGCCTGGGAGATGAAAAGAGTTTGCGCAACTTTTTGCGAAGAAAGGTCGTCGTAGATACTAGAAGGATTTAAAAAGTAGTTTGCAATCCGCTTTTCTAAGTCGGTCATGCTGTCAAAATGGCTTTCGATTCTCGCCATAATATGTCGCGTATTTTTCATAGATGTACTCTCTTTACTTGTAGTGATATAGAACAAATGTTTTGAAAAACCTATTTGTATTATAACATAGTTTTACAAAATAAGACGCTGGGTAGCTTGATAAATAGCACACGGTGAAATGATTTCAATTAAGCGCAGAAAAGGAATAAAACTCTGTGACGAATGGTTTGAAAATGTGTTATAATTTACACAAGTAAACGTTACAGCCATTGTATGATACAAAGGAGGTGCAAGATATGACGAATGCTACTCTTGAGCAAATGCAAGAAATTGAGCGAGCAGCAGATGAAGTGCTAGCTGGTTATCAACATCAGATTCGGGAGTTGCAAGACCAAGCTGCTAGGGATTTGAAGCAGCTAGGGCGAGCCTATGATGAAGAAAAACAACAGTTGCTTATTGAGTTAAAGGAACAATCTGAAAAAGAGATTGCTAGCTTGACACAAGACTTGGAAAAAACGAAACAAGAGAACGAAGAAAAAGTCCAAGCAGCTTTGTCAAATAAAAAAGAGGCGTTACTGCAAATGATTGTAGACAGGGTGGTAGAAAAATATGGCAATTAGTCAAATGCAGGAGTTGTCGCTGCTGTTGCCAAAAGAATTGTTGGATGAAATCCTTTCCTATCTGCAAAATCTCCAATCGGTTGAAATTCAGGATTTACAAACAAAAGAGACCTGGAAAGGTGCTTTTGAGAAAGAGTTAGTGTGGAATCCTGATACATCTTTTTCGGAACACCTTCAAGCTTTGACTCGGCGGCAGGAAAAACTCGCACGTATGATTGAAAACCTGCAAGCATTTGTTCCTAAGAAAAAAATGCTGGAAGCATTGAAGGAAGCTCCGTTGGAAACAAGCTTTGTCAGTTTAGAACAGATGGGACAAGCGCGTGACGAAGAAGCGTTTCTTGCGGCGATTCAGCAACAATTTCAAGTGTTGGCAAGAGCACAAGAAGTCAAAGAAACGGCTCAGTCGGAAGTAGCGGAGTTGGAAAAATGGGTAAGTTTAGACGTTACTCCAGTAGCACTTAAGCAATTTAAACATCTTCGTGCGTTTGTTGGAACCATTCCAACCAGTGGAAACAATCAGTTCAATATTCGATTGCAGGATTATCCTAATCTGGAAGTTCAAGAGGTTTTTACTAGCAGTACAGAAAAAGGAATCCTTGTGTTATGTAAAGCAGAAGTTGCTAAAGAAACCCAAGCAGTTTTGACAGAACTTGGTTTCAAGCTGTTTGAATATGCTTTTGAGGAATTGCCAAAGGAGCGTTTGGTAGCATTACAAGCGACGATAAAAGAGCAAGAAGCACTCATAACTTCAACAAAAATACAACTGGCATCTTCAAATGAAGAATTAAAACAACTCAAGTGTCAGTTGGATTATGTATTGAATTTAACTTCTCGTCAAGAAAGCAAGGAAGCTCTTGCTAGTACACAGAATTTGGTTGCCTTAGAGGGCTGGATTGAGCAGGAGCAGATAGAAGATTTAAGAATGGGACTCACGCAGCAATTTGGTGGTGCTGTCTTGCTTCAAATCCATGAAATGACGGCAGCTGATCGACAGCGCGTGCCGACAAAACTCAAAAACAATGCGCTGATTGAGCCGTTTGAGTTGGTAACGGAAATGTATTCGCTGCCGAAGTACGAAGACAAAGATCCAACACCCGTTGTGTCGCTGTTTTATTTTATCTTTTTTGGTATGATGGCAGCTGATATTGGTTATGGTTTGTTGCTCTTTGGTGGAACAAGTTGGGCTTTGAAGGCTCTACATATCAAGTCAAATCTGGCTAAGAATTTACGCTTTTTTAGAATTTTAGGAGTCGGTGTTGCACTCTGGGGAGTCATCTACGGTTCATTCTTTGGTTTCAAATTGCCTTTTGCGATTGTTGATACCAGTACGGATGTGATCACCATTCTGATTATGTCGGTCGTGATTGGGTTTATTACAGTCATGACAGGGCTTTATCTCAGTGGTGCAAAGAATATTCGCATGAAAGACTATGCGGAAGCCTATAATTCAGGCTTTGCTTGGATGCTGATTCTCGTCGGGCTGGCTTTATTAGCAGCGGGTCGATTATTCCCATCGCTTGCTATTGCTGGTTTGATCGGACAATGGCTTGCTATTATAAATGCTGTGGGTATTGTACTCGTTTCTATTATCAGCGCTAAGAGTTTGAAAGGATTGGGGCCTGCATTGTTTAATTTATACAATATCAGCAGTTATGTAGGCGACTTGGTGAGTTTCACGAGGCTTATGGCTTTGGGTCTTGCAGGTGCGAGTATTGGTTCAGCCTTTAACTTAATTGTTAGTCTCTTTCCTCCTTTTGCTCGCTTCAGTATTGGTATTGTGCTATTTATCGCCCTTCACAGTATCAATATGTTCCTCTCCTTTTTATCAGGCTATGTACACGGAGCACGTTTGATTTTTGTTGAATTTTTTGGAAAATTCTACGATGGTGGTGGAAAAGCCTTTAAACCTTTGAAACCAGCAGGGAAATATGTTCGCTACAAAAAGTAGTTCAGCGAAATTGTTTTAATTGCTCAGACAGAATTTTATATCATTGACAATTAGAACAATCAAACAAATAGTATTTACTATTAGAAATGGAGTTTATTTATGCAAGCTTTTTCATCTTATTTTTCAACTTATGGCGGTGCCTTTTTCGCAGCACTAGGTGTGGTTCTGGCGATTTTTCTTAGTGGTATCGGTTCTGCGCGGAATGTCGGCTCGACCGGTCAGGCTGCGGCAGCCCTATTAAAAGAGCAACCTGAGAAATTCGTCAGCGCCTTGATTTTGCAGCTTTTGCCAGGTACGCAAGGCTTGTACGGTTTTGTTATTGGGATTTTGATTTTCTTTAAAGTTCAACCCGAAATGGCTCTCCAAACAGGCTTGGCACTCTTTTTTGCCGCACTGCCAATTGGAATTGTTGGTTATTATTCTGCTAAATATCAAGGAAATGTAGCGACAGCAGGCATGCAGATTTTGGCAAAACGTCCTGAAGACGTAATGAAAGGAGTAATCCTTGCTGCCATGGTCGAAACCTATGCTATCCTTGCCTTTGTTGTGTCTCTTTTAATGGTTTTGAATGTGAAATGAAAATGAGACAGTTTTTAGGGTCTTGAACCATCTGATTTCATAGAAGGAGGCAGATATGGGATTTGAATCTCAATTGAGGGATTCGGTTTTAGAGCAGGCGCATGAAAATGGGCGCCAGTTAGTAGCTAATGCCCAAGCAACCCTTGATCGCGAAACTAAAGAACAAAAAGCACGGCTGAAACAAGAAAAAATGCAACAACGTGAGCAAGAAGTAAAAGTGCTAAAACGTCAAGTACAGCGTGAAGTGCAGCAACTTGAAAATGAAAAACGTCAATCTACTTTGGTGACCAAGCAACGGATTTTGAAAGAATTATTTGCAGGAGCTTATGAGCAGATGGCGGCTTGGTCGCTCAAACAGGAACAGGCTTTTTTGGAGCAGATCTTAAAAAAGTATCCTCAAGAAGAGCTGGTTTTGACATTTGGTTCACGAACATTTGGTAAATATTCAGCCGTTCAATTAGAACAATTGTTAGAGCGTTATCCACAAGTGAAATTAGCTTCTTCAACTGTGAGTGGAGAAGCGGGTTTTCTCCTTTCTCGAGGGAATGTTGACGATAACTATCTCTACTGTTATTTGGTGGATTCTTTATGGCAGGAGGAAAGCTATCGGCTCGCTCAGGCTATTTTCCAAGATAAAGAAGAGTAAGGAGACTGTTCATGAATGACAATACTTTCGCACAAGTTAATACAGAAATTAGTATTCATGAGAGTAGTTTCTTAAGTCCTGCGCAGTATGAGCAGTTGTTGCGAGCTTCAAGTTCTGAAAGTCGATCAGCAGCTTTGGAAGGGACAGCATATAATCCGAATCATGAACAACTAACTGACTTAAATACGATTGAGAGATTTCTCATGAAGCATTTGTTTGCAGAGTATACATGGGCTTTTGAAGTCAGTCCAACATCTGCTTTGGTGGAGTTTTTCACGCTTAAATATACCTATCACAATCTTAAAGTGTTGCTTAAGCACAAGGCAACCGGCTTAAATTTAAGGCATCTGTTGATTCCTGTCGGGTCATATTCGTTAGACATGCTGGAGCAGCTGATTACAACTTTTTCTGCGGAATACTGTCCCAAATTGATGGTGGATGAAATAGAAGCAACTTGGGCAGAATATCAGGATTACCAAGATGTGCGTGTTCTAGAAATCGGAATGGATCTAGCTTATTTCGCGCACTTAAAAAGGTTGGAATCTGAATTTGAAGATGAGCGGCTTAAGCAGTTGGTGCGGTTGACGATTGATTTTTACAATGCAACAACGGTGCAGCGTGCCATTCGTCACCAAAAACCGCATAGTTTTATGACACAACTCTTATCTGATGATGGGTCTTTGACAAGTGCAGAGTGGATTGAGTTAGCAGAAAAAGGGCAACTAACGGACTGGTTTTCTCAAGTAAACCCATTAGAATTTGATGCAGAATTGCGCTCTTATGAAGAAAAAATGCATTTGGGGAAGCTGACAAATCTTGAACTGGAATATTTAGCAGACTTGGTTCCGTTTAAACTCTTAGAGCAAGGACGATTTGAAACAAGTGGTCCACTTCCATTAGCTCGCTATTTATTGGGAAAAGAGCTAGAAGTAAAAAATCTTCGACTTATTTTGACCGGTTTGACAAATCAGCTTCCAGTAGAAAACATTAAAGAAAGGATGAGACCGATTTATGGCCAGTAAAACTTATAAAATTGGTGTGGTAGGAAATCGTGATGCCATTCTACCTTTTCGTCTAATTGGTTTTCAGACTTTTCCAGTCACAGGAGCAGCTGATGCTGTGAATGCTTTACGCCGACTGAGTCGAGAAGATTTTGCCATTATTTATTTGACAGAGGATGTGGCTGCAGAAATCCCTGAAACATTGGCTTACTATGATAAGCAAGTATTGCCAGCGATTATTTTAATCCCGACTCATAAAGGAATAACGGGATTAGGACGGGGACGCATTCGTGAGAATGTAGAAAAAGCAGTCGGACAAAATATTTTAAATTAGAAGGAGCAAGACTTGAGTCAAGGAAAGATTATAAAAGTTTCAGGTCCTTTGGTGGTTGCTTCTGGAATGCAAGAAGCGAACATTCAGGATATTTGTCATGTAGGCAATTTGGGCTTGATTGGGGAGATCATCGAGATGCGTCAAGATGAGGCTTCTATTCAGGTATACGAAGAAACCTCTGGTCTTGGGCCAGGAGAACCAGTAGAAACAACAGGGAGTCCGTTATCAGTTGAGTTGGGGCCGGGTCTGATTTCGCAAATGTTTGATGGCATTCAACGTCCTTTGGCACGCTTTCAAACGGTGACACAGAGTGATTTTCTGGTACGTGGAGTTCAGCTACCTAATCTGAATCGTGAGACTAAGTGGGACTTTGTACCTTGTCTAGCTGTCGGCGATGAAGTCCAAGCTGGAGATATTCTAGGCACCGTTCAAGAAACCGAGCTGGTAGTGCATCGTATTCTGGTACCAGTTGGTGTTAGTGGTCGGCTGACAGCTATTGAAGCTGGTAGCTTCACGGTCGAAGAAGCAGTCTACGAAATTGAGCGTGCGGATGGTTCTGTCTTTGTCGGCAATCTCATGCAGAGGTGGCCAGTCCGGAGAGGCCGTCCATTTGCTCAAAAGCTGATCCCAGAGGAACCTTTGGTGACGGGTCAACGCGTGATTGACACCTTTTTCCCTGTGACCAAGGGCGGGGCAGCTGCTGTTCCTGGCCCATTTGGTGCTGGCAAGACTGTTGTTCAGCATCAGGTTGCCAAATTTGCTAATGTGGATATCGTGATTTATGTTGGTTGTGGCGAGCGGGGAAATGAAATGACGGATGTCTTAAATGAATTTCCAGAGCTAATCGATCCAGTAACTGGTCAGTCAATTATGCAACGAACTGTTCTGATTGCGAACACGTCCAACATGCCAGTTGCGGCGCGTGAGGCTTCTATCTATACAGGAATTACAATTGCTGAGTACTTCCGAGACATGGGCTACTCTGTGGCCATTATGGCAGATTCGACCTCACGTTGGGCAGAAGCTCTGCGGGAAATGTCCGGGCGTTTGGAAGAAATGCCGGGCGATGAAGGCTATCCTGCCTATCTCGGCAGTCGGATTGCTGAATATTACGAACGAGCTGGTCGGGTGAAAACCTTAGGTAGTGACGAGCGCGAGGGAAGTATTACTGCAATTGGTGCCGTTTCCCCTCCAGGTGGAGATATTTCAGAGCCAGTTACGCAAAATACTCTACGGATTGTCAAGGTCTTCTGGGGATTGGACGCTCAGTTGGCACAACGTCGTCACTTTCCGGCTATCAACTGGCTTAGTTCTTACTCACTTTATCTAGATGAGGTAGGGCACTATATCAATCAACATGAACAGTTGACTTGGTCAGAAAAGGTAACCAAGGCAATGAACATTCTTCAAAAAGAGAGTGAACTACAAGAAATCGTACGGTTGGTTGGCCTGGATTCGCTGTCTGAAAAGGATCGTCTTACCATGAATACAGCAAAAATGATCCGTGAGGACTACCTGCAGCAGAATGCTTTTGACGAAGTGGATACCTACACTTCCTTTAAAAAACAAGTAGCTCTTCTTACTAATATCCTAACGTTTGATGAAGAAGCTAATCGTTCTTTGAATTTAGGTGCCTATTTTACTGAGATTATGAACGGTACTGTGGAGTTGAGAGATCAGATTGCCCGCTCTAAATTTATCCCAGAGGATCAGTTGGAAGCAATTCGCAGTTTGGATACCGCTATTCGAGAAAAACTTCATGATATTCTCGCCCAAGGAGGAGCAACCAATGAACGTGATTAAAGAATACCGTACCGTCAGTGAAGTTGTCGGCCCTTTGATGATTGTGGATCGAGTAGAAGGGGTGCATTTCAATGAATTAGTGGAAATCCAACTCCATGATGGAACGAAGCGTCAAGGGCAGGTCTTAGAAGTGCAAGAAGATAAGGCGATGGTGCAGCTGTTTGAAGGCTCTAGCGGAATCAATCTAGGGAAAACTAAGGTGCGTTTTACCGGTCATCCTCTTGAGTTGCCAGTATCAGAAGATATGGTCGGAAGGATTTTCAATGGGATGGGTAAGCCTATTGATGGTGGTCCAGATATTTTGCCTGAGAAATACCTGGACATTGACGGTCAAGCGATCAATCCAGTAGCAAGAGATTATCCTGATGAGTTCATTCAGACTGGGATTTCAGCTATTGATCACCTCAATACTTTGGTACGTGGTCAAAAACTGCCAGTCTTTTCTGGATCGGGCCTGCCTCATAAGGAATTGGCTGCTCAGATTGCTCGTCAAGCTACTGTGCTCAATTCAGAAGAAAATTTTGCAGTCGTTTTTGCAGCTATGGGGACGACCTTTGAAGAAGCCGAATTTTTTATGAATGACTTGCGGGAGACGGGGGCCATTGACCGCTCTATCCTCTTTATCAATCTAGCAAATGATCCTGCTATTGAGCGGATTGCGACACCACGAATTGCCTTGACGGCTGCCGAATACTTGGCTTATGAAAAGGACATGCACGTTCTCGTCATCATGACAGACATGACGAACTACTGTGAGGCCTTGCGAGAAGTATCCGCTGCTCGTCGAGAAGTGCCAGGACGCCGAGGCTATCCGGGGTATCTTTATACCAATCTATCCACTTTGTATGAGCGTGCGGGACGTTTGGTAGGGAAGAAAGGCTCGGTCACACAAATTCCAATTCTTACCATGCCTGAGGATGATATCACTCATCCCATTCCTGATTTGACTGGTTACATTACTGAGGGTCAGATTATCCTGTCGCGTGACCTTTACAATAGTGGTTATCGTCCGCCGATTAATGTGTTACCGTCTCTTTCGCGCCTCAAGGACAAAGGATCTGGCGAAGGAAAGACTCGGGGAGACCACGCGGCAACGATGAATCAGCTTTTTGCGGCTTATGCACAAGGGAAACAGGCCAAAGAATTAGCAGTTGTACTAGGAGAGTCTGCATTATCTGATACGGATAAGCTCTATGTACAATTTACTGAGCGATTCGAAAAAGAATATATCAATCAAGGATTTTATACCAATCGAACGATTGAAGAAAGCCTAGATTTAGGTTGGGAATTGTTGTCTATCTTGCCACGGACGGAGCTGAAGCGGATTAAGGATGATATGATTGACCAATATTTACCAGAAAGTAGGCGGCAAGCTTAAGGAGGTGAGCCGATGACTCGTTTGAATATCAAACCCACTCGAATGGAACTCAACAATCTAAAAGAGCGCTTGAAAACAGCTACTCGCGGTCATAAACTTCTCAAGGATAAGCGAGATGAACTGATGCGTCGTTTTATTGAAGCTGTTCGCGAAAATAATCGCCTTCGCCAAAAAGTTGAAGAAGCTCTAGTTGGTCATATGCAGGACTTTGTGTTGGCAAAAGCTTTGGAAAGCGACCTTATGGTGGAAGAAATTTTTGCTGTCCCTATGCGAGAAATCAATCTCCATATCGAACAGGAAAATATCATGAGCGTGAGAGTTCCTAAGATGCATGCCCATATTGCGAATCCTTACGGTGATGATGAGGGAGATGTAGTTTATAGCTACGTGGCATCCAACAGCCAGATGGATGAGACGATTGAAGATATGAGTAACCTATTGCCAGATCTTTTGCGCTTAGCAGAGATTGAAAAGAGCTGTCAGTTGATGGCGGATGAAATTGAAAAAACTCGCCGCCGGGTCAATGGCTTAGAGTATGCAACTATTCCAGATCTCATAGAAACCATTCAATATATTGAAATGAAGCTAGAAGAAGCCGAACGCGCTAGTCTAGTGAGAGTTATGAAAGTGAAATAATGATGGGAGAGTGTTCAAAAAACTGAGGTAGCCAAATAATGTTGTGTAATAAGTCGGTAGTGGGATACTCGATATTTAAAATCACTGTCACTGACATTCAGTTCTATGGCTGACAACGATAATCAAAAAACAAAACGGACGATGCTTTGATGAGTTGACGTCTGTTTTTCTTTTCGATGATTAGACGTGCAAGCAAGAAGAAACCAAAAGTTTACGCACATTAGTATTTTCCATAGAAATGCGAGAATTTTCTGATAAGTCATGTTATAATAGAACAGACTACACGAAAGGGATAAAAATTTATGACTTTAGTTTATCAATCAACACGTGACGTAAACAATACAACGACAGCTAGCCGAGCTATTTTGCAGGGATTGGCAACAGATGGCGGTCTCTTTACTCCAATTTCTTATCCTCAGGTAGAGTTGGATTTTGCAAAACTAAAAGACGCTTCCTATCAAGAAGTAGCAAAATTAATTTTATCTGCTTTCTTAGATGATTTCACAGATCAAGAGCTAGACGATTGTATTGCCCATGCTTACGATAACAAGTTTGATACGCCGACCATTGCTCCCTTAATCAAGCTAGATGGTCAGTACAATTTAGAGCTTTTTCATGGTTCGACCATTGCTTTTAAGGATATGGCCTTGTCCATCCTTCCGCATTTACTGACGACTGCAGCGAAAAAGCATGGCTTGGAAAATAAAATTGTCATTCTGACGGCGACTTCTGGCGACACGGGTAAGGCAGCTATGGCAGGCTTTGCAGACGTTCCTGGGACCGAGATTATCGTCTTTTATCCGAAAGACGGTGTCAGCAAGGTTCAGGAGCTGCAAATGACGACTCAGACAGGGGACAATACTCATGTAGTAGCTATTGAAGGGAATTTTGATGATGCTCAGACCAATGTCAAGCAGATGTTTAATAACGCTGTGCTTCACAAAAAACTAGCAGAACACAAGTCGCAATTTTCTTCCGCCAACTCCATGAATATCGGGCGCTTGGTGCCGCAGATTGTTTATTATGTCTATGCCTATGCACAATTGGTCAAAACCGATCAGATTCGAGCTGGTGAAGCAGTCAATTTTTCTGTTCCAACTGGAAACTTCGGTAATATCTTGGCAGCCTACTATGCTAAACAAATAGGTCTTCCAGTTGGCAAGTTAATCTGTGCTTCCAACGAAAATAATGTCTTGACAGATTTCTTTAAAACACATATCTATGATAAGAAGCGCTGTTTCAAGGTGACATCTAGCCCGTCTATGGACATTTTAGTTTCTTCAAATCTAGAGCGCTTGATTTTCCACCTGTTAGGAAATAATGCCGAAAAGACAGCAGAGTTGATGACCAATCTCAAAAAACATGGTCAGTATGAGTTGACCAACTTTGACTCAGAAATGCTAGCACTCTTTGCGGCTGAATATGCCACAGAAGTGGAGACCGCGGCTGAAATCAAACGGGTTTATGAAATATCTAACTATATTGAAGATCCGCATACAGCAGTAGCATCAGCCGTTTATCAAAAATATCGGACCAAAACAGGTGACGACACGAAGACAGTCGTTGTTTCAACTGCCAGTCCTTACAAATTCCCAGTTGTTGCAGTCGAAGCTGTGACTGGACAAACCGGACTGAGTGATTTTGAAGCTTTGGCTCAGTTACATGATCTTACTGGTGTGTCAATTCCAGCAGCAGTGGATGGCATCGAAACGGCTGAAGTCCGCCATAAAATGATTGTTGCTGCTGACCAGATGCAGGCAGCAGTAGAAAAGGATTTAGGGCTTTAACCATTTTCAACACTCAGAGGGGACTCACCTGAGAGTTTTCGGCTTGTAAAAGTATATAAACAGTCTATTGCAAGTCTCGTACAGCAAAGGGTATAATCAAAGCAGGAGTTTCATAATGCATGACCACTTATAAAAAGATTTTAAACATAGCTTTGCCAGCCATGGTAGAAAACTTTTTGCAGATGCTAATGGGAATGGTAGATTCGTATTTAGTAGCTAGTCTAGGTCTGGTGGCTATTTCAGGAGTTTCGGTTGCTGGCAATATGATTAGCATTTACCAGGCCATTTTTATTGCGCTAGGATCAGCGGTATCCAGTCTAATTTCTAAGAGTTTAGGAGAAGGAGACCGAGATAATCTAGCTTATCATACTAGTGAAGCCATTAAATTGACCCTGATGCTGAGTGGGTTTCTGGGACTTTTCTCGCTTGCTTTTGGACGGCAAATATTGGCTTGGTTGGGAACGGAGCCTGCAGTCGCTAATGCAGGTGGTCTCTATCTCGCTTTAATCGGAGGAACAATTGTTCTTTTGGGAATGATGACAAGTCTAGGGGCTTTGGTTCGAGCGACCAGTAATCCCCGCCTGCCTATGTATGTCAGCTTTTTTAGCAATCTACTTAATGTTCTTTTTTCCAGCATTGCAATTTTTATTTTCCACATGGGAATTATTGGAGTGGCATTGGGAACTATTTTAGCTCGTCTGGTGGGCGTCTTCATTTTATGGAAAGAATTGTCACTACCTTTGGCGCATTGGAGTTGGAAGCCAGATTGGGAACTGCTGCGCTTATCTCTGCCAGCTGCTGGGGAACGATTGATGATGCGAGCCGGGGATGTTGTGATGATTGCTATTATTGTTAAGTTCGGGACAGATGCCGTCGCAGGAAATGCTATTGGAGAGGTTCTGACCCAGTTTAACTACATGCCGAGCTTTGGTGTCGCTACTGCAACAGTCATGTTGGTAGCTCATGCAGTGGGACAAGCAGACTTTCAAGCAGTTAGGAGGCTGACAAAGCAGACGTACTGGTTATCTCTAAGCCTCATGTTACCGATAGCTCTGTTTCTTTTTGGGCTTGGGCAGCCGTTAACACAACTTTATACAACTGACGGTGGTGCTGTTCAGGCTAGTTTGTCTGTTGTTCTGTTTTCACTTTTGGGAGTGCCTATGACATCAGGAACAGTCATCTATACAGCTGTTTGGCAAGGGTTGGGCAATGCTAAGCTGCCTTTTTATGCCACGACGGTTGGTATGTGGCTCATTCGCATTGTAGCAGGCTATTTTCTGGGGGTAACGCTGGGCTTGGGCTTATCTGGAGTTTGGACGGCTACTCTTTTGGACAATAGCTTTCGCTGGCTATTTTTACAAATACTCTACCAACGGAAAATGAGGGAGCGAACATGACAAGAGCTTTTATTTGGGATTTGGATGGAACATTACTAGATTCCTATGACGCTATTTTGGCGGGGATTGAAGAAACTTATACTCACTATGGATTGGACTTTGACCGAGAGGGTAGCCATGCTTATATTTTGCGGCATTCTGTTCAAAAATTGCTGGAAACAGTTGCAGTAGAAAAAGGCTTGAATGCAGAAGAGATGAATCGATTTAGAGGGCAAAGCTTGCAAGAGAAGAATGCTCAAATTAAGCTTATGGATGGTGCTAAGACAATTCTTGCTTGGGCGCAGGAAGCAGGTATTCAGCAGTTTGTTTATACCCACAAGGGGGAAAATGCCTACCAAGTTTTAGCTGATTTAGATATTTTGGATTATTTCACAGAAATTGTGACGACTGCTAATGGATTTGCAAGAAAACCTGATCCAGAAGGGGTGGATTATCTGGTGGAAAAATATCAGTTGAATAAAGAAATGACTTACTATATCGGTGACCGAATGCTAGATGTAGATGTTGCCTTTAACAGCGGTATTCAATCCATCAATTTCTGTGATTACCGACCAACGATCAATCAAAAAATCAATCAGTTAGTAGATATACAAAAGATAATCCGTTAAAGGGAAGCAAAATGGTTGCTTTTCTTTTTTATAGTCCACAATTGACTTGTCAATAGTTGACGAATCACCAAAACTAAAAAGGAGAACTAGGGTTCCATTCATCACCTACTATATCAACTACATTCAACGGAACAGGCTATCACGCAATTCTTTGCGTAATGAGCTTAACGTGGCATTTTTGATGAATCATATTCCGTGTAATCAGGCAGCTGTGCAAGAAGTCTTGAAAATTGATCCCGCGCAGTATTGCCCCAGCATTTCAGGCTCTTAGAAGGGCATGGATATGTTCAACGAAGTCGCAATCCCAAAAATAAACGAGAGATTAGATGTAATGAATCTTGTAAAAAAGCAACTTTTACAGGATTCACCGAGTCCCCATGTAGGTGTCCAAAATGAAGGCAGTCCTCGTCTAGAAATTGTGACTCTTTGTGTTTGGTCTGTCATTGGTATCGCAGGATATGGTGCAGTAACAGCTAATAAGAAAATCATCTTGATCCAAGGAGGTCCCGCTATTTTAGCTATTTTAAGTATTTTATTGTTTAAATAAGGCTAGCATTAACCTTTATAAAAGTTTAAGTGAATCACTATTAACGTTTTGTGCTCTAAATGATTTATTACTTCATTTTTCTCTAGAATAAATAGCTCAAAAGCGTTATAATGAAAGTGGAAAGATTCTCATATATGGAGGTGTCAAGATGGACGAATTGAAAAAAGTTTTGCTGGCAGGGATTGGATTGACTTCCATGACCTATGATAAAGCTAGTGAATTTGTCAAAGAATTGATTGCCAAAGGTCGCTTAACGGTGGATGAAGGCAAGCAACTTCAGTCAGAATTAAAGCGCAAAGCAAAAGAACAAACCGCTGAAAGTCAAGTTGAACAAATAGATAATGTATATGCAACCAAGCAAGATATTGAACGATTAGAAGACAAACTAGACCAATTGCTTAAAGGGCTTTCGAAAACAGAAGAATAGTCTTCCATGATAACGCAGTCACAACTTTATAAAGACTGCGTTTTTTGCTAAACTAAAAGCAGGATTTGAAAGAAAAATTGACAATTATAAATAGAAGGAGGATAACTTTATGGCAAACAAACGCTTACGAGAGATTCTAACAGCCTTTAGTGCTGTTGGTTGGTCCAATCTGAAAGATCGAAAGAAGCCACTGGACGAGAAAAAAGCTCCTAAGCAATTGCGAGAAGCTTTTGAGCAACTAGGACCCAGTTTTGTAAAAATTGGTCAAATTTTGTCCACTCGCAGTGACTTATTGCCAGAAATCTATATCAAAGAGTTAAGCAAGTTGCAAGATGACGTCAAACCTTTGGACAAAGAGACCGTCATGGTTGCGATTGAAGACGAGTTAAAACGCCCAATTGAGCAACTTTTTTTAGACGTCTCGCAGGAACATTTAGCAAGTGCTTCCGTCGCACAAACTCACCGTGCTGTTTTGTTAAATGGCGATGAAGTTGTGCTGAAAATTCAGCGTCCGCATATTCAAGAGCAAATTACAGAAGACATTGCGCTCTTGATTCGCCTAGCTCGTCATTTTCCTAAGCATTTGCTGCCTATGGTGGATTTGCCAAAGATTCTACAACAGTTGCAGACCACTCTCTTGAACGAAATTGACTTTCGCAATGAAGCTAAGTACATGGACGAATTTGCTCGCTACAATCAAGAGATTCCTTGTGTTGGCGTGCCAAAAGTCTATCCAGACTTTACTACTCCACACTTAATTGTGGAAGAATACATTCCTGGCGTCCGCATCAATCAATATGCTGTTTTACAAGAAGCGGGTTACGATTTGGCAGATATTGGTCAGAAACTCATGTTGAGCTTTATCAAGCAGGTATTTAAAGATGGCTTTTTTCATGGTGATCCACATCCAGGTAATCTTTTAATCTATGAAGGAAAGATTTATTTTATTGATTTTGGAATTACAGGGGAATTGGAAACGGGTTTTCGTGTGTCTCTAAATGACATGCTGTCTAGTTTTACGACACAAGACATTGATTCGATGACACAGGCTATTCTAACAATTACGACTACTAGTGAACCAATCAATAAATTGCAATTAGAGCAAGATATTGAGCGCATGTTAACCAAATACGGTAATTTAGAGTTGGGCTCCTTGTCGATTACAGATATGTTTGAGGATGTGGTGGCGATTTGTAGGCGTCATCATTTACAAGTACCTTCTCAGATGGCAATTTTAGAAAAAGCCGCTTTGCAAATTGAAGGTCTTTTTCGCGAGCTAGCTCCTAATATCAATCTGATGACCTTAGCCAAGCAATATTTCCTTGAAAATATGAAATCAGATATTTTACACCAAACCTTGAGTTATGATTCTTTCTTAATCGAACTACTCTATTTGCTGCGGCATGGGAAAAGCATTCCAAGACGGCTCCACCAGCTAGTGGAGCAGGTGGTGAATGGTCGCTTGGTTGTTAATCATGACTTGATAGACTACAATCAACGATTTCGTCGTATCGAATCTTTGACCAATCGTCTTGTACTAAGCCTTGTCTTTCTGGCTTTATTATTGACAGGGGGCATGTTAACCTTCAATCCGGAGCTGTTGCTTTTAGCGAGAAGTCTTTTTGCTTTAGCAGGATTGGTGTTGATATGGATTTTTTATCTGATTATCCAGTCCACAAAAAAATAACATAAAAAGAAAACGAGATAACTTGAATTATTGAAAATTACAATCTATCTCGTTTTCATCATTATTAAAAGCCTATACAACGATTGTATGTTGTAAGCTTATTATCTAAGATTAGGAATCTTATGAACCGCACCCCAAAAGTTAGACATAAAAAATCTAACTTTTGGAGGCAGTATAATCTTATCCTAGTCTTTTTCTTTACCTTCTAAACTATTTGTAACGATCAGTTTGTCATTAGAGGAAGTTTGCTTGAAACAAACATAGTCTGTGAGAGGGAAATGAATCAACTTTAAAAAGGTTTCTGCAAATTGTTCAGGAGGGGTAGGTTCAGGTTGGGTAATCCAAATTTCGATAAAGATCAAAATTCCTCTAACAAGAACTTGAGCAGCCTTTTCTTTTGGAATGTTTAATTTTTGATAGTCAATCGTAATATGCTGTTCAATCCATTGTCCATAGGTATTTCGTAAAAATTCCCTCCAATATGGATCTGCTGCTGTTGTAAAAAGACAGCTGATTTGTTTTCGGTGGGTGTATAAGATAGGAATCACTACCTCTGCAAAAAAGACAAAAGGATCAGGATAAACTTTCTTATCATAAGTTTGAAAAATCATTCGAAATTCAGCATCAAGTTCTTTATGAATATAGTCTAGAATTTCATGATTTCCATTGAAATGACGTTTGTAAATGGCTTGTCTTGAAATTCCAGCCTTTTTGGCAATTTCTGCTAAAGAAAAATGAATTTTATTTGGATGTTCCATAGCAAGCTCAAAAAAAGCCTCTAGAATTTTTTCTCTCGTATTAAGTACCATCTTGCTCCCTCCTTATAAATATTCTAATTTAAAAAATATATGTAGTCTAGCAAAATCATCGGAAAAAGTTTACGTTTTGTAAACCACCTGCACTATCCTGTTGTATATCAATGGGGTGTTTAAAACTTTACAGTTTGTCAAGAAATAGAACTAAAATATAGAGCATTTTGATTGAAAATACTATGAGGTAGTTGATATAATGGTATTAGTGGAGTTTTGTACTTTTGTACAAAGTCCTGAAAAACCATAGAAAGGAAATCGTCATGATTAAAAAAGCGATGAATCTTGTTGGGGTTGCATTATTGCTGGCTTCAACAATCTTATCACCAGCTAGTGCTGTTGCTCAGACATTGTCGAATCAATCTTCTACAGTGACAACTCAGTCATCTCCGAAAACAGGAACGACTGAACAGCCAACGTCTCCTACTGAGTCAACGCAAAAGGCAGCAGATACTAGTTCTAGTCAGGGGCAGCAGCCTGCTACTGAGAATAAAGCGGAAGCTAATTCAAATGAGCAGGAAAATAAGCCAAGCACCTCAAAAGAAGAAAGCTCTGATGCTAGCCAAGTAAAAGAAGATACATCTTCACAAAAAGCTAGTAAGGTAGAGGAAAAGAGTGAGACTCAGCCAGGAGCTCCACCTGCTGCTAAAGATACTAAAGATACCCAAGCAGCTCCTAAAACAAAAAGGGCAGCAAAAGAAATAGACGCGATTACGAAATTTAGTATTACAGATAAAGACGGGAAACCATTAAACAAACCGTTGCAACAATGGGAGCGGTTTAAAATAAATGGAACATTTACCTTACCTAATAATGAAGTTCAAGAGGGTGACTATACAACAATAACTCTTCCAAAGGAACTTGTTCTTGAAAAATCTTCTGATTTTGATATTGTAGATAAAAACGGTAATGTTGTGGCTCGTGCAGCTGTTGATGCAGAGAATCGAACGTTAAAGTTGACCTATACAAAATATGTTGAAGACAAATCAGATATCAAGGGTAGCTTTTATTTTTATACTTATATTAATCATCATATCGTAAAGGAAAAGAAAAAAGTTCCAATCGAAATTGCAGTTAATCGAAAAGTGATTAAGGTGGGAGAACCAGAATTTGGAGGTCCAAATCCGCCATCACAAGATAATTTGATAAAATCGGGTAATTTTCAATCGGACAGTACCATCACCTATGATCTTGTCGTGAATTCGTCAGGGAAAGCAATCCGTGATGCAAAAGTAACAGATATTTTAACAACACCGAAAATTTCCTATATTAGAAATAGTTTTAAAATTTACAAAGGGAAATGGGTTATTAAAGACAATCGTTGGGTTTTGCAAAACAGAACTGATGTTACAAGTCAATTTACAGTAGAGTTTCTATCTGATTCATCATTTTCTATCAGGTTAGGTAATATAAAAGCTGGTGAAGGCTACCATGTTATCTATAATGCGAAGCCAAACTATAAATTACAAAATGGTGAAATTATTAAAAATACTGCGACTCTTTGGTCAAGTCAAACTAAAATTGTAGAAACGATTCGCCCAAACATGTATCTAGAGGCGGGCGGAAGTGCAGAAGGCTATGTTTATTCTATAACCTTGCATAAAAAAGATGAAACCTCTGGAGCATCTTTGGCAGGAGCAGTCTTTAGAGTAACACGTGATCGGAATGGTGCTGTTGTAGGAGACTTCACTACGGATAGTACAGGAAAAGTCACGATTCCTAATTTGCTGAAAGATAATTATACTATTAAAGAAATCAAAGCGCCAGATGGTTATCAGTTAACAGGCAAAGAAATTAAGGTTAAACCAGAAGACTTTGGAACAACTAAATCCATAACAAAAGATATCGTCAATAAAAAAATTGAAAAAGTATTTACACAATTACAAATTGAGAAAGAATTAATTGGTCGGAAACTTAAAGATAGAGAATTTGAATTTGAATTGAAGAAAGAGGGAGACCAAAATCCAATTCAAACAAAAACAAATGATGTCAACGGTAAAGTAACATTTGATCCAATTAACTATACTGAAGAAGGTACGCATAAGTACATTATTTCTGAAAAACGCAAAGTAAACCCTGAAAAAGGGATTAATTATGATCCGAACGATATCTATGTGACAGTGGTTATTTCAAGAGATGCGTCTGGTAAGTTAGTGTCAACTGTCAAGTATGAAGGTATTGATGGCCAAGGTGGTAGAGAAGAAAAGAATAAGTTCACAAACTATTACCTTCCAGAGAAGACAAGCACAAAACTTTCTGTAACTAAGAAATTAATTGGTCGCAAACTTCAAAAAAATGAATTTGAGTTTGACTTAAAAGAAAATGGGCAAGTTCTCCAAACTGTAAAAAATGCGGCTGATGGTAAGGTTCAATTCAAAGAGCTTGAATATACTAAAGCAGGAACCTATCATTATACCATTAGTGAAAAGGCTGGTGATGTTCCAGGAGTTGAATATGAACCGAATCTTATCTCGGCAACTGTAACTGTCGAAGATAAGGGAGGAAAACTTGAAGTTACAAAGGTCACTTATTCGAAAGCTGGTGAGGAGACGAAGGCTCCAACCTTTATCAACCAATACACTCCAGGAAAGACTTTCGCTCGATTAGAAGTGAACAAAGTTCTGACAGGTCGTCAGCTACAAAAAGACGAGTTTGAGTTTGAGTTGACTGGTAAGGAAGATCATATTCACCAAACGAAGAAAAACACTGCAGATGGGAAAGTCCAGTTCGATCGGATTGAATATACTAAAGTAGGTGAATACCATTACACTATTAAAGAAAAAAACAATGGTCTAGGTGGCATCACTTATGATTCGAAAGAAATAAAAGTTACTGTCAAAGTTACAGATGACGGCAAAGGGAAACTGAATTCTGAAATTTTCTATGAAAATAATGATCAAACTTTCAAGAACACATACTCAGCTACTAAAACAAATATACAACTCTCCGTTAAGAAAGTATTGACTGGTCGCAAACTGAAAGCGCAAGAGTTTGAGTTTGATTTGGTTGATAATACTGAAGTTAGTCCAACTGTTGGTAAAATCTTGCAAACTGTTAAAAATAACGCCAATGGTGAGGTCAATTTCAAATCATTGGAATATACTAAAGCAGGAACTTATGAATATTTTATCCGAGAGAACAAAGGTTCTGCACCAGGAGTTACCTATGACCAAAAATTTATCACGGTAACAGTAGAAGTCAAGGAGAAATCCGGTAAACTTGAAGTTAGCAAAGTGACTTATATGACAGATGGAGAAGAAATTAAAAAACCAACTTTCAATAATCGCTATACTCCAGTTAAAACATCTGCTAAGTTAGAAGTGAAAAAGGTTTTAACAGGTCGTCCTCTTCAAGAAGGTGAATTTGAATTTGAACTCAAAGATCTACAACGAAATAAAAAGATTTTAGAAACTGTAAAAAATACGGCTGATGGTAAGGTTCAATTCAAAGAGCTTAAATATACTAAAGCAGGAATCTATCATTATACCATTAGTGAAAAAGCTGGTGATGTTCCAGGAGTTGAATATGAACCGAATCTTATCTCGGCAACTGTAACTGTCGAAGATAAGGGAGGAAAACTTGAAGTTACAAAGATCGCTTATTCGAAAGCTGGTGAGGAGACGAAGGATCCAACCTTTATCAACCAATACACTCCAGGAAAAACGTTTGCCCGATTAGAGGTAAATAAAATTCTGACAGGCCGTCAGCTACAAAAAGACGAGTTTGAGTTTGAGTTGACTGGTAAGGAAGATCATATTCACCAAACGAAGAAAAACACTGCAGATGGGAAAGTCCAGTTCGATCGGATTGAATATACTAAAGTAGGTGAATACCATTACACTATTAAAGAAAAAAACAATGGTCTAGGTGGCATCACTTATGATCCGAAAGAAGTAAAAGCTACTGTCAAAATTACAGATGACGGCAAAGGAAAACTACATTCTGAAATTGTCTATGAAAAAAACGACACTACCTTCAACAACACCTACACCACTCAAGCTACTTCTGCAACCTTCGATGTAACCAAGGAGTTAACGGGTCGCAAACTGAAAGCGCAAGAGTTTGAGTTTGAGTTGAAGGAAGATGGTAAGCCAGATGTTCTTCAAACGGCTAAAAATGATGCCAAAGGAAAAGTTCAGTTCCAAGCTATTAACTACGACAAGGCAGGTGAGTACCACTACACCATTACAGAAAAAAATAATGGTCTGACAGGAGTTACTTATGACTCGAGCAAAGTCAAAGTCACAGTTAAAGTAACGGATGATGGTAAAGGGAAGCTAAGTGCTTCCGTGACTTATGACGGTGGTAAAAAGACCTTTAAGAATACGTTCACACCAAAAGAAATCACAGTGCCACTGCAGGTGACAAAAGCCTTAACGGGTCGAAATCTACAAGATGACGAGTTTGAGTTTGAATTATACGATGGACAAAACAAGCTACTTCAAACAGTTAAAAATAAAGCAGATGGTACGATTCCTTTCAAAGCTCTTAAGTTCACCAAGACTGGTCTTTACAACTACCTTATCAAAGAGAAAGCTGGTAAGGTTCCAGGTGTTGGCTACGATAAACAACCAATTAAGGTTACCATTCGTGTTCAACAGGAAGAGGATGGACAGTTGATTTACAATATCGTCTACCTCGGTCTTGACGAGAGCGGTAAGAATCAAATTTCTAAACAAAGCTTTACAAATAAATATACTGCCAAAGGTACCGATGCTACTTTCTCTGTCACGAAGAAATTAACCGGACGTGCTTTGAAGGATGGCGAGTTTAGTTTTGAACTGAAAGAAGACGGCAAGGCAGACGTTCTTCAAACCAAGAAGAATGATAAAGATGGTAAGGTTCAATTTGATGCAATCAAGTATCAAACCGTTGGTACTCACAAGTACACCATTACAGAGAAAAACACAGGATTGGGTGGTGTGACTTACGACACCAAGACCATCAAGGTAACAGTTGAAGTCACCGATAATGGTAAAGGTCAGCTTGTTTCAAAAGTAACCTATGAAAACAATGACCAAACCTTCAACAATACATACTCTAGTCAAAAGGTTAGTGCACAACTAGGCGTGACTAAAGAACTGACAGGTCGTGCATTAAACGACCAAGAGTTTGAATTTGAATTAGTCGGATCTGATGACAACATTCGTCAAACGAAGAAAAATGCAGCAGACGGTCGTGTTACTTTTGATGCGATTGACTATACAAAAGTTGGCACTTATCATTACACCATCAAAGAGAAAGACAATGGCTTAGGTGGTGTGACCTATGATAAGAAAGAAATCAAAGCGACTGTCAAAGTTACTGATGATGGCAATGGTCAGTTAGTTGCCCAAGTATCTTATGATACAGCTAATCCAACCTTCCGCAATACTTACCTTGCTAAGGAAACAACTGCGACATTAGAAGCGAACAAAGTGCTAACTGGTCGCGACCTAGAAGCGAATGAATTTGCCTTTGACTTGATTGATCCAAACGGTAAAGTGGTTGAAACCGTTAAGAACGCTAAAGATGGTAAGATTTCATTTAAAGAGTTGGCATTCAAAACAACTGGAACCTATACTTATACCATTAAAGAACAAGCTGGTGCTTTAGGCGGTGTGAAATATGACACCAAAGTAATTAAAGCAACAGTCACTGTCACGGATGATGGTAAAGGTCAACTACATGCAACAGTTGCTTATGAAAACAACCAAAACACCTTCACGAATACTTATTCAGCAGATAAAGCCACTGCAACTCTTTCTGCTAAGAAGCTATTAGAAGGTCGTAACCTCAAAGAAGGGGAATTTGAATTTGAACTGACTGGTACAGACGATCAAGTTCGCCAAACGAAGACAAATGCACAAGATGGTAGCGTCACTTTCGATACCATTGAGTATACTAAGGTGGGTACTTATCACTACACCATCACCGAAAAAGATACGAAACTCGGTGGTGTGAAATATGACACCAAAGTGATCAAAGCGACTGTCACTGTTACAGACGATGGTCAAGGCCGCTTAGTGACAAAAGTTTCTTATGAAAAAGATGATCAGACCTTCAAGAACACTTATTCCGCTGCAAAAACAAACGCACAACTCTCTGTTAAGAAAGCCTTGACAGGTCGTGCTTTGAAAGATGGCGAGTTTGAGTTTGAATTGAAGGGCTCAGATGATAAAGTTACTCAAAGCAAGAAGAATGCTCAAGACGGTAGTGTCACTTTCGACACCATTGAGTACACAAAAACTGGCACTTATCATTACACCATCACTGAAAAAGATACAAAACTTCAAGGAATCACTTATGATAAGAAAGTCATTAAAGTTACAGTTGAAGTAACAGACGATGGCAATGGTCAGTTGCACGCTAAAGTAAGTTACGACAAGAACATCAAGACATTTGAAAATCGCTATACTCCACCGAAGAAGGGCTTACCTAAGACAGGTACTGTCATTCATACGTTAGCTATTTTCATTGGACTCATTGTTTTGGCTGGTGCAGTTTATCTTATTAAGAAAAAATCTTGATAGAATTAAGCTTGTAGGAAAAATATAAGTCTAAAATTGGAAATCTAGTGAGAATCCTCATGAAACATGTAGAGTCTCATTAGGTCTCCTTTTTTTGAGCTCAAAAAGAGAAAAAAGAATATAGATAAATGCTTCAAAAAGATGTATAACTATAATTATCTCAAAATACAGCATTTTAGGAGGTGTCTATATGGATCAAGAAGATCTGTTTTGGATAACGATTAGTTCTTATTACTATTTGTATATCGTTTATTCTCTATTGGTGGATCAAAACTTGTTTCGTGAGATTCAAGATACGGACTTGCATCTGGTATATAAGTATTCTGCTTGTCCTAAAACAAGTGTTTTCATACGTTGCTGCATGAAAAGTTTGTTTTATGTTGCCTTGCCTGTTTATCTCTTTTTAAACCGAACGCGTTATTATCAAGCTAGAGGTGAGGACGGGAAGCATCTGCACAAGCACGATTTTCTGTATCGCTATAGTGTTTACTTCACTTTTCCGCTGATTATTACTCGTATCATGGTTTATCTAGCGCAAGATGACACGAACGAAGTCGTCAATACGGTATCTAATCTATATTACACATTGATTTATCGGATTCCTTATTTTCAGTTATTATTTGCTTTATTTGTAGTGTATTTATATATTGTTGTGGCACATTATGTAGATAAAAGGTGTTTTCGATTTTACTTTATCAGCAATATAATGACAATTGTGGGCTCTCTTATCTTTATTATTCAATTTCTCGTTGGCTTCTATTTTTATTTTTTAGAGAGTGTTCCAGATGGGTTGAAGATTTTTTCTTTTTATTATGGAACAGTCCTAGCTTTAGAAAAGTTTTTGGCATGGTTAGTTATTTATATAGGCAATCACAACTATGGAGATCATTTGAGACAGTATGGTTTATATCAGAAAAAGAGATTGCTAGATTCACAGGCGATGAAACTTGTTCACTCTTTTGGAATGTGGATGATAAGTTTGTGGTTGTCTTTAAGGACACGGTTTGCTTTGGTTCTGCTAGCGGTGACTTCCATAAACCTATCTCGTATTATAGGATTTTTATCTAGAGGGAGTTTTCGCTGTGCAATGTGGCAGCTACTATCTATTTTTATTTTGTATCCAGCTTTATTTTTCCTTTTACCCATTTTCTTTCTTTATATTTTTCCGACGGATTCAAGCGATTCTCCGATAGGAAGTTACCTACTCATTCGAAAAACGGAAAGTCAAACGATTTATTATTCAACTCCATCTTTAAAAATATTTTCTAAAGGTCAAAAATTGCTCTATCGGCAGCAATTGTTTTTGTTGGTAGACAGCTGGGTGAGTAAGAAGAATGTTCACTATTTGCGGTATCATTCGGTAGAAACAGGAGTCACGTATTCTTTCATTTGGCAGCCACATACAAATTTGTTACGCTTGAATGGAGAAACATCGCAGGAGTTTATTCGAGATGGAACGAAAGATTATATTAAAAATTTGTCCAAGGATTCAATTACAAGTTTAGAAGGAACAGGATATGAAAAATGGGAACGACCAAAGGAAGAGTTGGAGCCATTTTCATGGCAAAAGCGAACGCGAAAGAAGCTATATAAAGGCTTGAGGTAATACTCGAGCCTTTCTGATGAAAAAGACACTGAAATTTTCACTTGACTCTTATTTTCTTTATGATATACTTAACTAGTAAAGAATTAACTGGTTAATCAGAAAGGGAGTAAAATGAGTCGGTTAGCACATGAAATTGATCGTTTTTTAAATGAAATCATTTTAAAATCTGAGAATCAACATGAGATTTTGATTGGATCTTGCACGAGTGGCATGCCATTGACTAATACTCAAGAGCATATTTTGATGTTGTTGTCTGAGGAATCTTTGACAAATTCAGAGTTGGCGAAACGTTTGAATGTCAGTCAGGCAGCGGTTACAAAAGCCATTAAGTCGTTGATTAAGCAAGAGTTGTTGGAGCCATTTAAAGATGTGAAAGATGCGCGCGTCATTTTTTATCGTTTGACAGAATTGGCGAAGCCTGTTGCAGCTGAACATCAACACCATCATCACCATACGATAGAAATCTACGAAAAAATTGCCAATCAGTATAGTTCTGATGAGCAAGTCATCATTCAAAAATTCTTAGAAACCTTAGTAGGAGAAATCGGAAGATGAGGTATATCACAGTTGAAGATTTGTCTTTTTATTATGACAAAGAGCCTGTGTTGGAGCATATTAACTACTTTTTAGATAGTGGCGAGTTTGTAACCTTGACGGGAGAAAATGGTGCTGCAAAGACGACCTTGATTAAAGCTAGTCTCGGAATTTTACAGCCTCGATTTGGCAAGATCACTATTTCTAAGACAAATACGACTGGTAAAAAGTTGCGGATTGCTTATTTGCCGCAGCAAATTGCTAGCTTTAATGCAGGCTTTCCAAGTACTGTCTACGAATTTGTAAAATCGGGTCGTTATCCACGAAAAGGTTGGTTTCGTCGTTTAAATGCTCATGATGAGGAGCATATTAAAGTCAGTTTAGATGCAGTTGGTATGTGGGAAAATCGTGATAAACGGATTGGCTCGCTGTCAGGTGGGCAAAAGCAGCGGGCAGTGATTGCACGAATGTTTGCTTCAGATCCGGATATTTTTGTCTTGGATGAGCCAACAACAGGGATGGATGCAGGCAGCAAGGATGAATTTTATAATTTGATGCACCATAGTGCTCATCGGCATGGCAAGGCTGTCCTGATGATTACACATGATCCAGAGGAAGTCCGAAAATATGCAGACCGCAATATCCATTTAGTGCGAAATCAAGATTCGCCATGGCGCTGCTTCAACGTTCATGAGAGTGACAAGGAGGTGAGCCATGTTTAATTTACTAACTTATGATTTTATGCAACGGGCTTTTCTGGCTGTGATTGCTATGAGTTTGTTCTCACCTATTTTAGGAACGTTTTTAATTCTACGTCGTCAAAGTTTGATGAGTGATACACTTAGTCATGTGTCGCTTTCAGGAGTTGCATTTGGCTTGGTATTGGGTATTTCACCTACAATTTCAACAGTCATTATCGTGATGATTGCGGCAGTTTTTCTAGAGTATCTGCGCACTATCTACAAAGATTTTATGGAAATCGGAACAGCCATTTTAATGTCGACAGGACTTGCTATTGCTTTGATTGTGATGAGCAGGGGCAAAAGCTCCAGTTCCATGAGCTTAGACCAATATTTGTTTGGCTCTATTGTTACGATTAGTACGGAGCAGGTGATTTCGCTGTTTGTTATTGCGGCGATTGTACTTGTGTTGACTTTTCTCTTCATTCGGCCAATGTATATTTTGACCTTTGATGAAGATACAGCCTTTGTGGACGGTCTACCTGTGCGTACTATGTCTATTCTATTTAATATCGTGACAGGTGTTGCCATTGCTCTCATGATTCCAGCGGCAGGTGCGCTGTTGGTATCGACCATTATGGTGTTGCCGGCAAGTATTGCTTTACGGCTTGGGAAAAATTTCAAATCTGTTATTCTATTAGCTAATTTTATCGGATTTGTAGGTATGATTGCTGGATTGTATATTTCTTACTATGCTGAAACGCCAGCCAGTGCAAGTATTACGATTATTTTTGTTGGTGTATTTTTACTAGTGAATCTATTAAAAAAATTTATCAAATAGGAGTGAAAAATGAAGAAAATTGGTCTATTAGTAGCAAGCTTACTAAGTCTCTTTTTAGTGGCTTGTTCCAATCAAAAAAGCGCAAATGGGAAGCTAAATGTTGTGACAACATTTTATCCAGTTTATGAGTTTACTAAGCAAGTGACAGGTGATACTGCTAATGTTAAATTGCTAATCGGTGCAGGGACAGAACCACATGAATATGAACCTTCTGCTAAGGCGGTTGCAACGATTCAAGATGCAGATACTTTCGTTTATGAAAATGAAAACATGGAAACTTGGGTGCCAAAATTGCTTAAAACCTTGAAAAAAGGTAAAGTGAATGTGGTGAAGGCGACTGGGAAGATGTTGCTACTGCCTGGTACAGAAGAGGAAGGAGATCATGATCATGGTAAAGAAGGACATCATCATGAATACGATCCTCATGTATGGTTATCACCAAAACGTGCTATTAAAATGGTGGAAAATATTCGTGACAGCTTAAGTAAACGCTATCCCGATAAGAAAGCGACTTTCCAAAAGAACGCAGCAGCTTACATTAAGAAATTAGAAACTCTGGATAAAGAATATACAACTGGTTTAGCAAATGCAAAACAAAAAAGTTTTGTGACGCAACATGCTGCTTTTCGATATCTTGCATTGGATTATGGTTTGAAACAAGTTCCTATTTCAGGTCTTTCACCAGATAGTGAGCCTTCAGCAGCGCGTTTGGCTGAATTGACAAAATATATTAAGAAAAACAATATTAAGTATATCTATTTTGAAGAAAATGCTTCTCAAGCATTGGCTTCTACATTGGCAAAAGAAACAGGTGTGAAGTTAGATGTCCTTAATCCGCTTGAAAGTTTGACTGAAAAGCAAACAAAAGATGGAGCAGACTACATTTCCATCATGCAATCAAACCTGAAAGCTTTGAAAAAGACGACAGATCAAGCTGGTACTGAAATTTCTGCTGAAAAAGAAAAAAATACAAAGACTGTACAAAATGGCTACTTTGAAGATAGTGCTGTCAAAGACCGTACGTTGTCTGACTATGCAGGTCAATGGCAATCCGTTTATCCATATTTGCAAGATGGAACTTTAGACCAAGTCTTTGATTACAAAGCAAAATTAAGCGGTAAGATGACAGCTGCTGAGTACAAAGCGTATTATGAAAAAGGCTATAAGACAGATGTGTCTCATATCAATATCACAGATAAGACTATGGAATTTGTAGTCAACGGACAAAAGAAAAAATTTACTTACAAATACGTTGGTAAGCATACATTGACTTATTCTAAAGGCAATCGTGGTGTGCGTTTCATGTTTGAAACAACGGATAAAGATGCTGGAAAATATAAATATGTGCAATTCAGCGACCATAATATTGCACCAACGAAAGCAGCACACTTCCATATCTTCTATGGTGGTGAAAGCCAAGAAGCACTTTTCAACGAATTAGAAAATTGGCCAACTTACTACCCAACTAAGCTGAGCGGACAAGAAATTGCCCAAGAAATGCTGGCACATTGATGAAGATGTAAGAGCGTAAAAACGTTCAGAAATTAGTCAAAGTTAGGATTGTTTTTATGCAAAATAATGAAAATCGAGTTGAGCAATCTTCTCGATTTTTTGCTTGACAATTTCCGGTTACAGATGTAAACTATAAAGGAATCAAAAATTACAATTGTAATCATAAGAGAGATGAGAGAATGGAGCAACAAAATATCAGTAGGGCAGAATGGCAAGTTATGCGCGTGCTCTGGGCGTATCCTCATAGCCGGAGTACCGAAGTGGTGGAACGTTTAGAAGCTGATTTTGATTGGAAACCAGCTACTGTTAAAACCTTGCTGAATCGCCTGAAAACCAAAGAGTTTATTTCAATGGAAAAGATTGAAGGGAAATTTTACTATGATGCATTGATTTTAGAAGATGAGCACTTGGAAAATAGTTGGCGTACCTTGCTTGACAATATGTGTAACACCAAGTATGGCGATTTAGTGGTTTCTATACTAGAAAGTAATCAATTTAGTCAAACGGATTTGTCTCGTATCCTAGATGTTGTAAAAGAAAAGCAGGTACAAGCACCTAAAAGAGTTCAATGCAATTGTCCGCTGGGTCAATGTACTTGCGGCGTGCATTGTCAAGATGAAATGAATAAATCCAAAATGGCGGAGTAAGAAATGGAAAATGATAAAAAAGAGTATAAATTGTCTGGAATGACTTGTGCAGCCTGCGCGATGACTATTGAAATGGTAGTCAAGGAACTTTCAACGGTAGAAGACGCTACTGTGAACTTGGCTACGGAAAAATTGACAGTTCTTCCCAAAGAAGGATTTGCAAGTGAGCAAGTCTTAGAGGCTGTGAAAGAAGCTGGCTACCAAGCGGCAGAAAAAGGAGAACAAAAGCAGTCTGATTATGCAAAACAGGTCGCAGAAAAGAAAGAAAAAGTACGCCAAATGGCGAGTCAGATTTGGTTTGCGGCAGGAGCAACTGTGCCACTTCTTTATATTTCAATGGGGAGCATGATTGGTTTGCCGTTTCCTTCCTTTTTGGATCACACGGTGCATCCCATTGCTTTTGTATCGGCGCAGCTTTTCCTTACTTTACCGGCTATTTGGGTAGGCTGGGGCTTTTATGTGCGTGGCTTTCGGAATTTGGCGAAACGGCATCCGAATATGGATAGTTTGATTGCTGTAGGAACGAGTGCAGCCTTTCTTTATAGTTTGTACTCGGTCGTTCAAGTGTTATTTGGGCATCATACTTTTGTACACCAATTGTATTTTGAATCAGTTGGTGTGATTATCACTCTTGTTTTACTGGGGAAATATCTGGAAGACAATGCCAAAGGACGAACCTCACAAGCGATTCAAAGTTTGATGAGCTTAGTACCCAATCAGGCAACTGTGATCCGTTATGGCGAAGTCGTAACAATTGATACGGAAGACATCAAGGTGGGAGACATTGTGCGAATTAAGCCGGGAGAACGCATGCCGGTTGACGGTGTGGTTATATCTGGACAAACCTATGTAGATGAGTCTATGATGACAGGTGAAAGTGTTCCTGTTGAAAAAAATGCCGGAGATGTGATTACGAGTGCCACTATAAATCAAACGGGTTCTATTGATTATAAAGCAACCAAAGTCAGTTCAGACACGACTTTAGCTCAGATTGTTCATTTGGTAGAGGAAGCGCAAGGGTCAAAAGCGCCTATTGCGGCTATGGCAGATAAAATCTCGCTTTACTTTGTGCCACTTGTCTTAGGCTTGGCAGTTTTAGCAGCTCTGTTGTGGTACTTTCTGGCGGGAGAGAGTTTGCAATTCTCACTTTCTATCTTTATTGCGGTGTTGGTCATTGCTTGTCCTTGTGCGCTTGGCTTAGCTACTCCGATGGCTATTATGGTAGGTACGGGAAAAGGAGCTGAAAATGGTGTCTTGATTAAGTCTGGGGAAGCTCTTGAAGCGGCTCATTTGGTAGATGTTATTGTTCTAGATAAAACAGGTACGATTACAGAAGGAAAGCCCAGTTTGACTGATGTACTGACTTTTAGCACTATTTCGCGAGAGGCTTTACTTAGTTTGGTAGCAAGTAGTGAGCAACATTCAGAGCATCTGCTAGCAATTGCCGTTTTGCAAGCAGCTCAAGCAGAAGACTTATCTTTGGCGCCGGTAACAGATTTTCAAGCGATTTCAGGTAAAGGAATTATAGCCCAAGTAGAAGCGCAAGAAGTGTTGATTGGGAATGAAAGTCTGATGAGACAATACCAAATTGAGCTTGGAGAACATATTTCTGATTTGATTTTCTTATCACATCAAGGAAAGACAGCTATGTTTGTCGCTTTGGATAGGCAATTGGTTGGGCTGGTAGCAGTCGCTGACCAAATCAAAAAAAATAGTCGTGAAGCTATTGCAAAATTGCAAAAAATGGGCTTAGAAGTGGTGATGTTGACAGGGGATCGTGAGGAAACAGCTCAAGCCATTGCAAGAGAAGCTGGTGTCGATCAAGTGATTGCAGAAGTATTTCCAGACGGCAAAGCAGATGTCGTAAGAACTTTGCAAACTCAAGGAAAGAAAGTTGCTATGGTAGGTGATGGGATTAATGATGCACCTGCTCTTGTACAGGCCGAAGTTGGGATTGCCATTGGTTCTGGAACCGATGTGGCTATTGATTCAGCCGACATTGTCTTGATGCATAGCGACCTTTTAGACGTGGTGACAGCCATTCGACTTAGTCAAGCCACGATTAAAAATATCAAAGAAAATCTTTTCTGGGCCTTTGCCTACAATACTCTAGGAATACCGGTCGCAATGGGACTCTTGCATGTATTTGGCGGTCCGCTGCTTAATCCTATGTTAGCTGGTCTTGCCATGAGCTTTAGCTCGGTTTCTGTCGTCACCAATGCGCTACGTTTGCGGCGCTTTAAAATAAAATCATAAAAGGAGAATTCATCATGAAACAAATCATCACTTTAGAAAATATATCTTGTCAAAATTGCGTAAAACACGTCACTGAGCACTTTCTGAAAATGGAAGGTGTATCGGATGTTCAAATTGATTTAGATACAAAGGTTGCTACTGTAACCACGGATCACATTTACAGCGCAGAAGACTACCAAGCAGCACTTACTAAAACAATTTATAAAGTTGTTGATGTTGCATAATTAAAAACGGATAGGCAAATATACTGACGCCTGTCCGTTTTTAGTTTTCTTTCTTTAATCCCTCTTCAAAACTTTCGGAAAAGGCTTCAATACTTAGTTTTTCAAGTGTAAAAGGATGTGTGAACGTTAAGCGATGAGCATGGAGCATGAGACGCTCTGTATTTTGCGAATTGTACAGTGGATCACCAATGATAGGATATCCGTGGTGAGCTAGATGTACCCGAATTTGATGAGTTCGTCCAGTTTTAAGCTGGCACTTGATGAGGGTATTGTTTCCAATCTCTTTGAGCTTGGTGACCTGTGTTTCAGCGTATTGACCGTTCTTGTGATCCACCAGACGTTTTCTGCGATCATGACGATTGCGTCCGATTTTATCCGTATAGATTTGATGTTTTTTTGGGAAAGTTCCTTGTACCAAAGCCCAATATTCGCGAGAAATTTCTTTGTTTTCTAGCAATCGATTTAAGATTGGCAGGATAAATGGATTTTTAGCAAAAAGGACAGCCCCACTAGTTTCCTTGTCCAAGCGATGAACGACATAGCACGTACTTCCAACATAAGCAGAGACATGATTTAAAAGCGCCAGCTCTGTCGGTTCATTGGCATGTGTTTTCATACCTTCAGGTTTATTGACAATGATGATGTGTTCATCTTGATATAATTCTTCCACAAGATCAGCTTTTCCTACTAGAATGAACTTTTTCGGATAATCTTCTTCGTCAAAAATCAATGTAATTTTATCATGTGGGTGGATAATGCTCTGCCAGTTAATCGGTTTTTGATTGACGAAGACATGTTTTTTGATACGCAAAAAATGGCGAATCTTCCGTGGAATCAGAAACTGTTCTTCCAGCAGTTCTTTGACTGTCATCTCTGGCAGACCTTGTGGAATCGTAATTGTAAAATGCATGATTTTATTGTAACAAAATAGTAGATGATTGCAAATAGTCAGCTAACTCTTGAACAATTTCTTAAAGTTTTCTAAACTACAAGCCTAATGAGAGGTCCTTTCTTGTCTGGATATGGAGAAGGTGATAGAATAGGGATATGAAAAAATTGAGTGAATTATTTGAAATAGTAGTGAATCATTTTAAAAAGGACAGTCCTGAGTGCAACCATCAAGAGGTGACAGAGGTAGAAGAAAGCGAATCACATTTGAGCCGTTCTGGGAAAAGCCGAAAAAAGCCAATTTCTCAGCATCCATTTCGTCAATTTTGGCGTCGCTATCACCTGACGAAGATTGTTTTGATTCTGGGACTTGGTTTTGGTTTGGTGACAGGGGGCTATCTCTTTTATGTTGCCAAATCCACTAATGTGAATGATTTACAGAATGCGTTGAAAGCAACGACATCAATTTATGATAAGGACGGAAAAAAAGCGGGCAGCTTGTCAGGGCAAAAGGGAACTTACGTAGAATTGTCCAAAATTAGTCCGAACTTACAACATGCCGTCATTGCGACAGAAGACCGTTCCTTTTATAAAAATAGTGGTATTAACTACGGTCGTTTTATTCTAGCAATTTTAACGGCTGGGCGTTCTGGTGGTGGTTCTACCATTACACAACAATTAGCTAAAAATGCTTACTTATCTCAGGATCAGACCATTGAGCGGAAGGCAAAAGAGTTTTTCCTAGCTTTAGAATTAACTAAAAAATATAGTAAAAAGCAGATTCTCACTATGTACCTCAATAATTCTTATTTTGGAAATGGTGTTTGGGGTGTAGAAGATGCCTCTAAAAAGTACTTCGGCGTATCTGCCAGTCAGTTGACCCTCGACCAATCTGCTACTTTAGCAGGAATGCTCAAAGGACCGGAACTATATAATCCGCTTGCTTCTATCAAAAACGCAACGAATCGACGCAATACCGTTTTACAAAATATGGTAGCAGCAGGTTATATCAATCAAAATACTGCAAACCAAGCAGCAGCAAATGGTTTAGGTAGTCAATTGGTAGATGCTTATACAGGAAAATCGGCAGATTATCGTTATCCGTCTTACTTTGATGCGGTTATCAATGAAGCAGTGCGAGATTATGGCTTAACAGAAGCTGATATTGTCAATAACGGCTATCGCATTTACACAGAGCTCAATCAAAATTACCAAGCTAGCATGCAAGTCATTTATGACCGTAAAGATTTATTTCCACAAGCAGCAGATGGTACGAGGGCCCAATCTGGCAGCGTAGCACTAGACCCTAAAACGGGAGGAGTTCGTGCGCTTGTTGGGCAAATCAATAGTACCAGTGCCAATTTTAGAAGTTTCAACTATGCCACACAATCTTCAAGAAGTCCGGGCTCTACCATTAAGCCCTTGGTTGTGTACAGCCCCGCAGTTGATGCAGGTTGGTCTATCAATAAAGAATTGGATAATAGTACAACAACGTATGGAAATTATACCGTGAATAACTATGCTGGGATTCAATCCAGTCCGACTGTACCAATGTATCAGGCTTTAGCACAATCCTTAAATATTCCCGCAGTTGCGGCTGCCAATGAATTGGGGCTGAAAAAGGTTTTTGAATATGGTAAAAAATTTGGCCTGAATATGGATAAAGTGAGTCAGACCCTTGGGGTAGCTCTTGGTAGTGGCGTAACAACTAATCCACTGCAAATGGCACAAGCCTATTCTACTTTTGCAAATAATGGGGTTATGAATGATGCGCATTTGATTACCAAAATTGAAAATGCTAGTGGGCAAGTCGTTAAAACTCATAAATCTACCTCGACTCGAGTACTCAACCGCTCAACAACAGAAAAAATGACGAGTATGATGCTGGGAACATTTACCAATGGTACTGGTGTGTATGCAGCACCTTATGGCTATACTATGGCTGGAAAGACGGGAACGACAGAAACTAACTTTAATCCAGATTTATCAGGAGACCAATGGGTTATTGGTTACACGCCAGATGTGGTGATTAGTCAGTGGCTGGGTTTCCCAAAGACAGATGAAAATCATTATCTTACAGGCACCAGTGCCAATGAAGCTTCAGCTATTTTCCGAAGTGTGGCAAATAGTATCCTACCGTATACAAAGGGTACGAAGTTCGGTGATGAAAATGCCTATGCAAAAAATGGTATTGCACCGGTTGATACGAGTGGTACAAATAACACTACGAATCAAAGTGACAATCGTTCAGATGTCTTGAAAGATGTGCAGGATAAAGCTAAGAACTTGGTTGACCAAGCTAAAAAAGCAATTGATGATGCTAAAATTCCTGAAAAAGCGAAAAATCTTTGGGATACAGTCAAGAGTTGGTTCCAATAGACTTGTCAAAAACGGGCTTTCCTGATATAATAAATAGAATGGAGGCGTTATGGCACTAAAAAGAGCAAGTCTGGCGTGCACGGTTTGTGGATCGAGAAACTATTCAATTAAATTGAGTAGTACGCCAAAACCAAAACGTCTGGAAGTAAATAAGTATTGTAAACATTGCAGTAAATATACAATTCATAAAGAAACTAGATAGGAGAAAGTTGTGAAATTCATCAGAGATACATTTCAAGTGTTAAAAGATACAACTTGGCCAACTAGAAAGCAAAGCTGGATAGATTTTATCTCAGTCATGGAATACACCGCTTTCTTTGTTGTTATTATTTATCTTTTCGATCTCTTTGTTACAAGAGGTTTAGTACGATTGTTAAATATCTTTTAATTTTTAACCTGCTTGCTATTTGTCAAGTAGGTTTTTATTGTAAAAAATAGCAGTTAAAAGGTTGCATTGGCTATTTTTGTGGTATAATAGGGCTAGAAAGAAACCGAAGCCCACAGGCTTTTTTATTTAGGAAAGGAAGAACTCATGGACAGTTTTGATAAAGGCTGGTTTGTTCTGCAAACCTACTCGGGTTATGAAAATAAAGTAAAAGAAAATCTTTTGCAACGTGCGCAAACCTACAATATGTTGGAAAACATTTTGCGCGTGGAAATCCCAACACAAACGGTACAAGTAGAGAAAAATGGAAAAACGAAAGAAGTTGAAGAAAATCGTTTTCCAGGTTATGTCTTGGTAGAAATGGTGATGACAGATGAAGCGTGGTTTGTCGTACGGAATACACCAAACGTAACCGGTTTTGTCGGTTCACACGGAAATCGCTCTAAACCAACTCCGCTTTTGGAAGAAGAAATCCGTCAAATTTTGATTTCAATGGGACAAACCGTTCAAGAATTCGATATTCATGTGAAAGTTGGCGATACTGTGCGTATCATTGATGGAGCTTTTGCAGATTATACAGGTAAAATCACCGAAATTGACAACAACAAAGTTAAAATGATTATCTCTATGTTTGGCAATGACACGGTTGCAGAAGTAAATCTGAATCAAATTGCAGAGCTATAATTCCTTGAAAAACATAAAAAGGGTTGGGAAAAATTTCCAGCTCTTTTTATATGCTATTTTAGCTTACTTACAAGTTTTGATATTCTCGCTAAGAGCTTATGCTCTTGATAATGATAGATTTCTAGTTGTTGAAAACGAATACATAATTCTTTGAAAATGTTATAATAAGGATTGATAGAACAAAAAAATCATCTTTAAGGAGAAGTTATGAAGACTATTTTTGAAAATCAAGAAGTCAAATTGAACCGTAAAAATGGAAGTACGGTCATTGTTAGAAATGATGGTTTTTCTTATCTAGATGCAAAAAGTGAAAAGAAAAATCTGAATATTTCATTTGATAAAGTTTCTACTATCTTGTCACTTCGTTATTGTAACTCTAATTCAAGTTATAATCTCATTTTTCGAGATAAGAATGGAAAGAATATGGCTGAATTTGATACAGATACCACCATTTACAATAATGGCCATAACATTTTAGAAACGAAAGCAATCCTACTGGCTTTTGCAGCAAGTAAACTTACAAAAGATTTCCCAAATAACCTAAGGGATCTTGATATAACACTGGCTTTTAGCATGAAAGAAAAAGAAATCCGTATTGCCAGTGGTATCATTTATGGCTCAAAGCATAAAATTAGTATTGAAGATATTCGTAGAGTACAATGTGTAACAAATGGTACGATTTCAAATCTTGCACTGTACAAAAGTGATAAAAAGACATTTTGGGATATGCCTGATATGAAGGTTCCTTGTAATGAAATTACTTTACCTTTATTTGAAGCGATTGTTACTAAAAATACAGGGAAGGGAATAGATTTCAGTCGTGGAAACGGTTTTGATCAAAAGACTTCTGAATTTATGATTATTCGTTACATGGATGCTAACTTTTTTGTCAATAGTGATGGAACTCTTGATAAAGAATGGCAAAAACAAATCTATGATAGAATGAGTGCATACAAATATGACCTTGCAACTTTATTAGAATGGGTATTGTAGATTGAGAGTATAATTTTTACATATAAGTTGCTTTGTAGAGATAGAAAAAGGGAATAAAATGAACTGTAGTCAGCTATTACAGTAAGCAATCCGTACAGAATTACGTGAATAAAATAGAAGCGGTCAGCGATGTCCGCTTTTTATGTATAAACAAAATAAAGTGTTACCAAATAGATAGCCTCAAATTTATTCCCAGATTAGTTTCAAAGTAAAACAAAAAGCCTGATTTCACAGGCTTTTTGTTCGGTTGATTCCTGACAGGTCAGGTATTGAAAGGCGGTAGACGGATTTGAACCGACGATCAAGCTTTTGCAGAGCCGTGCCTTACCACTTGGCTATACCGCCACAACTTTTACTATTTTATCGTAAAAAATCATTTTCGTCAAGAGTGTAGATTTGTTTCTATCGGTAAAATTGTAGTGCTTCATCATCTAAGATTAAACTCTAGAATAAACAGATGGAGATTGAGAAGACTATAAAAAAGCAGAATACCTCTTGTAAAATAGAAGAACTTTTGATATGATAGTAGATGTCGTGTAATCGGCAAATACTCATTTCAGATGAATTGTGAAATTGTTGCCTACGGGTGATTTTGCAAGTTGAAATCTGAAAGAGGAAAAAAACAAAAAGGAGATCTTACTCATGGCAGTAATTTCAATGAAACAACTTCTTGAGGCTGGTGTGCACTTTGGTCACCAAACTCGTCGCTGGAACCCTAAGATGGCGAAATACATCTTTACAGAACGTAACGGTATCCACGTAATTGACCTTCAGCAAACTGTAAAATTTGCAGATCAAGCATACGACTTTATGCGCGATGCTGCTGCTAACGATGCGGTTATCTTGTTTGTTGGTACGAAAAAGCAAGCTGCTGATGCTGTAAAAGATGAAGCAGAACGTGCAGGTCAATACTACATCAACCACCGTTGGTTGGGTGGAACTCTCACTAACTGGGAAACGATCCAAAAACGTGTTGCTCGTTTGAAAGAAATCAAACGCATGGAAGAAGACGGAATTTTTGACGTGCTTCCTAAGAAAGAAGTCGCTCTTCTTAATAAACAACGCGCTCGTCTTGAAAAATTCTTGGGTGGTATCGAAGAAATGCCTCGCATCCCAGACGTAATGTACGTTGTTGATCCACATAAAGAACAAATCGCTGTAAAAGAAGCTAAGAAGCTTGGTATTCCAGTGGTTGCGATGGTCGACACGAATACAGATCCAGATGACATTGATGTGATTATTCCAGCAAATGATGATGCTATCCGCGCTGTTAAATTAATCACTGCGAAAATGGCTGATGCGATTATCGAAGGGCGTCAAGGTGAAGATAACGTTGAATCAGTAGAAGTAGAATTAGCTGCAACTGATACACAAGCAGATTCTATTGAAGAAATCGTTGAAGTTGTTGAAGGCTCAAACGAATAATCAAGTAACGAACCTATGGGGCGGGGCCTAGCCCTCCCCTTTTTATTCAATCAAATCGTAATATCTTAATTGGAGGATCAAAATGGCAGAAATTACAGCTAAGCTTGTAAAAGAATTGCGTGAAAAATCTGGTGCTGGTGTCATGGATGCTAAAAAAGCACTTGTAGAAGTAGATGGCGATATCGAAAAAGCAATCGAATTGCTTCGTGAAAAAGGTATGGCAAAAGCTGCTAAAAAAGCAGATCGTGTTGCTGCTGAAGGATTGACTGGTGTCTATGTGAGTGGCAATATCGCTGCTATCGTTGAAGTGAATTCAGAAACAGATTTTGTAGCAAAAAATGCTCAATTTGTTGAATTAGTAAACGAAACGGCTCAAGTGATTGCAGAAGGCAAACCAGCGAACAATGAAGAAGCACTTGCTTTGATAATGCCTTCAGGAGAAACACTTGAAGCTGCTTATGTTAGTGCAACTGCTACAATTGGAGAAAAAATTTCATTCCGTCGTTTTGCAGTTGTTGAAAAAGCAGATGATCAAGTATTTGGTGCATACCAACACAATGGTGGACGTATCGGAGTTATTACTGTTCTTTCAGGTAGTGACGAAGATCTTGCAAAACATGTAGCAATGCACGTTGCTGCTATGAAACCGTCTGTTCTTTCATACAAAGAATTGAGCGAAGAATTTATCCATGATGAATTGGCTCAAATGAACCATAAAATTGACCAAGACAATGAAAGCCGTGCAATGGTTGGTAAACCAGCACTTCCACACTACAAATTTGGTTCTAAACTTCAATTGACAGATGAAGTAATTGCACAAGCTGAAGAAGATATTAAAGCAGGTCTTGCGGCTGAAGGTAAGCCAGAAAAAATCTGGGACAAAATCATCCCTGGTAAGATGGATCGCTTTATGTTAGATAACACAAAAGTCGACCAACAATATACACTCTTAGCCCAAGTTTATATTATGGATGACAGCAAAACTGTTGAAGCATTCCTTGAAAGTCAAGGGGCTACAATCGCTAGCTTCACACGTTTTGAAGTAGGTGATGGTATTGAAAAAGCTGCCAATGATTTTGAATCAGAAGTAGCTGCTACAATGGCTGCTGCACTTGGACAAAACTAAACCAGCCAATCCACTATCTAGAATTTAAAATAAGTAAAAAGGTTAGAGAACTAAGTCTGTTCTCTAACCTTTTCTAGTCCCATTTGCTATTATTTTACAATTCGTTTCGTGAATCCTTTGTGTGAAATGACTAAGTCTACAAAGATTAAAACAACTAAGGAGATAAGTAAATAAGTAATTTCAGAGTAGGTGAAAGCAATTCGATAAGTTTGTGTAAAAAGAATAGCAAAAACACTGGTAACAACAATGGCTAAATCAATTGTCCATTTTGTTTTGGGTTTTATTGAAGACGGTTCAAATAAAAACGGGGCAAATAAACAGGCGACTAATGTGGCGACTTGAACATCTACATAGTCAGCAGAAATAATTGTAAAAAAGAATAAAGTTGAAAACAACCAAACCAGTATATGACGTGTATATTTGAACCAATCCATTTTCATTCATTTGGCCTCCTTTTATTGATATCGTCAAATTTTCATCTATATTATAACGCTTTAAAATTAAAAGGCAAGCGTTTACACTTGAATTGTTGCTGATAGATAAGCTTTTTCACTTGCTTGAATAATCAGACTTTTCAGTTTTTCATTTAACTCTTTTTCTTTTAAAAAGAGAAGAATTTCGGTATAATATTAGTCAAAGATAGTCAATGTCAGTTGTGGGTAGTTGTTTATAGACTGAGACCAAAAAGAAAGGAGTTGTCATGAGTAATAAAAATACATCAGATAATATTGAAGAATATATTAAAGCTCTTTTGGCACAGGCAGGGATTGCGGAGCTGAAGCGAAGTGAGATTGCAGATGTTTTTCAGGTTGTTCCTAGCCAGATAAATTATGTAATAAAGACGCGCTTTACGGAGAGTCGTGGCTATGTTGTTGAAAGTAAGCGTGGTGGAGGAGGCTATATTCGGATTGGTCGAATTGAATTTTCCAATCACCATGAGTTGCTTTGTGATTTGTTGCATAGCGTTGGTGAGCAGATTAGCCATCAGGTCTTTACAGATATTATTCAGCTGTTATTTGATGAACAGATCATGACAGAACGAGAAGGGAATCTTCTTTTAGCAACGACAACAGACAGGGTGTTGGGGACAAATGCTGCACAGATTCGTGCGCGGATGTTAAAGAAAATTTTACAGCAAGTTGATAGAAAAGGGAAAAACTAATATATGAAACATTCAAAAGCTTTGACAGAAAGTATTGAATCAGCACAGCTATTAGCAAGTCATTTTGAAACGGATTATTTAGAGTCTTGGCAGCTGTTGATTGCTATGGCAAATAATCCTTATAGTGTTGCTGGTTCAGTTTTAAATGATTATCCACTTGAAATTGATGATTTTGAAAAGGCGGCTTTTCATATCACGGGGAAAGTCTATCAACAAGAGGGAGCTTTTACTATTTGGCCGTTTTCTTATCGCATGAAAGTGTTATTTTTGACTGCTGAACAAATTGCAGAGGCGGTTCATGCCAAGAACCTTGGGACAGAGCATGTGTTGCTAGCTATGTTATTTGACCGAGGAAGTTTGGCAGCGCGTATTCTTGAATTTATTGGTTTTAGTTACGAAGATAAAGAAGGTGCTCTACGCATGACAGATCTTCGGAAAAATTTAGAGCATAAGGCAAGCTGGAATAAAGAGGATTTAAAGGCGATTCGTCACCTAAATAAAAATGCTGCAGCAACAAGACAAACGATGGCTAATATGATGGGAATGCCTCCTGCAACCAGTGGCGGACTAGAAGATTATACTCGTGATCTAACTGAAATGGCTCATATGGGCCTTTTAGAACCGGTCATTGGGCGGGATAAAGAGATTTCTCGCATGCTTCAGATTTTAAGTTGCAAGACGAAAAATAATCCAGTTTTGGTAGGAGATGCAGGAGTTGGGAAGACAGCATTAGCCCTTGGTTTGGCGCAACGTGTGGCAGCTGGTCAAGTTCCAAATGAGCTTGCAAAGATGAGAGTTTTAGAGCTAGATTTAATGAATGTGGTGGCTGGAACTCGTTTTCGTGGTGATTTTGAGGAACGGATGAAGAATATTATCAATGATATTGAAGCAGATGGACATGTCATTCTTTTCATTGATGAGCTTCATACTATTATGGGGTCGGGTAGCGGGATTGACTCGACATTAGATGCAGCGAACATTCTCAAGCCAGCTTTGGCCAGAGGGACACTCAGAACGGTCGGCGCAACGACACAAGAAGAGTACCAGAAATATATTGAAAAGGACGCAGCTCTTTCACGGCGCTTTGCTAAGGTTGCTATTGAAGAGCCAACAGTAGCTGATAGTATTGCGATTTTACAAGGGCTAAAGAAAACTTATGAAGATCACCACAAGGTCGTGATTACGGATTCGGCCATTGAGACGGCTGTTAAGTATGCTTATCGTTATCTAACAAGCAAACATCTACCGGATTCGGCCATTGATTTGCTAGATGAAGCCGCTGCAACAGTACAAAATAAAGGTCCGCAAAATCACGTAAAAGCAGAATTAAGTGCAGCAGACGAGGCTTTAATGGCAGGCAATTGGAACAAAGTTAGTACGTTGTTGGAGAAAGAGAGTCAGCCGATTGTCTATAAATTAAGGGTGAAAGACGAGGATGTTTTGGCAACGCTCAGCAGTTTATCAGGTATTCCCGTGCAAAAGTTGACGCAAACAGATGCGAAGAAATACCTCAATTTAGAAAAGGAACTGCACAAGCGGGTCATTGGGCAAAATGAAGCAATTTCTGCTATTAGTCGAGCGATTCGGCGCAATCAATCCGGTATCCGCACTAGCAAGCGTCCAATTGGCTCCTTTATGTTCTTAGGGCCAACCGGAGTCGGAAAAACTGAGCTAGCTAAGGCTTTGGCAGAAGTTCTCTTTGATGACGAAACAGCACTGATTCGTTTTGATATGAGTGAATACATGGAAAAATTTGCTGCCAGTCGCCTCAATGGAGCGCCTCCAGGTTATGTTGGTTATGAAGAAGGGGGCGAATTAACTGAAAAAGTTCGCAATCGTCCGTACTCTGTACTCCTCTTTGATGAGGTAGAAAAAGCACATCCTGATATTTTCAATGTGCTTCTCCAAGTCTTAGATGACGGGGTGCTGACAGACAGCAAGGGGCGTAAGGTGGATTTTTCCAATACCATTATCATTATGACCAGCAATCTTGGTGCGACAAGTTTGCGGGACGACAAGACGGTTGGTTTTGGAGCACGTGATGTTCACTTTGATCATGAAAGCATGGAAAAACGGATGATGGAAGAGCTCAAGAAAAGTTATCGTCCAGAATTTATTAACCGAATTGATGAAAAGGTTGTTTTTCACAGTTTGACTAGCGAAGACATGCAGGAAGTGGTGAAAATTATGGTGCAACCGCTCATTTCTAGTCTTGCAGAAAAAGGAATTAAACTCAAATTCCAGCCGAGTGCTTTGAAGCTTCTAGCTCAAGAGGGCTATGATCCTGAAATGGGAGCTCGTCCATTGCGTCGAATTCTACAAACTCGGGTGGAAGACCATTTATCAGAATTACTTTTAGCAGGTGAGCTAAAAACGGGACAAAGCTTGAAAGTCGGTGTCAAGGCTGGAAAATTGAAGTTTGAAGTGCTCTGAGTTTTTATTCGAAGCATTCATCAGGGAATAGATAAGGTATTTTAATATGAACATTCGTGAAATGGTAGAAGCAGATTACGACCAAGTTTACCAATTATGGCTGTCATGTGCAGGTATGGGCTTAAATCATTTGGATGATTTTAAGGAGGGAATTGCACAGTTTCTAAAAAGAAACCCTCAAACTTGTCTGGTAGCAGTAGAAAATCAACTAATTCTTGGAGCGATTTTAGTTGGCTTTGATGGTCGAAGGGCGTATATCTATCATACAGCTGTTCATCCGCATTACCGTAGGAGAGGGATTGCTCGACAGTTGGTTGAAACAGTTTTAACTGTCTTAGATGAGTTGAAAATTCATAAGGTTGCCTTGGTTGTCTTTAAAAGGAATGTAGAAGGAAACAAGTTTTGGGAGAAATTAGGATTCTCTGTTCGAGAAGATCTCATTTACCGCAATCAACCAAGGACTGAAATGGTTCGGCTGGATACCTAGTAGAAATGACTAATAAAAAACATCAATCATTTAGGAATAATTTCCCAGATGATTGGTGTTTTTTTAATGTTTAAACTTGTAGCAATTCTTCAATTTCTGCAAGGCTGTTGGCTTGGGAAATAGCGCTGCGGAGTTTGGCAGCTCCTGCCGTTCCGCGGAGGTAATGAGGTGCTAAGCCACGAAATTCTCTAATGGCGATATGCTCGCCCTTGAGGTTAATTAGACGTTTCAAATGATCGTAAGCGACTTGCATTTTATCCTCAAAGCTGAGATCAGGCAGGATTTCTCCTGTTTCAAAATAGTGGTTAATCTGATGAAAGAGATACGGATTGCCCATAGCAGCGCGCCCAATCATGACAGCGTCAGCACCGACTTCTTCTATACGCTGTTGAGCATCTTGAACAGTACGAATATCGCCATTGGCAATAAAAGGAATCTTGGTTAAGGCTTGCGCAACATTGTGGAGGGTTTCAAGATCAGCGTGCCCAGTGTACATCTGCTCGCGTGTACGACCGTGCATAGCAAGAGCCGCCACACCAGCAGCTTCAGCTGCAAGGGCATTTTCCACAGCTAGTGAGGCATCTGCCCAACCAGTACGCATTTTCACGGTCAACGGAATATCTAGAACAGAACGAACTTTATTGATAATAGAATAGATTTTTTCTGGATCTTTGAGCCATTTTGCTCCAGCTTCGTTTTTGACAATTTTATTGACAGGACAGCCCATATTGATATCCACAATATCTGTTTGGGTATTTTCTTGGATAAATTCGGCAGCGCGCGCCAAACTATCTTCGTCACTCCCAAACAACTGAATGGAAACGGGATGTTCTTCTTCGTCAATATGCAACATATGGAGTGTCTTTTTGTTATTGTATTGAATGCCCTTGTCTGAGACCATTTCCATGACGACAAGTCCTGCGCCAAGCTCTTTTGCAATCGTCCGAAAAGCTGAATTGGTGACGCCTGCCATGGGAGCAAGAACAGTCCGGTTGGGAATTTTTACATCACCAATCAAAAAAGCGGTATTAAGATTTGTCACGAATGAGTTCCTCCAAGTCTTTTTCGTCAAAATGATATGTGCTTTGGCAGAATTGGCAAGTGATTTCAGCGCCGTGGTCTTCATCTCGCATTTCTTCAAGATCTGACTTAGGTAGGCTTGAGAGGGCATTTAAAAACCGTTCTTTGCTGCAATCACATTGGAAGCGGAGCTCTTCTTCTGACAAGCGTTTGTAGGGTTCGTTGCCATAGATAGCTGAAAGCAAGGCTTCAATATGGTTTTCAGATTCCAAAAGTGTTGAAATAGCAGGCATTTCTTGGATTCGTTTTTCAAAGCGGGTGATTTCTTCTTCTTTGGCACCAGGGAGAACTTGCAAGAGAAATCCGCCAGCAACCTTGACCTTGTCGTTGGTATCTAGTAGTACATTCAAGCCAATGGCTGAAGGAGTCTGTTGACTTTCTGTTAGATAGAATGCAAGGTCTTCTCCAATCTCACCAGAAACGAGTGGAGTCATAGAATGATAAGGATTTCCAGTTCCATAATCCGTAATAACGAGAAATTCGCCATTTCCAACGAATGGTCCAACCAACACTTCACCTGTTGCAGTTTTTTTAATGTCCACACCGGAATTTTGCACATAGCCTTTGACAGTACCTTTTGTATCTGCGACGGTGATAATCGCACCAAGGGAGCTTGTCCCTAGTACTTTGACGGTGATTTTTGTATCTCCTTTTTCGTTTGCGGCAAGGATTTGACTGGCAATGAGTGTGCGACCTAACGCTACGGTTGAGCTAGCAAGGGTCTGGTGTTTTTCCTGAGCTGTTCGAACAGTTTCGGTACTATCTAGTACATAAGCTCGGAAAGCTCCGTTTTCTGAAATAGTTTTAATAATCTTATCCATACCTTTTATTGTAACATAAAAAAGAAAAGGGAGCGGGACAAAAATCAGTATTTCGTAAGAAAGTGACTTTGTTGTCCTGCCCCGCACCATTGACGAGGTTGGTCATTATTTACATAGCAAAGAGTTAGTGCTATATACTGTTACTTTGTTTGGATGAAACAGCATACCACAAGAGTTTATTTTTGTATTACGTCTATGTTTCAGCTCGTTATGTTTCACTTGTAGTCGGTTTATCCACTTCTTTTTGGATTTCTTTTCCCTGATTTAGCAAAGCTTGGATAATTTTTTGGTCGCGTAGTTTAACAGAGTCATTAATGGTTTCAGCGGATTTGATTACAGTTGCTTCAAGGAGAGCGCGTTTTTCCCGCCCTTTATCAATGGCAGAGATGATTCCTTGGTTTTGAGCGACTAAGCTTTCAGCTAATTTGGTAACGGATTCGACAGCGATTGTTGGATTTTGGGAAATCCTCTCCATTTGTGGAATGATTTCTTTGCTGGTTTCAGCTAGCATTTGCAGCGCTGCATTGTTGGCATTAGAAATAGCGTCTGCTACTTGACCAGATTTCATTGATTGCTGCAGGATTCCTAGTTGAGCGATAGAGAGCTTCATAGTCGGAATGGTATTGCGACGGAGCATGCCAAGTTTTTGGCGCATATCAGAAGATACTTTTACGAGATTACGCATTTGCGGGGTAGTGGCCCAAGCGACATATAGACGGCTGATGTATTCTGTATGTTGTTGTTCCAATGTATTAACAACCTCAGTTAAGCGAGCCAATTCTTGTGATTTGGTTTGGTAATCGAGAGTGGCAGTATCTAATTGTGCCACCTCATTTTGAAGAGTCGAGGCACGCGCACCAGCTTCTTTTTGAGTGGCTTCGATAAAGGAAATGACACCGACTAGATTTTCAATGGATTTGGTGTTATCTTCAATTAACATTTCGGCAGAAACGATATTTCGTGCGAGCAGATCTTCTTGCTTGACGACAGTGGCAGCCATACTATCCATTTTTTGCTCAATATTTTGTGAATCAAAATAGAACTCTTGCAAGGTGTTCTTACTTTGTTTAAAGAGTTTTTCTAAAAAATTTGGCTTTTTATCTAGTTCTGCAATTTGAGTATCCTTATATTTAGCAACAAAACCATTTAACTCTTTGTTGGTGTTTTTTAACAATTCATCTACTTGTGGGATTTGAAGTTTCTTTTGTTCGGCTAAAATGCGATTAACAGTATTATTAACTTCTTCGACTGCAGCCTGCCCAAAATCTAAAAGAGTATTTTGATCGGAAATAAAGTTATTTAGCAGCTGAGGGACTTTTGCTATGATCGCATCTTGTTGTTCAGGAGTTAATTTCTCCAAAAAGTTCATCTGTCCGTTTGCTTGTGTTTCGGTTGATTCGATGATTTCAGTAGTTCTGTCTGTTTTGGAAATGGCATTATTAGCGATTTTGTCGATGTCAAAGTTAAATTCTTGGCTCATAAGGTCTCCTTTTGATGGTTATAGTTCGGTATTGGGTTCTTTTTTACTTAAAATCCTCAAGCTGATATCAAAATCTCGTAGATCTGCTTCATTGAGTTGACGGAGTGTTTCATCCAAGTCTAAATCAAACTGCTCAATAGCTGCTTTGGCGCTAGAAAGTCGTTCTTCTGCATTATAAAAATCTTTCGGTGAAGTCTTGATTTTTAGGTAGCCTTCCAAAATATCCTCATAATGCTCCATTTGAGACTGATGGATCGCAGTTAATTCTTCCTTGTTGTTGCTTTCTGACTGAGAAATTTTCTTGAGAATCGCTTCGTGGTCGATTTGAATATTGTGAATAGTTTCAAGTAATTCAGGTGCTAATTCCTCCAAGTTTGATTTTAAACTTTCGGAAGTTTGAGCGCGAAGATTGTGTAGTTGCTCATGGATATCGGTTGTTACATTTTGCACTTTCCGTTGAATTCGCTGGTAAATTTCAGGCGAGATATATTTTTTTAAGGTGTCAGCTCGGCCTTGAATATAACTCAATTGAGGCAAGAGCTGGTCAGCTAATTGTTGGTAATTTGCATAAGATTTTTCTTTCAGATAATTGTCCAGCTGTTTGATTCGACTATCTGCAGCTCTGATTTCCTGTTTCAAATCTTCAATTTGCTGACTGGCGCTGGGCTCTGTGATTTTTTTCGGTTTATGAGTTGCATAGTAGTAAATTCCGTAGCCTATGCCGATGGAAAGAAGGATTGGAATGAGGTACTGTATAATAATACCAACTGCGATAAGAATAAGCAGTATACCGATCCATCTTCTAGAACGTACATTGTTATAATTTCTTCTGGGCATAAATTATCTAATCCTGTTTCTTCTGAAATTTCTAAGTCTATTTTAGCATAAAAATGTATAAAAGACGGTACTGAATGATATGTTTAATAAAAAGTTTAGTTGAGTATAAGCAGAGGCTAGCAAGATTTTTCAAAAAATTCTTGACTTCGAGTTGACTCTAAGGTATATAACGAAAATATAACTGTTTCATCTTTTTAATAGAGAAAGGGGAAATAAGATGAAGGCAGCAGTATTTGTGAAGCTGGGGAGAATGGAAGTATAGGAAGTTGCGCGTCCAGGTGCTATTGTCGGACGAGTCGGCGTACCTCATACAGGAGACATCAATATTGGTGACTATTGGATGGTTAACTTGGCAATGGCTGGCGGACCAGCTTCTTGCACCACTTATGACAAAGAAGTCTTGCTAAAAGCAGTTCTAGACGGTCAAATCAATCCTGGAAAAGTGTTCACTCAATCTTACAAATTGGACGAGATTGACCAAGCCTACAAAGACATGGCTGACAGAAAAACGATTAAAGCTATGATTGTGATGGAGTAAGAGCGGTTCCTATTTTTGCAATTCAATCTCAATTTAATGAGCGGTCGACGACATTGTCTCGATCACTTTTTTATCGTTTGCATTTTTGCCCCAAAGTTCTCAAATATCTTAATTTTTGGTAAAATAAAAGAAAAATGGGTTAGAAAGAGGAAAGCGATGTCCTTAACTAGTCAAATTATTACAGCCGAATTTCCGGATTTAGAAAAAGTAGAACAACTCAATACAGAAGCCTTTCCTGAGGAGGAGCGTGCACCGCTATCCGAGTTGCTACGCTATGGAGATGGGGAATATTCTCATTTTTTTGCCTTTTATGATGGCAATGAATTTGTCGGTTTTGCCTTTTCAGTTTACAATGAAAGAGCCTTTTATATCAGCTTTTTTGCGATTATGCCTCATTTGCGTAGTCATGGTTATGGCGGGAAGATTATTGATAAGTTGGTGGATTTTTATCAAAGAACCATGGTTTTAGAAGTAGAACGTCTGGATGAGCCTTGTGATAATCTAGAACAACGAAAAGCTCGAATGGATTTCTACAAGCGAAACGGTTTTTGCTCTTCGCACGCCTATTTAGAATACGATGGGTTGAGTTTTGAAATCCTTTATAAAGGAGCGTTTTTTGATGAGGAAGCCTATCGGGACATTTTCAAAAAGATTCAAGAAGATGGCTATTTTGAATTTGAAATCAAACATGGTCATGGAAGAGACTGGGAGTAAGCTGCGAAGCATTATCAAACCGTTCTATTTTTATGCGAAAGTTATATATAAAAACGAGCTGTTTTGCTCGTTTTTTGTGGTATAAAGATTAATAGATTTCTGGGAAAAGTTTCGCTAAAATGTTAGGCGTAATGCTTTGACCGGGTCCTTCTGTACAATAGGTGTGCATATACATGGATGGGTTAAAATTAAGCTCAATGCAAGTACAGTTGGGCTCTTTTTTGCTGGCTGGCAATGTGCTATCTGGGATAATGAGATCTACACCGCAGACCCAAGCTCCTATAGCAGTTGCCATTTCTGCTGCTAGTTTCTTGTAGGAAGGATGCATAGCTTCAGTCATATCTATTGAATCTCCGCCAGTAGAAATATTAGAATTGCGACGGAGAAAAACTTGACCTCCTTTTGGTAAGATATCGTCTGCTTTATAACCTTGCTGTTCTAGCATGAGTAGCTCGATCTCTCCTAGTTTGATTCTTTCCAAAGGAGAGCGGTGATCTCGACCGCGCAGGGGATTGGTATTTTTCGTAGCGACCAACTCTCGAATAGTGTGCTGACCGTCTCCTCTAACGTTTGCCGGCAAACGTAGGAGCACCGCCTCACATTTGCCATCTAGGACGAAAAAGCGGTACTCGGTTCCTGCGATAAATTCCTCAACAAGAACAGAGCTGTCTTCTGAAAAGGCAATTTCCAATGCTTTTTGGTAACTATCTAGATTGGTAGGTTCTTGAAAAATAGAAATTCCTAAACCGAAGTTAGTGGATTTAGGCTTGATGACAATCGATTTGTCCTTGATCAAAGAATAGTAAGCTATACCTTCTTCTAGAGTGGAAAATTCGGCTCCAGCAGGAACAGGAAAACCAGCAGCAGATAAAATTTTCTTGGTTACCGTCTTATTTGCCATGGCTAAAGGGACAATGTAGTTATCTTTAGAAGTCATATTGCCATTTTTGACATACTCGATATGATCTTTATGTTGAAGCTTTAAAAACTGGTCACTTTCGTCTAAGATTTCTACTTGCACTCCTTTTTGAATAGCATCAAAGAGGAGCATTTGAGTGGAGAGTTCCATATTTTCATAGCCTTTCAGCGCATAATGTGCATGCCAAGCGTAGTTGTGGTATTCCTTGGCTTTTTCTAAACCAAAGGCTTCTAAGGACTGGTTTCGAAGATAAGGCAAGAGCTGAGCGGCAAGGGTCAGGTTGGGATCAGCTACTGCATTTCTTGCATGTTGAAGCAAGTTTTGATAGTAGGGACTTAGTTCAAAATGATGAATAACAGCTTGCATGGATTCAAGAAGTAAGTCGGTATCAGCTTCAACTGGTAGCGGAGCCAGAGGGTGGCTAAGAGCGATTTGCTCATTTAGAGCATGGGCTTGATTTAGAAGTTCATCAGGTTCTGCTATATCATCGAGCCAGAGCAAGGCAAGCAAAAAGAGATGAACCGTGTCCATTGTCTCCTGACTGATTCCCAGCACCTCAAAAGGATCAAGGTCAAAGCAGCGGAATTCTAAATAGGTGATTCCTTTTTCTAAGTAAAGTCGATTTTCTTTTTGCCCACGGAAACGAACAGGCATGTAGCATTCTTTCTCAGCAATTAAATCACCTTGTGCTACGTATTTCTCTATATCGCTCACATAAGATTCTAGTGAGGCATAAGAGATATGAATCTTTTGATCATTGACATAACCAAGATCACTATTGCGGATAGAGCGAACAGGCTGAGAAATCTCCCTGGTCAAGAATCCTTCCTCAGCAATTGGTGCTGCCCCGTATAAATAAGTCAGAAACCAGCGAAAACGTAAAAAGTTTCGAGCCAATTTGAGATAGAGGTCATTTTTAAACAGACGAATATTCTTGTAATCACTGACCTTGAAAAGAGCTTGGATCAAGTCTGGTCCCAACTCCATGTTGTAGTGAATGCCTGAGATAGCTTGTAGTGTTTTTCCATATTTTTTCGCCAGCCCCTCTCGATAATAGCGCTCAAAATCATTTTCTAAATGAGCGATTTGAATTTCTGCTGGCGATAATTTGGGGGGCATAGAGAGTGGCCAAATCACTTCGTTTTTGGGAATGGTTCGTCCAGCCACATCAGTAATTGCAGCAAGAAAACGCCTTGCTTCTTTTGTAGAAGGAGCAATTGGAGTGATGAGTTCTAACTGCTGCTCGCTAAAATCTGTCTGAATCGTTGGATGAAAATTGCGACTGCCAAATGCTTTTGGATGAGAAGTTTGTGCTAATTTCCCGTTTTGATTGACACGCAAGCCCTCTCTTTCCAATCCGAAAGTGGCTTGTAGAATAGGAGCATCTACTGCTATTTTTTCTAACAAATGATTGATGTTCATGGTAAATCCCTGTTTGTTTTCTAATACTTTTAGTCTATTATAAAAATGCTTAGAAGACAAATTTCTACTACGTTTTCCGAACTTTTTTAAAAGAAAATGATCATAATTTTAGATAAGATACAGATTTTACAAAGGCGGGATGTTCAAACTTCGTCATTTACAAATAACAATGGCGGTCTTATCTTGAAAAAAGAAGGAATTTTTCTTATAATAAAGTATAAGATATAATTGCAGGTGAGACTCCTGCCATGTAGACAAGAAAGGACGAGCACTTAGCTCAGACAAGATTATGACATCAGTTGTTGTTGTAGGGACCCAGTGGGGAGATGAAGGGAAAGGAAAGATTACAGATTTCCTTTCAGCCAATGCCGAAGTCATTGCCCGTTATCAAGGCGGAGATAATGCGGGTCATACCATTGTAATTGGCGGTAAAAAGTATAAATTGCATTTGATTCCTTCAGGTATTTTCTTCCCAGATAAAATTTCTGTTATCGGGAATGGAATGGTGGTTAATCCAAAATCTTTGGTACATGAATTGACTTATTTGCACGAAGAAGGTGTTACGACGGATAATCTTCGGATTTCAGATCGTGCTCATGTTATCCTACCTTATCATATTGAATTAGATCGCTTACAAGAAGAAGCAAAAGGTGATAACAAAATCGGGACGACTATTAAGGGAATTGGACCAGCTTACATGGACAAAGCTGCTCGTGTGGGAATTCGAATTGCTGATCTTTTGGATAAGGATATTTTCAGAGAGCGTTTGCAAAGGAATTTGGCTGAGAAGAATCGTCTGTTTGAAAAACTCTACGATAGCACAGCTATCAGATTTGACGATATGTTTGAGGAATACTATGCATATGGTCAGCAAATTAAACAATACGTGACAGATACTTCTGTTATCTTGAACGATGCTCTTGATCAAGGCAAGCGAGTACTCTTTGAAGGGGCGCAGGGAGTGATGCTAGATATCGATCAAGGTACTTATCCATTTGTAACGTCATCTAATCCTGTTGCAGGTGGTGTGACGATTGGTTCGGGAGTAGGACCAAGTAAAATCGACAAAGTTGTCGGAGTTTGTAAAGCTTACACCAGTCGTGTTGGTGATGGACCATTTCCAACAGAATTGTTTGATGAAGTAGGTAGCCACATTCGTGAAGTTGGCCATGAATATGGAACGACAACAGGACGTCCTCGCCGTGTTGGTTGGTTTGACTCAGTTGTGATGCGCCATAGCCGTCGTGTATCTGGAATTACCAATCTTTCTCTCAATTCGATTGATGTTTTGACGGGACTTGATACAGTTAAAATCTGTGTCGCTTATGATTTAGATGGTGAGCGCATTGATCATTATCCAGCTAGTCTGGAGCAGCTCAAACGGTGCAAGCCAATCTATGAAGAATTGCCAGGGTGGTCAGAAGATATTACAGGTGTTCGCAGTTTAGAAGAGTTGCCAGAGAATGCTCGCAACTATGTCCGCCGTGTCAGTGAATTGGTCGGTGTTCGTATTTCTACTTTCTCTGTCGGTCCTGGTCGTGAACAGACAAACATCCTGGAAAGTGTTTGGTCAAGTTTGTAATAGAAGTAGACAAAGCGGGTTTCGGCTCGCTTTTTATTGACGCAATAAAAAAGTTTAAAGAATAATTCTCTCTTAAGTTAATTTTAAGCTGGCTGGGTTATACTAAAATCATCAGATGAAGACCTCCTAACTTTATTTGATAGAAATCCTAAACTTTTTCATAATAATCTCCTGAAAGCCATCGAAAGGTGGCTTTTTTTATATTTTCAGGTTTATAACATGATATAATAAATGGAGAGCAAAGGAGATAAATAATGAACTTTACAGATTTATCTAATAAAGAGCAGGAAAAAATAATGATAAGTGAAATTATCAGGAATTTAAAAAAGCTAGGTGGCTATGCAACCAAACGAGAGTTGCTAGATGCTATTAAAAAGGGAGAAAATACGATAGAGGAGAAATTTTTTTGAGGAAGAAAAAGTGTCTTAAAAAAGTGGAAAAATTTATAAACCTAGTGATTACACTTTTAATTTTTCAGCCAAAAGTTTACTTACCACGGGCTATCTTTCTAAACCAAGCAATCGACTTTTGAATTGACAGAATTAGGTAGAAAAGTGAAACTGGATGAGCATTTTGCTAGCGATATTCAACAGAAAGCCATTCAATTTTGGAAAAATGAGAAGAAGTCAAAACAATTCTTCAAGTTATCCTTTGAAAAGGAACTAAAACATTCACTAGATGACTCAAAAGAAAATTGGAGAGTTGAGTTGACAAGAGCTTTAAAATCTATGTCACCACAAAAATTTGAAACTTTTGCTCGTGGTCTAGTCAAGGAGATGGGTGTCAAACTAGATGAAAAAATTGGAGTTAGTTATACTAATGATGGTGGTTTAGATGGTTTTGGCTTATTACTAGTACAGATGACTTCAGAACCAATCGTGTAGCTATCCAAGCAAAGCGTTGGGAAAACAATGTTCCTTCTCCGGAGATTGATAAATTCCGTGGTGCAATGGATAAATACAATGCAGAATATGGTATTTTTATTACAACTTCTGATTTTTCAAGAAGTGCTATTGAAGCAGTTCGTCAAGGGACTAGAGTCATTACTTTAATCAATAGCGAGGATATTGCGGATCTAGTTGCCAAATATAAACTTCATGTCAGAGAAGTCACGACTTATGAATTAGGAGATTTTTATCATACAGAGGATTATACGGTTAAAAGATGAACTACACAGTTGAAGAAAAAGAGTTTTTCATGCGGGAGGCTTTGAAAGAAGCAGAGATTGCGCTTGCTAATGATGAAATTCCGATTGGTTGTGTTATTGTCAAGGACGGGAAGATTATCGGTCGTGGACATAATGCACGTGAGGAATTGCAGCGAGCGATTATGCATGCGGAAGTGATGGCGATTGAGGAGGCCAATCAGCATGAGCATAGCTGGCGTCTGCTGGATACGACCCTTTTTGTTACTATTGAACCTTGTGTGATGTGCAGTGGTGCTATTGGTCTGGCTCGCATTCCACAGGTTATCTATGGTGCAAAGAATCCAAAATTCGGCGCAGCAGGCAGTCTTTATGACATTCTAACGGATGAACGTCTTAATCACCGAGTTGAACTTGAAACTGGGATTTTGGAGGTCGAATGTGCGGCAATCATGCAGGAATTTTTCAGACAAAGAAGAAAAAAAAGATAAAACAAAAGCAATGGCTTATTTCAGCTTTCTTACTTGGACTGGCAGCCTTTTTTATCAGCTTGTTAGTGCTGAATTTGGATTTTCAAGCTTGGGCTTTTAAATGCCACCAAAACCAGTTAAGCTGGCACACCCATCCTATTTTACTCCTTCCAATTTTATTTTTTCTTATCGGCGACAAATACTTGGTTATTTGTCAGTATTCTAGCTCTATTTACCAGTATGATTTGGTTTCCTGTTCCTCGGACAACGCTTCTCTTGGTTAAAGAATTTTTAACTTATGAACGGGAGTTTTTACAGGCTGGTTTGACGGGGGAAATTTATTCTTTGCTTTTCTTGTACTCAGTTTTTTTATTTTGCTGATTCGTGCCACCTGGTTGCATAGTTGGAAAATGGTGGGGCTTATTTTGGTTGTAACAGCTTTTTTAAAAATCATTTGGTCCGTAGACAGCGGACAGGCTGGTTTGACAATTATTCAGCTGGCTTTGATAGGATTAGTAGTTTGTCTGTTAGCCATCTCTTTTCTAAAAAAAGAAAAAATTCTAACTTTGCAGTTCAGATATTTTATGTTATAATGTTTATGGAGCAACAATTCTGCGTGAAGCGGGTCAGAGGAGGAATCCAGCAGCCCTAAGCGAGTGTGAATTGTGTGCTCTTTTTATTTTGAAGAATGGGATTAGAGAACGAAGTTTAGTATAGTCAAATGATGTAGTTTAAGCAGGAACAAACTTATTAATATTTTAGCTATTTACATAGCCCATTGCCTATAAGTCAAGTATGTGACTGTGATTACTGAGGATTGGAGTCAACAAATAATTAGAATCTTTCTAAAGTTTCTTTTTAAGGACACTATTGACAAAAAACTGATAGTGCTCTATAATATGAATGAATAATATTTTAGATTCATTCACATCCTGCTATTGTACGCTACTTAGGAAGGAGTTCATCATGTCGCAAGATAAAAAACAAAGATTAAAATCTGCTGCCTATGTCATTTTTTCAAGAAAAGGTTATAAGGCAACAGGAATTTCTGAGATTGCCAAGCAAGCTGGCATGGCGGTTGGTTCTTTTTACAACTATTATGACTCCAAGGAAGCCATTTTTCTGGATGTTTATATTGATGAAAATAACCGTGTGCGTCAAGCAATGAGAGACGATATTGATTGGCAAGGAGATGCGGTCGAACTCGTCGGGCAGATTTTTAGTCAGTCGCGAAATCTCGTTTCGTCCAGTAAAATTCTGGCAGAATGGTATAACCCGGCTATTTCTGATGAGCTGCATAGCTATTATTCTTCGGAAAAAGGCAAGGACGCGAATCCATTTCATCAGTTTTTAGTGGAAACCTTTACCAATCGTATGCTGGCAGAAGGCTATTCTCAAGAAAAAATCCAAGAAGTGCTGCAGGTTTATCAGCTTTTCTACTATATGGATACCCATATCACTGAAGAGGATTTCCCTCATATCAGTCAAACCATTGAAACCTTGGCGACTTACTTTGTCAAAGGACTTTTTTAATAAAGGATTGCGATTCTTTATTTTTTAAACAAAAATGAATGAATATAATTATTTGTTCATTCAAGATTTTTTTATGAATTGATTATTACGTAGTCACTCAAATTTTAAAATAAAAGGAGGAAAAGCATGAATACGAACGGAGGAAAACAAATGAACGGATTAACCATTAGTGGTCTTAGCCTAGCAGTAATCGGTATTTTAGTGATTATTTGGGGAACTACCAAAGTGTCTGTTAATCTAGCAAAACCTGATTTTATGTCATTTGCGACTGGTGGTCTGATTTTGCTTGCAATAGGTCTCTGTATGGTGCCTCGATTATCATTTATCTATCAAATTGTAGGAATTTGGTTGGCGGCAGTAGCTGTTATGGCTTACATTTACAGTCTGCCTAATATGGATTTTATTGTGATGGCAATAAGCTTCATTGTGATTATTGCGCTAGCACTATGGATATCATTTAAATTTTGGAAATAAAAGTTTTAAGGAGAAATCATGAAAGGACGTTCTAAAATGTTAATGATTACTGTATCAATCCTTGCTGTGGGCCTTCTTGGATGTCTCATTATTTGGGGTGCGATTGTCTATTTTGGGGACAGTCAATCTTTATCGGTTAAATGTATTGAAAATCCTAGCGACGATATTCACCTCATTCATCTGACAAAACCTAAAAATATGACTTGGAAGGCCGGTTCTTATGCTAAGATTGCCTTACCTAATATTAAAGAGAGCGGACAAAAGAATCGCTGGCTGACCATCGCCTCCAATCCTGATGACAATGAGATACTTATTCTGACGCACAATAACGGCAGTCTTTATAAGAAAACCTTAACCAGCTTGCCAGCAGGTAGTAAAGTTGAGATGAGTTGGTTAACCTCTAATTTATCAGTTGCAAACGACAAGGAACCCCTTGTTTGCTTTGCATCTGATGTCGGTATTGCAGCCATGAAGCCTATTGTCAAAGAGTGGGCTGGTAAACGTTCCATTGTTCTCAGCCACTTGGACAAAGGTGTCTTGGTTTTTGATAAAAAATTGTCTCAAATAGCTCAAAAATATAGTAACTTGGATTATAGCAAAAGTGCCAACCTTTCTCAAAGTAAAAAAAGACTGAAGCAAGCAGCAGAACAGTATGGCAACAAAGCAATTTATCTCTTGGCTGGTCGTCCTGGTGATACAGAAGCGATGAAAAAATTTCTTGAAGACAAGGGGATTGATAGCAAACAGATTAAGTTAGATTCTTTTAGGGGATTAAAATAATAAATTGGAAACGTTTTAGTCAAGAAAATCGCTTGATAAAAAAGCGGTAAAGCGGTATCATAGTAGGGAAGAAAAATTGGAGGACTATAATGACACATATTCAATTTAATTACTCAAACGTTCTTGGAAAATTTGTTGCACCACATGAAGTGGACTATATGCAAACGCAAGTTTCTGCAGCAGATGAACTATTGCGCAAAGGAACTGGTGCAGGAAGTGACTTCCGTGGTTGGCTTGACCTTCCAGAAAACTATGATAAAGAAGAATTTGCTCGTATTTTGAAAGCAGCAGAACAAATCAAATCAAACAGCGATGTTTTGGTGGTGATTGGGATTGGTGGTTCATACCTTGGAGCAAAAGCAGCGATTGATTTCTTGAACAATCATTTTGCGAACTTGCAAACCAAAGAAGAACGCAAAGCTCCTCAAATTCTATATGCAGGAAATTCTATCTCATCTACTTATCTTGCAGACTTGGTGGAATACGTTTCGGATAAAGATTTCTCAGTCAATGTGATTTCTAAATCAGGGACAACGACAGAACCTGCCATCGCATTCCGTGTCTTCAAAGAACTCTTGATTAATAAATACGGTCAAGAAGAAGCTAACAAACGTATCTATGCGACAACTGACCGTCAAAAAGGTGCTGTTAAGGTTGAAGCAGATGCTAACGGTTGGGAAACATTTGTGGTTCCAGATGACATCGGTGGACGCTTCTCAGTATTGACAGCAGTTGGATTGCTTCCAATCGCTGCATCAGGCGCTGACATCAAAGCCCTTATGGAAGGTGCCAACGCAGCACGTAAAGACTACACTTCAGACAAGATTGCAGAAAACGAAGCTTATCAATACGCAGCTCTTCGTAATATCCTTTACCGCAAAGGTTATGCGACTGAAATTTTGGTTAACTACGAGCCATCACTTCAATACTTTTCAGAATGGTGGAAACAATTAGCTGGCGAGTCAGAAGGAAAAGACCAAAAAGGTATTTATCCAACATCTGCCAACTTCTCGACAGATCTTCACTCTCTTGGACAATTTATCCAAGAAGGTGCGCGTATTATGTTTGAAACAGTTGTACGTGTGGACAAACCACGCAAGAACGTGACGATCCCTGAATTGGCAGAAGACTTAGATGGACTTGGCTACCTCCAAGGAAAAGATGTTGACTTCGTTAACAAGAAAGCGACAGATGGTGTGCTTCTGGCTCATACTGACGGTGACGTGCCAAATATGTATGTAACGCTTCCTGAGCAAGATGCCTTTACTCTTGGTTACACCATTTATTTCTTTGAGCTGGCTATCGCTCTTTCCGGTTACTTGAATGCGATTAACCCATTTGACCAACCGGGCGTAGAAGCTTATAAGAAAAATATGTTTGCTCTTCTTGGAAAACCAGGATTTGAAGAATTGAGCAAAGAATTAAACGCTCGTTTGTAATTTGTAAATGAGTGACAGAGAGGCTGGGACAAAAGTTTCCAACTTCTGAAAGAGTTTCGTGATAAACAAATGACGCAGTAGCTGATTGGACTCTTTTTTCGCTGTTCAAGCTCGCAAGAGTTCCTAATCATCTTTGCGGGGGTGGGACTACGAACTTAAAATTTTTAATTTTGAGTTCTGTCCCACTTCCTTTTTATATGTCTGAACTCGGATTCAAGTGAAATTTTCACAAAAACAGAAGAAAAAGATAGAAAGAAAACGCTTTATTGTGTATAATAAAAATAGAACATACAATGGAGGCGTTTTATGTCACAAGAAACTTATATCATGGCGATTGACCAAGGGACAACCAGTTCGCGGGCGATTATTTTTAATAAAAAGGGCGAACAAGTTGCCACGAGTCAAAAAGAGTTTACTCAGATTTTTCCACAAGCAGGCTGGGTTGAGCACAATGCAAATGAGATTTGGAATTCGGTGCAGTCGGTCATTGCAGGTGCCTTTATCGAAAGTGGCATTAAGCCAAATCAGATTGAAGCGATTGGGATTACCAATCAACGGGAGACAACGGTTGTGTGGGATAAAAAAAGCGGATTACCCATTTACAATGCGATCGTTTGGCAGTCTCGGCAAACAGCTTCTTTAGCAGAAAAGCTCAAACAAGATGGATATGTAGACTTCTTTCATGGAAAAACAGGTTTGATTATAGATGCTTATTTCTCTGCGACCAAGGTGCGCTGGATTTTAGATCATGTGGAAGGAGCACAGGAACGTGCAGAGCGAGGAGAATTGCTCTTTGGAACGATTGATACATGGTTGGTCTGGAAATTAACGGATGGTGCAGCTCATGTGACTGATTATTCCAATGCAGCGCGGACCATGTTATACAACATCAAGGATTTGAAGTGGGACGACGAGATTTTATCCTTGCTCAACATTCCTAAGGCTATGCTACCAGAAGTTCGCTCAAACTCAGAAATGTATGGCAAAACAGCACCTTATCATTTCTATGGGGGAGAAGTACCGATTTCAGGAATGGCAGGCGATCAGCAAGCTGCTCTCTTTGGTCAGTTGGCATTTGAGCCGGGAATGGTGAAGAACACTTATGGGACGGGCTCTTTCATTATTATGAATACTGGGCAGGAATGCAATTTATCAAAAAATAATCTTTTGACAACCATTGGTTATGGGATAAATGGCAAAGTGACTTATGCTTTGGAAGGTTCGATTTTTATTGCGGGTAGTGCTATTCAGTGGCTTCGTGACGGCCTGCGCATGATTTCTAATTCACCTGAATCTGAGAAATATGCAAAAAATTCCACCAATGAAAATGAAGTGTATGTTGTTCCAGCTTTTACAGGCCTTGGAGCGCCTTATTGGGATCCAGAAGCAAGAGGTTCTATTTTTGGCTTGACACGTGGAACGAGTAAAGAAGATTTTATCAAAGCAACTCTGCAATCCATTGCTTATCAAGTGCGCGATATCATTGATACGATGCAAATGGACACAGATACAGCTATCCAAGTCCTGAAGGTAGATGGTGGTGCTGCCATGAATGATTTCCTCATGCAGTTTCAAGCAGATATTCTGGGAATTGAGTTAGCGCGTGCGGCAAATTTGGAAACAACGGCTCTTGGAGCAGCTTTTCTAGCAGGACTTGCGGTTGGCTATTGGAAAAACATGGAGGAGTTGAAAACATTAAATGCGGTTGGGGAAATATTCTGTCCAACTATGTCAGAACTAGAGCGCCAAAAATTGTACAAAGGCTGGAAAGCAGCAGTTGCAGCCACACAATTTTTTGCAAAAGAATCTAATAAATAATTGGAAAATATGGTGTTGCCCAAATTTATAAATACGTGCAATCATTGAGTATCAGACGTAGAGAAGCGATTAGGAATAGATCTTAGTCGCTTTTTCGTTGTTCACCATTTTAAATAGCTTTCGCATAAAATTTTAAGAAGAACAGCTCACAAAATTCATTCTAATTTAGCTTGGAAAATTAGTAAAATGGCGAATATACCTGCTCTTATTGGTTTTTTTGAAAATTATGGTATAATAGATATAATTTTGGTAGATGGAGTTGAGTTTTGAAGAAAAGCTATCGCGTCAAGAGCGAGAAAGATTTTAATGCGATTTTCAAAGTTGGGCAAAGTTTTGCCAATAGAAAATTCGTCATTTATAAATTAGAAAAGAAACAAAAACACTTTCGAGTAGGAATATCTGTCAGTAAAAAACTAGGAAACGCGGTCATGCGCAACAAGATTAAACGTCGTATTCGACACGTTTTGATAACTCATAAACTAAAGTTAGCAACGCTTGATTTTGTCGTCATTGCACGGAAAGGTGTAGAAATTCTGACTTATCCAGAATTGGAACAAAATTTACTTCATGTACTAAAAATAGCAAAAATTTATCAGGAAGGTTTGAGTTGTGAAAAAGAAAAGTAAGTTGGTGGTGCTTTTAGCTCTGGCTTTGCTCATTCTAACAGCATGTGGAACGAGTGAGGTTACAGCGAGTTCGCCAGATTTATGGGAAAGATTTGTGTATTTCTTCGCTGTAACGATTCGGTTTCTTTCCTTTAATGGAAGTACGGGGATTGGGATTATCCTCTTCACTTTAATTATCCGGACTGTTCTTCTGCCAGTTTTCCAATTGCAGATCAATGCTTCGCGCAAAATGCAGGAAGCACAGCCATTGGTGAAAGAATTGCAGGCGAAGTATCCAGGGCGTGATATGGAAAGCCGTAATCGTCTGGCTCAAGAAACGCAAAAACTATATAAAGAATTAGGAGTGAAGCCTTCGGCATCATTTTGGCCCTTGCTCATTCAAATGCCTGTGCTGATTGCGTTATACCATGCTTTGATCCGTGTTGAGTTTCTTAAAGTTGGGCATTTCTTATGGATGAATCTTGGGGCGACAGACCCTTATTATATTTTGCCAGTTTTAGCAGCTGCGTTCACCTTTTTGAGCACTTGGTTGAGCAATAAGGGAATGGCAGAACGTAATGGTTTGATGACAGGAATGATGTTTATCATGCCAATCTTTGTCTTTTTCTTTGCGGTCAACGTAGCGAGTGGGGTTGCATTATACTGGAGTACGTCGTATGCTTATCAAGTGTTCCAAACGCTTTTACTGAGCAATCCATATAAAATCATTGCAGAAAGAGAAGCAAAGGCGACTGTCGAGCGTGAACGTGAAGAAAAGAAAAAACGTGCCTATCGTAAAGCACAAAAAAAGAAAAAGTAAGGAGGCGCTTGTATGGTATTATTTACAGGAGCGAGTGTTGAAGAAGCTATTCAAAATGGCTTGCGTGAGTTAGAGATTCCAAGGATGAAAGCACATATCAAAGTGATTTCTCGTGAGAAAAAAGGATTTTTGGGATTATTTGGCAAGAAATTAGCCCAAGTTGACGTAGAACCCATCAACGAAACGACAGTAGTAAAGGCGAATCAAAAGGCTGTCAAAGGTGTTCCAGAAGAAATCAATGCTCAAAATGAACCTGTCAAGAGCGTCAGTGAAGCAACTGTTGACTTAGGCCACGTTGTTGCAGCTATTAAAAAAGTTGAAGAAGAAGGCAAAGAAATTTCAGATGATGTCAAAGCTGAAATCTTGAAGCATGAAAAAGAAGCCAGCACGATTCTTGAAGAGACAGGAACGATTGACTTGTTGAAAGATAGTGATATCGTAAATTTTCAAAAATCGGTCGCTCAAGAAGAAAAGACAACCGATAAGATTATTTCTTTTGATCAGGCTATAGAAAAGCGCTCGGAAAGTCAACCGATAGCTGAAGAGCCGGCTGATTTTGAAGATTTGGGCATTCAAGTTGAAGAAAATTATGATGTTGAAGAAGTTGTTGCGAGTGTGACGGGTTATGTGCAAAACATCGTGGATGAAATGGACGTAGAAGCTAGCCTTGCAAGTGCTCATAATCGTCGGACAATCAATATGCAAATTGATACCAATGAGCCTGGTCGCATTATCGGCTATCACGGAAAAGTGCTGAAAGCTCTTCAATTATTGGCACAGAATTATCTTTATAATCGTTACTCTAAGAGTTTTTACATTTCTATAAATGTCAATGATTATGTAGAACATCGAGCAGAAGTTCTACAAAGCTACGCTCAGAAGCTAGCTGATCGTGTGTTGGAATACCAACATAGTCAAAAGACTGATCCTATGTCTAACAATGAGCGGAAAATTATTCACCGAATTATTTCTAAAATGGATGGGCTTACCAGCTATTCAGAGGGTGACGAACCAAACCGTTATGTTGTAGTGGATATTGATAGTGAATATAATTAAGGACTGAGAAGAATTTCTTTTCAGTCTTTTCTTTCCATTTAGTCCACTATTTGATGTGCTTGAGATTGAGAAGAAAGGAGCTTGCATGTCTATTTTTCCAGCTATTGAAGCTTACTTAGTGTTGCAAGGAAATAAATATATTTCTCCTGATAAAGCGGGAGAATTGAGAGGGACGATGCTTGATTTTAAACAGAAGGGGGGCAGGCTGCCCGCAAGGAATTTGTCGATTTGGTAAAGCAATTTCAAGCATTTTATCCAAAATTAACTCTGGAGTGCAGCAGCAACTGGATGAATCAAGCTCAAATTTTGCGATCCCATTTTTGGAACTACTTGCGTGGTTATGGCAATATCACAGAACCCATGTTTGCCTTGCGATTATATGGGAATCCGAAGGAATTTGGAGTGTCGCTAGAAGTTAGTTTTATTGAGCGTAAGAAAGATGAGACCAGTCTGACAAAGCAAAATCGAGTGCTGCAGGTATCAATCACAGATCCAGTTTATTATTTGGCTCAAATAAATGGTGTCAGTCAACGATTTGTTGGAACAGAAGAAAATCGGCAATATTTGACTCGACAAGTAAAAGCAGGGCAAATTCGTAAAGTCTTAGTGAAATACGATGTGGATTTAGCTCAAGCCACTTCAATAGGGGAAGTGCTGAATGAACTCCAAACTGCTATGACAACACTTATTCCTTTCTATGAGGCAACTCGATTGCTTTAAGAGATAGTAATGATGAAGAAGGCGTTTACTTGTAAGGGGCTATTGACAAATGTTGAAGAATCATATAGAATAGTTAAGTATGTTTAGTAACTGATCACATAGCCGGCTAAACGAATACAAGAATCTAAGAGGAGGTATTCAAAGTGAAACGTACTTATCAACCAAGTAAAATCCGTCGTGCGCGCAAACACGGTTTCCGTCATCGTATGGCAACTAAAAACGGTCGTCGCGTGCTTGCTAGCCGTCGTCGTAAAGGACGCAAAGTTTTGGCTGCATAATCCAAACGAATACAAGATGAAGAACCAACGGAAACTCGAGACCGCTGGTTTTTTTGTTGGATAACAACGAGACAAACTGCATTTACCGCGAGATTTTGATATAATAGAAAATGATATAAAGAGGATTGAACTGATGAATATTTTTGATACACATACACACCTTAACGTGGATAATTTTGCAGGAAAAGAAGCTGAAGAGATTGCTTTCGCACGCGAGCTAGGTGTTACCAAGATGAATATTGTGGGTTTTGATACAGAAACCATTGAAAAGTCGCTAGCGCTGTCTCGTCAATATGATGAACTATACAGCACGATTGGTTGGCATCCAACTGAGGCAGGCTCTTATACGCAAGAAGTTGAAAACATGATTGTCAGTCATTTGCACGATTCCAAAGTTATTGCCCTCGGTGAGATTGGTCTGGATTATCACTGGATGGAAGATCCGAAAGATGTGCAGATTGAGGTCTTCAAACGTCAGATTCAGCTGTCGAAAGACCACGATTTGCCATTTGTTGTTCATACGCGTGATGCGCTGGAAGATACTTATGAAGTTATTAAGGAAGCTAGTGTTGGCGAACAGGGTGGTATTATGCACTCGTATTCAGGCTCTTTAGAAATGGCTGAACGTTTTGTTGAGCTTGGTATGATGATTTCTTTTTCTGGTGTGGTGACTTTTAAAAAGGCTGTAGATGTGCAAGAAGCTGCGCAGAAGTTGCCTTTAGATAAGATTTTAGTTGAGACAGATGCACCTTATCTAGCCCCTGTACCAAAACGTGGTCGTGAAAATCGAACGGCTTATACTCGTTATGTTGTAGATAAAATAGCAGAGCTTCGCGGCTTGACGACGGAAGAAGTGGCGGAAGCAACCTATCAGAATGCTCTGCGCATTTTTGATTTAAAGGAAAAATAAATGAAAGAGAAAATTTCTCAAATCATTGTGGTTGAAGGTCGGGATGATACGGTTAATCTTCAACGATATTTTGATGTGAAAACCTATGAAACCAGAGGTTCAGCGATTAACCAAGAGGATTTAGAGCGAATTGCAAGACTTCATGATTTACATGGGGTTATCGTTTTTACTGATCCAGATGTCAATGGTGAACGGATTCGTAGGATGATTATGACCGCCATTCCTAGTGTTCAGCATGCTTTTCTCAATCGTGATGAAGCAGCGCCTAAGTTTAAAAGTAAAGGGAAATCATTGGGGATCGAGCATGCTTCTTATGACGATTTAAAAGCTGCTCTTTCTCAGGTAACTAAACATTTTGAAAAAAAGACTGATTTTGATATCACACGTTCAGATTTGATTCGCTTAGGATTTCTGGCAGGCAATGACAGCCGCAAACGTCGTGAATTTTTAGGAGAAGAACTCCGCATTGGCTATTCAAATGGAAAACAGTTGCTTAAACGACTAGAATTGTTTGGGATTGGATTGACAGATGTTGAAAATGTAATGAAAGAGTACGAAAGGAAGCGACATGGCAAATAGAAGTTATATTTATTTTAAAAACGGAGATGAGACACGTGTTTTAGCGGAGGGAATTTATAGTATTCCCTATTTCTGGCAACTGTTTTGGAATGAAGAAGATCTGCAAGCAGCTATTGATTTGTGGAAAAAAGTAGAAGAGCTTGAAAAAGAAGATAAAGAGAAAGCAGAAGAATTTTATCAAGAGCAGAATATGGGAGTTACTCTTTCCATTGAAAAATTCCAGCAAAATGCCCGCCACAATCGGTCTTTTTTAGAGCAACATGCTCCACAGGTGTTGCAACTGTATGATGATTTTGTTCGCTATATTATTGCAAATGTCAAAGAGGATGATACGCTGGGATTTGACGTTTTAGAAATTGTTTCTATGGACGAATTGCCTATCGCTTCTGATAAACTTTTAAAAAATATCCGTGCTATTCAGCAAAATCAACCAGAAGATTTAGATTTCTCTCTAACGGATAAGGACTTGCTTGGGTTAGCTATGGGGTTTCCAGATGATTATGCTTCAGACATGTTGCCAGAAGACAATATTCTAAAATCAGCTGCTTACCAAGATGAGTTGAAGAAGCGGCAAAATCAAGAAAGCAAGCAGGCAGATAATGTGATTGAATCCGATTCAAAAGGTAACAAACGCCGGATTCATCCAGCATTTTGGATTTTGCTTGTGCTAGGAATTATGCGGATTTTATATATTTTATTTAGCTAATGGATAGAAATGAGAATTATGAGAATTGCGGATTATAGCGTGACGCGAGCTGTACTTGAGCGTCATGGTTTTACTTTTAAAAAATCATTCGGTCAGAACTTCCTGACAGATACCAATATTTTACAAAAAATTGTGGATACAGCTGAAATTGATAAACATGTTAATGTGATTGAAATCGGACCGGGCATTGGGGCACTGACTGAGTTTTTAGCGGAAAATGCAGCAGAAGTCATGGCTTTTGAGATTGATGAGCGTCTAATGCCGATTTTGGCAGATACCCTGCAGGAATTTGAAAATGTTAAGATTATCAATGAAGATATTCTTAAGTCAGACTTACAAGCTTGGATCAAGGAATTTGCTAATCCAGAATTACCTATCAAAGTGGTGGCTAATCTGCCTTATTACATCACGACTCCGATTTTGATGCATCTGATAGAAAGTCGGATTCCTTTTTCAGAATTTGTTGTGATGATGCAGCGAGAAGTAGCTGATCGCATCTCGGCGCAGCCCAATAGTAAGTCTTATGGTAGTTTGTCAATAGCTGTGCAATATTACATGACAGCTAAGGTCGCTTTTATCGTACCGCGGACAGTCTTTGTTCCCGCCCCAAATGTGGATTCGGCAATTCTGAAAATGACTCGTAGAGACAAGCCGGCAGTTGAGGTCAAAGATGAACCCTTCTTCTTCAAGGTCTCAAAAGCTAGTTTTACTCACCGTCGGAAAACCCTCTGGAATAATCTAACTAGTTGTTTTGGCAAATCGGATGAAATTAAAACAAGACTGGAGATCGCTTTGAATAATGCTGATCTGTCTCCAAATGTTCGAGGAGAAGCACTTGATTTGCAAGAATTTTCCCGCTTATCAGATAGCTTATATGATGAGGGATTCAGATAAACTGAATAATAAGTATCACATAACAAAGAACCTCGCTAAGTTCATCTTAGTGAGGTTCTTCATAAGGAAAGGACGGGATTTGAACCCGCGCATGAATAAAATCCATTTGCCGGATTTCGAGTCCGGTGCCGTACCAAGCTGGGCCACCTTTCCAGAATTTAAAATAAGCACTTAATGGGGTGTATCCAACTATGTTATTTCGTTCCAAACGAGAAGACAAAGCGTAGCATAACTTGAGTAAGGTGCGCTACAATTGACGAAGTCTCAAACGAAATAAAAATGCGGAAAAAGGGATTTGAACCCTCACGTCCGAATGGACACATGCGCCTGAAGCATGCGCGTCTGCCGTTCCGCCATTTCCGCTTGGTTTCTATTATACCATATTAAAAACGTTTTTCATCATTTTTTTGCACTAAAAAGCAAAATACTGCTTTTTTTGTTATAATGAACTTATTAAGCGTTAAAGGAGTCCATTTGAAAGGAACAATTGTGAAAGCCTTAGCAGGCTTCTATTATGTAGAGTCAGAAGGCAAGGTTTATCAGACTAGAGCTAGAGGAAATTTCCGCAAGAAAGGACAAACTCCCTATGTGGGGGATGAGGTCGAATTTTCTGCTGAGAAAGATTCTGAAGGTTATATCTTAAAAATAGCAGAGCGAAAAAACAGTCTGGTACGACCACCTATTGTCAATATAGATCAAGCTGTTGTAATAATGAGTGCTAAAGAGCCAGATTTCAATCCTAATCTTTTGGACCGTTATTTAGTCCTCTTGGAGCAGAAAGCTATCCACCCGATTATCTATATCAGTAAATTAGATTTGTTGGCGGACGACAAGGAATTAGACGTTTTCCTTGATATTTATCGCTCTATCGGCTATGATACTGCCAAGACAATAACAGAACTGTTGCCGTTTTTAACAGCTAAGACGACTGTTTTCATGGGACAAACTGGGGTTGGCAAATCTACTCTGCTCAATAAAATGGTACCAGATTTACAGTTGGAAACCGGAAAAATTTCAGAAAGTTTGGGTCGTGGTCGCCACACAACTAGAGTGGTTAGTTTTTACAATCTCAATGGGGGAAAAATTGCAGACACACCGGGATTTTCTTCGCTGGATTATGAAGTGGACAATGCAGAGGATTTAAATCGAGCATTTCCTGAAATTGCAAAAGTCAGTCATGGCTGCAAATTCCGGACCTGCACGCATACGCATGAACCGAATTGTGCGGTAAAACCTGCCGTTGAAAAGGAACAAATTGCAGCTTTTCGTTTCGAGAATTACTTGCAATTTCTGAGTGAAATTGAAAACCGTCGTGAAACCTATAAAAAAGTAGCTAAAAAGCAACCTAAGTGAGGAGGAAGTCAAATGAAACCTTATAAAATTGCACCATCTATTTTAAGTGCAGATTATGCTAATTTTGAATCGGAACTAAAAAAGCTAGAAGCAACTGGTGCAGAATATGTTCATATTGATATTATGGATAGTCATTTTGTGCCCAATATCAGCTTTGGTGCGGGTGTGGTCGCAAGCATGCGACCGCACAGTAGATTGGTATTTGATTGTCATCTTATGGTATCTAATCCAGAACATCATATTGAAGAATTTGCTCGTGCGGGTGCAGATATTATCAGTATCCACGCTGAAGCAACCCCTCATATTCACGGAGCTTTGCAAAAGATTCGGACAGCAGGTGTCAAGGCAAGTGTCGTTATCAATCCAGGGACGCCTGTTGAAGTGGTGAAAAATGTTTTGAATTTAGTCGATCAAGTCTTGGTTATGACGGTCAATCCAGGCTTCGGTGGACAAGCCTTTCTGCCAGAAACAATGGATAAAGTACGGGAATTAGTTGTTTTGAGAGAAGTGAACCAACTAGACTTTGATATTGAAGTAGATGGTGGTATTGATGATGAAACCATTCGCGTTGCCAAAGAAGCCGGTGCCAATGTCTTTGTAGCGGGCAGTTACGTTTTCAAAGGAGATGTAGCTCATCAGGTTCAAACATTGAAAGAAGCATTGCATGACTAAAATTGCTCTTTTTGCTGGCGGGATGATAGATAGTTTTCAAGTGGATTTTGACATTTTTATCGGAGTGGACAGAGGAAGCCTGTTTCTCATTGAACAAGGCATTTGTCCAGACTTAGCGGTCGGTGACTTTGATTCTGTTTCGGAGGAAGAGCTGGCTTTGGTTTGTTCTCAATCTAAGGAGGTACTTCAAGCACAACCTGAAAAAAACGACACAGATTTAGAACTAGCTGTCAAGACTGTTTTTGTACGTTATCCGCAGGCACAAGTGACTATTTTTGGTGCTTTTGGCGGGCGCTTGGATCATACTTTGGCAAATATTTTCTTGCCGAGCGATCCAGAAATCACGCCTTATATGCAACAAATTCGGCTTTGTAGTGCGCAAAATGAGCTCAGCTATTGTCCTCAAGGGCGTCACGAGATAAAGCCGGTAGTTGGTATGGATTATCTAGCTTTTATGTCTGTGAGCAATAGTCAGTTAACGATTGAAGGAGCCAAATATCCTTTAAACGAATCCAATTATTTTTTCAAAAAAGTGTATGCTTCTAACGAATTTATAGATGAGCCCGTTTTTTTAGAGTGCCAATCAGGTTATGTTATTGTCATTTATAGCAAAGACAGGAGTTAGTATGGAGTTTATAATTATCCTCTTATTGCTGGGAAATCTTGTTGTGACCTTTCTTTTATGGCAAAAGAATCAGCAACAGGCAGATCAGGTACAGAAATTGTTGGAAGATCAAGCTGATCACTTATCTGATCAGTTGGATTACCGTTTTGAGCAAGAACGGCAACGAAGTCTTCTGACACAACAACAACTGGAATTGGCTCTGGGAGATCGTTTGGGTGAGGTGCGTACGGATTTACATCGGAATTTAACGGAAATGCGTTTAGAAATAAGTGAAAATCTAACCCAAAATCGTGATAAGACAGATGAACGAATGCGCCAAATTCAAGAGTCAAATGACCACCGTTTAGAACAAATGCGCCAAACGGTGGAAGAAAAATTAGAGAAGACACTGCAAACAAGATTGCAAGCTTCCTTTGAAACGGTCTCAAAACAATTAGAATCGGTCAATCGCGGTTTAGGAGAAATGCAAAATGTAGCGCGTGATGTGGGCACTCTAAACAAGGTACTCTCCAATACTAAAACGCGCGGGATTTTAGGCGAATTGCAGCTTGGTCAAATCATTGAAGACATTCTGACACCGAGCCAGTATGAGCGTGAGTTTGCAACAGTTCCAGGCTCTAGTGAACGTGTAGAGTACGCGATTAAATTACCGGGGCAAGTAGAAAAAGAATACATTTATTTGCCAATTGATTCCAAGTTTCCGCTTGCTGACTACTATCGCTTAGAGGATGCTTATGAGTCAGGAAACAAAGAAGAGATTGATTTGTACCGCAAGTCTTTGTTGGCTAGTGTCAAACGTTTTGCCAAGGACATCAATAAGAAATATTTAGCGCCTCCTGCAACAACGAATTTTGGAGTGATGTTTTTACCAACAGAAGGGCTTTATTCAGAAGTTGTTCGCAATCCGGAATTCTTTGACAGTTTGCGTCGGGACGAGCAGATTGTGGTCGCAGGGCCATCTACTTTGTCTGCTCTACTCAATTCGCTTTCGGTCGGTTTTAAAACGCTCAATATTCAAAGAAGTGCAGATGACATCAGTAAGGTTTTGGGCAATGTCAAATCAGAATTTAATAAATTTGGTGGCATTTTGCTCAAGGCGCAAAAACATTTGCAACACGCTTCTGGAAATATTGATGAATTGCTGACGCGCAGAACCAATGCTATCGAGCGAACTTTGCGCCATATTGAAATTTCGAACAAATCGGACTTAAATGGTCTGCTAGATTTCCAAGATGAAGAGGAAGAATATGAAGATTAACCAAATGAAGAAAGACGAGTTGTTTGAGGGATTTTATCTCATCAAATCCGCTGAACTGCGTCAGACAAGAGCTGGAAAAAATTATTTGGCATTCACCTTTCAAGATGATACGGGAACGATTGAAGGAAAATTATGGGATGCCCAACCTCACAATGTAGAAGAATTTACTGCTGGAAAAGTCGTGCACATGCAAGGGCGCAGAGAAGTGTATAACAACACCCCTCAAGTCAATCAAATTACCTTGCGATTGCCTAAAGTTGGCGAGCCAAACAATCCAGCTGATTTTAAGGAAAAACCACCAGTTGATGTCCAAGAACTACGTGAATATCTGTCACAAATGATCTTCAAAATTGAAAACCCAATTTGGCAGCGTGTGGTGCGAGCCTTGTATGCTAAATACGATAAAGAATTTTATTCTTATCCTGCTGCTAAAACGAATCATCATGCTTTTGAAGCAGGACTTGCTTTTCATACAGCTACAATGGTGCGGTTGGCAGATAGCATCGGAGATATTTATCCGCAGTTAAATAAAAGTCTTTTGTTTGCAGGGATTATGTTGCATGATCTAGCAAAAGTGCTGGAATTGACGGGTCCTGAACAGACAGAATACACTGTTCGAGGCAATCTCATCGGACATATTGCCTTGATTGACGAAGAAATGACAAAGGTATTGGTAGAATTAAAAATCGAAGATACCAAAGAAGATGTCATCATTCTCCGTCACGTATTACTAAGCCATCACGGTTTGTTGGAATACGGCAGTCCTGTTCGTCCCAAAATCATGGAAGCAGAGATTATCCACATGATTGACAATTTAGATGCGGAAATGATGATGATGACTTCAGCTTTAGCCTTAGTTGGTGAAGGTGAAATGACCAATCGAATCTTTGCTATGGACAACCGCTCCTTCTATAAACCAAATTTTGATAAGTAAAAAACGAAAAACGAATGTTATTGCAAAAATAATGTTCGTTTTTTGGTCTTATTATGATATAATGAAGAAAATAAAATAAAATTGGTGAAAAAATGAAATTAAGAAGAAGTGAACGCATGGTAGTCATTTCTAACTACCTAATCAATCATCCTTATGAACTAACTAGTCTCAATACATTTGCTGAAAAGTATGAGTCCGCAAAATCCTCCATTTCCGAAGATATTGTCATCATTAAACGTGCTTTTGAAGAAATGGAAATCGGATATATCGAAACCATCACAGGGGCAGGAGGAGGTGTTATTTTTACTCCTTCTATCTCGGATAAAGAAGCTAAGGCAATGGTAGAAGAACTTTGTACGAAATTGTCCGAAAGCAATCGGATTCTACCTGGTGGCTACATTTATTTGTCGGATTTGTTGAGTACGCCTTCTATTTTAAATAACATTGGGCGCATTATTGCAAAGACATTTAGAAACCAAAAAATTGATGGTGTTATGACCGTTGCTACAAAAGGAGTACCTTTGGCAAATGCAGTGGCAAATGTATTAAATGTCCCATTTGTCATCGTGCGCCGCGATTTGAAAATTACAGAGGGTTCAACGGTTAGCGTCAATTATGTGTCAGGTTCAAGTGGGGATCGTATTGAAAAGATGTTCTTGTCGAAACGCAGCCTAAAAGCTGGAAGCCGTGTTTTAATCGTAGATGATTTCTTAAAAGGTGGTGGGACAGTCAACGGCATGATTAGCCTTTTACGAGAATTTGATTCGGAATTGGCTGGTGTAGCAGTTTTTGCGGAAAATGCACAGACAGAGCGTGAGCACTTAGATTACAAATCTTTGTTGAAAGTAACAAATATTGATGTGAAGTCTAACAAAATCAGTGTAGAAGTTGGCAATATTTTTGACAAATAGATGAGGTGAGAATTTGAAAAATATATTGGATAAATTGGATCAAAGCTCTTTGTGGCTGAGAATTTCGATTGTTATAGCTTTGGCGCTCATTCTTGCTGCTGGATTATTTTTCGTTAAAAAGCAAGATGATGCGACGCGTGCAGCTGCTCCGACTGTAAGGCGAACCATTTCAACATCAAAATCTTCAGAATCGAAAGCAGAAAAAGAGAAAAAAGAGCAAGCCAAAATTGTACAAGAGGCAGAAGATGCTGTTAAAAAATTGGAGACAGAGCAGACGACGGCTAATGTAACGCCTGCTCAAGAAAAAGTGGACAAGTTGAAAGACGAAGCTCAAAAAGCTCAACTTCAACAACGGATTAAGGCAGTTAGTGACGCGATTGCTGCGCGTGAAGCCAATGAAGCAGCTGCTACAGCAAATCAAAACGCTGTGACGCCTCAAACAGATGCAGGGCAAACTTATCAACAAACCTATCAAGCTCCTGCAACTTCAGCTACCACAGGACAGGCTGAGACCAATTCAGCTCAAACTCCAACGACTAACGGAGCAGGTGTCCCAGCCACAAATACTGCGGGGCAATAGATGGGAACTCAGCAAGAAAACTATAAAAATATATTGACAAAGAAAGTGTCGTCGTGTTATACTAATAGACGGTACTTTTTACTTTTGGTCTCTCAAAAGTGTACAGAGACGTGCTGACAAATGTTGCAAAAGTACACGCAGATGATAGCTGTCACCAAGTGTATCATCACCAAAATTAAAAAAATACAGGAGAAATGTAGATGCCTACAATTAACCAATTGGTTCGCAAACCGCGTAAATCAAAAGTAGAAAAATCTAAATCACCAGCTTTAAACGTTGGTTATAATAGTCTGAAACGTGTGCCTACTCGTGAAAACTCACCACAAAAACGTGGTGTTGCAACTCGTGTTGGTACTATGACACCTAAAAAACCTAACTCAGCTCTTCGTAAATTTGCTCGTGTACGTTTGAGCAACTTGATCGAAGTGACTGCTTATATCCCAGGTATCGGACATAACTTGCAAGAACACAGTGTTGTGCTTCTTCGTGGTGGACGTGTAAAAGACCTTCCAGGGGTACGTTATCACATCGTTCGTGGTGCACTTGATACAGCAGGTGTAACTGATCGTAAGCAAGGCCGTTCTAAATACGGTACCAAAAAACCAAAAGCATAAGGAAAGGGGATAAAGATAAATGAGTCGTAAAAACCGTGCGCCTAAGCGCGAAGTATTGCCAGATCCGCTCTACAATTCAAAATTAGTGACACGTCTTATCAACCGCGTTATGCTTGATGGGAAACGTGGTACAGCCGCTTCAATTGTATATGGCGCTTTTGAGCAAATCAAAGAAGCTACTGGAAACGATGCACTTGAAGTATTTGAAACAGCTATGGAAAACATCATGCCTGTACTTGAAGTACGTGCTCGCCGTGTTGGTGGGTCTAACTATCAAGTCCCAGTTGAAGTTCGTCCAGAACGTCGTACAACTCTTGGGCTTCGTTGGTTGGTAACTATTTCACGTTCACGTGGAGAACACACTATGCAAGATCGTCTTGCGAAAGAAATTATGGATGCGGCAAACAATACTGGTGCAGCTGTTAAAAAACGTGAAGATACTCACCGTATGGCTGAAGCTAACCGTGCTTTTGCTCACTTCCGTTGGTAAGATTGCTACTCTTTTTAGAGACTTGCAAAAAGCTCAGTACTCTTACTAATTAGCATGAGTAATCAACAAGCGGGTAGGATTTGCCTACTCGCTTTTCTTAAAATATGTTATAATAAACTGTAAATAAAATAATAGGAGAAATAACCAAATGGCTCGCGAATTTTCACTTGAAAAAACTCGTAACATCGGTATCATGGCTCACGTCGATGCTGGTAAAACAACAACGACTGAACGTATTCTTTACTATACCGGTAAAATCCATAAAATTGGTGAAACACACGAAGGTGCTTCACAAATGGACTGGATGGAACAAGAACAAGAACGTGGTATCACCATCACATCTGCTGCAACAACAGCGCAATGGAAAGATTACCGTGTCAATATTATCGACACACCAGGGCACGTGGACTTCACTATCGAAGTACAACGTTCACTTCGTGTATTGGACGGTGCTGTAACTGTTCTTGATTCACAATCAGGTGTTGAACCTCAAACGGAAACAGTTTGGCGTCAAGCAACTGAATATGGTGTTCCACGTATCGTATTTGCTAACAAAATGGATAAAATTGGTGCTGACTTCCTTTATTCAGTAAGCACTCTTCACGATCGTCTTCAAGCAAATGCTCACCCAATTCAATTACCAATTGGTGCAGAGGACGACTTCCGTGGAATCATTGACTTGGTTCGCATGAAAGCTGAAATCTATACAAATGACCTTGGAACAGATATTCTTGAAGAAGATATTCCAGCAGATTACCTTGAACAAGCTCAAGAATGGCGTGAAAAATTGGTCGAAGCAGTTGCTGAAACTGATGAAGATTTGATGATGAAATACCTTGAAGGTGAAGAAATTACTGAGGCAGAATTGAAAGCTGCAATCCGTAAAGCAACGATCAATGTTGAATTCTTCCCAGTTCTTGCTGGTTCTGCCTTCAAGAACAAAGGTGTTCAAATGATGCTTGATGCAGTTATTGACTACCTTCCGAGCCCACTTGATATTCCAGCTATTAAAGGTGTAAACCCAGATACAGACGAAGAAGAAACTCGTCCAGCTTCTGATGAAGAACCATTTGCAGCACTTGCTTTCAAGATTATGACGGACCCATTTGTAGGTCGTTTGACATTCTTCCGTGTTTACTCAGGTGTCTTGAACAGCGGTTCATACGTATTGAATACTTCTAAAGGTAAACGCGAACGTATCGGACGTATCCTGCAAATGCACGCAAACCACCGTAACGAAATCGAAACTGTTTACGCAGGTGATATCGCTGCAGCTGTTGGTTTGAAAGATACCACGACTGGTGACTCATTGACTGATGAAAAAGCAAAAATTATCCTTGAATCGATCGAAGTCCCAGAGCCAGTTATCCAATTGATGGTGGAACCAAAATCTAAAGCTGACCAAGACAAGATGGGTATTGCTCTTCAAAAATTGGCTGAAGAAGATCCAACATTTCGTGTTGAAACAAACGTTGAAACTGGTGAAACAGTTATCTCTGGTATGGGTGAGCTTCACTTGGATGTCCTCGTAGACCGTATGCGTCGTGAATTCAAAGTGGAAGCAAATGTAGGTGCTCCTCAAGTATCTTACCGTGAAACCTTCCGTGCCCAAACATCAGCGCGTGGATTCTTCAAACGTCAATCAGGTGGTAAAGGTCAATTCGGTGATGTTTGGATTGAATTTACTCCAAATGAAGAAGGAAAAGGCTTCGAGTTTGAAAATGCTATCGTTGGTGGAGTGGTTCCACGTGAGTTTATCCCAGCCGTAGAAAAAGGTTTGGTTGAGTCAATGGCAAACGGTGTACTTGCAGGTTATCCAATCGTTGACGTGAAGGCAAAACTGTATGATGGTTCATACCACGATGTTGACTCATCTGAAACAGCCTTCAAGGTTGCAGCTTCACTTGCGTTGAAAGAAGCTGCTAAGACTGCACAACCAACTATTCTTGAACCAATGATGCTTGTTACCATTACTGTTCCAGAAGAAAACCTTGGTGATGTTATGGGACATGTAACAGCTCGTCGTGGACGTGTTGATGGTATGGAAGCTCATGGTAACAGCCAAATCGTGCGTGCTTATGTACCACTTGCTGAAATGTTCGGTTATGCAACAGTTCTTCGTTCAGCATCTCAAGGACGTGGTACTTTCATGATGGTCTTTGACCACTATGAAGATGTACCGAAGTCAGTACAAGAAGAAATCATTAAGAAAAATAAAGGTGAAGCTTAATTAAGCAAAACTTACACGTCCGCAGCTGCGGGCGTTTTTTATGTGACTTTCAATCCGTCTCGCTCCGTAAGGTGCGAGACAAATAAACCACCCGTTTGACGGATGGTTATGATTATAAAAGAGTTCAGATTCTTGTGGAATCTGAACAATTAATATTCAACCTTACGGAGAAAAGAGAAACTTAGCCGCATCATCGGAACTATCAAGAGCTTTTAAGGAGCTTTGACTTAAAAGAAAGACAGTATCACATACTTTGAAGACTTCAGATAAATTGTGAGAGGTCAGTAAAATAATCTTTTCAGGGCTGTATTCTTTTAGCAAATCGTATGCGGCGAAACGTCTTCGTTCATCCAGCCCGTCCAGCAACTCATCTAAAATAAGAATATCGCTTTGAATAGACAGAGCATATAAGAAAGCGAACAGCTCTTTCATTCCTAGAGAATATTTTCCGATTTTTTTCTTGAAATAATTAGCTCCGCCCATTCTAGCTAAATTTTTCTGAAATGTACTTTGCTCCTCTGAGGACAATAATGTGAGATAGTCATGGGCTGACAGATGCTTGTCAAAAATGTCTAGGCTTGGAATGTAAGCAACTTTTCCGCTTTGGATTTCTCCATCGAATCCTTTGATTTCTCCGTTGATTAGACTAAAGAGGGTGCTTTTGCCAATGCCGTTTGGTCCGATCATTCCATAAAGCCCTGGAGTTGTCAGTTCAAACGTTAACTGTTGAAAGATAGTTGTTGTTAGATTGTTTATAGAGAATCCTGTCATAATTTCCCATCCTTTCTATAATAGTAATGCTGATATAGATAATGGGAAGCTAGTATAAATCCCAAACTCAAAACGAGCAGATAAACAACTCCTATGAGGAAGGCATTCTGAGGGAGAATTTTAATGTCATTGATGAGCTGCCCATAGCCAAGATATTCAAAAGGAAAAAATTTCTTGAGAGGCTGGAACCATTCTTCTTGAGATAAAGTGAGAAAACCAGTCAAGAAGACAACAATCAGGCCGATGACAACCAGGCTTTTCTTGAAAATGAGAGACAGGAGCTGACCCAGGCTGGCCAGGAAGAGGAGGGCGACCAGAAAGAGGGGCAGGGTTTGCAGGACAATCTGCCAGATGGGCACAATAGTCCGGTCCAGGTAGAGATAAGGATAGTTCCAGGTGCCGAAACTGTCCAGCAGGCCTTTGGCTACATAGAGGACAGCGAAGAGCAGGAGGGTGAACAGAAAGGTCACCAAGATAGGAACCAGCAGTTTGATGAGCAGGTGCTTGAGCTTGCGACCGCCCAGCAGCTGATAAAAACGAATCTGCGAACTCTCAATCTCGCTACTGAGGGAATCGGCTATAAGGACGGTGATGAGAACAAAGATGGTGGTAGAGGACAGCCAGGCTGTCATGATGTGGCCTATGCTAAAGGCAGCTTCGCTTGTGCTATTAAATGAAAGACTCGGACTTCCTCCGACTGCTTTTACAGCTTCGCGGTAACGGATACTAGCTTTTAAATTCTGATAGTCATCAGAGTTTTTGTCTGTTGTGGAGTTAAGTAGGGTTAACAAGCCCTGATATTCCAGTTGAGCAACTTTTTCTAGATCCTTCTTTTTTAAAGCGGCTAATTCTTCTGATAGAAGAACTTCTCTTTCTTGTTCCAATTTTAGCTGTTGACTGATAACCTTATCGGCAGGATTTAGCTGAGCCTGACTTTGTAAATTTTTCACCGATTGTTTGCTTTGTTGGAGCTGCTCTCTGATAATAGCCAGATTGCTATTGAAGCTCTGCTTGTTTATTGCTGTTTGGTTGAAGATAAATAGCCCCAAAAAGATGGCAGCCAGCAGGATTAGACAGATTTTATTTTTGGGACTTTTTAGAAAGCGTTTCAGTTCAAAGCGAAAAAAATCCATAAATATACCTCGTACAAAAGGAACATAGAGGCTAGATTGATAGCCTCTATGTTTAGCTATTAATAAGTCTGATAGTGATAGATATAAAGAAATGCTGGATTAATACCTTCATAACGATTAATCCGTTCTATTTTGGATACACGAAAACCTCTGTGATAATACAAGTTCATCCAAGAATAGGATGTTCGAGTGACTCCACCCATAACAAGATGAACCTCATATTTAGTGTGTACAACTGAGGCTATGTTAGCAGCTGAGACGATATTTTTGGCACCTAGACCAAGTAAAGTTGCAAGAATTGCAATCAATAAAGCGTTTTTCTTAACTTTTTTCACCATTGTATTTATCCTCCTTACAATAAATATAAAAGTGTTTGTCTAGACATTTTTTATTATATGATAAATTGCAAAAAAAAGTGCAACAAATCTAAAATTCATCCATAAGAGCCTCAAATGCTGTTTTGTAACCTAAGCATTTTCTTGGACGGTGATTTATAGCAAGTAAAGCATTTACTAACGATTCATCAGTAATGTCGGTTAGATTAGTCCTCTTAGGAAAATATTCTCTAAGCAATCCATTTGAATTTTCATTACTTCCTCTTTGCCAAGATGAATAAGCGTCCGCAAAGTAAAAGTCTATTCCTAAAGCTTCCACTTGAGGATAACAAGCAAATTCTTTTCCTCTGTCTGATGTAAATGTTTTTAAAAAGTTCTTAGGAAAAATCTTCTGAAGTGTTTCTATGACTGAAAACATTGACCTAGCTGATCGGTCAGGTATTTTAAATGCCAGATAAAAACGTGTTTTTCGCTCTACAAATGTAGCCAAGCATCCTTTGCTTTTCCCTCTGGAAGAAACCATGGTATCTAATTCCCAATGACCGAAACTTTGCCTACTCTTCACTTCTTTAGGTCGTTTGGAAATAGGTTTACCAATAATGAATTTCCCTCTCGTCTCATGGGGTTCACGTATTTTACCTTTTCGTCTTAACGTCTCTACACTCACTTCGAGTTGGCCATTATATATCCAATTATAAATCGTTTTAAACGATACGATTGGCTTATTTTCGTACTGATAACGCCCATGAATCTGCTCGGGTGACCAGGATGCTTTTAAATGACGTTCTATATTTTTCTTCATCAGTGAAGTACATGCAGTTTTCCTTCCCTTAAGTCTAGATAATTCCTCATATTGCCTTTGTGCTTCTTCGGCAGAATATTTATTTGGACACCGTTTGATTTCTCGGCTAATTGATGAACGGTGAAAACCTAACTTAGTTGCAATATAGGACTGATTAAAACCTGCTTCAAGATATGCTTCTATCTTTAGCCGATCAATTATGGTAATATGTAAGTAGCTCATAGGATCTCCTCGTGTCTGTTTGTGTGCTTACTTACAGTTTACACGATTTGAGAACCTATGGGTTTTTTGTTGCACTATATTTTACAATTTATCATATCATAAAAACTGCAAAATGTAAAGCGCTTTCACATATAAAATGTCCACATTCTTGTTCTTTTTTTGATAATTTAGAAAAATCAAAAAATAGTTTATAGATAAATTACAGAACCTAAAAAGAATGAAAATGCTAATATTAGAAATCAAATGAAAACTACAAATAAATTTTATGATAAGGCATAGTACTTTTAGTAATGAATCTTTCTGTAATGTATGGGAGCTATCGTGAAAAAAGTTTGAAAAAACAAAAAGTGGTTTCTTTTACTATGCTGAAATCAGTTGCAATTTTAAGAGAGAAAGTATATAATAGATATGTTGAAAGGTGATTTGTAGCGACTCAAGTTACTCTTTTCACATAAAAATTTTTTTGATTTTCATAAGGAGGAAATCACGAATGGTAGTTAAAGTTGGTATTAACGGTTTCGGTCGTATTGGTCGTCTTGCATTCCGTCGTATCCAAAACGTAGAAGGTGTTGAAGTTACTCGTATCAACGACCTTACAGATCCAGTAATGCTTGCACACTTGTTGAAATATGACACAACTCAAGGTCGTTTCGACGGTACTGTGGAAGTTAAAGAAGGTGGATTCGAAGTTAACGGTAAATTCGTTAAGGTTTCTGCTGAACGTGACCCAGAACAAATCGATTGGGCTACTGATGGTGTAGAAATCGTTTTGGAAGCAACTGGTTTCTTTGCTAAGAAAGATGCTGCTGAAAAACACCTTAAAGGTGGTGCTAAGAAAGTTGTTATCACTGCTCCTGGTGGAAGTGACGTTAAAACAATTGTATTTAACACTAACCACGATGTTCTTGATGGTACTGAAACAGTTATCTCTGGTGCTTCATGTACTACAAACTGCTTGGCTCCAATGGCTAAAGCACTTCAAGACAACTTCGGTATCGTTGAAGGTTTGATGACTACTATCCACGCTTACACTGGTGACCAAATGATCCTTGACGGTCCACATCGTAAAGGTGATCTTCGCCGTGCTCGTGCTGGTGCTGCAAATATCGTTCCTAACTCAACTGGTGCTGCTAAAGCTATCGGTCTTGTTATTCCAGAATTGAACGGTAAACTTGATGGTTCAGCTCAACGTGTTCCAACTCCAACTGGATCAGTTACTGAATTGGTTGCTGTTCTTGAAAAGAACGTTACTGTTGATGAAGTAAATGCAGCTATGAAAGCAGCAGCTAATGAATCATACGGTTATACTGAAGATCCAATCGTTTCTTCAGATATCGTAGGTATGTCATTCGGTTCGTTGTTTGATGCAACTCAAACTAAAGTTCTTGACGTTGATGGAAAACAATTGGTGAAAGTTGTATCTTGGTATGATAACGAAATGTCATACACTGCACAACTTGTACGTACTCTTGAATACTTTGCAAAAATCGCTAAATAATTCATTAGTATATAGAGAAGAGAGGTTTGCCCTCTCTTTTTTGTTGTTATTTGAAAACCGTATATAATTACTCCGATTATGATTTGCTCCACGAAAAAAAGAACTTGAATCTAAATAGATTTAAGTTCTTTTTATATCTATGTAAGAATTCTGTTATAAAGTATCTTCATCTGGTGTTAAAATCATTGGAATAATGATAGGCTCACGCTCTGTATTTTCATATAAAAATGGTCGAAGAGCATTTACAATAGCTCCATTGACAGACTGGATGCTGGCATCTTTATTTTTCAATGCGATACGTATCGCATTGAAAAGAATACGTTGGCTATGACGGATCAGTTCACCTGATTCCCGCATATAGATGAAACCGCGACTGAGAATGTCAGGACCGGCTAAGATCATCTTCGATTTAAAGTCAACGGTAGCGACTGCAAGGACGACGCCATCTTCGGAAAGGTCACGTCTGTCACGGAGGACTGCAGCACCAATTTCTCCGATACGATTGCCATCGACATAAATATCTTGTGCATTGAAACTTCCGGCAATGCGAGCAGAATTAGCAGTTAAGGCTAAAACGTCTCCATTACTCATGATAAAGATATTGTCTTTAGGCACTCCAGTATCCATTGCAAGTCCCGCATGCACTTTTTGCATACGGTATTCACCATGGACTGGCATGAAATACTTCGGTTTTATCAAACGAAGCATAAGTTTTTGTTCTTGCTGTCCACCGTGTCCGGAAGTATGAATATTGTTGATTTTACCGTGGATAACATCAACACCAGCTTCTGAAATGGTGTTGATAAGCTTATTGACACTAGTAGTATTTCCTGGGATAGGACTAGAAGAGAAAATCACTGTATCACCTGGTTGAAGCTGTACTTGACGATGTGTTCCATTGGCGATACGTGAAAGAGCCGCCATTGGCTCTCCTTGGCTTCCTGTACACATGATAAGTATTTCGCCAGCAGGATAATCTTTAATCTCATTTGGCTCGATGAAAGTACCTTTAGGCGCCTTGATGTAGCCAAGTTCAATTCCATTGGCGATGGCTTTCTCCATTGAACGACCAAAAACTGCAATTTTCCGTCCTGTTTTGACGGCCGCATCAGTAGCCTGTTGTAGGCGGAAAATATTGGAAGCAAAGGAAGCAAAAATAATCCGTCCATGGATGTTTTCAATGATTTTCATAATAGACTGACCGACCACTTTTTCCGAATTTGTAAAAGTCGGAATTTCTGCATTGGTTGAGTCAGAAAGAAGAACTAGAACCCCATCCTCGCCAAGAGCTGCCATTCGATGCAAATCCGCTGGTTCTCCAACGGGTGTAAGGTCAAACTTGAAGTCACCTGTACATACAACTTTCCCTTGAGGTGTGTGAATGACAATTCCTAACGGCTCTGGAATAGAGTGGGTTGTGCGGAAGAAAGTTGCTTTTAAATGTTTAAATTGAAGTTCAGTGTTTTGATTGATCTCATAGAGCTTAGCATCACGTAAAAGACCGTGTTCTTCTAGTTTCCCGCGGATAAGTGCTAGAGCAAGTGGTCCTGCATAAATCGGAACATTGGCTTGTTTGAGTAGGAAAGGAATCCCACCGATATGGTCTTCATGTCCATGAGTAATCAGAACACCTTTGATACGGTCAACGTTTTCTACGATATAGGAATAATCAGGAATAACATAATCAATCCCTAAAAGGTCATCTTCAGGAAATTTGATACCAGCGTCAACGATGATAATTTCATCTTTGTATTCAATTCCGTAGGTATTTTTTCCAATTTCTCCTAAGCCACCAATGGCAAATACACCGACTTCTTCGGGTTTTAAAGTATAAGACATGGTTTAGAGCTCCGTAATTGTAAAGTTGCCTGATTCTTTTTCATATTCTAAATGTTTATCAGACAAGCGTGTGATAAATTCGACATTGTAAGGCGTTTTTTCTTCAACGAGTTTACGCGCTTTAATGCGTCCTTCTAATTCATCCTTAGCGTCAATATCCAAGTAAAGCGACTGTGTATTTTCGCGTCGTGGATTGCGCTCTTTTGTTTCTTGATAAAAAACTTTGTAAATCATTTAATTTCCTTTCTCATTCATAATCAATCTACCAGAAAATAGCCACCTTATTTTCAAGGGCGGTCTTCATCTATTTAATTTTCCGGGTAATAAATTGATTTTGATACGTTACAATTATAATCATTATATCATAAAAAGCTGATTTAGTAAAAGAAAGAAGTTGGAAAATCTAGGAAAATGATTTTCACAAGGTCTTATTTTTTTGGAAATCATATTGAGGAAATCCGTATTTTTTGTAGTATAATAGAAACTAGATTATCACGAAGGAAATATAAAAATGAAAATTTTAGCTTTTGATAGCTCTAGTAAAGCATTGGCAATTGCGATTTTAGAGGATGAACAGTTGCTTGCTGAGATGACAATAAATATTAAAAAAAATCATAGCATTACATTGATGCCAGCAATTGATTTTCTCATGGAAAGTTTGGATTTAAAACCAACGGACCTAGAACGCATTGTGGTTGCAGAAGGTCCGGGTAGTTATACAGGTTTGCGGATTGCTGTAGCAACAGCTAAAACACTGGCTCATACCCTTAAGATTGGCTTGGTTGGAGTTTCTAGCTTACGGATTCTGGTACCAGAAAGTATTGATGGCTTGGTTATTCCTCTCATGGATGCTAGACGCAATAATGTTTATGCTGGTTTTTATAAAAATGGTAGGATCGTTCAGCCAGAAGCTCATTTATCTTTTGAAGAGGTCTTGGAAAAAGCCAAGCCTGATTCTCAAGTAACCTTTGTAGGAGAAGTTGAAAATTTCACAGAGCAGATTCAAGCTGTTCTGCCAAATGCTCTTATCAAAGGAACTCTGCCAGATACTATACTTCTTGCAAAAATCGGGTTGCACTTGCCAGTTTGCTCTATCCATGACTTCGTTCCTAAGTATCTCAAGAGAGTGGAAGCGGAGGAAAATTGGTTGAAAAACCATGAAGAAACGAAAGATTCTTACATCAAACGCTTATGATTGAGATTAAAAAAGATGAAAAAAAGCAGACCGTTGATTTGACAGAGCGGATTTATCAGGTATTGAAAGACGTGTATGCAGTCAGTCCGTGGAGTATGGAACAAATAGAGAAAGATTTACAACATCCTTTGTCGAGCTATATTTTAGCTCTAGAGGGTCAAAATTTAATTGGTTTTCTGGCTTTTCAGGAGTCAGATTTTGAAGCGGAAGTTTTGCAAATTGCGGTTAAGAAGGCTTATCAAGGTAAGAAAATTGCGACCGCTTTGTTTGAACATCTGCCAATTAACAAAGAGATTTTCCTTGAAGTGAGGGAGTCCAATAAGCCAGCTCTGCTATTCTACAAAAAAGAAAGATTTGAAGAAATCGCGCGGCGGAAGGCCTATTACCATGCGCCAGTGGAAGACGCGATCGTCATGAAAAGGGAGAACTATGGAAGATAGATATATTTTAGCTTTTGAAACGTCTTGTGATGAGACCAGCGTGGCGGTTCTGAAGAATGAGACTGAGCTTTTGAGCAATGTCATTGCCAGCCAGATTGAGAGTCATAAGCGTTTCGGCGGCGTGGTACCGGAAGTGGCCAGTCGCCACCATGTGGAAACTATCACGGCTTGCATTGAGGAAGCCTTGGCAGAAGCAGGCATTATCGAGCAAGATGTGACAGCCGTAGCTGTGACCTATGGACCTGGTTTGGTGGGGGCTCTTTTGGTTGGATTGGCGGCTGCCAAGTCCTTTGCGTGGGCACATCATTTACCACTTATTCCTGTCAATCACATGGCGGGACATCTAATGGCTGCTCAGAATGTCGAGAACTTAGAATATCCTCTTTTAGCACTACTAGTCAGCGGAGGGCATACAGAGTTGGTTTATGTTAGCGAAGCCGGTGATTATCAGATTGTAGGGGAAACACGTGATGACGCGGTCGGAGAAGCCTATGATAAAGTTGGTCGTGTGATGGGTTTGACTTATCCAGCAGGGCGTGAGATAGATGAATTGGCCCATAAAGGACGGGATATTTATGATTTTCCGCGGGCTATGATCAAGGAAGACAATCTAGAATTTTCATTTTCTGGTCTCAAATCAGCCTTTATTAATCTACATCATAATGCCAAGCAAAAAGGTGAGTTTCTTTCCAAGGAAGATCTGGCAGCTAGTTTTCAAGCTGCTGTTTTAGATATTCTCATGGCAAAGACAAAGAAGGCTTTGGATAAATATCCTGTCAAGACCTTGGTGGTTGCGGGTGGTGTTGCAGCTAATCAAGGCTTACGTGAACGTTTAGCAGCTGAAATAACAGATATTAAAGTTATCATACCGCCTTTGCGTCTCTGTGGGGACAATGCAGGAATGATTGCTTATGCCAGTGTCAGTGAGTGGAACAACGCCAATCTTGCAACATTAAATCTGAATGCCAAGCCAAGTCTGGCGTTTGAGACAATGGAAGAATAAGAATGATAGGAAAAAATTTTAAGGCTGGTGTTAAGGCAGCCGTGCCAACAGCTCTGGGTTATATTAGTATTGGGTTAGCCTGTGGCATTATTGGTGCTTCTTATGTCACTCCTCTTGAAATGGCACTGATGAGTATTCTTGTCTATGCAGGAAGTGCTCAGTTTGCTATGCTAGCGCTTCTCGCCATCCATGCACCGGTGACAGCTATTGTTCTGACAGTCTTTTTGATCAATTTGCGTCTATTTTTGCTGGGACTTCACACATCTACTTTTTTTCGACATGCAAGTCTATGGCAAAATATCGGTATCGGAATCCTTTTGACAGATGAAACATATGGCGTTTTACTAAGTGAGCACGTTCATACAAAGGATATTTCGCTTCAATGGATGTATGGAAATAATATAACAAGCTACCTTGCTTGGATGATAGGAACGGTGGTCGGAACGACATTAGGAAGTCTTTTGCCAAATCCAGAAGTGTTTGGCTTAGACTTTGCGCTTGTGGGCATGTTTATTGGTATTTTTTCTTCCCAATTTTTAGTGATGCTACATAAAACAAAACTTCAAAAACTAATCGTAATTTTGGTTGTGGTAGCTTTATCGTTCTATGCTTTAAGTATGCTTGTTTCTTCGTCTTTAGCTGTTCTAATGTCGACCTTATTAGGCTGTGCTGTGGGGGTAATGCTAGATGATAAATAATTATATTTTTGCTGCCATTCTTTTCTCAGCTTTGGTGACATGGTTATCCCGAATTACTCCATTTATATTGGTGAAATATCGTGGTTTGCCTAAGATTGTAGAACGGTTTTTACAGTATTTACCAATTTCTATTATTTTTGCTTTAATTTTATCCAGCATTACAAATGGGAAGATAGGGCAGTTTCCAACCTTCAAATGGCTAGATTTAATAGCTGTTTTTCCAACAATTTATGTTGCTTTTCGCTATCGTAACTTAGTGGTGACCGTGATTTTTGGTGTGATATTGGTAGCTGGTCTGCGATTTATGTTTTTATGATGTGATGGAGAACCTTTATGATTGATAAAATGGAACTAGGTGAATTTTATAGAGAATTACGGGTAGCAAGAGGTGTGAAGCAAAATGAAGTTGCGTGTGAAGGACTGACAGCCTCACAGCTTTCTAAGTTTGAGTTAGGGCAATCTATGCTGTCGGCAGATAAATTATTTCTTGCCATTGAAGGAATCAATATGACATTTGCAGAGTTTGCATATAAACTCAATAGTTATCAAGAATCTCAACATGTTCAATTGGGACATCAAGTTGTTGATTTATTTGTTCATCAGGATAAAGACGGCTTGGAGGATCTGCTTCACAAAGTTCAAGAAAAAGTATCCTCTCAACAATATATCCGTCTGAATAAAATTGTGATTCAAAATGCCTTGCACTCCTTGGATTCTAGTTATATTTTAAAAGAAGAAGATAAGCAATTTATAACAGCTTATCTTTTTGCCATTGATTCATGGACTTGGTTTGAGCTCTATCTTTTCTGTAATGCTATGCCCTTTTTGGAGAATCAAGATTTAATTTTTCTTTCAACAAGTTTGATGGAGAAATCTAAGGAATTTAAAGAGTTAGTCTATAATCAAATTTATATGAAAAGTTGTTTCTTAAATGTCATTTCAGAAATGATGGAACGTGAACTCTATCAATACATCAGCATTTTTGAAAGTGAGCTAGAAAAGTTGCTGACACCCTACGATGTCTTTGAAAAATTACTTTTGCAATTTTTAAGAAAAATCAATATCTATCTTCAGACAGGAGGAGAAAATCAAAAAGAGATTGAAGATTTCATTCAATCTCTGAAAGTACTGGATAATCCGCAGTTAATAGCATTATTAACTTTGAAATTACAGCAATATGAAAAATTATTAAAAACAGAAGATAACAGGACAGAAAATAATAATATCCATGATAATAGTGAATAGAATGGCGATAAATTTGCGTTTGCTCATTTGGGATCTCCTTTTTAAAAAGTAGTATACTCTAAAAATTCAGAAAATTGCAAGAATTGCAAATTAGAAAGTTTATAGAATAAAAATGTCAAATATGCGATTTTAAAGAAATGGTGAATTTTAATGATATACTAGTCACATTAAGCATTAAATGATAAGAAAGAGTTGCAAGAAAAAATCAAAAGAATATTCATAACACGTTCTTATCGAGATAAACATCATTTATTAGTTTTTCAAAGTGAAAATAATCGGCAAGATGTTTTTGATTTTGGAATTGGGACATTGGGAATTTATTGGACATTATTGGGGAATAAATTCCCGTTTGAAATACACTTGGAGGAATGAAATTGAATATTTTTCTTTCAAATCGAAACTTTAGGCAACTTTCAATAAATGAATGGATTTCTACATTTGGTGATACAGTTTTTTACTTAGCGTTTATCAATTATGTATCTTCTTATGCTTTTGCACCTCTTGCGATTCTTATGATTACAACATCTGAAACATTGCCGCAAATTATGCAGATATTCACAGGAGTTGTAGCGGATTTTCAAAAGAATCGGATTGGAAAGTACTCTGTTTTGATGTTTGTTAAGTTTGTCCTGTACGCAACTGTAGCATTGATACTGGTCGGGACAAAATTTTCACTTGTTTCTGTTTTTCTTATTTGCCTCATCAATTTTGTATCGGATACGATTGGTTATTTTTCAAGTGCTATGATAACGCCTATTTATGTAAAAATTATTAACAATGATATGACATCTGCGTTAGGTTTTAAGCAAGCGACAGCAAATTTAGTTCGTGTCTTTGGTAATCTAAGCGGAGGCGCTTTGATTGGTTTTATCAATATTGGGATGTTTGCTGGGATGAACGCCTTAACTTTTTTATTTGCGTTTTTTGGTATCTTATTGATTAGAACAAATCTTGTTCGTTTTGAAGAACAGATTGAAATTACGCAGGCTTTAGATAGCAAAAATTTTTGGAAACATTTGCTGGATTCTTTAAAGATTTTAGGAAGCCTTGGAAATATTATTAAACTGATTGGGATTTTATCCATCAATCAAGCTGTCATAAATGTAACGATTCCTGTGACGACGCTTTTGTTAATAAAGTATCCTTTCGCTGGTTTAGAAACTGGTCAATCCATAGCTATCTTAACAACAGTTGAATTGATTGGTATAGTGTGCGGTAATTTCCTAAGTGGCAATGTGATGAAAAAAATGTCAACAAAAACAAGTGTTTATCTTAGCCAAGTGATGGAATTCGTGATTTTAGTCGGATTTTTGAACAATAATTTTCTAGTTGTCTTACTTGCTGCTTTTTTCAATACATTTTCAATTGGAATACTAAGCCCTCGTCTTCAACAATCTGTTTTTAGATTAGTACCGGAGCAATCAATGGGTGCTGTACAGTCTGGGATTAGTATGCTCAGTATTGTTTTACCAGGAATTTTATCTATAGTACTTGTTGGGATAGCAAGTAGTCTGGGGATAGTATATGTTGCTGTATCATTAGGAGTTCTATTATTTTTAGGAATGTTTTTAGTTTATTCAATAAAGAATATTGCTGAATAGAAATTAAAGTGAGGCATCATTTAGACAATCTGTGACTTTCATCTATCAAATAAACATTCTGCTTTGGAAATGATTTGCAATCAATTACTAAAGTAGAATTTTTTTGGTAAAAATACCATTCAGGATTTTGATGAATTTTTTTGATGGAGATTTGATAGAATAAAGGAGATACAAAATTAAATACAACCTTTCAATTGTTAGAAGAACAGGATTTAGCACAAATAACGGGCGGAAATCTAGCAAAAATCACTCCTGGCGGTGGTCCGGGTGCCCCTTATGGAACCTCCCGGCATCTATATGGGATGGGGAAATTCTGGTGGTAACGGTGCTTGGGGCTGGGTTGGTCAGCTAGCACCTGCTTTTTCAAAGAAAAGACCATAATGTGATGTTATAAAAGATAGAGGGAGGATGCTCTATGTGGAAGAAGACAATAGGATATTATGTATGCATAGGCTGTATTTGCCTATCTTATTATTCTGGTTTAGGGCTTCTGTTTCATTTAGACTTCGTTAGAAGTTTATCAGATGCTTGGTATTATTTTTGGCTAGCAATTGCTACAGCTTGCCATGTGGCTTTATTGACTTTTGTCATTTATAAACATAAAGAAAAATTGATTATCGTTAAACCGCAATTCAAATGGTCTTATATAGGTTATAGTGTAGCAGGTTTCGTTATGAATTTGCTGTGGAATGCATTGGCGACACTGATCTTTCCGCATGGACAAAATCAAAATGCCATCAATGAAGTTTTGCAATCAATAAGAGGTGCTGCTTTATTTTGGGGGATGTGGATTATTCTGGGTATTCTGACCCCCATTTGGGAAGAATTGATTTATCGAGGCGTTGTCATGACAGCCTTAAAGAGATTTCAAAGGTTCCGTTTGGATTTAGTCGTTTCTGCTAGTCTATTTAGTATGGGTCATATTGTGCAGTTTGGCTGGTCAACGACAGATTTTATCTTATATTTTGTTCCCGGGCTCATTTTAGGTTGGGTCTTTAGGAAAACAAATAGGATCTACTATAGCATGGCAACTCATGTTGCATGGAATAGCTTTCTTGCTCTCTTATATACTCTTTCACAAAGATAGTTTCTCCCAGCTATCTTTTTTTGATAAATATTTTAAAAATGTGTTGACTATGACCTTAGGTCAGGGTGTATAATCATCATTGTAAGGAGGAAATCATGTATCAAATCAAAGAAGCTGCGCAGCTTTCTGGTATTTCTGTTAAAACGTTGCATCACTACGATAAAATTGGACTTTTGATTCCGCAAAAGTCTGAAAACGGGTATCGCGTTTATAGTGAGTCAGATTTGGAGCGGTTGCAAATTATTTTATTTTACAAATATCTTGGATTTTCTTTAAAGGAAATAGCAGAGCTGCTAAGTCAGCAAGAGCAGGAATTATTGCCTCACTTGAACAAACAATTGCAGTTTTTGCAGCAGGAAAGGAAACATTTAGATACCTTGATTTCTACCTTACAAAAGACAATTCAAGCGCAAAAAGGAGAAAGAAAAATGACAACACAAGAAAAATTTGTTGGATTTACCTATCAAGATCATCAAAACTATCGCGACCAAGCTGTCGAAAAATATGGGCAAGCTGTTATAGATGAAGCGGCAAGCAGACAAGCAGGTCAAGAGGAGCAAGCAACGGAAGCCTTTAATCAAGTATTCCGAAATTTGGCAGAAAATCTACAAGTAGGTTTGAAAGTAGATGCAGCAGAAAATCAAGTGCAAGCAGCTAATCTTTTACAGGCTATCCGAACTTATGGTTTTGATTGCTCGTTGGAAGTTTTTGCTTCTATCGGAAAAGGCTATGTGGCAAATCTTGAGTTTAAAGAGAATATTGATAAATTTGGTTCAGGTACAGCTCAGTACGCTGCAGAAGTGATTGCGGCTTATGTTCGAACCAATGCGGAATAAATGAGTCTGAGACAAAATAGTTCTCAGTCACAAAAAAGCTAGAGATTCCCAATTATGGAACTCTAGCTTTTTAAGTTTGAGTCGTTCTCTTATTGTATTTAAGGAGATTATTGGCCATGAGCACTAAACCCATGTCAATTTTCACCTGACGCTTGCCTCTTAGGTTACATCTCTTGTAACCCAAATAAGCCTTTATCTGCCCAAAGACAGGTTCCACATCAATCTTACGTTGATTGAAAATCTGTCTACCTTCGGGAGATAAAAGCGCTTGGCATTCTTTAGCTTTTAAGTGTTGATAACGTTCGTTGATATATAGTCCCTTTTGAGGGGCTGATTTAGGTTCATCAGCGTAGTAAACCTTGATTTCCTGTTGAAAGTCCGTCTGTGTTTTCTGATGTTTGATATGATGAAAACGATAGCACCAGCCATCAGGATGAGTGTAGCTATCCTCCTTGTCATCATAGTACCAATTCGCTAAGTTTCTAGCCGACTGTTTATACCCTTTCTTCTGTTCCTGATCAAACATGGCATATTTAATCAGGTGGTTCACCTCCTTTTCATCTAAACGAAGGAGGTTCTCTTCACTTTCATATCCAGCATCTGCGACAACGGTCTTCAAGTCATGCGGATAGGTTTCAAGGAATGGCAGGAGAGTCTTGGTATCTGTCGGATTTGAGAAGACATCATAATGAAGAACAAATTGATTTTCAGTAGCGATTTGAAGATTATAACCAGCTTTGAGCTGACCATTCTTCATGTGGTCTTCTTTCATCCGCATAAAAGTGGCATCTGTATCTGTTTTGGAAAAGCTGTTACGCCCTTCAAATGTCTCTTGGTAGCCTTCATATTTTTCAGCACGTACTGAAAAATCATCCTTGACTTTACGCAGGACTTTCTTGAGTTTCCGACGTTGAGTTTTACGTTTATCCTTTCCTTTAACGGGTGTCTCCTCAATGTCTTGGTTCAGTTTTTCCAATTCTTCTTCGAGGACTTGAGCGAATTCAATCAACTGCTCTGAAGCAATCGGTTCTTCTTCGTCCAGCCTAATGGCCTGATGGATAAGGGGAGTGATTTCTTCTTGAAAATAGACCTGTATCTGTTCTTGAAGTTTGACGGAAAACTTGTCTGTGGCCTTTTTCCACACGAAACTATACTTGTTAGCGTTGGCTTCAATCTTAGTCCCGTCAATAAACAGACAATCTAAGGTCACTAACTCTTCCATTTTTAAACGAAGATTGAGGTCGATGAAAAGATCACGAATGAGCTCTTCCATTCCTTCAGCGACTCGAAAACGATTGATGGTGCGATAGCTGACAACCAACTGTCCTGTTAGGTATTGCATAGCCAGATTTTCAATCATCATTTTTTCGATTTTTCGTCCAGAGAAAATCCCTTGCGAGTAGGCAAATAGTAGAGCGGCTAAAAGCATTTTAGGGTGATAAGACGGGCGACCAAAGTTATGATAGAACGTGTGGAAGTGACGATCCTCCAAGGCATTCACCACTTTTTCAATAGTAAAGACGAGATGGTCTTGTGGCAAGAAAGAACTGATTTCTAGTGGTAAAGTTGTTTGATTTGTGTTATAGTGAATATGCATGGGATAGCCTTTCTAAATGGTTTATTGGGCAATTCTATTTTACCAAGACTATCGCAACCATGCAAAAAGCAACGGCAAATCCGTTGCTTTTTTTGTAGCAAAGGGACTATTGTCCCAGACTCATTTTGTTCTACTTCAAGTCTATCCAATCTGGAAACTCACCAAGAACAGCGTTGACAAATTCTACATTTTCGAGTCGATTCATTTTATGATTCCTTTTGTTTGAGCTGAATAGTAAAATATGAGCAATCACTCATAATGCATACTCCCTGCCACCCAGCCGGTACAAAGAGCTACGGTGATGTTAAAACCGCCAGTATGAGCATTGATATCTAACACTTCACCAGCAAAATGTAGACCAGGTACGAGCTTGCTTTCTAAGGTTTTTGGATTGATTTCTTTGAGACTGACTCCGCCTTTTGTGACAAAGGACTTAGCAAGGGACATTTTACCAGTCACGGAGATTTTGAGAGCCTTGATGGACCGGATGAGTTGATTACGTTCTCTATCCGTTAGCTGTTTGACTTTTTCAGGAAAGCCTTGAACAAAAAATTCAGCCAAGCGTTCAGGGAGTGAGGCTTTCAAGGCATTCTTCAAGGATTTTTCCCGATTTTCTTCTAAAAAGTCTGCCAAATCCTGTTTACTCATCTGTGGCAGAAGATCTAGATAGATGGTTTCGCCGCCTTTGACAAAGCTAGACAAGCGCAGAACTGCCGGACCGGATAGGCCAAAGTGGGTAAAGAGCAAGTCGTGAGTGATGACATGTTTATCGTAGCTGAGAGTGACGTCTTGAAGGGAAATTCCTTGTAAATCCTTGTGTGGGAAGTCAGTCAAAAGCGGGCTTTCAGCAGCTTCTAGCTCGGTAATCGTATGTTTGAAATGGCGAGCAATCTCATAGCCAAAGCCGGTAGAGCCAGTTGAAGGATAGGACTTGCCACCTGTTGTGACAATTAAGCGGTCGCAGCTCCACATGCATTTACTTGATTTGATGATAAAGCAATCTTCATTTTTCTTTACGGAAACCACTTCTGTCTGTGTTTTAATTGTAGCACCTAGCTCTTTCATTTTTTGTTCTAAGGCTTCAATAATCGTCCGAGACTTGTCTGTAGCTGGAAAAACACGACCGTGGTCTTCGACCTTGAGTTTGACACCATTCTCTGTAAAAAAGTTGATGATATCATAATTGTCAAATTGAGAGAAAACGCTGTAGAGGAAGCGACCATTGCCAGGAATGCCAGCCATGAGGTCATCCAAGTTACCGTTATTAGTCACATTGCAGCGACCGCCACCTGTTCCAGCTAGTTTTTTACCTAATTTTTTATTTTTTTCAAGGAGCAGGGTTTTCTGTCCATAAAAAGAACTGGAAATGGCAGCCATCATGCCGGCAGGACCACCTCCGATAACGATTGTATCAAAGTGTTTCATAGTATCTCTTTCTTTAGATAAATCTGTAAGGAATCTTTAAATTTCATTGTATCATAAATGCAGTGAAATTCCCTAAAATCCAGAGCAAATTTGACAGTTAAGCCTTGATATGATAAGATTTAGGTATCTATATCTAGAAAAAGTTTCAGAGGAAATTATGGCAATTGAAAAAACAGTCAGCGAGTTAGCCGAAATTTTAGGAATTAGCCGTCAGGCAATGAACAATCGAGTTAAAACTCTTGCACCCGAAGATACTGACAAAAATGAAAAAGGGGTCACTGTTGTAACGCGTAGCGGTTTGATAAAACTGGAGGAAATCTACAAAAAGACGATTTTTGAAGATGAACCAGTCAGCGAGGACGTGAAACAGCGTGAACTCATGGAAATTTTAGTAGATGAGAAAAATGCTGAAATCGTGCGCTTGTATGATCAGCTAAAAGCAAAAGATGTTCAATTGGCTAAAAAAGATGAGCAGTTGCGTGTGAAAGATGTTCAAATTGCTGAAAAAGATAAGCAATTAGATCAACAGCAACAACTGACTGCAAAGGCCATGAATGAACGTGAAACGTTGCTATTAGAATTAGACGAAGCTAAGGAAAAAGTACAAGCACAAGAACAAAAAGGCTTCTTTGCAAGATTATTTGGAAGATAATGAGAATCTCGGTTGAAGAAACTGGGATTTTTTTATAGAATGAAAAGTATGGTAAAGGAAGAACTAGCAAACAATATCAATATCCTTGGCTCTTTTTGTGGAAAACGCGATTTGCCAGAATTAACACAGTTAGCGTTGAAAAAGAAATATCACTTGAAACAAGTTGATGTCATGGTTCTGTTTGGCGGAAGTATTTTGGCTGGTGGAGACGTTTTGGCGCAGGCTATGTTAGAGGGAGTAGCAAAGACTTATATTATTGTCGGTGGGGTAGGACATACGACGGAGATTCTTCGGCAAGTGGTCGCAAAGGAATATCCGAAAATAGGAACCCAAACTTTTTCGGAGGCAGAAATTTTTAATGCTTATTTGAAAGAAAGGTATAATTTAACGGCTGATTACTTGGAATTTCACTCGACTAATTGTGGGAACAACATCACTTATTTGTTGGATTTGCTGAAAAGAAAAAAGATTGATTTTCATTCTATCATTCTTAGTCAAGATGCGACAATGCAGGCGCGTATGGAAGCGGGAATCAGGAACTATCTTTCTCCAGATACATGTATCATCAATTTTGCTACTTATCAGGCTGATGTAACCGTAAAGAATCAGAAGCTTGAATTTAAACAGTCTATTTACGGTATGTGGGAAATAGAGCATTATATCAGTCTGTTGATGGGAGAAATTCATCGTTTGTCAGATGATGAATCGGGCTATGGACCAAGGGGAAGAGGCTATATTTCGCATGTAGAAATTCCTATAGAGGTTAGAACTGCTTTTGAAACATTAAAGAAAAGTTATGGAGATTTGATTCGCATAGCAAATCCTCTCTATGCTTCTACTGATGAGATAGATAAAGGAGAATGATGAAACAACGTTTAGACTTTCATAAGCTGTATTACAACCTTGATAAAATTTTATTTTTATTTTTTATCATTTTTATGGTAATGGAGTATCTCTGGTTACCTTTTAATTCCTGGGCTGCAGATTCTTTGCTGAGGCTGACAGGTTATCAATTTTTATCGTACAATAATGTCTTAGCGGTACTATCCAGCAATCTGTTGCTAACTCTAGCATTTATTGTATTATTTCTGGTGAACCTGCTAGTCGCTTATTTTCAGGTTGGTTTGCTCTTTTTAGGTGCTCATAATTTGCTGACTCAGCAGGGAAGTACACTTTTTGCATTCACTAAAAAAACAGTCTCTGATGGTTTTTCACTTTTAAAACAAGTTCGTCCCAGCAAAGTTGCATTTGTTTTATTGTACATTGCTTTGCTTTTTCCGTTCATTCGGAAAATCTTGAAAATTTATTATTTAAATAAAATTTTAATTCCGAATTTTATCGTGTCTTATTTACGAGATACTTACTTTTTAGCTGGAATTGGACTTGCTTTACTAGTATTGCTGATGCTGTTGATTGCTGTCCGTTTGATGTTTGCGTTACCAAAAATTCTGATTGAGAATGTCTCCGTCGGAGAAGCGGTTCGATTTAGTTTGGAAAAAACACATAAGCGTTTGCTGTTCTATTCTTGGCACTTGTTTTGGATTGTTACCAAGAGTTTTCTACTCTTTTTCGCTATAACGATTCCATTATTGTGCCTTCAAACTTATACGGACGATCAGTCCAATCAAACTGCGCTTATAGCCGGAGTTGTCAATTATGTGCTGATGAAAACGACTCACTATTTGATGTTGACCTATTTTTTAGTTAAATTTGTAGCTTTTTTGACAGAGAAAAGACTTTGTCACAGTGCACGCAGGAAGTTAGATCGACTCTATCGTTGGGTTGTTATGTCGATTGCTTTTTTAGTATTTGCAGCTGAGGGTTATAGCTATCTTCAGATTCCGTTGAGCAACAATCCTGCTGTGATTTCGCATCGTGGTGTTTCACAGGCAAACGGTGTCCAAAATACGATTCAATCGTTAGAGAAGACAGCCTTATTAAAGCCAGACTATATTGAAATGGATGTTCAAGAAACAAAGGATGGACAATTTGTCATGATGCATGATGCGAATTTATCTGCCTTGACTGGAGTCAACGCGAAGCCACAAGATTTGACGTTGACAGAATTAACAGCTTTGGATGTTACTGAAAATGGCTATCGTACAAAGATTTCGAGTTTTGATGCTTATTTAAAACGTGCTAATGAATTGGGTCAACGCTTGCTGATTGAAATAAAAACTAGTAAGAAAGATTCGCCTGATATGATGGATCGCTTTCTGAACAAATATGGGAACACCATTAAACAATATGGCCACCAAATGCATTCACTGGATTATAAAGTCATCAACAAAGTAGTTAAATATGATGCCAGCATTCCAACTTTTTTCATTCTCCCTTACAATACCATTTTCCCACGCACTAAGGCAAGTGGCTATACAATGGAGTACTCCACACTTGATGATAATTTTATTTTCAAGCTGTGGCAAACGGATAAGAAACTGTATGATTGGACGGTCAATGATGAAAATGCTATTTCAAAATCGTTGCGTTTAGGTGTAGATGGCATTATCACTGATGATGTGCAGTTGGTACAAACAGCTATTAAAGAATTGCAAAATAATCCTAAATACGCCGACTTGCTAATCAATCAAGCTTTTGACTTTTTTAATTTTACATAAGGTAAGCCCCTCTTAGTAATGAACTAGGAGGGGCTGGTTTTTTAGTGTATTTAAAATGGTAACTTCCCTGCGAATGCACCCAATTTTTTCTTTGTTGCATTATCAATCTCATCAAGAGCTGCATTGATGGCTTGGGTTGTCATGTCAGATAAAGTTTCTAAATCTTCTGGATCTACAACGGCTTCTTGAAAGTCAATTTTGACGATTTTTTTATCACCTGTAAGGGTTGCGACTACGAGACCTTGGGCAGATTTGCCAATAAATTCTGTCGCAGCCAGTTCTGCCTGTCCTTTTTCCATTTGTTTTTGTAGCTTTTGTGCTTGTTTCATCATTGATTGCATGTTCATCATAATAATTGGTGTCCTTTCAATTTTAAAAATATCTCTTGCCATTATATCATGTTTCCTTGGAAATTCCTCTTAAAAACTGCGTTTTTATGCTATAATGAGGATAGAAGTATCAAGAGGAAAAGTTATGAACACCAGAGAACAGGAAAATTCAAAATTTTATATTATTGTTCCTAGTACTTCATCAAAAAATTGTTGTTATATTCCGATTGGCTTTTTAGGTGGTAGTGTTATTCCGACAAATTCAGCGATTATTATCGAAAACGCCACTCTATACGACCTCGGCATTCTCACCTCCAATGTTCACATGTCTTGGATGTGGGCGTTAGCAGGTCGTTTAGAAATGAGCTATCGCTACTCAGCTAAGAGTTCTCTACAACAATTTTCCATGACCTAAAGTAACAGAAGTGCAGAAGGACAAGATTACCCAAACTGATCAAGCTATTCTCAATGTGCATGCCCGTTCCCTCGACAGCTCCCTCGCAGACCTCTATGACGAACTCACCATGCAACCCGGATTCCGTAAAGTTCATCAAGCCAACGATCGTGCGGTCATGGGAGCTTACAACATGCCCAAAAAACTCAATGGCAAGAAAACCTGGAAAACCTGGATCAACGAAAGTGAAATTGTAACACAGCTGTTTGAGATATATGAGGGGACGATAGGAGGATAAAAGTGCCTATAAGTAATGAAAATTATGTTTTTAAATTAAATGTTCAGCCTCAAGTGCTAAAAAGATTTGGGATTAAGGGTTTTGAAACATTGAAATCAGAAGTTATTCCGAATGCCATCTTTAATTCATATAATGATTTGTTGGTCCAAGTGGATATTCAACTAGATGGATTGTCTTTTATTATAAGATAAATTGTAAAATATAGTTCAACCAAAAAACTCATAGCGTTTCATTGGTGTAAACTGTAAGTAACCACACAAACAGAACCCGAGGAAAAACTATGAGCTACTCCCATCTTACCATAACCGACCGAATAAAGATAGAAACCTACTTGGAATTAGGTTTAAAACCTTGCCAAATTGCAAGTAAACTTGGCGTCCATAAGTCTACCATTTCAAGAGAGTTAAGACGATGTCAAAATGGTTATTCCGCAGTCTTAGCACAGGAACAGTACGACCACAGGGCTAAGCAAAAAGGTCGGAAGTCTTGTTTAACACCAAAGTTGAAAAAGGAAATTGAGAACGGTTTAAAATCCTCCTGGTCGCCTGAACAGATTTGTGGGCGCTATCAGCTTGAACAAAAGCCAATGGTAGCTTTTAAAACCATCTATAACTGGCTCTATGCTGGTTTGATTGATCTGGATTTAAGCGTCCTCCGTCGTAAAGGAAGAACTCGACAACCCAAAGAAACACGTGGGACATTTAGGATTGGCACGCCGATTGCCAAACGTCCTAAAGAGGTTCGGAATCGTGAAACTTTTGGCCACTGGGAGCTTGATACTGTAGTGTCTTCCAGAGGCAAAAGCAAGGGGTGTTTAGCGACTTTTCTAGAGCGAAAAACTCGTTTTTACTTAGCTTTCAAGATACCAGATAGAACAGCCAAAGCCATGTTTTCAGCCATCGAACAACTTTGTAGGCTATTTCCAAAAGAGACTCTTAAAACCTTCACTTCAGACAGGGGAAAAGAGTTCGCCTGCTATCCTCTAGTAGAGAATTTAGGAATTTCCTTTTTCTTTGCGGACGCCTATTCATCTTGGCAGAGAGGAAGTAATGAAAACGCAAATGGCTTACTAAGAGAATATTTCCCAAAGAAAACAGATTTAGCTGCTATCTCTGATGAGGCTTTGAACAAGGCCTTATATGATATCAATCACCGACCACGAAAATGTTTAGCTTACAGAACGGCTTATGAAGCTCTAGTGGATGAGTTAGAGTAAATGTTGCACTTATTCTTGCAATTTATCATAACAAATGATTTTAGTTACATTTCACAATCATATGAATTTAATACATTATTAGAAGTAACGTCTGAAATAGCCTCTATGTATAAGGAAATTACGATTGATTATCAAAAAGAAAAGGGAATTTTTTATACACCGGTATTTTTGGATAAGCTAGATGAGGCTATTGAGTTAAGAAAACAATTAATATCTCTATATCCTATTTTATATCAATCTTCTTCACATTATCTAAATACTATGATTGAGAAAGAGATAGAAAAACAATATGACTTTAAAATTGATAATGATGTTGGTAAAGGAATAGACCATTTAAGACGAGTTAAAAAGATTGAATTATACATAAATGAATTGCTTGAAAAAGATGAAGAAGATGTTTCGGTTTATTATGATTATGATAAAGAACAACTCATTATATACAATGTTAGTATAGAGGACGCCTTAGAACATAGTAAAAGAATTGAAGAAAAAATAAATAGCCAAAAAACGGAGATTGGGAAGATAAAAATCAATCCTATTTATGAAACAGTCGTGCTAACGAAAAATGACTTTTCTAGTATCGAATTAGTTACAACCTACCCTAACGGAACTAATGATGAACTTGATATCTTAGAGGAATCAGCCTCTCGTACGGGAGCACGAGAGGTAAGGACTAAGCTCCTGGCTGCTGATGGACAACCTCTTGAACATTTTACAGATAAAGCCATAGAGTTGGCTAGACCAGCAGCACAAAAGGGCTATTTAAGTGATGTAAAATCAAATTCTAAAGGTGTTATTAATTACATTAAATCAAAAATAAGGAAAGTTTAAATGAAATCAGAAGAAACAGAGAAAAATCCACTAAAGATTGTTTGGATTGCTAGAAAAAATTTATTGCCTAAAAGCATCTGGAAAGTATTTATCTCCGTTATTTTACTAATTTGGATTCTTGATAATTTTGTACCTGATAGTATAGTTAGAATAAATTATAGTGCTGTTTCATTAGACAAGTTTATTGTTTTATCTGTATCCGCTCTAGCATTTATCTTGTCAATGTTCACTTTTTGTAGAGAGACATACAGTATGAATGATTTTTCTGATTTTTTTGTAACAAGACCTAAAGTTTATTATGAGTATTTGGCAGATTATTTATTTCCAAGTTTTTTATGGTTTTCAATTTTAATAATGTCTGTTATACGCTTGATAATAATATTAACATTACCAGACACGATAATTCATAATTTGAAACTGTTCTATCTATCGGTAGTATTTTTGGCGTTAATAACAACAATGACAGTTATTATTCGGAATATGAATAGATTTACTAATAAAGTGGTTATGCAAGGAAAGCGGGATGAAACTTAATGGTGTTTTTCTCCCTTATATCTTTCCCTTTTCTCATTTTAAACTAAATATAGAAAAAGGAGTTGCGCTAATAATCTCCTTGCAGAACCGTTAAAGAAGGTAGCTTTATTTAAAGATTATTTTTTATCGTGTATCAGGATTTAGCAAACTGGTGATGCTGGTATTAGGTTGATTGTCTATAATTAATAACAATTAAAAAATGGCTAGCATTAACTTTAAAAATAACTCTCTTTTTGTAGTGTTTTCTTTTAAAAAATGATAAAATAATTAAAAGAAACACAGAGGTGATGTAATGGAAAATCCTACAGATTTATTTGATGAGATTCAAGGACAGAAAGTTGTAAATGCTTTGATGCTGGGGCAGAGGCGCTATATTGATGAGCGACTAGAGAAACAGAGAACAATGGCGGTGTCTGATGGTTATGCTTGGACACGCTCTAATCATATAGATGATGCTTTTGCTAAATCTGAAATGTTTCCTTATCAATTAAAACGTGCAGGGCAAGCTTGGGGTTACTTAGAGTTTAAAGCAGATGCGGAACAATATGGAAATGTACTGCTAATTATTAAAGGTAAAAAACGTATTGAGTCCAAATTTTCAGAAGTACAAAAAAGTGGAACAGGGTATTTGTTTGAATACGCTACAATTAATACTCCTTATCTAAAGAGAGCTGGATTGGTAGATCAAACTGATAGTTCAGTGCTTCTTGGTGTGCAGATGGAGTTGATCTCTGATGATATGATACAAGAAATTGAAGAAGCAACTAGTCAGTCAAATATTGATAACTTCTTTATTTTGACACATGAGGCTGATAGTGAAAACAATATCGTATCAGTTCAAGTCTATATGCCAGATGCACGCAATGGGAAATTGCATCCGATTCAAGATTTATCAGAATATATTGCAAATAGTCCTTATACTTTAGCAAATGAGACCTATCAAAATCTTCCTAATTTCTCTGAACTGACTGAAACAGAAGAATTTGGTATCATTCCAGGAACGGCAGAACAAGAACAAGAAAACTAATAAGAGGTACACTATGTTTAACGGCCAAGTGTTAAAGGAGTTACGTCTCCTAAATGGGATGAGTAGGGCAGATCTTGCTCAGAAAATGGACTTGACTGAGCAGGCAATTTGGCAGTTTGAGTCCAACACTACTCAACCAAAACTCGAAACACGTTTACAGCTTGCCAATCAATTTTATGTTGATTTAACTTATTTTGAGCAAGAAGAAGAGGTGGAAAATTTTGATATCTCAGCTATTGCTTTTAGAAATGCGGACTTATCTACACGAAAAACTATAGATATTCAAACAGTTTATCTACACAAGATTGACCAATTTATTGATTATTTGGAAGGTTTTGTCATTATTCCCAATATTACCATTTATGATTTGAGTGAGAGGACGAACAAAGAGTATCAAGCTGGAAAATCCATAGAAGAGATTTCTCTTTTTGCGAGAAACTTTTTAGAGATTGCTGAAGATAATCATGATATCCTTTATAAAATAGAGCGTTCGGGCGTTTATGTATCAGAACGACTGATAAATGGTCAGGCGGATGCTTATAGTGCTTGGTCAAAATCCGACAGACCCTATATTGTATTAGGAACAAATAAATCAGCCGTTCGGAGAAATTTTGATTTAGCTCATGAGTTAGGACATCTTCTACTACATAAAAGCTGTGAAAAGGATGAAAATTTAGAGTTGTTAGAGCAGGAAGCAAACTTTTTTGCATCATGTTTTCTCTTGCCCAAAAACGATTTTTTTAAAGTATTTACAGAAAAAGTGGGAAAACGAGTAAGTAATCCAGATAGCTATGTTTCCATGAAAGTATTAAAGAATGTTTCTATCCAAGCTTTGGAATATCGTGCTTTCAAACTCGGTTTACTGACACCACAACAGCATTCGTATTTTTATCGTCAGATTGCTAAGAAGAAGTACAAGGTGGTAGAACCGTTGGATGAAGATATTCCTATCAGACGTCCAAGTAAAGTGAAGAGCATTTTAGATGTTATCTTGACGAATGGTTTAGCGAGTTTAACAACTTTAACTTCCCAACACAAAGTACATTTGAAGTATATTAGTGAACTTTTTTCATTTGATACTAGTTTTTTTGATAAGTATAAGGAAAGTAGTACGACTGAGCGACTTGATAATATTATTCCATTACTAAATGGGAAAAAAGCTAAGTAGAGATTATATCAAACAACCTCCTAGTCTCCTAGGAGGATTTGTTTTACTTCATCGTTGGTACTTCAAGACTAGACTGGCTCAGATCAATAGTCAAGTAATAGTCTGTATGATCACGGACGGTATGTTCAAAGTCAGTTGTGTAGAGAACGAGGCGGAGAGTATCGCCTGCTGCCATTTTATAGATAGTGGGTTGAAGTTCAAACGAAAATTCCATCCATTGGTCTGGTGTGACTTCTTCAACGGTTAGCAAATCAGTGCGATTTTGCAGGTTTAGGAATCCTTTGGTGATGACGCGGTGCGGTGTTTCCTTGAATGGCAATTCCATTAAATGATCGAGCATGTAAAAACGACCGTTGTCCATGACTTTTGGTGCAAGAACAGCAGGTAGAGGAAGAAGACGCTTAGCTGAACTAATATCTAATAGTTGTGCAGAAATCAAGCCTTTGTCAATGCTTGATTTGAGTCGAAGGTTGAGTTTGACAGGACCGTTTAAGAACAAATCCTTTTCTAGTAGCATATCAACTGTTACTTGATTGGCTTTTCCATCAAATAATTCATTTTTGAAGGTTTGATAGGTCTTGCTAAAGCGGTCGTAATCTTCTTGAGTATATTGATTTTTGATTTCTTGAGTGCTTTCACCCAGATTGAAATGAGTGTAGTGCTCTTGGTCGCCAAATGTTTCCAAAGACAGCCAACTTTGTGCTTGACGATTATCCTGCCAGATGACAGTTGGCAATTCAAACTGAGAATCGTATCCTAGCAATTTTTTGCTAAGAAGCGCATTCATGGACTCACGAAAGTCAATGGATTGCCAGTTATTCATATAGATATGGGCGCCATTGTGGAAGAAGAGGTGCTTTTTGATGTGTTCTGGTAGCGCGTGGAACATATTGTAGACATTCAGCGGCTTGACATTCCAGTCTTGAGAGCCATGCGTAAAGACAACTTCAGCTTTGACTTTGTGCGCGTGAATCAGATAGTTCCTGTCATGCCAAAATTGATTATAATCACCCGTTTCGCGATCTAAATTTGCCTTTAATTCTGTTAGACGAGATTGGTATGCTGCATTGTGGCGGAGATTTTCACCTGCCAGAAGATTGCGTGAGTAAGTTAATTCTGTCAAAGAGTCAAAATCTTCACCAGGATAGCCCCCAGGACTTGTCACCAAACCATTTTCACGATAATAATTGTACCAAGAAGAAATGCCAGCTTCAGCAATAATGACCTCAAGACCATCTACGCCAGTTGTAGCTAGCCCATTTGACAGAGTTCCGAGGTAAGAGATTCCTGTTGTAGCAACCTTCCCATTGGACCAAGTGGCTTTGATTTCTCGTTGTCTGGTATGGTCTGTGAAAGCACGACAGCGACCATTTAACCAATCAATAACATTTTTATAAGCCTCGATTTGATAATAATCTCCGCTCGTCATAAGACCGTCAGAGTCCTTTGTTCCCACACCTGATACATATAAATTAGCAAAACCACGAGGAAGAAGGTAGTCATTGAGTGTATAAGTTCCGATATGACCGAGTGTTTCTTCCGTTTGCTCAACTAATGTAGCTTGTCCTTGAGGTTCAACCAAGTGCAGTTCTGGGTCATGAACAGTAATTTTTCCAGTTTCTTTTTTAATCAAGTCCACATTCATGTTATACAGAGCTTTGTCGCTAGCCTTATCATTCGTTCCTTGATGATAGGGACTAGCAGTCATAACCGCAGGAATTTGTCCGTCAAAACGAGGACGAATGATACTGACCTTAATCAAATCAGGTAGACTATCCTTATCAGTATCCACGCGCGATTCTACATAAGCAACTTCACGGATAGCATTGTGACTGGTAAAAGTAGCTAAACTCTTTCCGTTGAAATAGTGATAGGTGTTGTCTTCGGGGATCAAGCCGTCGCTGATGAGTTTGTCAATCAAAAGATTACCATTTTTGGTGCGCGTATTGAGCAACTGATAGAGATTTTCAAGTAGGTTTCCATAGATAATGGGGAAATTTACGTTCTTTCGGAACTTTTCTACATCGTCAAAGTCAACAAATGGCACAAATTCTAGCAATTGAAAAGCAATCGTATAAAAAATTTTTGCTGTCAATTTCTGATTGGACGTAAAAAAGCTGAGTAAGTCTGTTTTTGAATTGGCAACCAAAGATTTTAAGGCATAGTCTGTATTTTTATAATTAAAAAAAGTTTTACGTACAAAAGTCTCTAAATTTTCTTTATCAGAATACTCTTGGCGGAAAGAAAATCCAATGCTTTCCATTTCAGCTAGGATTTTTTCGCTTGTTTCTGGTGTATAACTATACTGGTTGTAACGCATATTTTTACTCCTTTTTTACATTTTGTCAAAAAATAACCTTTACATTATCCATTGTAACTGATAAAATAGGATTTGTCTAAAATTTTTTAATGAAAGAGGAGAACAAAAATGGACGTCACATGGATTGTGAAATATATTACAGAATTTCTTGGAACGGCAATTCTCATTATCTTGGGGAACGGAGCTGTTGCCAATGTTGAGTTAAAGGGTACGAAAGGTCATCAAAGTGGCTGGTTAGTCATTGCAGTTGGTTACGGTATGGGGGTTATGATTCCTGCTCTTATGTTTGGAAATGTATCAGGAAACCATATCAATCCTGCTTTCACACTAGGACTTGCGATTAGCGGTTACTTCCCTTGGGTGCAAGTCGCACCTTACATTATTGCACAGTTATTAGGAGCAATGTTTGGTCAAGCACTAGTAGTAGCAAGTCACCGCCCTTATTACTTACAAACAACCAATCCAAATGCTATTTTGGGTTCGTTCTCAACCATTGTGAATACAGATGATGGAAGCAAGCAATCACATGCTGCTTCTATGATAAATGGTTTTATCAATGAATTTATTGGATCGTTTGTGCTGTTCTTTGCGGCAATGGCGATGACCAAAAATTATTTTGGTGCAGAAGTTATCAAATACGCTGCAACTCGAGGAGTTGATGCAACACAACTTCAAGGAAAAGTTGCCATTGGATCCCACATCAATGCTGGTCTCGCTGTGGCTCATTTAGCGCTTGGTTTTCTTGTGATGGCATTGGTGACATCACTCGGTGGTCCTACAGGTCCAGGTCTGAACCCTGCACGTGACTTAGGCCCACGTATTCTTCACTTCCTTCTTCCGAAATCAGTTCTTGGTGAACATAAAGGAGATTCAAAATGGTGGTATGCTTGGGTACCAGTCGTATCTCCGATTCTTGCCGGTATTGTTGCTGTGGCACTTTACAAGTTGATTTATGGATAATCCGTAAAAATGAAGAACGGTTCTTGCGAGCCGTTTTTTGATGGGCAAGCGACAGATTGAGCTAAAAATGGGAAAGTGACTAGACGCTTACTGAGTGAAAATGTTATACTGGCAGGTTAGAGATAACAAATGTAATGAGTTTGAGACCAAAATGTTTCAGCCTCTTACAATATATATTATTTTTACAACGAAACGCAGTGGTTGACTGGTAGTTCTAAATTCTTGCTGTGTGAAAAATGACAACAAAGTTAGTCATTATGCGGGAGTGAGAAGGCAAAATCGTTTTTTGCGAAATACCGATTTTGTCCTGCTCCCATCTTTTATTTGGGAGAGATGAGATGGAATTAGATAGATTAAGTGGCAGACGGACACTGTTATTCGGCATTTTGGCGATTCTTTTTGGAGTCATTATTATCGCAAATGGTGTTGATGTTACAAAATTCGCTCTAGATTTATTAGGTATCTACTTTATATTTGTCGGAGTTAGCAACCTCTTCTTTCGTTTTTTAGTCAAGAAGAATCGTATTAGTCTAAGCTCTGCTTTTTTTCATGTTCTTGTAGGACTGGTTGTTGGCTTTTTCAACCGTGCCAGTAATTTGCCGGTCAATATTATCATTATTATATTAGGTTGTTATCAGTTGTGTACGGCGGCAGTTTATGGTATTACTTATCTTCTTTATCGTCAAAATAAATTAAAAGGTGGTTTTCGCTATTTTTTTGATACCGTACTTTATGGAGGAATTGGTTTAACAACCATTTTTTCACCCAGTACAGATGGGCGTTTACAATTTTTGATCGTTGGTATTTACCTGATATTGTTAGGCTTTTCCAATGTTCGTGATGGTGCTTTTTTCAATACAGATTTGGAACAAAAACAGCTTTGGCGCCGTATTCGGATTAATCTGCCTGTCATTATTGCCGCCTTTTTTCCAGCAGAGCAATTGAATCGTTTCAATCATTTGTTGCAGGGTGAAAAACGAGGTCACCAAAAAGTTTACAGCCGTATTCAAAATGATCAAAAGTCGGTTGACTTAGAAGTGCTCGTTCATACATCGGATCAAAATCTTTTTGGGATGATTGGGCATGTTGATATTTGTTATCAAGGAAAAGTTATTTCTTATGGCAGTTATGATGTCTTTTCAGAGCGTTTATTTGGTACGATCGGAGATGGTGTTTTGTTTAAAGTGGATAAAGATGCTTATATTGAACTGTGTAAGCAAGAAAGCAAGAAAACCTTGTTTGGCTATGGTTTATATTTGACGGATGAGCAGAAGATCGCTGTGGAGAAACGCTTGGCTGAAATTGATGAACTACTGGCAGTGTGGAATCCATCGGCTGAGTTAAAAAATAATGACCATACATATGCTTATAAATTGAAGCATGGATTAGGAGCTCAATTATATAAGTTTAAAACGAGTCGTTTTAAAACCTATTTTGTCTTGTCTACTAATTGTTGCTTGCTTGCAGATAGTATCATTGGACAAGCTGGAACAGCCATTTTAGATATGCGTGGGATTATTACTCCGGGAACTTATCAATCTTACCTTCAATATGAATTTGAGTCAGCGAATGATTTAGTAGTGGCGCAAAATATTTATCAGTAATAGTACAATTTTTTCTATTTGAACATAAATATTTGTAAAATATACAAAAATTATTTAAAATAGAAAGGCTTGGAGGAAGTTATGCATTCAACAAATAAAATTGTAAATACGATACCAGTATTAAAAATCAATAATCGGAAAAACAATCTTGCCTTTTATTGTCAAACTTTAGGGATGAAAGATCTGTTAGAAGAAGGAGCTTTTGTCAGTCTTGGAGATCAAACAAAGGTTGAAAAATTACAGCTAGAAGAGTCACCCAGTATGCGGACTCGCAAAGTTGTAGGAACAAAGAAATTAGCTAAAATTATTATCAAAGTAGCCAATCCACGAGAAATTGAAGCACTTTTAGCGCGTGGCAATAAGATTGATACGCTGTATCAAGGGAAAAATGGTTATGCCTTTGAAGCAAGCTCTCCAGAAGGAGATAAGTTTTTATTGCATAGTGAGGAAGACTGGACGACTTTGGATAGAATGCTGATAGTCCCAGCATTTGAGCCGCTAGAGGATTTTATTGGACTTAGTCAATTTACCATAGAGCAAATTCAGATTAACGTTCTAGATGAGGAAAAGGCAGTCACTTTTTATCGGGAATGGCTAGAAAATCAGTCTATTCTAGCATTCTCACAAGCAGATGGGCCAGATTTGGTGACAGAGAGCAGTCAAACTTGGGACTTGGCAATGTTTAAATTTACCGTTGAACAGTTCGACGTAGCAGCTTTGCAAACCTTATTTCAAGGAAGAGAAAATTTTATACCTAAATCGGGTAAATTTTTCTTAACAAAAGATGACAGCCAGATTGAAGTTTGGATTGAAGCAGTATGAGTTTGAATAAGATTCTCTCAAAAGTCGAACAGCAGATATTGCAGCAAATCTATCCTGGAGCTAGCTTAGCTTTATATGCTCATGGAAAGTGGCAAGAATACTATTTTGGTGAGAGCAATCCTGAACAGGGTGAGAAAAGTCGGGCGGGATTATTGTATGACTTGGCAAGCGTCAGTAAGGTTGTGGGTGTCGGAACGATACTTGCTTTCTTGGTGGATCAGCAAGCTGTTGATCTTAATCAGCCTTTGACGAATTACTACCCAGCTTTTCAGGATGATTCTGTCACGGTGAGGCAGCTAGCCACTCACACATCAGGGGTCGATCCTTTTATTCCCAATCGTAATAAACTCAATGCCACAGAATTAACGGATGCCTTGAATCATTTGACAGTACTAGACGACAAGAGTTTTCGTTATACAGATGTGAATTTCTTGTTGTTAGGGTTTATGTTGGAAGAAATCTTTGGTCAATCTTTGACTGACATATTTAAGCAGAAGATTTTTCAACCATGGAATATGAAAAAAACAGTCTTTGGACCTGTCGCACAGGCAGTTCCGACTGTTCGTGGTGTAAAAGCAGGAATTGTACATGACCCAAAAGCGCGTGTATTGGGCAGACATGCAGGGAGTGCGGGTCTGTTTTCTACTGTTCAAGATTTAGAAATATTTTTGGAACATTATTTGCAGGATGATTTCGCAGCAATCTTGACGCAAAATTTTTCAAGAGAAGTTGGGAAAAAGCGCAGTCTTGCTTGGGATTTAGATGGAGAATGGTTGCAACACACAGGTTATACAGGAACGTTTATTATGCTTAATCGTGCGCAGCAGAAAGCAGTTATTTTTCTTTCCAATCGGACGTATGAGAAGGATGAACGTGAGCAGTGGATTTTAGAACGCAATAAGCTCATGGATTTTATAAAACAAGAACTGTAAAAATAAAGACAGTAGGAGTAAGAGCTGGGTTTCCTGCTCTTTTTCGCTGTTTTAAGGGTTGAAATAAATTAGTTTGTAATATAAAAGGAATTGAAAAATAACGATCGCTTTTTTCTCTGAATTATATTAAAATAATAGATGAAGTATGTGATATAGAGAGAGACTATGACGAAAAAAGTAGGTGTCGGTCGGGCACACAGTAAAATTATTTTGATAGGGGAACATGCTGTTGTATATGGTTACCCTGCGTTAGCCTTGCCTTTAAATAATATCGAAGTGACTTGTCGTATTCTACCGTCAAATCATACGTGGGTTTTATACGAGGAAGATACCCTCTCTATGGCGGTTTTTGCTTCTTTAGAATTTTTAGGGATACAAGAGGCTGATATTCGGTGCGAGATTGAATCAATGGTACCTGAAAAGCGGGGAATGGGTTCTTCGGCAGCAGTGAGCATTGCTGCGATTCGAGCTGTCTTTGACTATTATGAGCAAGATTTAGATAAAGAAACTCTTGAGATTTTAGCGAATCGAGCGGAGATGATTGCCCACATGAATCCGAGTGGATTGGATGCGAAGACTTGCTTGAGCGATCGTGCTATTAAATTTATCAAAAATGTTGGTTTTTCAGAGTTCGAGACGAATCTTGGAGCTTATCTTGTGATAGCAGATACAGGGATTTATGGGCATACACGCGAAGCGATTCAAAAGGTGGAAAGTATTGGAAGAAGGGCTTTGCCACATTTGCATCAGCTTGGTAAATTGACGAATGAAGTTGAAGCGGCGTTGAAAATTAAAGATTTAGAAGCAATTGGTATGGCTATGTCAGAAGCTCATCTAAGCCTAAAAAGTTTAGGTGTTAGTTGCTCAGAAGCAGATAAACTGGTTTCCATAGCGCAAGCAAATGGAGCAGTTGGTGCGAAAATGAGCGGTGGTGGTCTTGGCGGTTGCATCATTGCTCTAGTGGCTAACAAAGAAAAAGCTAGTTGGCTATCCCAGTTATTGAGAGAGAAAGGAGCGGTGCATACATGGATCGAAAGTCTGTAAACGTGCGGTCTTATGCCAATATTGCCATTATCAAATATTGGGGTAAGAAAGATACTGCTAAGATGATTCCTGCGACGAGCAGCATTTCTTTGACCTTGGAAAATATGTACACAGAAACGAGCTTATCAAGTTTGCCGGTCAGTGCCCAGTCAGATGAATTTTACATCAATGGTATTTTGCAAGATCAAACTGAACACAAAAAAATGGGTGAAATCATAGATCGTTTCCGTCCTGCAGGATCTGGGTTTGTGCGAATTGATACAAAAAATAATATGCCGACAGCAGCAGGGTTATCTTCTAGTTCAAGCGGTTTATCTGCCCTCGTTAAGGCATGCAATGAATTTTTTGGACTACACTTGTCCACAAAACAACTGGCGCAAAAAGCAAAATTAGCTTCTGGCTCGTCTTCGCGGAGTTTTTATGGTCCAATTTCGGCTTGGGACAAAGATAGTGGTGAAATTTATCCAGTAAAGACGGATTTGAAATTAGCCATGATTATGTTGGTCTTATATGATCAGAAAAAGCCTATTTCGAGTCGTGAAGGTATGAAACGGTGTGCAGAAACTTCAACAATATTTGATGATTGGGTGAGACAGTCAGAAGAAGATTACAAAGCTATGCTGATTTATCTTTCTAACAATCATTTTTCTAAAATTGGAGAACTAACAGAAAAAAATGCGCTTGCCATGCATGCTACCACTCAGACTGCAAGCCCTCCTTTTTCTTATTTGACCGAGAAAAGTTATGAAGCAATGGATTTTGTTAAGCAATTACGAAGTGAGGGAGAGCGCTGCTATTTCACCATGGATGCAGGACCAAATGTAAAAGTTTTGTGTTTAGAAGAAGATTTGGAACACTTAGTACCAATATTTGCTGAAAAATATCATCTCATTGTTTCTAAAACGAAGGAATTACCAGATGACTAAGACAGTAAGAACATGTGGGAAATTATATTTAGCAGGAGAATATTCTGTCTTGACGGCGGGGCAAGGAGCGATTTTGAAACATATTCCTATCTACATGACTGGGAAAATTCATTTTGCTGAACAGTATCGCCTATTTTCAGATATGTTTGACCATGCTGTGGATCTGACACCTGATGATGATTACAGTCTCATTCAAGACACGGTTGCTGTCATGGATGAGTTTTTACAAAGTCAATCTATTTCATTAAGCCCTTTTTCTTTAACCATTACTGGAAAAATGGAACGAGATGGGAAAAAAATCGGTTTGGGGTCTAGTGGTAGCGTAGTGGTTGTGACGATAAGGGCGATAGCATCTTTGTTTGATGTGCCATTATCTGCGGATGAAACCTTTAAGTTGGCAGCCTATGTCCTCCTTAAACGGGGAGATAATGGTTCAATGGGGGATGTAGCTTGTATCGCCTATGAGGACTTGATTTATTACCAATCTTTTAATCGAAAAAAAATAGCAGAGCAGATCAATGAGCTTCCTTTAGAAAAGATAGTGACACAAGATTGGGGATACATTATCCGGACAATCCATCCACAGCTTCCATGTGATTTCCTCGTGGGCTGGACGAGAGAACCAGCTATTTCTAGCGTTCTCATCAATCAAGTCAAAGCAAAAATCTCATCAAGCTTTTTAACACAAACGCAAGATGAAGTCCTTCGACTGGAGAAAGCGTTGCTTGTTGGTGAGAAAGAAATTGTGAAGCAAAGTCTAGAAAAAGTTAGTTGCCTCCTGCTGCAACTTAGCCCTGCTATTTATAATGAAAAATTGAGAGCTTTAAAAAGGTCTAGTCAAGGATTGGACTGTATGGCAAAAAGCAGCGGTGCTGGCGGTGGTGATTGTGGCATAGCCTTGTCTTTTGATTCCGAAGCCAGTCAAATCTTAGTGGAGCGTTGGCAAGCGGCAGGAATCGAGGTTTTATATAAGGAGAGGTGGGATAGATGAGCCGAAATCGTAAAGATGAACACATAAAGTACGCACTCAAGTACGAGTCGCCTTATAATAGTTTTGATGACATGGAGCTCATTCATTGCTCGCTTCCTAAGTATGATTTGGACGAGATTGATGTAACAACGCATTTTGCAGGTAGAGACTGGGAGTTTCCGTTTTACATCAATGCTATGACAGGTGGAAGCGAGAAGGGGAAAGACATCAATCAACGCTTAGCTCAAGTAGCGGAAGCGTGCGGTATTCTGTTTGTCACAGGATCTTACAGTGCTGCTTTGAATAATCCAGCGGATGATTCTTATGCCGTTAAAAAAGATAAGCCAGATCTACTCCTTGCAACGAATATTGGGCTGGATAAGCCGTATGAGTTAGGTCAGCATGCAATCACAGCTCTTCATCCTCTTTTTTTGCAAGTGCATGTGAACCTCATGCAAGAATTGCTCATGCCAGAAGGAGAACGCTCCTTTAAAACTTGGCGAGCACATTTAAAAGACTATGCTGAAAAAAGCACAGTTCCAATCGTACTAAAAGAAGTTGGTTTTGGTATGGACTTAGCGACGATTCAAACGGCTTATGACTTGGGTATCCGAACAGTAGACCTTTCTGGACGTGGCGGAACGAGCTTCGCCTATATTGAAAACAGGCGTGGCGGCAATCGAGATTATCTCAATGATTGGGGGCAGTCTACTCTCCAAGCCTTATTGAATGCTCGGTCGATGATGGATAAAATGGACCTTCTTGTTAGCGGCGGAGTACGTCAGCCGCTTGATATGGTTAAGGCATTTGTTTTAGGCGCTAAAGCTGTTGGGCTTTCGCGCACGATGTTAGAATTAATCGAGAGGTATTCAGTAACCGAAGTCATTTCTATTATCAATAGTTGGAAGGAAGATATACGCTTGATTATGTGTGCACTTGCTTGTCAAAATTTGACGGAGTTAAGGCAAGTACCTTATCTTTTGTATGGACGTTTGCGAGAAGCACAAAATCAAATGAAAAAAGAAACCCGATGAGTTGTTCACTTATCGGATTCTTTTTTGCTTATGATTTTTGACGAAAGTCTTCTAAAATTTCTTGCGCTCTTTTGAGACTAAAATTTTTCTCGGAAATGAGTTGAGAAACCAAAGGAGAGATTTCTGTGTCTTGAGCTCCGGCTAAAAGAGCGAGAGATTTAGCTTGCAGTTTCATGTGACCCTGCTGAATGCCGGTGCTGACCAGTGCTTTCAAAGCCGCAAAGTTTTGTGCTAAACCAATAGACGCAATGATACTGGCTAACTCTTTGGCGGTTGGTTGGTTTAGCAAGTCAAAGCTAACTTCTACTGTAGGATTGAGTCCGATGGAACCGCCTTTTGTAGCGATGGGAAGTGGAAGAGTAATCTCTCCGTAGAGTGTTTGAGTAGCTTCCTTGATGGACCAAGTCGTCAATCCTTGATAAGTTCCATTTCTGCTAGCATAGGCATGTGCGCCCGCTTCAATTGCCCGCCAGTCATTTCCTGTTGCCAGTACGACGGCGTCAATCCCATTGAAGATTCCTTTGTTGTGGGTGCTGGCGCGATAAGGATCTTGCTTGGCAAATTGGCTTGCTAACACTATTTTCTTAGCAATATCAAGGGCTTCTGACTTATTTCGGTCGAGAAAACGGATATCAATTTCACAGGTGGCAGTTACTAAGGCTTCCGTCGCATAATTTGATAAAATTGCCATCAAACTTTTACCACCAGATAACTCTTCTAATGGTGATTTTAATGCTTCTAGCATGGTATTGAGGATATTGGCTCCCATAGCTTCTTGGGTGTCAACTGTTAGGTAGACGATTAGAAATTCAGCTTCACCATTTAGGTATTCCGCATGCAAATGGCGTGCTCCACCTCCACGTTTGACAATTGATGGATGGGCTTGATTTGCCAATTCTAGTAACTTTTGCTTCTTTTCCTGAATGTTGTTTATGGCATTTTTAATATCTGGCACATGACAGAGGGCAACTTGTCCAATCATTTGGCGATTGTGAATGGTTGTTTTGAAGCCTCCAGAACGTTTAATCATTTTTGCTGCAAAGCTGGCAGCCGCAACGACAGAAGGTTCTTCTGTTACAAAAGGAACTTGATAAACTTGTCCGTCTACCATGACATCGGGAACGAAAGCGTAAGGAAGGGCAAAGGTTCCGATGACATTTTCGCTCATTTGATCAGCCGTTGAAAGAGGAAGTGTGTGATTATATTCAAGGTTTGCTTGATTGTTTTCGGTTAGCAAGTGATAATCTTGCAGGAACTTTAATCGTTCTTGTAGCGATTTTTTAGAAAAACCTGTCCAACTTAACTTCATGTTATTTTTCCACCTTGATGTATCTACGTTGGTGCTCAACAATTTCTGCTAAAGCAAAGTCCTGGTTTTCATAGTTTGTAAAGCTAGCAGATCCGTTTTTATCCAGATTTGCTTCTTCAAAAAATAGTTTCTCATAATCTGGAATGCTTAACAGCGTGCGATTGTTGAGTATTTCCAGATGATTGGTTTGCAGTTGCTGCTTAAAGCCTGCTACGAGCTGACCACTAAAGATTTCTGACACAGCCCCGCTCCCATAGCTAAAAAGTGCAATCCGGTCACTTGCTTTAAGAGACGTACTATTTTCAAGCAGAGAAAGTAGACCTAAAAAGAGAGAGCCTGTGTAGATATTCCCAACCTTTTGGCTGTAAAGAATAGATTGCTCGAAATTCGCTTGTAGTTGCTCTTGCTGCTCAATTGGCAAACTCTTATCCATAATCTTTTTCAGCCCTTTTAAGGCTAGTTTGGGATAAGGCAGATGGAAGCAAATTGCTGCAAAATCTTTTAAGGACACTTGGTTGCGTTTTTGATATTCTATCCAAGTCGTTTCTAAACTATCCAAATATTGCTGAGTAGAATATAGACCATTGACAAACGGCGTTGTAGAATAATTTGGTCGCCAAAAGTCCATAATATCTCGCGTCTGAGCAACATTATCTTCATTAAAAATGAGAATCCGTGGGTTATTTGTGATGAGCATAGCCACTGCTCCAGCCCCTTGTGTTGGCTCTCCCGGTGTTTCAATACCATACTTGGCAATGTCACTTGCAATGACCAATACTTTTGAACTAGGATGCTTTTCGACATGCAGCTTCGCATAATCCAGTGCGGCAGTAGCGCTATAGCAAGCCTCTTTCATTTCAAAGCTGCGTGTGAATGGCTGAATTCTGAGCAGACCATGAACAAAAACAGCGGAAGCCTTGCTTTGGTCAATTCCAGATTCGCTGGCTACGATAACCATGTCAATCTCATTTTTATCTTCTTCTGTCAAAATGGCTGCAGCAGCGCTTGCTCCCATCGTTACAATATCTTCTGTAACAGGAGCGACACTGAATTCCTTTACCAGAAGTCCCTTACTTAATTTTTCTGGCGCAATATTACGTGCCTCTGCTAAATCGGCTAACTTTAATACATAATTGGCTGTTGCAAAGCCAATTTTATCAATTCCAATGTTCATCATTACCTCTATATATTTTTCGGTTTGATACCAAACTTATTCTATTCCATTTTATCATAATTAAAGTGGAAACTGAGAAAAAAGCCTTCTTGCGAAAAGAAAGACTTGGGACATTTTCAGGAGTTATGTCGAATTATGAGGAGCGATGCTTTTGTAGATAATGGTATAGTCTAAGCACCACTGTGCCACTTGCCATTCCGATCGAAATCACTAAGGCCAGAATTACCACTAGTGTGGCATTTACCATAGCGTGGCTATAATTTCCGGTAACGAAAAAAGCGGTTGTACGATAGGAAAGGTAACCTGGAACCAAAGGAGCCAAAATGGCTAAGATAAAAACGACTGCGGGCGTTTTGTAGAGAATACTCAACACTTGACTAATGCAAGACCCAATAATAGCTGCGATGAACGTAGCAATGATGACATTTGTCGGACCTTTTAGTACATAATATAATAGCCAGATAAACATTCCAAGAGCTCCCCCTGGAATGAGCATGCTTTTTTGAACATTTAAAACGATTAAGAACGTTACAATCGCAAGAAAACTTGCTGCAGCTTGTAGTAAGACAATCAATGGATTCACCTTTTATTTCATTAGGACGAGAGCTACGGAAGTGCCTGCTCCTAGCGCTAGGGTAATTAGCAATGTTTCAAAGATTTTGCTCATTCCAGAGTTGAGATGATTGGTCATTAAATCACGTACAGCATTGGTTAGAGCAATACCAGGAACAAAAGGCATGACAGCACCTGCGATGATTAAGTCAGCACTTGAAGGAAAGCCAGAATAGCGTGCCCAGATTTGTGCCAGCAGTCCAAAAACAAAAGCACCGGCAAAAGCTGTGACAAAGGGAATACGCACATATTTATTAACCAAAAGAGAAAAAGAAAAGCCAAAAAAGGTCGCAAGAGCAGCTCCGAGTGCATCATAGAGATTGCCACCAAACATGATGGAGAAAAAAGGGGCACTAATAGTAGCAGCTAGCGTTAGCTGTTTATTTGTATAAGGCGCTTTTTTCTTTTTTAGCTGAACTAATTTCTCAAATGCTTCTTCAAGAGTGATATCTCCACTAACAAGCTCGCGTGATACTTGATTGACATCACATACTTTTTCAATATTATAATTTGAGTGAGTAATCCGTTTCATACGCGAAATATTGGTGTTTTCAATTGAAAAGAAAATGGCAACTGGCATTGCGAGTGCATTACAATCCATAATTCCTTGAGAATGAGCAATCCGAATCATGGTATCTTCAACCCGATAAATTTCAGAACCACTTTGAAGCAGAAGCGTACCTGCTAACATCAGGACATCAACAGTTAGATTAAATTTGTCTTCCCTTTCTACATCTCTTTTCTCCATCATCTGTACACCCTTTTCTTTTAACTAACAATACCTCTATTATAGCATAAAAAAGAAGAAAACCAGCTGGAATTTCCAACTGGTTTTTGAGAATAGAATTGAATTAGCTAAGGGCGTCATCCATTGAAAGCACTTCGTGGAAGACACGTTGAGTCAATTCAGTTTTTTGTTCTTTAGTAAGGTATTTGGTATTGACACAGTAACCTGAGATACGAACGATAACATCTTCACCATTCATAATCTTATCATAGACATCTTTAAGATCCATAACGTTCAAGTTGACGTGTTGTCCTCCATTTTCAAAGTAACCGTCAAGAATTGTGACCAAGTTATCCACTTGTTCTTCACGAGTCTTACCAAGAGCACGAGGTGAAACTTGTGTAGTGAGAGAGATACCATCTGCTGCATAGCCAAAGTCAAGGCTGGCTAGTGAGTTGAGGTTTTGCAACCAACCACCACGAGCTTTGTTAGATGGGTTTGCACCTGGTGAGAAGAATTCCAATTTAGATAAGTTCACTGAACCATCTTCGTTGAGGTATACCCCTTTGTGGACCGGTGAGTTACCAGTTTGTTTAGAGTAGGCAACGTTAGACGTGATTGTAAGAAGGGATACAGTAGCTTCTGCGTTCTTGTAGAGTTTGTGGCTGCGCAGACGAGTAGTGTAAGCTTCAATCAACCATTCAGCCAATTCGTTTGAGCGAGGATCGTCTTCGCCCCAACGTGGGTATTCGCCAGTAGTTTCGTAGTCGTAGATATAACCATTTTCGTCACGGATTGGTTTGACCGTCGCATACTTAATAGCTGACAATGTATCAACTGTATTGGCAAATCCACAGATACCAAATCCCATATTAGCACGTTGGTGGGTTGGCAAGAAGGCCATTTGAACAGCTTCGTAGTTGTACTTATCTGTCATGTAGTGAATGATATTCAATGCATCTACGTAAGTATCTGTCAACCAATCGAGCGATTTTTCAAAGTTTGCCTTAACAGTATCAAAGTTAAGGACTTCATCACGAATAGGTTCAATGTCAAATACTTTGTAATCTTTGTGAACATCATCGTAACCACCGTTAAGACCTGTAAGAAGAGCTTTTAACACGTTTACACGAGCACCGAAGTATTGGATATTATGGCGTTGTTCTTCATTTTCTGGGTCAAGCGGAGACACACAGCATGAAATACAACTCATTTCACCATAGCCATCTTTCGCCATTGTTGTTACACCTTCGTATTGGATAGAAGAGTGTTTGTGACTCATGTGCATGCAGTAATGACGGAATGCATATGGTAATTTATCTGTCCAAAGAACTGTTAAGTTTGGCTCTGGTGAGTTACCGATATTGTCAAGTGTATTCAAGAAACGGTAGTCCATTTTTGTCACACGGTGACGACCATCATTTCCCATACCTGCCATAGACGTTGTGATGAAGGTTGGGTCACCTGAGTAGAGTTGATCGTATGCTTTTGTACGAGCAAATTTTACAGTACGAAGTTTCAAGACGAAGTCATCAACGAATTCTTGGATTTCTGATTCTGTGAAAGTACCACGAGCAAGGTCGCGTTCTGCATAAATATCAAGAACGATTGGCACACGTCCAAGAGAAGTAGCAGCACCATTTACGACACGGCAGACAGCCATGAAAGCGATATTCACCCATTGAATAGCTTCTTTTACATTCATAGCAGGTCTGCGAACATCAAGACCATAAAGGTCACCTAGACGGACAACTTCTTTCAATGATTGGTATTGAAGGTTGATTTCTTCGCGGAGACGGATTGTTTCTTCGTCAATTTCAGTTAAAGCATTCCAATCTTCAACTTTTTCTGCCATCAAGTAATCTGCACCGTAAAGAGCAAGACGTGCGTAAACACCAATGATACGTCCGCGTGAGTAAGCATCTGGCAAACCTGTAACAGTATGCGCATGGCGTGCACGGCGGATATTTGTTGTGTACGCACGGAAAATACCGTCATTTACAGTTGTTACATATTTTGTAAAAATTTCATGCATTTTAGGATCTGGTTCATAGCCATGTTCCTTCAAAGCAGTTTCCGCCATACGGATACCACCTTTTGGCATGAAATTCAACTTAAACAATTCATCATTTTGGATACCATAAATCAATTCATTATCTTTGTCAATATATCCAGCTGGGATGTCAGCGATTGAAGTGGCGCGTGTATCCATTGGGAAACGCGTTTCTTCATAGTGTGCTTTTGTATCTTCAATGATTTTTTTAATGTGAAGAGAACGTTCAGTTGGTCCAGCTAAGAAACTTTCATCTCCATCATAAGGAGTGTAGTTTGCTTGTACAAAACGAGATACACTGGCTTTTTCTCGCCAATCTTCACCCTTGAAGCCTTCCCAGGCTTTGTCAAAAATATCTTGTGCTTCGACAACAGTTTTAACAACCATGTTTTTTCCTCTTGTATCTTTCTAGCAACAGAAAACTGTTACATTTATAAAGTAAGTATATCATATAGTAATCGTTTCCACAAATAGAATCTGGTTATAAAAGCACTTTCTTTTATAATACAGATTTAAAAACAAGAAATAATTGTATTATATATTTGAAAAAGCACAAGCTATTTTCAAATATTATATAAAAATTGTATAATGAAAGAACAGAAGCAAGAAAGGAGTTGTGTTGATGTTAATCTTTCCTCTAATCAATGATACGTCTCGGAAAATTATTCACATTGATATGGATGCCTTTTTTGCCGCTATAGAAGAAAGAGATAATCCAGCACTAAAAGGTAAACCAGTCATCATTGGAGCTGATCCCCGTTTGACAGGTGGACGAGGCGTTGTCTCGACTTGTAATTATGAAGCGCGAAAGTTCGGCGTGCATTCAGCAATGAGTTCCAAAGAAGCGTACGAACGTTGTCCGCAAGCGATTTTCATTTCGGGAAATTATGAAAAATATCAGGCAGTAAGCCAGCAAATTCGAGAAATTTTCAGGCGATATACAGATGTGATTGAGCCCATTAGTATTGATGAAGCCTATCTAGATGTGACCAAAAATAAGCTGAGAATGAAATCTGCTGTCAAGATAGCCAAGTTAATCCAGCACGAGATATGGACAGAGCTTCATTTAACAAGTTCTGCGGGTGTTTCCTATAACAAATTTTTGGCAAAAATGGCTAGTGACTATGAAAAGCCTCACGGGCTGACCGTGGTTTTGCCGGGAGAAGCAGAATCTTTTCTGTCTCAAATGGATGTTGCCAAATTTTACGGTGTTGGGAAAAAGACAGTAGCAAAGCTGCATGATATGGGTGTTTATACGGGGGAAGATTTGTTGAAAATTTCTGAGCTGACCTTAATTGATTTGTTTGGGCGGTTTGGTTTTGACCTTTATCGCAAGGCAAGAGGCATCAGCAATTCACCAGTGAAAGTCAATCGTATTCGTAAGTCTATTGGTAAGGAAAGGACTTACGGAAAATTACTATATGACGAAGACGACATAAAAAAGGAATTGACACTTTTATCGCAAAAGGTTGCTCGTAGTTTAAAAAAACATGAAAAGTCTGGAAAGACGATTGTCCTGAAGATTCGTTATGCAGATTTTTCGACGTTGACAAAGAGGCAAAGTTTAGTGACCAGGACGCAAGATGCAGAGCAGATTGAGCGCATTGCACATGAGATTTATGATAGCTTAGATGAGCAAGCAAGAGGTGTACGCCTTTTGGGTGTGACAGTAACTGGATTTGGAATGTAAAATGAGGCTGAAACGAAAGTCTTCAGCCTCAAAAGATATGATGCAATAAATCAAGAGTGTAGTAGCTAATGGCTCAAAGTGATGCTTTGGGGTTGAAGTTAGGATTTGCGAAGGAAGTCCTTCTTCATTCACTTTTTTAGATCGGAAGAGGATTTTTGATGAACGCTTCGTTTTTGTCATTCACCAACTCAACAGTTTTCGGGTTGTTGAGCAATTCTATGGGGGTGAGGTTAGGAATTAAAAATTTTCAAGTTTTAGTTCTGCCTCGCTCCTATTTTATATCATTCTCCAAAAACACTTTGAATATCCTCATCCGTTATTCCAATCATAGGGTTGATTTTCAAGAAATTTTCCTCAGTCAAGATATATTTTTCCACAGTTGTTTCCAAATTATCCACAGAAGTGTGTATAACTTTTTCTACATTGAGAAAGTCTTCAAAGCGCTCTTTCAGATAGGTTTTACGTGTTGTCCCAGTATTTTGGACAGCAAAAGCAAAGGCAGACTTTTCCCCAAGAAGAATCAATTTGCTCTTGGCACGGGTGATAGCAGTATAGATAAGATTGCGTTGCAGCATACGGTGGCTGCTGGATGTAATCGGTAAAATGACTACAGGAAATTCACTACCCTGAGATTTGTGGATACTCATAGCGTATGCCAGACGAATTTTATACCATTCACTGCGTTGATAAACAATCTCATTGCCGTCAAAGTTGATAGTCAATTCGTCCTGTTTAGAGTCCGTATATTTTGCTGGCAGCAAATCGGTGATATAACCCAAGTCACCGTTGAACACATTGCTTTCCGCATCATTGACCAGATGAATCACCTTGTCGCCTTGTCGGTATTGGCAATCCGTTGCTTCAAAGACGAGTTGTTCTTTTTCGGCAGGGTTGATTAGATTTTGCATGAGTTGATTGATGTGGTCAATCCCAGCCTGTCCGCGGTACATAGGCGCAAGTACCTGCACATCTTGAGCTGGAATGCCACTGCGGATAGCAGCTTCTACAATACGTTCAATCATCTGCGGAATATGTTCACTACGCGCTTCAAAATAAGAACGGTCAGCCTTTTTTTCTATAAAATCAGTTGGCAGGATGCCTTTTTGAATCTGACTGGCTAAGGTAACGATAGTGGAATCTTTGCTTTGTCGATAAATTTTTTCTAATTTGGTCTGTGGAAGAAGAGGGATTTTCAGTAAATCTGCCAGCACTTGTCCGGGGCTGACAGAAGGCAGCTGATCAGCATCTCCGACAATTAGGAGTTTGGTGTTTGATGAAATGTTGCTGAGGAGTTGATTGGCTAACCAAGTATCTACCATTGAAAATTCGTCGACAATAATAAAGTCTGCGTCCAAATAATCGTCTAAATGGCTAGTGTCATCGTCTCCTGTCATGCCTAAATGCCGATGAATCGTAGCGCTTGGAAGCCCTGTTAATTCATTCATGCGTCTGGCAGCACGCCCAGTCGGAGCTGCTAGCAGGATAGGCAAATCGTGAGATTTACGCAAATCCAACCCATTCAGCAGAGCGTAAACAGCAATGATTCCATTGATGACGGTCGTTTTTCCCGTTCCGGGACCACCCGTTAGGATAAAAATTTTGTGATTGATAGCGTCACAAATCGCTTGTTTTTGAATCACATCATAGGAAATGGCAAACTCAATTTCGATTTGGGTAATAGCAGCTTCGATTTTTTCCGGTTCATATTTATTTTGATTTTCCTTCTCCAGAATGCGTAAGAGATTGTTGCAGATTCCTTCTTCAGCAAAAAAGAGACTGTTTTCAAAAATCTTCGTATCGACATTTTGGACTTTATCTTCTTCAATCAAATGAGCTAGCTCATCTGCAACAGAATTTGGAGCTAGTTCGATCTGTCGGGAGCTTTCCAGAAGTTCAATCGTATGTTCCAGAAGCTCTTTTGCTTCAAGATAGGTGTCGCCTTTTTCCATGGACTGGGTTAGAAGTGTGTGGAGTAATCCTGCACGGAAGCGCTCTGGAGCAGTACTTTCAATTCCTAAGCTTTGCGCCAGTTGGTCGGCAATTTTAAATCCTATTCCTTGAATATCTTCCACTAATTGATAAGGATAGTGTTCGACAATTTCGAGAGTCTCTTCTTTGTAAAAATCTTGAATCTGAAAGGCAAGTTTATTTGAAATGCCGTATTCAGATAGCTTTGCAAGGACTCGCTCGGTACCGTAGTTCTGTCTTAGTTTCATAATAAAGGCTTCGCGATTTTTAGCAGAAAGGCCTACAATATCATGTAATTTTTCGGGTTCTGCCAAGACCTTATCAATCGTGTTATCGCCGTAGAGATCCACAATTTTTTGTGCTGTTTTTACACCGATTCCTTTAAAATGGTCGCTTGAAAAATATTTGACCAAGCCTTTGCTGGTTGGTTTAGCACGCTCATAGCGTATTAGTTTGAGCTGTTCACCATATTTAGGGTGTTGCACGAGATTTCCCCAGAAAGTATAGTCTTCCCCCTCTATAATATCTGCCATAGTGCCGGTGACAATAATCTCAAAATCATCAAAATCCGCATCGGTGTCGTCAATATTTAGCAACAGAATCCGAAAAAAACTGCTGGGATTTTCAAAGATAATACGTTCGATGGTACCTGAAAAGTAAAATTCCATAATTTTCCTGTTTAATACTAAAAGAATGGGAATGGGACAAAAGTCAGTATTTCGTAAGAAGTTACTTTTGTCGTCCCGCCTTCACATAAGCAACTAGCTTATCCACCTTTCTTGCTTGACAAGGAGCTAGAATGATTAACCAACCGTTATGATTTGTCATCAAAAAGATATGGTAAAAGCCTGGAAACGGATGTTCCAGACTCAAATAATCAAAGTAAAATTCCTTGACTAGAAAGTGCCGATTCTATTCAAAGGCCAGAAGCGGAATTTTGCTTCACCTTGAAGTTGACTAGCTTTAAACGTTCCTACCTGACGGCTATCTTTTGAAACGAGACGATCATCTCCTAGAAGTAGGTACTCACCTTTTGGAACTTCAATGGTGAAGTTTGTGTTGCCATTGGCATCTTGCGTAAAGGACTTGGCTTTATCTGCTAAAGATTGGAAATAACTATTATAAGAATAGGTTGACTGCAATTTATCTTCTTTGAATCTTGCTATATAGTTTTTAAGGTAGGGTTCATTAGTCTTTTTACCATTTATATAAAGTTGGTCATTTTCGTAACGGATAGTGTCTCCGGGAAGACCGATAACACGCTTGACAATTTGCTTGGTTTTTCCATCTTCGTCTTTTTCGCTTGCAACGACAATATCAAAGCGATTGACAGGGAGGTGTTTGACCACAAATAAATATTCTCCGTTAGCTAAAGTCGGATCCATTGAATGACCATCTACCTTGACAGGAACCCAGAAAAAGGCGCGTGATAAGAATAGAATCACCATAAAGAGGATAAAAAATCCCCATTCTTTCATAAATTTTGAAAAAGTAGTTGATTTTGCTTGCATAACTTACCTTTCTAGAAGTTTTTTTGCTTTTTCAGTATTTTTAAAATGTAGTTTTGCGCTCGCTTCCAAACTCTTCATACCGTAGGTTTGAAGAAGCTGACTTGCGATTTTATCGGACTTTACTCCTGCTCCACTAGGTAATTCGTAGCCGAGCTCTTGACTTAAATTTTCAAGATTTTCTAAAAATAAGTCGCGTGCGATCATAGAACTGACTGCTACCGCTAGGTATTTGCCTTCAGCTTTTTCCTCCAACGTAATAGAGTTTGGAAAGTGATTGCTTTCTCGCTGGAGATATTTTTGATAATTTTTGTCGCTGGTGAAAGCATCAATAACGATTTTTTGAGGCTGTACTCCTGTTTGTAGTAACAAATAAATAGCTTGATTGTGGAGAGCAACCTTGACAGAAACTGCGTTATAGCCAGCAGCAATGACTTGATTGTATTTTTTTGGAGACAGTAACAGAGCTTGGTGCTGAATCTTTTCCTTTAACAAAGGAACGATTTGCCTGATTTTCTGGTCTGTCAGGCTTTTAGAGTCATCAACTCCCAGCTTTCGTAGAAACCTATGCTGTTCTGGTGTGACAAAAGATGCCACAACAGCAAGCCCGCCGAAATAAGAGCCATTTCCGACTTCATCTGTCCCGATAAGAGGACAATTTTGCTGAGGAACTGTCGTTTCTTCTCTGGAAGACTGATAGCCAAAAAATTGTGCTGCCTGCTCTGCTTTTTCTCCTTGGAAGAGGACTTTTCCTGAAGTGTAGATGGAGGCAGTTGCCTTATCAAGCTTAAAAAGGTAACGAATATAAGGATTTTTACTAGAAACAAGCTGTTCCTGGTATTGGGCAACAAAATCTTGAATTTGTTTCTCACTGGGTTGTAAGGTAATACTTTCCATATTGTTATTGTACCATAAAAGTGATAAATTTCTTTAAAAACTGACAAAATGGCTTCCTTTTGGTATAATATTTTGAGGTGATTTTATGGCAAACTTAAATCGATACAAATTTATTTTCGGAAAGAAAAGCGTAACCTTAACAACAGAACACGATAATTTATTCATGGAAGAGGTCGAAAAGGTTGCGACAGAAAAATATCACGCAATTAAAGAAAAGATGCCTATGGCTGATGATGAAACACTAGCTATTTTACTGGCAGTCAATAGCTTAGCGACACAATTGTCACGTGAAATTGAGTTTGATGACAAGGAGCAAGAGCTGGAAGAACTTCGTAAGAAAGTGCTAGAAGCCAACAAGCAAAAAGTGAGCGAGCAAGAGGAAACCGTATGATTTCGTTAGTGATTTTGCTGATTTTAGCTTGGAGTTTTTACATTGGCTACTCGCGCGGAATTGTACTACAAACTTATTATACTATTTCGGCGGTCGTTTCAGCTATTATCGCAGGGCTACTATACCAATCTTTAGGTGAACAAATCAATCTTTTAGTACCTTATGCGAGTGCCCAGGAAGGGACATTTACGTATTTTTTCCCAAGTAGCCAATTGTTCCAGTTGGACAAGGTATTTTATGCTGGTCTGGCTTATCTCGTCATTTATACGATTGTGTATAGTGTAGCTCGTTTTATTGGAATTTTTATCCACTTGGTTCCAAATAAAAAAGCTAAAGAGCGTTGGTACAATGTTGCTAGTGGTGTTTTAGCTCTTTGTGTTACCTTGTTTGGGATTCAAATGTTCCTAACCGTTTTGGCGACGATTCCCTTGCCAGTTGTTCAAAATCATCTCAATACAAGTAGTATAGCTCGTTTTATTATTAGTCACACACCGATTACTTCAGGAGTGTTAAAACAACTCTGGGTGACCAAAATCATTGGATAATACAAAGACTCAGTTGGTGGTGCTAGCTGAGTTTCTTTTTCATCGAGAAAGATAAGCATATGAATAGAAAAATTTTAGAAACATTAGAATTTGGGAAAATCAAGGCACTCTTTGAACCCTATCTGTTAACAGAACAAGGCCGTTTAGAGCTAGGACAGCTTTTTCCATCTAATAAACAGGAACGGTTGGAGACAGCATTTTTAGAAATGACGGACATGCAGCAGATTTTTGTGCAACGTCCGCATTTCAGCTTAGCTGCGACTCAAGACATTACTGGACTGACCAAGCGTTTGGAGCTGGAAGGCGACTTAAATATTGAAGAATTTCTTGCTCTGAAGCGTATTTTAACTGTCACGCAAGAATTAACTGATTTCTATGATAAGTTGGAAAATGTTGATTTGCAACGCTTGAACCGTCTTTTTGAAAAATTACTGGCTTTTCCTAACCTGCAAGGATTGCTGCAAGCCATCAATGAGGGTGGATTTGTCGAAAGCTTTGCGAGTGACAATTTAGCTCGCATTCGCCGGAAAATTCAAGAAAATGAAGTTCAAGTGAGAGATATTTTGCAAGATATTCTCAAAACGAAGGGCGATATGTTGGTAGATCAAGTAGTAGCCAGTCGAAATGGTCGCAATGTTTTGCCAGTTAAGAATACATTTCGTAATCGGATTTCAGGCGTGGTACATGATATTTCTGCTAGTGGAAATACAGTATATATCGAGCCGAGGGCGGTAGTCAACCTCAATGAAGAAATCACCAATGCGCAGGCAGACGAGCGTCATGAGATTCTACGTATCTTGCAAGAGTTGTCCGATCGAATACGTCCTCATATTGTTGAAATTGCTAATAACGCTTGGATTATTGGGCATTTGGATCTAGTTCGGGCAAAAGTGTGTTTTATGCAGGAGAGAGGCGCGGTGGTGCCGATGCTGTCTGATAGTAAGTATATTCGCCTGCTCCATGTTACTCATCCCTTGATAGAAAATGCAGTGGCTAATGATTTGTACTTTGCATCGGATTTAACGGAAATCGTCATTACTGGTCCTAATACAGGTGGGAAGACAATTATGCTGAAGACCTTGGGCTTGGCTCAGCTCATGGCGCAGTCTGGTCTGCCTATTTTGGCGGATAATGGTAGTCGAGTGGGGATTTTTGACCAAATTTTTGCCGACATCGGAGATGAGCAGTCTATTGAGCAGAGCTTATCGACTTTCTCTAGCCACATGACCAATATTGTTGCCATTTTAGAGCAGTCAGACGAAAATTCTTTGGTGCTTTTGGACGAGCTGGGAGCTGGAACCGATCCGCAGGAAGGAGCAGCTCTTGCAATGGCTATCCTTGAGGACTTGCGGCTGCGGCAGGTCAAGACAATGGCAACGACTCATTACCCAGAGCTTAAGGCTTATGGGATTGAAATGGCTGGCGTACAAAATGCTAGCATGGAGTTTGATACGGCAAGTCTAAGACCAACTTATCGCTTTATGCAGGGAGTGCCGGGCTGCTCCAATGCCTTTGAGATCGCAAGGCGTTTAGGTCTATCTGATAGAGTGGTCAAGGATGCTCAAGAATTGACCGATACGGACAGCGATGTTAATCGAATCATTGAGCGACTGGAGGAGCAAACGCTGGAAAGCCGCAAGCGCTTAGACAATATCCGTGAGGTTGAGCAGGAAAATCTCAAATTTAACCGAGCACTTAAAAAACTTTACAATGAGTTTAACCGAGAGAAAGAAACCGAGCTCAATAAGGCACGGTTGGAAGCTCAGGAAATTGTTGATCTGGCTTTGTCAGAGAGTGAGAGCATTCTCAAAAATCTCCATGATAAGTCCAGTCTTAAACCGCATGAGATTATCGAAGCCAAAAGCCAGCTGAAAAAATTAGCTCCGGAAACGGTGGACTTGTCACAGAATAAAGTGCTGAAACAAGCTAAAAAAGCACGGAAACCAAAGGTGGGAGACGATATTCTGGTGATTAGCTACGGTCAGAGAGGGACACTTGTCAATCAGCTCAAGGACGGCCGGTGGGAAGCACAAGTTGGACTCATCAAAATGACCTTGGAGGAAGCAGAGTTTAATCTGCTCAAATCCGAAAAAGAACAACCTAAGCGCAAGCAGGTCAATGTGGTGAAACGAACAACCACAAGCGGACCAAGAGCCCGACTGGATTTGCGAGGAAAACGTTATGAAGAAGCCATGCAAGAGCTGGACACCTTTATCGACCAAGCCCTGCTCAACAATATGGCACAGGTGGACATTATCCACGGAATTGGGACAGGCGTCATTCGCGAAGGCGTCACCAAATATCTCCGCCGTAACAAGCATGTCAAGAGTTTTGGCTATGCACCGCAAAATGCCGGAGGCAGCGGAGCAACGATTGTGGTGTTTAAGTAAATAGAGAGTTGATGAACAAAGCAAGGCTATTCAGGATAAAAAAAGAAAGATAGAAGAGAGGAAACATTTATGAGACAAAAAGGTATGCAAGATTCTTGTACGACGATTTTAGTTGGGAAAAAAGCGAGTTATGATGGTTCAACTATCGTTGCACGTACAGAAGATTCACAAAATGGTGTGTTTACGCCCAAGAAATTTATTGTTGTTAGCCCAGAAGATCAGCCGCGGCATTACAAATCTGTGCTGTCAACCTTTGAGATAGATTTACCGGACAATCCAGTCCGCTATACAGCAGTACCTGACGCCATTCCTAAGGACGGGATTTGGGGCGAAGCAGGCATCAATGTTTACAATGTAGCCATGAGCGAGACAGAGACGATTACCACGAATAGTCGAGTATTGGGAGCCGATCCTTTGGTGGCGACTGGTATCGGAGAAGAAGACATGCTGACCTTGGTGTTGCCTTATATCAAAACGGCGCGTGAGGGCGTGCTGCGCTTGGGAAAGATTCTTGAAGAATACGGCACTTATGAGTCAAACGGGATTGCCTTTTCTGATGTGGACGAAATCTGGTGGTTGGAGACAATCGGCGGACATCACTGGATGGCACGACGCGTGCCTGACGATGCCTATGTGACCAATCCAAACCAGCTAGGCCTTGATTATTTTGAATTTGATAACCCAGAGCATTTCCTCTGCCATCCAAATCTTAAAAGTTTTATCGAGGAAAATCATCTCAATCTTAATTACTCGAATGAGGGCTTCAATCCGCGCTATGCTTTTGGTAGCCAGAAGGACAAGGATCGCCATTACAATACACCGCGGGCTTGGGATATTCAGCGTTTTCTCAATCCGGAAATTGAGCAAGACCCACGCTCCTTTTTCCTTCCTTGGTGCCAAAAACCATACCGTAAAATCACGATTGAAGATGTCAAGTATGTTCTCAGCGGTCATTATCAAGACTCTCCTTATGATCCTTATGACTTAGAAGGTACATCTCACAGTCAGCGGACCTTCCGCACGATTGGGATCAACCGTACAAGTCAAACGTCGATTTTACAGTTGAGACCCAATAAACCGCAAGAAACGACAGGCGTTCAATGGTTGTCCTATGGTTCTATGCCTTACAATACGGCGGTGCCTTTCTTTACCCAAGTCTCTACAACACCAGCCTACTTTGCCAACACGACGGACAAGGTTTCGACGGATTCCTTCTACTGGACCAATCGCTTAATTGCTGCTTTGGCTGATGCTCATTTTTCTAGTCATCTGGGAGATTTAGATGATTACCAAGAAACAACCATGGCTCTGGGGCATGAAATGATTGGTCGAGTTGACCGATCTTTGGCAAATGGCGATCCAGTTGACTTTGAAGCAGAAAACCAGACGATAAGTGATAAAGTACAAGAAGCAACTGACCAACTTCTAGATAAAATCCTCTTAGACGCTAGCAACTTGATGACGAATCATTTTTCTTTGAGTGACTAACTCTGCTCTGTAACACATTCTGTCACAATCGATGATTAATCTTAAGAACTTGCTGATTTATAAAAGACTATTTCTGGAATTATTGAATGCTAATCTGCTCCGTAGCAAATATTTTGCAAATTTCTCTTTTTAGTGTAGAATGTTGTCAAGAAATGAAATAGAGCGATGGCATCGGTCATCGTCAGAGGAGAACAATATGGTAACAGCAATTACAGATGCAAATTTTGCAGAAAAAACAAAAGATGGACTTGTCCTCATTGACTTTTGGGCAGCATGGTGTGGTCCTTGCCGCATGCAAACACCGATTTTAGAGAAATTAGCTGAAGAAGTGCATGAAGATGAATTGAAGATTTTCAAAATGGACGTGGATGCAAATCCAGCCACACCAGCTGAATTTGGGATTATGTCTATTCCAACACTTCTCTTTAAAAAAGATGGGCAAGTAGTGAAAAAACTGGTTGGTGTTCATTCAAAAGATCAGTTGAAAGCTATTGTAGCGGAATTGAGCTAATGATCCTATCAAAAAGAGTCTGGGACAATAGTCCCTTTGCTACAAAAAAAGCAACGGATTTGCCGTTGCTTTTTGCATGGTTACGATAGTCTTGGTAAAATAGAATTGCCCAATAAACCATTTAGAAAGGCTATCCCATGCATATTCACTATAACACAAATCAAACAACTTTACCACTAGAAATCAGTTCTTTCTTGCCACAAGACCATCTCGTCTTTACTATTGAAAAAGTGGTGAATGCCTTGGAGGATCGTCACTTCCACACGTTCTATCATAACTTTGGTCGCCCGTCTTATCACCCTAAAATGCTTTTAGCCGCTCTACTATTTGCCTACTCGCAAGGGATTTTCTCTGGACGAAAAATCGAAAAAATGATGATTGAAAATCTGGCTATGCAGTACCTAACAGGACAGTTGGTTGTCAGCTATCGCACCATCAATCGTTTTCGAGTCGCTGAAGGAATGGAAGAGCTCATTCGTGATCTTTTCATCGACCTCAATCTTCGTTTAAAAATGGAAGAGTTAGTGACCTTAGATTGTCTGTTTATTGACGGGACTAAGATTGAAGCCAACGCTAACAAGTATAGTTTCGTGTGGAAAAAGGCCACAGACAAGTTTTCCGTCAAACTTCAAGAACAGATACAGGTCTATTTTCAAGAAGAAATCACTCCCCTTATCCATCAGGCCATTAGGCTGGACGAAGAAGAACCGATTGCTTCAGAGCAGTTGATTGAATTCGCTCAAGTCCTCGAAGAAGAATTGGAAAAACTGAACCAAGACATTGAGGAGACACCCGTTAAAGGAAAGGATGAACGTAAAACTCAACGTCGGAAACTCAAGAAAGTCCTGCGTAAAGTCAAGGATGATTTTTCAGTACGTGCTGAAAAATATGAAGGCTACCAAGAGACATTTGAAGGGCGTAACAGCTTTTCCAAAACAGATACAGATGCCACTTTTATGCGGATGAAAGAAGACCACATGAAGAATGGTCAACTCAAGGCTGCTTACAATCTTCAAATCGCTACTGAAAATCAATTTGTTCTTCATTATGATGTCTTCTCAAATCCGACAGATACCAAGACTCTCCTGCCATTCCTTGAAACTTATCCACATGACTTGAAGACCGTTGTCGCAGATGCCGGCTATGGAAGTGAAGAGAACCTCCTTCGTTTAGATGAAAATGAGGTGAACCATCTGATTAAATATGCCATGTTTGATCAGGAACAGAAGAAAGGGTATAAACAGTCGGCTAGAAACTTAGCGAATTGGTACTATGATGACAAGGAGGATAGCTACACTCATCCTGATGGCTGGTGCTATCGTTTTCATCATATCAAACATCAGAAAACACAGACGGACTTTCAACAGGAAATCAAGGTTTACTACGCTGATGAACCTAAATCAGCCCCTCAAAAGGGACTATATATCAACGAACGTTATCAACACTTAAAAGCTAAAGAATGCCAAGCGCTTTTCTCTCCCGAAGGTAGACAGATTTTCAATCAACGTAAGATTGATGTGGAACCTGTCTTTGGGCAGATAAAGGCTTGTTTGGGTTACAAGAGATGTAACCTAAGAGGCAAGCGTCAGGTGAAAATTGACATGGGATTAGTGCTCATGGCCAATAATCTCCTTAAATACAATAAGAGAACGACTCAAACTTAAAAAGCTAGAGTTCCATAATTGGGAATCTCTAGCTTTTTTGTGACTGAGAACTATTTTGTCTCAGACTCCTTTTTGTGATAAAAATAGAGGGGCATTTGCCCCTCTACCTCTCTGCTAAGGCAGAGATATTAATGATTCTCTTTATCTAGCCAACGATAAACAATGTATGCAGAAGAAGTAGTTGCAATAGTAATCCACCATCTAAATGGAATTTTTAAAAATCTAGTTAATACGAATATAATGATCAAAGCCAGAATGTTATACATAAACAATTCTTTAAAGTATTTATTTCTTTTCATAAATCAAATATTAAAAATTGATTCGTCCATTATTTGGGACAGCATCTCTTGGTTTCATAGTTATCCTTTCCTAAAATTAGAAGTAAAAAAGTAGTAATAGTATTTTGATAATATTTAGATATGGTTGTATTTGTAGAATAATTATTTTAATGATTGTTGTCGTATTACAAATCGTGCATTTGAGTTGGCTAGGAAGTTGAAACGTTATGATCAATTGGGCTTCTCGCAGGTTCGGTTGGGTATCTGTAGGCATGACGAACAGTTAATTACTCAAGGGCTACAGTTATTAGAATTAACAAGGGAATTAGAATTTCATCGTATCCTTACAGAAGAAGTTCGTCATTTCCATCGTTCGGATTTTTAATCATTCTTTTTCAGAAAATTTCCTATAATTTCCCATTCATGTTATACTAAATGAGATGATTTTTCTGAATTTTGTTGACTGATGAGGTGAAACGAGACAATTTCACTTCGTCCGCGCGGCTGACAAGGCAAACGGCTTGTAGTTCAGACCGTCCGCCCGGCGGACGAGATAAATTTCTTTTGATTCATGCTGTCCGCCGAGCGGACGGAGTAAACCAAAAGGAAGAGAAACTTTCCGCCGAGCGGACGAAGCAAACGAAAAGTAGTTGAGGTCATCCGCCGCGCTGACGGAAAAAGGAGAGGTCATTGAGACTGTTGCTTTAAGTGACAAGTAAAAGAGGAAAGAAGGAATGTATGAAGCAAGAAAAGCTCATTGGACTTAAAATTAGCAATCTCCGCTCAGCCGAGTTTGTTCAGTTTATCACTCGGTTTTTGGATGATGTGGAAAAAGAAGGGTTAGACTTCAAAAATGAAGAAGTGTTAGCTGCTTTGGTAAAGAAGCTAAAAGCGGCTCTGCCATCTTATCAGGCTTCGCTGGGTCAGATTCGGGCGAGCGAAAAGTCAGCTTCGATTAGCGCGGCTGACGAGTTGCGTGACGCGGATTTGCAAGCTCTTCGTGATGCGATTAAGCCTTATCGAGCAGCCAAGCGTGAAGAGGAAAAGTCAGCGTATGAAAGTTTGAAACGCCTCTTTGAGCAGTACAAGGGTGCACACACCAAGCACTACGAGGAAGAAACAGCCCTCATTGACAGCTTGCTGGAAAAACTCAAAACAGCCCCCTATAAGGAGCAGGTGGGGACTTTGGCGATTGGGAAATTTGTCGACAATCTGACGGAGAGCCACGCCGCTTTTGAGCAACTCTTTGCCTCGCGCTCACAAGAGAAGTTACAAAAAGTGAGCTATGATGTCAAACAATTGCGCAAAGAAGTGGCGACGCCTTACCAACAGTTGGCAGACTATGTCGAAATTTTAAGTCAGGTCAAATCCGATGAGTTTTACCAAAATGTCCTTTCCGTACTCAACAACAGCCGCAAACATTATGCGGATATCCTTGCCCGCCGCAAGGGGAAAGTGCCTAAAGTAGAAGTGAACTAATTAAAAAATGAGGTTGGGATCTTCCCAACTTTTTTGTACTCGTAGATGAGGTGAAAGCCAGATAAATTATCCTTGACGACAGAGTACGTGCGCCGATAAGACTCGGATATGGTATAATAGAAATAAGTAGGAGGTAGCTATGCTATTTGCGAACAAGAATGTATTCTCTCGTTATTTTGAAAAACTCAACTGGTCTCATTTGGTAGATGATGTCTTTAGCAAGCTCGTTTCACTTTTGCTCTTGCTAGCTCTCTTTTACCTCGCTAAAAAGCTGGTACATGTACTCGTAAGAAAGATTATCTCCCCCTCTTTGAAACTCTCTAGTCAAGACGAAGGGAGGCAAAAGACCCTCACTCGTTTGATGGAAAATTTGCTGAATTACACCCTTTACTTTCTCTTGATTTATTGGATATTAGCGATTTTAGGCTTGCCGGTGTCTAGTTTACTAGCAGGAGCTGGGATTGCTGGGGTGGCAATCGGGATGGGAGCGCAAGGCTTCTTGTCTGATTTAGTCAATGGTTTCTTTATTTTGTTGGAGCGGCAGTTGGATGTCGGAGACAGCGTTCGTCTGACTAATGGCTCGATTAAAATCGCAGGAACAGTTGTGAGTGTCGGAATTCGGACGACACAAGTGCGCGATGCAGATGGCACTTTGCATTACGTTCCTAATCGCAATATTACTGTCGTCAGCAATCTCTCACGCGGTAATATGCGAGCGCTCATTGATATTCCATTATACGCTCAGACGGATTTGGAGAAGGTCACTCGGATTATCCAGCAGGTCAATCAAGAATATGCGGGCGATCAAGTAGAAATTTTGCAGGAACCGACGATTTTAGGTCCGCAAGTTAGCGAAAATGGTCAATTTTATTTTCGTATTAGTATCACCGTCCAAAGTGGTAGCCAAAGCATCGTTTACCATCAATTTTACAGACTGTATCATGACGCTTTATTAAAGGAAGGAATTGATTTGCCAACGATTTATGCACCAGCGTAAGCAGAAAGGAGATTATTATGGAAGAACAAGTACCGCATGAAATAAAAACCCCTGCCGGTCACGTCTATCGCTTGAAACAGCCCCTGTATAAGCAGCCTTTGTTTTGGACGACCATCATTAGCTGTGTCATGCTTGTATTCATGACCCTCGTGGTGGCTGGTTTAAGTATTTTTAACTTTGCCGTTCTAGGGCATGGTGTTCGAACTGCAGTTTATCAAGATAGTTATAAACATCACCGTCTGGGAGACAGCGTGCGTTTTGAAAATGGAATGAAAATCACTGTTCAATACATTCATGTGGACTCCAAAGAGCGGATGAAAGGGCAAGCAACAGGAGCAATGATTACCGCCAAGGTCATTATCGAAAATACCTCTAGCGAATCTCTCCCTCTCAATGTCTATGACTTTGATTTACAAGACGAAATGGGAGAATCCTATGTCTTGGATGACGCTACTTTTGACACTGCCAACATAAAAGAGGAGCTTGCGGCGGGCGAAAAGGTGGAATGGAAGCTGATGTATGACGGTGAGGACGGCTCGCAGCAGCCCTATACTCTCGCTTATGACAATGTCAAGTGGGGAGAAACCAAAAGCGTGAAGTTTTAGAAATAGCGATTGATTGCTTATTTCAGCAGAAGAACAGTAAAAGGCTGTGGACAAACCTGTCCACAGCCTTTTGTCATGTATTCGTTTAAACAATTCCTTGGGCAATCATCGCATTGGCAATATTTTCAAAAGCAGCAATGTTTGCTCCGGCTAGATAATCGTTACCAAGATCGTAGTTTTCAGCGGTTGTCTTAGCGGTGTTGAAAATATTTGTCATGATGTTTTGGAGACGACTATCAACTTCCTCACGCGTCCATGAAAGACGGAGGCTATTTTGGCTCATTTCGAGTGCAGATACAGCAACTCCACCAGCATTGGCGGCTTTAGCAGGACCATAAAGGAGATTATGTTCTTTGTAAACGGCAATAGCATCCAAATTGCTTGGCATATTGGCACCTTCTGATACACAGCGAACTCCTTGAGCAACCAAGCGTTTTGCTGCCTCACCGTTGATTTCATTTTGAGTAGCACATGGCAGAGCAATGTCAAAGGAACCTTCGTAAGTCCAGACAGAGCCTTCGTAGTAAGTGGCACTTGCTCTTTCGGCAGCGTATTCTGTCAGACGAGCACGGCGTTTTACTTTCACATCTGTCAGAAGATCAAAGTCAATTCCGTCCTTGTCAATGATATAACCATTTGAATCAGACACAGAAATGACTTTGGCACCGAGTTCAGTTGCTTTTTGCACAGCATACTGAGCTACATTACCAGCACCGGATACGACAACGGTCTTTCCGTCAAAACTTTCACCGTTTGCCTTGAGCATTTCTTGTGTATAGTAAACAAGTCCATAACCAGTTGCTTCTGGACGGATTAGAGAACCTCCAAATCTAAGTGGTTTACCCGTCAAGACACCGGCATCAAACTGACGTAGACGCTTGTATTGACCATACAGATAGCCAATCTCGCGTCCACCAACCCCAATGTCACCAGCAGGGACATCAAGAGAAGGACCGATGTATTTTTGCAATTCTGTCATGAAACTTTGGCAGAAACGCATGACTTCAGCGTCCGTCTTGCCTTTCGGATCAAAGTCAGCTCCACCTTTACCACCGCCGATTGGTAGACCGGTCAAGACATTTTTAAAGATTTGTTCAAAACCGAGGAATTTCAAAATCCCTTGGTTGACTGTTGGGTGGAACCGAAGTCCGCCTTTATAGGGGCCAACTGCGGAATTGAATTGAACGCGGTAACCGCGATTGACTTGCACCTTGCCGTTGCGATCAACCCAAGGGACGCGGAAGCTAATCACACGTTCTGGTTCGGTAATGCGTGCCAAGATATTTTCTTCGATGTATTCAGGATGTTTTTCAAAAACGGGCTCAAGTGTGTTTAAAAATTCTTCCACTGCTTGCAGAAATTCTGCTTCGTGAGCATTGCGAGCTTTCACCAGTTCAAAAGTGTTTTGGATATATTCTTTAGCAGTTGTCATAGACTTCTCCTTAAATAAGATACTAAGACCGTGAAAAACAAAAGAAAAATAGGAAATATGACGAAGAAGCGATGCTTCAAGGAATATTTATCTTTTTTCTGAAGTTTTTAGGTCGAGTTCAATTACGCTGAACATGCTAGACTTTCGTCCGAGTTCGGTTGCAATAAGATACTAAGACCGTGAAAAACAAAAGCATTCACATGACTATGTTTCTTAATATCCATGTCCGTAATTCACTATGCTCAAACGGTCATGGAAAAAATAGGTAGCCGAATAGAGATTGCTTTATATGATTAGTTAGATTTATCTCTTCTAGCTTTCAACAATCCTAGCTCCATCACAGAACGAGACTTTCGTCCAAATCAGTGTAGATTATCGTTTATTACGTGTGTCATTATAGCAGAAAAATTTTATACTGTAAAGAAAAAAGTTGAATTTTCTGAAAATTCCGACGGAGTTTGATGCCAGAATTTTGCGTATCAAAAATTTATTTGTTTATCCCGAACATTTTTTTCTTCTATTCTGTTCAAAGAGTCATATTTCTGCTTTTAGTGGTACAATAGAAAAAACTAAAGGAGTATTTCATGGTATCAACTCAAACACAAATTGCTGGTTTTTCTTTTGACAATTGCCTGATGAATGCGGCTGGAGTAGCTTGTATGACAATAGAGGAGTTAGAAAAAGTCAAACAATCTGCTGCAGGAACCTTTGTCACTAAGACAGCCACTTTGCAAGCGAGAGTAGGAAATCCTGAACCTCGCTACCAAGATGTGCCGCTCGGCTCAATCAATTCAATGGGGTTACCAAATCATGGACTAGATTACTATCTGGATTACTTGTTAGATTTGCAAAAGATAGAACCCGATCAAACATTCTTTTTATCTCTTGTGGGGCTGTCACCAGAAGAAACTCACATTCTTTTGAAAAAGGTACAAGACAGTGATTTTAAAGGATTGACCGAGCTTAATCTGTCTTGTCCCAATGTTCCTGGCAAGCCACAAATTGCCTATGATTTTGAAATGACGGAAAAAATTTTGAGTGAAGTATTTGCCTATTTCACTAAACCGTTGGGGATTAAATTACCACCTTATTTTGATATTGCGCATTTTGATCAGGCAGCAGCGATTTTCAATAAATTACCACTTTGTTTTGTCAACTGTGTTAATTCAATTGGTAACGGGCTGTATATTAACGATGAAACAGTTGTCATTCGTCCGAAAAAAGGCTTTGGTGGTATTGGTGGTGAATACATCAAACCAACTGCACTTGCTAATGTTCATGCTTTTTATCAACGACTTAATCCTTCGATTCAAATCATTGGTACGGGCGGTGTATTGACAGGTCGGGACGCTTTTGAGCACATTCTTTGCGGAGCCAGTATGGTGCAAGTTGGAACAACGCTGCATAAAGAAGGTGTAGGGGCTTTTGAGCGCATTACAAATGAGCTGAAAGCGATTATGGAAGAAAAAGGCTATGAAAGCATAGAAGATTTTCGTGGGAAATTGCACTATCTGGACTAACCACAAGTGGTATTTGGCAGTTCATTGCCACATCATTCTCAAGAAAGTTCTAATCAAATCCTTATAACATTTTAGGAATTTGTGAGAAAATAAGAACAAAGAAATGAGGTGTTTTTATGTCTGAAATTTATCTAGCAGGAGGCTGTTTTTGGGGGTTAGAAGAATATTTTTCTCGTATCAAAGGTGTGACTGCTACAACTGTCGGTTATGCCAATGGGCAGGTTGAGACGACAAACTATCAGCTGGTTAAGCAGACAGACCATGCGGAAACGGTTCATGTGACTTATGATGAAAATCTGGTTAGCTTGCGAGAAATTCTGCTCTACTATTTCCGTGTGATTGATCCGCTGTCTATCGATAAGCAAGGAAACGATGTTGGCCGTCAATACCGCACAGGTATTTATTATACAAATGACACGGATATGTCAGTCATCAATGAAGTCGTGAAAGAGCAAGAGCGGCAATGTGGTCAGGAGATTGCAGTAGAAGTAGAAGCACTGCGTCATTATGTATTGGCAGAGGACTATCATCAAGATTACCTCAAGAAAAATCCCAGTGGCTATTGTCATATCAGTGTTAATGACGCTTACCAACCTTTAGTAGATCCGAAACAATATGTGAAACCGAGTGAGCCAACTTTAAAGGAAACATTGTCTGAAGAAGCTTATCAGGTCACCCAACATGCTGCAACTGAACGACCATTCCAAAATGAGTATTTTGCAACTTTTGAAGAAGGCATTTATGTAGATGTGACAACAGGAGAACCACTGTTCTTTGCCGGTGATAAATTTGATTCGGGTTGTGGTTGGCCGAGTTTTACAAGACCAATTGCCAAAGATGTGATTAAGTATTATCAAGATAAAAGTCACGGTATGGAGCGAATCGAGGTACGTTCTCGTTCTGGAAATGCGCATTTGGGGCATGTCTTCACAGATGGTCCTCAAGACCAAGGCGGACTGCGCTACTGTATCAATTCAGCAGCACTACGCTTTATCAAAAAAGAAGAAATGGAAGCAGCAGGATATGGCTACTTACTTTCACATATGAAGTAGCGTGGGACGAACTGCCATTAGAATAAAAAAGAAGGACTGGGCAAAAAGCTTAGTCCTTTCATCTTTTATAAGTACGATTGAAATAATTTGTTATAAATATAAAAAGAGGCTGGGACAAAAGTCCGACCTCAAATATAAAAAGCGAACAAAACTAGTTTTCTGGTAATCAGAATTCTGCTTTATTCGCTTTTCGCATTTAATTATAGATTAGAAGGGCTTAATAATTAAGATTTTTAAAAATTGAAATCTTTTTGTCCCAAACTCTTTTTTACTTAAACACTCAGCAATTCTTTTTGCAGACAAAGCGCAACGCCAGCTGTTGCACCAGTGAAGTCATTGTAGGGCTCGATAATGAGTTCAGGCAAGTCTTTGAAGAGTAGTTTTGGTTGTTGTGAGATTTCTTGATAGAAAGCTGCAATGACTTTGTCATCAGTCAAGATGGGACTGTGCAGATAAATTTTCTTTGCATCAATCATCATGCTAAGGTTTAGCAGGGATTGTGCCAAATACTTAAATGCCAAATGCAGGAGATTGAGAATAGCTTGGTCTCCTAAGTTATATGCTGTGAGGATAGTTTGAATCGTGATCTCTTCTTTATCTGTGACAAGTGATTTTAAATGTGTCAACTCGGCAGTTTCAAAGATGATTTTTGCTTTTTTTATCAGCCAGCTTTCACTAGCATAAGTCTGTAAACAGCCTCTGCGTCCACAACCACAGACTTCTCCGTCAGGACAAACGACGGTATGACCAATTTCGCCGATGACAATATTGCTTTTGCCGTAGATTTTGCCATTGTACATATAAGAGCAGTGCATACCCCGTGCAAAATGAAAATAGATAAAATTCTCATCCAGTTGGTAAGCAGAAAAAAGGCGCTTTGCTAGTGCCATGCAATTGACATTATTAGAAAAGTAAATTGGAAAAGAAAACTCGTTTTTAATCTTCGCTAGATCAAATTGTTTCCATGTTTGATTGTTTGTTGTAATCAAATCATTGTGCAAATAGCGTCCAGGGATAGCTACTCCCACGGCTTGAATTGTATAGGAATTGTTCCGAAAAATGAATTGTTCAAGTAAATGACAAAATAAATCAGCGCCTTCTGCTAGAATTTTTTCCGAGGTGATGGTTGCTTTATCTTTATCAATCACATTTCCTGTATTATCACTCAACACAAAAGAAAAATATTTTTCTGATAGTTCGCAACCGATGAAATAAGAGTGCTGTTTTTTTATACCCAAGAGGATTTTCTTTCGCCCGACTTTTGTGTGTTCTTCATCTTCCCCCAGCTCATACAGCAGTTTTTCTTGGATCAAACTTCCTGTAATCGCACTAACTGTAGCAGGAGTAATGCCCGTCTCTTTTGAAATATCAATGCGAGAAATTGGCCCCTTGGCGTAAATTTTATCTAAAATAATTGTTCGTAATTCAGCTTGTTTTTTCGTTTGATTCATTATCTACCATCCTTCCCTGCATCTATTATATATTGATTATAAAAAATTATCAAATATAAGTGAAAGCGCTTGACTTTTTGGAATAATTGTTTTAAAATATAATTAAAAAGCGAGATAAAGTTGATTTTGTCTGCTATTTAATAATATATTATAATCAAAGGAGATTGTAAAGATGGATAAATTTTTACAAGCAAAACTAATGCCTATTGCTATTAAGTTGGGGAACAATAAAGGCTTAGTAGCAATTCGGGACGGCATTACGCTTGCGGTACCATTACTGTTGATTGGTTCTTTGTTTATGGTCATTGCTAGTTTTCCTGTTCCAGGATGGGAAGCTTATTTGACAAAAATTGGGGTTTCTGCCTATCTATGGAAAGGCGTGGATAGTAGTTTTGGTCTGATTGGTTTGGTAGCCAGTTTTGGGATTGCCTACTATATGAGCCGCCAATACAAAGTGGATGGGATTCCTTCTGGGATTATCTCGCTTGCTGCCTTTATCACAGTGACACCATTTCTTGCTACTAAAACAGGAAACGGTGTTCCCACAGCATTTTTAGCTTCACAAGGCCTTTTTGTAGCAATCATTCTTGGTTTGGTAAATGGTTATATCTATCAATGGTTCATCAATCATAATGTCCAAATTAAAATGCCTGATGGTGTTCCACCAGCAGTTTCAAAAAGTTTCAGCGCCATTATTCCAGGTGCAGTGATTATCACAGGCTGGTTGTTGGTTTATGCCCTTTTAGCCAGTTTAAAACTACCAAATTTGCATGCGGTAGCTCAAACTGTTTTAGGAAAACCGCTAGGTCTACTAGGTAATAATTTATTTGGTTTGATGATTCTAGTTGCTTTAAATAGTTCATTCTGGTTTGTTGGACTTCATGGAGGAAATGTTGTCAATGCGGTTATGAAACCATTGTGGCTTTCGAATCTCGATGCCAATAAAGTTGCTTATCAAGCAGGGGAAAAACTACCGCATATCTTTACCAGTGTCTTTATGGATAATTTTGTCTTCATTGGCGGTGGCGGCGCAACTATTGGCTTGGTATTAGCGATTGGTTATTTGGCGAAAAAGAGAAAATCAAGCAAGCAGATCAAAACACTGGCACCTATTACAGTGGTTCCAGGTTTGTTCAATATCAATGAGCCAACGATGTTTGGTGTTCCAATTGTCTTAAATATCTTGCTTCTGTTCCCATTCATTTTGGCACCGATTGCGAATCTCATCGTTGCATGGTCATCCATGGCAAGTGGTCTTGTACCGTTAACATATACTGACCCAGGTTGGACAACTCCTCCGATTATTAGTGGCTTACTGGCAACGGGAAGTTTTAAAGCGTCTATTTTACAAGCTGTTCTTATTGTGATTGATATTTTAATCTATATTCCATTTGTAATTACTATTGAAAAACGCTTTAAAGCAGAAGAAAATCAGTAGGGAGATGAGAATATGAAACGATTAATTAGTGCAAATCCTTCGGAAATTTTGAATATGACAGCCCAAGAGCTCAAGCAAAGCATTCAAGCGAGTGAAGGGCGAGTTGTTTTATCCGAAAATGTTGTCATTCGTGAAACCTTTATCGGAGATATTACCAATGCTGAGATTGCAAGAGCTTTTGGTGCAGATATGATTTTGCTGAATTGCTTAGATGTTTTCCAACCAGAAATATTTGGCTTAGATTGTAAAAAAGAGCAAATTGTTCACGAATTGCATCGCTTGGTAGGCGCTCCGATTGGAGTGAATTTAGAACCTGTTGATTTGGAAGTTGATATGTTGGAAGAAGTGCAAGTGATTGCTGCTGGTCGGCAAGCTAGTCAGGCTTCTTTTGAACAAATTGAAAAATTAGGCTTTGATTTTGTCTGCTTAACAGGTAATCCAGGAACAGGAGTTAGCAATAAAGAAATTATTGATGCAGTAAAATTAGCTAAGCAGCATTTTTCAGGTTTGATTATAGCTGGGAAAATGCATGGTGCAGGGGTATCTGAGCCGGTTGCAGACATTCAGATAGCTGAACAATTATTAGAAGCTGGTGCAGATGTGATTTTGGTGCCAGCGGTTGGTACAGTTCCTGCTTTCAGTGATGAAGAAATGAGAGCTGTCGTAGATCTAGTACATAGTAAAAGAGGTTTAGTCTTAAGCGCTATTGGCACTAGCCAAGAGACGTCGGATATTGAAACAATTAAACAAATCGCACTTCGTAATAAAATTTGTGGTGTTGATATTCAACATATTGGGGATGCAGGTTATGGTGGTTTGGCAGTAGTGGATAATATTTATGCACTGAGCAATACTATTCGTGGTGTTCGACATACTGTGTCACGTTTAGCAAGATCCGTTAATCGGTAGAAAAGATCGTTAACTTTAATGAATAGAAAGGAACAATTATGACTAAAGTTACCATTATGTTGGCATGTGCTGCGGGTATGAGTACCAGCTTGCTTGTTACAAAAATGCAAGCTGCAGCCGATGAAAAAGGATTAGATGCAGAAATTTTTGCAGCTCCAGCACCAGAAGTAGATGATATCCTTTCTGAGAAGAAAGTAGATGTTTTGTTATTAGGTCCACAGGTGCGCTATCTTTTAGATCAATTCACAGAAAAGTTAGCACAAAAGAATATCCCAGTTGGAGTTATCCCAATGGTGGATTATGGCATGATGAACGGTTCAAAGGTGCTAGCGTTAGCTGAGGAACTGATCGGAGGCTAGAAGATTGATATGGAAAATTCAAATTTAGAAAGTATCATGTCCCTCATTATGTATGGTGGCGAGGCGAAGAGCAATGCTTTTGAAGCGATTCAAAAAGCTAAGAACGGTCTCTTTGAAGAAGCACATGAAAAGTTAAAAGCAGCAGATGAGGCATTAGTTTTAGCACACAAGTCACAGACAGTGATGCTGACACAAGAAGCTCAAGGTGAAAAAATTGAGCTCAGTCTTTTGATGGTGCATGCTCAAGATCACTTGATGACGAGCTTAACGTTTATTGATTTAGCAAAAGAAGTTGTTGTAGTGTATGAACGACTAAATCAAATGGTTAAATAATCTAATAACATTCTCTTTAAGAACTTTGATAGGTTGAACGACTTGTCAAAGTTTTTTTAAATAATTAACAGACGATTATTTTATTTATCACCTGATAATTATTTAAAAAAGTTTTAGAAACCGCTCGCAAATCTCAAAATTTGTGCTATGCTTAATTCATGGATTGTTACTGGTCATGCAGGCAAAACCTAGACAAATACGAGATATAAGGTAGGAAAACTACTTTCTATTTGGTGTATGTTTAGGTTTTTTGTTACAGTTTTCTATATTTATATGTGTAACAAATGGCTGGCCTAAAAATTAAAGGAGGTCTATTATGGAAAAAGATTATACGGACTTAGCTCAGGATATTCTCAATCACGTCAGAGGCTGTGATAAGTTAGCAGTGTTAAGCACTGTGTAACCCGTTTACGCTTTACTCTAAAAGGTAAAAGCAAGTCAGATACTGACTATCTTATGGCGCGTGATAGTGTAATGACCGTAGTGAAGGCTGGAGGTCAGTATCAGGTTGTGATTGGAAATCATGTCCCTGATGTTTATGCAGCGGTATTGGCAGTCGGTGGTGTGCAGGTGTGGAAGCACATGAAGAAGCGGTGAAGAAAAATCCACTCGATGCCTTTATTGACTTTCAACCCTTCCTTGGTCCTTTAGCGGCAGCTGGGATTATTAAAGGTGTGGTCGCTATCCTGACCGCAATCTTAGGCTGGACAGCAAAGAACAATGGTGTTGCACTTGTCTTGACAGCAGCAGGTGACGGATTCTTCCAATTCTTACCGATTATGATTGCTCTCAATGCTGCTCGTAAGTTCAAAATGAATGACTTCACTGCATTAGCAATTGCAGCGGCTCTAGTCTATCCGAACTTGGAAGCTACTATGACAGCTTTGGGGAAAGTTGGAGCAGTAAACTTCTTTAGTATTCCATTGATCTTGCCGACAGGAGACTATCTGTCAACGGTTATTCCTGCTATTTTGGTAGTTTGGGCAGCATCTCACATAGAGAAATTCATGAAAAAAATCACGCCAGACTTTGTCAAAGTGTTCATGGTTCCATTCGTGACTCTTATATTGCAGTATCTTTGACCTTCTTACTTGTGGGACCAATCGCTAATACAGCTTCTAGCTTGATTGGTTCTGGTTTGACAGCTATTCAAGGTTTCAGACTGATTCTTTATGGTGTGCTGCTGGGTGCTCAGTTACGACTCCTATCATTGTTACCGATACAGCTAATTATAAGGCAGTTGAAGCGCTAGCTCATGGTGATGTACGGATAGGCAACGCATTATTAAAAGTAAGTAAATAATTTAAGAAAAAGGACAAGTATTTATACAGTTTCAAACAGTTGGTCGAAAAATCCAATTGAAGAACAGTATAATCTGCTTCGTCCTTTTTATTATTTATCATTTCTTGCGTCATGTTTGCTTCTTTGTGCTACAATGTAGATAGAGGAGAATGGAACATGAAAAGATCAGAACGAAAAATACAGTCAGCAACTAATTGGCAGTTTATTTTAGGCTTGCTTTGCGTAGTGTTTTTAGTAGCAAGTGGGATTTTATTAGCTGAGAAAATAAACGATAGTGTTAAGATTAAGGCAAAGCCGACAAAAACAAATGTTGTACAAAAGAAAAAAACGTCCTCTTTCCCAAACGGTGTACAGACGGCTCGTATCATGGCAAATGGAGATTTGCTGTATCATGACCTTCTATATATGAGTGTCTTACAGTCAGATGGGACCTATGATTTCACAGAAAATTATCAATATGTCAAGCCTTGGTTGAAAAAGGCGGACTTGGTATTAGGAGACTTCGAGGGGACTATCCGACCAAATTATCCTTTGGCGGGTTACCCACTGTTCAATGCGCCAGAGTCGGTGGTGTCAGCTATCAAAGATGCTGGTTATCAAGTTGTGGATTTGGCACACAATCATATTTTGGATTCTCAATTGAAAGGTGTTTTTTCAACGGCAAAAGCATTTGAGCAGCACGGAATTACACCGATTGGGGTTTATACACATAAAAATAGGGACAAAACCTCACTTGTGATTAAAAAAGTGAATGGGATTAAAATTGCGCTCTTAGCTTATTCCTATGGATTTAATGGCTTAGAGGAAAATCTCTCTCAGGCAGACTATAATCATCATTTGTCGGATTTAAATGAAGAAAAGATGAAAAAAGAAATTGAGCGAGCCGAAAAAGAGGCTGACATTACCGTTGTCATGCCACAAATGGGCGTGGAATACAAGCTTGAACCGACAGAGGAACAAGTCACTCTTTATCATAAAATGATTGAATGGGGAGCGGACATTATTTTTGGAGGACATCCGCATGTCGTTGAGCCGTCAGAAGTCGTCACACAAAATGGGCAAAAGAAATTCATTATCTATTCTATGGGAAATTTCCTCTCCAATCAACGAATCGAGACGATGGACGGTGTGGAAAATAAGAAATGGACAGAACGCGGCGTGCTCATGGACGTGACAGTTGAGAAATCAAAGAAAGGGACGATTATCAAGAAGGTACAGGCACATCCAAGTTGGGTTAGTCGTGTGGCGAAAGGGACGTATTCACCAGAAGGCTATCCTCTCTACACCTACCAGACCTATATTTTAGAAGATTTCATTGAAGGTGGAAAATACCGTAATCAATTAGACCAAGCCACCAAAGAACGAATTGACACAGCTTATCAGGAAATGAATGAGCATGTAAATTTGAAATGGGACAAATAGTTGAGATTAAAATAAAAAGCGCTTAAAAGAGTCTTGCAGCAGACAATGTTTAAGCGTTTTTTAGATATTCAAAATGGCTTTAGTTTAACCGGGCAGAAAATTGTTTTCCTAACCAAAGTGCAAAAAATAGATTGCTGATAACGATGAGAACGCCAATGAGACTGAAAACAAGAAGTTCAATTGTGTTGATATGAAGTAAAGTGGTGGTTTTCCAAATGATAATACTGCTAACAGGTAAACACAAGATAGAGGTTGCAAGAGCTGGTATATAGCGCCTAATCCAGATAGCTTGCAGGATATGAAGCACCAGATGAAGAGCGAAAGCGACGAATCCACCCAACCAGATGAGGTAAAGGAAGCGAGTATGGTAAAAAATAGCAAAGAAAGAGACAAAGAAAACCACGACAAATTCTTCTGCTACAGCTAGTGCGAACCCTTCTGTGGATAAGTCTTTGTGGGCCTTTAGAATGACCGTGGCTTTTTTGACCAGTAGCTGCTCATTCCGCTGTAGCCATGGTATGAAACCAATGATTTCTTCTAAATCATGAAAAATGAAAAGCAGCGGAAATAACCAGATAATATCTTTCATGGAGTCCCTCCTTGTTATTTTTTACGATATTGACTAGGAGTTAGTTGGTAATACTTTTTAAACTGCCGATTGAAGTTAGAGAGGTTGTTAAAGCCAGATTGGGCAGCAATTTCTAGGACGGGTAAGGTAGAATGCTGCAAGAGTTCAGCCGCTTTTCGCAAGCGAAATTGAATTACATATTCTATACAAGACACCCCCAAATGTTTTTTAAAGAAATTCATGAAATGCGTATCGCTGTAACTACAAATTTTGGCAAGTTGGTCAATAGTGAGCTCTTCTTGATAATGAGCGCTGATATAGTCAATAATGGTACGGATTTTTTCTTCCTTGCGATAGCCTTCTAAGGTTTGCTCTTTTGAAATGACATAACCATTTTCAAATAAAAGATAAAAGAGTTGATTGAGCTGGGCTTTGAGTTGAAATTCAAAATATTTTGTGCGATAATAGCCTATTTTCATAGCATCAAGTAAACATTGCCGAATGTCTGTATAGGCTGGTTGATTAGGCTTGATGACGTGTACAAAATCTAATTGTCCATTGTAAAGTGGCTGCAAATAGTCAATACTGGCTTGGTCCATAGTAGAATAGCCCATCAAATCCAAATGAAAGTTGAGAGCATCCATGTAATGGCGGCGATTTTCAATCGGGTGAATCGAGTGAAGAGCATTGGGACGAATAAGGATAATATCACCTGCTTCACTATTAAAGTAATCATAATCAATGTGAAACTGTGCTGTCCCCTCATGGACGTAAATCAGTTCAATATCCGTATGCCAATGAAAGAGAATGTCTGGTTGACCATTTCGGGTAATGGTTCGTGTGAGAGAGTACGGAGTACCTTGGTTTTTGTAAACGATATCTTTATGTAATGTTCCCAGATCCATAAGTGTAGCCTCTTTCGTAGAATAATACCAATTTATAAGAGAATTGTGCTAGAAAATACTCTTGCCTAAGATTATAATATAATTAAGTGAAAAATAAAAGAGGTAGAAGCCATGGGTAAATTTCCAGCAGATTTTCTTTGGGGTGGTGCAACAGCTGCCAATCAATACGAGGGTGCTTACGATGTGGACGGTAAAGGTCTTTCGGTTCAAGATGTGACGCCAAAAGGTGGCATACCAGCTAATGCAGGTGATCTCAATCCTTTGATTACAGATAAGCCAACAGCTGATAACCTAAAATTGGAAGGAATTGACTTTTATCATCGTTACAAAGAAGATATTGCCCTTTTTGTAGAAATAGGCTTCAAGGTTTATCGTACTTCTATTGCTTGGTCACGGATTTTTCCAAATGGTGATGAAACGGAGCCAAATGAAGCAGGTCTAAAGTTTTATGACGACCTTTTTGATGAATTGGCCAAATATAACATTGAACCTTTGGTGACTTTGTCACATTATGAAACACCTTTGCATTTGGCGCGTCAGTATAATGGTTGGGCAAATCGTGATTTGATTGGCTTTTATGAGCGCTATGTTCGTACCGTCTTTACTCGTTACAAAGACAAGGTGAACTATTGGTTGACCTTTAATGAAATCAACTCTGTTCTTCATGCGCCGTTTATGAGTGGAGGGATTGCAACTCCAGTAGAAGAATTGTCCAAACAAGATCTTTATCAAGCTGTTCATCACGAACTAGTGGCATCAGCTCTTGCAACTAAAATTGGGCATGAAATCAATCCAGATTTTAAGATTGGGTGTATGGTGCTAGCTATGCCGACTTATCCGATGACGCCAAAACCAGAGGATGTACTGGCTGCCCGTGAGTTTGAAAATCAGAATTATCTCTTTTCAGATATTCATGCGCGTGGTAAATATCCAGCATATATGAACCGTTTTTTCAAGGAAAATGGAATCAAGATCCAATTTGCACCAGGTGATAAAGAATTGATGGCAGAGCATACCGTAGATTTCGTCTCCTTCTCTTATTACATGAGTGTGGTTGCTGCCCATGATCCGGAAAGTTATTCTTCTGGTCGTGGAAATGTGCTGGGTGGGTTGCAAAATCCTTATCTAACTGCTTCAGAATGGGGCTGGCAAGTGGATCCAATTGGTCTGCGTCTGGTTCTCAATGCTTTCTATGACCGTTACCAGTTACCACTTTTTATCGTAGAAAATGGTCTTGGTGCGAAAGATGTCTTGGTAGATGGTCCTGATGGTCCGACTGTTGAAGATGATTATCGCATTGATTATCTTAAACGGCATTTACAGCAGGTCGGCGAAGCAATTGAAGATGGTGTTGAACTCTGGGGCTACACCACTTGGGGCTGTATTGACCTTGTGTCTGCTTCAACAGCTCAGATGAGCAAGCGGTACGGATTTATCTATGTTGATCGAAACGATGATGGAACAGGGACTTTGGCTCGCTATAAGAAGAAATCATTTGATTGGTATAAAGAAGTTATTGCAACGAATGGAGGAAAACTCTATGAAGATTGAGCACGCAGCCCTTTATGTTCGAGATTTAGAAGGAGCTAAACGCTTCTTTGAAACATATTTTGAAGCGAAAAGTAATCAGCTTTACCATAATAAAAAAACAGGTTTTCAGTCTTACTTCCTCAGCTTTGACGAAGGGGCGAGATTGGAAATCATGACTCGAAAGGAAGGTTTAGCGGAGAACAACCAAGAACTTCTCTTTTTGGGGTATCACCATTTGGCATTTAGTCTAGGAAGTAGAGAAAAGGTAAATGAACTGACAGCGAGGCTTCAAGCAGACGGCTATCAGCTTTTAAGCGGACCGCGTCTGACAGGTGATGGTTACTATGAAAGCTGCATTCTGGCTTTAGAAGGCAATCAGATTGAATTGACAGTATAATTTGATAAATTTGCTCCTTATAAAAAAGGCCGAATCTTTCGATTCAGTCTTTTTCAGATTACACAAATGAATTGAAGAATTGTAACAGAGGGGCAAGGGAAAATGGTTGAAGTGTAGATTATTGTAGTTTTGTCTTCAAAAATTTCTCAATAGAGAAATCATTTTAATAGTATTCTTTTTCAGTGGTATTTATTGGCTGGAAATCAAAAAGACAAACCTCAAAAAGAAGTTTGTTTTCGCGTTTTTGTCAGTGTTCGCTAAATAGTCATGTGCTTGCAGTTTAACCCCAAAATTTCTTAGCAATTTCTTGGCCTTGTTTGATTTTGGCCCATTGCTGCGGGATAGCCAACTCATTGCCAGAATCACAAGAAGCAAAACCGCATTGATGGGACAGCAGCAAACGTTCCTTAGGCAAAATGGTGCTGGCTTGTTCTAATAACTTGAGAACACGTTCTTCATCATCAAGATCAGTTGTCTTACTGGAAAGGAGTCCAAGAACAACCTCAGCATCTTTATCTTTAAGAGAAGCAAGGGCTTTCAAATCACCTGAGACGTCACTGTCCCATTCTAAGAAGAAGCGGTCATAGTGTTGCTCACGCAAGAATTTTTCCGCAATCGCTTCATAAGTTCCGCCTGAGGCAGAACGGCTTTCATAATTTCCGCGACAGTTATGTGTCCAAACTTTGAGTCCTAATTGATGACCGTAATCAGCTACTTCGTTATTGATCGCAATAAATTCATCCGCTAAGTCAGCTAGCGCAGCATTGCCATCAGCAAAAAACGAAGCAGGATTTGATTCATCAAAAAGTTCCCAAAGGCAATCATCAAACTGGATGATTGCCCCGCCAGCTTCCTTGTATTCTGTCAAGAATTCCTTGTAGGCCTTGATAAGACCAGCTTTTAATTCGTCATTGGTTTTGTAAACTTGCCCTTCACCAGCAAGTTTATCAAAGATAGCCAGTTCAGTATAAGCATGCGCAGGTCCCCAAATCGTTAATTTTGTTTGCGTATCACCAGCTTCTTCCTTGAGCAGTTTGTAACTATCTAAGAAATGATGATTTTTACCTGAAAGTGGCTGTCTAATGCGAATACCGATGTCTTTACGTGTTTCGTACTGTCCGCCATCATGGTCTTTAAAAGTGTAGCCGTGGTCTGCAATGTAACGTTCAATACCTTTAAGTCCCCAAATAAAATCTAAATGCCACATGGACTTAGAATATTCACCATCTGTCAAAATATCAATACCATTTGCCTTTTCATCAGCAATGACCTTTTTAATCTCTGCTGTTTCTGTTTCACGATAACCCGGAAAACTATCATAAAAAGGATACTGAATGTCATCACGATGTTCAATTTTATTTTTATAATTAAGCAGATCAGCTGGACGAAGAAGAGATCCAACTAGTTGGAATTTTGATTGTGTCATATACATGCCTCTTTCTAGATTTCTTGCTTTTTATTGTACAAAAGCTGAGCATGTTTGAAAAATAGTTAATTTAGAGAAAAGAATATAGTTTTAAACTATAACTAAAAAGACCAATCCTTGCTGGAATACAATTGTTTCCTCTTCAACTCTCTTTTTGGTAAAATAAAAGAAAAACTTTGTTTACTGGGATATATTTAGACGTAATATAATCCTTTTGAAATAAGATGTAAATGTAGCCAATAATGTTTTGCATTATCCAAGCGGAATTATAGAAATGGCGAAAGGATAGTCGAACATTATGAAATAAATGGATGACGAGATTTGAATTTGAAATGAATGATTGTTAGAGGTGATAACATGACAATTAAGATGATTGTGACCGATATGGACGGAACGCTCTTAGATGAAAAAGGGGAATTCGATCGAGGTCGGTTGAAAAATATATTGGATGAGCTGGACAAGCGGGAGATTCGGTTTGTGGTGGCAACGGGCAATGAAATTCACCGAATGCGCTTGTTATTTGGTGATTTGCTGGAGCGCTTGACCTTGATTGCCGCAAATGGAGCGCGGATTTTTGATAAAAATGAGGTACTGCTGGGCACATGTTGGTCTCCGGACTTGGTGGCACAGGTTTTGTCTTATTTTGAAGGGAGAGAATGCGATGTACACTTAGTTGTTACAGCTGAAAATGGTGCCTTTGTCAAAACGGGGACAACTTTTCCTATGATTGAAAAAGTTATGACAGCAGAAATGGCACGAGAATTTTATCGAAAGATAAACTTTGTCGAAGCATTGCGCCCGGACGATTTTCCACAAGTCTTGAAAATGAGTATGATGGTAAACGAGCAAGTAGCAGTTCAAGCTACTCGACAGCTCAATCAGGATTTTGAAGGTACCTTAAATGCGGTCACAAGCGGTTATGGAGCGATTGATATTTTACAAAAAGGGATCCATAAAGCTTGGGGATTGAAACAACTGATGCAGAAATGGAAAATTCAAGAGCAGGACATCATGGCCTTTGGAGATAGTGAAAATGACATTGAAATGCTGCAATTAGCAGGGATTTCCTATGCTATGGAGAATGCTGATCCGAGAGTAAAAACAGTTGCCAATCACCTTGCACCAGCCAATACAGAGGCGGGCGTCCTGACAGTATTAGAGAACTATTTGATCAAAGGAGCGTGTATATGACAGTTCAATTACTAGACCAATGGCTTTTAAATGAACAAGAACAAATTAGAAAAAAATACCAAGATTTGAATTGTATATCCATCAAAGATCCCGATGTACTTTTTCTGGGAGATTCTATAGTTGAATATTTTCCATTGTACGAGCTGTTGAAGACGCCCAAAACAGTGATAAATCGTGGTATTCGAGGTTATCGGTCGGATTTGCTACTAGAGCATTTAGACTCTCTCTTATTTGGGCAGGCAGTTGATAAGATTTTTCTTCTCATCGGCACTAATGATATTGGAAAGGAAATTCCGCAGCAAGAAACGGTGAAAAATGTGGAAACTATCATCCAAACGATTGCTAGAAATTATCCTCTTGCAGAAATCTGCCTTCTGTCTGTTTTACCAGTCAATGAAAGCCCTACTTACAAAAAGCGCGTTCATCTAAGAAGCAATCGAAAAATTCAAAGTCTCAACCATGTCTATCAAGAGTTGACTTCTGCTTATATGAATGTGACTTTTGTCAATGTCTACGACAGTCTGTTAGACGAAGTAGGACAATTGGCAGAAGCATTTACCACTGATGGACTGCATTTGACCGTTGCGGGATACCAAGTGTTGGCAGGGCGAATAGCCATGCAGTTATAATTTTTGCGTCAACTATAGATTAGCAATTTTGGCCTCGTTTCAATGAAACTAATATAAAAATCACTATTGTCATATAAAATTAATTTTATATAATTTAACTCATATGATATAATGAAAAATAAATTATAAAATGTTAAGGGAGTAGTATGAGTACATTATTAGCCACAAGATTAAAAAGTAAACGATTGGAATTAGGGCTATCCCAAAAAGAATTAGCAGAAGGGGTATGTGAACAAGGTCAAATTAGTAGAATGGAAAAGGGCAAGTATATGCCTGGTTCGGATCTTTTATATTCATTATCAAAAAAAATGAATGTTACAATGAACTATTTTTTTGATGATAGTGTACTTGGCGAGACATCTAAGTTGGTACAATTTAAAGAGTTGGTAGAATCTTTTCTAGTAAAGCGTGAGTATGATTCATTAAAATATTTATACAGTTTAGAAATTGATAAATGGCATAGATTGTCACTATCAGATCAAAATTATCTTGAATGGATAGGAGCAATTGTTTCATTTCATTGTGATAATAAAAGAGAGGAGGCTATTATAAAATTAGAACAAATGCTTGTGCGATTAAATAAAGATGAGTTAATGTACCTTCGTATCTCTAATACCTTGCTTGATTTCTTTTTAGAAGAAAAAAATAATGATGAATTTGAAAAATGTTATCAAGCAATAATATCTAAACTTCAAAATATTGATTTTACTCATACAATAGAACTGAAAATTTATATTAAAATTAGATATAATTTTTGCCGATATCTTTGGAAAAGTTTTCAGATTGAGAAGGGAATAGAAGAAACGCTTGATGTTATTGAAAAATGTAATGAATACAGTTGTAGTTATTTATTAGCAGATTTATACTGTATATTAGCGAATATTAGCGAGGATTTTTCTAGCCAAAGTATTGTAAAACAATATTTTACAATTTCGCAGGTATTATATAAACTAAGCGGCAATGAAAAAATGACATTAACGCTTGAAAAGTATCTTCGTGATAATTTTCAAAAAGTGTAAGTTAAAGATAAATTATAGAAAACACGAATAATCTTATGTCCAGTTGATCATGGGGCTAATTTTATTCGTGTTTTATTTTTGAAACTGCTACATTAAAACTAGAGGAACATATCCAAATACGCTAGATGATTATAGTTATAATTAAAAAAAAAATAACTATTATTATAAAAATCTATTGAAATAGTTTATTCAAAGGTATATAATGTGTACCTAGAAAGGAGATTTAACTCTGTTAAAACCATGAAAAATGTTATCAAAATTTTGTTGTTCCTATCAGGAATATGAGAATAAGGTAATTGTTACAAATAAATTACAAACATTTCTAAAATGTGTTGAATTTTACAAAACAAAGTTATATAATGACTTTGGAATTTAAAGATTTCTGAAAAAGAAAGGAAATACAATGAAAAAATCATATAAATTAGCAAGTGTAACCATGTTGTGCTCTATGCTCTTACTTGGTGCTTGTCATAAAAAAGAAGTCAAAAGTGGGACAAATGGACATTCAGTAAAAACAACGAAAACAACAAAAAGTAGTAGCTCTAAAAAGACAAAAGCTTCTCAAAATAACAAAACGTCTACTAATAATAATAAAACAACTGATAAAGAGCAAGACAATTCGGTTACAAATGCTCAATCATCAGAGATTAGTAATTCAAATAGCCAAAATAGTGCAAGTAGTCAGCGATCTTCGACACCTTCAATTGTTCAATCTCAAGGAGGAGGTACTCAAGTGACCTCTGGAACTCTTGAACTGTACCAAGACACGCCAGTTTATGCTTCACCAGATAAATCAAGCGAAGTTGCCTATACTTATCCTAAAGGAAATGTTGATTGGGATCAGTATGTTTTTGAAAACGGTGAAAATTGGTATAGTTTTGTAGTTTCTAATGGAGCAGAGTCTAAGCGTTACTACATAGCCTATTCAGATGTAAAACATTAAAGATATTGTTAACCTTTTTTCTTGGGCAAGAAAAATATTACAAATAAATTACAAACATTTCTAAAATGTGTTGATTTTTACAAAATAAAGTTGTATAATGATTTTGGAATTTGAGGATTCCTGAAAAAGAAAGGAAATACAATGAAAAATTCATATAAATTAGTAAGTATAACTATGTTGTGCTCTTTGCTTTTACTGAGCGCTTGCCATAAAAATGAAACAAAAAGTGATTCGAATGACCATTCGACAGTAAAGACTGCACAAAGTAGTTCTAAAAAAGCAAAATCATCTAAAGCTAAGAAAAAGATGACTGCTAACGCGAGTAGTAATAAAAAAGCAGGGGACAGTACTCAATCTGCTGCTAGTGAACAGATGTCACCTGCTCAATCGTCAACTACTCAACCCTCTTCAAGTACAACTAACGCCGATAGTAATACTTCTCCTGCAGCAGAAGCAAAGTCTACAGTTGACGTAAACGCTCTTGCTAGTGGTGATTTTTCAACAATTTCAGGAACTTGGAGTAATGACTTGGGAAAAAGTATTACCATTAATCCTAATGGTCAAGCTGCTTTTGCAGGTGAGAAAAGAGAGTATGGTCTTACTTCTGAAAAAATAGTCGCAAACACATTTTGGGGAACGATTTATCCTAAAGACGCTCAAGTAGGTGGTGCTGCTTTTATTGTGGTTCCTGCTGGTGTAGCTGATCCTGTTACGGGACAGGTTTCTAATACAGACCGGATTTTGAGTGGGCAAGATGAAAATGCCAATACACATCCTTTCTACAGAAATTAAGATGATAGAAATAAATTAGAAAGTAGGATAAGTGATGAAAAAAATGTTTGATCACAAAGAACAACGTTTTTCCATTCGTAAATATTCGTGTGGTGCAGCTTCTGTTTTGATTGGGTGTGTCCTCTTTATGGGTGGTCAAGCAGTATCGGCTGATGAACAAGTTACAACAGACACTAGTATTGAAACGTCTCAAGTAAATACTGCCGCAAAAAATAATATTCAAAACACAACTGGATCAACTGCTGTGGCTCCTCAAACAGCAACAACTCAAAAAGAAACTGCTGTAACAACAACTGCGCCAACTAGTTCTTCAGCGGATAAAGCTGTTTCTGTAGCTACAGAGACGACACCTTCTCAAACAACGACTGTTGATGCAGCGACACAGACAGAAGACGAAACAACAAATTCATCTGTTGATGCAACAACAGACACAGCTGATTCTTCAACAACTGCAAAAGTTGAAAAGAGTCCTGTCGAAAAAGAAGCAAGGAAAGAAGAAATTGATGTTGCGAAATTGATGGATAAAACGCAACCAGCACAACAAGCTCGTCTTGCAGAATCCAAAGTAACGCAAAGTGTACCTTCTTTACCAAGTCAGGGCTATTACACTTATACGAAACGTACGGAAGTGAAAAATGAACCGAAAGCAAGTGCAGCATTGCAATTTTATGTAAATGCGGGGGATCGTGTTTTTTACGACCAAGTTTTGATTGCAGATGGATACCAATGGCTAAGTTACCGCTCTTATAGTGGTGTTCGTCGCTATGCGGCTATTAACAAGCTGATTCAATCTGAACCTCAACAGCCAGCAAAGCAAACACCTTCTTCAACAGGAACTTTCCCTTCTAGAGGAAGATATATTTTCTCTGGAACGACAGAGGTTAAGAATGAAGCCAAATTGTCAGCTCCGACACAATTTACTTTTAATAGAGGCGATAGCGTTAACTATGATAAAGTGCTGGAAAATGATGGTTATCAATGGATTAGCTATATTTCTTATAGTGGAATGCGTCGTTATGCAGCTGTTACAAAGTTAGCTCAGCCAGCACCTCAAAGACCAGCTCAAAGTCAAGTGACAGGTACGATTCACATTGAAAATAAGACCTCGCAAGGCTTTGATGTGGTGGTGACGAATGTCAACTCGACCAAGGGTGTGAAGACGGTGAAGTTGCCTATTTGGTCTAGCCAAGGCGGTCAAGATGACATCATCTGGTACGATGCCACTAAGCAAAATGACGGCACTTATAAATTGAGTGTGAACATTCGTCGTCATAAGAATAACTACGGTGACTATAATGTGCACATGTATTACGTTCAGTCAGACGGCAGCTTGCAAGGTGTGACGGGTACCACGACTAAGGTGGAAGAACCTAAATATAGTGTGACCGGCACGATTCACATTGAAAATAAGACTTCGCAAGGTTTTGATGTGGTAGTGACAGATGTTAGCTCCACCAAAGGCGTGAAGACAGTGAAGCTGCCTGTTTGGTCCAGTCAAGGCGGTCAAGATGACATCATCTGGTACGATGCAGCCAAGCAAATAGACGGCACCTACAAGTTGAGTGTGGATATTCGTCGCCATAAAAATAATCGAGGCGAATACAACATTCACATGTATTACGTTCAGTCAGATGGTAGCTTGCAAGGTGTAACGGGTACCACGACTAAGGTGGAAGAGCCAAAATATAGTGTGACTGGCACCATTAACATTCAAAATAAGACATCTCAAGGCTTTGATGTCCTGATTACAAATGCGTCAGACAGCAATGGAATTTCTAGAGTGAAAGTTCCTATCTGGACAGATAAGGGCGGTCAAGATGATATTATTTGGTATGATGCCGCTAAGCAAAGTGATGGAAATTATAAAGTTTCTGTCAATATTGATAAGCACAAGGGTGAACGTGGCACCTATAATATTCACCTTTACTACATTGAATCAAACGGTAAAGTAAAAGGTGTTAGCGGCACTAAGACAAGTGTAGCTGAGCCAAGTTCTGCGAGAGAAATCATTCCGTCTCAAGGAGTTTATACTTTTAAAAAAGAGGTTGAAGTCAAAAATAGTCCCGTAATGGCGGCTAAGACTGAATTTACCTTTGCAAGAGGAGAACGGATTCGCTATGATAAGGTATTAGACGCAGATCATCATCAATGGATTAGTTATGTTAGCTACAGTGGTACACGCCGTTATATCCCAATTGCAACCTTAACAAATGAAGAAACTCCTAAGCCTGTTCAGGTGACTGGCACGATTCACATTGAAAACAAGACCTCGCAAGGTTTTGATGTGGTGGTGACGAATGTCAGCTCGACCAATGGCGTGAAGACAGTGAAGTTGCCTATTTGGTCTAGCCAAGGCGGTCAAGATGATGTGATCTGGTATGATGCAGCCAAGCAAACAGACGGCACTTACAAGTTGAATGTGGACATTCGTCGTCATAAGAATAACTACGGTGACTATAATGTGCACATGTATTACGTTCAGTCAGACGGCAGCTTGCAAGGTGTGACGGGTACCACGACTAAGGTGGAAGAACCTAAATATAGTGTGACCGGCACGATTCACATTGAAAATAAGACTTCGCAAGGTTTTGATGTGGTGGTGACGAATGTCAGCTCGACCAAGGGTGTGAAGACGGTGAAGTTGCCTATTTGGTCTAGCCAAGGCGGTCAAGATGATGTAATCTGGTACGATGCCACTAAGCAAACAGACGGCACCTACAAGTTGAGTGTGGATATTCGTCGCCATAAAAATAATCGAGGCGAATACAACATTCACATGTATTACGTTCAGTCGGATGGCAGTTTACAAGGTGTAACGGGTACCACGACTAAGGTGGAAGGCCCTCAAACAGGTGCAAAAGAAGTACAATATAATGGCTCCTACTACTTTATCCAAGGTAAATATGATGAAATTGTAGTGGCAAACAAAAAGCATCCGATGGCTGCTAACTACAATCCTGGTGAAAATCCAACTGCAAAAGCTGCCTTTCTTCGATTAAGAAATGATATGATTGCTCAAGGCTATAATGTTGGTTATGCTTACAGCGGATTTAGAAGTTATGATTATCAAAAAGTTCTGTATCAAAATTATGTGAACAAAGATGGTCAAGCTGCTGCGGATCGTTACTCTGCACGTCCGGGTTATAGTGAGCACCAAACAGGTCTTGTCTTTGATTTAACGGATAAAGCGGGCAATCTTTTAGAGGACGCTGCTGCAAGTAATTGGTTGAAGAACAATGCACATCGCTACGGTTTTGTAGTCCGTTACCAACCAGGGAAAGAAGCTTCGACAGGATACATGCCAGAAGCATGGCATATTCGTTACATCGGTAAGGAAGCTGATGAAGTTTACCATTCTGGTTTGAGTTTAGAGGAATATTATGGCTTTGAAGGTGGAGATTACGCTTCATCAGTAACCCCGTCAAAACCAACGACTCCGTCTCCCCAAACACCCTCTATCCCTGCTCAAGGTGTATATCGTTTTACAAAACGCTCCTCTATCAAAGCAGAAGCTAGAATGTCAGCTCCTGAATTGGCTTATTATGATGCCGGGCAATCGGTCACTTATGATAAGGTTTTGAATGCAGATGGTGCGACATGGATTTCTTACATTGCTTTTAGCGGAAAGAGACGGTATATTGCTGTTGCTTAATTCAAACTTTACAACATCTACGGTTGGGAATCCGTAGGTGTTTTTTTATATTTGAAAAGCATTGTTTATTATGTCACAAACTTAGATAAAGCATAAAAGGAAATGCTGTTGTGTATAAGCTTTTTGATATTTTCTGAGATTGTGAAAATCTGTGAGCAAATTTTTTGTAAACGAATTCAAAAAGTATTATGATATTACCGTAACTAAAAAACAGATTTTGAAATTGCAATTCCATTCTCTGAGATGGAGGATTATTATGTCTAATGTGAAAACAGTGCCTGCTGCTGTTGCTATGCTTCGTGTATTGGAAGCATGGGATGTGGAAAATGTTTACGGTTACCCTGGTGGTTCTGTCAATTCAACTATGAATGCGCTGGATCTGGAAAAGGAAAACCTTCACTTTGTTCAAGTTCGTCACGAACAAGTTGGAGCTCTTGCAGCTGCAGCTCATGCTAAATTGACTGGAAAAATAGGCGTAACTCTTGGGTCTGCTGGTCCTGGTGCTGTCAATCTTTTAAATGGCTTGTACGATGCGCGGGAAGATCATGCTCCGGTTTTAGCTTTGGTCGGTCAAGTGCCTAGCACAAACATGAACTATGATTATTTCCAAGAGTTTTCTGAATTACCGATGTTTAGTGATGTTGCGGTTTACAACCGAGTGGTTATGACACCAGAAAGTCTCCCTTATGTTGTTGATAAAGCGATTCGTGAGGCTTATAAACATAATGGTGTAGCTGTTGTTATCATGCCAAATAACTTTGGTTATGTAGAAATTCCAGATGTAGATTATGCTTCTCATACAGCAGAAAAAAACTTACCGCTGCCCCAAGCAACGGATGCCGAAGTGGATCGATTTCTTGAACTAGTAAAAGCAGCTAAGCGTCCTATTTTTCATGTGGGTTCTGGTATCGGGAACAATGCGCAGTTATTGATAGAACTGTCTCAAAAATTGCAAATTCCGATTGCTGTCGTGGGTCTTGCAAAGGGGAAAATCCCCGAAGACTTTGAAGCGAATTTAGGCACACTTAATCGGGCTGCTTCTAAGGTTGGTGATGAAGCATTTGCAGCAGCTGATCTTGTCATTGCTATTGGGACAAACTTTCCATTTGCTAACTTAGTTTATCGTTCTCATTATTTCAAGTTTGTATCGGTGGATATTGATGTGGCTAATTTTGGTCGTCATCACTATCTAGATTTAGGAATTTTATCGGACTCTGGAAGTTTTCTCCAAAAAACTTTGGAACGTAGTGCAACCATTGCTCCGCGTCCATTTTATCAAGCTAGTGTGGCAGCCATGAAGGATTGGAAATCCTATCTGGAACGTTTAATGCAAAAAATGGATGGACCATTAGAATTTGAACAAGTCTATCGTGAGATCAATCGTATTTCAGATGCCAATGCTGTTTATGGCATTGATGTCGGGGACAACATTATCAATAGCTTCCGTTTTTTGAACTTTACACTAGAGAAGAAATGGACAATTTCAGCTCTCTTTGCTACGATGGGGTATGGCTTACCAGCTTCTATCGCAGGTCAATTTGCTTTTCCAAATCGTCAAGTTTTCAATATTGCTGGAGATGGTGCGTTTTCAATGGTCATGCAAGATTTGACGACCCAAGTCAAATATCAGTTGCCAGTTATCAATATTGTCACTTCTAATAATTCACTCAACTTTATCAAGTCTGAACAGGAAGATTTGGTCATGAACTTTTCAGGTGTGGATCTTTATGAAGTAGATTTTGCTAAAGTCGCGGAAGGAATGGGTGTAGAAGGAATAACAGTTAAAACTTTAGAAGAATTGCTAGCTGCTTTTGATCGCGCCCTTGAAGTTTCAAGAGCTGGAAAACCTATTCTGATTGATGCCAAAATCACCGATAAGCGTGGCATCCCTGTGGAAGAGTTAGAGCTAGATATTGTTGATGGCGAATTTGTCGAAAGAATCTCTGCTGGTTACCAAGAAACTCATGGACAAATGAGTCCGGAAGAATTCTTTGCAACTTATGATGGGCAAGAACTTCGTCCGATTACAGCTTATTTCAAAGAATATGGTGTCAAGCCATAACACGCTAGACCATTTATTTTAATTTTTACAATCATTATAGGTGCAAGGGTGGGAAGTGATTTCCCGCTTCTGCCCTATTACAAATTGTAAAAGTTGTTTCAATTTATCAAAATGGTATAAATTTTATACATATTGCTATTATTCTCATCTGTTAGAGAATAGGATTGAGTTTTGTCACATAAAAATGAAAGCGCTTGCTTTAAAGACTCGATTGAATTTTCTCTATGGATATGCGCATATAAGACAGGAGGAAATATGATGTCTTACCAAACTAGTAATGCTGAAGGTCCAATTGATTTCATCAACACGTATGATTTAGAACCGATGGCTCAAAAAGTCATTCCAAAAGCTGCATTTGGTTACATTGCAAGTGGAGCTGAGGATACCTTTACTTTGCGAGAAAATATTCGTGCCTTTAATCATAAGCTAATTGTACCTCACACGCTTCGCAATGTAGAGAATCCAAGTACAGAGATTGAATTTGATGGGGATAAATTGTCTTCTCCAATCATTTTAGCACCAGTAGCCGCTCATAAGTTGGCAAATGAACAGGGAGAAGTAGCTTCAGCTAAGGGAGTGCACGAATTTGGCTCTCTTTATACCACCAGCTCTTATTCCACAGTTGACCTTCCAGAAATTTCCCAAGCCCTTCAAGGAACCCCCCATTGGTTTCAATTTTATTTCAGTAAAGATGATGGTATTAACCGTCACATTATGGATCGAGTCAAAGCTGAAGGATATAAAGCAATTGTCCTGACAGCCGATGCAACTGTTGGGGGGAATCGTGAAGTGGATAAACGAAATGGCTTTGTTTTTCCAGTTGGAATGCCAATTGTGGAAGAATACCTCCCTGACGGTGCTGGTAAGACGATGGATTTTGTTTACAAATCTGCTAAGCAAAAATTATCCCCTCGTGATGTAGAATTTATTGCTGATTACTCTGGTCTTCCGGTCTATGTCAAAGGACCGCAATGCCGTGAAGATGTGGAACGCTCACTTGACGCAGGTGCTTCTGGGATCTGGGTGACAAACCACGGCGGTCGGCAAATTGATGGTGGGCCAGCAGCCTTTGATTCCTTGCAAGAAGTAGCAGAAGCAGTGGACAAACGAGTACCAATTGTCTTTGACTCTGGTGTTCGTCGTGGTCAGCATGTTTTTAAAGCGTTGGCTTCTGGAGCAGATTTAGTGGCTATCGGACGACCAGTTATTTGTGGTTTAGCGCTTGGTGGTAGTATAGGAGTTCGCCAAGTCTTTGAACACATCAATGAAGAATTGAGAACCGTCATGCAACTGTCTGGTACACAAACGATTGAAGAAATTAAACATTTCAAACTTCGTCACAATCCCTATAATCCAACATTTCCAGTAGATCCACGAGATTTGAAATTGTATTAAATTGATAAAAAACACAGTTTCCTTTCAATCAAAGGAGGCTGTATTTTTTTGCTTCACAGTAAGATTAACATCATCTAGAGCCAGCTGTTGACCAAGTCTCTTACTGATGTGTTTCACATTCAAAATAGTTTCCATAATGTGACCTTCATTTTTTCTATCGTAGAGTTTCTCCTCTCTTCAAGGATTAGTATACAAAATGTTTGTCAAATAAGTCTCAAGTAATTCTCAAATATTTCTAAAATTTACAGAGTTAAGCTTTTTACGTGTAAAAAGAAGACTAAAATATAACGCAAACGCTTGCAAAGAAGTGAAAAATTATATAGTATGGAAGGTGAAAAAGATGAAAGTGAGATGCATAATGCAAAGAAAATGGTGGCATGATGCCGTAATTTATCAGATTTATCCAAAAAGTTTTATGGATAGCAATGGAGATGGAATTGGCGATTTACAAGGAATTACAAGTAAATTGGATTACTTGAAGAAACTTGGAATTACCGCTATTTGGCTTTCTCCGGTTTATAAGAGTCCGATGGACGATAACGGTTATGATATTGCTGATTACGAAGCAATTGCAGATATTTTTGGCTCTATGGAGGATATGGAGGAACTGATTGCAGAAGGAGAGAAGCGCGATATTAAAATCATTATGGACTTGGTGGTCAATCATACTTCTGATGAGCACGCTTGGTTTGTAGAGGCGCGAGAACATCCAGATAGTCCAGAGCACAGTTATTATATCTGGCGAGACAAACCAAATGATTTAGATTCTATTTTTGGCGGCTCTGCTTGGCAATATGATAAAAAAGCTGGTCAATATTACCTACATTTCTTTAGCACAAAACAACCGGATCTTAATTGGGAAAATGAAGCTCTACGTCAAAAAATTTACAAGATGATGAATTTCTGGATTGACAAAGGAATTGGTGGCTTTCGCATGGATGTGATTGATATGATTGGCAAGATACCTGACCAGAAAATTGTCAATAATGGTCCAATGCTACATCCTTACTTGCAGGAAATGAACCGTGCGACTTTTGGGGATAAGGATTTATTGACAGTTGGTGAAACTTGGGGAGCAACTCCTGACATTGCAAAACAGTATTCAGATCCAAAGAATCATGAATTATCTATGGTTTTCCAATTCGAGCACATTGGTCTTCAACATAAGCCGAATCAACCAAAATGGGACGTAGCAGATGAATTGGACGTACCAAAATTAAAAGAAATTTTTGCCAAATGGCAAAATGAACTAGGTGTAGAGGAGGGTTGGAATTCGCTTTTTTGGAATAACCACGACCTTCCGCGCGTTGTCTCCATATGGGGAAATGATACGAAATACCGCGAAAAGTCAGCGAAAGCTTTAGCAATTCTCCTTCATCTGATGCGTGGAACTCCTTACATTTATCAAGGGGAAGAAATTGGTATGACCAATTATCCTTTCAAGAACTTAGAAGATGTTGAAGACATTGAATCTCTCAACTATGCCCGCGAAGCCCTTGATAAGGGTGTGCCGCTTGATGATATTATGGCCAGTATTCGTACGATTGGGCGGGACAATGCTCGCACGCCTATGCAGTGGAATGCCCATCAACATGCTGGTTTTTCAACTGGTCAACCTTGGCTGGCTGTCAATCCTAATTATCCAACAGTCAATGTTGAAGCAGCTTTGGAAAATCCGAATTCTATTTTCTATACTTATCAACAATTGATTCAATTGAGAAAGAGCAATGATTGGTTGGTGACAGCAGATTTTAAACTACTTGAAACGGCTGATAAGGTGTTTGCTTATTTACGAGAAACGACAACAAAGAAATATCTGGTCGTGATGAACTTCTCAAATGAAGAGCAAAGTTTTGTCTTGGAAAATACTGTAAAGGAAGTTTTGATTGCTAACACAGATGTAACTAAGATACTTCAAACCCATAAATTACAAGGCTGGGATGCTTTTTGTGTGGAAATTGAGTAGAAAGATTGGCAAGAACAAAATCATAAAAAATACTGTGAGAAATTCCACAGTATTTTTTGTGTCGAGTTCTATCTTGGGATCAAAAGAGTCAAATTGATAAGGAGGAAAATCAAGAAGCAAGTAAGACTTGCACTTTTGGGTGTTTCCAATTGTCGGTAACAACTTCGCTTGATTGTTTCATCAAATCCGTGGGCGTACATAGCTTCTACGTAAGAATCTCGCCAATTAAAAGCGATAAAAATAGCTTTGATATAAAAGAGTGGTGACCAGAAATGAAGTGTTTTTCCTCGCAGGAGACTTGCTTCTCGGACAGCTTGGATTTCTTTTTGAATGACTGGAATGGCGTTTAGTACAACGAGCAGTCCATAGGTGAAGTGACTTGGAAGCCCTTTTTGATGCCAATAGCGCAAGAGCTGATTGAGATGAACGCTATATAAAAAGGTCATTCCCAAAGCTGCTAAAGCAAAAGATCGGGTAAACAGTATCATTGCTTGACTGTTATCTCCATGAAGTTGAATAGCCCAGTAATTTGCTAGTGCTGGTAGCAAAGGTAAGAGCAGTGTCCAGAAAATGCCCCACCATTTCTTTAGGTAAATGAGGTGGGCGAGTACTCCTACGACAATAGCACAGTTGAGCCACGTTGATCTGATAAAGGAGATTTCTAATGTCAAGGCAATGAGAAGGAACACAAGTGCGAAGACATTTGTTTCTTCTTTTTTCATAGCGACCTCCTTTCTGTCAGCCCGTCGGACGTCAGCTCGACCAAATGATCACTAATGCCGTCCAAGGGCTCCAAACGATGAGAAATAATTATAAAGCTTTGTTGAGCAGCCTTGTCTTTAATCCAATTGGCAAAAAAATCACAGGATTTTTTATCTAAGCCAGTAAATGGTTCGTCCATGAGTATAACAGGGGTTTCCAAGGTCAAGGTAGCCAATAATTGAATGATTTTTTTCTGCCCACCACTTAAGTGGAAAAGACTAGAATCCATTTTTCTGTCTAAACCAAATAAAGTTAAGGCTTCTTGTACCTTTGCTTGGTTTTCATTGGAAAGAGAGGGCAGGTTTAATTCCTCTGCGGGGGTCGTCCGAATGAATTGCTTTTCAGCATCTTGAACAACAGCAGTAATATGGCGATATAACTTCTTGTTCTTCTTAATTTTTCGGCCCTGATAACGCATACTGCCTTTGTATTTTTGCAATTGCAAAATGGCACGAAAGAGAGTGGATTTGCCGACACCGTTAGCTCCGATGAGAGTCGTAATACTTTGCTGAAAAGTAAAGTCCTCAATTGTAAAAAGTATTTTTTTGTCAAATTGACAGGAAACATGTTGCAATTGTAAGAGAGGACTTCGCTGGGTATTTTTACGTACCAGTTGATAGCTTGGGTGAGCCTTTTTTAAAAGAGCTACATCTTGTTCAAAAAGTTTCCCATTTTTTAATTCAACAAGGCAGTCGACATAGTCAGCATAGAGGCTACGATCATGGTCACATAAAATAACAGTCTTCCCCATTTTTGTCAAATCTGCTAGTAAATGAATCAAGCGTTTGCGTGCTACTTGATCGACAGAAGCAAAGGGTTCATCCAACAAAATAATTTGTGAATCCATAGCTAGCAGAACGGCTAGAGAAACTTGTTGTTTTTCTCCGCCAGATAAGGTCAGAAAATTACGATGGAGCAAGTGTTCCACTTTCCCAAGAGTGACAGCGTGCTTGATTTTTTCATCAATCTGTTCAGCAGGCGTTTGGAGATTTTCCAAGGTAAAAATCAATTCCTCATAAAGGGTTGTCATGGTGAATTGACGGCTTGGATTTTGGAACATCATACTGAGGTAGGTGACTCGTTCATGAATCGGTAAATGAGACAGCAATGTATGACCTAACTTTACCTCTCCAGCGAAGTCTAGTTCGTTGAAATTCGTTAAAATCCGAAAAAAAGTTGATTTGCCAGCACCAGTATCACCAATTAAGAGTGTCATTTTCCCTGTTTCAAAGGCGAAGGTTAAATCTTTAAAGACATCTCTAAAATAAATGTGCTCTAATGTTAGTTTCATCTTATTTACCAGCAGCTTGGTTAATCTTGTCGTAAAGATTCATAATAGTTTTGACTAGAACAGCACAGAAAAAGAACACAGAAAGGAAGCGGACAACAAGCAATGCTAAGACAAAACCGGGTTTGAAAGCGTAGTAACCAATTTTGAAATATTCATAGGTAAAGCTCAAAAGGGTCGTACCAATGGCGCTGTAAGTAAGTGACAACCAATCATAGCGTTTGTATCTGGTCGCAGCAAATCCAAGCTCGCTACCAAATCCTTGTATGAAGCCAGAAATCAAAGTGCTCATGCCAAATTGGCTACCGTATAGTACTTCAGCAAGCGCAGCTAAAAGCTCACCAATCGTGGCGCTCCCTGGTTTGCGCAGTAACATAGCTGCCATCGGAGCTGCCATACACCACAGACCAAAGAGAATTTCATTGGCAAAAGGCTCGAGCCCGATAGGTGCCAGAACAGCTGATAAGATATTGTAGAGAAAGCTAGAACCGACAAAGATTCCACCGAAAAGAATAGCCAAAAGAGCTAAGAGGATAACATCTCGTAAACTCCATTTTTGAAACATAAAAAACTCCTTCTAACAGAGCAGATGAGGAGTTTTAGCGCGACAAAATGAAATCTAATCAAAAGAATGGTTAGATTTTCTAGTTTTTCATTATACATTTCCCTGCGCCAGTATTAACTGTATCAGGTTCAATGGGTATAATCTCAGCCTCAGCACCCCAAATGTTCTTTGTTGTTTTATTATGCTGTTATTTTAACATTGATTTCTTAAAATAGCAAGGGACTAGGTTTGTCAATTGTACTGTCTAGTTCTTATCATTCAATAAGAAACAATGATAGATTTACTGATATGACAAGAACGAATAGCTATTTATACTAATTGTTCTTTAGCTAAGTCGCGAGCTAATTCATCTTTAATCGTAATGCCTTCGTGTTCTAATTTTTCAATCGCCTTTGCAAATTGCAGTAAATAGCTTTTGTGAGCTAAAAACAGCTCATCCCGATAAAGGCGATCGCCATATTACCTTGCTGGCGGGATCCTTATAAAGTTCAAATAAATCGTGTTCAATTTGTTTGACCTGCTCAGCACGCGTACCGATTGTCCGATATTCCTCTAAGTTATGAGTTGATATTTCTTCAAAACGATAATAATAGCGATGATAATCACAAGGAATCATCTTCATTTGTTGAAGCTGTTCTTTAAAGTAAGGAATTTCGTAAATATTCTTAGGAATTCCTTTACTGTTATCAAATAATTTATCAATCAAGGTTAAGGCGATATCATTGCTGTCTTTATCTGCAACCTTATGCCAATGAAAATGATTGACTCCAGCGAATTGGTAAATTAAATTTTCTGAATCCATACCAAGAACTTCAGCTTCTCGCATCTTGGCTGCAACTGGTATATTACAAATCCTGATGACTTTTTCCCAATTTCCATAACGCAAAACAGCTTCTGTGACCATACCTACTGGATTTGTAAAGTTGATGAGCCAGGCATTGGGGCAGAGTCATTTCATGTCTTCGACAATTGCTAAAATCACTGGAATCGTTCGAAGGGCTTTGAAAATTTCTCCAGGCTCCTTTGTTTCTTGCCCAAGTAGTCCATAGGAAGCAGGGATTGCTTGGGCAAGAATGCGAGTGGAGAGTTGTTCCACGCGAAACTGTGTTGTTACAAAATCAGCGTTCTTCAGAGCTTCTGTCCAATCCAAGGTTGAATGAATTTTCACATTATGTCCCGAAGCGTTCCACATTTTTTGAGGCATGGCGGCTATGATATCTTGTTTTTCTTTCCCAGCAGGAACATCAAGCAGCCAGATTTCTTTAATAGGAAGATCGGTATAACGTTTGGTAAATCCTTCCATTTGTCATTGCTGTCAATAAAGTGAAAACAGTAGAAGAATAATTGTAACTTTTAAAATAAATATGAACCTTTCCAGCTAGCTTTCTTTTATCTGTTGAAAAGGCTTTTTACTATTTTGAATTCTGATGAATCTGTGATGAGTAGATTGTTTTCTCTTTGCATTAGATGTGTATTTAGAAATATATTTCATAGAATAGTATCAGTATTTGTGAATATCTATAGAAAAGAGTAGGAAAAGAAAAATATAATAGAATAGTAGAAAATAATTTATTGACGAAAGCAGGTGAACTATAATGAAGGAAATTATCTTTTTAGATGTAGATGGTACGATTGTTGATTATGCGAATCATATTCTTTCCTCTGCTGTAAAGGCTATTTGTCAGGCGCGTGAAAAAGATCATCTGGTTTATGTCTGTACTGGACGTAGTAGGGCTGAAATGCCTGAGAAAATCTGGAAGATTGGTTTTGATGGTATGGTTGGTGGGAGTGGTTCTTATGTAGAGCACGAAGGTCAGATTATCATGCATCAGTTAATTCCGTTGGATGTGGAAAAACGAGTAGTGGACTGGTTGCATAGACGCGGCTTGGAATTTTACTTGGAGAGCAATAATGGTCTGTTTGCCAGTGAAGATTTTCGTGAGGTAGCTCGTCCAGTATTACGCGCCTATGCTCAGGGAAAGGAAGCGAGTGCAGAAGAAGTAGGACAATTGGAAGCTGAAGAAGCTCTTCATGGGTTAGTTTATGGAGCTGAACTTTATCGTGCAGATCTCAATAAAATCAGTTTTATTCTCAAATCTTATCAAGATCATTTGGATTCTAAAGAAGCTTTTCCGGAGTTGAAAGCTGGTACATGGGGTGGCAAAGGAGAGCACGCTCTTTTTGGTGATTTGGGAGTCAAGAATATTACAAAGGCTCACGCAATTGATGTATTGCTCGAATATCTAGGAGCGAAAAAAGAAGATACGATTGCTATTGGGGACGCTAAGGTAGATATTCCTATGCTGGAATATTGCCAAGTTGGAGTTGCTATGGGAAATGGTGGACCAGAAATTCTAGCCATGGCTGATGTGATTACTGATGATGTGGTTGAGGACAGTTTCTACAATGCTTTTGAAAAATTAGGACTTCTTTAGAGGAATAGTTTATGACAAAAACACTTTATTTGATGCGACACGGGCAAATTTTATTCAATAAGCGGTATCGGATTCAAGGTTGGTGTGATGCTCCCTTAACGCCTTTGGAGATTTATCAAGCTCAGGAGGCAGGTCAATATTTTAAGGATGCGGGCATTGTTTTTGATGATGCTGCCTACAGTTAACCTCAGAGCGAGCTTGTGACACATTAGAGCTAGTGACGGACGGACAAATTCTTATTTACGAGTAAAGGGGCTAAAAGAATGGAATTTTGGTCTTTTTGAAGCGCAGCCTGAGCGACTGCAATCTAAGTTTCGCGCAGGAGCCACTTCTTTTGAAGATTTATTTGTTCCTTACGGAGGAGAGGCTGTTGAACAAGTTGGTGAGCGGGTGTTGATGACATTGACTGAAGTTATGGAAAAAGCTCAAGCAGAACCAATTCTAGCAGTCAGTCCGGTGGTGCTATGTGGGCCTTCTATCTCAAGGCTACAGCTCAAAATCTGGATCCCAAGGAGCGCTTTGGTAACTGTGCTATCTGTCATTTCCATTATGACCAGGAGCATTTTAAGTTAGCAGAAGTTATTGATCCACTGACAGGTGATGTTTATGACTGTAAATGAAAAAAGTCTGGGAAAATAAGATTTCTCAGACTCTTGTTTTGTAAAGAGGGGGAACTATGATGCTTTAAGTTCTGTATGTGTTAATCCTTTTTGGTATCTTGTATGTCTATCTCCCATACGCTTCTGGTAAAAATCATTGAGAGTAGAGCTAGCCCGGCTAATCCAATTCCAACATACCAGTAAGGTAAATCCAGTGTGGTAGAGCGACCAGATAGATTGACAATACCGCGAAAAAGAACGCCAACGGCAATGGTTGCGACCGCAGAATTCCAAAGATTGAGACTGAGTCGCGAAAGATTAGGAATAAGTTTTTGAAAAATAAGGAGCACAACCCCACCTATCAGCGGTACTCCGAAGAGCCAGTGCATATAGACTGAAGTCTCTCCAAAACTGAAGTGTTCGTAAATGCGACTAAAGATAAAGAAGAATACTGTAATTAGGGTATAGACCACCGCTGTCTTTTTAAAACGTTTGTTGTTTGTTTTAGTAACCAATGTAGACAATGTCACTCACCGCCCTTTCTGAAATTGTTCCGTTAGTCGTTGGTTTATTGACGACTTTTCGATTAAAGTAAAGAGTAGACGAACCACCGCCATCCAGATTATAAGCAGTTTTAACACCATAGGATTTCATCACCTGAGCTAGTTGGTAAAGAGACAGGCCTTGACTTTCAGATGTTCGGCCGTCTGATACAACGATGACATAATGGGTTTTATCAATTATCCCAATAGCTGTACGTGGATTAGAAGCCATGGATTGCCCCACTTCCGAATTACTTGAAACAGTAATCTTACCGTTGTTAACTAAAGTAGGACCAAAGGCAAGAAGGTTTACAACACCATTTTTAACCAAGTCTTCAGCAGAAACATCATTTTCGTAAACAATTCCGAAACTCCCATCTTTATAAATCGCTAGATCACCATTACTAGCATCTTCACGAACGGTATTTCGATAGACAACACCATTGCGGATGACGTAACCAGTTGTATTTGCTCCGTAGAAATCACCGTTGATAGCCAGAATGGCATTGTTATTGGCTGCTGTAACCGAAGTCTTAGCGGTTACGTTATTTCCATATGTATTTTGTGCTAGAGCAGTTTTAAGATATTTGGGGGAGCTGACCGTAATATCTGCAATGTACACTTTTGTGTTGCTGACGTTTTTTGTAGTTAGGTTAATGGAAACATTATCGTCCTTATAGCTTTTATTTGTCTTTGTCGCATTTGTTGCTGTTTTAGCATTTGTTGTGCTGGTGGAGGTAGAAGAGGATTTGACTGTTGTAATAGCTTCTGATAGAACAAAAGTTTTTAACATGGAGTAGGTAAACGATCCTGTTAGCAACATACCAAAGAGACTAGCATAGGTATAGGATTTTTTTAAAATTTCATGATAAGGTGTGAGTCCCTTCTTTGAAAATAATTTTTTTTGAACGAGCCAAGATAGGCAAAAGAGCAGTGATCCGACAATGATTTTAACAATCAGCAAATTGAGACCGAAAATGGCGTAAAATAGTCTGATTAAAAGGGTGTCGAGGATAAACAAGCCCAAGGCTAACCCGAAATAACCAGTCCCTGTTTTGGTAACGCTGTCTTTATTTTTAAAGACCAGTTTTTTATTTGTGGAATAATTGACAATTGAGCTCGTGACACGAGCTACTCCATTTGCCAGTAAAATTTTGAGACTAGTTGGCACTGTAGCAAGCACCAAAAGGGCTAGCGCATAGACGATATAGTCAATCAAAAAACTACTAATTGAAGAAAGAGCAAATTTAAACATCTTTTTGTAAATCATGAATCCGTCGCGTATTGGTCTAAAGTGAGAAGCTTGATTGTCATTGATATAAATGGTTTCAATTGGAACTTCGCTGATAGGATATTTTGTAGAAGCAGATAACAGCATATTCATTTCGTATTCATAACGCTGTCCTTCAATCTCTAACATAAATGGAATCATATTGGTTGTAAAGCCACGAAGTCCGGTCTGAGTATCTGTCACAGAAACACCAGTCTGTCGCTGAAATGGGAATCGTGTTACTTTATTTCCAAAAGCCGAGCGCAAAGAGACCTTTCCAGAAAAAGAACGAACTCCCAGAATTAAGTGGTTGGGGTTTTCTTGAGCTTTTTTGCTCACGCGAAAAATATCCCATACGTTGTGTTGACCATCCGCATCAGCTGTAACTACTGTCCCATATTGTCCTAAGGTATCAATATAAGTAAAAGCGTTTTTCAATGCCTGTCCTTTTCCTTGATTGCTTGGATAGCATAAAATAATAGCGTATTTCTGAGCTTCTTGAAAAATCGAATCATAACTAGCTGGGCTACCGTCATTAACAACAACGACATGCAAGGAACTCTTTGCCTTCACCCTTTGTAAAAGATGAATGAGAGTGAGGTCAGGTTTGTAAGCAGGAATGACTAAAAAATCCATGTGCGCACTCCTTTCTTAGACGAATGATAGAAAAGATACACATTAGTATAGAGATGCTAACTTAAAGCTAACTGATATCAGCTTTCTTTAAGGTTTTGGAGTAGGAAATGTAAGGAACATGTACTAAAAAAGAAGATATTAGAGAACGTTTCAAAAAACACATACGGGTTTTTCTTGCTATTTCCCAAAAAGTTTAGTATAATAGTTATTCGTGAGAAAACCTCACTTACCCCTTGCAATGGCTGGGGGTCATTAGACCAAAAGGAGGAAAAATCAATGGCTAAATACGAAATTCTTTATATTATTCGTCCAAACATTGAAGAAGAAGCAAAAAACGCTTTGGTAGCACGCTTTGACTCTATCTTGACTGGCAATGGTGCAACTGTTGTTGAATCAAAAGACTGGGAAAAACGTCGTCTTGCATACGAAATCCAAGATTTCCGTGAAGGACTATACCATATCGTGAACGTTGAAGCTGAAGACGCAGTTGCTTTAAATGAATTTGATCGTCTTTCAAAAATCAACGCTGACATTCTTCGTCACATGATCGTCAAACTTGACGCATAAGAAGGGTTACTATGATAAATAACGTTGTACTTGTGGGTCGGATGACCCGAGATGCCGAGCTTCGCTATACGCCGCAAAATCAAGCGGTCGCAACTTTTACTCTTGCTGTCAATCGCAATTTTAAAAATCAAAGTGGCGAGAGAGAAGCAGATTTCATTAACGTTGTAATTTGGCGCCAGCAGGCAGAAAATCTTGCAAATTGGGCTAAAAAAGGAGCGCTTATCGGAATTACTGGTCGGATTCAGACACGTAACTACGAAAACCAGCAAGGTCAACGTGTCTATGTGACAGAAGTCGTAGCGGATAATTTCCAACTATTGGAAAGCCGTGCTAGTCGTGAAGGTCAATCTTCTGGTGGCTATGCTTCCAACAACTTCGGAAATTCATCTTCCAATTTTGGTAACGCAACTTCTGCCAACCAAGTACCTAACTTTTCTCGTGATGAAAATCCATTTGGGAATACCAATCCAATGGACATCTCAGATGACGATCTACCATTTTAATGGACAAACAGAATAATGATATAAAGGAGAAAGAACATGGCTCAACAACGTCGTGGCGGATTTAAACGCCGTAAAAAAGTTGATTACATCGCAGCAAACAAGATTGAATATGTTGATTACAAAGATACTGAGCTTCTTAGCCGTTTTGTTTCAGAACGTGGGAAAATTCTTCCTCGTCGTGTAACAGGAACTTCAGCTAAGAACCAACGTAAAGTAACAACAGCGATCAAACGCGCTCGCGTAATGGCTTTGATGCCGTTCGTAAACGAAGATTAAAATATAAAAAAGAGCTTGAATTTATAAAAATCAGGCTCTTTTTATATAAAGTCAAGTGAGTAACTTAACGGGTTGCTTTTCTTATGCTCGAAATTGATTTGAAGTGGTAATTTCTTATTCAAAACATCCGCTTGTTTCAGTTTCAACAAGCAGATGTTCAAATAAAAATATGACTAAAGTTGTCTTGGTGCGGTTAAAGCACTGCGGATATTGAATTTCTTTTTGAGATAGAAACGAAGTGCCAAAGTTGCTCCGCCAAACACTAGAATAAATAAGTTTGGCAGCTTTGGATTTAAAACTGCTGGCAACAGGAAGGTTGTTCCATAAAGAACAATAGCCCATAATATCGTAGCAGCTGAAATGATTAGGAGCGATTTGAAAAATGGTGGCTTTTGACTTTGGTCTTGGTCGGAATAATAAAAGCGGTAAATAAAGTAATACATTCCGTAAAATACGAGTGCACCTACTGCACTACCGAGCACAATCGTCACAATACCATAATTGCTAGGATTTTTGGAGAATAAGTTAACACTACTATTTAAGATAGCAAATAAACTAAAGACAAATAAGAAAGCGTCCATAATCATGAGATACGGATTGGTATTTTCTTTGATAGTTTGAGCTTCTTTTTGTTTTGCTTCTGAAAAATTCGCTGCCCAAACAGTAGGTGCTCCATAAAGTCCGCGAGCGGTAATTCCTTTTGCTTGATTTTCAAGAATCGTTGGGATGATTTCCTCTAGCAGGGCTTTGATTTCTTCGTTTGTCTTTCCATCTTTGATGAGTTGGTGGGTTGCGATACGGACAAATTCTTGATTTTTTTTGCTGAGTTTATCCAAAGAAACTTGTGTCATAAGATCTCCTTTTAATTAAAATAATTTTTTGTGAATGAGGTAAACTGTCAGTGAAACACTGATCGCAAAGGCGATGAAAATAATAATCCAAAAAGCATGTGGCTCCCCATTGAGTGGTAAGTCATTGTTTTTGAAATTCATTCCATAGGCTGAGAAAATCATAGTTGGAATGGACATGACAATCGTCACTAAAGCTAGAGCTTTCATGATGTTATTTTGATTATTTGAAATGATAGAAGCAAACGTATCTGTCATACTGTGCAAGATATTTCCATAAATATCTGCCATCTCAATTGCCTGTTGAGTTTCGATGAGTGTATCTTCTAGCAAATCCTCATCTTCCAAATATTTTTTGATATTACTTGTAGCACTGGTTAATTTTTTTATTACACGCTCATTGGTTTTTAAGGACGCTTTGAAATAGACAATCGTTTTTTCAAGTTCCATGAGTTCAATTAGTTCTTCATTCCGAGTTGATTTGTGTAGCTGACTTTCAATTTGCTCGCTTTTACGATCAATGGAACGAAGCGCTGTCAAATACAGCTCGGCGTTTCGATAAAGAATTTGGAAAATAAAGCGAGAACGCATAAACGTATAGAAATTACGTAATCGTCGATTAATAAAAATATCAAGTAATGGAAGTTTTTCCAAACAGGTAGTAATAATCGCATCTTCAGTGATGATAATTCCCAGAGGAATGGTGACATAGTAAGTCTGATTATTTCGCTCCTCTGTAATTGGAACATCCACGATAATCAAAGTATATTCATCTTCGATGGTAACACGAGACATTTCCTCTGCGTCAAGGGGTGCTCGTAAGTCCGTAATATCAATGTCAAAGGCATTGGAAATTTCAGTAGACTCACTTTGAGAAGGGTTGACTAAATTGATCCAAGTCCCCGACTCAAGTGTATCAATTTCTTTAAATTCAGTTGTTGTTGATAGAAAGACTTGTTTCATGTTTTCCTCCTTCAGTTATTTGCACACCGTACTATTATACTATAAAATTCCGAGTTTTTGGGTAAAAGATTGAAGAAAATTTTGTTATAATAGAAAGAAGTTTAAAATAAAGTGTGGTAAGAATGCAGGATAAAATTATCATTCATGGAGCACGAGCTCATAATTTAAAAAATATTGATGTTACGATTCCGCGGGACAAACTGGTTGTAGTGACTGGTTTGTCTGGTTCGGGCAAGTCTAGTTTAGCTTTTGATACTCTTTACGCAGAGGGACAACGGCGTTATGTGGAAAGTCTGTCGGCTTATGCTCGTCAATTTTTGGGTAACATGGAAAAACCGGATGTGGATTCAATTGACGGTCTTAGCCCTGCTATTTCTATTGACCAAAAAACGACTAGCAAGAATCCTCGTTCAACAGTCGGAACAGCTACAGAAATCAATGATTACCTCCGTTTGCTCTATGCGCGTGTGGGAACTCCATATTGTATCAATGGGCATGGAGCCATTAAAGCTTCTTCTGTAGAACAAATCGTCAATCAAGTTTTGGAATTACCCGAACGTCAGCGATTACAAATTCTAGCGCCAGTTATCCGTAAGAAAAAAGGACAGCACAAGACAATATTTGATAAAATCCAAAAAGATGGGTATGTACGAGTGCGCGTGGACGGGGACGTTTATGATGTAACCGAAGTCCCAGAGCTTTCTAAAACGAAAAAGCATGATATCGAAGTAGTGGTAGACCGGATTGTCATTAAGGGCGGTGTACGCAGTCGTCTCTTTGACTCGGTAGAAGCGGCTCTTCGTCTGGCTGAAGGCTATGTGGTGATTGATACGATGGATGGAAAAGAGTTGCTTTTTTCCGAGCACTATGCCTGTCCAGTCTGTGGCTTTACGGTTTCTGAGCTAGAACCGCGCCTTTTCTCTTTTAATGCCCCATTTGGGTCCTGCTCTGACTGTGACGGCTTAGGTATCAAGTTAGAGGTTGATTTGGATCTTGTAGTGCCTGATAGTAGTAAAACATTACGTGAAGGAGCTCTAGCACCGTGGAATCCAATTTCTTCTAGTTATTATCCGCAAATGTTAGCTCAGGCGATGGAAGCCTTTGGCATCGATATGGATAAGCCTTTTGAGGAATTGAATGAGGAAGAAAAACAGCTGATTTTCTTTGGCTCAGATGGTCGGGAATTCCATTTTCACTATGAAAATGAATTTGGTGGCGTGCGGGATATCGACATCCCTTTTGAAGGAGTAGTAACCAATATCAACCGCCGCTATCATGAAACTAATAGTGATTTTACCCGTAGCCAAATGCGACTTTATATGAATGAGTTGACTTGTGCAAGTTGCCATGGTTATCGACTGAATCCACAAGCCTTGTCTGTTAAAGTAGGCGGTGAAAATGGTCTCAATATTGGTCAAGTGTCTGATTTGTCTATTGCAGATCATTTAGAATTACTTTCTCATCTGACTTTGACTGAAAATGAAGTGGCCATTGCAACACCGATTATCAAAGAAATCCGAGATCGCTTGACTTTTCTGAATAATGTCGGGCTTAATTACTTGACACTATCTCGTTCTGCTGGAACTCTATCAGGTGGTGAGAGTCAGCGGATTCGCTTGGCAACTCAAATTGGCTCCAACCTTAGTGGAGTCCTTTATATCTTAGATGAACCGTCTATTGGCTTGCACCAGCGGGATAACAATCGCTTGATTGCCAGTCTCAAAAAAATGCGTGATTTGGGCAATACTCTCATCGTAGTTGAACATGACGAGGACACCATGCGCGAGGCTGATTGGTTGATTGATGTTGGACCTGGAGCAGGTGTTTTTGGTGGTGAAATTGTTGCGGCAGGCACTCCAGAGCAAGTTGCAAAAAGCAAGAAATCAATTACAGGTCAGTATTTATCGGGTAAACGTGAAATTCCACTGCCATTGGAGCGCCGCGTAGGAAACGGCCGCTTTATTGAAGTCACAGGTGCGCGCGAGCACAATTTGCAAAACATCACGGTCCGCTTCCCGTTGGGAAAATTTATAGCCGTGACAGGGGTTTCCGGTTCTGGGAAATCGACCTTGGTTAATTCCGTTTTGAAAAAAGCAATCGCTCAAAAACTCAATCGTAATTCAGACAAACCGGGTAAATTCAAAAATATTTCAGGAATTGAGCATATTGATCGTTTGATTGATATTGACCAGAGCCCGATTGGCCGAACACCAAGATCTAATCCAGCGACGTATACTGGCGTCTTTGATGATATTCGCGATCTCTTTGCTCAGACTAACGAAGCCAAGATTCGTGGGTATAAAAAAGGGCGTTTCTCTTTCAATGTGAAGGGGGGGCGCTGCGAGGCCTGCTCTGGGGATGGGATTATCAAGATTGAGATGCACTTTTTACCAGATGTTTATGTCCCTTGTGAGGTTTGCCATGGAACACGGTACAATAGTGAAACCTTGGAAGTGCACTACAAGGAGAAAAATATTGCTCAAGTTTTGGATATGACGGTCAATGATGCAGTGGAATTTTTTAAGCATATTCCTAAAATTGAGCGGAAACTTCAGACCATCAAAGACGTAGGACTAGGATATGTAACGTTAGGACAACCTGCCACAACTCTGTCTGGTGGGGAGGCTCAGCGGATGAAACTAGCCAGCGAACTTCACAAGCGCTCAACAGGTAAGTCTTTCTATATTCTGGATGAACCAACTACAGGTCTGCACACGGAGGATATTGCGAAACTTCTCCAAGTGCTATCACGTTTTGTAGATGATGGCAACACGGTTCTCGTCATCGAGCATAATTTGGACGTTATTAAGACGGCCGATCACATTATTGACCTTGGACCAGAAGGTGGTATTGGTGGAGGTACTATTATTGCTACTGGTACACCAGAAGAAGTAGCTGCAAACTCTGTTAGCTATACTGGCCAGTATCTAAAAGGAAAGTTAAAATAAGATTTAAAAGAGGCTGGGACAAAAGTCCGACCTCAAATATAAAAAGCGAACAAAACTAGTTTTCTGGTAATCAGAATTCTGCTTTATTCGCTTTTCGCATTTAATTATAGATTAGAAGGGCTTAATAATTAAGATTTTTAAAAATTGAAATCTTTTTGTCCCAAACTCTTTTTTATAATAAATTACGAATTTTTTCTTTTATAAATGGGTTAAGAGAATAGTGTTTATCCAGATATTCTAGGAGTGCTTGAGCAGACTCAGAAATGCGTTCGTAACCTTGCAAAAAAGTGAGGCAATTGCTTGGCTTCCTTGGGATAACCTTCTTCAAATCGTCTGTTGGTATTAAAGACATCTATAAAATTAGATTTAGAAGTTGTTTCCAAACTGATTAGTTCAGTCCAAAGCTTGACGGATCTGTTTTGGATGAAATCATAAGCAGCTAATTTTTCGCCTCGCTGATAGCGACCTAGCCCTAAATATAGATTACATGAAATTTCTCCCAACAGCCATTCACAGTCTCTGTTTTCTTTTGATGGCAGTCTTTGTGGCTGACAGATTGTTTCATCAAAACCGACCTCCTTCCAGATAATCTTGCCTTCAGCGAAGGGAATGTTTGCTAGTTCATGAGCTTCAAAGACAGCAAATTCACAAAAAACATCATCTTCAAATAGAACTTTATGTCCATCTACTGTATTTTGGTAGTGAAATGCAATTGGTTCTAGCTTACTTAACCAGGTTAGGTCTTGGATATAGGTCTGCTTGTAACCATCTTTTACAATAACAAAGAAGTCTAAATCTGAGTACTGATCCAATCGTTCTCTTTCTGTTCCGCAAGAACCAAGTGCCAGCAAAGCTAGTGCTTGGTTCGAATCTTTTAGAGACTGACCAATCTCATCTAGTCTTTGTAACAGTAATTCTGTTTTATTCATATCGTTACCTCATTCTTTCTTGTTTAACAAAAATTATACATTTAGCGCTTTCAAATGTCAATTTCATCTAATCCTAGCTATATAGATTGTATTATTTTCGGTATTTTTTTGCTATAATAAATTGAATCATTTTACGGAGGTTTTCTCATGTTATCAAGAGTTGAAAAATTTGAAGTAGCCTTAAAACAGACAGAGTGTGATGCTGTCTTAGTAACCAATTTGAAGAATATTTACTATCTGACGGGTTTTAGCGGAACAGAAGCGACGGTTTTTATTAGCAAAACGCGACGGATTTTTTTGACAGATTCCCGCTACACCTTGATTGCCAAAGGTGTGGTCAAAGGATTTGATATTATTGAAACGCGTGATGCTTTGGGGGAAATCGCTAAAATTATCGGGGACGATAAGTTAGAAAAAATTGGTTTTGATGATCAAGTGTCCTATGCTTACTTCGAGATGCTGAAACGCGTGTTTGCAGCCTATAAACTGATAGCTATGAGCAGTTTCATCGAGAATCTACGCATGATAAAAGATGCGGAAGAAATTGATACGATTCGAAAAGCTTGTCAAATTTCCGATCAAGCCTTTCTAGATGTATTAGACTTTATCAAACCAGGTGAGACAACTGAGTTGGCAGTTATGAACTTTTTAGATGCTCGCATGCGCAAACTTGGTGCTTCAGGTGCGTCTTTTGACTTCATCATCGCCTCAGGATACCGTTCTGCCATGCCTCATGGAGTAGCTAGTGAGAAAGTGATTCAAACTGGTGAAACCTTGACGATGGACTTTGGTTGTTATTACAATCACTATGTTAGCGATATGACACGAACTATTCATGTAGGTCATGTGACGGATGAGGAGCGTGAGATTTATGATATTGTCTTGCGTGCCAACAAGGCTTTGATTGATCAAGCCAAGGCTGGAGTCAGTCGTATTGACTTTGATCGGATTCCACGTCAGATCATCAATGATGCGGGTTACGGAGCTTATTTTACTCATGGGATTGGTCATGGAATCGGGCTTGATATTCATGAAATTCCTTACTTTGGTAAGTCCTCTGAGTCGATTGAAACAGGGATGGTTTTAACAGATGAGCCAGGTATCTATCTGGATGGTAAATATGGCGTCCGTATTGAAGATGATCTTGTCATCACGGAAACGGGTTGTGAAGTATTGACTCTTGCCCCAAAAGAGCTAATTGTGATTTGAGAATTGTCAATCTTTATGATAAAATAAAGAGAAATCTATTTTAAAAGAGGTAATAATAATGATTGAAGCAAGTAAGCTGAAAGCTGGTATGACGTTTGAAACAACGGATGGGAAATTGATTCGTGTCCTTGAAGCAAGCCACCATAAACCAGGTAAAGGGAATACTGTTATGCGTATGAAACTACGTGATGTACGTACAGGTTCAACTTTTGATACAACTTACCGTCCAGAAGAAAAATTTGAACAAGCGATTATTGAAACACGTCCAGCACAGTACTTATACCAAATGGATGACACGGCTTATTTCATGGATACAGAGTCATTTGAACAATATGAAATCCCAGTAGCAAATGTAGAGCAAGAATTGAAATTTATCCTTGAAAATTCAGAAGTGAAAATTCAATTCTACGGAAGTGAAGTTATTGGTGTTACGGTTCCAACGACCGTAGAATTAGTTGTAACAGATACACAACCTTCTATCAAAGGAGCAACAGTAACAGGTTCTGGTAAACCAGCTACTCTTGAAACGGGTCTCGTAGTAAACGTACCAGACTTTATCGAAGTCGGACAAAAATTGATTATCAATACGCAAGAAGGAACCTACGTTTCTCGTGCATAATTTATTCTAAGAACTAGAAGTTCTTAATTACTATTAAACGGGGACTTGGAGTCTAGCAATCATTGAACAGACTCCCAGAATATCTTTGTGTCTTAAGAAAGGACAAGTTATGGCAACTGAACAATTAGGCGAAATCGTTATCGCACCACGTGTCTTAGAAAAAATTATTGCTATTGCAACCGCTAAAGTAGATGGTGTTTACTCTTTCGCAAATAAAAGTATGTCTGATAACCTTGCAAAACGTTCTTTAGGACGTGGTGTCTATCTTCATACCGCCAGTGACGGCGAAGTAACTGTTGACATTTATTTATATTTAGAATACGGTGTAGGTGTTCCAGCGGTAGCAGTGGCTATTCAGAAAGCAGTGAAAAGTGCTGTTTCTGATATGGCAGAGGTTGAATTATCTGCAGTGAACATTCATGTAGCGGGTATTGTGCCTGAAAAAACACCAAAACCAGATTTAAAAGATTTGTTCGATGAGGATTTCCTCAATGACTGATGTACAACTGGAAGCAAGAAGAGAACTACGTGAACGTGCATTTCAAGCATTAATGAGTTTGGAATATGAAAAAGACATTGTAGAAGCGTGTCGTTTTGCATATCTCTATGATAAAGATATGACAAACGATTCTGATGTGGAACTTCCAGTCTTTTTATTGAACCTTGTCATGGGTGTTGAACAGTCTAAAAACGAGTTGGATGACAAGCTTAGCCAGTACCTAAAAGAAGGTTGGACTTTGGAACGTCTTACATTGATAGAAAAAAATATTCTTCGCTTGGGATTGTTTGAGATGACAGAGTTTAATACCCCTCAACTAGTCGCAATCAATGAAGCAATTGAGCTATCTAAGAAATTCTCAGATGAAAAATCGAGCAAGTTTATCAATGGTATTTTAAGTAAATTTGTTATAGAATAATTTTTAAGAAGAAATGAATATAGAATTGAGAGGACGAATTTCGTTCTCTCTTTTTCAATTTTTTCGCTGAACAGTTTCAGAAAACCTCTGAAGTTACAGGGATGCTGCTCACGAGACCCAGAAGAGATGCGCTAAGATAAAAAATAGATAGAAGAAAACCAAAGGTTTCTCCTTCATGCTATCCTTAAAAGGTAAGTAAAAAGAAGGAGAAGGAAATGGACTTCAAGGAGTTGTATGACAAGGTGAGAGGGATCGTACTGAAGTGTCGCCGGGAATATTATGTCCACCTGTGGGAGTTAAGTGATTGGGACCAAGAAGGGATGCTGGTCTTATATGAGTTGGTGAGTCGCTATCCGCAACTGGTAGAGTCAGAAAGTCGTCTCTATGTTTACTATAAGACCAAGTTCCGTAATCACATCAAGGACATCCTGCGCAAACAAGAAAGCCAAAAGCGCAAACTAGACCGTCAAGCTTATGAGGAAGTGAGCGAGATAGGTCACAAGCTCAGCCTGAAAGAACTCTATTTGGATGAATTGGTGATTCTCCGAGCCCAACTAAAGAGCTATCAAAAGCAGCTAAGTCCAGAGAAACAAGAACAGTATGAGCGCTTACTAGCAGATGAACGGTTTCAAGGACGCCAAGCGATGCTTCGGGAGTTACGGGCCTACTTACAAGATTACGATGAAAGAAAAAGCTAGAGGAAAATAAAAAAAGATGAAAAAAAGTATTGACAAGAAGAGGAGGAGGTGATATACTAAGATAGTTGTCGCTTGAGGGCGATAAAGACCTTTGAAAACTGAACAAGACGAACCAATGTGCAGGCGACTGTTGAGAGACAGTCCGTCAAACAAAAGAAAAATAAATCTGTCAGTGACAGAAATGAGTGAGAGCTCAAACTTTATATGAGAGTTTGATCCTGGCTCAGGACGAACGCTGGCGGCGTGCCTAATACATGCAAGTAGAACGCACAGGATGCACCGTAGTTTACTACACCGTATTCTGTGAGTTGCGAACGGGTGAGTAACGCGTAGGTAACCTGCCTGGTAGCGGGGGATAACTATTGGAAACGATAGCTAATACCGCATAAGAACATTTACTGCATGGTAGATGTTTAAAAGGTGCAAGAGCATCACTACCAGATGGACCTGCGTTGTATTAGCTAGTTGGTGAGGTAACGGCTCACCAAGGCAACGATACATAGCCGACCTGAGAGGGTGATCGGCCACACTGGGACTGAGACACGGCCCAGACTCCTACGGGAGGCAGCAGTAGGGAATCTTCGGCAATGGGGGGAACCCTGACCGAGCAACGCCGCGTGAGTGAAGAAGGTTTTCGGATCGTAAAGCTCTGTTGTTAAGGAAGAACGTGTGTGAGAGTGGAAAGTTCACACAGTGACGGTACTTAACCAGAAAGGGACGGCTAACTACGTGCCAGCAGCCGCGGTAATACGTAGGTCCCGAGCGTTGTCCGGATTTATTGGGCGTAAAGCGAGCGCAGGCGGTTAGATAAGTCTGAAGTGAAAGGCAGTGGCTCAACCATTGTAGGCTTTGGAAACTGTTTAACTTGAGTGCAGAAGGGGAGAGTGGAATTCCATGTGTAGCGGTGAAATGCGTAGATATATGGAGGAACACCGGTGGCGAAAGCGGCTCTCTGGTCTGTAACTGACGCTGAGGCTCGAAAGCGTGGGGAGCGAACAGGATTAGATACCCTGGTAGTCCACGCCGTAAACGATGAGTGCTAGGTGTTAGGTCCTTTCCGGGACTTAGTGCCGCAGCTAACGCATTAAGCACTCCGCCTGGGGAGTACGACCGCAAGGTTGAAACTCAAAGGAATTGACGGGGGCCCGCACAAGCGGTGGAGCATGTGGTTTAATTCGAAGCAACGCGAAGAACCTTACCAGGTCTTGACATCCCTCTGACCACTCTAGAGATAGAGTTTCCCTTCGGGGCAGAGGTGACAGGTGGTGCATGGTTGTCGTCAGCTCGTGTCGTGAGATGTTGGGTTAAGTCCCGCAACGAGCGCAACCCTTATTGTTAGTTGCCATCATTCAGTTGGGCACTCTAGCGAGACTGCCGGTAATAAACCGGAGGAAGGTGGGGATGACGTCAAATCATCATGCCCCTTATGACCTGGGCTACACACGTGCTACAATGGCTGGTACAACGAGTCGCAAGCCGGTGACGGCAAGCTAATCTCTGAAAGCCAGTCTCAGTTCGGATTGTAGGCTGCAACTCGCCTACATGAAGTCGGAATCGCTAGTAATCGCGGATCAGCACGCCGCGGTGAATACGTTCCCGGGCCTTGTACACACCGCCCGTCACACCACGAGAGTTTGTAACACCCGAAGTCGGTGAGGTAACCGTAAGGAGCCAGCCGCCTAAGGTGGGATAGATGATTGGGGTGAAGTCGTAACAAGGTAGCCGTATCGGAAGGTGCGGCTGGATCACCTCCTTTCTAAGGAAAAATCGGAAGCCATTGAGTTCGTTTTGTTTAGTTTTGAGAGGTCTTGTGGGGCCTTAGCTCAGCTGGGAGAGCGCCTGCTTTGCACGCAGGAGGTCAGCGGTTCGATCCCGCTAGGCTCCATTATCTAGGATGCAAAGAAATGAGATTCTTGTTCAACTAGATAAGATAGGATAGGTGTTCAACGGGTAAAGAAGTTGAACACGAACCTAATTAGCCCATTGAAAATTGAATAACGATATCAAATAGTAACAAGAAAATAAACCGAAACGCTGTGAATATTAATGAGTTTATGACTGAAAGGTCAAAATAAGGTTAAGTTAGTAAGGGCGCACGGTGGATGCCTTGGCACTAGGAGCCGAAGAAGGACGTGACAAACGACGAAATGCCTTGGGGAGCTGTAAGTAAGCGTAGATCCAGGGATGTCCGAATGGGGGAACCCAACAGGTACTACCTGTTACCCATATCTGTTAAGGATATGAGGAGGAAGACGCAGTGAACTGAAACATCTAAGTAGCTGCAGGAAGAGAAAGCAAAAGCGATTGCCTAAGTAGCGGCGAGCGAAAGGGCAGGAGGGCAAACCGAAGAGTTTACTCTTCGGGGTTGTAGGACTGCGAAGTGGACGTAAAGATTATAGAAGAAGACCTTGGGAAAGGTTGCCAGAGAGAGTAATAGCCTCGTATTTAAAATAGTCTTTATACCTAGCAGGATCCTGAGTACGGCGAGACACGTGGAATCTCGTCGGAATCTGGGAGGACCATCTCCCAACCCTAAATACTCCCTAGTGACCGATAGTGAACCAGTACCGTGAGGGAAAGGTGAAAAGCACCCCGGGAGGGGAGTGAAAGAGAACCTGAAACCGTGTGCCTACAACAAGTTCGAGCCCGTTAATGGGTGAGAGCGTGCCTTTTGTAGAATGAACCGGCGAGTTACGTTATGATGCGAGGTTAAGTTGAAGAGACGGAGCCGTAGGGAAACCGAGTCTGAAAAGGGCGACTTAGTATCATGATGTAGACCCGAAACCATGTGACCTACCCATGAGCAGGTTGAAGGTGCGGTAAAACGCACTGGAGGACCGAACCAGGGCACGTTGAAAAGTGCTTGGATGACTTGTGGGTAGCGGAGAAATTCCAAACGAACTTGGAGATAGCTGGTTCTCTCCGAAATAGCTTTAGGGCTAGCGTCGACATGAAGATTCTTGGAGGTAGAGCACTGTTTGGGTGAGGGGTCCATCCCGGATTACCAATCTCAGATAAACTCCGAATGCCAAAGAATTATGGTCGGCAGTCAGACTGCGAGTGCTAAGATCCGTAGTCGAAAGGGAAACAGCCCAGACCACCAGCTAAGGTCCCCAAATAATTGTTAAGTGGAAAAGGATGTGGGGTTGCACAGACAACTAGGATGTTAGCTTAGAAGCAGCTATTCATTCAAAGAGTGCGTAATAGCTCACTAGTCGAGTGACCCTGCGCCGAAAATGTACCGGGGCTAAAACAATTTACCGAAGCTGTGGATACCTTTATAGGTATGGTAGGAGAGCGTTCTATGTGTGGCGAAGGTGTACCGTGAGGAGCACTGGAACGCATAGAAGTGAGAATGCCGGTATGAGTAGCGCAAGATGGGTGAGAATCCCATCCACCGTAAGACTAAGGTTTCCAGGGGAAGGCTCGTCCGCCCTGGGTTAGTCGGGACCTAAGGAGAGACCGAAAGGTGTATCCGATGGCCAACAGGTAGAGATTCCTGTACTAGAGTATAGAGTGAAGGAGGGACGCAGAAGGCTAACTCAAGCGTGCGAATGGAAGAGCACGTCTAAGCAGTGAGGCGTGGTATGAGTCAAATGCTTATATCTGTAACGTTGAGCTGTGATGGGGAGCGAAGTTTAGTAGCGAAGTGAGTGATGTCACCCTGCCAAGAAAAGCTTCTAGCATTAATCTATATTCTACCCGTACCGCAAACCGACACAGGTAGTCGAGGCGAGTAGCCTCAGGTGAGCGAGAGAACTCTCGTTAAGGAACTCGGCAAAATGACCCCGTAACTTCGGGAGAAGGGGTGCTCAGTTTAACTGAGCCGCAGTGAATAGGCCCAAGCAACTGTTTATCAAAAACACAGCTCTCTGCTAAATCGTAAGATGATGTATAGGGGGTGACGCCTGCCCGGTGCTGGAAGGTTAAGAGGAGTGCTTAGCGGTAACGCGAAGGTATGAATTGAAGCCCCAGTAAACGGCGGCCGTAACTATAACGGTCCTAAGGTAGCGAAATTCCTTGTCGGGTAAGTTCCGACCCGCACGAAAGGCGTAATGATTTGGGCACTGTCTCAACGAGAGACTCGGTGAAATTTTAGTACCTGTGAAGATGCAGGTTACCCGCGACAGGACGGAAAGACCCCATGGAGCTTTACTGCAGTTTGATATTGAGTGTCTGTACCACATGTACAGGATAGGTAGGAGCCAATGAGATCGGGACGCCAGTTTCGATGGAGGCGATGTTGGGATACTACCCTTGTGTTATGGCCACTCTAACCCGGTAGGTTGATCATCTACGGAGACAGTGTCTGACGGGCAGTTTGACTGGGGCGGTCGCCTCCTAAAGAGTAACGGAGGCGCCCAAAGGTTCCCTCAGATTGGTTGGAAATCAATCGTAGAGTGTAAAGGTAGAAGGGAGCTTGACTGCGAGAGCTACAACTCGAGCAGGGACGAAAGTCGGGCTTAGTGATCCGGTGGTACCGTATGGAAGGGCCATCGCTCAACGGATAAAAGCTACCCTGGGGATAACAGGCTTATCTCCCCCAAGAGTTCACATCGACGGGGAGGTTTGGCACCTCGATGTCGGCTCGTCGCATCCTGGGGCTGTAGTCGGTCCCAAGGGTTGGGCTGTTCGCCCATTAAAGCGGCACGCGAGCTGGGTTCAGAACGTCGTGAGACAGTTCGGTCCCTATCCGTCGCGGGCGAAGGAAATTTGAGAGGATCTGCTCCTAGTACGAGAGGACCAGAGTGGACTTACCGCTGGTGTACCAGTTGTTCTGCCAAGAGCATCGCTGGGTAGCTATGTAGGGAAGGGATAAACGCTGAAAGCATCTAAGTGTGAAACCCACCTCAAGATGAGATTTCCCATGATTTTATATCAGTAAGAGCCCTGAGAGAAGATCAGGTAGATAGGTTAGGAGTGGAAGTTGTGTGAGCAATGGAGCGGACTAATACTAATAGCTCGAGGACTTATCCTAGATTAGTTACTAAGGGTGTAAAATCCACTTGAGAAATAGGGAATGGGAGTAGTGTTCGATGAACACCAGACCATTTATCTTTTTTCCAAGGATTTAACCCGAGTACAATTTTATTGAGAACACAGAATGTTTAGTTTATGCTTGAAACGATTTGAGAGCGTTATTCAATTTTGAGTGGACGAAATATCCAGTGGATGTTTTGGCTTGGGAGATAGAGGAAGCGAAGCTTTTGACCGAGTCCATTCATATAGTTAAGTGACGATAGCCTAGGAGATACACCTGTACCCATGCCGAACACAGCAGTTAAGCCCTAGAACGCCGGAAGTAGTTGGGGGTTGCCCCCTGTGAGATAAGGTAGTCGCTTAGCATTTATCCGGCATAGCTCAGTTGGTAGTAGCGCATGACTGTTAATCATGATGTCGTAGGTTCGAGTCCTACTGCCGGAGTTGTATATGATTAGAAATCTTGTTTAAACAAGATTTCTTTTATTATGTGTTCTTTGTCTGTCTGGGTCTGTGAGGCGGAAGATAAATATCTTCCGCTATGCGGGTGCGTATCAAAGGTTATACCTAAAGAACTCCAAACACCCTACAATAACGGTGCTCAAGCCTACCGTAAAGTAAAGGGAGAAAAATATGATACAAAAGGCACATAGTTTATCACACAAAGTGGAATTGTAAAGCTTGTTACTTTCTCTTCTTTATTTTTTATGGTTCTTGTATAATGTAGCTAAGATATTTCAATGGTAATAAAAATTGACTCTATCATGACTGTCATGATAGAGTCAATTTTATGCAAAAAATGCTTTGTATAGTGCTTTAATAGCTGCTTTTTCTTGTTCGGAATTGATAACAATCATGATTGAAACTTCACTAGATCCTTGTGAAATCATTTGGATATTAATGTGATTATCTGATAATGCTTTTGTTGCGGTAGCAGTCAAACCAATGTGACTTTTCATTTTTTCGCCGACAATCATAATGATTGAAAGATCATGTTCAATTTCTGCGTGGTCGACCTCTAATTTTAGTCTTAATTGGCGAAGAATCTCCTCTTCTTTAATGGGGGTCAACTCACGATCCCGAAGAATAATAGATAGGTCATCGATACCAGTAGGCATGTGCTCCCAACGGATATTTAGATCTTCCAATATTTGCAAAACTTTTCTACCAAAACCTATTTCACGGTTCATGAGGTATTTAGACATGTTGATGCTGGTGAAATGGGCATCTGCAGCGATACCTACCACAGGAATATCCCCGTTGCTATGCTTTAAAACAATTCTCGTTCCAGGATGAGTAGGGTTATTTGTATTTTTAATAACGAGTGGAATTTTTCCGCGGTAAGCTGGAATGAGTGCTTCATCATGTAATACAGTAAAACCTGCATAAGCTAATTCACGCATTTCACGATAGGTTAATTCTGGAATGGAATGTGGCATGTGAATAATGCCAGGATGAGCTGCGAAAATACCATCAACATCTGTAAAATTTTCATAAAGATCAGCTTTTACACCTGCAGCAATAATGGAGCCAGTAATATCAGACCCACCACGTGAAAAAGTGCAAATCTGGTCGTCTTTTGTTACTCCAAAGAATCCTGGTATAATCAATACTTCATCAGCTTCATTTAATTCTTCGATTTTATCATAACTGGAGGGGAGAAGTCGCGCATTTCCTGGTTCACTGGACACAATAAGTCCTGCTTCTCTGGGATGAACATAACGTGCATTTATCCCATTTTGGGAAAAATAGGCTGCAATAAGTTTCGCATTATTATTTTCACCTGCAGCAAGAAAAGTATCATATAGGAATTTATTATTTTCGATAGGAAGGCTTGCGAGCTTTTGGATACTTTTTGAAATTCTTTCTAGAATATTTGGCTTGAGCTCCAGTTCTATCGCCATGTCTTGATAGCGATGAATAATCCATTGTTGATGTTTTGTTACGTCATTACCAGCAACATGGTCTCGATAATATTTAATGAGGGCATCTGTTACCTTTGTATCTTGCGCGTTTCGTTTTCCGGGAGCAGATACAATCACAAAACGCCGTTCAGAATCTTCTTTGATAATCTGTAATACTTTTGCTAATTGGGTAGCAGAGGCAAGTGAGCTTCCTCCAAATTTAACAACTTTCATAACTTCTCCTATTGACTAATTGTTTAAATTATAGCAAAATTCTGAACTTTTTTCAAATTTACCTTCCCTCCTTGCAAAAGCAATTATTTTATGCTAGAATGTAATCGCATTATTTGATAGTCAAATAATTTAATTTACAAAGAAAATAATTGTCGGAGGCAATTAAATGCAATTTGAAAATATTTTATATAGTGTTAATGACGGTGTTGCAACATTGACTTTGAATCGCCCAGAGGTTTCCAATGGGTTTAATGTTCCCATGTGTGAAGAAATTTTAAGAGCGATAAAAATGGTTTCTGGAGATGAATTGGTTCAAATATTGCTAATTAATGCAAATGGAAAAGTGTTTTCTGTTGGAGGGGATTTGGCAGAAATGCAGCGTGCGGTGGAGGCAGATGATATTCAGTCTTTGGTAAAAATCGCTGAATTGGTAAATGAAATTTCTTACTCAATGAAACAATTACCTAAACCGATCATTATGAGTGTGGATGGACCAGTTGCTGGTGCAGCAGCTAATATGGTAGTAGCTGCGGATTTCTGTATTGCGACGGAGCGTTCTCGTTTTATTCAAGCTTTTGTGGGAGTAGGTCTCTCTCCGGATGCGGGAGGATTGTATTTGCTTGCAAGAGCGATCGGTGTGACGAGAGCAACTCAATTAGTGATGACAGGTGAGGCATTGAATGCTGAAAAGGCCTTGGATTATGGGCTGTTGTATAAGGTTTGTGAAGTTGAAAAATTAGGTAACGTGACAAGTCAGTTGATTAAGAAATTAAAGCGACATTCTATAAATTCCTACCAAGCTATTAAGGAGTTGATATGGGAGAGTATGTTTGCAGGTTGGCAAAAATATGCTGATTTGGAATTAAAATTGCAGAAATCTCTCGCTTTTACAGAGGATTTTAAAGAAGGAGTTCGAGCCTATGCAGAAAAACGTCGTCCTAAATTTTCTGGGAAGTAAAAAAGTAGTTGCAATTTATTTTGATATCTGATATACTTTTTTAGTCAAATGTTTTGATGATAAAAGTTTTTTGTTAGAGGAGGATAGATTTTTGGATTACCAATTGGTCAATGATTATTTAACGTCTATTTTCAATAATGTATTGGTTATTGAAGAATCTAGTTTGAGAGGCAGTCGCTTCAAGGATATCTCTATCAAAGAAATGCATACGATTGATGTGGTTGGAAAGAATCCCAATGCAACCCCTAGCAGTGTTGCGAAGGAATTGATGGTGACATTAGGAACCGTAACAACTAGTTTAAACAACCTTGAAAGAAAAGGTTATATTGAACGAACACGTTCGGAAGTTGATCGCCGTGTGGTTCATCTAAATTTGACAAAAAATGGCCGACTGATTTATCGTTTGCATAGACGATTCCACAAGAGAATGGTTGAGAGAATCATAGACGGAATGGACAGCAATGAGATGGAAGTGATGGGGAAAGGGCTAACTAATCTGTATCATTTTCTAGAGGATTTGAAATAATGAATTATGCTAAAATTAGTCAAGTTGCTCATTATGCTCCGAGTCAGGTGGTTACAAATGATGATTTGACAAAAATCATGGATACGAGCGATGAATGGATATCCAGTCGAACAGGAATAAAGCGTCGACATCTGTCACGAACGGAGTCAACGAGTGATCTGGCTACTAAAGTGGCAAATCAATTGTTGAAAAAGGCGAACATTAATGCAAATGAGCTTGATTTTATCATTGTGGCAACTATTACCCCAGACTCTATGATGCCTTCAACGGCTGCACGAGTTCAAGCAAATATTGGCGCCCATCATGCCTTTGCGTTTGATTTGACAGCAGCTTGTAGCGGCTTTATTTTTGCCCTGTCGATGGCTGAGAAGTTAATTTCCTCAGGTCGTTATCAGAAAGGTCTTGTTATAGGAAGTGAAACTTTATCAAAAGTCCTTGACTGGTCTGATCGATCAACTGCGGTTCTTTTCGGTGATGGTGCTGGAGGAGTGCTTCTTGAAAGTTCCTCGAAACAGCATTTTCTCGCTGAAAGTCAATTTACGGATGGTTCGCGTGGGGAAAGCTTGACTTGTGGTAAATATGGTTTGTCCTCACCTTATTCCGAAAAGAAAGAAGCGGCACTATATTTAACGATGGATGGTCGTAAAATTTTTGATTTTGCTATTCGAGATGTGGCAGCTTCTATTAAAGACACGATTGAATCCAGTAATGTTCAAGTAGAGGATATTGACTATTTACTATTACATCAGGCCAATATTCGTATTTTAGATAAAATAGCGAAAAAAATTGGTGTAGCTAGGGAAAAACTTCCTGCGAATATGATGGAATATGGGAATACGAGTGCGGCAAGTATTCCAATTCTTTTATCTGAGTGTGTTGAAAAGGGGTTCATTCATCTTGATGGCAGCCAAACAGTTTTGCTATCAGGATTTGGTGGAGGTTTGACATGGGGCACACTTATTGTTACAATTTAGTTATTATGTGGTAATCACATGAATATAAATATTTATTTTTAAAGGAGTCTATCATGGCAGTATTTGAAAAAGTACAAGAAATTATTGTGGAAGAACTTGGCAAAGAACCTTCAGAAGTTACTCTTGAGTCAACTTTTGATGACCTTGACGCAGATTCATTGGATTTGTTCCAAGTTATCTCAGAAATTGAGGATGCATTCGATATTCAAATTGAAACCGAAGAAGGATTGAACACAGTTGGTGACTTAGTTGCCTATGTTGAAGAAAAAACAAAATAAAAAGTTGAAACGGGGCTGAGATAAGATTCTCGCCCTCTTTTGAAAAAAGTATTGAGGTAGGCAGTGAAGTTAACTGTATAACCGATTTGCTTGAGAAAAAAGAACAGTAAAGAGTTAATTTTGTCGGAGTGGGATAATGAAGTCTATAGTTGGATGATATGTTCCGCTCCCTCTTGTTTAGGTAATAGTTTGATTTTCAAAGTATACAAGTGCTTGAATTGAAAGAATTGAGCCATTACTTAAGCAACATGTAAGGAGGTATTATGCAAACACGTGTCACAGAATTGTTAAATATTAAATATCCTATTTTTCAGGGTGGGATGGCCTGGGTTGCTGATGGTGATTTAGCTGGGGCTGTATCTAAAGCTGGAGGTCTTGGAATTATTGGTGGTGGTAATGCACCAAAAGAAGTTGTTAAAGCTAATATTGATAAGATTAAATCATTAACAGACAAGCCTTTTGGCGTGAATATTATGCTGTTGTCTCCTTTTGTGGAAGATATTGTTGATTTGGTCATTGAAGAAGGTGTCAAGGTTGTGACAACTGGTGCAGGAAATCCAAGTAAATATATGCAACGATTTCATGACGCTGGGATTACAGTCATTCCAGTGGTACCAAGTGTAGCATTGGCTAAGCGAATGAAAAAAATTGGCGCAGATGCAGTTATTGCTGAAGGGATGGAAGCAGGAGGTCATATCGGAAAATTAACGACTATGACACTGGTTCGTCAGGTTGTTGAAGCAATTGATATCCCTGTGATTGCAGCAGGAGGGATTGCAGATGGTCGTGGTGCAGCTGCAGGCTTTATGCTTGGTGCAGAAGCTGTGCAAGTGGGTACACGTTTTGTTGTCGCAAAAGAGTCAAATGCACATCAAAATTATAAAAATATGATTTTAAAAGCCCGTGATATTGATACGACTATTTCTGCTCAACATTTTGGTCATGCAGTACGAGCTTTGAAAAATAAACTGACTAGAGAATTTGATCAAGCAGAAAAGGATGCGTTTAAGCAAGAAAATCCAGATTTAACTGTTTTTGAAAACTTGGGTGCAGGAGCTTTGGCAAATGCAGTTGTTCGGGGTGATGTGGAATATGGATCAGTCATGTCAGGACAAATTGCGGGGCTTGTCAGCAAAGAAGAAACAGTTGAAGAAATTTTGAAAGATATTTACTATGGTGCAGCAGAGGTAATCCAAAAAGAAGCTAGCCGTTGGGCAGGAGTAACTAGAAATGACTAAAACAGCCTTTCTATTTGCAGGTCAGGGAGCTCAGTATTTGGGAATGGCTCGTGACCTTTATGATCAGTACAATGTAGTGCGAGCAACCTATGATGAAGCAAGCCAAGTGTTAGGTTATGACATAAGGAATTTAATTGATCGTGAGGAAGAAAAACTCAATCAGACACGGTATACTCAGCCAGCGATTTTGACGACTTCGGTTGCTATCTATCGGTTATTGCAGGAGGAAGGAATACAAGCTGCCATAGTAGCAGGTCTTTCTCTTGGAGAATACTCTGCTATGGTAGCCGCTGGTGCTTTGGAGTTTACAACGGCGGTTGCTTTGGTGGCAAAGCGTGGTGCTTTAATGGAGGAGGCAGCTCCTGCTGGCTCTGGTAAAATGGTTGCGGTTTTAAATGCTGATTTGGCTACGATTGAAACGGCCTGTCAAGAGGCTAGTCAGCTGGGAATTGTATCACCAGCAAACTACAATACACCTAGCCAGATTGTTATTGGCGGTGAAGTTAAAGCAGTTGACAAAGCTGTGGAATTGTTAAAAGAAGCTCGCGTGAAACGTTTGATTCCACTCAAAGTTTCTGGCCCATTTCATACAGCTTTGTTAAAGCCAGCTAGTGATAAATTGTCAAAAGTTTTAGCAGCAGTCGAATTTACTGATTTTAAACTCCCTTTGGTAGGAAATACAGAAGCTACTGTCATGGAAAAAGAACGGATAAAAGAGCTATTAACCCGTCAGGTAATGGAGCCGGTTCGTTTTTATGACAGCATTGCCAGAATGCAAGAAGCTGGTGTAACAAAGTTTATCGAGATTGGTCCTGGAAAAATTTTGTCTGGTTTTATGAAAAAAATTGATAAGACAGCTAATGTTTATCAAGTAGAAGACGCGAAGAGCTTGTCTGTTCTTCTAGAAAAAAAGGAATAGGTATGGAACTTAAAGGAAAAAATGTTTTTATAACTGGTTCAACACGTGGCATTGGACTTGCAATGGCTCATAAGTTTGCAAGCTTAGGTGCCAACATTGTTTTAAATGGTCGCCGTGAGATTGGTGAGGAGCTCATTTCTGAATTTTCAGATTATGGAGTTCAGGTGATTCCGATATCTGGTGATGTATCAGATAGTACAGATGCTAAGCGAATGGTAGAGGAAGCTATTGAAAAACTTGGAAGCGTGGATATTCTGGTCAATAATGCTGGTATCACAAAAGATAAACTTATGTTGAAATTAACTGAGGAAGATTTTGAGCAGGTTTTGAAAGTGAATCTTGTTGGTGCTTTTAATATGACACAAGCGGTTCTGAAGCCAATGACAAAAGCTCGTCAGGGTGCTATTATCAATGTATCTAGTGTTGTCGGCTTGATTGGGAATGTCGGTCAAGCAAATTATGCAGCTTCTAAAGCTGGGCTTATTGGTTTCACTAAATCTGTAGCACGTGAGGTAGCAGCTCGTAATGTACGAGTAAATGCTATTGCACCAGGCATGATTGAGTCAGATATGACCGATGTTTTGTCTGATAAAGTAAAAGAAACTACACTAGCTCAGATTCCAATGAAGCGTTTTGGTAATACCAGTGAAGTGGCAGAAGTAGCGACCTTTCTAGCTCGTCAAGAGTATTTAACAGGACAAGTTATTGCTATTGATGGTGGCTTAGCCATGTAACGATAAATTAAGTTGGACAAAAATAGAAGGTTTTGAAGAGATATTTTTCTTAGCTATAAATCAGAATAAAGGAGTTCGATATGAAACTAAATCGAGTTGTTGTAACAGGATACGGACTGACTTCACCGATTGGGAATACACCTGAGGAGTTTTGGAATAGTCTTGTAAACGGCAAGATTGGAATTGGTCCAATCACGAAGTTTGACAATAGTGATTTTGCTGTTCACAATGCAGCAGAAGTTCAAGACTTTCCTTTTGATAAATATTTTATCAAAAAAGATACCAATCGTTTTGATAACTATTCTCTTTATGCACTTTATGCCGCACAGGAAGCTGTAAATAACGCAAAGTTAGATGTTGAAAGCATCAATCATGACCGTTTTGGTGTTATTGTCGCATCAGGTATTGGTGGCATTAAAGAAATTGAGGATCAGGTTCTTCGCTTGCACGAAAAAGGTCCAAGACGTGTCAAACCAATGACGCTACCAAAAGCTTTGCCGAATATGGCAGCTGGGAATGTCGCTATGCGCTTTGGCGCAAATGGAGTTTGTAAATCCATTAATACAGCATGTGCTTCATCAAATGACGCTATCGGAGATGCTTTTCGCTCTATAAAATTTGGTTTTCAAGATGTTATGCTCGTTGGTGGGGCTGAAGCATCTATTACACCATTTGCTATCGCTGGTTTCCAAGCTTTGACGGCTTTATCTACAATTGAAGATCCAGTTCGTGCTTCTATTCCATTCGACAAAGATCGGAATGGATTTGTTATGGGTGAAGGTTCTGGGATGCTGGTTCTAGAAAGTTTGGAACACGCTGAAAAACGTGGAGCAACGATTTTAGCAGAAATTGTTGGTTATGGTAATACTTGTGATGCTTATCATATGACCTCCCCACATCCAGAAGGAGCTGGTGCGATTAAGGCGATGAAAATGGCACTTGAGGAAGCTGAAATTTACCCTTCAGACATTGCTTATGTGAATGCTCATGGAACTTCTACACAAGCTAATGAAAAAGGTGAAAGCCAGGCAATTGTCGCTGCTTTAGGAAAAGAAGTACCAGTTTCTTCCACAAAGTCTTTTACAGGTCATTTACTTGGAGCAGCTGGAGCTGTTGAAGCTATTGCAACTATTGAAGCGATGCGTCATAGCTTTGTACCAATGACTGCGGGAACACAAGAACTCTCAGACTACATGGAGGCAAATGTTATCTATGGTCAAGGGAAAGAGTATGATATTCCTTATGCTATCTCAAACACTTTTGGTTTTGGTGGGCATAATGCGGTTCTTGCATTCAAGCGCTGGGAGGCTTAAATGAATATTAATGAAATCAAAGATTTGATGGCTCAATTTGACCAATCAAGTTTACGCGAATTTTCTTATAAAAATCAAAGCGATGAATTAACTTTCAGTAAAAATGAAGGACAAGTTGCGACACCATCTGCCAAAGTAGTTCCGCAAGTAGCGCCAATCCAGCCTTCGGTAGGTATCGCAAATACTCTTTCACAAACAGAAATGCTGGCTCCAGATACAACTGAAGAAACAATATCTGTAGCAAAGTCGGATGCAGCTGAAGGTGATGTTGTAGAAAGTCCTTTGGTTGGGGTAGCTTATTTAGCCGCTGGTCCGGATAAGCCACCGTTTGTATCAGTTGGTGATCAAGTGAAAAAAGGTCAGACCTTGATGATTATTGAGGCCATGAAAGTCATGAATGAAGTTCCGTCACCTAAAGACGGTCTAGTTACAGAAATTCTGGTTCAAAATGAAGAAATGGTTGAATTTGGGAAAGGGCTGGTACGCATTAAATGATTGATATCAATGCAATAAAAGAAGCGCTTCCTCACCGCTACCCGATGCTGTTGGTGGATCGCGTTTTGGAAGTCAGTGAAGATGAAATTGTCGCTCTTAAAAATGTGACAATTAATGAGCCTTTCTTTAACGGACATTTTCCTCAGTATCCTGTTATGCCTGGCGTTCTCATTATGGAAGCTTTGGCTCAGACTGCTGGTGTGCTGGAATTGTCTAAAGAAGAAAACAAAGGTAAGCTAGTCTTTTATGCTGGTATGGATAAGGTCAAGTTCAAGAGACAAGTTGTTCCAGGTGACCAGCTTATCATGACTGCTAAATTTGTCAAACGTCGTGGAACAATTGCTGTTGTGGAAGCTAAAGCAGAAGTTGACGGGAAGTTGGCAGCAAGTGGTACTTTAACTTTTGCACTCGGACAATAAAAGGAGATTTCACCATGTTTCGTAAGATTTTAATTGCCAACCGTGGGGAAATTGCGGTACGAATTATTCGAGCGGCCAGAGAATTAGGAATTACGACAGTAGCAGTTTATTCAAAAGCTGATAAAGAAGCTCTCCATACCTTACTGGCAGATGAAGCAGTTTGTATTGGTCCAGCAAAGTCTACAGAATCTTACCTCAATATGAATGCAGTATTGTCAGCAGCTGTTTTAACAGGCTCTGAAGCAATTCATCCGGGTTTTGGCTTTTTGAGTGAAAATTCTAAGTTTGCGACCATGTGCGAGGAAGTTGGCATTAAATTTATTGGTCCGTCGGGAGCGGTAATGGATTTAATGGGTGATAAAATCAATGCGCGTGCTCAGATGATTAAGGCGAATGTGCCTGTAATCCCAGGTTCTGATGGTGAAGTTCATACGTCAGACGAAGCACTTGCGATTGCAGAAAAAATTGGCTATCCAGTCATGCTCAAAGCTTCTGCTGGTGGTGGTGGCAAAGGTATTCGGAAAGTTGAAAAGGCAGAAGATTTAGCAGCTGCCTTTGAATCGGCTTCTAGTGAAGCCAAAGCAGCTTTCGGAAATGGTGCTATGTACATGGAACGGGTCATTTACCCAGCTCGGCATATTGAAGTTCAAATTTTGGCTGACCAACATGGTCATGTCGTTCACTTAGGTGAACGCGATTGCTCGCTTCAAAGAAATAATCAAAAAGTGTTGGAAGAAAGCCCGTCGGTTGCAATTGGTAAGACCCTTCGTTGTCAAATTGGTGAAGCTGCTGTACGAGCTGCTCAATCTGTTGGCTATGAAAATGCAGGGACGATTGAATTTTTGTTTGACGAAGGAAAAAGAGAATTTTATTTCATGGAAATGAACACTCGTGTTCAAGTTGAACATCCGATAACAGAATTTGTAACAGGGATCGATATTGTTAAGGAACAGATAAAAATCGCTGCGGGGCAAGAGCTAGCTTTTGGTCAAGAAGATATACATATAACGGGACACGCTATTGAATGTCGAATCAATGCTGAAAACCCTGCCTTCAACTTTGCACCAAGTCCAGGAAAGATTTCCAATCTCTATTTGCCAAGTGGTGGTGTGGGGCTGCGTGTAGACTCAGCAGTTTATCCAGGTTATACGATTCCACCTTATTATGATAGTATGATTGCCAAAATTATTGTGCATGGTGAAAATCGTTTTGATGCACTAATGAAGATGCAACGCGCACTCTATGAATTAGAAATTGATGGTGTGGTGACAAATACTCGCTTTCAAATGGATTTGATTGCTAATCCAAATGTTATTGCTGGAGATTATGATACAGCTTTTCTTATGGAGAAATTTTTACCAGCTTATCAAGATAAAAAATAAAGGAGTAAGTAGAATTCATGGCTTTGTTTTCAAAAAAGGATAAATATATTCGCATCAATCCAAATCGTTCTAATCGCGAAACGCCTCAATCAAAGCCTGAGTTTCCCGATGAATTATTTTCAAAGTGCCCAGGTTGTAAACATATCATTTACCAAAAAGATTTAGGAAGTGAACGTATTTGTCCACAGTGTGGTTATACGTTTCGTATTTCAGCTTTTGAACGTCTCAATCTGACCGTAGATGCCAATAGCTTCGAGGAATTGTTTACAGGGATTGAAACGAAGGATCCTCTGAATTTTCCGAATTATCGTGAGAAATTGAAAAAGATTCGCGAAAAAACAGACTTGGATGAAGCAGTGCTCACAGGAATTGCTACAATTGATGGACAAAAGACGGCTTTGGGAATTATGGATTCAAACTTTATCATGGCTTCTATGGGAACAGTTGTTGGAGAGAAAATTACCCGCCTTTTTGAATATGCAACAGAACACCAGTTGCCAGTTACGCTGTTCACATCTTCTGGTGGCGCTCGTATGCAAGAAGGAATTATGAGTTTAATGCAAATGGCTAAAGTGTCCGCAGCAGTGAGACGACATTCCAATGCTGGTTTATTTTATTTGACAGTTTTAACTGATCCAACAACAGGTGGAGTGACGGCTTCATTTGCTATGGAGGGAGACATCATCTTGGCTGAAACTCAAGCGCTGATTGGCTTTGCAGGTCGCCGAGTGATTGAAACCACTGTCCGCGAAAAATTGCCAGACGATTTTCAAAAAGCAGAATTTCTGCTTGAGCATGGTTTTGTTGATGCCATTGTCAAGCGCTTGGAATTGCGTTCCACCATTGCTAGACTGCTTGCTTTCCATGGAGGTAAACAATGACGAAGATTACTCGAATTATTAAAGAAGCACGAGATCAGGCGCGGTTGACAGCTTTGGATTTTGCACAAGGAATTTGTGAAGATTTTATTGAATTGCATGGAGATCGCTCTTTCCGAGATGACGGAGCGGTAATTGGTGGTATTGGAACTCTGAATAGCCAGCCAATCACTATTGTAGGGATTCAAAAGGGACGGAACCTTCAGGATAATTTGCGCCGTAATTTTGGTCAGCCTCATCCAGAAGGGTATCGGAAGGCACTTCGTTTGATGAAGCAGGCAGAGAAATTTGCTCGTCCTATTGTGACCTTTATTAATACAGCTGGTGCTTATCCAGGGGTTGGGGCTGAAGAGCGTGGCCAAGGAGAAGCGATTGCGCGTAATTTGCTCGAAATGAGTGATTTAATGGTGCCAATTATCGCTATTATTATCGGTGAGGGCGGATCTGGTGGTGCGCTCGCTTTAGCGGTCGCAGATAGAGTGTGGATGCTCGAAAATTCGATTTATGCCGTTCTCAGCCCAGAAGGTTTTGCTTCCATTTTATGGAAAGACGGCAGTCGTGCTATGGAAGCAGCGGAACTCATGAAAATCACCTCTCATGAACTTCTTGAGATGAAAGTAGTAGATAAAGTCATTGCTGAGACAGGGCTTAGAAATCAAGATTTACTGAATGCTGTGAAGCAGGAAATTGTAGAAGAGCTTACTCATTTATCTAAGCAATCGGTTGAAGAATTGTTAGAAAATCGCTATCAACGATTTAGAAAATACTAATAAAATAGAGCAGAAGATAGTTTTCTACACTGCTCTTTTTATTTTTGCAAATCAGTTTTTTCGCTTTATTTTTTGATATAATAGGTAATAGACAAAAGGAGAAGAGATGTTTATTATTGATTTTATCTTGCATATTGACGAGCATATTTACAATATTGCCAATGCAGTAGGTGGCTGGACTTATCTGATTTTATTTTTGGTGATTTTTATTGAAACAGCTGCTGTTGTATTTCCGTTTTTGCCGGGAGACAGCTTACTTTTTGCCGCCGGTGCCTTATCAGCCAATCCAGAAATGCATTTTAATGTTCTGCTTTTTATGCTCCTATTTTTCGTTGGGGCTTTTGTTGGTGATACCTGTAATTTTTTTATTGGCAGAACCTTGGGCTATCGTTTTGTACATTATAAATTTTTCAGCAAGTTGATAAAAGAAGAGAATATCAAAGAAGCAGAGGTATATTTTGAAAAACATGGCTCCTCTTCCATTATTTTAGGACGTTATATTCCCATTATTCGTACCTTTGTGCCTTTTGTAGCAGGCATTAGTCAATTCCCTATTCATTCTTTTCTGAAACGAACTTTCCTTGCTGCCTTATCTTGGTCTTTGATTGCGACAGGGGCGGGTTATCTTTTTGGGAATATTCCCTTTGTGAAAACTCATTTTTCAGCTATTATTTTTGGAATTGTCATTGTTACCTTACTTCCAACTGTGATAAGTGTTATTCGCAGTGCAATGATTAAAAAGCGAAACAATCAAATGAAGAGATAAGAAAACTCTGAGATGATTTGAAAATCTCAGAGTTTTTATGTTACTTCGGTGCGATGACATCTACACCACCCATGTATGACCGTAGCACTTCTGGAATCGTAACAGAACCATCTTCATTTTGATAATTTTCAAGAATAGCTGCAACGGTACGACCAACTGCAAGACCAGAACCATTCAAAGTATGTAGAAGTTTAACTTTGCCGTCTGCTTCGTCACGGTAGCGGATTTGGGCCCGGCGAGCTTGGAAATCTTCAGTATTAGAACAGCTGGAGATTTCACGGTAGGTGTTTTGAGCAGGAATCCAAACTTCCAAGTCGTAGGTCTTAGCAGCAGAGAACCCCATATCCCCTGTAGAAAGTGCGACGACGCGGTAAGGAAGATTCAGCTTTTGCAGGATGTTTTCAGCGTTTGCAGTCATCTTTTCCAGCTCTTCATAAGATTCTTCTGGCTTGGCAAATTTGACCATTTCCACTTTGTGGAATTGATGCAAACGAATCAAACCACGGGTGTCACGGCCGGCAGAACCAGCTTCGGAACGGAAAGACGGACTCATAGCTGTGAAGTAGATTGGCAAGTCTTTCCCGTCTAAAATTTCCCCTCGGTAGTAATTTGTCAAAGGAACTTCAGCAGTTGGAATGAGAACATAATTAGTGTCGCTCAATTCAAAAGTATCTTCTTTGAATTTTGGATATTGACCTGTTCCAAACATTGAATCATGATTAACCATGTAAGGGGGGATGATCTCTGTGTAGCCCTCTTTTTGATGCTCGTCTAACATGAAATTGTAGATAGCACGTTCTAAACGAGCGCCAAGTCCCTTGTAGAAGAGGAAGCGAGCGCCAGTGACTTTTGCTCCGCGTTCCCAGTCTAGAATATCAAGATTTTCTCCAAGATCCCAGTGAGCTTTTACTTCAAAATCAAATACACGTGGTGTTCCCCAACGGCGGACTTCTACATTATCATCTTCATCAGCGCCTACTGGTACACTATCGTGAGGAATATTTGGTAATGTGGTTGTAAATTCAGTTAATGTAGCGTCAATTTCTGCTAATTCTGCGTCTAATGCTTTCACTTCGGTAGATAATTTTTGCATGGCAGCAATTTTATCATCAGCATTTTCTTTATTACGTTTTGCTTGGGCAATTTCTGCTGACACCGTATTTCGTTCTGCTTTTAAATTTTCGACTTTAACCAAGAGTTCACGGCGTTTGCTATCAAACTCTTTCATTTTATCAAGTGTTACAGCATCAACGCCACGAGTTGCTAGTTTTTGTGCAATAGTATCAAAATCTGTGCGAATGCGTTTAATATCTAACATAAGACCTCCTAGAGAATAAAAGTGCACCTGTGAAACTGTTGGAGTGGCAGGGCCACGGTTCCATCCAACTTCACATAAGTGCACTTGATTATTTATGAAATTAGTATTACGGTAGAATTTCAAGCTAGCTCTCTATCTGCTCACAGCTGCCGCAGACTTTCTGAAAGAGATACTAGATTTACTTATCCGTTTCTTACGATTATACAAAAATTCTTATTTTTTTGCAAATAGATTTTTAAAAAATTGACCAATTGTTTGAATCAGTGTTGGTAGTTTAACGACTTTGTCATTACCGATATGATTTCGGGCATGTTTCAAAATAGTCCCAGCATCTTTTGAGGCAAAGAGGAATTTACCTTTGTCGGTAAAAACTTCAAAATGACGACTAATTCGTTTGCCTGAAACATTAGCGCCAATTTGATTGATAGTATCCCAAGGGATTTGGATGTAATCTTCAACATTGGCATCCGCATAAAATTCAAGTGCTTTATCTCCAATTAAAAATTTACCAACTTTTCCTCCAATTCCCAGATAAGAAGTTCCGGTTGTTTGAAAATCAATTTTTGTATTTTGTGATTGTGCCATCTTTCCCTCTTTTTCTTAAATCTTTCCTTTTCATTATACCATATTTGCATTGAAAAATTTTTATTTTCTTCTTTGAAAGGTGTCTTTGATTGCCAAATTTTAAAAATTTAACAGTAAAAAAAGAAGGCTTCTGCCTTCTTTTCATTTTACATCAAACCAATAACCTTGGCGATAATACCAACGATGAATAATCCGATGATGATAGTAATTGGTGAAACTTTCTTCTTAAGCAACCACATGCAAAGGAAAGTAAGGAGAAGTCCCATCAAACCAGGAATCAATGAATTCAATTGACCTTGTAGCGTGTTTGCTCTTTCAGGAGTTAAGCTAAGTCCATTTGCGACATCGCCTAAGATTTTTTGAAGCTGTTCACCACTTACAGCACCTTTAGGGAAATTGATGTAAGCTCCTTCTGAGAGTTTTGTTGAAGGAAGTTGAAGTGCAAAGCTAACATTTACCCAGCGTTCAACAAGCACAGCAAGGATGAACATACCGAGAATAGAAGCTCCTTTAGTGATATCTTGAAGGATACCGCCTGACATATCTTTAGTAATTTCAGAACCAGCTTTATAACCGAGTTCTTGAGTGTACCACAAGAAGGCCATACGGATAAGATTCCAAAGAACGAAGAAGAGGATTGGTCCTATGATGTTCCCTGTTGAAGCAAGAGAGGCACCAAGAGCACCAAGGATAGGACGAACTGTGAACCAGAATACAGGGTCACCGATACCAGCAAGAGGCCCCATCATACCGATTTTAACCCCTTGAATGGCAGCATCATCAATTTCAACACCATTTGCTTTTTCTTCTTCCAAAGCAAGTGTAACCCCGATGATAGGTGCAGCTACGTATGGGTGAGTGTTAAAGAATTCCAAGTGACGTTCAAGAGCAGCAGCTTGGTCTTCTTTGTTAGTGTAGAGTTTTTTGATAGCCGGAATTAACGCATAAGCCCAACCTAAGTTTTGCATCCGTTCATAGTTCCAAGAACCTTGCAAGAAAGTTGAACGCCACCAAATTTTTTGACGATCTGATTTTGATAATTGAATTTTTTCTGTCATGATATTAGTAGCTCCTTTCTTAGTAGTCTTCTAAAATATCACCAATTGGGTCATTTGATGTAGCAGAACCTCCGCCGCCACCATTGCCACCTTTTTTAGAAAGGTTAAGGTAGATAAGAGCGATTGCAACACCGATTGTACCAAGAGCGATAAGAGTTAATTGGCTAACAGCTGCAAGTGCAAAACCGATAGCAAAGAATGGCCATACTTCGCGAGTTGCCATCATATTGATAACCATAGCGTAACCAACGGCAACGACCATACCACCACCGATAGCCATACCATCTGACAACCATGCAGGCATTGCAGAAAGTAAGTTTTGTACTGATTCAGCTGGGATAGCAAGAAGAAGCGCAGCAGGAATAGCGATACGCAAACCTTGAAGGACAAGAGCAAACAAGTGAGCACGTTCTACACTTGCGATATCACCTTTTTTAGCAGCGGCATCAGCACCATGAACAAGGGCAACTGAGATAGTACGAACGATCATTGTAAGGAAAAGACCAGCAACAGCAAGTGGGATAGCAACAGCAGTTGCGACAGCAACACCTTTGTTTGTAAAGTCTCCACCTTGTACCATAATAATAGCGGCAGCAACAGATGCAAGAGCAGCATCAGGCGCAACAGCAGCACCAATATTTGCCCAACCAAGAGCGATCATTTGTAGTGAACCACCAAGCATTACACCTGCTTCCAAGTGTCCTGTTACAAGACCGATAAGTGTACATGCAACAAGTGGTTGGTGGAATTGAAATTGGTCTAAGATTCCTTCAAGTCCAGCAAGAAAGGCAACGAAGACCACTAAAATCATAGAAATAATTGACATATTCTAAATCCTTTCTATTATTGAACGTTGGCTTTATTAATTAAGTCAAACAAATCTTTTTTAGAGTCGTTTGGTACTTTACGTACGTCAAATTCGACTCCTAGGTCACGCAATTTTTCAAAGGTTGCAACGTCATCTTTATCCATTGACAAGACGTTATTGACCATTGTTTTACCCGTTGAGTGAGCCATTGAGCCAACATTAAGTGTTTTGATATCGACACCGCCTTCAACCGCACGGAGTGCATCTTGAGGAGTTTCAAAAAGAATCAATGCATGTGTGTTACCAAAACGAGGATCTTTTGCTACTGCAATCAATTTGTCGATTGGGACAACATTTGCTTTGACATTACCAGGTGCAGCTTGCTTGATCAGCTCCTTACGAAGCTTATCTTGCGCTACTGAGTCAGAAGCAACGATGATACGATCTGCTTTAGAATCTGGTGTCCAAGCAGTCGCAACTTGACCATGCAGAAGACGTGTATCGATACGTGCAAGATTGATTTTTAACTTGCCATCGCCAATAACGGTTCCTTCTGGAATAGTAGCCTGAGCAGTCGGTGCAGTCGGCGCACTTGCTACTTCAGCTACAGGATTTAGTTCTTCAGGAAGAGCTTTTACTCCTTCCTTGGCTTCTTTGATGATGTTTGCGACAACAGTGTCAACGCCAGCATTGGCATCCATCATTCGTTCTGTATAAGCTTGAATCAACATTGGCAGATTCAAACCTGTAATGATCGCGAACTTACGGTCAGGATTTTCACCCATTACGCGGCTAGCTTGGTTAAATGGAGAACCACTCCAAAGGTCAGCCAAAACTAGAACTTCATCGTTCGCGTCAAAAGCAGCCACAGCATCATTGAACTTAGCATACAAATCATCAGGACCTTCGTTTGGCATAAAAGTTACAACTTGAACTTTTTCTTGCTCACCAAAAATCATAGAACCTGATTGATGAATACCAGCAGCAAATTCACCATGGCTTGCAATAATGATTCCGATACTCATTATTGTCTTTCCTCCTTATAAAATGTTTGACTTAAGTTTAAGAAAAATTTAAGACTATTTAAGTATAAAACGTTTTCATGAAAAATGCAATAGTTTAAGCTAAAAAAAGTCAAATTCTTTCATATTTTTGACAGATTGTAAACAGATAAGGCTAGTCATTTAAACAATATATTAACCTTGAAAAACGTTTACAAAAAATTATGAAAGTATGAAAAATATTCTTTCTTTTCTTGGAAAACATCGAATAGAAAAAGAAAACTCAATAAATAATTTAGAGAAATGTTAAATCCAAAAAGCTAAATTCATCATATAAAATTTATAGCATAAAACTGAATCCACTTTACTACATGATTTTGTAACAAACTACTAAAAAGAATCGGGCAGAAGACCTGTCCAACTCTAAGCATTGTTATAAAAATAGTTTCAATAATTGATGAGCCACTCCATCTTGATCATTGGTCAGTGGTAGTTGTTCATCTGCATAGGGAAGAAGTGTTTGACTAGCGTTTTTCATAGCATAGCCTGTACCGGCAAATGCTAACATCTCTGTATCATTGTGCTCGTCTCCGAAAGCAATTAAATCTTTTCGATCTACGTTCAGAATATCTAATAAATATTTTAAAGCAAAGGCTTTGTTTACGCCCTTTGGAGTGCATTCAAGGATATTTAGCGGTCCTCCCCAAGTGTTGATAGAGAGCTGCTGTTGATAAAATTGATTTAATTCATCAGCTAAGGCATATTTATCAGTAGCGTGTGTTTGCAAGAGGATACAATTGGGATTTTTAGTCACTAAGTCAGGGATGAATTGATTTTCAGGTCGAAAGGATTCCACACCGAACAATTTTGGATCGGCAATTGCTTCATTTGGTGTTGTAATATAAAATTTCTTTCGGTACTCACCAGCGATGAAGTCTGCTTTAATTTCTTGTTTCCGTTTGACAATATCCAATAGATATTCTTTGTCTAAGGTGATGCATCTTTCTTGTTGCCATTTTTTCTCAGGAATATGAGTCAAAGAACCATTGAAATTAATCATTGGCGTATGTAACTCCAACTCTTTGTAAAATTCTCGTGCCATCCGATAAGGTCGTCCTGTTGTGATAACAACATGGTGGCCTTTTTTAGAAATTTTTTTAATGGTTTCTTTTGTAAATTCAGAAAGTTTGCTGTCAGAATTGAGCAAAGTTCCATCTAAATCTACTGCAATTACTTTTTTAGTCATAATTTACTCTTTCATTTGTGCTGTTTTCTATTATAGCAGATTTTAAGATGAAAGTGCAGAATTTGTGATATAATGTTTTCTTATATAATGAAGGAGGAAATCAAGCATGCGTAAAACAATTGTCATTCATATTTTCTTTGCAATCATTTCTGCTATTGTTTATGTCGAAGGAATTTTAACGAAGGGGCCGGATTTGATCTGGAATATGTTTTTAGCTTTGATTGCCTATGATGCGGCTTTTCTAGCCATTCAGTTTAAAAAGAAATGGTTTTTCCTACCTGTCATTCTTCCTTGGCTAGCATTTTACCCCAATACGTTCTATATGATTACGGACCTGGTACACATGCACTGGGTGAGTGATACCTTGTGGAATCGAGAAAGCTTACATCTTTTTATGGCATTTGTTCCAAGTATTTTCTTTGGAGTTTTATGTGGAATTGAGAGCTGGAACATGATTGTACATTATTTAAAGTTGAATTGGTGGATAGAGTATTTAGCTATTGGAGCAGTGTCGTTTTTATCTAGTTTAGCCATCTATATAGGTCGTTATGATCGACTTAATTCTTGGGATTTAGTTAGTCATCCCACACTAGTTTTTGAGCGTCTGGCAGCGTCTTTGCAGCGGGAGAGTCTGCTGTTCATTTTAGGGTTTACCTTTATTCAAATCATGTCCTTGGTCTTTTTGAGTAAAAATCAGTCTAAATAAAGATTTTATATGAAAATTACTGTGATAATTTGTTTGTTTTTTGAAAATCTGTTGAAATTATGAATGTTTTGTGTTATTATATCTACTATCGTTCGTAAATTTTAAGGAGATTTAAAAATGGACAAGTTTTTTAAACTAAAAGAAAACGGTACAACTGTTCGTACAGAAGTTCTTGCTGGTTTAACCACTTTCTTTGCAATGAGTTACATTCTCTTTGTCAATCCTGAGATGCTCAGTCAAACAGGGATGCCAGCTCAAGGTGTTTTTTTGGCGACAATCATTGGGACTGTTGCTGGAACGCTGATGATGGCTTTGTATGCCAATATTCCTTATGCTCAGGCTCCTGGTATGGGATTGAATGCTTTCTTTACTTATACCGTTGTTTTTGCGCTTGGTTATACTTGGCAAGAAGCGTTGGCGATGGTTTTTCTTTGCGGGATTATCAGCATTGTTGTTACTCTAACCAAAGTTCGTACAATTATTATTCATGCAATTCCAGAAAGTTTAAAATATGCTATTTCTGGTGGGATTGGGATTTTTCTAGCTTACATTGGAGTTAAAAAAGCTGGACTTTTAAAATTCTCAATTGATCCGGGAACTTATAGCGTTACAGGAAAAGGTGCTGATAAGGCACAAGCAGCTATTACAGCCAATGGAATGGCAACACCGGGCTTGGTAGATTTTAACAACCCAGCTGTTCTTGTAGCTTTGTTTGGAATTTTCATCACCATTTTCTTTGTTTTGAAACGTGTGCGCGGAGGTATTGTATTATCTATTGCGGCAACCACAATCGTAGCCATTTTGGTGGGAGTTGTAGATCTTTCAAAAATCAATTTTGCTTCCAATAATATCGGTGCTGCTGTTCAGGATTTAGGAAAGATTTTTGGTGCAGCTTTAGGCAAAAACGGCTTATTAGCTTTATTTGCAAAACCTTCTCGCATCCCAGAAGTGCTTCTTGCTATTTTGGCCTTTTCATTAACAGATATTTTTGATAACATCGGAACGTTGATCAGTACAGGGCGCAAAGCGGGCATCTTTAACATTGCAGATGAAGAAGCTGCTAAAGATTCGTCTGGCCTTCAAACTAAAATGGATAAGGCATTATTCTCAGACATGGTTGGGACAACTATTGGTGCGATTGCAGGGACTTCAAATGTTACGACTTATGTAGAAAGTGCAGCTGGAATTGAAGCGGGCGGTCGTACTGGCTTGACAGCGCTTGTCGTTGCAGCTTTGTTTGCTGTGTCAAGTTTCTTTAGTCCACTTCTTGCTATTGTACCAACAGTAGCGGTAGCACCTATTCTTATCATTGTGGGAATGATGATGCTCTCTAGCATGAAAGATATTGAATGGGACGATTTATCAGAAGCAGTACCAGCATTCTTTACATCCGTTTTCATGGGCTTTACTTACAGTATTACTCATGGTATTGCTGCAGGTTTCATCATGTATGCTTTTGTGAAAATCATCAAGGGTGAAGCTAAGGAAGTTCATCCCATTATCTGGGTGTTGGATGTCTTATTTATCCTAAACTTTATCAGTTTAGCTCTGGCTTAATGATTGAAAAAAATGAGGTTGGAACGAAAGTTCCTAGTTTCAAGCACACTGTTGAATAAATCACCGATACAGCAGTTGATTGCTCAAAGCACAGCTTTGAGAGGCGAATAGAGATTGCGAAGCAAGTCTCAAGAATAGTTGCTTTTTAAACTCAGAAGAGTCCTTTTAACAAAAACTCTATTTTCTTTATGCATTACCTCAATAGTCTCTCAGACTGTTGAGCATCTTTGTGGAAGTGAGACTACGAACTAAAAATTTTCAAAACGAGTTCTGTCCCACTCCTTTTTCTTTTGTCAAATTTTAGCAGAAAACGAAAAATTTTGATATAATAGTAAAATGTTTAGTCATAATGAAAATGAGTTAATGGCGTGGGGCGAGAAATTAGGCGCTTTACTCCAAAAACAAGATGTTTTGATTTTAACAGGTGATCTAGGAGCTGGAAAAACAACCTTTACCAAAGGATTAGCACGTGGGCTAGATATCAAACAAATGATTAAAAGTCCGACCTACACGATTGTTCGGGAATATGATGGCCGCCTTCCACTCTATCATTTGGATGTGTATCGCATTGGGGAAGATCCAGATTCGATTGATTTAGATGACTTTCTCTTTGGTGAAGGGGTGACAGTCATTGAATGGGGTGAATTATTGGAAGATAGTTTACCAAGCGATTATCTCAAATTGACGATTCTAAGAAAAAATGATGGTCGAGAATTGATCCTTGACGCAAAAGGCCATCGAGCTGAGAATTTACTTGAGGAACTTTTCAATGGCTGAGTTAGAATTGCTGATAAGAGAAGCAGAGATTCAGGATGCTGTACATTTGATTGATTTTCTTAATCATGTTGGGCAAGAGTCAGATTACATGACATTAGATGACGCAGGGATTTTGATGACAGAGGAGCAGATGAGCTCTTTCATTGAACATCAGGCCGCGTCAGATAATCAGATTTATCTAATTGCACTATTAGATAATGAAATTACTGGTCTTGTGAGTATCACAGCTGATTTTCATGAGCGGATTCGGCATATTGGGCAGATCTTTATCGTAGTTAAAAGAGCATTTTGGAATCAAGGTATAGGCAAGTTTCTTTTAGAAGAGGCGATAAATTGGGCAGAGAATTCTGGAGTGATTCGGCGATTAGAATTGACTGTACAAGCAAGAAATGAACGTGCTGTTCATTTGTATCAGGCATTTGGGTTTGAGATTGAGGGCGTTCAAAAAAGAGGGGCCTATCTTACAGAAGGGGAATTTCTTGATGTTTATCTAATGGGAAAACTGATAGACTAGAATAAATATGTTTAAAAAAATTATCTTAATGTTTTTGAGCTTGTGTCTTGTAACTATCGCGGGGCTAGGCGTTTATGGATTTACTATTTATAACCAATCAACAGATGCTTTGTCTAAGACTTATAAAAGCTTTGGGAAAGAAACAAATGTGATTGCCGCTACCAAACCTTTGACCTTGCTTTTGATGGGGGTAGATACAGGTAGTGGATCACGGTCAGATCGGTGGGCTGGAAATAGTGATTCCATGATTCTCGTAACAGTTAATCCTAAGACAAAAAAAACGACAATGATGAGTTTGGAAAGGGATATTCTTACCAAAATTAAAACCGCTGATGGGACGACGCAAGCAAAACTTAATGCAGCTTATGCTAATGGTGGTGCCGAACTAGCGATTTCAACGATTCAAAAAATGATGAATATTCACATTGATCGTTATGTTCTGATCAATATGAAAGGTCTGGTACAATTAGTTGATGCTGTTGGAGGCATTACGGTCAATAACACTCTTGGTTTTCCTATCTCGATTGAAGAAAACGAGCCAGAATACAAAGCAGTTGTTGAACCAGGGGAACAACATATCAATGGTGATCAAGCACTTGTTTATTCTCGTATGCGTTATCAAGATCCAGAAGGAGATTATGGTCGTCAAAAGCGTCAACGAGAAGTCATTCAAAAAGTGGTCCAAAAAGTGCTGAGCTTAAACAGTGTCAGCCACTATCAAGCAATTTTAAAAGCTGTTAGCAACAATATGCAGACCAATGTAGAGTTGTCTTCTGGCAGTATTCCGCAATTATTAGGTTACCAAGATGCTTTTAAAAATATTGAAAGTAAGCAATTGAAAGGTGAGGGTGTCACTTTACCAGACGGTGGATCTTACCAAATCGTAACTTCGGAGCATATGTTGGAAATGCAAAATGTTCTGAGAAAATCGCTTGGCTTGGACGAAGTGACTGAATTGGAAACCAATGCGGTTTTATATGAAGAATTGTATGGCAGTGCTGCTCCTAGTTCCAGTCAGTCAGGAAATGGCGCAACAACTGGTGCTGCTGATTCTTCTGCGTATTCAAGCAATCCTTATGGAACAGATCAAAATGGACAGTATTACGGTCAATACGGACAATGACATAATAAAAAAGAATTTAGCGTGTGTCTAAATTCTTTTTAACTTCTTAGTTGATGTGAGCATTCCAGATATCTTGAATTTGCTGAAGTCGAGTAGTAGCGTCTTGCTCAAAAAGTTTGAATTGGTAAGTCAAATCCTGTGAAATTGTTTGGAGATTGTCTTTTTGCTCTTGAACGACTTGGAGATTTCGTTGAATATTTTGTAGATTGTCTTGAATCCTGTCCATTAGCTCATAACTTTCAACAGCCTCGTTCATGAGTTTTTCTCTATTTTTAACAAGGGAAAAGCTGGCTGCAGCTGCACCGGTGAATAATAATAAATTGCTAAGTTTCATGGTTTCTCCTTATGCTTTTGAAATTTTTTCGGCTAATTCTGCAAGAGCAGGGAAGTTCGGTTCGTGCGCCACGAAAGTCAGTTTTAAATCATCATTTTCTGTATAGCGTGGTGCTAAATGAACATGTGTATGAAAAACAGATTGACCGGCAATTTCTTCGTTGTTATTGATGATATTCATCCCCCTTGCACCAGTCGCCTTCATCACTTTACGAGCAATATCTGGAATGCGTGCAAAGAGTTGACTGGCAGCTTTACTGTTCATTTCAAGCATATTACGAAAATGTTTTTTGGGGACAACTAAGGTATGCCCGGGCGTTACTTGTGAGATGTCTAAAAATGCTAAAATTTCTTCGTCTTCATATACTTTAGAAGCTGGAATTTCTCCTGCAATAATCTTACAAAAAATGCAATTTGCCATCAAATTTACCTCTACTTTGCTAGATTTTGTTATAATATAAGAACATTATACCAGAATTTGGAGAAAATATGTTAGAAATAAAAGGGCTTACAGGGGGCTATGTGAATATCCCTGTTTTAAAAGACATCAGTTTCACAGTAGGAAATGGGGAACTGGTGGGGTTGATTGGTTTGAATGGTGCGGGTAAATCCACTACAATCAATGAAATTATCGGACTTTTAACTCCTTATAAAGGGGAAATTTTAATTGACGGCGCTAAACTGCAAGACAATCCCATGGCTTATCGTAAGAAAATTGGATTTATTCCAGAGACCCCTAGTTTATATGAGGAATTGACTTTAAGAGAGCACATTGAAACAGTTGCTATGGCTTATGATGTCGATCAAGAGGTAGCTTTTGCGCGCGTGGAGCAATTATTGACCAAGTTTCGCTTAAAAGAAAAATTGGATTGGTTCCCCGTTCACTTTTCAAAGGGAATGAAGCAAAAAGTCATGATTATTTGCGCCTTTGTAGTTGATCCGAGTCTCTTTATCGTGGATGAGCCATTTTTGGGACTCGATCCAGTAGCGATTGCTGATTTGATAGAGCTTTTGAAAGATGAAAAGGCAAAAGGCAAGTCTATCCTGATGAGTACGCATGTGTTGGACTCAGCAGAAAGAATGTGTGATTCATTCGTGATTTTGCACAAGGGGGAAATCCGAGCGAAAGGTAACTTATCAGAGTTGCAATCAGAATTTTCTATGCCAGAAGCTAGCCTGAATGAGATCTATCTGGCATTGACGGAAGAGGCAAGCCTATGAAAGAAGTGTTTCAAAAGCGCAAGCAAGTATTTCGCAATCAATGTTTGAAATATTCACGCTATGTTTTTAACGACCATTTTGTTCTATTTTTATTAGTTTTTATTGGCTTTTTAGCTGTTCAATATAGTCAACTGTTGCGAAATTTTCCTAAAAATCACCTGCCAATTATTCTTGCTTTAGCAGTTCTTTTGGTGTTCTTGTTGCCTTTGGGAAGAATTGCAACGTATATGGAAAAGCCAGATAGTCTATTTTTGTTGGTCAAAGAAGAAGAATTAAAAAGTTATTTACAAAAACAAATGTGTTCATCTTATTTATTATGGAGTGTATTTCAAACGGCTATTCTATTACTAGCAGCGCCACTCCTTTTGGCGCTAGGATTACCATTTTGGGGATGGTTTATTCTTGTATTTTTTATGTTAATAGCAAAATGGTTTCTATTTTTGAAAAAGAGCCAAAGATTTTATCAAGGTGTAGGCATAAATTGGAGCTATCTCATTGACTACGAGGAGAGACGAAAGCAGACAATCTTGCGTTTCTTTGCTCTCTTTACCAATGTAAAAGGAATCTCCAATAGCGTGAAACGCCGAGCCTATCTTGATAGTTTGACAACTATTTTGCCAAAAAGGCAATCAACAACCTGGCAGAATATGTTTTTACGCTCTTATTTGCGAAATGGTGATTTTCTGGCTTTGACCATGCGGTTGCTATTTCTATCTCTTTTAGGAATTGGCTTGCTCGGTCAATCTTGGATTGCGGCTGTTTTTGTGATACTGTTGAATTATCTTTTGCTATTTCAATTGACCGCTTTGTACAATGCTTTTGATTATCAATATTTGACATTCTTATTTCCTCTAGAAATCGGATTAAAGTTAAAGGGTGTGAGACAAGTGATTGTTCTTGTTGGTTACAGTGTGCTGTTAGTTGAAACAATTATGGCGTTGCTATTTTTCCAAGATAGAGTTGCATTGCTTTTCATGGCAGGAGTTACACTATTGCTTTATTTTCTCTATTTACCAGTTAAATTAAAAAGTTTGGTTGACTAAAGGAAGTAAAATTAGTAAAATAGATAGGAAACTTTTTACGGAGGGGAATCATGGACTTGGTTGATAATGAGCTAACTCTGACACCGATTGCAGGTAAAAGTGGAAAAGCCTACATGGGCACCTATCCAGATGGGGCGCGCGTTTTCGTCAAGATGAATACAACCCCAATCTTAGTAGGTTTAGCTAGAGAACAAATTGCACCACAGCTATTGTGGAGTCGTCGCATGGCAGATGGTAATGTCATGAGCGCGCAAGAGTGGCTGTCAGGAAAAATTTTGACACCGGATGAAATGGATAAAAAGCAAATTGTGAATATTTTGACAAGATTGCACCGTTCACGTCCGTTAATGACGCAATTACGCCGGCTAGGTTATGCTCTGGAAACTCCAGCAGATTTAGTTGAGTCTTGGTTAGATCGTGCGCCAATTGCACTTAGTCATAATCATTATTTGCGATCTGTTTTAAAAGATATGCACAGTAGTCTGCCACAATTTCGTGAGGATTATGCAACGATTGTACATGGCGATGTTCGACATAGCAATTGGGTTGAAACAGATAGCGGTTTGGTGTATTTGGTAGATTGGGATTCTGTGCGTTTGACAGATCGAATGTTTGATGTAGCCCATATGTTAAGCCACTATATTCCAGAAGTACGTTGGAAAGAATGGTTGACCTATTATGGCTATCGGTATAATGCAACCGTATTGAAGAAATTATACTGGTATGGTCAATATGCTTACTTGTGCCAGATTGCCAAGTACTATGAGAATGCAGACTTAGAAAATGTGAATCGGGAGATTTATGCACTACGTAACTTCCGTTCAAAATACGGAAGAAAGGTACTATGAGAGTCAGGAATCGTAAGGGAGCGACGGAATTACTAGAAGCAAATCCCCAGTATGTGATTTTAAATCCTACTGAAGCAAAAGGCAAGTGGCACGAGATTTTTGGAAATAATTACCCTATTCATGTTGAAGTAGGGAGTGGAAAAGGTGCATTTATTTCAGGAATGGCAAAAGCTCATCCAAAAATTAACTATATTGGAATCGATATTCAAAAATCTGTTTTGAGTTATGCTTTGGACAAGGTTTTAGCGACAGATGTTCCAAATATCAAACTTCTTTGGGTAGATGGTTCTGATTTGACTAACTATTTTGAAAATGGGGAGATTGATCGCTTGTACCTGAATTTTTCTGATCCTTGGCCCAAGAAACGTCATGAAAAGCGTCGTTTGACCTATAAATCTTTTCTAGATACCTTTAAGCGGATTTTACCAGATCATGGTGAAATTCACTTCAAAACAGATAATCGTGGTCTCTTTGAGTATAGCCTTGTTAGTTTTTCCCAATATGGTATGAAACTAAATGGCGTTTGGTTGGATTTACATGCGAGTGACTTTGAAGACAATGTGATGACAGAATACGAGCAAAAATTTGCTAATAAAGGCCAAGTCATTTATCGAGTCGAAGCAGCGTTTTAATGTAAAATAAATAATGAAAAAGACCATGCGGTCTTTTTTGGTTTTCAGGAAAATAGTTTAAATAACGAAGTAGTAGCCGATATTTCAAGCAATAAAATGAGTCTGAGACAAAATAGTTCTCAGTCACAAAAAAGCTAGAGATTCCCAATTATGGAACTCTAGCTTTTTAAGTTTGAGTCGTTCTCTTATTGTATTTAAGGAGATTATTGGCCATGAGCACTAAACCCATGTCAATTTTCACCTGACGCTTGCCTCTTAGGTTACATCTCTTGTAACCCAAATAAGCCTTTATCTGCCCAAAGACAGGTTCCACATCAATCTTACGTTGATTGAAAATCTGTCTACCTTCGGGAGATAAAAGCGCTTGGCATTCTTTAGCTTTTAAGTGTTGATAACGTTCGTTGATATATAGTCCCTTTTGAGGGGCTGATTTAGGTTCATCAGCGTAGTAAACCTTGATTTCCTGTTGAAAGTCCGTCTGTGTTTTCTGATGTTTGATATGATGAAAACGATAGCACCAGCCATCAGGATGAGTGTAGCTATCCTCCTTGTCATCATAGTACCAATTCGCTAAGTTTCTAGCCGACTGTTTATACCCTTTCTTCTGTTCCTGATCAAACATGGCATATTTAATCAGATGGTTCACCTCATTTTCATCTAAACGAAGGAGGTTCTCTTCACTTCCATAGCCGGCATCTGCGACAACGGTCTTCAAGTCATGTGGATAAGTTTCAAGGAATGGCAGGAGAGTCTTGGTATCTGTCGGATTTGAGAAGACATCATAATGAAGAACAAATTGATTTTCAGTAGCGATTTGAAGATTGTAAGCAGCCTTGAGTTGACCATTCTTCATGTGGTCTTCTTTCATCCGCATAAAAGTGGCATCTGTATCTGTTTTGGAAAAGCTGTTACGCCCTTCAAATGTCTCTTGGTAGCCTTCATATTTTTCAGCACGTACTGAAAAATCATCCTTGACTTTACGCAGGACTTTCTTGAGTTTCCGACGTTGAGTTTTACGTTCATCCTTTCCTTTAACGGGTGTCTCCTCAATGTCTTGGTTCAGTTTTTCCAATTCTTCTTCGAGGACTTGAGCGAATTCAATCAACTGCTCTGAAGCAATCGGTTCTTCTTCGTCCAGCCTAATGGCCTGATGGATAAGGGGAGTGATTTCTTCTTGAAAATAGACCTGTATCTGTTCTTGAAGTTTGACGGAAAACTTGTCTGTGGCCTTTTTCCACACGAAACTATACTTGTTAGCGTTGGCTTCAATCTTAGTCCCGTCAATAAACAGACAATCTAAGGTCACTAACTCTTCCATTTTTAAACGAAGATTGAGGTCGATGAAAAGATCACGAATGAGCTCTTCCATTCCTTCAGCGACTCGAAAACGATTGATGGTGCGATAGCTGACAACCAACTGTCCTGTTAGGTATTGCATAGCCAGATTTTCAATCATCATTTTTTCGATTTTTCGTCCAGAGAAAATCCCTTGCGAGTAGGCAAATAGTAGAGCGGCTAAAAGCATTTTAGGGTGATAAGACGGGCGACCAAAGTTATGATAGAACGTGTGGAAGTGACAATCCTCCAAAGTATTCACCACTTTTTCAATAGTAAAGACGAGATGGTCTTGTGGCAAGAAAGAACTGATTTCTAGTGGTAAAGTTGTTTGATTTGTGTTATAGTGAATATGCATGGGATAGCCTTTCTAAATGGTTCATTGGGCAATTCTATTTTACCAAGACTATCGCAACCATGCAAAAAGCAACGGCAAATCCGTTGCTTTTTTTGTAGCAAAGGGACTATTGTCCCAGACTCATTCACGAGTACAAAAATAGTGACAGCATAACGCTTCAAAATGTTACAGAAGATTGTGCTATCCATCAGAGGGCTTTTCCTTAACTTTAAAGTTAGCTATAATTTGTTACAATTATCTTGCCTTATGTTTGCTAAACAGTAAAGTTATCATTTTTTGAGTAGATATCTAAGGAATTTTATCTTAAAATAGTGGAACTTTTCTCATTTTCCGATTTTTTATTGTGTCCTATGAGATTTTTATTTATAATAATTCTAAATAAAAAAGAAAAGAGAAGTTTTAGGATGACAAATAATCAGGAGATTGATAAGAACTTTAGCGGTCGACTAAATATTTTACGGGCTGGAGTATTGGGGGCTAATGATGGTATTATTTCTATTGCGGGTGTCGTTATAGGAGTAGCAAGTGCAACGGAAAGTGTTTGGATTATATTTCTTTCAGGTTTAGCGGCAGTATTTGCAGGAGCTTTTTCCATGGCAGGTGGTGAATATGTATCTGTTTCAACCCAAAAGGATACGGAGAAGGCTGCAGTTGCCAGAGAACGAGTACTTTTAACAAAAAATCCAGAGATTGCTAGACAGTCACTTTATGCAGCTTATATCCAGAATGGCGAGTGTGAGACATCTGCCCAACTCTTGACCAATCGAGCTTTTTTGAAAAATCCGCTTAAGGCTTTGGTAGAAGAAAAATATGGACTTGAGGTGGAAGAATTTACAAATCCATGGCATGCAGCAATATCTAGTTTTATTGCTTTTGCAGTAGGAGCCATCTTTCCAATGTTAACCATAGTTTTCCTTCCTGCTAGCTATCGCATTCCAGCAACAGTCATTGTTGTTGCTTTAGCATTGTTAGGGACGGGATATACTAGCGCTAAATTAGGAAAAGCACCGATAAAAAATGCCATGATTCGAAATTTAGTCATTGGACTTTTGACCATGACAGTGACTTATCTTGTAGGTCAATTGTTTGTTATTTAAGTCCAAAATAAAAATTGTGTGGGGCGTGGTTTTAATGATAATTTCTTTTATTGAGTGTTATGGTGAATTTGCTTAAGAATGATTTGTTAGACACAATTATCAAATCAAATAAAATACAAGAATAAATTTTCTTGTATTTTCCTTTTTCTTATGCTATAATGTAGATAATGAATATGAAAGAGAGGCGAGGAAATATCTTCGCCTCTTATCTGTGAGGAGGTGTAGTCTTATCACAACGATTGTCAAATTAGTAAAAGAAGTTGTTGAACCGGTCGTTCAAGAGCCGTATGAATTAGTGGATATTGAGTACGGTAAAATGGGGAGTGACCATGTTCTTAGTATTTTTGTAGATAAGCCAGGAGGAATCACTGTAAATGATACGGCAGAATTGACGGACATCATCAGTCCACTTTTGGATACGATTAAGCCGGATCCCTTTCCTGAGCAGTATTTTCTTGAAGTAACTAGCCCAGGGTTGGAACGTCCGCTGAAAACGAAAGAACAACTAGCAGCTGCAGTTGGGGAATATATCCATGTTAGTCTGTATCAAGCACTTGATAAAAGTAAAGTCTTTGAAGGGACACTGCTTTCTTTCGAGGAAGATCATTTAACAATGGAATATATGGATAAGACTCGTAAGAAAGTTGTTCAAATTCCTTACCAGCTAGTATCCAAAGCAAGATTAGCAGTCAAATTTTAGCAAGAATATAATAAAGAAAGGATTGCTTTTGTTTCCACAAAAGCTGAAAAAACATGAGTAAAGAAATGCTAGAGGCCTTCCGTATTTTGGAAGAAGACAAAGGGATCAAAAAAGAAGATATTATCGAAGCGGTGACGGAGTCACTTCGTTCGGCTTATCGTCGTCGCTATGGTCAAGCAGATAGTGCAGCCATTGAATTCAACGAAAAAACAGGAGATTTTCGTGTTTATACCGTTCGTGAAGTGGTAGACGAAGTTTTTGATAGCCGTTTAGAAATCAGTTTAAAAGATGCTCTTGCTATTAGCTCGGCTTATGAACTTGGTGATAAAATAAAATTTGAAGAGGCACCAACTGAATTTGGACGGGTAGCAGCTCAGTCTGCTAAGCAAACAATTATGGAAAAAATGCGCAAGCAGACACGCGCAATCACTTACAATAAGTATAAAGAACATGAAAATGAAATCATGTCAGGAACAGTCGAGCGCTTTGACAATCGTTTTATCTATGTCAATCTAGGTAGCATTGAAGCACAGTTGTCGAAGCAAGACCAGATTCCTGGTGAAGTATTTGCCTCGCACGATCGTATTGAAGTTTTTGTTTATAAAGTAGAAGATAATCCTCGCGGTGTAAATGTTTTTGTTAGCCGGAGTCATCCGGAAATGATTAAACGTTTAATGGAGCAGGAAATTCCAGAAGTTTATGACGGAACAGTTGAAATCATGAGTGTTTCTCGTGAAGCAGGTGATCGGACTAAGGTTGCTGTACGCAGTCACAATCCCAATGTTGATGCAATCGGTACAATTGTTGGTCGTGGTGGTGCAAATATTAAGAAAATTACCAGCAAATTTCATCCGGCTAAATATGACGCCAAATCTGGTCGTATGATTCCTGTAGAGGAAAATATTGATGTCATTGAATGGGTGGCAGATCCTGCAGAATTTATCTACAATGCGATTGCTCCTGCAGAAGTCGATCAAGTTATCTTTGATAGTGAGGATAGCAAGCATGCTCTTGTTGTTGTACCAGATAATAAGCTATCACTTGCTATTGGGTGTCGAGGGCAAAATGTACGCTTAGCAGCTCATTTGACAGGTTATAGAATTGATATCAAATCTGCAAGTGAATTTGAAGCTATGGAAGAAGCAGGTGAGCTTGGTGGATTTGCTGAAGAAGCAGATGAATTTGCAACAATTGAAAGTCCTGTGGAAACAGAATTTTTAGAAAGTGAAGTTGAAGCAGAAGATTAAGGAGGGGGAAATGGCAAAAACAAGAAAAATCCCTTTACGAAAATCAGTAGTTTCTAATGAAGTTATTGACAAGCGTGATTTGCTTCGGATTGTCAAAAATAAAGAAGGCCAAATTTTTATTGACCCGACAGGAAAGGCCAATGGACGAGGAGCTTATATCAAGCTTGATAATGAAGAAGCACTTAAAGCTAAGAAAAAGCGAGTTTTTAACCGTAGCTTCAATATGGAAGTCGAAGAAGCATTTTATGATGAGCTGATTGCTTACGTGGATCATAAGGTTAAAAGAAGAGAGTTAGGTCTTGAATAAGCAAAAACTAGCAAATTTACTTGGCTTAGCACAACGAGCAGGTCGCATCATATCGGGTGAAGAATTGGTTGTTAAGGCTATACAAGATAGGAAAGCAAAGTTGGTCTTTTTAGCCAACGATGCTGCTCCAAATTTGACCAAGAAAATTACTGATAAAAGTCATTACTATAAAGTAGAAGTATCAACCGTGTTTTCAACACTGGAATTAAGCACCGCTGTGGGCAAGTCTAGAAAAGTGCTTGCCATCACTGATGCTGGATTTACAAAGAAAATGAGGTCTCTTATGGAATAGAAGAGGAGGACAAGATTTGTCTAAAGTAAGATTATACGAAATCGCGAAAGAACTGGGAAAAGAAAGTAAGGAAGTTGTGGCGCGTGCAAAAGAGCTTGGTATTGAGGTGAAAAGTCATGCCAGCAGCGTTGAAAATGAAGTGGCCGCGCGTATCACAGCCAGTTTTTCCCAAGTAGCAGCTCCTAAAAAAGAAACGAATCAAAAATCAGATCAACCTTTGGCTAAAGAGCAGCAGTCGGCTTCAGCAGCAAAAGAAGTAACAATGACTGAAAAAGTAATGCCTAAGCCAGCAGCGCCGACACAAAAGTCGGAAGTAGAAAGAAAAGCTGCACCAGCGAAGCCAAAAAGTCGTAATTTTAAGGCTGAGCGAGAAGCGAAAGCGAAAGAACAGGCAGAACGACGAAATAAACAGCGAGAAAATCGGCCACAAAAACAACAAAATGGTGAAAAGCGAAATCGAGAAGAGCGCAATCCGCGTAATAATCGAAACAACCAAAATCGAAATGACCGTGGGAATCGCAGCGAGAAACGCGACAATCGCGATCATCGCAATCAGGATAATCGTCGTCAAGAACAAAATCGTTCAAATATTGCAAATCAGAATCGCCCTCAATCAAATCAAGGACCACGCATTGATTTCAAGGCGCGTGCAGCAGCTCTGAAAGCTGAACAGAATGCCGAATATGCTCGTGGAAGCGAGGAACGTTTTAAACAGGCTCAAGCTGCAAAAGCAGCTCAACGTGAGCAGAAGAAACGGAAAGAACCGGTAGAAGAATTATTCAAAGCAGCAGCGCCTATCGTGGAGGCTACGAAGCCGGCTCCACAGTCTCAAGTTGCCCCTGAGGGGGTTCCGACTCCTGCAGTTGATACTCGTCGGAAAAAACAAGCTCGACCAGACAAGAAACGTGATGACTTTGATCGCGAAGAAGATGGTCCAAGAAAACAACAAAAGAATCGAAGCAGTCAAAATCAAGTGAGAAATCAAAAGAATAGTAATTGGAATCATAACAAAAAAAATAAAAAAGGCAAGAACAATCGGAATAACACTCCAACTCCAAAACCAGTTACAGAACGCAAGTTCCATGAATTGCCTAAAGAATTTGAATACACAGAAGGTATGACCGTTGCAGAAATTGCAAAACGGATTAAACGTGAACCAGCCGAAATTGTCAAGAAACTCTTTATGATGGGGGTTATGGCAACGCAGAATCAATCGTTGGATGGCGATACTATTGAACTTCTGATGGTAGATTATGGCATTGAAGCACATGCTAAAGTTGAAGTCGATAATGCAGATATCGAACGCTTCTTTGTGGATGAAGATTATCTTGATCCAGATGCTTTAGTAGAACGTCCGCCAGTTGTGACCATCATGGGACACGTTGACCATGGTAAAACAACACTTTTGGATACCTTGCGTAATTCTCGTGTTGCTACAGGTGAAGCAGGTGGGATTACACAACATATTGGTGCTTACCAGATTGAAGAAAATGGTAAGAAAATTACCTTCCTTGATACACCAGGGCATGCCGCTTTCACCTCTATGCGGGCGCGCGGTGCTTCTGTCACAGATATTACGATTCTTGTCGTAGCAGCAGATGATGGAGTCATGCCTCAAACAATTGAAGCGATTAACCATTCAAAAGCAGCCAATGTGCCAATTATTGTAGCGATTAACAAGATTGATAAGCCAGGTGCTAATCCTGAACGTGTCATCGGTGAATTAGCTGAATATGGAGTTATGTCTACAGCATGGGGCGGTGATTCTGAATTTGTTGAAATCTCAGCTAAGTTCAACCAAAATATTGATGAACTGCTCGAAACCGTTCTCCTTGTAGCTGAAATTCAAGAGCTAAAAGCTGATCCAAAGGTTCGCGCAATTGGTACAGTAATCGAAGCGCGCTTGGATAAAGGAAAAGGTGCAGTTGCAACCTTGCTTGTTCAACAAGGTACCTTAAATGTACAAGATCCAATTGTTGTTGGTAATACTTTTGGTCGTGTGCGTGCTATGACTAATGACCGTGGACGTCGAGTGAAAGTTGCGGGGCCATCGACACCAGTATCTATCACAGGTTTAAATGAAACACCAATGGCTGGTGACCATTTTGCCGTATATGAAGATGAAAAAGCAGCGCGTGCAGCTGGTGAAGAACGTGCAAAACGTGCTCTCATGAAACAACGTCAAGCAACGCATCGTGTTAGTTTGGAAAATCTCTTTGATACCCTTAAAGCTGGTGAAGTCAAGTCTGTCAATGTTATTATCAAAGCCGACGTACAAGGTTCAGCGGAAGCATTAACAGCATCTCTTCAGAAGATTGAAGTGGAAGGTGTTAAAGTAACAATTGTTCACTCAGCAGTTGGTGCGATTAACGAATCAGATGTCACTCTTGCGGAAGCTTCCAATGCCTTTATCATTGGTTTCAATGTTCGTCCTACTCCACAAGCTCGTCAACAAGCTGAAGCGGATGACGTCGAAATGCGTCTTCACAGTATCATTTATAAAGTGATTGAAGAAGTAGAAGATGCCATGAAAGGGATGCTTGATCCAGAATTTGAAGAAAAAATTATTGGCGAAGCTATCATTCGTGAAACCTTCAAGGTTTCTAAAGTCGGTACCATCGGCGGATTTATGGTGGTTAGCGGTAAAGTAACTCGTGATTCTAAGGTTCGTGTCATTCGTGATGGCGTTGTTATCTTTGATGGTGCCCTTGCTAGTTTGAAACATTATAAAGATGATGTGAAAGAAGTCGGAAATGGACAAGAAGGCGGTCTCATGGTTGAGGATTACAATGACATCAAAGTGGATGACATGATTGAAGCTTACATTATGGAAGAAATCGCAAAATAATATAAATGAAAGGGAGACAGACTGTGATATATTGAAGTCTGCCTCAACCTTTTTCTAAAATAAGTGAAAGGAGACATCATGGCAAATCAATTTCGTGTGGATCGTGTGGGGATGGAAATCAAACGCGAAGTCAATGAAATTTTGCAAAAAAAAGTTCGTGATCCACGTGTTCAAGGAATTACCATTACAGATGTGCAAATGTTGGGCGACTTGTCAATGGCAAAAGTGTACTACACGCTGATGAACAACCTTGCTTCTGAACAAGAAAAAGCTCAGACCGGTTTAGAAAAGGCGAAGGGAACCATCAAACGTGAATTGGGTCACAACTTGAAGATGTACAAAATCCCTGATTTGACTTTCATCAAGGATGAATCGATTGAATATGGGAACAAAATTGATCAAATGCTCCGTGATTTAGATCAAAAATAAGGCGTGATTTTAGCTATATCAATATATTTAAAAAGAAAGGAAATTCTATTTTTCTTTCTTTTTTTGATAAAAATGCTAAAAAAGGCTTGTTACTTTTACACTTATCCTTTAAAATAGAAAAGGAGATAATCCGCTACAGATTTTTCGGAGGAGAAAAGATGTCCATCAATTGGCAGCAAATTATATTTAGCTTTTTAGGCGGTTTAGGACTTTTCCTATATAGTATTCGGATGATGGGAGATGGTTTGCAGCAGGCTGCAGGTGATCGGCTTCGTTATTTCATTGACAAATATACCAGCAATCCATTTTTTGGTGTTCTAGTTGGAATTGGTCTAACAGCCTTGATTCAGTCAAGTTCAGGTGTGACAGTTATTACAGTTGGATTGGTGAGTGCAGGTCTTTTAACGCTCAGACAAGCAATTGGGATTGTCATGGGGGCCAATATTGGAACAACGGTGACCTCTTTTATCATTGGTTTTAAACTGGGCGATTATGCATTACCCATTCTCTTTTTAGGAGCGATTTGTCTCTTCTTTACCAAAAAACGCTCTATCAATAATATCGGTCGCGTTCTATTTGGGGTGGGGGGGATCTTCTTTGCTTTGAATTTGATGAGTGGTGCTATGGAGCCATTGAAAAATTTAGATGCTTTTCGTGAGTATATGATAAAGTTGAGTGGAAATCCAGTCCTAGGTGTATTTGTAGGGACAGGTATTACCTTGTTGATTCAAGCCTCATCAGCAACCATTGGTATTCTACAAAATTTATATGCGAGCGGCTTGATTGAGTTAAAGGGAGCCTTGCCAGTCCTTTTTGGGGATAATATCGGGACAACGATTACAGCGATTATTGCATCATTAGGAGCCAATATTGCTGCTAAACGTGTGGCAGGTGCCCATGTCACTTTCAATGTGGTCGGTACTGTTTTATGCTTGATCGTTTTAGGTCCATTTACGAGCTTAATTCATTGGTTTCAAGCAGCACTCCATTTAAGCCCAGAAATGACCATCGCCTTTGCTCACGGAACTTTTAATGTTACCAATACGATTATTCAATTTCCATTTATTGGCTTGTTAGCTACCTTGGTAACAAAACTGATTCCAGGTGAAGATGAAGTTGTGAAATATGAACCGCTTTATTTAGATCCGATTTTAATCAAACAAGCTCCGTCTTTGGCGCTTGGAAATGCCAAAAAAGAATTGCTTCATTTAGGACGTTATGCGATGCGTTCATTTGAGTTGGCTTATGATTATATTGTGAACAATACTGAAAAGTCAGCAGACAAGGGACACAAGGTAGAAGAAGCAATCAATAAAATTGATGAAGATCTCACACGTTACCTCATTGATTTATCTAGTGAGCCTCTTAGCCAAAAAGAAAGTGAAGTGCTGACAAATATTTTGGATTCATCTCGAGATTTAGAAAGAATCGGAGACCATGGTGAAGCGTTGATTAACTTGACAGATTATATCCGTCGGAAAAAGGTGGAATTTTCTCCAGCAGCTTTGCAAGAGTTGGAATTGATTTATAACATGACTCTGACTTTCATTAAAGAATCCCTGGCTTCTGTAGAAAATAATGACCTTGAGTTGGCGGATAGCTTAGTAACGAAGCATGAAGCGATTGATAAAATGGAACGAAAGCTACGGAAAACGCACATTCATCGTCTGAATAGAGGAGAATGCTCGACACAAGCAGGCGTAAACTTTATTGATATCATCTCTCACTATACGAGAGTAGCGGATCACGCCATGAACTTAGCGGAAAAGGTCCAAGCGGAACAAATATAATCATGAGAAACAAACTGCTGGTGCAGTTTGTTTTTTTGTACTCTACTTATCTTGCATGATCAAGTAAAAAGTTTATTAATAATGGCTCTATGAGATCAAGTTGGGTACACAAGAAAAAGTGGAACATCTGTGCTGTAATACTAGCTTGACTCTGTTATTAATCCAATGTGATAGAGCAAATAGAGGTTGAATAGAACTTGAAAGATGTCACAGTTTATCTTTATCAAAACTTACAAACTCTAAACCAGTTCATCAAGGAGAAAAATACAAATTTCGAAATATACTTTTTATTTTTGATTAAATCTTTCTTGTAAAATTGCATTTGTTAAACTATTCGAACCTCTTATTGCTGGCTATCAGTAGATTGTGGGTATTGAATTAAAAAAAGTTTTAGTATGTTCTATAAGCCAGACTCATGTTTTTTGATGAGAATATTATGGTGATGGGGAGATTGTCATAACTAGTTTATTAAGGATGTTCGGAAACTAGTCATATAAAAAGCCAATCCTCATAAAGCGAGGAATGGCTGGTTGTTTAATTTATTATTAGAACAATATGTATTGAAAGTTAATTTAGCTGCTATGTACTGTATACATACATGATGTGAGAGAAGCTAAACATTAGCTCCTACTGAATTATTCAAAAGTAACCTTAATTGGTACTTTGGCTATGGTTTCTGTGATATCAAAAATGACTTCTAAATTGCATTCTAGAACTTTTGGCTTAGTAATACTAACCGCTTCCAATGCATTTATTGGTAATTTAATCCCACCTTCAGAAACAGCAGAAGCTTTTAAGGTATCAGAACAAATGATAATTTTATGGTCATCACTATTAGAAATATTATTGACTTTACCATTACGAGTTTGCACTTCATATTCCTTATTGGAAGTATTTTTATAAGCTAGTTTAAGAGTATATTCATAATCATCTTTTTCCAACCCTTTATAGGTGACCGTAAGACCTTTGCTTTCATAAATAACTGTATCAGTAGCTGTGGTAGAAAATTCAACAACTTTTGATTTTTGTTCTGCTTTTTGACTAGAACTAGTCTTGGGTACTTCAGAAGATGATGTGTTTGTTGATTTCTTATTATTACCACAAGCAGTTAAAAACAGAATAGCAAGTAAGGAAACAACAACTGTAAAGACTTTCTTTTTCATGGTACACCTCCAAAGATAAGTGTGCTAGGTGAAGACTAAAGTCATTTAAAGCTGATTTGTCTCTTCTAAATTTGAATTTGGAATCAGCTCCTTGTGACAACAATCAACACAAAATACTTTTTCCTACTTTTATTATAGCATTATACAAATAATTATTCAATAAAAGATAGAACATAAAGACTTAAATAAGGTAGTAACCGGAAAGTCGAATATAAACTTGATGGTTTAGGTTGAGTGCCTTAATTGATTCATTTGACAGAAATTATCTATTTAGTACTAAAAATATGAAAACAACAAGAAAAAACAAGACGACTATAAGGTTGGTCTGAATTTAATATCGAAAAATATCTAGCAAACAAGACTTGCAAATGGAATGAGTACTAGTATTTGTCCTAAAATAAGCAGCATCAAAGTCGGCTCCTGCCAATATGGAACTTAGATCACTCTTTTAAACGAAGTGTACTACAAGTTTGTTAAATGGACAGTATAGAAAATAGTATAAACAGTAGTGTTTATACAATCACTTAAAATCTAGCAAGATAGGTCTATACCATTTACAAAAAGAAAAGAAAGCGATATAATGAAAGAGACATAATGAACAATGCGAGAGTGATTTAAAATACCATTTACAGTTGTCTAAAGTGACAGCTTATATAAACTCTCACTGAAAGAAGGAGGTTTTATTATGCCTAAATATATTCAAGCAGATCGATTTTTCTATCCCCATGGTATCCGTCAAGGTGGCTACTTAGAAATCACAGATGGTAAATTTGGCAAATGGACGAAAGCTATTCCGGCAGGTGCGGATGTGATAGATTATACAGGTTATTCTATCGCACCGGGACTGGTGGATACCCATATTCATGGTTTTGGCGGTGTCGATGTCATGGATAACAATATTGAGGGCACCCTTCATACGATGAGTGAAGGTCTCTTAACGACGGGGGTGACTAGTTTTCTGCCAACGACTTTGACTTCAAGCTATGAACAACTCTTGGCTGTGACAGAAAATATCGGTGCTCATTATCAGGAAGCGACAGGCGCCAAAATTCGTGGCTTATATTTTGAAGGTCCGTATTTCACAGAAAAATATAAAGGAGCCCAAAATCCAATTTACATGAAAAATCCTCGAATGGATGAATTTCGTGCTTGGAAAAAAGCATCGAATGGTTTGCTCAATAAAATCGCTTTAGCTCCAGAACGAGAAGGTGTTGAAGATTTTGTTCGAACCATTACTGATGAAGGCGTAACAGTTGCACTTGGGCACTCAAATGCAACTTTTGATGAAGCTAAAGTTGCGGTAGATGCTGGCGCTAGTGTCTGGGTTCATGCTTATAATGGCATGCGTGGTCTGACTCACCGTGAGCTGGGCATGGTCGGCGCTATGTACGAGCTGCCACACACTTATGCTGAGCTGATCTGTGATGGACACCATGTGGATCCAAAGGCTTGTGACATTTTGATGAAGCAAAAAGGTCATGAACATATTGCCCTCATTACCGACTGTATGACAGCTGGTGGACTAGAAGATGGCGATTATATGCTGGGTGAATTTCCGGTTGTAGTGGAAAATGGCACTGCTCGACTCAAATCAACAGGCAACCTAGCCGGTTCTATCTTGAAATTAAAAGATGGTCTAAAAAATGTTGTAAAATGGGGTATTGCTAATTCGCACCAAGCTGTTATGATGGCGACGCTCAATCCAGCAAAATCCGTTCATATTGAGGATGTTTGTGGTCAAATCAAGGAAGGTCACGACGCTGACTTTATCGTTCTTGACAAGGATTTGGAACTGGTTGCAACCTACTTGGATGGCGAAAAAAGATATGAAGCTAAATAGAATCTTTTTATCTTGAAAGAGTTGGGAAACCGACTCTTTTCATTTTACTTTTTAAAATACATGTAGTTAAGAAAAGGTTTTTAAGGATTTGAATTGCAATAAGGGGCGTGATATAATGAGGTTATCTGAGTCGTATGCTCATGATTGTAGTTGGCATAACTTTTATTACTTATAGTTTTCTCGGCAGGGGAATGGCACCAACCAAGGAGAATGTCTTTAAACCCAAATCTTTGAAAAAGAAAGCTAAGAAATAGATTTTTTGTTGGAAGGGGTAGTTGACTGGGCTGCCTGCTTGCTTAGTAAAGGAGACGGAGATGGAACGTTATCAATTAAACAATGGTGTAGAGATTCCGGTTTTGGGCTTTGGAACTTGGAAGGCTCAAGATGGTGAAGAGGCCTATCAGGCGGTGCTAACAGCACTTGAAGCAGGCTACCGACACATTGATACTGCGGCTGTTTATAAGAATGAGGGAAGTGTGGGTAGTGCAATCAAAGACAGTGGTATACCGCGAGAAGAGCTCTTTATTACGACCAAGCTCTGGAATGGTAATCATACTTATGAGGAGACTCAAGGAGCTTTTGCCCGCTCCTTAGAGCGTTTGGGGCTGGACTATCTGGACCTCTATCTTATCCACTGGCCCAATCCAAAACCTCTGCGAGAGCAGGAAGCTTGGAAGGAGCGCAATCGGGAGGTTTGGCGGGCTATGGAAGACCTCTATCGGGAGGGGAAAATCCGAGCTATCGGTGTCAGCAATTTCCTGCCTCACCACCTAGAGCCTCTGCTTGAGACAGCGCGTATTTTGCCCGCGGTCAATCAAATTCGTCTGGCGCCTGGTGTCTATCAGGCTGAAACGGTGGACTATTGTCGTAAGCATGATATTCTCCTAGAGGCTTGGGGTCCCTTCGGTCAAGGGGAACTTTTCCACAATGAAGAAGTCAAGGCTGTGGCCGATAAATACGGCAAATCTGTCGCTCAAATCGCTCTGGCTTGGAGCCTGCAAGAGGGCTTCCTGCCCCTGCCCAAGTCGGTTACGCCTGAGCGAATCAAGAGCAATCTGGACTGCTTTGACATTACCCTTAGCCCGGCAGACCTAGAAGTGCTGAAAAACATTCAAGGTCTTGAAGGTGGTGCTCCGGACCCAGATAAGATGGATTTTTAGATGATGATTGACTGAAACTGTAATCAAAACTTTCTCTTCTGTGCGATAAAGAAATCAAAGGGCTGATTGAGGAGGTTATTGAGCTACTGGGAGTGGGAAGATAAGGAAGAAAAGAAGCAGTCAAGGCTTCAGTCAATATCATTTATCAACGTCCTACTCCAATCTAGGAGTCGAATCGTCTTCCTTACTAAAATTTGGAGGGAATCTAGCTTTCAGATAGTCCTATTTATGAAAATTTCCAAATAATCTATCCCTCGAATGACAGGATTTACTAAAATTGATTGGCATTCTATGTCTAGGATGACACTAATCACTAAAGTTTCTAGGTATTCTAAGTCTTGAATGCTCGGATGATTCGTTTTTTATAGACAAATAGTTCCCATCTGAAGGTTTACTAGCAATCAGATGGGGATTTTTGCTGTCTTTTTTCTTTGATAAATTGTAAAATATAGTGCAACAAAAAACCCATAGGTTCTCAAATCGTGTAAACTGTAAGTAAGCACACAAACAGACACGAGGAGATCCTATGAGCTACTTACATATTACCATAATTGATCGGCTAAAGATAGAAGCATATCTTGAAGCAGGTTTTAATCAGTCCTATATTGCAACTAAGTTAGGTTTTCACCGTTCATCAATTAGCCGAGAAATCAAACGGTGTCCAAATAAATATTCTGCCGAAGAAGCACAAAGGCAATATGAGGAATTATCTAGACTTAAGGGAAGGAAAACTGCATGTACTTCACTGATGAAGAAAAATATAGAACGTCATTTAAAAGCATCCTGGTCACCCGAGCAGATTCATGGGCGTTATCAGTACGAAAATAAGCCAATCGTATCGTTTAAAACGATTTATAATTGGATATATAATGGCCAACTCGAAGTGAGTGTAGAGACGTTAAGACGAAAAGGTAAAATACGTGAACCCCATGAGACGAGAGGGAAATTCATTATTGGTAAACCTATTTCCAAACGACCTAAAGAAGTGAAGAGGAGGCAAAGTTTCGGTCATTGGGAATTAGATACCATGGTTTCTTCCAGAGGGAAAAGCAAAGGATGCTTGGCTACATTTGTAGAGCGAAAAACACGTTTTTATCTGGCATTTAAAATACCTGACCGATCAGCTAGGTCAATGTTTTCAGTCATAGAAACACTTCAGAAGATTTTTCCTAAGAACTTTTTAAAAACATTTACATCAGACAGAGGAAAAGAATTTGCTTGTTATCCTCAAGTGGAAGCTTTAGGAATAGACTTTTACTTTGCGGACGCTTATTCATCTTGGCAAAGAGGAAGTAATGAAAATTCAAATGGATTGCTTAGAGAATATTTTCCTAAGAGGACTAATCTAACCGACATTACTGATGAATCGTTAGTAAATGCTTTACTTGCTATAAATCACCGTCCAAGAAAATGCTTAGGTTACAAAACAGCATTTGAGGCTCTTATGGATGAATTTTAGATTTGTTGCACTTTTTTTTGCAATTTATCCTTTGAAAAAGAGAAAAATGCCTTTTCGGAGCTTAAAAACAACATTTCAGGGCATCCTTGCCAAAGATTTATCACCACATGCTATACTTGTTTTATCATATTTTTGGAAAGGATTATTATGACAAAAACCTACACCATTCGCCCCCTGCCTTACAGCAACTTTACTAACCGTGAGTTTGAGAGCCTGATGACGGACTCTCATCAGGTTCTTACTAGCTTTGCCAAGTCCTACAAGGATGAGGCTATGTATGATGATCATCTTGAAGTCTTTGATAGTAAGCTGGAGCAATTCCAAGCCCAGTTGGCCAGCGTAGAAAATAAACAAACCTTGAGTCTAGCAGAAGTGGATAAGGAGCGGGACAGTGCCCTAGTCGGACTGTTTACCTTGCATAGGGGCTTTGCCAAAATCAAGGAGCCCAATCTCAAAGCCGCCCACGAAACCCTAACGCCAGTTCTTGCGAAGTATAAGGACATCACCAAGCATACCAACGATGTCGCAACTGCTGAAATCAAGAGCCTCCTCAAAACCCTCAAGGAGGAACCTTATGATGCAGCAGTGACTACCTTGGGTCTTCTGCCGATGCTTACCGCCGTGGCAACAGCTCAGGAAGACTATGACCGGGCAGAAGCTCTGGCGCGTGCAGCCAAGTCCAGCAAAGAAGTCGGCAAAACCAAGCAGTTGCGTACCGAGCTCTCCCGTATCTATGACCTCTTTATGCGCTATACCGCAGCCTCCGCAGAAGCCTATCCCGAAAAACTCCACTTTGCTAAACTCCTCAAAGACCTCAACACCATCCGCGACAGCAAGCGCCGCCTATCCAGTCCAAGCAAGAAAACAAAAACGGAACCAGCAGTGGAAGTGGCTGGGTAAAGTCAATCCCTTAGAATGATTTCTAGGGGATTTTTGGTGCTTAATAGACATTGGCTAAGGAATGTGAAGGAAACCATATTATTAACAAAAAAATGAATTTTTAGGAATATCCAGAGAATTTTATTGCATAAAAACTTTATGGATTATATAATAACTGATATAATGTGAAGTGTATTTATCAAACAATGCTGGTTAAGAACTCAGGAGATAAAATGGAAGAAGAAATCATTACCAAGCAGTTAAGTTATTTTATAATGACTAAAATTAAAAATAATATTTTGATTTCTAATTTATGAAAAAGGGGAGTGATTAGTATAGTTAATATTGAATTTAAAAAAGAGTTATCTAAACGTATTTATGAGGCAAGAAAAAGATCAAGGCCTAAAAGATGTCTGCTTTGTGATAAAGAAATTACGAATCTTTGCAATTCACATTCAGTACCTCAGTTTGTCCTAAAAAATCTTGCTGAGAACGGGAAAATAGTCCAATCTACAATGCTTATGTCGTTTGAAGATATTGATTTTTTTGATATAGAAAAAGGAATAAATAATTCCGGAACTTTTAAATACATATGTGATAATTGTGATAATACTTTCTTTAAAGATTATGAGTCCGAAGAATCTTTATTGGGTGACATAACAGATAAAATGTTAGCTGAAATTGCTTTAAAAGATGAATTATTAAATGTTGCTAAAAGGAGTCAGGAGAAGGAACTATATAAGCAAATGGAAGATAGGATCTTTGGAATTGACATGTTAATGGAGCAACATGATTTAGATTTAAGAGATTTTCATTTTGATATAGAACTTCATAAAAAAGAAATCATAGATAATTCAAAAGGGGCATATCAAATTATATATAAAGAGTTGCTTCCATATGTTGTCCCGATTGCAACTCAAGTTTCAGTTACATTAAAGTCCGATATGTATGGATATCCAGTAAATGACATTTATGATTTTTCTCCTGATGTGAGAATGGAAGGGTTACATTTAGTTATATTCCCGTTAAAAAAACAAACACTTGTTTTAACCTTTTATCACAAGAAAAATAAAAAATATAGGAGTCTCAGGCATCAATTTAATAGTGAGAATTCAAACAAAGTGAAAAAATTTTTGAATTATGTTTTATTTGCCTACACTGAACATTATTTTCTATCTAAACAAATTAGTGAGAGAATCCTTCAACATGATAAATTGATACAATTAAGTAAAGAGATATTTCAGCGGCCTAAATTTAGTCGGACTATACAACCAAATTATGTTCCTGTGAAACCAGATGAAATTCCAAATTTACTGTCAAAAGAATGGGCGATTGGTGAATAAAAGATGAAAAAAGTACCTAAGACTAGATTTACAAATTACCAGGATATCTGGAGTGAAACAAATTTATCAACTATCTCTCCTTTGCGAGGAGGCTTTGCCTCTCGTTGAGGCAATTGACCAAACCTACTTTGGCCAGCTGGGCAGTCAGGTGTCAGATTTTAATCGGCTTTTACTAAAATTGGAGGAAAACGATGGTTAAGTTCTGGGTTGGTGTTGTTTCAGAAAATCATGTTAAACGTGGTGTTACTGGTGGTTTTTGCCAGGTTTGTCATGGGAAGGGCGGTCCTTTAAAACGCATGAAAAAAGGCGATTACCTACTCTACTACAGTCCTAAAATTGATCTTGATTCTGATCAAAAACTGCAGGCTTTCACAGCTGTGGGTAAAATGACAGGTGACGAGGTTTATCAATTTGAAATGGCACCAGATTTTATCCCTTTCAGGCGGGATGTTGAGTATTACAAATCTGTCCGGCCTTGTCCGATTGGAACTGCCAGGCAGCACCCAGACTGGAAAAACTATGCCAGCTAGCTACGCTACGGGCATTTTGAGGTCAGTCAAGATTTCTTTATGTATGTTTTTAATTCTATGAAGTTGGAGTAAGTCTGGACAAGATTGCCCTTTTTTGCTATAATACTAGTCAGAAAGAAAGTCTTATGGCATTTCTCAAGCGAGCCTGAGATAGTGGAAGTCGGGTGAAATAAAGTATGAACGGGCGCTTTCGGTAAATTTTAGTCCTTGATGTTATCTTAAGGCTATATTAACAATGAAGTAATAAACTAGGGTGGAACCGCGTTTTGACGCCCCTATGCAAAGCTGTATAGGGTGTCGTATCGATGCAGTTCTACTTTTTTTGATGATAAGGGATAAGGAGTTATAAATGTCTAAAAAATTAACCTTTCAGGAAATTATTTTAACGTTGCAGCAGTTTTGGAATGAACAGGGCTGTATGCTCATGCAGGCCTATGATAATGAAAAAGGTGCTGGAACCATGAGCCCATATACTTTTCTTCGTGCCATTGGACCTGAGCCATGGAATGCGGCTTATGTCGAACCTTCGCGACGTCCAGCAGATGGGCGTTACGGCGAAAATCCGAATCGCCTCTACCAACATCATCAGTTTCAAGTTGTAATGAAACCAAGCCCAAGCAACATTCAAGAGTTGTATTTGCAGTCGTTAGAATTGCTGGGGATTAACCCGTTGGAGCATGATATTCGTTTTGTAGAGGATAATTGGGAAAATCCTTCGACTGGTTCTGCAGGTTTGGGTTGGGAAGTATGGCTTGATGGGATGGAAATCACGCAGTTTACTTATTTCCAACAGGTCGGTGGTTTGTCTACTGATCCAGTTACCTCAGAAGTAACTTACGGTTTGGAGCGGCTAGCGTCCTATATCCAAGAGGTGGATTCCGTTTATGATATTGAGTGGGCAGATGGAGTTAAGTACGGAGAAATTTTCCGTCAGCCAGAATTTGAACATTCAAAATACAGTTTTGAAGTGAGCGACCAAGCCTTGCTTTTAGAAAATTTTGATCATTTTGAAGCAGAAGCAAAACGCTGCTTGGAATATAATCTTGTGCACCCTGCTTATGATTATGTATTGAAATGTTCTCACACCTTTAATTTATTGGATGCTCGCGGAGCTGTTTCTGTGACAGAGCGAGCGGGTTACATTGCTCGGATTCGTAATTTAGCACGTATTGTTGCTAAAACCTTTGTGGCTGAGCGCAAACGGCTAAGCTATCCGTTGTTAGACGAAGCAACACGTGAGAAATTATTGGCTGAGGAGGAATAAAAATGACGAAGAATTTATTGGTTGAGTTAGGGCTTGAAGAAATGCCTGCTTATGTTGTAACACCAAGCATGAAACAATTGCGTGATAAAATGGCAGCCTTTTTAACAGACAATCGTTTGACATTCGATAAGATTGAAATGTTTTCCACTCCTCGTCGCTTGGCTGTACGTGTGTCCAATCTAAGTGAAAAGCAAACAGACCTGACAGAAGACTTCAAAGGACCAAGTAAGAAAATTGCTTTGGATGCAGATGGTCATTTTACGAAAGCTGCGCAAGGCTTTGTTCGTGGAAAAGGCTTGACGGTTGAAGATATCACATTTCGTGAAGTAAAAGGTGAGGAATATGTCTATGTCACCAAACAAGAAATCGGAAAACCCGTTGAGGAATTGATTGACGGTATTGTGGATGTATTGAAATCATTAACTTTTCCTGTAAATATGCACTGGGGTAGTCATACATTTGAATATATTCGCCCTGTTCATACCCTCACCGTGTTATTGGATGACGAATCTTTTTTGATGAATTTGTTTGATATTGAAAGTGGACGGACAAGTCGAGGCCATCGTTTTCTAGGTCATGAAGTGAAGATTCAGTCTGCAGATTCTTATGAAGAAGATCTGCGCGAAGTTTTTGTCATTGCGAGTCCAATGGAACGGGAAAACATGATTTTGGATCAAATCAAAGAAATTGAGAGAATGCACAATGTTCATGTGGAAATTGATGAAAATTTGTTAGATGAAGTGTTGAACTTGATTGAGTATCCAACCGCCTTTATTGGGCGTTTTGACGATCGTTACTTAGATGTGCCAGAAGAAGTCCTTGTTACGTCTATGAAGGTTAATCAACGTTATTTTGTTGTTCGCAATGAAAATGGCAAGCTTCTTCCATATTTCGTATCGGTACGCAACGGAAATGCAGAACACCTCGAAAATGTCGTTAAAGGAAATCAGAAAGTTTTAGTGGCTCGGTTAGAAGATGCAGAATTTTTCTGGCGTGAAGATCAACGATTGATTATTTCTGACTTGGTTGACAAGTTGAAAAATGTAACTTTCCATGAAAAAATTGGCTCATTAGCGGAGCACATGGAACGAACAGCAAAGATCGCAGCTCTTTTAGCAGAAAAAGCACACTTATCTACTCGGGAAGCAAAAGATGTAGCCCGTGCCGCATCTATTTACAAATTTGATTTATTGACCGGTATGGTTGGAGAATTTGATGAATTGCAAGGTATCATGGGAGAAAAATATGCTCTACTTGCAGGAGAAAACACAGCAGTAGCTAGAGCTATTCGAGAGCATTATTTACCAACTGCCAGTGACGGTGAATTGCCAGATACGAAAGTTGGTGCTATTTTAGCCATTGCAGACAAGATAGACACGATTCTTTCGTTCTTCTCAGTCGGACTCATTCCAAGCGGTTCAAATGACCCTTATGCTCTTCGTAGGGCAACACAAGGTGTTGTGCGCATTTTGGATAAATTTGGTTGGCATATTGCCTTAGATGAATTGATAGAACAGCTCTATGCGCTGCAGTTTGATAGTCTCACATATAGTAACAAAGAGCAGGTACTTGATTTCTTCCGTGCGCGTATTGAAAAAATGATGGATAATGATATTCCGAAAGATATCGTAACAGCTGTGCTCAACAGCTCGACGTTTGTTGTACGTGATTTGGTCGAGGTGGCGGCCCTTCTAGCAGAAAAAGCACAAGAAGATTCTTTCAAACCAGCAGTTGAAAGTTTGGCACGTGTCTTTAATTTGGCAGAAAAAGCAGAAGCAGTGAGTGTTGTGGATGAAAGTCTGTTTGAAAATGAAGAGGAAAAAGAACTTCATACAGCAATCGAGCGCTTGACTTTATCTGATGACTTGGCGGATAATATTGAACAATTATTTGCTTTAAGTCCGGTCATTGATGCATTTTTTGATAACACTATGGTCATGGCAGAAGATGAAGCAATCCGAGCAAATCGTTTGGCGCTTTTAGTCGTTTTAATGACAAAGGCTAAAAAGGTAGCACAGTTTAATCAAATCAATACAAAATGATAAGAGGTGAATCTTATGGAACCGAAGAAAATTGCACGAATCAATGAGCTTGCCAAGAAAAAGAAAACAGCTGGCTTAACACCCGAAGAGAAAGTAGAGCAAGCTAAGTTGCGGGAAGAATATATCGAAGGGTATCGTCGTAGCGTTCGTCACCACATCGAAGGAATCAAGATTGTAGATGAAGCAGGAAATGACATCACGCCAGAAAAGCTCCGTCAAGTCCAACGAGAAAAAGGCCTGCACGGTAGAAGTTTGGATGATCCAAATTCGTAACAGAAATGATATAAAAATCGCTGAGAAATATTCTCAGCGATTTTTGGCTATTTGGTAATATCCTCAAAATGATCAAATGTTTGACTATCAACGACAGCCATTAACAGTTCTTTATCTTTAAAAATGTAGCTAGGTGGTGTATCAATATTAAGTACACCATCAGGATTTTCTCGAAAACCGATAATATTCAGATTATAGTTTTGACGAAGTTTCAATTGTGCTAAATTTTTACCAATCCAGGATTGAGGTGGATAAAATTCAACAATGGCTACATTTTTGTCTAATTCAATCACATCAGTAGTGGCTTGGTGCAAGATATTTTTAGCAAGTGAAATCCCAGTTTCACGTTCAGGGGAGATGCAGCGATCAGCTCCAACTTTTAGCAACACTTTTCGGGTTGTCTTGCTTTTTACCTTAGCAATCACTTTTTCAACGCCTAAAGATTTACAGTGCATGACGGCAAGGACGCTGGATTCTAGATTATCCCCAGTAGCGACCACTACAGTATCACAGGTATCAATTCCTGCTGCCTGTAGCAAATCATAGTCTGTAATGTCTCCTACGACTCCACGTGCCAAAACTGGTTCAAAATGATTGATGACATCATCATGATCGTCAACTGCAATAATATCGCAGTTGTATTTGCAAAGTGTGTTAATGATACTGCGACCAAAAACTCCTAGCCCTAGTATACCAATTGTTCGTTTATCCATGAAATTCCTTCCTATCCAACGATAATATTTGCATTGGCAAACTTAATCGCTTCTTTTTTATTTGGTTTTCGATTGGAGAGACTGACAATTAATGTCAACGGTCCAATCCGTCCGATAAACATCAAAAACATGATAACTGTTAAAGCTGCATGATTTAAAGTAGGTGTTAAATTTGCAGTCACTCCCACCGTTCCAAGAGCAGACATCGCTTCAAACATTAAATAGATGAACCGATGCCCATTATCTGCAGTCAATGTTAAGAATGTCAGTCCTAAAATAAAGGTTGTCGTAAAGACAATCAAAACACTGAAAGCTTTTTGAATGGTGGATGGAGAAAAGGTATGGTGTCCGAAATTTGTATTAGGCAAACCAAGAATTTCTGTTCGAGCAAAGGCTAATACAACTAAGAAAGTGGTAATTTTCAGTCCGCCTGCTGTTCCTCCAGGAGCACCCCCTAGAAACATTTGAATGATGTAAAGAAGTAGTGTCACCGGACGAGCTTGAGTATAGTCAATCGTTGCAAATCCAGCTGTCCGCATGGTGACGGTTTGAAAGAAACTAACTAAGAGTTTATTTCCCATAGGAAGCCGACCGATTGTGTTTGCATTGTGATATTCCGTTAAGAGTGTCAAACAGGTTCCGCTTATTAAGATAATGGCAGTCAAAGCTAGAACTAATTTTGTATGAAAACGTAGTTTTCTTTTTCGACCATTTGTTTGAATATTTGTTTTTAGGTCGAACCAAACTGAAAAACCTAAACCACCCATGATAATTAAAGCAGCAATGGTTAAATTAACCAGAGCATCTGTTTGATAGGCTAGTAAACTATTACTACCTAAATTATCAAATCCGGCATTACAAAAAGCAGAAATAGCAAGGAAAATGGAAGTTAGAGCGCCCTTTCCCCAGCCTAAAAGAGGGATAAAACGAAAACTGAGAATCAAGGCTCCAAGGGTTTCTATACTAAAAGTGATTAGAAAAATCGAGCGGAGAAAATCACGTATAGAATTTGTTTCGTTTTGACTGAGACTTTCTTGCAAAGTGGTCCGATTGGAAAGGCTGAGTTTCTGATTGGAGCGGACGTAAATCAGCCCGATGAAGCTAATCAGCCCCAAACCACCGATTTGAATAAGAAGCATGCAGATAATCTGTCCCCAAATATTGTAAGTATCTGCAACAGACTGCGTAAAAAGTCCGGTCACACAGACCATTGAAACCGACGTGAAGAGATGGTCGAAATAGTTGGCTTTAGAAGTTGCTACCTGCACGAAAGGCAGATCTAAAAGAAGAGAGCCCACCACGATAACGAAGGCAAAACTCAATAAAATACGCCTCGCAGGAGACAATCTTGATAAAAAACGTGACATTCTTATCTTCCTTCATAGAATAATGACTTTATTTTACCACAAAGCAGCTTAAAAAACGAGAAGGAAGGCGCAAGAAGTCTAATCCTTCTTCAAAAATTTTCGACCGAGAAAGATGCAGCAAGCAATCACTGCCACATCTATCCAAAACAATATCGGATCTGTCAAGGTGAAGAAAAAGTAGAAGGAAATGATAAAGAGAATAGCTAGAAGAGGTAAGATAATTTTTTTGTATTGTTGAAGATTCATTTGAATTTAGTCTTTCTATTTTTTACTTGTTCCAAAAAAGTGTATTTAGGTCTGTCTTCAAAGCTAGTGCTAAACTAATGCAAAGTTCTAGTGTTGGGTTATATTTGTTGTTTTCAATCATGTTAATTGTCTGCCGCGAAACGCCAATCTTTTTAGCAAGGTCCAATTGTGAGAGATCTAATTTTTTTCGGAAATCTTTTACTCGATTCATGCTTTTATCCTTGGTTTGATGTCAAATATAACTGACTTTTATAATTATATTATTATAGAAGAAACTAAGTAAATATGTCAAGTATAATTGACAAAAAACTTTACATGATTCTGAAATTCATTTTTTAAATCTTTATGGTATAATAGTAAAGATATGACAAATGAATTTCATCATGTAACAGTTCTTCTACACGAAACCATTGATCAGCTTAATGTAAAACCAGATGGAATCTATGTTGATGCGACATTAGGTGGGGCAGGGCATAGCGAATATCTTTTGAGTAAATTAGGAAAAAACGGTCATTTATATGCTTTTGATCAAGATCAGACCGCTATTGATTATGCTCAAAAACACTTAGCGCTTTATGTAGCGCGAGGAATGGTGACCTTTATTAATGATAATTTTCGTCATTTAAAGGAACGTTTGCATGAGCTAGGTGTTGAAGAAATTGATGGCATTTGTTATGATTTAGGGGTTTCTAGTCCGCAATTGGATGAGCGCAAGCGTGGGTTTTCCTATAAACAGGATGCTCCGCTTGACATGCGGATGAATCAGGATGCAAAGTTGACGGCTTATGCAGTAGTCAATCAATACAGCTATCACGATTTGGTGCGGATTTTCTTCAAGTATGGAGAAGATAAATTTTCAAAGCAAATTGCTCGGAAAATTGAGCAAATGCGTGAAAAGAAACCGATTGAGACCACTACGGAGTTAGCAGAGATTATCAAATCTGCTAAGCCTGCCAAGGAATTGAAAAAAAAGGGGCACCCTGCTAAACAGATTTTTCAAGCCATTCGCATCGAAGTTAATGATGAGTTGGGAGCGGCAGATGAGTCCATTCAACAAGCGATGGACTTGTTGACGGTTGATGGGCGTATTTCGGTGATTACGTTTCATTCGTTGGAGGATCGCTTGACCAAGCAGCTTTTTAAAGTAGCCTCAACAGTAGAAGTACCGAAAGGGTTGCCGTTTATTCCAGAGGAATTACAGCCTAAAATGAAGTTGGTCACTCGGAAACCCATTTTACCAAGTCAAGAAGAATTAGATCAAAATAATCGAGCCCATTCAGCTAAGCTGCGTGTGGCGCAAAAAGTACATAAGTGAGGATTGAGATGGCAACTAGAACAAGAACAACTGGCCAGATACTTCAGGCACGAATTCAAAAATTTTCTCGTGTTGAGAAAGCATTTTATGGAGCGATAGTCTTGACAGCGGTTATCTTAGCAACCAGTGTTGTCTTTATGCAAACAAAATTATTGCAGGTGCAACGTGATTTAACGACTGTCAATTCAAAAATTGAAGCAAAGCGCACAGAACTAGATGATGCTAAACAAGAAGTAAACGAATTGATTCGTAGTGAACGTTTGTCAAAATTAGCAAGTTCACAGGAAATGACCCAAAATAATGAAAATATCAGAACGGCGGAATAAAGCATGAATGGACTCAAAAGACAAATTTTAAACCATGCTTTGAAAAATCGGAGAAATCCTAACTATAACCGTAGACGAGTGGGGAAAAACCTAAGCGTTTTGACGGTTTTTGTCTTTTTTGTTTTCTTGATCAATTTTGCAATTATCATTGGAACTGGAAAAAAGTTTGGTGTGAACTTGGCTAAACAAGCAAGTCTGGTGCATCAGGTGACAAGGATTGTACCCGCAAAGCGTGGAACGATTTATGATCGCAATGGTCTTCCAATAGCTGAAGACGCAACTTCCTATAATGTTTATGCTGTTATTGATAAAAACTATAAGTCAGCAACTGGAGAAATTCTTTACGTAGAAGAATCTCAATATGACAAAGTAGCTGAAGTGTTTAATAAGCATCTCGGCATGGATAAGGATTACGTCAAAAAGCAATTATCTCGAAAAAAATTACAGCAAGTTTCATTTGGTTCCCAAGGAAATGGAATCAGTTATAGTAATATGAATACCATTCGTGAGGAATTGAAAAAGGCAAAAATAAAAGGAGTTGATTTTACAACTAGTCCAAATAGAAGTTATAAAAATGGGAATTTTGCTTCAGTGTTTATTGGATTAGCGCAACTTCAAGAAAATAAAGATGGTAGCAAAACGCTTGTTGGTACGACAGGTTTAGAAGCTGCTTTAAATAAGACATTAGCCGGAACAAATGGAGTCATCACCTATGAAAAAGATAAAAACGGAAATATAGTACCAGGATCTGACAAGGTTTCAAAGAAAACACAAGATGGAAAAGATATTTATACAACCTTATCCTCAGACTTACAGTCTTTCCTTGAAACGCGGATGAATGCGTTTGTAGAAAAAGCTAAGGGAACTTATGCCAGTGCCACATTAGTCAGTGCAAAAACTGGGGAGATTCTTGCAACGACACAGCGTCCAAGCTTTGATGCTGATACGAAGCAAGATCTGACAAAAGACTTCGCTTGGTCCAGTGCTCTCTATCAAAATCAATATGAACCGGGCTCAACGATGAAAGTCATGACACTTGCTGCGGCGATAGATAACAAGACTTTTCCAGCAAACGAAACCTATAATAATAGTGGGCTGCAAATTGCAGATGTGACGATTCGTGACTGGCTTGTCAATATGGGGCTTTCTGAAGGGCAAACACTAACATATGCCCAAGGTTTTGCCCTTTCTAGTAATGTGGGAATGGCTTCTCTTGAAAAGAAAATGGGAGATGAAAAATGGCTAGACTACCTTAGCAAATTTAAATTTGGATTACCCACGCGTTTTGGAATGAATTATGAAGATTACGGTGGTCTTCCGGCAGATAATATCGTAACCTATGCAATGAGTGCCTTTGGTCAGGGAATTTCAGTTACGCAAGTACAAATGTTACGGGCTTTTTCTTCCATAGCCAATGATGGCGTAATGGTTGAACCAAAATTCATTAGTGCTATCTACGATTCAAAAAGTGGTCGTGCACGCAAGAGTTCTACAGAGATTGTTGGGCGTCCTGTTTCAAAAGAGGCTGCTAAGACAACGAGAGATTATATGGTAACTGTCGGTACAGATCCTGTTTACGGAACCTTGTATAGTAAGGCGGAAGGTGGTCCAATTATCAGAGTGCCTAACCAAAATGTGGCGGTTAAATCAGGTACAGCGCAGATTGCAGGTGAAAATGGTAGTGGTTATCTAACAGGTGAAAATGATTACATCTATTCTGTTGTGGCTATGACACCAGCTGAAAATCCCGATTTTATCATGTATGTAACTCTGAAGCAACCTTCAGAATCTTTCCAACCCATTTTCTGGAAAGAAGTTGTTAACCCTGTATTGGAAGAGGCTGCAGCGATGAAAGATACGCTGAACTTGACGACACAATCTCCTGTTCTAAAATCTGTTTCAAAAGAATTGACTTATAAAATGCCCTCCGCTAAGAATACTAGTCCTGGTGATTTGGCTGATGAATTACGACGCAATCTTGTGCAACCTATTGTTTTGGGAACCGGTAAAAATATTAAGAAAGTTTCCGCGAAAGCAGATGAAGAGCTGAAGTCCAATAAGCAAATTCTTATCCTAACAGATGATTTTACAGAAATGCCTGATATGTATGGTTGGACGAAGAAAAATGCTGAAACATTTGGTGATTGGTTAGGCATAAAAGTCCATGTCAAAGGTAAAGGCTCAAAAGTTGTAGCTCAAAGTGTCAGGACCAACGCATTGCTTAAAAAAATAAAAGAAATAACAATTACATTAGGAGATTAGCATGTTACAAGCTATCATTGCAGGTATTGTGACTTTTATTCTAACTTTAGTTGGAATACCTGCTTTTATTCGTTTTTATCACAAAGCCCATATTTCCGGCCAACAAATGCACGAAGATGTGAAACAACACCAAGCAAAAGCTGGAACTCCTACTATGGGAGGAACTGTGTTTTTGGTAGCCTCTGTGTTATCTAGTTTTGTGACAGCTCTCATTTCTAAAGAACTTTCAAGTGCTGCCTTGATGGTACTATTTATTCTGGTTTTGTATGGTATCGTTGGTTTCTTGGATGATTTTTTAAAGGTTTTTCGTAAAATAAATGAAGGTTTAAATCCCAAGCAGAAACTAGCTCTTCAAATTATCGGTGGCATTGTTTTTTACTTCTTTTTTGATACCCACGGTGGGGGAGATTTACTCAATGTTTTTGGTTTCCCACTTCATTTAGGCTATCTTTATATTGCTTTTACTCTCTTTTGGTTGGTTGGCTTTTCCAACGCAGTCAATTTGACAGATGGCATTGATGGATTGGCCAGTATTTCTGTTACAATCAGTTTAGTAGCTTATGCAGTCATTGCGACAGTTCAACATCGTTTAGATATTTTAATTGTTATTTTGAGTATGATTGGTGGTCTGCTTGCATTCTTTATTTTCAATCATAAACCAGCCAAGATTTTTATGGGGGATGTAGGAAGTTTGGCTCTTGGTGGTATGTTAGCAGCAATTTCGATAGCGCTTCACCAAGAATGGACGCTTCTTATCATTGGGATTGTCTATGTCTTTGAGACAACTTCAGTTATGATGCAGGTTTCTTATTTCAAATTGACTGGAGGCAAACGGATTTTTCGGATGACACCAGTTCACCACCATTTTGAACTAGGTGGTTTGTCAGGTCATGGTCAAGCTTGGAGCGAATGGAAAGTTGATTTCTTTTTCTGGGGAATCGGTCTTATAGCTAGTTTACTAACACTTGCGATTTTATATTTATAAGAGAAATGACTCATTTTAAAGTACTTTAAAATGAGTTTTTTTATATAATATCTGAAAAATTTTCTAAAAATTCATAATTTATCTTGTATTTATATAAAAAAAGTGTATAATAGGTTCAATATTTAGTCAAAGGAGGGTAGCGGTTGCTGTTTTAATAAAGTAGAGTATCTTATTTTTTTAACTGATAAATTGCAAGAATAAGTGCAACATTTACTCTAACTCATCCACTAGAGCTTCATAAGCCGTTCTGTAAGCTAAACATTTTCGTGGTCGGTGATTGATATCATATAAGGCCTTGTTCAAAGCCTCATCAGAGATAGCAGCTAAATCTGTTTTCTTTGGGAAATATTCTCTTAGTAAGCCATTTGCGTTTTCATTACTTCCTCTCTGCCAAGATGAATAGGCGTCCGCAAAGAAAAAGGAAATTCCTAAATTCTCTACTAGAGGATAGCAGGCGAACTCTTTTCCCCTGTCTGAAGTGAAGGTTTTAAGAGTCTCTTTTGGAAATAGCCTACAAAGTTGTTCGATGGCTGAAAACATGGCTTTGGCTGTTCTATCTGGTATCTTGAAAGCTAAGTAAAAACGAGTTTTTCGCTCTAGAAAAGTCGCTAAACACCCCTTGCTTTTGCCTCTGGAAGACACTACAGTATCAAGCTCCCAGTGGCCAAAAGTTTCACGATTCCGAACCTCTTTAGGACGTTTGGCAATCGGCGTGCCAATCCTAAATGTCCCACGTGTTTCTTTGGGTTGTCGAGTTCTTCCTTTACGACGGAGGACGCTTAAATCCAGATCAATCAAACCAGCATAGAGCCAGTTATAGATGGTTTTAAAAGCTACCATTGGCTTTTGTTCAAGCTGATAGCGCCCACAAATCTGTTCAGGCGACCAGGAGGATTTTAAACCGTTCTCAATTTCCTTTTTCAACTTTGGTGTTAAACAAGACTTCCGACCTTTTTGCTTAGCCCTGTGGTCGTACTGTTCCTGTGCTAAGACTGCGGAATAACCATTTTGACATCGTCTTAACTCTCTTGAAATGGTAGACTTATGGACGCCAAGTTTACTTGCAATTTGGCAAGGTTTTAAACCTAATTCCAAGTAGGTTTCTATCTTTATTCGGTCGGTTATGGTAAGATGGGAGTAGCTCATAGTTTTTCCTCGGGTTCTGTTTGTGTGGTTACTTACAGTTTACACCAATGAAACGCTATGAGTTTTTTGGTTGAACTATATTTTACAATTTATCAACTCAAAAAGAATGTTTATTCAACTTAGTCTAGATAGCGGAATTTGTAATTTTTGATTCTTTATGCATAATTAAAACTATTTTGATTGTATAACCCAATAAATGACTATTATTTAAATGGATAATATTTTTTGTTAAAAAATGATTTTTACTTTTTAAAACTGTTTTGGCATAATATGCGATGTAATTAAATGTGATATTAGAGGAGGTTTATCTATGAAATCATCAAAATGGATTATTGCAACGGGAGTTGTGCTAAGCACTGGAATCTTATTAGCAGGTTGTGGCAAGTCAACTTCTAATACGTCAACATACTCATATGTGTATACACAAGATCCAGACACGTTGAATTATCTGATGGCTAATCGTGCGACAACTTCAGATGTTGTGACCAATTTAGTTGATGGATTATTAGAAAATGACCGATACGGAAACTTAGTTCCAGCACTCGCTAAGTCATGGACAGTCTCCAAAGATGGTTTGACCTATACCTATAAATTACGTAAAGACGCAAAATGGTACACATCAGAAGGTGAAGAGTACGCAGGTGTAAAAGCACAAGACTTTGTGACAGGTTTGAAATATGCTGCAGATAATAAATCTGAAGCCCTTTACCTTGTGCAAGATTCTGTCAAAGGATTAGATGCGTATATCAAAGGGGAGACAAAAGATTTTTCAACAGTTGGTGTGAAAGCTGTAGATGATTATACAGTACAGTATACTTTAAGTCGTACGGAACCTTATTGGAATTCAAAAACAACTAATAATATTCTCTTTCCAGTGAATTCGGACTTTTTGAAATCACAAGGAAAGAATTTTGGTTCTGTGAAACCGAGTAGCATTCTTTACAACGGTCCATATCTGCTGAAGTCTTTGACGGCTAAATCCTCTATGGAATTTGCTAAAAATCCTCATTACTATGATAAAAAGAATGTTCACTTGGACAATATCAAATTGACTTATTATGATGGATCAGACCAAGAAGCGCTTATCCGAAACTTCACAGATGGCGCCTATAGTGCGGCTCGTCTCTATCCAAATAGTTCAAGTTTTGCTTCTGTCAAGAAACAATATGCCAACAATATCATCTATAGTTTACAAGATGCAACTAGTTATTATTACAATTTTAACTTAAATCGTCAGTCTTACAATCACACATCTAAGAAAACAGATGCTCAAAAATCTTCAACGCAAGAAGCGGTACTAAACAAAGCCTTTCGTCAAGCTATCAACTTTGCTTATAACCGCACTTCTTACGGTGCACAAAGTAATGGGAAAGATGGTGCAGCAAAGGTGTTGCGGAACACGCTCGTGCCACCAACATTTGTTTCCATTGGAGATAAGACTTTTGGCGATGTGGTATCCTCTAAGTTAGTAAATTATGGTTCAGAATGGTCTAATATGAATCTGACTGATGCGCAAGATGCTTACTACAATCCAGAAAAAGCAAAAGCTAAATTTGCTCAGGCAAAAGCAGAATTGCAGGCCAAAGGTGTTCAATTTCCCATTCACTTAGACGTACCAGCTGATCAAACTAGTAAAATCGGTGTTCAGTGGGAAAGTTCTATGAAACAATCTGTTGAGTCTGTCTTAGGAGCCGATAATGTTGTGATTGATATTCAGCAGATGAGCTCAGATGAACTGAACAATATCAGTTATTTTGCCAATACTGCCGCTCAAAAAGATTATGATTTGTACAATGGTGGTTGGTCAGGAGACTATCAAGACCCATCCACTTATCTAGATACCTTGAATACTAAAAATGGTGGTAGTTTGCAGAACTTTGGCTTAGAACCAGGTCAAGAGAATGCTAAGATAAAGGCTGTTGGTTTGGATACCTATACTACAATGCTTGAGGAAGCAAATGCTGAAACCAATGAGACGAAACGTTATGAAAAATATGCTGAAGCACAAGCGTGGTTGATTGATAGTGCTTTGACAATGCCTAATCTCTCTCTTGGAGGGACTCCGTCTGTGACAAAGACTGTTCCGTTTAGTCGTTCTTACTCTCTGGTAGGGATTAAAGGTGGTTCAAGCAACTACTTTAAATATGTTAAATTACAAGATAAAATTGTGACGACTAAAGAATACGAAAGTGCTAAAAAGAAATGGCTGAAAGAAAAAGAAGCGTCTAATCAAAAAGCACAAGATGATTATGAAAATCATGTAAAATAAAACGGGTACAAGAAATTTCTATGAACGATAAGTTTCATAGAAGTTTCTTTTTTGTACGAAAAGAGCTGTTTTAAAACGATACTGCTTAAAATGCATGTTTCGGATTGTTTACTGACAGTTCCATTTTTTCAAAAAAATTTCTTGACAAGGTGGTTCTATCTTGTTATACTAATAAAGTACTCAATCGCGGGGATGGCGGAATTGGCAGACGCGCAGGACTAAGGATCCTGTGACCGCTTTAGGTCGTGAGGGTTCAAGTCCCTCTCTCCGCATTAGATAGGCTGGCTTCGGTCAGTTTTTTTGTTTTGCCATTTTGAAATATGAGAATGAGAAAATTGTTTTATATGAGAAAACGCTTAAAAGATTAGGAAATGCTGGTATTTTTTCCTGAAAAGTGATAAAATAAACAATGTAAGTGGGGAAACCCATAAAAATAAATAGGAGGCCTAATACTAATGGCAATCGTTTCAGCAGAAAAATTTGTCCAAGCAGCTCGTGACAATGGTTATGCAGTTGGTGGATTTAATACAAACAACCTTGAGTGGACTCAAGCTATCTTGCGTGCAGCAGAAGCTAAAAAAGCTCCAGTTCTTATCCAAACTTCTATGGGTGCTGCTAAATATATGGGTGGTTATAAAGTATGTAAACTCCTCATTGAAAGCCTTGTAGAATCAATGGGAATTACTGTACCAGTTGCTATTCACCTTGACCATGGTCATTATGAAGATGCACTTGAATGTATCAAAGTTGGTTATACTTCAGTTATGTTTGATGGTTCTCATCTTCCAGTTGAAGAAAACCTTGAAAAAGCTCGTAAAGTGGTTGAATTTGCGCATGCAAATGGAGTATCAGTGGAAGCTGAAGTTGGCACAATCGGTGGCGAAGAAGACGGTATCATCGGTGACGGTGAATTGGCTCCAATCGAAGATGCAAAAGCAATGGTTGAAACTGGGATTGACTTCCTTGCAGCAGGTATTGGGAACATTCACGGACCATATCCAGCTAACTGGAAAGGTCTTCACCTTGATCACTTGCAAAAATTGACAGAAGCTGTTCCTGGCTTCCCAATCGTATTGCATGGTGGTTCAGGTATTCCTGATGACCAAATCCAAGCAGCTATCAAATTGGGTGTGGCAAAAGTTAACGTAAATACTGAATGTCAAATTGCTTTTGCTAAAGCTACTCGTAAATTTGCTGCTGAATACGAAGCAAACGAAGCAGAATACGATAAGAAGAAACTCTTTGACCCACGTAAATTCTTGAAACCAGGTTTCGAAGCAATTACAGAAGCTGTTGAAGAACGTATCGACGTATTCGGTTCAGAAGGTAAAGCTTAATTAAGCTTACCAAATAAAAAAGAAAATCTCGCTTTGGCGGGATTTTCTTTTGACTTGAGTTGTTTGTGATGTAGTATAGGATTCATTATTTTTTCTTTTCCTCTTGACAAATCAAATTTGCATGCTAGAATAGATTTATACGTTTATTTCGCCGATTTAGCTCAGTTGGTAGAGCAACGCACTCGTAACGCGTAGGTCGTAGGTTCAAGCCCTATAATCGGCATCATTGAAGGTCTTCATTGAATTGAAGGCTTTTTTGTTGTTTATACAGTACGTAAAAAGGGGCTATAATCTGGTCAGCTCATGAAAAACAAGTAAGTTATTCAGATTTCACGACCACTTACCTATCCAAATGAACCACTTACTGAAAATCGCTTGAATTTCATGTGACAATTGTTATAATAAAATAAAGAAAAGCGAGGGGAGCGTTTATGAAAATTCGAGTAGAGTTAGATTCGAATCTGGAAGAAGCAGAAATTGTCATTAAGGCACCTCGCTTTGATGAACAGATAGAGCGCATTCAACGTTCTCTGGAAGAAGTTGCCAAGCCATCTATACTTTTTTACAAAGATACGAGTGAATATTATGTTGATTTAGCAGATATCCTCTTCTTTGAAACGGATGGAAATAAAATTTTTGCGCATGCTCGAAATAATGCTTATGAAGTCAAACTGAAATTGTATGAGCTAGAAGAATGTTTGCCGCGGTATTTCTGTCGTATTTCTAAATCAACGATTACGAATATTAAAGCAATTTATTCATTAGAAAAGTCTTTTTCAGGAACGAGCAGTATTCGCTTTTATGATACCCATAAGCAAGTGCATGTGTCTAGGCATTATTTTCAATTCCTAAAAGAAAAATTAAGTGAAATGAGGTAAATATTATGAGAAAAACATTGTTTGGAGTGGGGCTTTTGGTATTAGCCGGCTGGGTGCTGCTACAAGGAAATTTTGGTATTCCGCTTATTGATTTCAATTTTTGGCCAATGCTTGTTGTGCTTGGATTTGCTTACTTTGCAATTGAAAATTTTTGGAGAGGAAATTTATCTGGCGGGATTATTTTAGCCATTATTTCCTTAATCGTTGCAAATAGCAGCTATCATTTTTTGCCCATCTCATCTGGAACGATTTTCCTAGCAGGGATTTTGGCTTCTATTGGTATTGGATTGATTTTCAAACCAAAACGAATTTGGGGTATTTATCATGGTCAAAATGCTCGTCGTGTCATAAATGGAGACATCAATTTTGGAAGTGGTACACGCTATATCCATTCGGATGATTTTACTTATGAAACACTAGATTGTGCTTTTGGGAATGCTACGGTTTATTTTGACAATGCTATCATTAAAGGAGACTCTGCAACTTTTGATATTGATGTATCTTTTGGGAATGCTACATTATATGTACCAAGTAATTGGCGTGTAGAGTTAGATGTGGATAATGCTTTTGGTACAGTGACGAATCCCCGTAATATCAATGAGAAAGATAAGACTCTTTATGTAAAAGGAGATGTATCTTTTGGTCGCTTAGGAATTATTTATATTTAAAATTTAAGAAAGTCATTGATCTACTTGAATTTTGAAATATAAGAAAAATAGTCTTGCAAAATCTTAAAAATTGTGATAAAATTTTACGGTATGTGGTATAAAGCCCGTGAAACTAATCAGGAGGACAAGTATAAATGGCAAAAGTATGTTACTTTACAGGTCGTAAAACTGTATCAGGAAACAACCGCTCTCACGCAATGAACCAAACAAAACGTACTGTGAAACCAAATCTTCAAAAGGTGACAATCTTAGTTGATGGTAAACCTAAGAAAGTTTGGGCTTCAGCACGTGCCCTTAAATCTGGCAAAGTTGAACGCGTTTAATTAACGAAAGGATGGACCTTTGAGAGGTTCATTTTCTTTTGCATAAGAAAGCGGATTACGGATATGTTTGTTTTAAGATAAGTAAAAGAAACATTCCATATTGATTGAATCCTTTTTAATGATGTACTCTCTCTTGTACAGTCCGCGTAAAATATGGTAAAATAAACTATAAAATACTTTTGAGGTAGAAATTATGACTGTAAAAATCAATACAAAAGATGGTCAAATCGAGCTGACAGATGATGTTATTGCGACAATCGTTGGCGGAGCGGCAACTGAAATTTTTGGTGTAGTCGGAATGGCCAGTAAAAATGCCATTAAGGATAATTTCCAAGCTTTGTTGGGCAAAGAAAATTATGCAAAAGGTGTTGTAGTAAAAACAACGGAAGAAGGAAGCATTGCTGTTGATGTGTATACAGTTTTGAGCTATGGTACTAAGATAAGTGAAGTGTCTAAAAATATTCAAGAGCGTGTGAAATTCAGTCTTGAGAATCAGCTTGGAATTACTGCTGAAACAGTAAATGTCTATATCCAAAATATTAAAGTTGTAGGAGAATAATCGTGTCAAATATTACTACTAGTTTATTTCAAGAAATGGTGCAGTCTGCATCTACTCGTTTGAATAAACAGGCTGAATATGTCAATTCTTTAAATGTTTTTCCTGTGCCGGATGGTGACACAGGTACCAATATGGGAATGACCATTGAAAATGGAGCAAAGGAAGTTGCAGATAAATCTGCTTCTACTGTTGGTGAAGTGGCTGGAATTTTTGCTAAAGGTCTCTTGATGGGGGCGCGTGGGAATTCTGGTGTTATTACTTCACAGCTTTTCCGTGGTTTCTCTCAGAGTGTGAAAGAAAAGGAAGAATTAACAGGACAAGATTTAGCTCTTGCTTTTCAGTCTGGAGTTGAAGTGGCCTACAAAGCTGTGATGAAGCCTGTTGAAGGAACGATTTTAACTGTTTCTCGCGGGGCTGCAATCGGTGCTAGAAAAAAAGCAGAAGAAACAGACGATGCTGTTGAGGTGATGAAGGCAGCTCTTGAGAGTGCTAAGATAGCTCTTGCGAAGACACCAGATATGCTTCCGGTCTTAAAGGAAGTGGGAGTTGTGGACTCTGGTGGTCAAGGTTTGGTGTTCATCTATGAAGGCTTTTTGGCAGCGTTGACAGGTGAATACATTGCATCCGAAGAGTTTCAGGCAACGCCTGCAACAATGACGGAAATGATTAATGCAGAGCATCATAAGTCAGTAGCGAGTCATGTGGCAACAGAAGACATCAAATTCGGTTATTGTACTGAAATCATGGTGGCTTTGAAAAAAGGTCCAACGTATGTAAAAGAATTTGATTATGATGAATTTCGCAATTATTTGAATGAATTGGGGGACTCACTCCTTGTCGTCAATGATGACGAAATTGTAAAGGTTCATGTCCACACGGAAGATCCAGGTTTAGTCATGCAGGAAGGCTTAAAATATGGAAGCCTTGTCAAAGTCAAAGTAGATAATATGCGCAATCAACATGATGCACAAGTTGAAAAGGAAGAGCGTGAGAACAAGCAAACTGCTGAAGAAAAGGAGTATGCTGTTATTGCAGTTGTGGCTGGTGAAGGTTTGGCAGAAATCTTTAAGGCACAAGGAGTAGACTACATCATCTCCGGTGGTCAAACGATGAATCCTTCAACAGAAGATTTTATTAAGGCAGTTGAACAGGTCAATGCTCGCCATATCATTATCTTGCCAAACAATAAGAATATTTTCATGGCGGCACAATCGGCAGCTGAGGTAATTGAACAACCTGCTGCAGTAATAGAAACAAGAACGATTCCGCAAGGTTTAACAAGCCTATTGGCTTTTGATTCAAGTAAATCTATTGAGGAAAATCATGACCGAATGACGGCTGCTCTTACGGATGTGATAAGTGGTAGTGTGACAACAGCTGTTCGCGATACAACGATTGATGGATTGGAAATTCATGAAAACGATAATCTTGGTATGGTAGATGGAAAAATTGTTGTGTCTAATCCGGATATGTTGACAACATTGAATGAAACATTCAGTAAAATGTTAGATATAGACAGCGAAATTGTGACGATTTACATCGGTGAAGATGGAAGTGAAGATTTGGCGAATGAATTAGCACAAGATATTACTGAAAAATTTGAAGATGTAGAAGTGGAAATCCATAAAGGTGGACAACCAGTTTATCCATATCTTTTTAGTGTTGAATAAAATCAAAGAATCATTGAAAGGCGACTCAACCGAGTCGCCTTTTTTGTGACATTTGTCATGTGAAACGATGACAAAATCATCTAGTTGGAATTTTTGACAAAATATATAATAGAATTATCAAAAGGAAAGGCAGCTGGTTTATGAAAAAGATGTTTGATTCTTTTGTTGCTTATGATAATGATGTTCAGCTCTCTATATTTTAGTGATTCAGCAATCAATGAGAATTGGTCATTATAATGTAATATCTTGATGAAGACTGATAACGAGTATTCTGTACGGCTTGTTCTTTGGAAGTAGGATTTCCAATCAAGATAGGACCGCTGGTATTTTACACTATTTTTGGAGTGTCTTTGCAATCTTGGTTGCTCAGTCTTTATGTATGTACTTATCAAGGAGGAAAAAGATGAATTTGATTGAAGTAAAGGATTTGTCCAAAGAGATTCGTGGGAAAGAAATTTTGAAAAATATTTCTTTTACAATTAACGATGGAGAATGTGTGGCGTTGATTGGTCCAAATGGGGCTGGGAAAACGACATTAATGGATTGCTTGTTGGGCGATAAGTTTCTTACAGGTGGACAGGTCAGGATTCAGAGTTTGCAGCCGACAAATAATCAATTGAAACAGGTAGTTGCTATTTTGCCACAAGAAAACACAGTCGTGGCAGACTTGAAGGTAAATGAACTATTAAACTTTTTCCAAAGTATTTACCTAAATAGTCTGAGCAATCAGGAAATTGATGTTCTGTTGAAATTTACGGATAAACAAAAAGAACAGTTGGCCAGTAAATTATCTGGTGGACAAAAACGGTTACTTTCTTTTGTTTTAGCTCTTATCGGGCGTCCGAAGATACTCTTTTTAGATGAACCAACTTCTGCTATGGATACTTCTACAAGACAGCATTTTTGGGAAGTTGTGGATGAACTAAAGAAAAATGGTGTGACTATTGTTTATTCTTCTCACTATATCGAAGAAGTGGAGCATACAGCGGATCGTATTTTGGTGCTACATAAGGGAGAACTAATCCGAGATACGACGCCGTATGCCATGCGTAGTGAGGAACAGGAAAAACACTTCACTATTCCACTTTCTTACCGAGCTATTGTAGAAAACTTACCTGAAGCAACCGAAATCGAAATCAAGCAAAGTGCTCTGTCCTTTGCAACTAAAGAGGCCAGTAAAGTATGGCAAGTCTTGATCCATAATGGCTGTACGATTGAGGAAATTGAAGTACGCAACCGAACGTTGTTGGATAGTATTTTTGAGACAACGCAAGAGTAAAAGGAGATCTATCATGAAATATATGACTAGTTTAATGAAGATTGAGTTAATTTTGATGAAGCGACAAGCAGCTTATTATTTACTGTCTATCGGCTTACCCAGTGTTTTTTACTTAATATTTTCTGGTATGATGTCGGGGAATGCACCAGCTAGTGTACTTCAGGCATATCTCTTTTCAATGACTGTTTTTAGTATCATGTCTAGCGCCTTCTTTAGTATTCCAAGCACTTTGCAGTCTGATAAAAATAATAACTGGCAAAAAATGATTCAGCACTCGCCGATTTCTATGGTAAAATACTATATATCAAAACTCTGTAGTACGCTGTTGACTTTCATGCTTTCCATTATCGTGGTCTTTTCAGTCGGGCATTTTGTACGCGGTGTTGATCTGCCAATGGTGGACTGGCTCGTTATTGCCTTGATACTTCTGGTGGGAAGTATGGTCTTTATTGCCATGGGTGTATTGGTTAGCCTCTTGCCAAGTGCTCAGCTCATGTCTGTAGTAGGCAATATCGTCTATATGGCACTGGCTGTTCTGGGCGGGCTATGGTTCCCTCTGACCATGTTCCCAAAATGGCTCCAATCCATCGGTAAGCTGACGCCAAGTTATCAACTGATGCAGGTCGTGTCTTCTTATCTAGAACACCATCAATTCAATGGTAAGGCCGCTTTGATTGTTCTGATTTATACAGTTTTGGTTAGCATTCTTGTGTTGCAACTCAAAAATCGAATTGAGGTAAAATAAAACCATGTGGGAAAAATTTAAACAAGTCCACTATATGTTTCATATTGCGCTGGTCTTTATCATCTTTCCAGTGGCGGGAGTGATTAGCGGGGAATACCCGCTTTTCCTCTTGCTCTGGACAGCTACTTTTGTTGTGTCTTACTATGCGGTCTTGTTAAGTAACCATCGCCTTATCCAGTTTTTTTCTTGGTGGTTCTTGGTAGCTTACATATATTATGGTTCTGTCTGGTTAAATGGAGGGTTTACTTGGTACATTTTTTATCTATCTAATCTGCTTATTTACGAACTAGATGATATTTCTTTTAAATCCTGGCGTTTTTTAACCTTTATCGCCTTGCAGCCTATTATTGTGATGACTAATTACTTGGTGGGTAATGTTGGTCCAGCAGAGCTACTCTTCTTTGTTGTAACCTTTCTCTTTTCGGATGGCTTGACCTTTGGTCTCCATCGGATTCAAATGACAGAGCGGATCAAGGAAGAAAAGGTCAAACAAAATGCCCAGCTGAATCTTTTTCTAGCAGAAAATGAGCGTAATCGGATTGGTCGAGACTTACATGATAGTCTAGGGCACACCTTTGCTATGCTCAGTATCAAGACAGAATTGGCGCAACAGTTTCTTCAAATGAAAGCTTATGAGAAAGCTGGCAAAGAATTGCAAGAAGTGCATGAAATTAGCAAGCAATCTATGGCGGATGTACGACGAATTATTGATAATCTCAAAACACGAACGTTAGATGATGAATTGGTGACGATTCAAGTGATGTTAGAAATGAGTGGGATTCAAGTACAAGTACTGAATCAACTCAATATAGCTAGTATTGCACCAACTATGCAATCAAGCTTAAGTATGGTTTTACTAGAATTGGCGACGAATATCATCAAACATGCTCAAGCAAGTCATTGTAAAATTCGTTTATATTCTGAAGACAAATGCTTAATTGCTGATGTTGAGGATAATGGGAAAGGTTTCAAAACTGTCACAGGAAAAGAATTACATTCGGTTCAGGAGCGTGTAGAAGCTTTGTCTGGACAAGTAGAGATTTTAAATTATAAACAGCCAACTAAGATTCGAGTACATTTGCCAATGGAGGGATACAGATGAAATTATTAGTAGCCGAAGATCAAAGTATGTTACGGGATGCTTTGTGCCAATTACTAGAAATGCAGCCAGATGTCGAAATGGTTCATCAGGCTTCTAATGGTCAGGAAGCACTGGATCTTCTCCAATCCCAAAATATTGATGTTGCTATTTTAGATGTGGAAATGCCAGAAAAAACAGGTTTAGATGTTTTAGAATGGGTTAAGGAGCAGCAATCAGTTGTTAAAGTTATCATTGTCACCACGTTTAAACGTCCGGGCTATTTCGAACGTGCTGTAAAGTCTAATGTAGATGCTTATGTTTTAAAAGAACGCAGCATAGCTGACCTTATGAAAACGATTCAAACAGTATTAGCCGGAAAAAAAGAATATTCTCCTGAGTTAATGGAAGTCATGATGACAAGTAAGAATCCCTTGTCCAATCAAGAAATTTTAGTTTTGCAAGCAACAGCAAGAGGCTTATCTAGTAAAGAAATTGCGCAAAAGCTTTATCTATCAAATGGTACCATTCGCAATTATATGTCGAGTATTCTAACGAAATTAACAGCAGAAAATCGTTTGGAAGCAGTTCGAATTGCTCAAGAAAATGGTTGGATATAAATAAGTTTTTGTGAGATATGGATGCAGAGAAATTTAATATAATAACTTAACTAGCTTTTATCGCTTTTGTTTGATAAACACGTTTAAGTATGCTATAATCTTGAAAAAGAAGATAGGAGTTTCATATCATGTTATTTTTAGTATTGCCAATTATTGTTATCGTACTGATTGTTATTCTTTTTAGTTCCTTATATGTTGTTCGTCAACAGTCTGTAGCAATTATAGAGCGCTTTGGTAGATATCAAAAACTTAGTAATAGCGGAATTCATTTACGCTTGCCATTTGGCATTGATCATATCGCAGCGCGTGTGCAATTACGTCTGTTGCAAAGTGAGATTGTTGTCGAAACGAAGACACAAGATAATGTATTTGTCATGATGAATGTTGCAACGCAATATCGTGTGAATGAAAATAACGTAACAGATGCTTACTATAAATTGATTCGTCCAGAAGCTCAAATTAAGTCTTATATTGAAGATGCCTTGCGGTCATCTGTTCCTAAATTGACATTGGACGAATTGTTTGAAAAGAAAGATGAAATCGCACTTGAAGTACAAAAGCAAGTAGCAGAAGAAATGTCTACTTATGGTTATATTATCGTAAAAACCTTGATTACAAAAGTTGAGCCAGATGCAGAGGTTAAGCAATCAATGAACGAAATCAATGCTGCTCAACGGAAACGTGTCGCTGCTCAAGAATTAGCTGAAGCCGATAAAATTAAAATTGTCACTGCTGCAGAAGCAGAAGCAGAAAAAGATCGTCTTCATGGTGTTGGGATTGCAGAACAGCGTAAAGCGATTGTGGATGGCTTGGCAGACTCTATCAAAGAGTTAAAAGGTGCAAATGTTGAATTGAAAGAAGAACAAATCATGTCAATTCTTTTAACCAACCAATATCTTGATACATTGAATAATTTTGCAGATAATAAGGGAAATAATACAATTTTCTTACCAGCCAATCCTGACGGAGTAGAAAGTATCCGAACGCAAATTTTATCAGCTCTTAAAGCAAAATAAAGAATATTCTGAATTATTTTATTCGTCAAAATAAGTTGTCTTTTCCATTGACAAAACAAATAAAAACATTTAAAATGTTTAGTTAGAAATAATAAATAGGAGAAGGAAATGGCTAAATCTAACTTTGAAAAAGTAGAATCAGTTGTTAGCTGGGTTCGTGATAAAAAAATCACGGGTTATCGCATCAGTAAAGAAACGAACGCTCGTGAAATGTCTATCATTGCTCTTGCTCAAGGACGTGCTAAAGTGAAGAATATTTCATTTGAAACCGCTCTCGGATTGATTGATTTTTACGACAAAAATCACGAAAAATTTGAAAACTAATCATCGAATTTTTAGCAGGCTGGCAGCCTGCTTTTTTTATTTACTATCGTACAATAATGTGGTTTGAGATTAAAGTAATGAATAATTATATATAAAAAAACTTATTTATTCAAAAAATACCATACGCTTTAAACGAATATTTTTACAAAAAAATCATAAAACGCTTTCTTTTATAGATTATATTATAAAAAATATTCCAAAAAATTAGAAATTTACTTTTTTATAGTATATTTTCTAAGAAATATATATTCAAACGTTTTGTTTTGTTTGAATAAAAATTAGTTTTCAAAAGAGATAGTAACTATTTTGGATAGAAAAAAAGACGAGGCTTGATGTTTTAGTCTCGTCTTTCCTATTTTTATCGTAAATAGCGTTGTAAGAATTCTTTCGTACGTTCTTTTTTAGGATGAGTGAAAATATCATCTGGTTTACCTTCCTCAGCAATGATGCCTTTGTCCATGAAAATGACACGGTTTGAAACATCACGCGCAAATTCCATTTCATGGGTGACGACAATCATGGTTAAACCTTCTTGAGCAAGGTCTTTCATAATTTTTAGTACTTCACCGACCATTTCAGGGTCGAGGGCTGATGTTGGTTCGTCAAATAAAATGGCATCTGGATTCATAGATAAGGCGCGTGCAATAGCGACACGTTGCTTTTGTCCACCAGAGAGTTGTTTTGGCTTTGCTTGCCAATAAAGCTCGCCCATACCGACTTTTTCAAGATTATCTTTGGCAATTTTTTCAGCCTCTGCGCGTTCTCTCTTGAGAACGGTTGTCTGTCCAACAATAGTATTTTCAAGAACATTGAGATTTTCAAAAAGATTGAAACTTTGGAAAACCATCCCCAATTTTTCACGGTAGTGGGTGAGATTATACTTTTCTTCTAGCACATTTTCTCCACGGTAAAGGATTTCACCGCCACTTGGTTCTTCGAGGAGATTGATAGAGCGCAAGAAAGTTGATTTTCCGCTACCAGAGCTTCCAATGATAGAGATAACTTCGCCGGAGTGGACAGTGAGAGAAATATCTTTTAAAACTTCATTTTGGCCATAAGATTTTTTGAGATGCTTAATTTCTAAAATGATATCACTCATGCTTTTATTCCTTTCGTTTGCATTTGATTAGCGCCTGTTGTGTACTCGTCTGTGTCAAAACGGCGTTCTACATAGCGAAGAATGCGAGTGACAGTAAATGTTAGGACAAAGTAGATAACAGCAATAATAGTGAAAGTTTGGAAATATTGGTAAGTTTGAGTGGCAATCGTATTTCCTGAGAAATAAAGTTCAACAACGGAGATAACATTCAGTACAGAAGTATCTTTAATGTTTATGACAAATTCATTCCCTGTAGCAGGTAGAATATTTCGTACGACTTGTGGAAGAACAACTTTGCGCATGGTTTGATTATGTGTCATTCCTAGAGCGGTTGCGGCTTCAAATTGTCCTTTGTCAACGGCGAAAATTCCTCCGCGGACAATTTCACTCATATAAGCGCCGGTGTTGATTGAAACAATAAAGATAGCAGCGATTGTCCGATCAATAGAAACCCCAAAAGCTTGTGCTGTACCGTAGTAAATAACCATCGATTGAACAATCATAGGCGTTCCACGGAAAATTTCAATATAGATATTCAAGAACCAGCTGAATAAGGTTTGTAACATCGCTAGAACTTTATTTTTGGCAGTAGGAGCTGTGCGATAGACACCGATTAAGAGTCCAATGATGAGTCCTGCAATTGTGCCAGTAATGGAGATGAGAAGAGTTAAACCAGCTCCACGCAGAAACTGGGGCCAGTTATCTTTTAGAATCTTTGTCACTTGTCCAAAGAAACTTGTCTTATCTTGGCTAGAGTCTGTCTCAACAGGCTGATTTCGAATCATCTTATCCATTAAAGCGGTTTGGTCTTTGGCACTGATTTTAGCGATAGCAGCATTAACTTGCTCTATACGATTGTCGTTTTTGCGCATTCCAATTGCAATGGTAGCGTCTTCTTGATTCACTTCAAAACCTTTTTTGAACTGAATCATTTTAAATTTTGAGTTCGCAGCTTCTGCAGTGAGGGCTTCAGGGCGCTCAGAAATGTAGCCGTCTATCACTCCTGACTCAAGTGCTTGGCGCATTTGAGCAAAGTCTCCCATTGCAGTTTCTTGCTTAGCACCAGTCAATTGTGAAATTAGATTATAAAGATAGACACCTTGCTGGGACGTGATTTTTGCCCCTTTGAAGTCATTTAAGGTTTTGGCATTGGCGTAGGCACTATCTTTTTTGACAAGTAGCACTGGCTCACTAGTATAGTAGCTATTTGAAAAAGCAATTTCTTTTTTCCGCTCGGCAGTCGGGCTCATACCTGCTATAATCATGTCCAATTTTCCTGATGTTAAAGCAGGAATCAAACCATTCCAAGACGTTTTGACTACTAACGGTTTTTTGCCTAATTCTTTTGCGACTTGTTTTGCAATTTGGACATCATAACCGTTGGCATATTGATTGGTACCTTCGATTTTGACTGCGCCGTTTTTGTCATCGTCCTGCGTCCAGTTGAACGGAGCGTAAGCTGCCTCCATTCCGATACGTAAATATTCATCGGCATGAACGGTATTTACAAATCCTAAACTGAACAGAAAAAGTGTAAATAGAGATAAGCAAATTTTCTTCATATTATTCTCCTAATTTTAAAATAGGTTCCTTGTATTATATCGAAAAAAGCAATGCTTTTCAATATTGGGTAAACCCTTACTTGAAAAAATGGTATAATAAATCTAACCAGTAAAAGGAGGTTGTCAGATGAAAAAGTTCTTTTGGAGTATAGTGATTTTTTTCTCGTGTTTGTTCATTAGCCAGCGAGTTTTGGCAGTGAGTTACGATATTGAATCCTATAAAGGCAATTTACAGATTCATTCTGATAATACAGCGACATTTGTTGAAACAGTCAATTACCATTTCTTAAGCGGCTACAGGGGACAAATCATTACTTTGGGGACATCTGGTAAAGTTCCTCTGGGCTTTGATGTGGAAGGAAAGCCGACGATTCTAGCTTTAAGAAATGGACAACCAAAAACGGATATTACTGCTGTTCAGGAATACATTGCGGGTGGTTATAAATATAAAATTTATAATGCCGGTAATAAAGGAGACCGTGTAACCATTACGGTTACTTGGAAGTTGAAGAATATGTTGTTTGTCTACAATGATATTGTAGAATTACACTGGATTCCAATCAGTGATTGGGATAAAAAATTAAATAATGTAGAATTTCGGATTACTCCTCCAGCTACTTCACAACAGACTGAATTGTATGCTCACACGGGTTATTTTATGAAGCCAGCTCAAGTGACACGAGAGGGAGATAGCTATCTGATCCGTGTCGCTAGTATTGCTAAAAATAGAAATTTAGAATTTCATGCATATTGGGATCGATTGCTAGTAACTGTTCCTGAAAATAGTTTAGCTGTTACAAAACGCAATCGGTTGCAAGAGTTTCGTCAAGTTGAAAAGGAAGTTGCCACCAGTACAAAAAAATACCAGAGATTAGTAGACTGGGACTTACCACTTGCTTTGGTATTGGTTGGCCTAATTAGTTTGGCTTTTTACATTATTTTTCATCTTAGAACAAAATCCCGTGTAACGTTTCCTAAGCATGCTCGTTTGTATGAAATACCGCAAGATTTACCACCAATGGTCATTGCTTCAAATGTTTATTCAGTAGATTTGACAGAATTGGATCCGACTGAGCGACAAGCTACATCTCTGAAATTTGAAAATCTTGTCCAAGCTACTTTATTAGATTTGATTGATCGAGGCAATCTTGTTTTTACAGATGATACGAAACAGCAAAAATTACAAAGAGTGACAGATAAGGGTTTAGCTGATTTTGAAAAAGAATTTTTAAAAATGGCTATGGGAAACAACAAGCAGTTGCTTGTGAAAAATTTGTTTTCAGATTTTAAAATTGACGATAAGATATATAATAGTGGCGAGAAAGCTGTTCGTAGCGCAGGCAACAGAGTGAGAAAACTATTAAAATGCTATTTAAAACTTATTACAGAAAATATACATGAAATTATTGAGCGTGAGCAATTGCCAAATAATTATCGCCCTGTTGCTAAAAAGGAGCTCTTGTGTTTATATCTTTCAATGATCCTTATGAATCTTATTGTGTTTGCTTCTCTTGGCATCTTAGCTTGGATTTTCTTGGAGTATGGACTCGTATTTTATCAATTTGTAGTTAGCTTCTTCATTGCTGGCGGAATGCTGTATTACCTTTTGAGAAAATGCAAAATGGTGAAGCGTGATGGCGTCTTAAATGAAGAAGGGGCAGAAAACTATTATTACTGGAAGAGTTTTGCTAATATGCTGCATGAGATTGCTCATTTAAAGGATACAGAAGTGGAAGGAGTGATTTTGTGGAACAGATTATTGGTTTATGCTGCTATGTTTAATTGTGCAGATAAGGTGACCAAGACGATGAAACTACGAAAAATCACAATTGATAATCCATCGATGAATGCTTTTGTTTATCAGGATATGGTGTATGATTTTCATGCGAGCTCACATGCTTTTGTTGGCTATGGGGCAGCAGCTAATTCGGCTAGCAGTTTCTCTGTTTCATCAGGTGGAAGTAGCGGTGGCGGCTTCTCTGGTGGTGGCGGAGGCGGAGGAGGCGGCGCTTTTTAAAAAAGTGCCCTATTCTCTTGTTTGAAATTATGCTATAATAAAACAAATCAATCTTAGGAGAAGAAAATGTTTATCGTTGAAATGTTGAAGTCCATTATCTTTGGGATTGTAGAAGGAATTACCGAGTGGTTGCCGATTTCGAGTACAGGTCACTTAATTTTAGTGCAAGAATTTCTCAAATATAAAGATCAGAATGCTGCTTTTATGGAGATGTTCAATGTTGTAATCCAATTAGGAGCGATTTTAGCGGTTGTCGTGATTTATTTTGATAAATTAAATCCGTTTAAACCTGGAAAGACAGCGCGTGAAGTGCAGAAAACATGGCAATTATGGGCGAAAGTGGTGATTGCAGCTGCGCCGGCTGCTATTATTGGCTTACCTTTGGATGATTGGTTTGATGCACATTTTTATAACTTCATTTCTGTCGCTTGTATGTTAATAATTTATGGTGTTGCCTTTATTTTGTTAGAAAAACGCAATAAAACTGTGGAACCAGCGATTACCAATTTGGATCGCTTGCCTTATAAAACAGCGCTTTACATTGGGCTATTTCAAGTATTGTCGCTTTTCCCAGGAACAAGTCGTTCAGGAGCAACCATTGTAGGTGGGCTTTTGAATGGGACCAGTCGTTCTGTGGTGACAGAGTTCACTTTCTTTTTGGGAATTCCTGTCATGTTTGGTGCCAGTGGTTGGAAGATTTTGAAATTTATTATCAAAGGAAACACACTTGGATTTGGGCAATTCTTCTTGCTGCTTGTAGCAATGGGCGTTGCGTTCGGGGTCAGTCTCTATGTGATTCGTTTCTTGACGGATTATGTGAAAAAGCACGACTTTACGATCTTTGGGAAATATCGTATCGGGCTCGGTGTTTTGCTTATCGTGTACGGAATCTTTAAAGCTATTTTTTAAGTATTCAAAACTCAACAGTTTTTGTTGAGTTTTTTATTGGTAAAAGAAAATGAGGTTGTCTATTTTTTGTAAAAAGCCCGAAATTTTAGTATAATGAAAAGACTAGAAGTATGAGGTAATGCGATGGAAATGAAGCAAATTAGTGATACAACGATTAAGATCACAATAAAATTAGAAGATTTAGAAGAACGTGGAATGGAGATGGCAGATTTTCTCGTTCCGCAAGAAAAGACAGAAGAGTTTTTCTATGCAATTTTAGATGAGTTGGAAATGCCCGAGAGTTTTTTGGATAGCGGTATGCTCAGTTTTCGTGTAACTCCTAAACCAGACCGACTGGATGTTTTTGTCACCAAGTCTAAGATTGATAAGAATCTGAACTTTGATGATTTGGCAGATTTACCAGATGTAGAAGAGCTGTCTCAAATGTCTCCAGATGAATTTTTAAAGACATTAGAAAAAAATATTTTTGAGAAAAGCAAAGACGATATTGAAGCTGTTCGGTCTTTGGAAACGGCAGAAGCAGAAAATAATATGAGCACTTCTGACATAGAAGATCAAGAAGAAAACAGTGACGACCTTACTCAAAAATATATCTATTATATCTTGAAATTTTCCAGCTTGAAAGAAGCGATTGTCTTTTCTAAAACAGTAGACTATGCTGTTAACACTTCGGAGTTGTACAAAATGGATGGTTACTATTATTTAACAATCTTGGTTGATATTGAAGGACATCCTAAGCGTTATCCAGCTTGGCTTTTGGCTTCTATGCGTGAACATGCGGAAGACACAGATGTGACAAGAGCTGTTTTGCAAGAGCATGGTTATTTATTGCTTGTCAACGAGGCGGTTGCCAGTCTTCAAAAGGTTAAATGCTCATGATTCCTTTCCCTTTAAAATTCATTTTGGTGTTGCTTGGAACCTTTTTTATTGGTGTGATTCTCACACCTTTAGTGCGTCTATTGGCATTTAAGATAGGCGCGGTTGATTATCCAAATGCTCGAAGAATCAACAAAAAACCAATGCCAAGCAGCGGAGGTTTAGCGATTGTCATTTCTTTCTCGGTTGCTACACTTGTTTTTATGCCGATGATTGTGCAAGCGACCTTTCATGGAAAGGGTTATTTTGATTATATTTGGCCGGTTGTCTCAGGCGGCGGTATCATTGCTTTAACAGGGCTTATTGATGATGTGAAAGAGTTGAAGCCTTTAGCAAAGATGTCAGGAATTGTGTTGGCTGCCAGTTTGATTTGGTTATTGACTGATTTCCGTTTGAATCATTTTAAAATTCCTTTTGGCGGACCGCTATTGCACTTTGCCCCTTGGTTATCTTTTATTTTGACGGTTATCTGGATTATTTCGATTACCAATGCCGTCAATTTGATTGACGGGTTAGACGGATTAGTGAGTGGTGTATCGATTATTTCGCTGGTGACAATGGGAATCGTTTCTTATTTTTTCTTGCCGGATCACAATGTGTTTTTAACCTTAACTATTTTTGTTCTGGTCATGTCTATCGCGGGATTTTTTCCTTACAATTATCACCCAGCTATTATTTATCTGGGTGATACGGGAGCACTGTTTATCGGTTTTATGATTGCTGTTTTGTCACTGCAAGGCTTGAAAAATGCGACAGCCGTCGCGGTGATTACTCCGATGATTATTCTGGGTGTGCCGATTACAGACACATTTTTAGCGATTGTGCGTAGAACTTTATCTGGTCAAAAATTTTATACGCCAGATAAGCGTCACCTTCATCATCGCCTGCTCTCTTTGGGCTTGACTCATCGTGGGACAGTCTTGGTTATTTATGGCATTTCGATGATTTTTGCCATGATTTCTCTTTTGCTAAATGTTTCAAGTCGAATTGGTGGTGTACTATTAGTGATTAGTCTGCTCTTTGGAGTGGAACTTTTATCGGAACTTATCGGTGTTTTGGGTCAAAATCGGACACCACTCCTTAATGTTCTTCGGTTCATTGGAAATTCTGCTTATCGAGAAGAAATTCGTACAAAATTCAGAAATAGAAGAAAGAAATAGAATCTTAAATTAAAACAAAATAAAAGCCTTTTTGGCTTTTTTTTGCTATACTTATAAGGTATATTATGGTTACAAAGAAAGGAAAATTTACCATGTCTGTCTTAGAAATCAAGGATCTCCACGTAGAAGTCGAAGGAAAGGAAATTTTAAAAGGAGTTAATCTGACTCTTAAAACAGGAGAAGTAGCCGCCATTATGGGCCCAAATGGGACAGGTAAATCAACTCTATCAGCCGCCATTATGGGAAATCCAAATTACGAGGTAACTGAAGGGGAGGTTCTGCTCGATGGTGTCAATGTTTTAGAACTGGATGTGGACGAACGAGCTCGTATGGGGCTTTTTCTTGCTATGCAGTACCCAAGTGAAATTCCAGGTATTACCAATGCAGAATTTTTGCGTGCAGCTATGAATGCAGGTAAAGAAGACGACGAAAAAATCTCTGTTCGTGATTTTATCATGAAATTGGACGAAAAGATGGAATTGCTGAATATGAAAGAGGAAATGGCCGAGCGTTATCTGAATGAAGGCTTTTCTGGTGGTGAAAAGAAACGCAATGAAATCTTGCAATTGTTGATGCTAGAGCCAACTTTTGCGCTACTGGATGAAATTGACTCTGGATTAGATATTGATGCGCTGAAAGTGGTATCTAAAGGTGTTAATGCCATGCGTGGTGAAAATTTTGGAGCTATGATTATTACGCACTATCAACGCTTGTTGAATTACATTACGCCTGATGTGGTGCATGTTATGATGGATGGGCGAATAGTGGCCTCAGGTGGCCCAGACTTAGCTGTTCGTTTAGAGCAGGAAGGCTATGCCAAATTAGCTGAAGAACTTGGTTTTGATTACCAAGAAGAAGTTTAGTTACCCCTTCTTTTTGCTTGAAAAAGATAGGAGAATGAAATGACAAAAGAAACCATTAAACATTTTTCACAAATGCATGCGGAGCCTGAGTGGTTGGTGAATCTTCGTCAAGCTGCTTTTGATAAAATAGAAGAGTTGAAGTTACCGATTATTGAGCGCGTGAAATTTCACCGCTGGAACTTGGGAGACGGCACGCTTTCAGAAAGTGAATCTCTTGCAAATGTACCTGATTTTACAGAACTGGATAATCATTTGAAATTAGTTCAGATTGGAACGCAGACTGTTTTAGAGCAATTGCCGGCTGACTTGGCGGAGCAGGGTGTCATCTTCACAGACTTTTATTCTGCTCTTGAGGAAATTCCAGAAATCATTGAGAAACATTTTATGTCTGCTGTTAAATATGACGAAGATAAGCTAGCAGCTTACCATACAGCTTATTTCAATAGTGGAGCGGTGCTATATATTCCGGATAATGTTGAAATCAATCAGCCCATTGAAGGCATTTTTTACCAAGATAGTGAAAGTGATGTGCCATTTAACAAGCATATTCTGATTATCGCAGGAAAACATTCTAAAGTGACTTATTTAGAACGGTTGGAAACTTATGGTTCTAGCAGTGTTTCTGCGACAGCAAATATCACGGTGGAAGTCATTGCCCAAACAGGAGCGCAGATTAAGTTTTCAGCTATTGATCGACTAGGAGAAAATGTGACCGCTTATATTAGTCGTCGGGGCAAGTTGGACGATGATTCTATGATTGATTGGGCGATTGGAGTCATGAATGAAGGGAATGTGATTGCTGATTTTGACAGTGATTTGTTTGGGCGCGGAAGTCATGCAGATATGAAAGTGGTGGCTCTCTCTCGTGGTAAGCAGATTCAGGGGATTGACAGTCGCGTCACCAATTACGGCTGCAATTCGATCGGCAATATCCTCCAACATGGAGTGATTTTGGAAAAGGGAACGTTGACTTTTAACGGAATTGGTCACATTATCAAGGGAGCCAAGGGAGCAGATGCGCAACAGGAAAGTCGAGTGCTCATGTTGTCTGACAAAGCACGTTCAGATGCTAATCCTATTCTTTTGATTGATGAAAATGATGTGACAGCAGGGCATGCGGCGTCTATCGGTCAGGTAGATCCAGAAGATATGTACTATCTTATGAGTCGAGGGCTAGATCAGGCAACGGCAGAACGGTTAGTCGTGCGTGGTTTCTTAGGTTCTGTTATCGTTGAAGTTCCGGTCAAAGAAGTCCGTGTTGAGATGATTGAAACTATTGATGAAATTTTAGCTAAAAATAAAAGATAGGAAAAGAAATGTCTAAACTTGATGTTGAAGTCCTTTGGAAAGATTTTCCGATTTTGGATCAGATCGTCAATGATGAGCCACTGGTTTATTTGGATAATGCAGCAACGACTCAAAAGCCAAGGCAGGTTTTAGGAGCAATTACGGATTATTACGAAAAAGATAATGCCAACGTTCATCGTGGTGTTCATACGCTGGCTGAACAGGCAACGGCAGCTTATGAAGCTGCGCGGGAACGAGTACGCTCTTTTATCCATGCTGCTTCAACGAAAGAAGTTCTCTTTACGAGAGGTGCGACGACTGGGCTCAATTGGGTGGCGCACTATGCTGAAAGTGTGTTGCAGCCAGGAGATGAAGTGCTGATTTCTGTTATGGAACACCATTCTAACATCATTCCTTGGCAAGAAGCCTGTCAGAAAACAGGTGCCAGATTGGTTTATGCTTATTTGAAAGACGGTATGTTAGACCTTGCTGACTTTCAGTCAAAATTGACTGAAAAGACGCGGTTTGTTGCCTTGGCTCACGTTTCTAATGTATTAGGTGTGGTGAATCCTATAAAAGAAATAGCAGGGCTAGTGCATCAGATAGATGCTCTTTTGGTAGTGGACGGAGCCCAATCTGTACCTCACATGGAGATTGATGTTCAAGACTTGGATGTTGATTTCTTTGCTTTTTCAGGTCACAAGATGCTAGGTCCGACGGGTATCGGTGTGCTTTATGGAAAAGAGAAACTCTTGAATCAAATGCCTCCGGTAGAATTTGGCGGGGAAATGATTGATTTTGTTTATGAGCAGAAAGCAACATGGAAAGAGCTCCCTTGGAAGTTTGAGGCGGGCACACCCAATATAGCTGGAGCTATTGGTTTAGCTGCCGCTATTGATTATCTGGATAAGATCGGAATGGAAACTGTTCATCAATATGAGCAAGAATTACTGGCTTATGTCTTTCCCAAATTACAAGCTGTTGAGGGTCTCACCATTTATGGTTCGGAGGATTTGGCTCAGCGGTCAGGTGTTATTTCTTTTAATCTAGCTGGTCTTCACCCCCATGATGTAGCAACAGCTCTGGATTATGAAGGCGTGGCTGTACGAGCCGGACATCACTGCGCTCAACCCTTGTTGAGTTACCTAGGAGTGGTAGCGACTGTTCGAGCTAGCTTTTATATGTATAATACCAAAGCAGACTGTGATAAGCTCGTTGAAGCTTTGCAGAAAACAAAGGAGTTTTTCGATGGCACTTTCTAAACTAAATAGCCTTTATAAGGCAGTTGTGACGGATCATTCAGCTCACCCTCATCATCAAGGTCGTTTGGAAGGAGTGGAGCAAGTGAATCTCAATAATCCTACCTGCGGAGATGTCATCAGTCTGTCGGTTCAGTTTGATGAGCAGGGAGTGATTGAGGATATTGCATTTGTGAATTCTGGTTGCAGTATTTCTACAGCATCAGCTAGTATGATGACTGATGTAGTCCTAGGGAAGACGAAGTATGAAGCACTAAAGTTGGCAGAGATTTTCTCTCAAATGGTTCAAGGGAAAGAAGATAAGCAGCAAGCGGAATTGGGAGATGCAGCTTTTTTGGCTGGTGTTGCTAAATTTCCTCAGCGTATTAAATGCTCAACCTTAGGCTGGAATGCTCTTAAAAAGGCAATTGAAGAAGCTGAAAAGTCTGAAAAAGATTAATAATTGAGGTTAAATAAAAAATGCACCGCACCCCAAAAGTTAGATTTTTTCTGTCTAACTTTTGGGGTGCGGTGCATTATCGCGATTTTTTATAATTTTTCATTGACATATTGGACAAATTCATTCCACCAAGATTTGAGGAAGAAGGGGCGTTCTATTCTTTCTGCTGAAAGCATGGAAATAGTCGGTGGTTTCTTGTCAAGATAGCCTTTTCCAATCAAATCATTGTCTGTATAGGTCAATTTTCCAACAACGACACCCTTTTTTAAAGGCGTAGGATAACCTTTTTTATCGGTTGTAAAGTGGACAGTAGGTTTTTTATGATTGTATCTCCGCACAATAGTGAGTTTCTTACTTGCAACGGCAGTGACTTCATCTTTTTGACCGTTGATAATGCGAGCAGAACTTTTATCATAGGCTTCACCTTTTTTTACAAGAGTTTGGACAGTAAATTGCTGATAAATATAAGACATAAACCTAGAAGTAGCTGTGAAACGGGCGTTTTCATCTTTATCTGCATGATCGACATTGAGAAGGACTGTAATCAAACGCATGCCTCTCTGCTGGATTGTTCCGACAAAGGAAGTTCCTCCTTTATCAGAAGAACTAGTTTTTAGACCATCCACTCCAGCTCGAAAAGCCGGCATATCTTTAAGCATATGATTGGATGATGTAAGCGTCATACCTGCAAAGTTAGATGTAGCTTTTTTGGTAATTTCTAAAACTTCTGGGTAATCAAGAATTAAACGACGAGCAACAATTGCAATATCATAAGCACTCAATTTATTTTCATCATCTTTGTTTGAACCAGGATAAATATGTTCTTCTCCTAAAACAGAATTTTTAAGTCCAGAAGCATTGACAATAGTGGCATTTTTGATTCCCCATTGTTGTAATTTAGCTTTCATTAAATCCACAAATTTTTTCTCACTACCTGCGACCTTCTCAGCCAAAGCAATCGCTGGGCTATTGGCACTGGCTATTAAGGAAGTTTCTAATAGTTCTTCGATAGTGTACCGTCTTGCTTCCAACGGAACGTTACTGGCATCTGGATTAACGGTTAGTTGATAAGGATAGTCAGAAATATCCACTGGGGTTTGTAGAGTGAACTTTCCTTGATGAATGGCTTCATAGACCAAATAAGCTGTTAGCAATTTAGTAATAGAAGCAACTTCAACTGGCTGATCAGCATCTTTTTCATACAAGATTTTTCCAGTTGTGGCATCAACCGCAATAGCGTGCTTGGCGCCTACGTCAAAATTATCGGCCCAGACAGTAGGAGTTAAGATAAGTAAGAGAGTTGTTACAAGAGTAATAATAAATTTTTTCATGGTAATCCCTTTTTGTGAACTTAACATTATTGTATCATAAAAAGAGAGAGCTTCATAGAAAAGGGCGGGAAATGACAAAAGAAATGATTCGTTTTTATTTTTAAAGTAAGTTCTGGTATAATAGGTAGGACAAGTAACGAATAGAGGAAAACATGAAATTTACAGAATTTAAGTTTAAAGATTATATTCAAGAGGCATTAATAGATTTGAACTTTGTCGAGGCGACAGAAGTACAGGAAAAATTGATTCCAATCGTACTTGCGGGTCGAGATCTAGTTGGAGAGTCCAAAACAGGTTCAGGGAAAACCCACACTTTTTTATTACCGATTTTTCAAAAGATGAATGAGGATGCAGATAATGTTCAGGCTGTCATTACAGCTCCCAGTCGTGAATTAGCCACGCAGATTTATCAAGCTGCACGCCAAATTGCTACTTTCTCTGATAAGGAAATTCGAGTGGCTCATTATGTTGGTGGGACTGATAAAAATCGTCAGATTGGGAAATTGGCTTTCAGTCAGCCGCATATCGTTATTGGAACACCGGGACGTATCTATGATTTGGTGAAATCAGGTGATTTGGCTATTCATAAGGCGAATACCTTTGTAGTAGATGAAGCAGATATGACCTTGGATATGGGCTTTTTAGAAACAGTGGATAAGATTGCGTCCAGTTTGCCAAAAGAATTGCAATTTTTAGTCTTTTCAGCAACGATTCCACAAAAATTACAGCCATTTTTAAAAAAATATCTATCAAACCCTGTCATAGAGCAGATCAAAACCAAAACAGTCATCTCTGATACGATTGAAAACTGGCTGATTTCGACTAAAGGTCAGGATAAAAATGCGCAAATTTACCGAATCACTCAGCTTTTGCAGCCTTATCTAGCCATGATTTTTGTTAATACTAAAACACGAGCTGATGAGCTGCACAGTTATTTGACAGCGCAAGGACTTAAGGTCGCTAAAATTCACGGAGACGTTCCTCCGCGAGAGCGCAAACGGATTATGAATCAAGTGAAAAATCTGGAATTTGAATATATTGTGGCGACCGATCTAGCAGCAAGAGGGATTGATATTGAAGGGGTCAGTCATGTTATCAATGATGCAATTCCGCAAGATTTGTCTTTCTTTATCCACCGAGTTGGTCGGACAGGACGAAATGGGCTGCCAGGCACTGCCATTACCCTATATCAGCCAAGTGATGATTCAGATATTCGCGAGTTAGAGAAATTGGGAATTCAGTTCATTCCTAAGATGATAAAAGCTGATGAGTTTCAGGATACTTATGATCGAGATCGTCGTTCTAATCGTGAAAAACGCCAAGAAAAATTGGATACAGAGATGATTGGTTTGGTTAAAAAGAAGAAGAAAAAAATCAAACCGGGCTATAAAAAGAAAATTCAATGGGCTGTCAATGAAAAACGCCGAAAAACCAGGTGTGCTGAAAATCGAGCACGCGGTCGTGCAGAAAGAAAAGCGAAACGTCAGAGCTTTTAGTCTTAAAATTTCTTTATCACTCTCATAAATAAAAACAATTATTTTTTATAAAACGAATGTGATAGACTAGTCTTGCTAGTCTATTTTTATCGTAGTAAATAATTGGTGAATTTATAAAATTGTGATAGAATTAGACATTATTGAGAAAGAGAAGTTACAATGATGGTTACAACAGTGATTTTAGCGTCTAATTGGTATCAAGAATTGATTCAGAAAATTCCAGACGAGCAGCTTTTTAGCTGGCGATCTGTGTTTGACGGACTGCCAAGAATTATCGAAAAATTACCGACAACTTTGCTATTGACTTTTGGAGGAGCTTTTTTTGGCTTGATTTTGGCTCTCATTTTTGCGATTGTCAAAATCAATCGTGTGAAGATTTTGTATCCTCTTCAAGCCTTTTTCGTTAGCTTTCTGCGCGGGACGCCTGTGCTTGTTCAGCTCATGTTAACGTATTATGGGATTCCTTTGCTTCTGAAAGCAATCAACTTGCGATTCGGTACGGGTCTAAATATAAATGCTATTCCAGCTTATCTATTTGCAATTGTAGCTTTTGCCTTTAATGAAGCAGCTTATGCCAGCGAAACTATTCGAGCAGCGATTTTATCAGTGGATTATGGAGAGATCGAAGCGGCTCGTAGTTTGGGCATGACAAATAGGCAAGTTTATCGTCGTATCATTATCCCAAATGCAGCAGTCGTTGCTACACCGACACTAATTAATTCTCTGATTGGTCTGACCAAAGGTACTTCTCTGGCTTTCAGTGCTGGAGTTGTGGAAATTTTTGCTCAAGCGCAGATTTTGGGCGGTGCAGATTACCGCTACTTCGAGCGCTTTATCTCGGTAGCTTTTGTCTATTGGGGCGTGAATATTGTGATTGAACTATTTGGGCGGTTTATCGAAAAGAAAATGGTTATTGAAGTGCCTGATAATCTCAATCCACAAATACGAACGAAAGGAGATGTTCGTTAATGATTCGTATTTCAAATCTCAGCAAATCCTTTTCTGGACAAATGGTTTTAAATAATCTTAGCTTAGAGATTCAAAAAGGTGAAGTAGTTGCTTTGATTGGCTCATCTGGTGCAGGGAAATCTACTTTCTTACGCAGTTTGAATTATTTAGAGCAACCAGATAGCGGAACGATTACAATTGATGATTTTACAGTTGATTTTTCCAAGATTAGCAAAGAAGAAATTCTAACTTTGCGGCGAAAGTTGGCGATGGTATTTCAACAGTTTAACCTTTTTAATCGTCGGACAGCTTTGGATAATGTCAAAGAAGGTTTGTTGGTTGTAAAAAAATTCTCAGACCGAGAAGCAACGAATCTTGCCAAAGAAGAACTGGCAAAAGTTAGTCTGTCGGATCGTGAAAATCACTATCCACATCATCTGTCAGGTGGACAAAAACAACGGGTCGCTTTGGCACGAGCTTTAGCGATGAAACCAGATGTGTTACTATTGGATGAGCCAACATCTGCCCTGGATCCTGAACTAGTAGGAGAAGTTGAAAAATCTATTGCAGATGCAGCCAAGGCTGGTCAGACCATGATTCTAGTTAGTCATGATATGTCCTTTGTCTCTCAAGTGGCAGACAAGGTACTCTTTTTGGATAAAGGACACATCATTGAAATGGGAACTCCCGAAGAAATAATGAACCATCCTAAAGAAGAACGCACAAAAGAATTTTTTGCCAGTTACAAACGGACATATATTTGATATAATAAAAAAGAAGCCCAGTTCTTGCTAGCTGGGTTTATTTCAAGCATTTTATGTTAAGTAAAAGTTAATTTGATGGGGAGAATGACATGTTATTTCGAGTTTTTATACTTTATTTAGAGAGTTTACTGATTACAGCGCTACTGGTAGGGAGTTTTTTAGGATTATGGATTGGTCTTCGCGCTGTCCGGCGTGTTGATAAAACGGTCAGAGATCGACGAGCTCATCTGTATGACATGTTGCTAATCGCAGTGATGACAATTCCGATTTTATCTTTTGCTATGATGGGGATTTTACTTGTCTTAAAAGCATAATTCTTGAAAAAAAGCTCTACTAACGTTAGAATAACAGTGATTACAATAAAGGAAGTGACGATATGTACGATACAATTATTATTGGATCAGGACCAGCGGGAATGACAGCAGCTTTATATGCTGCTAGAAGTAACCTCAAAGTTGCTCTTTTGGAGAGAGGCATTCCAGGCGGGCAAATGAATAATACCTCAGATATTGAAAATTATCCTGGATATGCTAATATTAGTGGTCCAAAACTAGCAGAAAAAATGTTTGAACCGCTCGAAAAATTGGGAGTAGAGCATTTGTTTGGCTATGTTAAAAAGATTGAAGATCATGGAAATGTGAAAAAAGTATTCACAGAAGATGAAGTTTTTGAAACAAAGACTGTTATCATTGCTTCGGGAGCTTTCCACCGCCATCTTGGCGTATTAGGAGAAGAAGAGCTCAACAGTCGTGGTGTTTCCTACTGTGCAGTTTGTGATGGTGCCTTTTTCCGTGATGAAGATTTGTTGGTAGTCGGTGGAGGCGACTCTGCAGTGGAAGAAGCTGTATTTTTGACTCGTTTTGCAAAAACGGTGACGATTATTCATCGGCGCGATGAACTCCGTGCACAAAAAGTGCTTCAAGATCGTGCATTTGCCAATGAAAAAATCCGCTTTATTTGGGGTTCAGTTGTGAAGGAAATCAAAGGAGACAAGCGTGTTAGCAGCGTTATAGTAGAAAATGTCAAAACAGGTGAAATATCTGAACATGAATTTGGCGGTGTCTTCATCTATGTTGGATTAGAGCCAGTCAGTGAGTTTGTCAAAGATTTAGGCATTACCAATGAAGCTGGCTGGATTGTGACTGACAATCATATGAAAACGGCTATTTCTGGCATCTATGCCATTGGTGATGTTCGAGAAAAGAACCTTCGTCAAGTAACGACAGCTGTTGGTGACGGAGCAATCGCAGGACAAGAAGTTTATAAATATATTACAGAGAATTTTTAAGACTGGGTTCATATCCAGTCTTTTCTGATTAGCAAAAACACATCAATGCACTGATGGAGTGATAATAAGAGTGCTTCTTTGGACTTGTTCAATTCTCCTGCCTTCATAAATGACTAGTGAAATTGTCAGAATTGTGGTACAATAGAAAAGTTCACGTAAAAAGGAGACTTGTATGAGTGATAAACATTCTGAAAAAAATCAAAACAAGATGGAACGTGGTTTGCAAAATCGCCATGTGCAAATTATAGCTATCGCTGGGACTATTGGGACGGGTCTCTTTTTGGGAGCTGGACGTTCGATTAGTCTGACAGGACCGTCTGTTATCCTCATTTATATGTTGACAGGTGTCTTTATGTATTTGATGATGAGGGCGATTGGAGAAATGCTGTACTATGATCCAGACCAGCATACATTTATCAATTTCATCACAAAATATCTTGGTAATGGTTGGGGTTATTTTTCTGGCTGGTCGTATTGGATCTCCCTCATTTTTATTGGTATGGCAGAAATCACGGCAGTTGCGCAATATGTCCAATTTTGGTTCCCAACTTGGCCTGCTTGGTTGATTCAAATTGTCTTCCTTGCTATTTTGAGCATGGTCAATCTGATTGCGGTACGAGTCTTTGGCGAGGTTGAATTTTGGTTTGCCATGGTTAAGATTGTAGCGATTATTGCTTTGATTGTGACAGCTATTTTTATGGTGTTGACAGGCTTTAAAACCCCAAATGGTGTAGCCAGTTTAAGTAATATCAGTCAAAATTTCCAACTTTTCCCCAATGGCTTTATGAGTTTTGTCATGGGCTTTCAAATGGTTTTCTTTGCTTATCAGGCGATTGAATTTATTGGAATTACGACTTCAGAAACAGCCAATCCTCGTCAAGTATTGCCTAAAGCAATAAAGGAAATTCCTTTACGAATTGTCTTGTTCTATGGTGGCTCACTTTTGGCAATTATGGCGATCATCCCGTGGAGAGATTTAGCAACAACAGACTCTCCTTTTGTTATCGTATTTAAGTTAGCAGGGCTTAAATGGGCGGCAGCTTTAATTAATTTTGTGGTACTGACCTCAGCCGCTTCGGCCTTGAACTCTACTTTGTATTCAACAGGACGTCATTTGTATCAAATTGCTCATGACTCGCCAAACCGCTTTCTGAATGGAATTGGTGCTGGCAAATTATCCAGACAGAACGTTCCGAAAAATGCTATTTTGACATCGGCGGTAGTGATTGCATTGGCTGCTTTTATTAAGGTTTTACCGGGAGTGTCCGATTCCTTTGTTTTGATTACAGCCTCTTCATCAGGTGTTTACATTGCTATCTACGCCCTCACTATGATTGCTCACTTGAAATACAGAAAATCAAAAGAATTTATGGCAGATGGTTATCTAATGCCAGCTTACAAATTTCTCAACCCACTCACCTTACTCTTCTTTGCTTTTGTATTTGTCACGCTCTTTTTACAAAAGTCAACTGTTGTGGGTGCTATCGGATCAGCCATCTGGATAGTTGGATTTGGAATGTACAGCCAATGGAAGTTTAAATCAAAATAAATATGTCATAAAGCTAAGAAAAATGATACGATGTTTTCAAGTTGTTTCAAGACTTTCTTAGCTTTTTATATTGGTAATGAGATTGTCAACAGGGAGAAGTTTCTGATGAAAAAAGTAATGGATAAACATTCTAATATATAATCAAACGCAATCTTATAATCACTAAAAGTTAAAAATAATTGTTTTTGCCATTCAAAGATTGACAAGATTTCCGCTTGCTCTTTTTATTTGTGGTATAATAAGTGAAAATATATCTTACAAGGAGTCATTATGTACCCAGATGATAGTTTAACTTTGCATACAGATTTGTACCAAGTCAACATGATGCAAGTTTATTTTAGAAAAAATATTCACAATAAACGAGCAGTTTTTGAAGTATACTTCCGCAAAGAGCCTTTTCACAGTGGTTATTCTGTTTTTGCAGGCTTGGAACGGATGATCCATTATTTAAATCATTTGACATTTTCAGAAAGTGATATTGCCTATCTTCGTTCTCTTGGCTATGATGAAGAATTTCTAGCTTATCTAGCCAATTTAAAATTGGAATTAACAGTACGCTCTGCACAAGAGGGCGACTTGGTCTTTGCCAATGAGCCAATTGTTCAAGTAGAAGGCCCACTTGCCCAATGCCAACTGGTGGAGACAGCGTTATTAAATATTGTCAACTATCAAACTTTGGTAGCGACAAAAGCAGCCCGGATTCGCTCAGTCATTGAAGATGAGCCTTTAATGGAGTTTGGTACCCGCCGAGCACAAGAAATGGATGCAGCTATTTGGGGGACTCGTGCGGCAGTTATTGGTGGAGCAAATGGAACCAGTAATGTGCGTGCTGGAAAACTTTTTGATATTCCAGTCTTGGGAACGCATGCTCATGCGCTCGTTCAAGTCTATGGTAATGATTATGAAGCTTTCAAAGCATATGCTGAAACGCACCATGACTGTGTTTTCTTAGTGGATACCTATGATACGTTTCGTCTGGGGGTGCCAGCAGCTATTCGTGTGGCACGTGAAATGGGAGACAAAATCAATTTCCTCGGTGTACGGATTGACTCAGGTGACTTGGCTTATATTTCTAAAAAAGTCCGGCAGCAACTGGATGAAGCTGGATTCCCAAATGCGAAAATCTATGCATCAAACGACTTGGATGAAAATACAATCCTCAACTTGAAAATGCAGAAAGCCAAAATTGACGTTTGGGGCGTAGGAACGAAGCTCATCACTGCTTACGACCAGCCAGCACTGGGAGCAGTTTACAAGATTGTGGCTATTGAAGATGAAAATGGCAATTTGCGCAATACGATCAAGCTCTCTAATAATGTGGAAAAAGTATCAACACCAGGTAAAAAACAAGTTTGGCGCATTACTAGCCGTGCAAAAGGGAAATCAGAAGGAGATTACATCACTTATGACGGTGTAGATGTCAATGCGATAACAGCATTAGAAATGTTCCATCCGACTTACACCTACATTAATAAAACTGTGACAAATTTTGATGCAGTACCTCTGTTGGTAGACATTTTTAAACAAGGTCAACTTGTGTACCAATTGCCAAGCTTAACAGAAATCCAAACATATGCTCGCAAAGAGTTTGATAAGCTGTGGGATGAATACAAACGGGTTCTCAATCCACAAGATTATCCTGTGGATTTGGCACGTGATGTATGGCAAGATAAGGTGGATTTGATTGATCAAATGCGCAAAAAAGCAAGCCAAATGGGAGAAACAAAATGACCTTACAGGAAACGATTATCCAGCAATTAGGTGTGAAACCTGTCATTGATCCACAAGAAGAAATCCGTAAGTCTATTGATTTTTTAAAGACTTATCTAAAAAAACATCCGTTTTTGAAAAGCTATGTTTTGGGAATCTCAGGTGGACAAGATTCAACCTTAGCAGGACGTTTAGCACAATTGGCCATAGAAGAAATGCGAGCTGAGACTGGCGATAATAACTATCAATTTATCGCAGTGCGTTTACCATATGGAGTGCAGGCTGACGAAGCTGATGCCCAAAGAGCGCTCGCTTTTATCCAACCAGATGTCAGCCTTGTAGTAAATATCAAGGAATCCGCAGATGCGATGACAGCTACTGTGGGAGCAACTGGTGCTAAGGTTTCAGACTTCAATAAAGGCAATATCAAAGCGAGGAGCCGTATGATTGCGCAGTATGCTTTAGCTGGTTCCTATAATGGGGCGGTTATTGGAACGGATCATGCTGCAGAAAATGTGACAGCTTTCTTTACGAAATTTGGTGATGGTGGTGCAGACATTCTACCACTTTATCGTCTCAATAAACGTCAAGGGAAACAGCTATTGGCTGCCTTGGGTGCGGACCCCATTCTCTATGAGAAAGTGCCGACAGCAGACCTAGAAGAAGAAAAACCAGGGATTGCAGACGAGGTTGCTCTCGGTGTTACTTACAATGAAATTGATGATTATCTGGAAGGCAAAACTGTATCAGAAGAAGCACAGGCGACTATTGAATCTTGGTGGAAAAAAGGTGAGCACAAACGTCATTTGCCAATTACCATCTTCGATAATTTTTGGAAATAAGCAGAAGAATTGTTCTAACTTACGTTTTTTAAATCCGTAGGTTATTAAAATCAGATGTAGAACGAAAAAGTTAGGCACACCTAACTTTTTATTTGAAGAATTTTAAAAATAAGCTATAATAGTGTGTAGAATTAGAAGGAGGTATCTATGAATTCATTAGATCAACAATTTACAGATAAATTATATGCTAATTATGAAGCAAATGTAAAATATGCTGCAATTGAAAATGCAGTCAGTCACAATGGCTTATTAACTTCACTGGAAAAACGCAATAGCGCTGCTGAAAACAATCCTGTATTTTCAATTGATTTGACCAAAGATAAGGTCAGCAATCAAAAAGCTTCTGGTCGCTGCTGGATGTTTGCAGCACTCAATACATTTCGCCACAAAATGATTGCGGGCTTTCAATTAGAAGAATTTGAATTGTCACAAGCCCATACATTCTTCTGGGATAAATATGAAAAATCGAACTGGTTCTTGGAGCAAGTATTAGCAACTGCAGACCAAGAATTAACCAGTCGCAAGGTCAAATTCTTACTTGATACACCTCAACAAGACGGTGGTCAATGGGATATGGTTGTGGCACTTTTTGAAAAATATGGTGTGGTGCCAAAATCTGTTTATCCAGAATCTATTTCATCAAGTAACAGTCGTGAGCTTAATCAATATCTCAACAAATTACTCCGCCAGGATGCACAAATTTTACGTGACTTGGTTACTAGCGGAGCTGATGCAGCAGCTGCTCAAGAAAAGAAAGAAGAACTTTTGCAAGAAATTTTTAATTTCTTGGCAATGACCCTTGGACTCCCTCCTCGTACTTTTGATTTTGCTTATCGTGATAAAGACAATAACTTCCATGGCGAAAGTGGATTGACACCACAAGCATTTTACAAGAAATATGTGGATATTAAGCTAGATGACTATGTATCCATCATCAATGCCCCAACAGCTGACAAACCTTATGGTAAATCTTACACTGTCGAGATGTTAGGAAATGTCGTAGGAGCACGTGATGTCCGCTATTTGAATGTCGATATGAATCGTTTGAAAGAACTGGCCATTGCTCAAATGCAAGCAGGAGAAACGGTTTGGTTTGGTTCTGATGTGGGTCAATCTAGCAATCGCAAGGCTGGTGTGATGGTGAATGATATGTATGATTTTACTTCCAGCATGGATATTGAATTGATACAAGACAAAGCAGGGCGCTTGGATTACAGTGAAAGTCTCATGACTCATGCTATGGTCTTGACAGGTGTTGACTTGGACGAAAATGGCAAATCGACAAAATGGAAAGTGGAAAATTCTTGGGGTGATAAAGTTGGGAACAAAGGCTATTTTGTTGCTAGCGATGACTGGATGGACGAATACACTTATCAAATCGTTGTCCGCAAAGAATTTTTAACAACTGAAGAACTAGCAGCCTATGAAGCAGAGCCAAAAGTGCTTTCTCCGTGGGATCCAATGGGAGCTCTGGCTAGCAAATAAGAATAAAAAGAAGTAGGATAAATTTTTAAGTTTGCTTTAAAAGACTCTGTAAGAGAATGAAATAGAAAAACACGAGCAATCAAGACCAGTAAGCAACCGGATTTGAATTGTTCGTGTTTTTTAATTTTTACAAAACTCTGATTTAAAGATGTTATCTTCTAAACTGCTTGGCTTTCAGAAACTTCTTCGTTATTGATTTCGTGAAGGAGGAGTTTCCGAATTTCTACTGTTATTAGGAGAATTTGTAGACGTGGAAGCACTGGGTTCCGTACTTGATGAGGAACTGCTTGATGAAGAACTACTTGATGACTCTTGAGTAGAGCTTTCTTGACTATTTGAAGATGTAGACGATTCTTCTAAGCTAGAACTTGAAGTAGAATTATAATAATTTTGTTGATATCTATTAGTTGCATTGGCTAAAAAGACATAACTTCCGCTACGATAGAGACCGCTAGGCATCTCCCAGTCTTCTGTCCCACTTTCAGACAAGTAAGACATCATAGCACGGTAAACATCTGTTGCAACTTTCACACCGTCATCCAGAACAGGAGTGAGACGATTGGTGTAACCTGTCCACACTGCCATTGAATATTTCTGTGTATAACCAACAAATAGTTCATCTGGAGTCACAACACTTGAACCACCATAAGGTTTTGTTAGTTTCGCCAATTCATCATCAGAATAATTGGAAGTCCCTGTCTTACCGGCTTGGTAGACACCTGATATAGCTGCGTTGGTTCCTGTACCTGAAGTGAGAACTGTTTTCAGCATATTTGTCATCATGTACGCAGTTGTTTCTTTCATTGCGGTTGTGCCTTGATTAGCGAAGTTTTTTGAAGTTCCGTCACTAAAGACAACACGGCTGACGTATTGAGGTTTATAATAAGTTCCTCCATTTGCAAAAGCAGCATAGGCAGCAGCCATTTTTTCACTGCTGGCACCATATTTCTTATCTGATTTTGTGGTATTACTTGAAATGGCATTTGCATAGACCATATCTGGATAATCAATGCCAAGTCCATTAAGGAATTTCTTTGATTTGCTGAGACCAACAGCTTCTAATGTTTTGACAGCTGGGACGTTCCGAGATTCCTGAAGTGCATACTGAATGGTGATGTTTCCGAAATACCGCATATCCCAGTTGTAAACCGGAGTAGTTGTTCCAGGATAATGATAAGGGGTATCGCTAATATAAGCAGCTGTCGAAGTGTAAATTCCGTTTTCAATGGCTGGAGCATAATCGGTGATTGGTTTCATGGTTGAACCCCAGTCACGATTGGTTTCAACGGCTTGATTGGTACCAAAAGAAACATTTGAAGTTTGATTTCGAGCTCCTAGTTGAGCAATCACCTTGCCATTTGTAACATCCATAATCGTAGAAGCTACTTGCAGTTCATTATCTGGATAGGCAACATATTCATTGCTATTATAAATGTTCCAAAGGCGTTCTTGAACAGCTCTATTGACGTTAGTATAGACTTCCATTCCTGTCGTCAGCAAGTTATAGCCAGTTTCTTGCTGAACTTGCTCAATTACTTGTTTTAAGTAATTGTCCATGTAAGCCGGATAAGAAGCAGAATTTTTTAAGCTTTGCAGACCATCGGTAATAGGGGTGTTGACTGCCTTTTCGTATTGCTCAGCAGAGATGTATTTGAGTTTATACATTTCTGATAAGACAAGATTCCGACGATTTTTAGCAGCCTCTGGTTGTGTATAGGGATCGTATTGATTTGGTGCTTGAGGCATCCCTGCCAATAAAGCAGTTTGAGCCAAGCTCAAATCTTTCAAATCTTTGCCGTAATAACTTTTAGCAGCTGTTTGCATACCGTAGTTACCATTTGACATATAGACCTTGTTTACATAATAAGTAATGATTTCTTGCTTAGTGGCTTTGCGCTCCAGCTGGACTGCTAACCAGGCTTCTTGGATTTTACGTGATAGCGTTTGATCGGCAGTTGAGGTAGAGAAATAAGTCAATTTAATCAACTGTTGTGTCAGAGTGGAGCCGCCTTGCCGATTTCCTTTGCGCAAGTTATTTAAAAAAGCACCTAAAATACGAACAGAATCCACACCACGATGGTTGAAGAAACGGTGATCTTCAATTGCAACGATAGCTTGAACTAAACCAGTTGGAATATTACTTGTTGCTGCGTTTACTCTTTTTTCAGAGCCTAAGTCCGCAATAAGATTGTTTTCACTATCATAGATTTTACTGGAAGTTGTAGCAACTAGTTTCTTTTCTGACAAGGCGGGCGCCTTGTGAACTTGATAGAGAAAGATTCCTCCGCCAGCAACAACTCCTAGAAGAAATAATGAGATGAGACCGATAGCAGCATATTTAGCAGCTGTCAGTAAAGATTGCTTATTCATTTATTTTACCACCTAGTAAGTTTTGTTGAATGATTTCAAGATACGGAATGCTAGGAAGTCCATTCTGTGAAATAGAATATCCATGTTGTTGAATGTAATCAAGTGGCATGGATTTTGTCCCTTTGTCAATCTTGAAGAAGTTAATCAGATAAGGAGCAGGAAGCAAATACGTCAGTTTTAAGGCTGAAAAGTGTAATAAAACGAAACAAATTCCTCCTTGTTTGACGACTTGTTCCATGTGTTCAATTTGATGCGCATGAAAATTTTTCATAGGCATAGAAGCCTTTTGACGAGTTTCTTTTGCTTCAAAATCTATGTAACGCCCCTGGTAGACACCAGAATAGTCTGTTGTAGAGGCTTGTCGAAAGTAGGCTTCTACAATTTTTGCCCGACTACGCCTAGGATAATCTACTTTTACGATTTGAATAGGTGTCGGTTTTTTGTGAATGACCGCCAACCCATGACTAAGATAATAATCATTTGTTTCATTGATCATTTTTTCAAAAGACATTCCTCGATTGGCAAAATCAACTGATTTCTTTTTAGGAAATTTCAATGAGTTGCGCGAGGAAACTTTATGTGGATAGTTGACCATATATCTCCTTATTGGTACAATAACATCACTCTATTATAACATAAAAAAGGAAATAAAGGGATAATTTAAGTGGTTAGTATATTAGTAGTGGGCTATCGAAATTTTGATCTGGGAATTTTTGATGAAAAAGATCCTCGAATCAAGATTATTAAAAAAGTGATTCAACGTAATTTGACTCGATTATTGGAACAAGGAGTGGAATGGCTGATTTTCACTGGAAATTTAGGCTTTGAAGTTTGGGTACTAGAAGTTGCAAAAGAATTACAGCAAAACTACGATTTTCAAATGGCAACAATTTTCACTTTTGAGAATCAGGGGGAAAATTGGAATGAAGTCAATCAAGAAAAATTAAACCATTTCAAACAGGTCGACTTTGTAAAATATGCTTATCCGCATTATGAAAACCCGAGTCAATTTCGTGACTACAACCATTTTCTACTCAACAATACAGATGGTGCCTATATTTTTTACGATGAAGAAAATGAGACGAATTTGAAATATCTTTATCAAATGATGAAAAGTCAAGAACAATATTTTATCAAAAAATTAACATTTGATGACTTGAACGAAGTCGCAGAAAATTTTTCCGAAAATTAGATGTTTAATCTTGATTTTTGCGGTTCATTTTTTATATAATTAAAGTAATGAACGAGAATGGAGAGAGAAATGGCAAGTATTATTTACACACCGAAAGATATTTTTGATCAAGATTTTAAAGTTGGCGTCCGAGGTTATAGTAAAGTAGAAGTAGATGAATTTTTAGACGATGTCATTAAAGATTACGAAACGTATGCTGCTTTGGTAAAGGAACTTCGTGAAGAAAATACTCGTTTAAAGGCTGAACTCGCTAAAAAGTCAGCTGAGTCGGCAACTTCACCTTTAACACAGTCTATCATGGAAACTCCTCAAACAGCTTCTGCTACGTTGACAAATTTTGATATTTTAAAGCGTTTAAATCGTTTGGAAAAAGAAGTATTTGGCAAGCAAATCTTAAATAACGAAATTTAATAAGTAATGTGCAATTTTTGGATAATCGCGTGAAGAGTCGTCTTTTCATGAGGAAAGTCCATGCTAGCACGGGCTGTGATGCCCGTAGTGTTTGTGCTAGGTGAAACAATAAGCCTAGGGACGAGAAATCGTTACGGCGGACGAAACAGCTACGTCTCTGGATATGCTGGAATAGTCCTGAAAGTGCCACAGTGACGTAGTTTTTGCGGAAACGCAAAAAGTGGAACGCGGTAAACCCCTCAAGCTAGCAACCCAAACTTTGGTCGGGGCACGGAATGCGTGGAAACGAACACAGCATTCTGACTGGAAACAGTAGACAGATGATTATCGAAGGAAATGATACCTAGTTATTTCTGGAACAAAACATGGCTTATAGAAAGTTGCATATAGGTTTAGCTAGCGTATTATGCTAGCTTTTATTTTGAGAGGGTAAATGAAAACAAAATTTAAGTTGATTGCGACTGCTGCGGCTGGTTTAGAGGCTGTAGTTGGTCGTGAAATCAGAAATCTTGGCTTAGAATGTCAAGTGGAAAATGGACGTGTTCGATTTGAAGGAACTGTCGAGACCATTATTGAAACCAATCTCTGGTTGCGTGCAGCAGACCGTATTAAAATTGTTGTTGGCAACTTTCCAGCTAAGACTTTTGAGGAATTATTTCAGGGGATTTTTGCTTTAGATTGGGAAAACTACCTGCCACTTGGGGCAAAATTTCCAATTGCTAAGGCAAAATGTGTCAAATCAAAACTCCACAATGAACCAAGTGTGCAAGCTATTTCTAAAAAAGCAGTAGTCAAAAAGTTGCAAAAGCACTATGCTCGACCAGAGGGTGTCCCCCTAATGGAAAATGGAGCTGAGTTTAAAATTGAAGTTTCTATCTTGAAAGATGTAGCGACTGTTTTGATTGACACGACAGGCTCTAGCCTTTTTAAACGTGGCTATCGGACTGAAAAAGGTGGCGCGCCCATTAAAGAAAATATGGCGGCTGCAATTTTACTCTTATCCAATTGGTATCCAGATAAACCTCTGATTGATCCGACTTGTGGTTCAGGAACTTTTTGTATTGAAGCAGCTATGATTGGCATGAATATGGCGCCGGGGCTTCATCGCCATTTTGCATTTGAAGAATGGAATTGGGTTGACTCAGACTTGGTTGGGTGTGTTCGCGCTAGATCTTTAGGGCAGATTAAGCAAGATATTCAGTTGGATATTTTAGGAACTGATATTGATGCGCGGATGGTAGAGATTGCCAAGCGAAATGCTGAAGAAGCAGGTGTTTCTGAGCAGATTGTTTTTAAGCAAATGCGTTTGCAAGATTTGCACACCAACAAGATAAATGGTGTCATTATTTCCAATCCACCCTATGGAGAGCGATTGTTGAATGATGATGCTGTGACCAAACTTTATCAAGAAATGGGACAGACTTTTGCACTACTAAAGACGTGGAGTAAATTTATCTTAACTAGTGATGAAACATTTGAAACAAAATTTGGTAGTCAAGCCGATAAAAAACGTAAACTCTATAACGGGACTTTAAAAGTAGATTTATATCAATATTTTGGCCAGAGAGTCAAGCGCCGGATAGATTAGAAAGGATTTGCCGTGAGTAAAGACGAAAAATATTTGTCAGAACAAGAAGAATCAATTCTTGATTTTGAAACAGCTAAAGAAATGACAATTGGTCAGGCTGCTCGAAAAAGCGAAGAGCTTGAAGCAGGGGTGACGGAAGAGGATAATGTGCTGGATAAATACATTAAACAACACCGTCAAGAAATTGAAGCTGGAAAATTTTCGGCTCAATCTGCAGAGAAAGCGTCTGAAGTAGAGGGACAGGAACAACTGAGTCAGTTAGATTTGGCAGAATTTATCCGAGAGATGCACGAGGGTGTTCAAGAGGAAGAAGTCTTAGAAGCTGCGGATGTAGCGTCTGAGGAGTCTGCCTTTGATGAAACGGTAGCTGCACTTGCAGCCAGCGAAGCAGAGCCGCAGGAAACTTTGGAAAAAAACAGCACACAGATTTCGGAGGAATCAGAGGCTGAGACGAAAGTAATGGAAGCAATTCAGCCTGAAATGGATAACATTCCTGTGAGCTCAACTGAGACAATGGAAAGTTATTCAACTTTTACAGTATCTGATGAAGAAATGGAAACAGGGAACGTTCCATTTTATAAAAATAAGAAAGTCCTGTATTCTGCAGCAAGTGTAGCTTTACTGGCTTTAATCGGTGGGACTGTTTATCTGTCTTTGAATAGAAAGCAAGCAAAACCAGTTACAAATTCAACAAGCCAAACAAGTAAATCTTCTACTACTTCTAGCTCTGAAAATAAGGATTTGAAGGCTTTCAACAGTCTTTATGATTCATTCTTTACGGATGCAAATAAATTAGCTTTGAAAAATAGTAGTTTTGGCAATGTAGATAAATTGAAAGCAGCATTAGAAAAGTTAAAGAATACAAAGGAATACAATGTTGCTAAGGGAAAATACGACAGCTTGCTCAAACAAGTTGAAGCTGTAAAAACTGTGAATGCACAGTTTACTTCAGTAGCCATTACAGATGGTATTTTAGATACTAAAGCAAAAATTAAAAATGATGCTAAATTTACAGATATTACAACAGGAAATACAGATTTGGATAAAGTCTTGAAAGCTGCTATCAGTCTAGGAAAGAGCCAGCAATCAGCGATTTCTGCTCCTAAATCTGAGACCGCCACTACACCGTCTCAAAGTCCGGCACAAACTCAAACGCCGAAAACTGAGGCACCAGCAGCTACTCCAGCCACACCAGCTTCTGGTCCAACTTTACAGCGACATTTAAGTCGAGTCCCGTACGACCAAGCAAAAATCAATGATACTAGTAATCCTTCTTGGAATTTCAATCCTGGTGTGTTAGAGAAAATCTTAGCAACCTCACGGGAACGTGGATATTTCACGGGAGATGATTATATTCTTGAACGTGTGAATATTATCAATGAAAATGGTTATTACAATCTATTTAGAACAGACGGAACGTATCTCTTTAGTATCAACTGTAAAACTGGCTATTTTGTAGGAAATGGCGCGGGTTATGCAGATGCTTTAGATTATTAGGAAACGTTTTCAAGCAAATTATTAGACTCTAAAAACCTTATACGCTATAATAAAACGTATAAGGTTTTTATTTTATAATTAAACTATTTTTGGAGGTAATCCTTATGTCACTTATTGGTAAAGAAATTGTCGAGTTTACAGCAGATGCTTATCATGCTGGAAATGGGAAGTTTATCACAGTTTCTAGCGAAGATTTAAAAGGTCATTGGAGCGTTGTTTGCTTCTATCCTGCTGATTTTTCATTTGTTTGCCCGACTGAGTTGGAAGATTTGCAAGAGCAGTATGCAGCTCTTAAAAAGTTAGGTGTAGAAGTATATTCTGTTTCAACAGATACCCATTTTACACACAAAGCTTGGCATGATCATTCAGATGCCATCGGAAAACTTGAATACATCATGATTGGCGATCCATCTCATACCATTTCACTTGGTTTTGATGTGTTAGATGAAAGTGGATTGTCTCAACGTGGTACTTTTATCATTGACCCAGATGGAGTTGTACAAGCACTTGAAATCAATGCAGACGGTATTGGGCGTGATGCTTCTGTCTTGATTGACAAAATCCATGCTGCACAATATGTTCGGAGTCATCCAGGTGAAGTTTGCCCGGCTAAATGGAAAGAAGGAATTGAAACACTTACACCAAGTCTTGATTTAGTTGGTAAAATTTAAGGAGGCTTCTTATGGCTTTAGATGAAACAATTAAAGCGCAACTTAAGCAGTATTTGGAGCTTCTAGAATCTGATGTTGTGTTTCAGGCTTCTTTAGGTCAAGATGAGCGTTCTGAGCAGGTACGAGCTTTTTTAGAGGAAATCGTAGCGATGTCTCCACGTTTATCACTGGAAAATACAGAAACTAATCGCCAACCAAGTTTTACTGTTACACAAATTGGTCAAGCAGGGCGTGTGCAGTTTGCAGGACTTCCCTTGGGACATGAATTTACATCTTTTGTGCTTGCTTTGCTACAAGTCTCTGGTCGCGCACCCAAAGTAGAAGATGCTGTTATAAACCGAATTCAGGCTATCCAATCCCCGCTTCATTTTGAAACTTATGTCAGCTTAACCTGTCATAATTGTCCAGACGTTGTGCAAGCTCTCAATGTGATGGCTATTTTGAATCCTAATATCAGCCACACAATGGTTGAAGGAGGCATGTTTAGACAAGAAGTTGAAGATAAAAAGATCATGGCTGTTCCAACGGTTTTCCTAAATGGTGAAGAATTTGCGAATGGTCGTATGACAATTGAGCAACTGCTTGATAAGATTTCTGGACCTGCTTCAAGTGAGGAATTTGACAATAAAGAACCATTTGATGTGTTGGTTGTTGGAGGCGGACCTGCAGGGAGCAGTGCAGCGATTTATGCCGCTCGTAAAGGCATTCGTACTGGTATGGTCGTTGAAACTTTTGGTGGACAGGTGATGGAGACTGTTGGTATTGAAAATATGATTGGTACTCCTTATACAGAAGGACCTAAGCTGATGGCGCAAGTGGAAGAACATGCCAAAAAATATCCAATTGATATCATGAAGAACCAACGTGTTAAAAACATTGAGAAAAAGGATTTGATTGAAGTGGAACTTGAAAATGGAGCTGTTCTGAAAGCGAAAACGGCAGTTCTTTCTGTTGGTGCTCGCTGGCGAAATGTCAATGTTCCTGGTGAAGAAGAATTCAGAACCAAAGGTGTAACTAATTGTCCACATTGTGACGGTCCTATTTTCACAGGTAAAAAAGTGGCTGTTATCGGTGGAGGTAATTCTGGAATTGAAGCAGCAATTGACTTAGCTGGTCTGGCAGAGCATGTTTATGTATTAGAATTTCTACCAACTTTGAAAGCTGATCAAGTGTTGCAAGACCGCGTGCATCAACTTGAAAACGTGACGGTTCTAACCAATGTAGCAACAAAAGAAATTCATGGTTCCGATCAAGTTGAAGCTATTACTTATCTCGATCGTGCGAATAATGAAGAACATAAAATTGAGCTCAGTGGTGTCTTTGTTCAAATCGGTCTTTTGCCAAATACAGACTGGCTTAAGAATAGCTCAGTGGCTTTAAATGAGCGTGGTGAAATCATTGTTGACAAACATGGTGCTACAAATGTGCTAGGAATTTTTGCAGCAGGTGATTGTACAGATAGCGCTTATAAACAAATCATTATTTCAATGGGCTCAGGAGCGACGGCAGCTTTGGGAGCATTTGATTATTTGATTCGTCAATAAAAAAGAAAACGAGCAGGAGAATTTGCATTTCCTGTCCGTTTTTTTATTTTATACAAGATGCCGCTCAAAAGGATCGTCAGAGATCCCTTGAGCTAAAATTAACTTGCACCATTCTTTGGCAGAAAAGAGACTGTGGTCTTTGTAATTTCCACAGGATTCAATGCTTGTTCCGGGAACATCAGTCCAGGTGGTTTCTCCAGCAATTTCCTCTAAAGAGGCTTTTATGACTTTGGCAATTTCGGTTGTACTATGTCGTCCCCACATAATCATGTGAAAGCCAGTACGACAGCCAAAAGGTGAGCAGTCAATCATACCGTCAATCCGAGTGCGGATGAGCTTTGCTAGGAGATGCTCAATTGTGTGTAGTCCAGCGGTTGGGATAGAATCCTCGTTAGGTTGAACCAGACGAATATCAAAATTCGAGATAACGTCACCTTTTGGACCGATTTCTTCGCCAATCAAACGTACATAAGGGGCTTTGACAATCGTGTGGTCTAACTCAAAACTTTCAACAATGACTTCTTTGACCATAAAATAGAACTCCTTTTACTTTTACTAAATTATAGCATATTTTACCTTAATAAAGAAAAATTTATTTTTTTAAGAAACCTTGGCTGAGAGAAGGGCGAATAAAATAATATGTGAAAATGTTCACTTTCGATAATAATTTAGTTTGTGAAAAATGGATTTTTATGATAAAATAATTAAGAATTTTACAATTCAATATCAATAATTTGAGGTAAAAACATGGAAATGATTTTTGCAGGTGTTTTTGCCGTCATCATTGGTTTAGTCATTGGGTATGTAAGTATCTCAGCTCGCATGAAATCAGCGAAAGAAGCTGCGGAACTTACTCTTTTAAATGCTGAACAAGAAGCAACTAATTTACGTGGACAAGCTGAGCGTGAAGCGGATTTGTTATTAAAAGAAGTCAAGCGCGAAAGTAAATCCCTTAAAAAAGAAGCACTGTTAGAGGCAAAAGAAGAAGCCAGAAAATATCGAGAAGAAGTTGAGGCAGAATTTAAATCTGATCGTCAAGAATTGAAGCAACTTGAAAGTCGTTTGACAGAACGTGCGACAAGTCTTGATCGTAAAGATGACAATTTGACCAACAAAGAAAGAACACTCGATCAGAAAGAACAAAGTATTTCTGACAGAACAAAAAACCTTGAGGCGCGTGAAAACAAACTGACAGAGTTGGAGCAACACAAAGAAGCAGAATTAGAACGTGTTGCCGCACTCTCACAAACAGAAGCCCGAGATATTATTCTCACTCAGACTGAAGATAAGTTATCGAAGGAAATTGCGACACGGATTCGTGAAGCAGAGCAAGATGTCAAAGAACGTTCTGATAAAATAGCGAAGGATATTTTAGTCCAAGCCATGCAACGAATTGCAGGTGACTACGTTGCTGAGCAAACCAATTCAACTGTTCATCTGCCAGATGATACGATGAAGGGGCGGATTATTGGACGGGAAGGTCGGAATATTCGGACCTTTGAAAGTTTGACAGGTATTGATGTCATTATTGATGATACACCAGAAGTGGTGACCTTATCTGGATTCGATCCAATTCGTCGTGAGATTGCTCGTATGACAATGGAAGGATTATTGAAAGATGGTCGCATCCATCCAGCTCGTATTGAAGAATTGGTAGAGAAGAATCGTCTGGAAATTGATCATAAGATTCGTGAGTATGGTGAAGCAGCGGCTTATGAAATCGGTGCACCAAATTTGCATCCCGATTTAATGAAGATTATGGGACGCTTGCAGTTCCGTACATCCTACGGTCAAAATGTACTGCGCCATTCTGTTGAAGTCGCGAAATTATCTGGTGTCATTGCAAGTGAACTTGGTGAAAATGCTGCCTTAGCTCGCCGTGCTGGTTTCCTTCACGACATTGGAAAAGCTATTGACCGTGAAGTGGAAGGTAGCCACGTGGAAATTGGAACAGAATTGGCTCGTAAGTATAAGGAACATCCAATTGTGGTTAACACGATTGCCAGTCACCATGGTGATGTAGAGGCAGAAAGTGTCATTGCTGTTATCGTAGCTGCAGCAGACGCTCTCAGTGCCGCTCGACCAGGCGCACGCAGTGAATCTCTGGAAAGCTATATCAAACGTCTCCAAGATTTGGAAGAAATTGCCAATAGCTTTGAAGGCGTGAAAAATAGTTTTGCCTTACAAGCAGGTCGTGAAATCCGAATTATGGTTAATCCTGGTCAAATCAAGGATGATAAGGTCACGATTCTCGCTCATGATGTGCGTGAAAAGATTGAAAACAATCTGGAATATCCAGGTAATATCAAAGTTACCGTTATTCGTGAACTGCGCGCTGTGGATTACGCAAAATAGACACTGCTTAAAATGAGTTGCGCATCTATGATATATAACTTTCTGTAAGCAAATGTGCCTGTATTGATTTTCAAAAACAGGCACATATCTATGAGAAAAAGCAGTTGAAAAAATACTGCTTTTTTGTTACACTAGTTAGAAAGATAATGAAGGAGATATGATGGCGGATCGTGGCTTGTTAATCGTTTTTTCTGGTCCCTCAGGTGTGGGAAAAGGAACGGTTCGACGTGAGATTTTTGAAAGCTCGGACAATCAGTTTCGATACTCTGTATCCATGACAACTCGTGCTCAGCGTCCCGGTGAAGTGGACGGGGTGGATTATTTTTTCCGTACGCGAGAAGAATTTGAGGAGTTGATTCGACAAGGTCAGATGTTGGAATATGCAGAGTATGTCGGTAATTACTATGGAACTCCTTTGAATTATGTGAATGAAACCTTAGATAAAGGAATTGATGTTTTCCTTGAGATTGAAGTTCAAGGGGCACTTCAAGTGAAGAAAAAAGTTCCAGATGCTGTTTTTATCTTTTTGACGCCACCTGATTTGGCAGAATTACAAGATCGTTTGGTGGGGCGCGGAACAGATAGTGCTGAGGTAATTGCTAGACGCATTGCTAAGGCAAGAGAAGAGATTGCTCTCATGCGCGAATATGACTATGCGATTGTCAATGATGAAGTTCCCTTAGCAGCAGAGCGCGTCAAACGTGTGATTGAAGCTGAACATTTTCGAGTGGAGCGTGTTATTGGTCACTATCAAGATATGCTATCAGAACAACTTTCAGTTAGATAAGAATTTAGAAATTAGGTAAAGAATTATGATGTTAAAACCTTCAATTGACACCTTACTTGATAAGGTACCTTCAAAATATTCCTTGGTGATTCTTGAAGCAAAACGTGCTCATGAATTGGAAGAGGGGGCTACTCCAACCCAAGAGTTTAAGTCTGTCAAATCAACACTTCGTGCTTTGGAAGAAATCGAATCTGGCAATGTTGGGATTCACCCAGATCCTGAAGGCAAGCGAGAAGCTGTTCGTCGTCGCCTTGAAGAAGAGCGACTTCGTAAAGAAGAAGAAGAGCGTAAAATTAAAGAACAAATTGCCAAGGAAAAAGAAGAGGGTGAAAAAATTTAAGGTTGGGTCAGCTCAATCTTATTTTTTCTTTTACTGAGAAATGCGAGGTGGTGAGAAAGTGCAGATTGCAAAAGTCATTGTGGATGTTCCTCTAATGCAGACAGATAAACCTTATAGTTATGTGGTACCGAAAGAATTTTCGACGATGCTAGAAATTGGCATGCGTGTGCATGTGCCTTTTGGGAAAGCCAATCGCTTGATTCAAGGGATTGTCGTAGAGCTAGAAGAAGAAACGACGACAGAATTGAAAGAAATCGTAGAGGTATTGGATTTTACACCAGTTTTAAATGAGGAGCAGCTGTGGTTGGCGGAAGAATTGAGAAAATCTGTTTTTTCTTACAAAATTTCAATTTTAAAAGCTATGTTGCCGAGGTTTCTAAACTCCAGTTATGATAAAATTCTCCATGCTCAACCCTCTTTGAATGAAGAAGATCGACTGCTCATTTTTGGCAATGTAGATCAGCAGCATTTCTCATCACTTGATAAAGAACTGCAAGCTAAGGTCATGCGTTTAACGCGGCAAGGAGCGATTCAGTTGGAATATCAGGCAACCGATCAAAAACATATCAAAACAGAAAAATGGTATCGGGTTGATCACGAGGTTTTAGGTCAATTGGTCATTCCCAATCGGGCGAAAAAAAAGCAAGTCTTACGGGAAGTTTTACAGGATCAGACTGGAATACACCTTTTAGCAGATTTGAAAGAGAACTTTTCACGGGAAGTTATTCATTATTTTATAGAGCAAGCAGCCTTACAAATCGTTGAAAAAGAGGTGAGTCGTTCTAAGGTTTATTTTGAGAATGTTTCAGCGACGTCTGCATTGGTGTTAAATGAGGAGCAAAAAGTGGCTGTTCAAGCTATTACTCAGCAAATCGGGCACACGGGGAAGCCATTTCTACTAGAAGGAGTAACAGGGAGTGGCAAAACGGAAGTGTATTTGCAGGTTATTCAAGAAGCACTCAGCCGTGGTAAAACAGCTATTATGTTAGTTCCTGAAATCTCTTTGACACCGCAAGTTACTAATCGCTTTATTTCTCGGTTTGGTAAAAAAGTTGCTATTCTTCATTCGGGACTTTCTAATGGTGAGAAATATGATGAATGGCGTAAGGTTGAGCGAGGAGAAGCGCAAGTTGTTGTTGGTGCGCGTTCTGCTATTTTTGCTCCATTAAAAAACATTGGCGCTATTATCATTGATGAGGAACATGAGGCGAGCTACAAACAAGACTCTAATCCGCGCTATCATGCACGAGATGTTGCCTTGCTACGTGCAAAGTACAATCAAGCCGTTCTGGTATTAGGGTCGGCGACGCCGAGTTTAGAAAGCAGAGCGCGGGCTAGCAAAGGTGTTTATCATTTTTTGCAACTGACCAAGCGAGCAAATCCGCATGCTCAGATTCCTGAAGTAGAAATTGTGGATTTTCGTGATTATATTGGGCAAAACGAAGCTAGTGATTTTACTCCGGTTCTTTTAGAAGCAATTAAAGACCGGTTAGAAAAAAAAGAGCAAGTTGTTTTGATGCTGAACCGACGGGGCTATTCTAGTTTTGTCATGTGTAGAGAATGTGGGACGGTTGACACTTGTCCAAATTGTGACATTTCACTGACCTTGCACATGGATACCAAAAGTATGAATTGTCACTATTGTGGATTTTCAAAAGGTATTCCTCATAGTTGCCCGAATTGTTCCAGTCGGAGTATTCGTTACTATGGGACAGGAACCCAAAAAGCCTATGATGAATTAGTAGAAGCCTTTCCGCAAGCTCGAATTTTGAGAATGGATGTTGATACTACTCGAAAAAAGGGCAGTCACGAACAAATTCTCAAAGAGTTTGGGGGAGGAGAAGCAAATATTTTACTGGGAACCCAAATGATTGCAAAAGGACTAGATTTTTCAAATGTCACTCTCGTAGGAGTGCTCAATGCAGACACGGCTCTGAATTTACCTGATTTCCGCTCATCTGAGCGAACTTTTCAACTTTTGACTCAGGTTTCCGGGCGTGCAGGACGAGCTGAAAAAGCAGGTCAGGTGATTATTCAAAGTTACAATCCGAATCATTATGCGATTGCATTTGCGAAAAATCAGGATTATGAAGGCTTTTATGCTTATGAAATGCGTGTTAGAAGGCAGTTGGCTTATCCACCTTATTATTTTACGGTGGGCATTACCTTGTCTCATAAAATAGAAGAAGCGGTGATTAAAAAGTCGTACGAAGTGTTGAATATACTACGTTCTGGCTTGTCAGATAAGGTTCAGATATTAGGTCCAACTCCCAAGCCGATTGCTCGCACGCATAATCTCTACCATTATCAGTTGATGATTAAATACCGTTTTGAAGATCATTTGCCAGATGTTTTAAATCAGATTTTGGATTGGACGCAACAAAAGGACAATAAAGATTTACGTTTGAGCATAGATCATGAGCCACAAAGCTTTATGTAGGGATATTTTTAGCTTTTTTTGAGGAAAAGCGTGACTTCTTCTGATATAATAGTAAAAAGAATATGAGGAAACCATGACAAAAATTATTTTTATGGGAACGCCGGATTTTTCTGCAACAGTGCTCAAAGGATTATTGGAAAGCAAGCAGTACGAAATTTTGGCAGTTGTAACCCAGCCAGATCGTGCAGTAGGACGCAAAAAAGAAATCCGTATGACACCAGTCAAGCAGGTGGCTGTAGATCATCATTTAGCCGTTTATCAGCCAGAAAAGTTGTCTCGAAGTGAGGAACTGGAGAAAATAATGGCACTTAGTGCAGACGGGATTGTCACAGCAGCTTTCGGTCAATTTTTGCCGAGTCAACTACTGGATTCGGTCAGTTTTGCTGTCAATGTGCATGCATCGTTGTTGCCTAAATATCGTGGAGGGGCACCCATTCACTACGCCATTATCAATGGTGACAAAGAAGCTGGTGTGACCATCATGGAAATGGTCAAAGAGATGGATGCGGGTGATATGATTGCGCGTCGAGCGATTCCTATCAAGGAAACAGATAATGTTGGTACGATGTTTGACAAGCTAGCACTTGTAGGGCGTGATTTACTGCTTGAGAGCTTGCCTAGTTATATAGCTGGGGATTTAAAACCAGTTCCGCAAGACAAAGATCAAGTTACTTTTTCGCCAAATATCTCATCAGAAGAAGAGCGCATTGACTGGACTAAGACAAATCACCAAATTTTTAACCAAATTCGAGGAATGAATCCTTGGCCAGTGGCACATACGCTTTTAAATGGAGAACGTTTTAAAATTTACGAAGCTACTCCAGTAGAGGGCTCAGGACAAGCTGGAGAAATTCTTGTTATTGGAAAAAAAGAATTGATTATAGCAGCTGGTGAGGGTGCAATCTTTCTTAAAGTTGTACAGCCAGCAGGAAAGCCTAAAATGGCTGTCGTTGATTTTCTGAACGGTTTGGGGCGACAATTATCGGTAGGTGATTTCTTTGGTCGATAAGAAAAAGACAGCGCGTCAAACAGCTTTTGCTGTTTTAGAAAAGGTCTTTTCAGAAGGAGCTTATTCAAATATTGCCTTGAATCAAGCCTTGCTAGAGGCGTCGTTAAGTTCTGTTGATAAAAGGCTTGTAACAGAAATTGTATACGGAACAGTTGCGCGCAAAATGACCTTAGAATGGTATTTGTCTCATGTTGTTGAAGACCGTGAAAAGCTGGATTCTTGGCTTTATATTCTCTTGTTGATGAGCTTGTATCAATTACAGTATCTTGATAAAATTCCGACGCATGCAGTTGTTAATGAAGCGGTAGAACTGTCAAAGGCACGAAAAAAGGGAAGCGAAAAGTTCGTCAATGCAGTGTTGCGAAGACTATTGCGGGATGGTGTGGCAGATATAGCCAGTATTAAGCGTAAAAATAAACGGTACTCTATTCAGTATTCTCTGCCGGTTTGGTTAGTGAAAGTCATTATCGAAGAGTATGGTGAAAAACGAGCTTTAGCCATTTTTGAGAGCTTATTTCTTCGGAATAAAGCTAGCGTTCGAGTGGCGGACTTAAGTCGCAAAGAAGAATTAAAACAATTGTTGCAGGCAGAAGATTCACTATTAGCTCCGAGTGCGTTGGTGAAAAATCATGGTCATTTTGCAGGGCATGCCTTGTTTGAAGAAGGAGTAATAACCATTCAAGACGAGTCTAGCCAATTGGTTGCGCCAACACTTGATTTACAAGGTGACGAGAAAGTGTTAGATGCATGCAGTGCACCGGGGGGCAAAACCATGCACATTGCTTCTTACTTAACGACAGGGCAGGTTACGGCATTAGATCTCTATGATCATAAGCTGACTTTAATAGAAGAAAATGCACAACGTTTAGGTTTAGCAGATAGGGTCATTACCAAAAAATTGGATGCCAGAAGGGTTTTTGAGACTTTTGGAGTGGATGCCTTTGATAAAATTTTAGTCGATGCACCATGTTCAGGAATTGGTCTGATCCGGAGGAAGCCAGATATTAAATACAATAAAAAAAATGCAGATTTTATCTCGTTGCAAAAAATTCAGCTAGAGATATTGGATAGTGTTTGTCAAAGCTTGCGAAAAGGTGGTATAATAACTTACAGTACCTGTACGATTGTTTCGCAAGAAAATTTTCAAGTGGTTGAGCAGTTTTTGGCAGCTCATCCAAATTTTGAACAGGTAAAACTAGAACATAATAGACAGGATATTCTAAAAGACGGTTGTATCTTAATTACACCGGAATTATATGGAAGTGACGGATTTTTCATCAGTCAATTTAAACGAATATCTTAACAGGAGGAAACTGACAGTATGGAAATTTCATTATTAACAGATGTTGGTCAGAAACGTACAAACAATCAAGATTATGCCAATCAATTTGTTAATCGTGCTGGTATGACAATGATTCTTTTGGCAGATGGCATGGGCGGACATCGGGCAGGCAATATTGCTAGCGAGATGGCTGTCACAGACCTTGGTGCTGCTTGGGTGGACACTCAAATTGATTCTATTAATGGTGTCCGTGAATGGTTTGCAGAGTACCTTGAAACAGAAAATCAAAAGGTTCACCAATTTGGTCAAGATGAAGAGTATAAGGGAATGGGGACGACGCTTGAAGCGTTAGCTGTTATTGGCAATCAAGCCATTTATGCTCATGTGGGGGATTCTCGTATCGGTCTAATTCGTGGTGAAAGTTATAAACAGTTGACGAGCGACCATTCCTTGGTAAATGAATTGCTTAAAGCAGGACAAATTACGCCTGAAGAGGCAGAACGTCACCCGCAACGAAACATTATCACACAATCCATCGGTCAAAGAAGTGAAGTGCAACCGGATGTCGGCATGATTAGTCTAGAGGACGATGATTACATTGTTTTAAATAGTGATGGTTTGTCTAATATGATTTCAGAAAGTGAAATTTATGATATTGTGACAAGCGACATCACTCTTTCAGAGAAAGCAGAAACCTTGATTCGTTTTGCGAATAACGCAGGTGGTTTGGACAATATTACAGTTGCCCTGATTCATTATCATAAGGAGGATGCAGAATGATTCAAGTCGGCAAGATATTTGCCGGGCGATATAGAATCATCAAACAAATTGGGCGAGGTGGCATGGCAGATGTTTACTTGGCCAAAGATTTGATTTTAGACGGGGAAGAAGTCGCGGTGAAAGTTCTAAGAACGAATTACCAGACGGATCCGATTGCTGTGGCGCGCTTTCAAAGAGAGGCGCGAGCGATGGCAGACTTGGATCATCCTCATATTGTCCGGATTACCGATATTGGAGAAGAAGAAGGTCAGCAATATCTAGCAATGGAATATGTGGCTGGGCTTGACTTAAAACGCTATATTAAAGAGCATGCTCCTTTATCTAATGAAGAAGCGGTTCGGATTATGGGACAAATTCTTTTGGCGATGCGTTTGGCGCATACGCATGGAATTGTTCATCGTGATTTGAAGCCACAAAATGTTCTTTTAACTCCAGATGGCGATGCAAAAGTAACGGACTTTGGAATTGCAGTAGCTTTTGCTGAAACGAGCCTGACGCAAACAAATTCAATGCTGGGATCTGTGCATTATCTATCACCAGAACAAGCGCGTGGTTCAAAAGCGACCGTTCAAAGCGATATTTACGCTATGGGGATCATTTTCTATGAAATGTTGACAGGACATATCCCTTATGATGGGGATAGTGCTGTCACAATTGCTTTGCAACATTTCCAAAAGCCTCTTCCTTCTGTGATTGCTGAAAATCCAAATGTGCCACAGCCTCTAGAAAATGTAGTCATCAAGGCAACGGCTAAAAAATTAACAGATCGTTATCAATCTGTTGCAGAAATGTATGTGGATTTATCAAGCTGCTTATCCGCAGATCGCCGAAATGAGAAAAAGTTGGTTTTTGATGATACTGCCAAAGCAGATACCAAGACGCTTCCTAAAGTGTCACAAAATACCTTAATTTCTGCAAGCAAACCAACTACTCCTACGCCTATAAAAGAAACAGTCAGTAGTAATTCTAAACCCACAACCAAGCCAAAAACAAAGAAAAAGCGTCGTTTAAGAACGCGTTATAAGGTTCTGTTGTCGGCAGTAGTTTTAGTGATTGCTGCTCTGGTGGCATTAGTCTATTTGAGTCCGTCAAATGTAAAAATTCCAGACGTTACTGGAAAAACTGTTGCACAAGCTCGTTCTGCAATTGAAACAGCAGGTTTGAAAGTTGGTAAGGAAAAAGATGAATATAGCGACTCTGTCAAAAAGGATTCTGTTATTCGCACCAATCCAGAAGCGGGAACACAGCGTCGCGACGGAAGCACGGTGGATCTGATTGTTTCCAAAGGTACAAAAACCTTTATTATGGAAGATTATAAAGGTCAGAAAAGAGCGGATGCTATCAACAATCTAGTCCAAAAATACAAGGTTTCAAAAGGTTTAATTAAAACAGAAGAAGTTGAAAGTAGTGAGCATGCGGCTGGAACAGTCGTTGGTCAAACGCCAGCAGCAGGTAGTACATATGATTTGACTTCAAAAGCTCGTATTACTTTGAAAGTAGCCAAGTCCGTTTCAAGTGTTGTCATGCCAAGTTATATCGGTTCAACCTATGAATTTGCCTATAACAATTTAACGCAAGTGCTTGGCATTCAAGGTGCTAATATTGAAAAACGAACGGTTCCAACAGCTCCGGCGGGAACACAAGCAAATACGATTATTAAACAAACGCCAGAAGCAAATCAGTCCTTGGATTTGAAGAGCGACCGCATTGTCCTATATGTATATGAGCCGAAAACCGAAAGTTCGTCTACATCTGAAAGTAGTTTGCAATCTGAAAGTAGTTCAGAAAAAAATAGTCCATCGTCTAGTAACTCATCAACTAGTGGTAATGATGGTTCAAGTTCAAAAACGCCAGACACAAGTGCTAGTGCAAGCAATTAAACAAGTGAGAGGATAAAGTCGTAGTTTTCAACCGATTTTCCCTCACTTTTTTTGCGCTCGTTTTACAGCATTGATAAGCGTTGTTTCTGATTAATCAAGTTTATCCAGTATATTGTAAATAAACATGTTAATTTCTAGGACTACATACTAGAACCTGAAAATATTTAGTTCCATTTCATTGCTTTATTTTCATACCTTAGTCGGAGGAATTTTTAAAAGTTTTTGATACAATAGAAGCAGAAAGGTATCGAGATTATGCGAAAGATCCAATTTTTCATTTTTGTTGAATCTATTCTATTAACATTTGCATTAGTGACGATTTTGTCTGGTCACTTTTCACGTGTTATTCTTTTTTTGGTGCTTTTCTTGTTGCTGCTCTATTATTATTTTGGTAAACAAAGAGGAAATTTTCTGCTAGTAACTTCTACCATATTGCTTTTTTTCATTATTATGCTCAATCCTTATGTCATTGCTGCCTTGCTCTTTGCGGTCATTTATGGCATGATTGTAGCTTATCCCTATATTTATAAAGAAAATGAAGCGACAACTCTCATCTTTGATGATGCAATGGAGCAAAAACGAGAGAATAATCAATGGTTAGGAAATCTTCATCATTTTGCTTCGTCTGATACCTGTCAATTTGACGATATCAACCTTTTCCGTCTCATGGGCAAGGACACGATTCATTTGGAGCAAGTGATTGTTACAAACCATGATAATGTGATTGTTTTGCGAAAATTTTTCGGAAATACAAAAATTATTGTGCCAGTTGATGTGGCAGTCAGCTTGAAAGTGAATAATCTATACGGTGAATTGCAGTTTTTAGACCAACCTATCTATGAATTGCGAAATGAAAGTTTCAGTCTAACGACGCCAGACTTTAAACGAGCACATAAAAGTGTCAAAATTATCCTATCAACATTTGTAGGGAATATTGAGGTGGTTCGTAAATGAAAAAAGTCTACTATCTCTTGATTAGTTTTTATTCCTTACTCATTTTAGGGATTATTATTCATTATATTTTTGCTCTATTTGATTTTGACTGGCAATTGGTTTTTAGTAATGTAGAGCGACTGGAAAAATTCAGTTTCTTTGTGATTGTGCTCACTGTATCTCTAACGATGCTGATGATTTTAGGAATCAAAGTGATTCAAACGGTAACATTGTCGACCATTCAGTCGAATTTGAAAAATATTTTGGAAGGTCGAAAATTACAAGAAGTACAGCAACCGGAAATTGACGCTTCCTTTCGGCAGGTATCAGAGAAAGTAAATCATTTAACAGAAAATCTACAAAAGTCAGAGAACCGTGCCTTACAAAATGAAGAGACGATTATTGAGAAAGAGCGCAAGCGAATTGCGCGTGACCTACATGATACGGTCAGTCAAGAACTTTTTGCTGCCAATATGATTTTATCAGGTGTGACAGGGCAAATGGAGAACTTAGATACGGACACCTTATCGAAACAATTGACGGGCGTATCAGGAATTTTAAATACTGCTCAGAGGGATTTGCGTATCTTGCTTCTACATTTGAGACCGACAGAGTTGGAAGGGAAAAGTTTGGTTGAAGGGTTAAACCTTATTTTAAAGGAGTTATCAGACAAGAGTGATATTGAAGTGAGTTTTCATCATGATGTTCAACAATTACCGAAACAGATTGAGGAGCATATTTTTCGAATTGCTCAGGAAATTATCAGTAATACGCTCCGTCACGCCAATGCGAATCATTTAGATGTATATCTGTATCAAACTCAGAATGAATTGCAGTTGAAGATGACAGATGATGGGATTGGTTTTGAGCACACTTCGTCTGATGAGTTGAGTTATGGTCTGAAAAATATGGAAGAAAGAGTAAATGATATGGCGGGAACGATGCAGATTTTAACAGCTCCGAAGCAGGGAGTAGCGATTGATATTCGTGTACCATTATTGAAAGGAGCTTGAGATGCAGATTTTATTAGTAGATGACCATGAGATGGTACGACTTGGCTTGAAAAGTTATTTGGATTTACAAGATGATGTTGATGTAGTGGCAGAAGCTTCAAACGGTCGTGAAGGAGTTGAAAAAGCTTTAGCATTACGACCAGATGTTATTATGATGGATATTGTTATGCCTGAAATGAGTGGAATTGAAGCAACTCTAGCTATTTTAAAAGAATGGCCTGAAGCTAAGATTCTCATTCTGACTTCTTATTTGGATAATGAAAAAATTTACCCAGTTTTAGATGCAGGAGCTAAAGGATACATGCTTAAAACATCTAGTGCTGACGATATCTTACGAGCAGTTCGAAAGGTAGCCAAGGGTGAACTTGCTATTGAAACAGAGGTCAGTCAGAAAGTGGAATACCATCGAAATCATATTGAATTACATGAAGAGCTAACAGCGCGTGAGCGCGATATTTTAGGACTACTGGCGAAGGGGTATGAAAATCAACGCATAGCAGATGAGTTGTTTATTTCTTTAAAGACAGTGAAAACGCATGTGTCGAATATTTTGTCCAAATTGGCAGTAAGTGATCGTACACAAGCTGTTGTCTATGCCTTCCAGCATCACCTCGTCCCACAGGATGATATTTAGTGGTATAATAGAAAAATAAATAAATTGCTATTGTTAGAGGGAGATTATGGACGCAAAATTAAAATACAAATCCAAGAAGATCAAAATCGTCTTTTTTGATATTGATGATACCCTGCGAGTAAAAGCAACTGGTTACATTCCAGAATCGATCAAAACGGTTTTTAAACAATTAAAAGAAAAAGGAATTTTGACGGGAATTGCTTCAGGGAGAGGAATTTTTGGTGTGGTGCCGGAGTTGAAAGCGTTGCAGCCTGATTTTTTTGTCACCTTGAATGGATCCTATATTGAAGATAAAGCAGGAAAGGTTATTGCGCAAACCCCGATTGATCGAAATTTAGTAGAAACTTATATCGCTTGGACGAAGGAAGTTGGGATTGACTTTGGCCTCGTTGGTAGTCATGAGGCAGCGCTTTCGACGCGAACACCGCTTATTGATGAAGCCATTGATATTGTTTATCCTAATTTACCTATTCAGCCGGATTTGTATCAAGATCACAACGTTTATCAAATGTGGACATTTGAAGATATCGGAGATAGCTTGCAATTGCCCAAAGAGTTAGAAGAACATCTACGATTGGTTCGCTGGCATCCGCATTCATCAGATGTAGTTCTAACAAATGGTTCAAAAGCATCTGGAGTTGCGACAGTTGTGGAGCATCTAGGGTTGAAGCCTGAGAATGTGATGGCTTTTGGAGATGAACTCAATGATTTAGAGTTGTTTGATTATGCAGGTATCAGTATTGCTATGGGCATTTCACATAAAAAAATAAAAGCCAAGGCTGACTTTGTGACAAAAAAAGTAGAAGAAGATGGCATTTTTTATGCTTTGGAGGAATTAGGAATGATAGAAAAAGAATTACATTTTCCACAAGTAACGATGGAAACAGCAGAAGGACCGAAAGCCACTATTAAAACCAACCACGGTGATTTGAAATTTCAATTATTTCCAGAACAAGCACCGAAGACAGTGGCTAATTTTATTGCTTTAGCAAAAGATGGCTACTATGATGGAATCATTTTTCATCGGATTATCAAGGACTTCATGATTCAAGGTGGTGATCCAACTGGTACGGGTATGGGTGGCGAATCTATTTATGGAGAAAAGTTTGAAGATGAATTTTCTCCGGAATTGTACAATATCCGTGGTGCACTTTCGATGGCCAATGCTGGTCCGAACACAAATGGCAGCCAATTTTTTATTGTGCAAAACAGCAAGATTCCTTATGCACAAAAGGAATTGGAACGTGGTGGTTGGCCGACACCAATTGCTGAAATCTATGCAAGCAATGGTGGAACGCCGCATTTGGACCGCCGCCATACTGTATTTGGTCAATTATTAGATAAATCTTCTTATCAGGTATTGGATAAGATTGCAGCTGTTGAAACTGGTGCGATGGATAAACCACTTGAAGATGTCGTGATTGAAACCATTGAAATTGAGGATTAAAATGAGAATTGGTGAAAAACTAAAAGGAAGAATTACAGGAATTCAGCCTTACGGTGCATTTGTAGAATTGGAAACAGGAACAATAGGCTTGATTCATATTTCAGAGATTCGGACAGGTTACATCGAAAATATCCGTGATATTCTGCATGTGAATGATCCGGTCTTGGTGCAAGTGATGGACTATGATGAATTTTCAGGTAAGGCTAGTTTGTCGATGAGAACATTGGAAGAGGAAAAACATCATTTACCGAAACGCCATCGTTTTTCAAATGATCGGTACAAATTTGGTTTTGCACCACTTGCTAAAAGTTTACCAACTTGGACAAAAGAAGCGATGAATTTTCTGAATCAGAATCAGTCAAAAGAAGAAACTGACGGAGAAACGGAAAAATAAACACATAAAAGAATCCTACTAAAAATAACAAAGAGTCTGAGACAAAATAGTTCTCAGTCACAAAAAAGCTAGAGATTCCCAATTATGGAACTCTAGCTTTTTAAGTTTGAGTCGTTCTCTTATTGTATTTAAGGAGATTATTGGCCATGAGCACTAAACCCATGTCAATTTTCACCTGACGCTTGCCTCTTAGGTTACATCTCTTGTAACCCAAATAAGCCTTTATCTGCCCAAAGACAGGTTCCACATCAATCTTACGTTGATTGAAAATCTGTCTACCTTCGGGAGAGAAAAGCGCTTGGCATTCTTTAGCTTTTAAGTGTTGATAACGTTCGTTGATATATAGTCCCTTTTGAGGGGCTGATTTAGGTTCATCAGCGTAGTAAACCTTGATTTCCTGTTGAAAGTCCGTCTGTGTTTTCTGATGTTTGATATGATGAAAACGATAGCACCAGCCATCAGGATGAGTGTAGCTATCCTCCTTGTCATCATAGTACCAATTCGCTAAGTTTCTAGCCGACTGTTTATACCCTTTCTTCTGTTCCTGATCAAACATGGCATATTTAATCAGATGGTTCACCTCATTTTCATCTAAACGAAGGAGGTTCTCTTCACTTCCATAGCCGGCATCTGCGACAACGGTCTTCAAGTCATGTGGATAAGTTTCAAGGAATGGCAGGAGAGTCTTGGTATCTGTCGGATTTGAGAAGACATCATAATGAAGAACAAATTGATTTTCAGTAGCGATTTGAAGATTGTAAGCAGCCTTGAGTTGACCATTCTTCATGTGGTCTTCTTTCATCCGCATAAAAGTGGCATCTGTATCTGTTTTGGAAAAGCTGTTACGCCCTTCAAATGTCTCTTGGTAGCCTTCATATTTTTCAGCACGTACTGAAAAATCATCCTTGACTTTACGCAGGACTTTCTTGAGTTTCCGACGTTGAGTTTTACGTTCATCCTTTCCTTTAACGGGTGTCTCCTCAATGTCTTGGTTCAGTTTTTCCAATTCTTCTTCGAGGACTTGAGCGAATTCAATCAACTGCTCTGAAGCAATCGGTTCTTCTTCGTCCAGCCTAATGGCCTGATGGATAAGGGGAGTGATTTCTTCTTGAAAATAGACCTGTATCTGTTCTTGAAGTTTGACGGAAAACTTGTCTGTGGCCTTTTTCCACACGAAACTATACTTGTTAGCGTTGGCTTCAATCTTAGTCCCGTCAATAAACAGACAATCTAAGGTCACTAACTCTTCCATTTTTAAACGAAGATTGAGGTCAATGAAAAGATCACGAATGAGGTCTTCCATCCCTTTAGCGACTCGAAATCGATTGATAGTGCGGTAGCTGACAACCAACTGTCCTGTTAGGTACTGCATAGCCAGATTTTCAATCATCATTTTTTCGATTTTTCGTCCAGAGAAAATCCCTTGCGAGTAGGCAAATAGTAGAGCGGCTAAAAGCATTTTAGGGTGATAAGACGGGCGACCAAAGTTATGATAGAACGTGTGGAAGTGACGATCCTCCAAGGCATTCACCACTTTTTCAATAGTAAAGACGAGATGGTCTTGTGGCAAGAAAGAACTGATTTCTAGTGGTAAAGTTGTTTGATTTGTGTTATAGTGAATATGCATGGGATAGCCTTTCTAAATGGTTTATTGGGCAATTCTATTTTACCAAGACTATCGCAACCATGCAAAAAGCAACGGCAAATCCGTTGCTTTTTTTGTAGCAAAGGGACTATTGTCCCAGACTCTTTACTTATTCTCAGATATTTTTAAGCAGCCATCAATCTTGTATGCTTCAGATTTTGTGCTATCATATCAAAGTATATTCATCTGGCAGCATAATGGTTTCTTTACCGTTATTGTCAGTTACAAAGATTTCTCGTGGAAAAAATGGGTCGAAAGTGTCATTAAAATCAAAGGTGAGAATGGTTGCTAGACTATCTTGTGAAAATCGGAAAGTTGTTTTTCCTTTGTTGTTGATGAGTTCAAACTGAAGCAGTTCGTCTAGCTCAAACACACCCTTTAGAAAATTATCAATAATATACCAGAAAGAATCAATGATATTATCTGGTAAACTTGTTACAACGCCAAAGCTAGCATAGCGTCCACGTGTATTTGTAAAAGCCATTGTCTCTTCCTTTCTGTACTTATTCATCAAAGGATTTTCTATATGATACATAAAATAACCTTGAATTGCAAGAAATTGTTCTTTGAAAATCAAAAAGGACCAGTGGTCCTTTGGAAACTTTAGCGACTCTTTAGCTCTACATAACGTTTGTACCAAATATTAACATAGGCTTGCGAAAAAGGTCCGCGCTTATTGTTAATCCAATCTACTAAGATTTTGACATTCTCTTTGAGGATATAATCTAAATCATTAGAGTAGTTCATCTGCCGTTTGTGACGCTCGTATTCATCGACATCAAGTAATCGCTTTTCACCATTGGTAAAGACTTTGACGTCTAAATCGTAGTCTATGTATTTTAATGCTTCTGCATCAAGATAATACGGACTGGCTAGATTGCAATAGTAAGAAACTCCGTTTTCGCGAATCATAGCGATAATATTGAACCAATATTTTTTGTGAAAATAGATAATAGCTGGCTCACGCGTTACCCAGCGTCGGCCGTCACTTTCTGTGACCAAGGTGTGGTCATTGACACCAATAATGGCGTTTTCTGTTGTTTTTAGTACCATGGTGTCGCGCCAAGTACGGTGCAGATTTCCATTATGCTTATAACTTTGAATTGTAATAAAGTCGCCTTCTTTTGGAAGCTTCATCTTCTACCAACTTTCTACAATTAATCAGGTTATCGCTCTTATTGTAACATATTTTCATGAAAAAACATAAATAAACCTTACATTTTTTATAGATATTCTCTGAGAGCGCTAGCAATATCAGAAAAATCATAACCTTTGCGAGCGAGTGCTTGGGTGAGGTGTTGTTTTAACTCATATTCGTCATATTTTTTAGAATATTTGCGGTATTGCTTGTCTAATTCTTTGTACAGTAATTTCTGCTGAATTTCCTCATCTTCTTTGATGTCTAAGGTTTGATAAGCTGCCTTAGCTTCGGTATAGGAAAAGCCTTTGCTCAACATAGATTGAAGAATTTTATCCTGCAGGGCCTTACTTGGTAGTTTGCTTTGATAGTTGCGGAGTAGTTTTGCAGCAACTTTTTGACTTACTTCTGTAAAATCAAATTTGCATAATTCTTCATCAATAATAGGAGCTGTGATACCTTTTTGAGCCAATTTTTGCTTGAGGACAAAAGCACCTTTATCACCAGATAGAAGATTGGAATGAATAAAGGAATAAGCATATTGTCTGTCATCTATCCAGTTATCTTTTATGAGAATCGTTAGCACTTTCTCGATGGTATCTAAGGAAATCTCGTATTTTGTCAAATAATCCCGCACTTCTTTGACAGTTCTTTGCTTGAAAGAAAGATAATATAGAGCTAGATTTTTTCCGTAAGAAAACTGTGCGTAGTCCTGAATTTCTTTTAATTCTTGCTCACTGATATTCATGCCTTTTGATAACATAAAGTGAACGATAGTATCTTCAGTGATGTAAAGTTTGTCAATTTCGTCCAATTCTAAAAGATAGAGACGCTTTTTCTTTTCAATTTTAGTGATTTTCATAATCATTCTTTCGATAACTTGTGTGAAATTTGGAGCTGATAGATGGAATAGTAAGTGTGACTATTAGCCAAATGCTTCAAAAGCTGCGATAAGTCGTAATTTCTCGGAGTTGATATTTTCTCGACCATAGTAGTCCCAAAATAGGTCGCCGTATTTTGGATTGCCTAGATTATAATTCAGTGACCAGATAGCCCAGTAAAGGTCAATGTGGCGATCACTAAAGCCAGATAGCCCAACATCAATGAAACAGGAGAACGTCTTAGCGTCTTTTAAGATAAAGTTGGGCAAACAAGCGTCACCGTGAATAAATGCATCTCTTGTAAGAAGATGTCCCTGTTCTTGGATAAGCTGATAGGCTTCTTTTCTACTGCGAATCTGAAATTGTGGCAGGAGAGCTTTTTCATAGAAAAGCCCTTTTTGATAATTCTCTTCCGCTAGCTGAATATAGTTCTTTAGAAGTGAGTTTGTGGGAAAGTGGACTGGTTTGAGGTTATGGAGCTGTCTTAGCACTGTTGCCATGGTTTGGCAGAGGACTTCTGGTTGGTCTAGCACTTCCAATCCTGATATGCCGGATGCTTCTTTAGTGAGCAAGTAGTCCCTGTCTTGGCTGATGTATGTCAAGACAGGAACACCGAGCCCTTGTTTGTCAAACCATTTAGCACATTGTACCTCTCGTGCTAGCTTTCCTTTTTGGTCTATTTTAAGATAGTAGCCTGTGTCTAGATAAAGCACGGTTGCGCCTGAGTGGGAAGAACTGTCATACAAAGTGGCTTTCTCTGTATATATTCGTAATTCTTCTGGGAATTGAGAAATTGTGAGAGTTACTTTTTCTTTTTTCATACTGATTATTGTATCATATTCTCAACATTATCGTGTTAGCGTGGTATAATAGAAACATGAATCTGAAAGTAAAACAAAAAATCCCTTTAAAAATCAAGAAAATGGGAATTAACGGGGAAGGGATTGGATTTTATAAAAAGACCTTAGTCTTTGTACCAGGTGCTTTAAAGGGTGAGGATATTTTTTGTCAAGTTACGACGGTTAAGCGCAATTTTGTCGAAGCAAAGCTCTTGACGATTAATAAGCATTCTAAGTATCGAGTAGAGCCGCCTTGTGAGATTTATGAAAAATGTGGGGGCTGCCAGATTATGCACTTGCATTATGATAAACAGTTAGAATTTAAGACGGATTTATTACGGCAGGCTTTGAAAAAATTTGCACCAGCTGGTTATGAAAACTACGAGATTCGTCCAACGATTGGAATGCAAGAACCACTTTACTATCGGGCTAAGCTTCAATTTCAGACACGGAAATTAGGAGATGAAGTCAAAGCAGGGCTTTATGCGCAGAATTCCCATTATCTGATTTCTTTGAAAAACTGTTTGGTTCAGGATAAGGTAACGCAGAAAATCATCAATAAAGTGGCTCTCCTTTTGGGGAAGTACAATCTTCCTATCTACGATGAGCGTAAGAGAGCAGGCGTTCGGACGGTTATGATTCGCAGGGCTCGGAAAACGGGACAGGTGCAGATGATCTTTGTCACGGGAAAGAAGTTGGACTTCTCTCCAGTCATTCGAGATTTAACAGCAGAATTTCCAGAGTTAGAAACAGTGGCGGTCAATTACCATACGACAAAATCAAGTGAAATTTATGGAGATAAGACGGAAATTATCTGGGGAAAAGAGACAATTCAAGAAGGTGTTTTGGATTACGAGTTTTCCTTATCGCCTAGGGCTTTTTACCAGCTCAATCCAGAGCAGACAGAAGTGCTTTACAGTGAAGCAGTCAAGGCGCTTGATGTGACATCTGAAGAGCATTTGATTGATGCTTATTGTGGCGTGGGAACGATTGGCTTTGCCTTTGCTAAAAGAGTCAAGTCTCTGCGAGGTATGGACATTATTCCGGAAGCTATTGAAGATGCTAAGCGAAATGCTGCTCGCTTAGGCTTTAACAATACTCATTATGAGACTGGGACTGCTGAAAGCATTATTCCTCGTTGGTATAAGGAAGGCTATCGGGCGGATGCTTTGATTGTCGATCCACCACGAACTGGCTTGGATAAAAAGCTGCTTGAGACGATTGTCCGTTATGCACCTAAGAAAATGATTTATGTCTCTTGTAATGTCTCTAGTCTAGCCAGAGATTTGGTGCAATTAAGCAAGATCTATGATGTCCATTATATCCAATCGGTGGATATGTTTCCGCACACAGCTAGGACCGAGGCTGTAGTGAAATTGGTGAAGCAGGAAGAAAACAGCTGAGGTCAAAATAAATTTGACTTGTGTTCAATTAAAGATGATGTCTTGAGAAAAAAATTAGTTTTAATAGAGTGGGAAAATGACAATGAATCAGAAATGAAGCCCAAAGATTTCCAAATTGTCTATCTGACAAAGAAGCGTCTATTACAACATTAGGGACATTATGGAAATAAAAATAGATGGAGAAAAGTCCTATCCTGAATATAGCGAACGAGCAAATTCTTAGTGAAAATGCTCGTTTTATTTTATTCGTGTTTTTAAATGGATGTATTTGAATTAAATTTTGTGATTTTTGCTGTTTAGTTTGCAAAATATGTCTATAAATTGGGAGAAATAAAATCAAAGGTTGCCTTAAAATGTGGAAGTATTAACTTATAATAAAAAGACAAGTTGTCAATCAATTTATTAAACATTATTCATCTTAAAATCTTTTAGACAATTCTCTATTTGAATATACATGAGCATATTTTCATAAATTTTGCACAAATTCCGAGAGTCAATAAGATATCCTAGGATTTCTTCAGTATTTAATATATCTTCTCTTGCATTTACTAGTATTGTGAATTCTAATTTCTTCAATAAAGAAAATATTGCTAGTGTTGCATTTTAAAAAATGGAAATATTATAATAAAGGGAATTATATACCTGTTTACACAACTACAAAGTATAGTTGTCAAATTTATAAAAATCTTATTTTAAGATACTATATATTGTGATTAGGGTAAAGTGCTATATAGTTCCCATAATAAATTCAGATAATTATTGTGGTAAATAGTAAAATTTTAAACCGCACCTCAAAGTTTAGATTTTTCTCTAACTTTTGGGGTGCGGATTATTTTCATAAACATTTACAGCCTAATCTCTGTATTTTCCAGCACTTTTTGGGCATTGGCTACGATGGTTTCAATGATGTCTTTGCATGGTCGGATTTCGTTTATCATGCCAGCGATTTGACCGCACATCATGGAGCCATGTTTGGTATCTCCTTGATAGACAGCTTTTGAGAGGGCACCGATTGTGATTTCTTCTAGTTCTTCACGATTGGTCCCTTTGTTTTCAAGTTCTATGTAGTGATCGGTCATTTCGTTTCGAATACAGCGAACAGGTGCACCGGTAATGCGCCCAGTTACAGCTGTGGCTGTGTCATTGGCGTGGATGACAGCTTCTTTATAGCTTTCGGCAATGGGGCATTCTTCTGAGGCGAGGAATACAGTTCCAAGTTGTGCGCCTTGTGCACCTAAAACAAAAGCAGCAGCCAGTCCACGCCCATCCGCAATTCCACCTGCTCCAATCACGGGAATGTCAACAGCGTCAACAATTTGTGGCAACAGAGCCATCGTATTTGTTTCTCCGATATGACCGCCCGCTTCTGATCCTTCTGCGATAACGGCATCAACACCTAATTCTTGCATTTTTTTAGCATGCTTCACGCTTGCAATAACTGGGATAACTTTGATACCGGCTTCTTTTAAAAAGGGTAGAATGAATTTTGGAGTACCTGCACCAGTTGTGACAACAGGGACTTTCTCTTCAATGATGACTCTGACAATTTCTTCGATATTTTTCATCATTAGCATCACATTAACGGCAAAGGGCTTGTCTGTTAGCTTGCGTAATTCACGAATTTCTTTACGCAGTTGTTCACCAGTCATGCCACCTGAAGCGATAATTCCCAAACCGCCTGCCTCTGAAACAGCAGCAGCTAACTGATAGTGAGAAATTTGAGCCATAGCACCTTGAACAATTGGATATTTGATGTTCAGTAAATTTGTAATAGACATAAAATCTCCTTAATCTGTTTTTTCTATTATTATATCACGGGTAGAAAAGCGTTTTCAACTCTAGTATTTATTAAAATTTCTTTTGTTTGTGATACAATTCACTCTGAGTACCTGATTTATCAATTCCATTTATTGTGAAAAAGAGTAAAATAGATATCCTATAACAATAATTTATAGTCTATTAAAAATAGTTATAGGTTATTTCAATGAAGAAAAGCAATTTATAAAGCAGAATTTGGGAATCCCTTAAAGAGAACAATGCTGGATTTCATTTTACTGAGAAGTCGACACTTTTTTATGTTATAATGATAGAAAAATGAGGATGAGGTGAGGAATGGACAATATCATTGATGTATCAATTCCTGTTGCAGAGGTGATTGACAAACATCCAGAGGTGCTGGAAATTTTAGTGGAGCTTGGGTTTAAACCTTTGGCAAATTCTCTCATGCGTAATACAGTTGGGCGGAAAGTTTCGCTGAAGCAGGGGTCTAAGCTGGAAGGCACACCGATGGAGAAAATTGTTAGGACCTTAAAAGCAAATGGCTATGAAGTGATAGGACTAGACTAATGGTAGATGAACGAATTGAGGTTTTGAAGAATATTTTGCTTGATTTGCACCATGGAGCAAAGGCAGAAGCAGTTCAAGAAGAATTTAATAAACATTTTACCGGTGTTTCTGCTATTGAAATCAGCTTGATGGAACATGAGCTGATGAATTCTGACACGGGTGTAACCTTTGAGGATGTGATGTCTCTTTGCAATATCCATGCGAATCTGTTTAAGGGAGCTGTTAGAGACGTTGAAGTTGCAGATACGGATCATTCAGGTCATCCTGTGCAGATTTTCAAGCAGGAAAATTTGGCTTTGCGAGCAGCTCTGATGCGAGTAGGTAGACTGCTGGATACTTATGCAAATTCTGATGAGGAAATGCAGGAAGAAATTCGCAAGGGCTTGAAACGACAGTTGAGCTTGGTGGAACAATTTGAGCGCCACTACAAGCGCAAAGAAGAACTCATGTTTCCAATCATGGAGAGCTATGGACATGATTCACCACCTAAGGTCATGTGGGGTGTGGACGACCAAATCCGTGAATTATTTAAAGAAGTAAAAACAGCGGCAGAGCAGTTGCCTGCCTTAGACATTGAAGAGGTCGCAGAAAAGTTTCGATTATTTGCAACTGAGTTTGAAGCCATGATTTTTAAGGAAGAATCAATTTTACTCATGATTCTGTTGGAATCTTTTACACAGGATGATTGGTTGAAAATTGCGGAAGAAAGTGATGTTTATGGTTATGCAATCATTCAGCCGGCAGAGAAGTGGATTCCGCATCGTCATTCATTCTCGGAGAAAGAAACAGACAATTCTACTAAGGTGACGAGCGAGGCGCTAGCCCGTTCAGAGCAAACTAATGATGGCAAGTTTCAGCAAGTTATTGACACACCTGATGGGCAGGTCACCATTTCTTTTGAGCCAAAAAAGAAAAAGGTAGAAAACAACTTTGATCGGCAGACCCAACAGCCATTTGGACATGGCTATTTGTCAGTGGAGCAAGCAAATCTGATCCTGAATCATTTGCCAATGGAGATTACCTTTGTCAATAAGGAAGATATTTTCCAGTATTATAATGACAGTGTGCCAGCTGATGAGATGATTTTCAAACGGACGCCGGGTCAAGTGGGGCGCAATGTCGAGCTGTGCCACCCGCCTAAGTTTTTGGAGAAAGTTCGCTTTATTTTTAAGGAATTGCGTGAAGGCAAGCGAGACAAGTTTGTTATGTGGTTCAAGTCGGAATCGCGGGGAAAATTTGTCCATGTGACTTATGCCGCAGTACATGATGAAGCGGGAGAATTTCAGGGGGTGTTGGAATATGTGCAGGATATTCAACCTTTCCGTGAGATAGATGGTGATGTTTATCGTGGTTTGGATTAGAAAGAAGGAACAATGACGTACGAACAGGAATTTTTAAAGGACTTTGAAGCTTGGGTTGAAACTCAAGTTAAGATTAACCAGATGGCGCTCAAGGAAAGTCAAGCTGTCTATGAAGCTGATAAAGATGAGCGAGCAAAGGATGCTGCGATTCGTTATGAAAGCCGGTTAGATGCTTATGAGTTTCTTTTAGGAAAATTTGCTAATTATCGAGCAGGAAAAGGATTTCATGATTTGCCAGACGGGCTTTTTGGTGAGAGAAGTTATTGATTTTCCGTAGGAAACATGATAGAATAAGGTCATTAGAGGTGTTTTGAGTCCCATTTGTCACAGAAAGCGGTGCTGCTGAGAAATCCGCACAAATGTCAAAATTGGTTGCTGATGGTTACAATGAAATAAAGAAAGCTGCGGGTCCTTGGCCCGAAATTGGGTGGTACCGCGGAGTGATTCGTCCCTGTCATGTATGGCAGGGGCGAATTTTTATAAGCGGAATGGGGAGAGAAATTATGATAAATATTTTAGGTCAAATTGAAGATAATAAACTTCCTGATATTGAGACAGAGCGGCTGTATTTGCGCGAACGTCTAGTCTCAGATGCTAAAGAGATTTTTGCTTATGCGAGTTTGGCAGAGGTGACTTGGCCAGCTGGTTTTCCACCTGCAGAAAGTGTGGAAGAAGAGGAAAATTATCTCGAAAACATTATGCCAAAGCGCTGGATTGAGCAAAAAATACCGTCTGGTTATGGTATCTGCTTGAAAGGAACAGATGAAGTCATTGGCTCGATTGATTTTAATAATCGCTATGCTGATGATGTTCTTGAAATGGGCTATTTGCTTCACCCAGATTATTGGGGGCAAGGGATTGTGACAGAAGCTGCGCGTGCGCTGTTGGAAGTTGGATTTACCCTACTCAATCTTCACAAAATCGAAATTGAATGCTATGGATACAACAAAGCAAGCCAGCGTATTGCTGAAAAACTTGGCTTCACCCTCGAATCTCGCATCCGTGACCGCAAAGATAGCCAAGGCAAGCGCTGTGATGATTTACGATATGGATTGCTAAAAAGTGAGTGGGAGTGTTAGAAGTTGTTAGTTGAACTGTTAGAAAATTTCGAACAGTTGGGAAAAGAAAAAAGAGAGAGATAATGAATTATCTATTTATGGACGAAAAAGGTCCACAAAATTCCTTTAAAATTACAAAGCCATTTGATAAGCAAAATAAATTATCTTATGCTAATGATAATATGCATTGTTACGTTGCTAATGTGATTCAAATTGATGAAGTAGTGTATGAAACAATTAAACAGGAGTATAATCAAATTGTTGAAACTTATTTATCAAGTAGAAAACAACTCCAGCAATCATTAAAAAAGAAGAATAGGGAACTTAAAGGTTTAGATTTGTTAAAGACAAATTTTAACCTTGGAATTGCCTCTATGAAAGATAATGAAGTTCAATTTTATACATCAGTTTTTAGAATGTTGAATCGATACGGTGTTGATAATTTACTTTTTATGATTAGCAAAATGTCGATTATTACCTCCTCAAGATTAACTAACTTCTTTTATTTTTTAGATGAAGAGACAGAATTTTCACCGTTTATCGCTAAATATGTTTTAACCAAATATGCTGAAATTGAGGCTTCAAAAAAAGTTATTGAAGCTTTATTGGATAAAACATTGCCAACAAGACCTTTGTTGAAACTAATAAAGCAGGATTTGAATAGGATAATTAATAATAATCAAGGAAATATGAGGATGGCTCAGCAATTAGTTATTTACCAACAACTCATTATTTCAATGGATAGGGTAATTAATGACCATAAAATTAAGTTATCTGACCCGGACTTAAAACTATCTTTCGATTGGAATAAAGTAAAGTGGGCATTTGATTTGTGGATGACTGAGCAAAGATATCCTGATGATAACATTGAATGGGTCCTTTTCTTAGATGAAGGAATACCTAGTGACATATTTAGTAGTTTAAAGATTAATAAAATTGAAGAGTCTTGTAATTCTAGAGACTATGTCGGATTACAAATAACAGATATGATTGTTGTTTTGATTGGAAAGTTAGTTTCACAAATGACTACAGATACCAGGTATGATTTTAATAAACCTGATAAGAGGGTATTATTAAATGAGGAATATTTTGATTTAAATGAACAACAATATAACTTAATTACAGAGTTGAATAAATTTCTTTTAGATAAAAAAACAAATTATCATTTTGTTAATGATGCTTATTTTGACGAATCTTTGTTAATCCAAGTTTATATTGGTTACATTGCTTCGTTTGAAAATTTTGAGCAGTATAAGTCAGTTGATTCAAGTGACCATGTTGAGTGGTATTTCCGTAATTTTGCTGAGAAATCTGAAAAAAAATATTCTGAAGGAATGAAAAATGAAGCAATGACAAGAGTTTGTTTTAGCAGTTTAAAAAAAGGAATAGAAGAAGGTCTAGTTAGGCCGTTATAAAAAGATAGGAGCACATACATGTCTAAAGAACTTTCACCTAAATACAATCCAGCCGAGGTTGAGGCTGGTCGTTATCAGAAATGGCTTGATGAGGATGTTTTTAAGCCGTCAGGCGACAAGAAGGCACATCCTTATTCAATCGTTATTCCACCACCAAATGTGACGGGGAAACTGCACCTTGGTCATGCTTGGGATACGACTTTGCAAGATATTATTATTCGTCAGAAGCGCATGCAAGGTTTTGACACGCTTTGGCTTCCAGGGATGGACCATGCTGGGATTGCAACACAGGCAAAAGTTGAAGCACGTCTTGCTGAAGATGGTATCTCACGCTATGACCTCGGTCGTGAAAAATTCTTGGATAAAGTCTGGGAATGGAAAGACGAGTACGCTACCACTATCAAGGAGCAATGGGGTAAAATGGGGATTTCTGTCGATTACTCTCGTGAACGTTTCACCCTTGATGAGGGTTTGTCAAAAGCGGTTCGTAAAGTCTTTGTTGAACTTTACAAAAAAGGCTGGATTTACCGCGGTGAATTTATCATCAACTGGGATCCAAAGGCTCGTACAGCTCTTTCTGATATTGAAGTTATCCATAAGGACGTGGAAGGTGCTTTCTACCATATGAACTACATGTTAGAAGACAGCTCACGCGCCCTTGAAGTAGCAACAACCCGACCCGAAACCATGTTTGGGGATACGGCTGTTGCTGTCCATCCAAATGATGAGCGTTACAAAGATTTAATTGGGCAAAATGTTATCTTGCCAATTGTTAACAAGCTGATTCCAATCGTAGCAGATGAACATGCTGACCCTGAGTTTGGAACAGGTGTGGTTAAAATTACTCCAGCACACGACCCTAATGACTTTTTAGTCGGTCAACGTCATAACTTGCCACAAATCAACGTCATGAATGATGACGGAACCATGAATGACTTGACCGGAGAATTTTCTGGCATGGACCGCTTTGAAGCTCGCAAAGCAGTCGTTGCTAAGTTAGAAGAAATTGGTGCTCTTGTCAAAATCGAAAAACGTGTTCACAGTGTTGGTCACTCAGAGCGGACTGGCGTTATGGTCGAGCCACGCTTATCAACTCAATGGTTTGTTAAAATGGACCAATTGGCTAAGAATGCCATTGCCAACCAAGATACTGATGACAAAGTGAAATTCTACCCACCACGTTTCAACGATACTTTCCTTCAATGGATGGAAAATGTTCACGACTGGGTCATTTCCCGTCAACTCTGGTGGGGCCACCAAATCCCTGCTTGGTACAATGCAGATGGCGAAATCTATGTGGGCGAAGAAGCGCCAGAAGGTGATTATTGGACGCAAGATCCAGACGTGTTGGACACTTGGTTCAGTTCAGCTCTATGGCCATTCTCAACAATGGGTTGGCCTGACACAGAAGCAGAAGACTTCAAACGTTACTTCCCAACTTCAACCTTGGTAACAGGTTACGATATCATCTTCTTCTGGGTGTCTCGTATGATCTTCCAATCCTTGGAATTCACAGAACGCCGTCCATTTGAAAACGTGCTTATCCACGGTCTTATCCGTGACGAGCAAGGACGCAAGATGTCTAAGTCACTTGGTAACGGTATTGACCCAATGGATGTTATTGAAAAATACGGTGCCGATGCCCTTCGTTGGTTCCTTTCAAACGGTTCTGCACCAGGGCAAGACGTGCGCTTCTCTTACGAGAAAATGGATGCATCTTGGAACTTCATTAACAAGATCTGGAACATCTCTCGCTACATCCTCATGAACAATGAAGGCTTGACCCTTGAGCAAGCGAGTGAAAATGTTGCAAAAGTTGTGGCTGGTACAGCCGGGAATGTTACTGACCGCTGGATTCTTCACAACTTGAATGAAACAATTGCCAAAGTTACTGAAAACTTTGATAAATTTGAATTTGGTGTGGCTGGTCACATCCTTTACAACTTCATCTGGGATGAATTTGCCGACTGGTACGTTGAATTGACGAAAGAAGTACTTTACAGCGAAGATGAGGCTGAAAAAGTTATTACTCGTTCTGTTCTTCTTTACACACTTGATAAGATTTTGCGCCTCCTTCACCCAATCATGCCATTTGTAACAGAAGAAATCTTCGGTCAATACGCAGATGGTTCGATCGTGACAGCAGCTTATCCAACTGTTAATCCTGCTTTTGAAAATCAAACGGCGCATTCTGGCGTGGAAAGTCTCAAAGACCTGATTCGTGCTGTACGTAATGCGCGTGCAGAAGTCAACGTAGCTCCAAGCAAACCTATCACCATTCTTGTTAAAACAAGCGATAGCAACTTGGAAGACTTTTTCAAGGCCAATGTCAACTACATCAAACGTTTCACAAACCCAGAAACACTTGAAATCAGCTCTGCCATTGCCACCCCAGAACTAGCCATGTCAGCAGTTATTACAGGTGCAGAAATCTTCCTGCCGCTGGCAGACTTGCTCAACGTCGAAGAAGAACTAGCCCGCCTCAACAAAGAACTGGCCAAATGGCAAAAAGAACTAGACATAGTTGCCAAAAAACTCGGTAACGACCGCTTCATCCAAAATGCCAAGCCCGAAATCGTCGAGAAAGAGAGACAAAAACAAGCTGATTACCAAGCTAAATACGATGCCACAGTGGAACGGATTAAAGAGATGGAAAAACTCCTAAAATAAACATAGAAACACGGAATAAAAGCCGTGTTTTCTTATGGACTTATGACCGTTAATAGGAATTATGTTTTGATTATTTCAAATATAATGTATTCGTTTTCAAAAGTTTTAAAAAGTGTTACAATATTATTGCGAAACTTTATGGAAAGTACTCATTGAGAGGTAAATGATGAAATGATTTTAGCGCATTATGAATGTGAAACAAATAAGAAACAGTCGTTGGAAGAACATTCCTTTAATGTAGCCAACAAGGCAAGGGAAGAAGCTGAATTGATTGGTCAAGGTGATTTACTCTTTCTTCTGGGCCTTTATCATGATTTAGGAAAAGCCGATAATAAATTCCAAGATAAATTAACCAAGAACCCTGCTATGCACGTCGATCATTCCTATGCTGGTGCTAAATATTTGTTTGAGAAAATCAATATATGTCTTTCGGCAAAGGCTGTTGATAAAACAACGCGTTTACAATTTAATGAAGTTGTTGCTTATGTTATTTCTGCTCATCATGGAATGTTTGATATTTTTGATAAGGAATCAGCTCAATACGCTTATAACAAACTTAGAAATCGTATTGCTAAGGAAAGGGTAGACTATCATTATGATAGCGATGTGAAGAATTTTGCCAACTTTTTAGAAGATAAATTGCAAGAATAAGTGCAACATTTACTCTAACTCATCCACTAGAGCTTCATAAGCCGTTCTGTAAGCTAAACATTTTCGTGGTCGGTGATTGATATCATATAAGGCCTTGTTCAAAGCCTCATCAGAGATAGCAGCTAAATCTGTTTTCTTTGGGAAATATTCTCTTAGTAAGCCATTTGCGTTTTCATTACTTCCTCTCTGCCAAGATGAATAGGCGTCCGCAAAGAAAAAGGAAATTCCTAAATTCTCTACTAGAGGATAGCAGGCGAACTCTTTTCCCCTGTCTGAAGTGAAGGTTTTAAGAGTCTCTTTTGGAAATAGCCTACAAAGTTGTTCGATGGCTGAAAACATGGCTTTGGCTGTTCTATCTGGTATCTTGAAAGCTAAGTAAAAACGAGTTTTTCGCTCTAGAAAAGTCGCTAAACACCCCTTGCTTTTGCCTCTGGAAGACACTACAGTATCAAGCTCCCAGTGGCCAAAAGTTTCACGATTCCGAACCTCTTTAGGACGTTTGGCAATCGGCGTGCCAATCCTAAATGTCCCACGTGTTTCTTTGGGTTGTCGAGTTCTTCCTTTACGACGGAGGACGCTTAAATCCAGATCAATCAAACCAGCATAGAGCCAGTTATAGATGGTTTTAAAAGCTACCATTGGCTTTTGTTCAAGCTGATAGCGCCCACAAATCTGTTCAGGCGACCAGGAGGATTTTAAACCGTTCTCAATTTCCTTTTTCAACTTTGGTGTTAAACAAGACTTCCGACCTTTTTGCTTAGCCCTGTGGTCGTACTGTTCCTGTGCTAAGACTGCGGAATAACCATTTTGACATCGTCTTAACTCTCTTGAAATGGTAGACTTATGGACGCCAAGTTTACTTGCAATTTGGCAAGGTTTTAAACCTAATTCCAAGTAGGTTTCTATCTTTATTCGGTCGGTTATGGTAAGATGGGAGTAGCTCATAGTTTTTCCTCGGGTTCTGTTTGTGTGGTTACTTACAGTTTACACCAATGAAACGCTATGAGTTTTTTGGTTGAACTATATTTTACAATTTATCGAAACAAAATTGAAAGATTATGGCTATCAGGATTTAGAAATATTAATTAATAAAGCATTTAAAAATTATCAACAAGCCATGTCAATTTTAGAATGTCAGGATAGTAGTGAGGAAGCTTATTATCAATCATGTTTTGTACGGCTATACCTATCATTATTAAAAAATACTGATATTCTCGATACAATTAATGCCTATGGGCTGCTTATAAATCCCCTAAAACAGGAAGAAAAAATCAAACTAAATAAGTCTTATCTGGAAGCTATTGAGAAGAAGTACGGTGAGTTTGGGAGTCCAACCACAAGGCTTAATGAAATTCGCTCACAAATTGCTGAACGAGTAAAAAGTAGGGGAGAAAGTGATTCAACGGGTATCTATCGATTAGACTTACCCACTGGTGCTGGGAAGACGAATCTTAGTATGAGGTATGCTTTTCATCAATTGGTTGACCAAAATAAATCAAGATTTTTCTACATTACACCATTTTTATCTATTTTAGAGCAGAATGCTGCTGAAATTCGAAACGTAACTGGTGATGCAGGTGTATTGGAACATCATTCTAATGTTATTAGGCAGACTGATGATAACGATGAAAAAGAAATATTAATGTCTGAGTATTTGATTGACAGTTGGGACGGTCAGGTTATTTTGACATCGATGGTACAATTTTTTCAAACTTTATTTAAAACTAAATCAGCCAATATTCGTCGTTTTTCTAGTTTAGCTAATAGTGTTTTGATTTTAGATGAAGTGCAATCCTTGCCTATTGAGGTGACAACTTTATTTAATTTAACCATGAATTTTTTAAATAAAGTGATGAACACAACCATTATTTTATGTACGGCTACACAGCCAGCTTATGATTCTACTGCTATTAAACATAAACTTTCTTATGGAGGAAAATATGGTGAAGTTGCTGATATTGTTGAGTTAACTCATGACGAAAAAGAAGTCTTTTCAAGAACAGAACTTAGAAAATTTGATGAAAATAATCAACATTCGAATCTGTCAGATTTAGTAGATTTTGTACTGGAAAATGACGAGTCTATTCTTGCGATTTTTAATACCAAAAAGACAGTTGACAAATTTTATACCTTACTTAAGGAGTTGACAGATAGGCCGATCTATCAGCTTTCAACGAATATGTGTGCGCAGCATAGATTGGATATTATTTCGGAAATTAAACAAGGTTTGAAAGATGGTCTACCACTTATTTGTATCAGTACCCAGCTAATTGAAGCGGGTGTTGATGTCGATTTTAATCACGTCATTCGCTCGTATGCAGGAATTGATTCGATTGTACAAGCTAGCGGACGTTGTAATCGTGAAGGAAAACGGGATAAGGGACAAGTTACCTTAGTTAATCTGACAAGTGAAGAAGAAAATATCTCACCACTCAAAGAAATAAAAGCTAAGAAAGATGCGACAGAATGTATTCTACATAAGATTTCATCGCCCATAGACACTTCACTTTTAAATCGTGATTTTTTTGAATATTATTATGCCAATAATCAAGGTTTAATGGATTATCCTTTGTCGGACGGTGAGTCAGTTTTTGATTATTTAAGCACAAACTCATATCAATACAGAAATAATTTTAAAGGAAAGTTAAAACAAGCCTTTAAGACTGCTGGTTTGAAATTGAATCTGATAAACAATGAAACGGTAGGTATACTAGTTCCTTATGGAGACGCTATTGAAAAATTATTAGACTTGGAAGAATTATGTGAATCTGATTATCCATCAGAGGAAGATTATCAAACGATAAAGATTCTCTTGAAGGCCTTGCAGCCCTATACGGTAAATGTTCGTGAACGCGATTTGTTACTTGAAGCGACAAAATCGTATCTGAACGGCCAAATTCAGATATTGTCAGATGGTTATTATGATGAGAAAAAGGGGATCACCCTAGAGTCAGGAAGTTTCCTGATGTAAAAGTTAAAAGAAAACAGGCCAACGAGAGTCAGTAGAGGACTTCGTTGACCTGTAATTCAGTATAAATAAGCACTAAATATAATTTCAATCCACATAGATAGCACTATGATGCTTAGATTATATCAAAATTGATTCATACAAGCAATATTGAAATTATAAACACTACATATAGAAATAAAAAAATTGACTTTTGAAATTTCAAGTGCTAAGATAGGATTATAAAATAACATAAGGAGGTTTTAACCTTGTACAGATCAAGAAATTTCTATGCGAGGGTGCGTGGTGATCAGGCCCTCTTTACAAACCCTGCAACTAAAGGTGGTGGAGAGAGATCATCATATTCTGTTCCTACTCGGCAAGCTTTGCAAGGCATAATTGATAGTATTTATTATAAGCCAACATTCATAAATATTGTCACTGAAGTTAAGGTTGTTAATCAAATTCAGACAGAATTACACGGCGTTCGTGCTTTGTTACATGATTACAGCGCAGATTTGAGCTACGTGTCCTATTTGAGTGATGTGGAATATCTAGTGAAATTCCATTTCATTTGGAATGAAAATCGTGAAGATTTAATGCAAGATAGGCTGCCTAACAAGCATGAAGCCATTATGGAACGCTCGATTCGAAAAGGTGGACGACGCAATGTTTTTTTAGGAACCAGCGAATGCTTTGGCTTAGTCGATGAAATTAGTCAGGAAGAATATGAGAACACCCCTTCTTACTATGATGGCGTTACTATTGATTTAGGTATTATGTTCCATTCTTTTGCTTATCCCAAAGACGAAACGACACCATTAAAATCTTATTTTACAAAAACAGTGATGGAGAATGGGTTGATTAAGTTTAAGCCTCAGTCTGAGTGTGAAATTGTAAATACTTTGTCTAGTTATACCTTTAAGACACCTGGCCAGATTAAGTCCGTTGATGATGAACTTAAGGAATACGATGCTATGGAGAAAGGAGAAGGCTAATGGATTTTTTTACTTCTCTCTTAAAAGCTTATGAAAAAGCAGAAGAAATTGAATTAGTTGACCAACAAAATGGGGACAATCCTGTTTTGCTTCCGCTTTATCATACTAGTTTGAAGTCAAATGGTAAAAATATTATTGCAGTTAAGTTGGATCAGGATGGTAGTTTCTATAAGGCAGAGGTCATGGATGATAATCAAATGATTATATTTCCTGTGACTGCAAATTCTGTAGCAAGATCTGGTAGCAATCCTGATCCACATCCTCTAGTAGACAAGTTTTCTTATTATATACCAGAGGTGAGTCAATCACAATATGATGATTTTCATAAACAATTAGCTAGTTGGATTGCTTACTGTGAGGAAGGTAAAGTCAAGGATTTTTTGATGAAAATTCAGCATTTTATTCTCCAAACAGATTTTCTAAGTAGTATTCTTCGGTCTTTATATGGTGATCATTACCAAAGGGAGGGATTGAAAATCACCTATTCTGACTCTGATGGAAAAAACAAGACTGTTGATTTGTCCGCTTATTTCCTAGAGTTTTCAATTGTACAATTTCATGGCTTTAAAGATGAATCAGTGACTAGCTACAAGGCCTTACACCAATCCTTTATTTCGTTTATGACTGCTAATCAAGATAATTTGAGAACGTGTAATATTAGTGGACGTATGGAACAAATTACAAATAAACATAGAGGACTAATGGGAACTGCGAAAATCATTTCAGTTAGTAATAAAGGAGAGGCTTATAAAGGGCGATTCAAAGAGCGGGAAGATGTTTTTAGTGTTGGTTATGAAACTTCGGAAAAAATTCATTTAATGATTAAGTATCTGCTGGAAAATAAAAACAGCAGTACTTGGTTGGGATCGTCACAATATCTCATCAATTGGTTTAGTGATGATTTAGTGAATGAGAGTCAATTGGATATTGTGAAGCCGATATTTAATGATTTATTTGAAGATGATGAAGAAGAAAGTTTAGTTCCCATTAAACCGAACGAAGAAAGTAGGCAAATAGAATCTTCGTTTATCAAGGGACAAAAATTGTTTGGTAACGATGCAACCTATTATATTGCAATATTGAATAAAACAAGCAATGGTCGGATTGCTTTAAAATATTTCCGTCAGGTTCAAGTTTCCCAGTTATTGAAAAATCTGGAAACTTGGCAGGAAGACTATTCTTGGGAGGCAAAAACTAAATCTGGAAATTATAAATTAAGAACACCTACTTTTAATGAAATAATCAACGCTGCCTACGGTGTTGACAGAGAACGTTATTTGGAATTGGATAATGACAGTTTTAAGAGCGATCAATATCAGCAATTAGTAACAGCTTTGATTGATGGAAGGTCAATACCAAACAGTGTTGTAAAAAAATTAGAAGATAACATTAAACAAAGACAGAAGTATTCTAAGCACTGGTATCAAGTACAACAAGTTAGTTTAGCGGTTTTACAAAAACAATATGGAAGGGAGTTCACACCAATGTTAGACCATCAAGAAACAGATCGTTCTTATCTATTTGGACGCTTACTTGCAATTTATGAGCTGTTTGAAGCGCAGCGCTATGCTCTAGATGGCAGTAGCCAAGAACGCATCACGAATGCTGAGCGTTACTGGAATGCTTATACAGGTCAACCAGCCAAGATGATGAAACATTTAGAAAATAAAATTAAGCCTTATGAGGAAGTTTTGAAATTGAATAGACCTGGTATTTGGCATAAATTGGAGAAAGAAAGAAAAGAAATTATTCAACTTTTAACCCCATTATATGCTAATAAAGAGTTTACTCAGCCATTAGATTATAAATTTATCTTTGGCTACTATGCTGAAAAACAATTTTACTACACTAAACAAACTAAAGAAAACGAGGGATAAGATATGTTGGAACACAAAATTGATTTTATGGTGACGATTGAGGTACGTGAGGCAAATGCAAATGGCGATCCTTTATCTGGTAATATGCCAAGAACAGATGCTAAGGGCCATGGCTTGATTTCAGATGTGGCTATTAAACGTAAAATTAGGAATCGTATGCAAGATTTTGGTTGTCCTACTTTTGTACAGGCAGGTGATCGCATTGAGGACGAGTTTCGCTCGCTTGAAAAACGTTTCTCTAATCAATTCACTTCAAAAGATTCAGATGCAGAAATTGAAGAAAAAGCTAATCAATTATGGATGGATGTGCGTTCCTTCGGTCAAGTATTTACTTATCTTAAAAAGTCAATCGGTGTTCGTGGTCCAGTTTCGCTGAATATGGCTAAATCTTTGGAACCAATTGTGATTTCCAGTCTACAGATTACTAGAAGTACCAACGGTATGGAAGCAAAAAATGAAAGCGGTCGTTCGTCAGACACTATGGGAACTAAGCATTTTGTTGATTATGGTGTCTATGTCATCAAAGGTTCGATTAATCCAAATTTTGCTGAAAAAACAGGATTTTCTGATGAAGATGCTGAGGTAATTAAGAAAGCACTTATCAGTCTGTTTGAGAACGATGCGTCATCCGCTCGTCCTGAAGGTTCTATGCGCGTGAGGGAAGTCTTCTGGTTTACTCATTCTAATAAGTTAGGAAATGTTTCCAGTGCGCGTGTTTTTGATTTGATTGAATTTGACAAAGAAAAACAGGATAAAGATAATTACGATGACTACAGCATTCATCTTAATCAAGAAAAATTAGCAGAATATCAAGCTAAAGGATTGAAAGTTGATATCTTAGAAGGACTGTAAAATGGTTTATGCTGAAAGTGACTATTTGATGTTATCTGGTATTCAGCATTTCCAATTTTGCAAGCGCCAATGGAGTTTGATTCATATTGAGCAGCAGTGGGCTGAAAACGAAGCGACAGCTCATGGGCAGATTTTGCATCAGAAGGCGGATAATCCTTATATTAAAGAAAAGCGAAAGGATGTCATTACCTCACGAGCCATGCATGTCTCATCAAAAGAGCTTGGTCTCTATGGGATATTGGATGTGGTTGAATTCCATAAGGATGAAAAAGGAGTTCCGCTAAAAGGAAAACGTGGCAAATGGCTTCCTGTCATTATTGAATATAAGCGTGGAAAACCTAAAAAGGATACTCGTGACATTGTTCAGCTGGTTGCTCAAACGATTTGTCTTGAAGAAACTCTTGGATGCGAAATCGAGTATGGTTATCTTTACTATCATAGTGTAAATCAAAAGAAGCGAATAGAAATTACTTCTGATTTTCGAAAAGAAGTAGCCGAGTTGGCTTGCCAAATGCATGAATATTATGACAAAAAGCTTATTCCGAAAGCTGAATATTTTAAAAACTGTCAGTTATGCTCCTTAGTTGATATTTGCATGCCGCGTTTGAGCAAAAAGGCGCGCAATGTTGACAATTATATTTTCCAAGCACTAAAAAGTGAGGATAGCTTATGAAAAAGCTACTTAATACTCTATATTTGAATACTCTATATTTGACTCAAGATAATTTTTATTTAACGCGTGAAAGAGACAACATCGTTATCAAGCAAGAAGGTAAAGTTATCAGTCGTTTCCCGTATCGAATTATTGATGGCATTGTTTGTTTTTCTTATTTAGGAGCGTCTCCTTCTTTGATTGAACTATGTGCTGAAAATCAGATTAATTTGTCCTTCCATACACCACAGGGACGCTTTTGCGGACGATTTGTTGGGCAAACAAATGGGAATGTTTTGCTAAGGAGACAGCACTATCGTTTGGCGGATGAAGAACAGTCTCTAGAATATGCAAAACGTTTTATTCTTGCTAAGATTTCAAATTCTAGAAAATATTTATTGCGTTTCAAGCGTGACCATCGGGATCGGATCGATAGCCGTCTCTTTGAAGAAGTGAATACAGAATTGACGTGGGCCTTGGAACAGGTTCAAGCAGCTGAAGACAAGGATTCTCTTTTAGGAATTGAAGGTCAGGCAGCCAACCAATATTTTCGTGCCTTTAACAACCTCGTTTTAACTGATAAGGAAACATTTCAGTTCAACGGACGCACGCGACGGCCGCCTCAAGATTGTGTCAATGCTCTTTTGTCATTTGGCTATAGTTTGTTAACCTATGAATGTCAGTCTGCTTTGGAGGCTGTTGGACTAGACAGTTATGTTGGTTTTTATCATACTGACAGGCCGGGTCGTGCAAGTTTAGCCTTGGATTTAGTGGAAGAATTTCGTTCTTATATTGTTGATAGATTTGTTTTTTCTCTGATAAATAAAGGGCAATTAAATAAAAAGCATTTTGACATCAAGGAAAATAGCAGTGTTATTTTAACTGAAAAGGGACGTGCTATCTTTATTGAAGCTTGGCAGAAGCGTAAGCATACAGAAACTGAACATCCTTTCACTAAGGAAAAAGTCAAGCTGATGCTGTTGCCTTATGTCCAAGCTCAGCTATTGGCCAAAGCAATTCGTGGAGAATTAGAATCCTATCCGCCATTTTTAATCTAGGAGTAAATTTATGATGGTTTTAGTAACTTATGATGTCAATACGGAAACTTCCGCAGGCAGGAAACGTCTGAGGCATGTCGCAAAACTTTGTGTTGATTATGGTCAGCGTGTGCAAAATTCCGTTTTTGAATGCTCAGTAACTCCGGCTGAATTTGTAGAAATAAAAAATAAACTGTTGACAATCATTGACCAAGAATCAGATAGTATACGATTTTACTTGCTTGGTAAAAATTGGCAAAATCGTGTAGAAACCCTTGGTCGAAATGACAGTTATGACCCTGATGTCGGGATATTACTTTTATAAAAACTTGTGTGCGAACCTAGGTTGCACATCAAAACCTAGGACATTCGCGCATAAAAACAGAATGATAGTGGCAAAAATCCAGTTTTTATTAAATGAAATAGCTCAATAGATTCTTAGATATAGTCACAAACGGTGCAACCATGCGCTGTCGCACCCTTCGCGGGTGCGTGGATTGAAATAGGAACGGCCACTCGACGTTGGCCCATTTTGACTGTCGCACCCTTCGCGGGTGCGTGGATTGAAATGTTGCATAAAAGCTGTTATTACCTGTCAAATCCAGGTCGCACCCTTCGCGGGTGCGTGGATTGAAATATGGACGAAAATGGCGACAAGTTACTAGCTAAGAGTCGCACCCTTCGCGGGTGCGTGGATTGAAATTCTAGCAAATATAGCCCATGGCAGTCTGACTTTGTCGCACCCTTCGCGGGTGCGTGGATTGAAATCAAAATGCTTGTGAGTGCACCTTGCATCAATTTGTCGCACCCTTCGCGGGTGCGTGGATTGAAATATCGATAAAACGTTTTTGCCAATCTTCCATTTTTGTCGCACCCTTCGCGGGTGCGTGGATTGAAATACTCATGGATTGGGATAGCGACAACGTGATTACAGTCGCACCCTTCGCGGGTGCGTGGATTGAAATTACAAACAAAAATTAAAGAAAACAGTCTACACAGTCGCACCCTTCGCGGGTGCGTGGATTGAAATAGACAAGAGGAGCCTTAAACAATGCGCATGATGTGTCGCACCCTTCGCGGGTGCGTGGATTGAAATATAAAGCTAGTGTGTACGATGTGATTGAGTTATTGTCGCACCCTTCGCGGGTGCGTGGATTGAAATTTCGACATTTAATCACTCCCCGTAAATAGCAACAGTCGCACCCTTCGCGGGTGCGTGGATTGAAATAGACCTGTATAGCTCGTTTGAAATGATGTATTTCGTCGCACCCTTCGCGGGTGCGTGGATTGAAATTATTTCCAAACTCTGTTATTTTACTAAAAAATGTGTCGCACCTTTCGCGGGTGCGTGGATTGAAATAATAAAAGTTTTGGAAAAACTATCTTTAAATTTAGTCGCACCCTTCGCGGGTGCGTGGATTGAAATATCTTGATTGGATATTAAATTTAAAGACCGATTTGTCGCACCCTTCGCGGGTGCGTGGATTGAAATATTAAAAATATCTATTTTTTGTAACGTTGGATTTTTGTCGCACCCTTCGCGGGTGCGTGGATTGAAATAAAATTTGCGAAAATGCTTGCCTTTATCGGCGAAGGTCGCACCCTTCGCGGGTGCGTGGATTGAAATTGAAATAATAAAATAAATATCTTGTTTTTTCAAAGGTCGCACCCTTCGCGGGTGCGTGGATTGAAATCGGATCGCCTAGCTCATAAACTCCCGCTGCTGAGTCGCACCCTTCGCGGGTGCGTAAATTAATATACACCTAAACTCTTGTTTGCTTTCAAAAACATGCTAAATTTTTCCGAGATATCTTGGCTTTGGATGATGCCAAAATTTTGCAGAAATGTCTCGAGTTTTTGACTGCATTTTGCGAAACTCTCTTACTTGATGGAGAAAATGACCTGTCTAGTGAGGAACTGTACCAAAAATTAGGTTTGGATAAATAGCGGAGTAAACTAACATCTGAGGACAGAAAGGTTCCAACTATACATATCTGAAGTAGAGTACCTGAAATAATAAAGTTCCCTATATTTCCAACAAATAAGTCAACATTACTTCAACAAAAAAACAGCTCAATAGTAAAGCTGTTTTTTTTACCTATTTGAAAGTTTAAAATTGTGATTGGTCTTGTATTTACGGATGATTAGACGTTTAAACTTCAACATTATAAAGATCTGTTGATAAATAGCGTTCGCCATTATCTGGAGCAAGAGCTAGAATTTTTTTACCTGTTCCTAGTTTTTTGGCTACTTCAAGTGCAGCATAAATAGCTGCAGCAGAAGAAATACCTACCAGAAAACCTTCTTGTCCACCGATACGACGTCCAAGTTCAAGTGCTTGATTAGAAGTAACGCGAACAATACTGTCGTAAGCTTGAGTGTCTAGTGTTTCTGGGATAAAACCAGCAGAAATACCCTGAATCTTGTGAGGCCCAGGCTCCTCACCGGACAGGATAGCGGACTCATCGGCTTCAACTGCATAAACTTGTATATCTGGATTGACTTTTTTGAGAGCATGAGAAACACCAGAAATGGTACCACCTGTGCCAACTCCTCCGACAAAGGCATCCAAACCTTTCTTACCGAAAGCAGCAATAATTTCTGCTCCTGTTATTTTTTCGTGTATTTCTGGATTAGCTGGGTTGTTAAACTGAAGTGGTAGCCAGCCGTTTCGTTCTTTAGCAATTTCTTCAGCTTTGGCAATCGCTCCCTGCATTCCTTCGCTTCCGGGAGTTAATACTAATTCTGCACCATAAGCTTGGATAATTTTGCGACGTTCAACACTCATAGTTTCTGGCATGACAATAACAACCTTATAACCTTTTGCAGCACCAACCCAAGACAAACCAATTCCGGTATTTCCACTGGTTGCTTCGACAATGGTTGCACCTGGTTGAATCAAGCCCTCTTGCTCAGCAGTCTCAATCATGCTGAGAGCAATGCGGTCTTTGACAGATGAGCCTGGATTAAAAGCTTCTAATTTGACATAGACATCAGCAGCACCTTCTGGAACAAGTCTGTTTAATTTCACGATAGGAGTATTTCCAATGAGTTCTGTAATGTTACGATAAATTTTTGCCATAAAATAATACCTCAATTCTGTTGATAGCATCAGTATAAAACGAAAAGAAGTCTTTGTAAAATATAAAAAAACTATCAAGGTGATAGCTTTTTTTAATATTTAGGATAAAGAAATGGGAACTTCAACTTTCCGCAATCCCTGGTCAGTAATGTCGATTTTTCCATTAAACAACTCAATCAACTCCTCTATAACGCTGTCCTTATCATCTTTATCAACAAAAATGGTCGTTTGGACTTGTTCTGTAAAGGATGTATCTTGTTCTTGTAAATGGTTAGCTTTAAGAAAATTGGGTAATTCTTGATATTGACTGTAAGAGAGAGCGATCCTCAGTCCAAGTTGTTCTTTTATATGGACGATCCCGATTTCTTTGATAGCTAAAGCAACGTTGCTGCTATACGCCCGAATAAGACCTCCTGCCCCTAGCTTGATACCACCAAAATAGCGTGTCACGACAGCACAGACATTAGTTAGTTGATGATTTTCTAAAACGCCTAACATAGGTACACCAGCAGTCCCACTTGGTTCTCCATCATCACTACTTCGCTTCATTTCACTCCGCTCTCCTAATATAAAGGCAGAGCAGTTATGAGTAGCTTTGTAGTGTTCTTTTTTGACAGCCTGAATAAAATTTCGTGCTTCGTTCTCTGTTGTTACACGCTTGATGTGACAAATAAAGCGCGATTTTTTGATTTCTTCTTGGACTTGTCCGTCCTCTTTGATTGTTCTAAACTCCATATCTTCATTTTACAAAAAAACTTGTATTTTGCCAAAGTTTTTTCGAATAAATAGATATGATAGAATTACAAGATTGCTTAGGTCGTATGTTTACAAAAGCACAACTACCAGCAGAATTGCAATTATATGCGCAAACTTTACCAGCAATGAAAGAAGAAAAAGGGAAATTATGTTGCAATCGCTGTGGGCAAGCAGTTGATAAAGAAAGACACCAACTGCCAATAGGTGCTTACTACTGTAGATCCTGCTTGATCTTAGGAAGGGTCAGAAGTGATGAAGAACTCTATTATTTTCCACAGGAAGAGTTTCCTAAAGCGGATGTCTTAAAATGGCAAGGAACGTTAACAGAATTTCAAGCCAAGGTTTCTCAAAGACTTGTGGAGGCAGTTGCCAAGCGAAAAGATAGCTTGGTCCATGCAGTCACGGGAGCTGGAAAAACAGAAATGATCTATCAGGTGGTAGCACAAGTTATTGATCAAGGCGGGGCCGTCTGCTTGGCTAGCCCACGAATTGATGTCTGTTTAGAACTTTATCGTAGACTGAAAATAGATTTTGCTTGTGATATTTCACTCCTGCATGGCGAATCAGAAGCGTATTTTCGCAGTCCTCTCGTAATTGCCACAACGCATCAGCTTCTCAAATTTTACCGAGCATTTGATCTGCTCATCGTTGACGAAGTGGATGCCTTTCCTTATGTAGACAATCCAATGCTTTATCATGCGGTTCATCAAGCAGTCAAAGAACAAGGCACGAAAATTTTCTTGACAGCAACCTCCACAGATGAGCTGGACAAAAGAGTTAGCAAGGGAGAGTTGAGCCGCTTAAGTCTCCCTAGACGTTTTCATGGTAACCCTTTAATTGTTCCTCAAAAAGTTTGGTTGGAAAATTTTCAAAAATACTTGAATCAAAAAAAGCTAGTTCCTAAGTTGGAACAATTTGTTAAAAAGCAAAGAAAAACAGGTTTTCCTCTTCTCATTTTTGCTTCTGAGATTAAAAGAGGACAAGAATTTGCAGAGGTTCTCCAAAACAATTTCCCTAATGAAAAAGTTGGCTTTGTTGCTTCGACGACTGAAAATCGACTAGATATTGTAGAGAAATTTCGTCAAAAGGATATCACAATTTTAGTAACAACGACGATTCTAGAACGTGGTGTAACTTTTCCTTGTGTAGATGTTTTTGTGGTGGAGGCTAACCATTGTCTGTTTAGTCGCAGTGCTTTGGTACAAATTGCTGGTCGTGTTGGTCGTAGTATGGAGCGACCAACAGGCGAGTTAATCTTTTTTCATGATGGTACAACTATGGCGATAGAAAAAGCTATTAAAGAAATTCGGGAGATGAATCAGGAGGCTGGTTTATGAATAACTGTCTGTTATGTGAAAGTCTACTTGATGAAAAGCTAACATTTTGTGATTTGCTGACTTTGAAGAAGCCCAAAGCAAAAGCTTGTGATGCTTGTTTTGAAAAATTCCAGCGTATTTCAGCGCAACATTGCCCTAAGTGCTATCGTGACGGAATAGATGAAATCTGCATAGACTGTGATGTGTGGACAAAGAAAGGAAAAGAAGTTTGCCATAAGAGTTGTTTTGTCTATAATGAAGCTATGAAAAACTTCTTTAGTCAATATAAATTTCAAGGAGATTATGCTCTTTCTTCTGTATTTACTGAAGTTTTGCATCAAGAATTAAAAAATTATAGCGATTATACGCTCGTGCCAATTCCTGTGAGTGTAGAAAAGTATCAAGCAAGAGGGTTTAATCAAGTAACAGCTTTTCTTGAGGGTACAAAGTTGCAATTTAAGGAAATTTTAGAAAAATATGATACAATTGCTCAATCAAGCAAGATGAGAGAGGAGCGATTGCAGAGCCAGCAGTGCTTTAAAGTAAAAGACAAGGTTACACTTCCAGCAAAAATTCTTTTGATAGATGATATTTATACCACAGGAGCAACCTTACAACTTGCCAAAGATATTTTAGTGGAAGCGGGTGTGAAAGAAATTTTGACATTTTCATTAGCAAGATAACAAAAAATTTGCAAAAAAAAAATGAAAGCGTTATAATGAAGTAAAGAAAAACAAAATGCTTAGAAAGAAGGTACTTATATGATTAAATATAGTATCCGTGGTGAAAATCTAGAAGTAACAGAAGCGCTTCGTGATTACGTAGTTTCTAAACTTGAAAAAATCGAGAAATATTTCCAAGCTGATCAAGAATTGGATGCTCGTGTAAACTTGAAAGTATATCGTGAAAAGACAGCTAAGGTTGAAGTAACCATCCCACTTGGCTCTATCACTCTTCGTGCAGAAGATGTTTCCCAAGATATGTATGGTTCTATTGATTTGGTGACAGATAAAATTGAACGTCAAATTCGTAAAAATAAAACAAAAATTGAACGTAAAAACCGTAATAAAAAATCAACTAGTCAGTTATTTACAGATGCTGTTATTGAAGAAGTAGAAGCTGCACCTGCAAAAGTGGTACGTTCAAAACAAATCGACTTAAAACCAATGGATTTAGAAGAAGCTCTTCTTCAAATGGATTTATTGGGACATGATTTCTTCATCTATACTGATGTAGAAGACAACACAACCAATGTTCTCTATCGTCGTGAAGATGGTGACGTTGGCTTGCTTGAAGTGAGATAATCAATCGGTCCTCTGATTTATATCAGGGGATTTTTGTTTGGTTTGCAATTATCTTGAATTAATTGCAAAAAAACTGTATTGAGAAATCATCATATTTGAGCTGCATTCCAAAAGTAGGACAGAAAAAACAATTGATTTACAGCTATCACAGAAGAAAAACTGATACATTCTTTAGAGATTTTGTTATAATATTCTTTATGAGAGTTGTGGCAGGGAAATATGGGGGACGTCCTCTCAAAACGTTAGCAGGTAAAACGACTAGACCAACGACCGATAAAGTTAAGGGAGCTATCTTTAATATGATTGGTCCTTATTTTGATGGAGGGCGGGTTCTAGATTTGTATGCTGGAAGTGGTAGTCTCGCTATTGAAGCTATTTCGCGAGGCATAGCATCGGCTGTTTTGGTTGAAAAAGAGCGCAGAGCGCAAGCGATTATCAGCCAAAATATCAAGATGACTAAAGAAGAAAAGCGGTTTGAACTTCTTAAAATGGAGTCTAATCGAGCACTTGAATTACTAGCAGGGCAGTTTGACTTAGTTTTGTTAGATCCTCCGTATGCAAAAGAGCAGATTGCTGCAGATATTGAAAAATTGGCTGAACGAGAGCTTTTGAGTGATGATATACTGGTTGTTTGTGAGACAGACAAGTCGGTGGATTTACCAGAAGAAATCGCAGGGTTAGGTATCTGGAAGCAAAAAATATATGGAATTTCAAAGGTGACGGTTTATGTCAGATAAAATTGGATTATTTACGGGTTCTTTTGACCCGATTACAAAGGGGCATGTTGACTTGATTGAGCGAGCTAGCAAGCTCTTTGATTGTCTTTATGTTGGTATTTTTTATAATCTTGAGAAAACGAGTTTTTTTAGTATTGAAGCGAAAGAAAAAATGATAGCAGCTGCTCTAGTTCATTTGGATAATGTTAAAATTGTTATTTCTCATGACGAATTAGCAGTAGAAGTGGCACGAAGATTAGGAGTGACAACTTTTGTACGGGGATTACGAAATAGCCAAGATTTGGATTATGAGGGAAAGCTCAACTTTTTCAATCATGAATTGGCACCTGAATTGGATACCATCTTTTTGATTAGCACCCCAGCTTATCAGCATCTCAGCTCATCAAGAATTCGTGAATTGATTGCTTTTGAGCAGGATGTTTCAAAGTATGTGCCCGAAAGTGTCGTAAAGGAGTTAAAGAAACAACATGGAAAAATCACGAACTAAATTTAAAAAATGGCCGATAGTGGCTGTAGTAGGGCTGCTTCTACTGTTCATGTCTTTTATAGTTCCTCTGCCTTATTACATTGAGGTGCCAGGTGGTGCAGCAGATGTTCGGCAAGTATTACGTGTAGATAATAAAGTGGATAAGGAAAAAGGTTCTTATAACTTTGTCACTGTTGGGATTCAGCATGCAACCTTTGCTCATTTGGTTTATGCTTGGTTGACTCCTTTTACAGATATTTATTCGGCGAAAGATCTGACTGGCGGAACTTCTGATAAAGAATATATGCGAATCAATCAATTTTATATGGAAACATCACAAAACTTAGCCAAATATCAAGGTTTGAAAAAAGCGGGCAAGGATATTAGCTTGAAATATTTGGGTGTTTATGTGTTGCAAGTTACCAAGAATTCAACCTTTAAAGGGATTCTAAATATTGCAGATACTGTGACAGGCGTGAATGATAAGACTTTCAACAGTTCAAAAGATTTGATTGATTATGTAGGCTCACAGAAAATTGGCAGCAAGGTCAAGGTGAACTATGTAGAAGACGGTCAGAAAAAATCTGCTATAGGTAAAATTATCAAACTTGAAAATGGAAAAAATGGAATTGGTATTAGCTTAATTGACCGAACAGAAGTCGCAAGTAATATACCAATTGAATTTTCAACAGCGGGGATTGGTGGACCAAGTGCGGGCTTGATGTTTAGCTTGGCGATTTATACACAGATTGCAGACCCGACATTGAGAGATGGCAGAAATATTGCTGGGACAGGATCGATTGACCGTGAAGGAAAAGTTGGTGATATTGGTGGGATTGATAAAAAAGTTGTTTCAGCAGCTAAAAATGGCGCAGAAATTTTCTTTGCGCCAAATAATCCAGTCACCAAGGAAGTGAAAAAATCCAATCCTAAAGCGAAAACAAACTATGAGACAGCTTTGGCAGCTGCTAAAAAAATTAAAACTAAAATGAAAATTGTACCTGTCAAGACCTTGCAAGACGCAATTGATTACCTCAAAAGTACTAAAAAATCTTAAATAATGAAGAAAACTAAAAGAACCAGTTGGCAATATGAGACTGAGATGAAGGTCTTCAGTTTCAAAGAATACAATGCAATAGTTGAATGATTTCTAATGTGCTGAGGCTATCAGCTTTTGCAGACTTACTCAACTTTGCCGGGGGTGAGACGATAAAATCGATTTCTTACGAAATATCGATTTTTGTCCCATTCCCTTTTTTCATTCCATATTTCAACTGTCAAAAACACTTCTTTTTATGGTAAAATAAGATAATACAAGTAAATAACGTTTATAAAGGATAACTATGCGAAAAGAAATTGCACCTGAATTATATAATTACAATAAATTTCCTGGACCGGAATTTCGGCAAATAGGAACAAAAGTGATGGCTGAGACAATTGAATTTGATTTGGTGGACAACTACAAAGAAGGTTTTGATGTCACAGCTTTTAATCAGCGTTTTTCAGATATTTTAACAAAATTTGATTATATTGTTGGCGACTGGGGCAACGAGCAGTTGCGTTTGCGTGGATTTTATAAAGATGACAAGGCAAATGAAAGCGAGGAAAAAATCAGTCGCTTAGAAGATTATTTGTTAGAATACTGCAATTATGGCTGTGCTTATTTTGTCTTGGAAAATTTGAAACCGCGTCGTGCATCATTTGATAAAAAATCTCATCACAAAAAGGAAAATGAAATCAAACCACGCCGTTCTAAACAGGCTCGCTCCTATAAGGAGCAAGAGCAGCCGAAGCGTGAAAATCGTCAGCGTAGCAGACGCCAAAAACAGAGAACAAAAAGACAGAATGAGGGAAAGCAGCAGACAAACAATCAACGTCACTTTGTTATTCGTCAAAAATAGCAAAAACTGGGAGCTGGTATAGAGAGGAAGAACATGAAACCATCAATTTATAGTTTGACTCGTCAGGATTTGATAGATTGGATAGAAAGTAAGGGAGAAAAGAAATTTCGAGCCACTCAAATTTGGGAGTGGCTCTATCGCAAACGGGTTCAATCTTTCGCAGAAATGACTAATATTTCAAAGGATTTGTTAACAAAATTGGATGATGAATTTGTCGTTAATCCGCTGGAGCAAAGAATTGTACAAGAGTCTGCAGACGGGACAGTGAAGTATCTGTTTGAACTACCCGATGGTATGCTGATTGAAACTGTTTTGATGCGTCAACATTATGGGCTTTCAGTTTGTGTAACCACTCAGGTGGGCTGTAACATTGGCTGTACATTTTGTGCTAGTGGACTAATTAAAAAGCAGCGTGACTTGAATAACGGAGAGATTATGTCTCAGATTATGTTGGTACAAAAATATTTTGATGAGAGAGGACAAGGTGAGCGAGTTAGTCATATTGTGGTCATGGGGATTGGAGAGCCCTTTGATAACTATGACAATGTTCTCAAATTTGTGCGAACCGTCAATGATGACAAGGGACTGGCTATTGGGGCTCGTCACATTACGGTTTCAACCTCTGGATTAGCGCATAAAATTCGTGATTTTGCAAATGAAGGAGTGCAGGTTAATTTAGCTGTTTCTCTTCATGCACCCAATAATGAATTGCGCTCCAGCATTATGAAAATCAATCGTGCCTTTCCAATTGAGAAGTTATTTGCGGCAATTGAATATTATATTGAAACGACCAACCGCCGAGTGACCTTTGAATATATTATGTTAAATGAAGTCAATGACGGAGTAGAGCAGGCATTGGAATTAGCTGAATTGCTCAAAAACATCAAAAAGCTATCGTATGTCAATTTGATTCCTTACAATCCAGTTAGCGAACATGATCAATATAGTCGCAGTCCCAAAGAACGTGTAATGGCTTTCTACGATACTCTGAAAAAGAATGGCATTAACTGTGTTGTTCGTCAGGAGCATGGTACGGATATTGATGCAGCTTGCGGTCAATTGCGCTCAAACACCATGAAGCAAGACAAGGAGAAAGCTCTTACCAAGCATGCTTAAATTGAACAATCTATTGAAAACAGATGGTGAATTAACTGTTAAGGGACGTACTTTTCTTACTTGGGGAAGCATTTTCTACATTTTATTATTGTGTCTAATGTGTTTTCTCCCTCAAGTGCCAGAAAAGGGAATGGAGACGCCGGGGATTCAGCAGTTTGGTCGTATTGTAGTGCTTCTCATTCCTTTTAATTCTTTTATCAATCTTGGGCAAATTACTTCTTTCTTTCAATTAATTAAGGTTTTTGTACAAAATATAATGAATATTTTTCTGCTTAGCCCACTAATTTTTCAACTTCTCTGGCTTTTTCCTAAGATGAGGAGCGCTAAGCGTGTGCTATTTGCCAGTTTTTCAATGAGCTTGTTTATCGAATGCACCCAGATTTTACTAGATATTTTAATTGATGCCAATCGTGTTTTTGAAATAGATGACTTATGGACAAATACATTAGGCGGATATCTAGCTTTTCTATTTTATAAATTTTTGGTAAAGCAACTCTCAAATAAATCATAAGGCATTTTGGTGAAGAACGATAAATTGTATCATTATCAGGATGCTGCTACCACAGAAAAGACAGGGAACAAAGGCTAACCTGTCTTTTTTTGATTTTAAACCAAAAAGGAGCAGACCAATGATACTAGCAATTTGAATAATGAGAAGAACTTCAGTCAGATGAAAAATAGTTGAGCAAGATGCCAGAAAAAGAAAGTCTCCTGCACCGATACGTAAATCAACGAAGTGAGCCAAAATCCCAAGTGCTAAAAAAGCAACCATTAAAAGATTGAAGCTTGTCAAAAAAAGGAGAAAAATATGAAAGATTAACCAGATGAGGAGAGGATATTCTTGTTCTCTTTGATCATAAAGGGATAAGGTCATTCCCATTGCAAGCAAAACGAGCCGGTTGATGTTTAGATAACCTAAAGATGTTGCAAGAAAGAGACAGCCACCAGTTAGTTCTAGAAGGATGTAACGGATGGGAATTTTTGAGTTGCAAAAACGGCAACGCAGCCGATTGATAAGCTGTGAAAGAACAGGAATTAAATCACGAGGTGCTAATTTCTGTCCACAAACGTTGCAATGACTAGCAGGTGTGATAATAGACTGTTCAGGAAAGCGATCAACGACCAGTCCTAAAAAGGAAGCTACAATACTTCCAACCAAGAAAAAATAAAAATGAATCATACTTTTTTATTCGTAAATTATTCTAAAAAATTGCAACTTCTCTAATAAAAGAAATTTATGAGTTTAATTAGTTGACTTTCTTATTTAGAAACATTATAATTAAATTATAATAAAAATTAGAATCATTCTAAATAAAGTGAGGTAAAGAAAATGATTAAAGTAAACAACGAAGCAGTCAAGGATGTTGCAACTTTCTCAAGTGTTGGATCTTTGAATAAGTCTCTTCCCAAAACAAAAGTGGTATTGAACCAAGCGGTAGCAGATTTATACACTGCTCGTATTGCCCTTCACCAAGTACATTGGTACATGCGTGGAGCTGGTTTCATGGTTTGGCATCCTAAGATGGATGAATATATGGAATCCTTGGATACAACTTTGGATGAAGTGAGTGAACGTTTGATTACTCTGGGCGGAACTCCATATTCAACTTTGAGTGAATTCATCCAACACAGCAATATTGAAGAAAAAGAAGGAAAATTTAGCAAGAGTGTCGAAGAAAGTTTGGAACGTGTCATCGAAATCTTCCGTTACTTGGTGGGTCTTTACCAAAAAGCTCTGGACGTAACAGATGAAGAAGGAGATGATGTAACGAACGATATTTTTGTCGGTGCTAAAGCTGATCTTGAAAAGAATATCTGGATGTTAACGGCTGAAATTGGACAAACTCCAGGAGTGTAAGCAAATATTTGAGAATAGAAAATAAAATTTTAAAATCTTTTAGAGTTTAAGATAAATTTAAGGAGGTAGCGTTATACTAATACCATCAGATGAAGACCTCCTAACTTTATTTGATAAAAATCCTAAACTTTTCTTTTTCATAATAATCTCCCTATAGAAGTCACCAAATTCGGTGGCTTTTTTGTCTGTTTTTGAATGCTTAAAGAGATAAACATCCTCTTTTTAACCTTGAAATACTCTTAAAATTCTGGTAAAATAAGGCTCATGAAAACACTTTATGATGTACAGCAATACCTCAAAAGTTTTGGCATTATTATCTATATGGGGAAGCGCTTGTATGATATTGAAATGATGAAAATTGAGCTAGAGAGGATTTACGATGCAGGCTTGATAGAAAAACTAGATTATCTAGAAGCTGAAAGCATCTTACGAAGAGAGCATCGATTAGAATTACAATATTTGAAAAAGAATGAGGAGAAAACATGTTAAACTGGATTTTATTGGCAATTATTGTTGGAATGTTAGGATGGATGGGCTTTAACTATGTACGTGTCCGTCGTGCGGCTAAAGTGGTAGATAATGCGGAATTTGGTGATATGATTCGTCAAGGTCAGTTGATTGATTTACGAGATCCAGCCGATTTTCGTCATAAACATATTTTAGGGGCACGAAATATTCCGTCACAGCAATTAAAAACAAGCTTAGGAGCGATTCGTAAGGACAAGGCTGTTTTACTATATGAAAATAGTCGTGGACAACGTGTGATGAATGCAGCTATTCTATTGAAAAAGCAAGGTTATCAAAATATTTACATCCTCTCTACAGGACTAGATGGATGGAAAGGAAAAGTTAAAAGTGAGTAATCTAAAAGGATTGCTCACTTTTAATAGCTTTTTTCTAGGTAGTGCTTCACTATTTCGAGTTCTGATTGGTTGAATGCTCGATATTCTCCTGCGGCTAAGTTTGGGTCTAACTCAAAAGCTCCAAAATGAGTCCGTTTAAGAGAAGTAACTTTGACACCGACAGTCAAAAACATTTTTTTGATTTGATGAAATTTTCCCTCAGAAATAGTGACTGTCGCAGTACTTTTGTTTGGAGTAGAAGAATGAATTGTAAGTAGAGCTGGTTTACAAATAGTTCCATCAAGAAAAACAATCCCTTTTTGAAAGGCTTTTATCATCTGGTTATCTAGGAGACCATTAACCTCTACCTCATACATTTTTGTGATGTGATACTGAGGATGTAGTAGTTGAAAACCGAGTGGACCATTGTCAGTGATTAACAGCAATCCACAGGTATCTCGATCAAGTCGACCAACAGAATATAGGTCTTCATTGAAGTCTTCAGGTCTGATGAGATCCAGAACGGTTTGGTGTTTCCTATCAGAGTTAGCAGTCACAACACCAAGTGGCTTATTCATCATAAAATATTGATGTGAATTGATGAAGATAGGTTGTGCCTCTATTGTAATCGTCTGCAAGCCTGTATCAACATTTTGGCTAAGTTTTCGAGCAGGGCAGTCATCTACCAAGATTTTCTTTTTTAGGAGAGCTTGCTTCATTTTTTTACGGCTAATGTGAGCTTGAGCTAGTAGGACATCTAAACGCATATCATTTCCCTTGAATTTTTTCTTATCATACCATAATTTTTTGTGATAAGAAATGGAAATAAAATTGGAGAAGATTGATTTTTTAATGAAAACATTTACACCTGGTTTAACCGTGTTTTTTACCTCAATCTGTGATATAATTGTTCAGTTAGAAATAAAACATAAGATATAGAGGACAAAATGACAAAATTAAGAGAAGACATTCGCAATATCGCTATTATTGCTCACGTCGACCATGGGAAAACAACCTTGGTTGATGAGTTGCTTAAGCAATCACATACATTGGATGAGCGTAAAGAGTTGCAAGAACGAGCAATGGACTCCAACGATCTTGAAAAAGAACGCGGGATTACCATTCTCGCCAAGAACACAGCTGTTGCTTATAATGGTGTTCGCATCAATATTATGGATACGCCAGGGCACGCGGACTTTGGTGGAGAAGTTGAGCGGATCATGAAAATGGTTGATGGGGTTGTTCTAGTTGTTGATGCTTATGAAGGAACTATGCCACAAACTCGTTTTGTGTTAAAAAAAGCTTTAGAACAAGATCTTGTACCAATTGTAGTAGTAAATAAGATTGACAAACCATCAGCTCGTCCAGCGGAAGTCGTGGATGAAGTTCTTGAACTTTTCATTGAACTCGGTGCTGACGATGACCAATTAGATTTCCCAGTTGTTTATGCTTCAGCTATTAATGGGACATCTTCTATGTCAGATGATCCAGCTGACCAAGAACACACTATGGCACCACTTTTTGATACAATTATTGATCATATCCCAGCACCAGTTGATAACTCAGATGAGCCCCTTCAATTCCAAGTTTCTCTTTTGGACTACAATGACTTTGTGGGGCGTATCGGGATTGGTCGTGTTTTCCGCGGAACGGTGAAAGTTGGTGATCAAGTTACTCTTTCTAAACTAGATGGCACAACGAAAAACTTTCGTGTTACCAAGTTATTTGGTTTCTTTGGGCTAGAGCGTCGTGAAATTGACGAAGCCAAAGCGGGTGATTTGATTGCTGTATCTGGTATGGAAGATATCTTCGTTGGTGAAACCATTACTCCGACGGATGTGGTAGAACCATTGCCGATTCTTCACATTGACGAGCCAACACTGCAAATGACTTTCTTAGTGAACAATTCACCATTTGCTGGTCGTGAAGGGAAATGGGTAACGTCTCGGAAAGTTGAAGAACGCTTGCAGGCTGAATTGCAAACGGACGTTTCACTTCGTGTGGATCCGACTGACTCACCAGATAAATGGATTGTGTCAGGTCGTGGGGAATTACACTTATCAATCCTAATCGAAACCATGCGTCGTGAAGGCTATGAGTTACAAGTATCGCGTCCAGAAGTTATCGTCAAAGAAATTGACGGTATGCAATGTGAGCCATTTGAGCGTGTGCAAATTGACACTCCAGAAGAATATCAAGGTTCGGTTATCCAAAGTCTTTCTGAACGGAAAGGTGAAATGCTAGATATGGTATCAACAGGAAATGGACAGACTCGTTTGATTTTTCTTGTTCCTGCACGTGGTTTGATTGGGTACTCAACTGAATTCCTTTCTATGACGCGTGGTTACGGGATTATGAACCATACTTTTGACCAATACCTACCATTGATTCCAGGTGAGATTGGCGGTCGTCGTCGCGGAGCTCTTGTTTCGATTGATACAGGAAAAGCAACGACTTATTCAATCATGTCTATTGAGGAACGTGGAACCATTTTTGTCAATCCAGGTACAGAAGTTTACGAAGGAATGATTATTGGTGAAAATTCACGTGAAAACGACTTGACGGTCAATATTACAAAAGCCAAACAAATGACTAATGTACGTTCTGCAACGAAAGATCAAACAGCGGTTATAAAAACACCTCGTATTTTGACATTGGAAGAATCACTCGAATTTTTGAATGATGACGAATACATGGAAGTGACACCAGAATCGATCCGTTTGCGGAAACAAATTCTTGATAAAAATCAACGTGCCAAAGCTGCTAAAAAGAAAAAATCAGCTGAATAATGAAAGAACGATTTGCTTCGTTGCTAATATATTAAAGAAGCAAATAGGCTAGAAAGGAGCAGAAATGTTTTATTTAATCTTTGGAATTCTCATTCTGTTATTTTACATTTTTGCTGCTCCGCAAAGCATTAAAGGGACTTTAAATGTAGTAGTTTTAGTGATTGCCCTAGTAGCCTTTATCATTTTATTAGGATTAGCAGTATTTCAAATTTTTCAATTACCGTCTGAATTTTTCATAGGAATTGCAATGATTGGCGTAGCATATTTTTCGCTACGTGATATTTCAAAATTGTCACAAAAAGATAAAAAAATATCGTTTCACTCAAAACTTCGTGACAGATAAGAATAAAAAGCCATAAAGGATTTTTTATTTTCTGAAAAAAAGGTAAAATAGAGACAGAAGAATTAAAAAGAGGCGTGTTATGAAGCACATTACAAATTTTGCAAATAAGAAAGTTTTAGTTTTAGGCTTGGCCAAGTCTGGTGAATCTGCTGCTCGTTTATTAGATAAGTTAGGAGCGATTGTTACAGTGAATGACGGGAAGCCATTTGAGGAAAATCCTGCTGCTCAGTCTCTCCTTGAAGAAGGAATCAAAGTTGTAACAGGTGGTCATCCTTTGGAACTCTTGGATGAAGAATTTGAACTAATGGTCAAAAATCCTGGTATTCGTTACGACAACCCTATGGTCAAGAAAGCATTGGAAAAGAAAATTCCAGTCATCACTGAAGTTGAGTTGGCTTATTTGATTTCAGATGCTCCAATTATTGGGATTACGGGCTCTAATGGAAAAACAACAACGACAACAATGATTGCGGAAGTCTTGACTGCAGGTGGTCAAAATGGTTTGCTTTCTGGGAATATTGGTTTTCCAGCCAGTCAAGTTGCAACAACTGCAACAAAAAATGATACTTTGGTCATGGAGTTGTCTTCTTTCCAACTCATGGGCATTGAAACCTTTCATCCAAAAATTGCAGTGATTACCAATCTGATGCCAACTCATATTGATTATCATGGCTCTTTTGAGGAATATGTAGCGGCTAAGTGGAACATTCAAAACAATATGACTAAAACAGATTTTCTTGTATTGAATTTCAACCAAATATTAGCGAAAGAGTTGGCTGCAAAGACGCAAGTAACCGTTGTGCCCTTTTCAACAAAAGAAAAAGTAGATGGTGCCTACTTAGAGGGAAATGTTTTGATGTTTCGTGGGGAGGCAATTATGGCAGCTGATGAGCTTGGTGTGCCAGGGAGTCATAATGTTGAAAATGCCCTCGCAACTATTGCAGTTGCAAAACTACGTGGCATTGAAAATCAAGTCATCAAAGAAACATTGGCAGGTTTTGGTGGCGTTAAACACCGCCTTCAATATGTTGGTGAAATCAACCATGTAAAATTTTATAATGACAGCAAATCCACAAATATTCTAGCAACACAAAAAGCCTTATCTGGTTTTGAGAATAGCAAGGTTATCTTGATTGCTGGTGGACTGGATCGTGGCAACGAATTTGACGAATTGATCCCAGATATTCAAGGATTGAAGAAAATGATTATTCTTGGAGAATCCGCAGCACGTGTCAAGAGAGCAGCGGCTAAAGCAGATGTTAGCTATATTGATGCTACTGATGTGAAAGATGCAACACGAAAAGCTTTTGCTGAAGCTCAAGCAGGCGACATTATTCTGCTCAGTCCTGCAAATGCTAGCTGGGACATGTATCCAAATTTTGAAGTTCGGGGCGATGAATTTATTACAACATTTGAAGAATTAAAGGGTTAAGATGAAAAAGATTATATTTACAGGTGGAGGAACAGTTGGTCATGTGACGCTAAACCTTTTGCTCATTCCAAAATTCCTAGACGCAGGCTGGCAAGTTCACTATATTGGTGACAAACATGGGATTGAATACCAAGAAATCCAGAAGTCAGGTTTGGATATCACTTTTCATTCTATAGCGACAGGGAAATTACGTCGTTACTTTTCTTGGCAAAATATGCTGGATATTTTCAAAGTAACGTGGGGGATTTTACAATCTTTAGGGATTATGGTAAAGGTTCGTCCACAAGTTCTCTTTTCCAAAGGGGGGTTTGTATCGGTTCCTCCTGTCATTGCAGCGCGTTTATCTAGAGTACCAGTTTATGTGCATGAGTCAGACCTCTCTATTGGTCTAGCAAATAAAATTGCTTACAAATGTGCTACGAAAATGTATTCGACTTTTGAACAAGCTCATGCTTTGACAAAAATTGAACATATAGGAGCTGTAACAAAAGTAGGAGAAAAAATAACTGCACCAAATGAGCAGATTCAAAGGATTCAGCAACATTTTGATAAAAATCTTCCGACCCTTCTGTTTGTTGGTGGATCGGCTGGTGCTAAGGTCTTTAATGATTTGGTAACGGAAAATAAAATAGAATTAACTCAGCACTACAATGTTATCAATTTATCAGGAGATGCTCATTTAGATGAATTATCCAATCATCTCTATCGGGTTGCCTATGTGACAGATCTCTATCAACCGTTGATGAACTTAGCAGATGTCGTTATAACACGTGGCGGATCTAATACTATTTTTGAGTTATTGGCTATGGCAAAACTCCATGTGATTGTTCCTTTGGGACGAGAAGCAAGCCGTGGTGATCAGATTGAAAATGCAGATTATTTTGTAAAAAAAGGCTATGCTAAGAAGTTGGACGAGGGTCAACTAAACTTTGAAAATCTACAAAAAATGATAACAGAATTGCTTGAACAGAAAGAATTTTATGAAGAAAACATGAAACAGTCCCACGAAATAAAATCGTTAGATGAATTTTATAACCTTTTAAAAAATGACATGAACAAAGGAAGAAAATGACAAAAAAGAAGCAAGAGGATCAGAAAGAGCAAGAAATAGAAAAACTTTCTGAGTGGCAAAAAAGAAACAAGGAATACCTTGAAAAAAAGGCTCAAGAAGAAGCTGAAAAAGAGAAAGAACTAGCAGAGCAAAAAAAGCAGCATTTGCCAAATTCTGAAAAAAAGAAAGTCGAAAAGAATGATGAAAGTGCAGAAGAAGTGACAGCGGATACTCAAGAGAACGAGTCAGAGGAGGCAGAAAAGCCTACCGAGACAGAAACTTCTGAGGAAGAACAAGATGAACCTCTTGATAAAGCAGCCTTGCGAAAAAAGAAGAAAGCAGAACGCAAACAAGCCAAACAAAATGAAAAAGAGACTAGAGAAAAAATTGCTCCTCGTCATGTTTACCGTGCTCTTCCAGTCTTGATTCTCAGTTCTGTTTTGTTGATTTTAGCTGTTTATTTTATTAGTCCTTATTCAAAATTAAAGAATATAGAGGTGACGGGGAATAAACAACTGTCCAAAACAGAGGTTCTGGAGGCTTCTAGTATTCAAAAAGAGGACTACACCTTGACAACCTATTTGAGCCAAAAAGCCCATGCTAAGAATATCAAACAGTCAAATTTATGGGCTGAAAAGGCAGAAATAACGTACCGGTTCCCCATTACATTCAAAATTAAAGTGACAGAATATAAAGTTGTCGCTTATGATTATTCTGGAGAGCAATATTTTCCAGTATTATCTAGCGGAGAAGAAATTGCTAACCCAGTTACTAAATCACAATTACCTAAAAGTTATATTAGACTTGATTTTTCAGATAAAGCTATGCTTAAGAAATTTGTGCGACAATTAGCAGGTATTTCCGATACGATCAAATCGGAAATTCAAACAGTTCAGCATACACCAAGTAAAGCGACCGAGGATTTGTTGACTCTCATGATGACAGATGGAAATAAAATTATAGTTCCTCTGTCAGAAGTGGCCAAAAAGCTACCTTATTATGAAAAAATTAAACCACAATTAACCGAAGCAAGTATTGTGGATATGGAAGCAGGGATATTTAGTTATCGAATTAGCTAAAATAATGCAGAAAATCTAACCACTTTTTAAATTTTTATGTTATAATATGCTTTGAATAACTATACTTTTTTGATAGTTAAATTGATAAGTGAGAAACTTGGTAAACAGAGAGGAATGGTCTAATGGCTAGAGATGGCTTTTTTACAGGATTAGATATCGGAACAAGCTCCATTAAGGTCTTGGTAGCAGAACACGTAAACAATGAATTAAATGTAATTGGGGTTAGTAACGCCAAAAGTGCTGGTGTCAAAGATGGTATCATTGTAGATATCGAAGCAGCAGCAAGTGCTATAAAGTCTGCAATTTCACAAGCAGAGGAAAAAGCAGGGATTTCAATTAAGTTGGTGAATGTTGGTTTGCCTGCTAACTTGTTGCAGATTGAAGCAACACAAGGTATGATTCCTGTGACAAGTGAAACGAAAGAAATTACAGATGCAGATGTTGAAAATGTTGTACGATCTGCTTTGACAAAAAGTATGACTCCAGACCGGGAAGTTATTACCTTTATTCCAGAGGAATTCATCGTAGATGGTTTCCAAGGAATTCGTGATCCTCGCGGAATGATGGGAATTCGTTTAGAAATGCGTGGTCTTCTATATACAGGTCCACGTACTATTCTTCATAATTTGAGAAAAACGGTTGAGCGTGCAGGAGTTCAAGTTGAAAACATTATCATTTCTCCGCTCGCTATGACAAAATCCGTTCTGAATGAAGGAGAGCGTGAGTTTGGTGCAACTGTCATTGATATGGGGGGCGGCCAAACAACTGCAGCTTCTGTTCGCAATCAAGAATTACAATTTACCAATATCTATCAAGAAGGTGGCGAATATGTTACAAAAGACATCTCTAAGGTTTTAAAAACATCTAAGAAGTTGGCAGAGAGCTTGAAGTTTAACTATGGAGAAGCATACGTACCTGCCGCAAGCAATGAGTCTTTCCAAGTGGAAGTAATTGGTGAAGTGGAACCAGTTGAAGTGACAGAGCGTTATTTAGCAGAAATTATTTCAGCGCGTGTTAAACATATCTTTGAACAAATCAAGCAAGATTTAGAGAGAAGACATTTATTAGAGCTTCCAGGTGGTATTGTTATTATTGGAGGCGGTGCGATTTTGCCGGGCGTGGTTGAATTGGCACAAGAAGTTTTCGGTGTTCCCGTTAAATTATATGTTCCAAATCAAATCGGTATTCGTAATCCAGCGTTTGCCCATGTTATTAGTTTATCAGAGTATGCAGGAAACTTATCTGAAGTGGATGTTCTAGCACAAGCTGCTGTTCATGGTGATGAACTTTTACGGCATCAGCCAGTTGAATTCTCTCGTTCAACACAGCAAAGTCAGTCGTTCAATCCGTTGCAACGCTTTACTCAACCACAACAGCCAACTGCGGCTTTGGTTGATGAAGCAGTAGAAGAAGTTGAACGTCCAGAACCACTTCCAACACAATCTCAACAGCCAAAAGAAAAATTGACAGATCGTGTTCGAAATCTGCTTGGTAATATGTTTGATTAAAGGAGAAGGTAATACATTATGACATTTTCATTTGATACAGCTGCGACACAAGGAGCAGTAATTAAAGTTATTGGTATCGGTGGTGGTGGTGGCAATGCCATTAACCGCATGATTGATGAAGGAGTATCAGGCGTTGAATTTATCGCTGCCAATACAGATGTTCAAGCTCTTAGTGGTTCAAAAGCAGAAACAGTCATTCAGCTTGGTCCAAAGTTGACGCGTGGTCTTGGGGCTGGAGGACAGCCTGAAATCGGTCGTAAAGCGGCTGAAGAAAGCGAAGAAACATTGACAGAAGCTCTTACAGGAGCTGATATGGTTTTTATTACAGCTGGTATGGGCGGTGGCTCTGGTACAGGTGCTGCACCGGTTATTGCTCGTATTGCAAAAGGACTGGGAGCTTTAACAGTTGCAGTTGTCACTCGTCCATTTGGCTTTGAAGGAAGTAAGCGCGGGAACTTTGCAATTGAAGGCATCAATGAACTTCGTGAGCATGTAGATACGCTTCTCATCATTTCAAACAATAATTTGCTTGAAATCGTTGATAAGAAAACCCCTCTGCTTGAAGCTTTGAGCGAGGCAGACAATGTCCTTCGACAAGGTGTGCAAGGAATTACAGACTTGATTACAAGCCCAGGACTTATCAACCTTGACTTTGCTGATGTGAAAACAGTTATGGCAAATAAAGGCGATGCTCTTATGGGAATTGGTATTGGTAGTGGTGAAGAACGTGTTATTGAAGCTGCGCGTAAGGCTATCTATTCACCACTTCTTGAAACAACGATTGATGGAGCTGAAGATGTTATCATAAATGTTACAGGTGGGCTTGATATGACTTTGATTGAAGCAGAAGAAGCATCAGAAATTGTCAATCAGGCAGCTGGTCATGGTGTGAATATCTGGCTAGGAACATCTATTGATGATAGTATGAAAGATGAAATTCGTGTGACAGTTGTTGCAACAGGTGTTCGTCAAGAAAAAATTGATCGAGTAAGTGGTGTTCGCCCAGTTTCTCAACAAAATTCTTATTCAACTGCAGTTCGTGGAAATCGTAATTCTCGAGGAACTCAAGGCTACGATCGTAACTTTGACTTGACTGAAAATCTTGAAGTACCAAAGCCAAGCCATCAACGAGCAGAAAGCCCAAAAGTTTCAGCATTTGGTGACTGGGATTTGCGTCGTGAAAATATTGTTCGTTCAACAGAAACGAATACTACACCAGCTGTAGAACGTTATGAAGATACTAGTTCTGATGACGATGAATTAGAAACACCACCATTCTTTAAAAACCGCTAAAATGGATTTAGAAAAGAATACATCTCAAGTTTTGGAGAATGTAGCACAGGCTACACAACAAGTTAATCGCTCAGAAAAATCAGTAGAAGTAATAGCTGTCACCAAATATGTTGACAGCTCTACTGCTAAAGAACTGATTAAAGCAGGGATTCATCATATCGGTGAAAATCGAGTAGATAAGTTTCTAGATAAATATCAGGCTCTACAAGATGAACATGTGATTTGGCACTTAATTGGTACGCTTCAAAGGCGAAAAGTGAAAGATGTCATTAACTATGTAGACTATTTCCATGCCTTGGATTCAGTAAAATTAGCTCAAGAAATCAACAAAAGAGCAGAGCATATCATTAAATGCTTTTTACAAGTCAATATTTCCAAAGAAGCCAGTAAACATGGTTTCACTGTAGAGGAAATTGATACTATTTTACCTGAGCTAGAAAAACTTGAAAAGATTCAGATTGTTGGTTTGATGACAATGGCACCATTTGAAGCGAATGAGGCTGAATTAAATGCTATTTTCCAACAAGCTAATCAATTACAAAAAAGATTACAACGTAAACAGTTACCCAACATGCCTTTTACTGATTTAAGTATGGGAATGAGCCGCGATTATGCAATAGCCATTGCAAATGGTTCGACTTTTGTCAGAATTGGTACCGCATTTTTTAAATAGGAAAGTATTATGTCTCTTAAAGATAGATTTGATAAATTCATTGATTACTTTACAGAAGATGGTGAAGACGCAAGCGTTCAAACGCCAGAGTTACCACCGCGTGTGAGTAATCAATCTACACCTACCAAAGAAAGACTAGTACATACAGCGAGTAGCTCTTCACAATCTTCTACAAAGTCGGGAGCAAATGAGAACATTACTCGTCTGCATGCACGTCAGCAAGAATTGGCACAACATCGGACAATTTCAGATGACAAAGTGACAATCAATGTTCGTTATCCAAGAAAATATGAAGAAACAACTGAAATTGTTGATTTGTTAATTGTTAATGAAAGCATTTTGATTGATTTTCAATATATGACAGAAGTGCAAGCTCGTCGTTGTTTGGATTATTTGGATGGTGCTCGTTATGTGCTTGCAGGAAATATAAAAAAAGTTGCAAGTACAATGTACCTTTTAACACCAATCAATGTTGTTGTAAATGTTGAGGATTTGAAATTACCTGAGGATTTACAAAGTGGCGAATTTGATTTTGATATGAAACGTAGATAAAAACATGGTTTGGATTGTAAATATACTTTATAATTTGGTAAGAGTGTATTCATTTATTTTAGTGGTGTATGCTCTCTTATCTTGGTTTCCGGGTGCCTATCAAACATCACTTGGTCAGTTGATTTTACGGATAGTAGAGCCTGTTTTGAAACCATTTCAACGTTTCAATTTACAATTTGCTGGTCTTGATTGGACGATTCTTATCGTTATCTTTCTTTTGAATTTGATTTCTGGCATCATTTTGAATGCTCTTTTGCTTTTAGCTTAAATTCATGAGGAATATTAAACATTTATACCAACATTTTACAGAAGAAGATCGTGAATTTGTTGATAAAAGCTTAGAAAAGATGCAGCGAGTTGAGGATTCTTATTCTTTTGAAGTAACTTCGTTTGTGAATCCACACCAAGTTGAAATTTTACGAAATCTTGGAAATCATTTGCAATTGCAAATATTTTCAAGTTCGGATTATTATACGAGTGAATTGGCTAAAGTCATTATTGCTCCTCTCTACTATGAGTTGCAAGTAAGTGATTTTGAAATAGATCTGTTAGAAATCAGCTATGCGAATAAATTTCACCACTTAACCCATTCGCAAATAATGGGAACAGTGCTGAATCAATTAGGAATTGAGCGCAAAGTTTTTGGTGATATTCTTGTTGCTTCTGGTAGAGCACAAATTATGGTAGATAGAAAATTTACTCAATTTTTCATCGATCATATCTCAAGGATAGCAAAGACATCTGTAAAATTGAAACAAGTGGATTTTTCACAACTGATAGCTGTTCAAGCAGATTCAAAGCTAAGAGATGTGCTTGTTTCTAGTATGCGTTTGGATAAAGTCTTAGCTGCTTCATTTCGTTTGTCACGAAGTGTTGCGACTAAGTTGATAGCAACAAAGCAAGTTAGGGTAAATTATTCTATGTTGGATAATCCTAGTCATCATTTGTTATTAAATGACTTGATTAGTGTACGAGGATATGGAAGAGTAAAAGTTTTAAGAGAAAATGGCTTTTCAAAAAATGGAAAGTACAAATTAACTGTTGAATTATTGTCTAGTAAGTAAGGAGAAAATATGGCTATTACATCATTAGAAATTAAAGATAAAGCTTTTGCTCACAAATTTAGAGGATATGATGTTGACGAAGTAGATGAATTTCTTGACATCATTGTCCAAGATTATGAAGATTTAGTTCGTGTCAATCATGAACAAGAGTCAAAAATTAAAAATCTGGAAGAACGTTTGACTTACTTTGACGAGATGAAGGATTCCCTTAGCCAGTCTGTATTGATTGCACAAGATACAGCAGAACGTGTGAAACAAGCGGCAAATGACCGTTCTGAAAACATTGTTCATAAAGCTGAGCAAGAAGCCCAACATTTGTTAGATGAGGCAAAATACAAGGCTAATGAAATTCTTCGTCAAGCGACAGATAATGCTAAGAAAGTGGCTGTTGAAACAGAAGAGTTGAAAAATAAAACGCGTGTCTTCCACCAACGTTTAAAATCAACAATTGAAAGTCAATTAAGCATTGTGAATTCTTCAGAATGGGAAGATATTCTTCGTCCAACAGCTACTTACTTGCAAACAAGCGATGAAGCTTTTAAAGAAGTTGTTCAATCAGCTCTAGGGGAAGTTGTTGAGACAGCAGAAGAAGATGAAATTGATCTGACACGTCAATTTTCTCCGGAAGAAATAGAAGAACTACAGCAACGCATTGAAGAAGCAAATCGTGAATTAGCAGAAACACAAGCATTTGAAACTTTAGACGAGTCTGTTTTGGGTTTGCATTTAACAAATGATGAGAACTCAACAGAATCAGTAGATATTTTATAAGAAAATGTAAAAACAAGATGCTAACAAAATATTCGCAGCGAGCAGGTGACGGTGAGAGACCTGTAATCCCTTTTGTTAGGATTATCATTTTACAAACTTAGATCTGAAAAACAGTAAGATTTAGCGCCTAACTCACGTTACGAGTAAGAGGGATAGGAATATTATTCTTGTCTAAATGAAGGTGGTACCACGAATTTTCGTCCTTTGGATGAATTTGTGGTTTTTTTATTTTAATATGTTACTAATATGAAAAAGGAGAACTTATGAAATTAAAGGAAACTCTTAATCTTGGAAAAACAGCTTTTCCAATGCGTGCTGGTTTGCCGAATAAAGAACCTCTTTGGCAAAAAGAATGGGAAGATGCAAAATTGTATCAACGCCGTCAAGAATTGAATGAAGGAAAACCGCATTTCACACTTCATGATGGACCTCCATATGCCAATGGAAATATCCATGTTGGTCATGCTATGAATAAGATCTCAAAAGATATTATTGTGCGTTCAAAATCAATGTCTGGCTATTATGCACCTTACATTCCAGGGTGGGATACGCATGGTCTTCCAATCGAGCAAGTTCTAGCGAAGCAAGGTGTGAAACGAAAAGAAATGGATTTGGCAGAATATTTAAAGCTTTGTCGTGATTATGCACTGAGTCAAGTGGATAAACAACGTGAAGATTTCAAACGCCTAGGTGTCTCAGGTGACTGGGAATATCCATATGTGACTTTGACTCCAGACTATGAAGCTGCTCAAATTCGTGTTTTTGGAGAAATGGCGAAAAAAGGCTATATCTATCGTGGTGCGAAACCAGTTTACTGGTCTTGGTCATCTGAATCAGCCCTTGCTGAAGCAGAGATTGAATACCATGATTTGGTTTCAACTTCACTTTACTACGCCAACAAAGTCAAAGATGGAAAAGGCGTTCTAGATACAGATACTTACATTGTTGTATGGACCACAACTCCATTCACCGTCACAGCTTCTCGTGGGTTGACAGTGGGTGCAGATATTGATTATGTTTTGGTACAGCCAGCAGGTGAAACTCGCAAGTTTATTGTAGCGTCTGAATTGTTGAATAGCTTATCTGAGAAATTTGGCTGGATTGATGTTCAAGTGTTGGCTACTTACCGTGGTCAAGAGTTGAACTACATCGTGACGGAACACCCGTGGGATATTGAAGTAGAAGAACTTGTCATCCTTGGTGACCATGTTACAACAGATTCTGGTACTGGTATTGTCCATACAGCACCAGGCTTTGGTGAGGACGACTATAATGTCGGTGTTGCCAACGGCTTGGAAGTGTTTGTCACTGTTAACGAACGCGGTATCATGATGGAAAATGCTGGTCCTGACTTTGAAGGCCAATTCTATGACAAGGTTGCACCAACTGTTATTGAGAAACTTGGTGACTTGCTCCTTGCTCAAGAAGAAATCTCTCACTCTTACCCATTTGACTGGCGTACGAAAAAACCAATCATCTGGCGTGCCGTACCACAGTGGTTTGCATCTGTATCAAAATTCCGTCAAGAAATCTTGGATGAGATTGAAAAGGTTAAATTCCACTCAGAATGGGGAAAAGTGCGTCTTTACAACATGATTCGTGACCGTGGCGACTGGGTTATCTCTCGTCAACGTGCTTGGGGAGTGCCACTTCCAATCTTCTATGCAGAGGATGGGACACCGATTATGACAGAAGAAACGATTGAGCATGTGGCAGAACTTTTCGCTGTTCATGGTTCGATTGTTTGGTGGCAACGGGAAGCGAAAGACTTACTTCCAGAAGGATTTACTCATCCAGGATCACCGAATGGTATATTCACTAAAGAAACAGATATTATGGATGTGTGGTTTGATTCAGGTTCTTCCTGGAATGGCGTAGTTGTGAATCGCCCAGAATTGACTTATCCTGCTGACCTGTATCTTGAAGGTTCAGACCAATATCGTGGTTGGTTCAATTCTTCTCTGATTACTTCTGTTGCAAATCATGGTGTGGCTCCTTATAAACAAATTCTTTCACAAGGGTTTGCTTTGGACGGTAAAGGCGAGAAAATGTCGAAGTCTCTCGGCAACACGATTGCTCCAAGTGATGTTGAAAAACAATTTGGTGCGGAAATCTTGCGGCTCTGGGTAACGAGTGTAGACTCCAGTAACGACGTTCGTATCTCTATGGATATTTTGAGCCAAGTTTCTGAAACTTACCGTAAGATTCGGAATACCCTCCGTTTCTTGATTGCCAATACATCTGATTTCAATCCGAAAGAAGATACTGTTGCTTACGATGATCTTCGCTCCGTTGATAAATATATGACTGTTCGTTTTAATCAACTTATTAAGACCATTCGTAAAGCTTATGCGGACTTTGAATTTTTAGATATTTATAAAGCAATTGTAAACTTTGTGACAGTTGATTTATCAGCTTTCTATCTTGATTTTGCAAAAGATGTTGTTTACATTGAAGCAGCTAAATCATTAGAACGTCGTCAAATGCAAACCGTCTTTTATGATATTCTAGTAAACATTACAAAATTGTTGACTCCTATTATTCCACATACAGCAGAGGAAATCTGGTCTTACTTAGAGCATGAACCTGAAGAGTTTGTTCAGTTAGCGGAATTGCCAGATGCGCAGACTTTCCCTAATGAGGAAGAACTGTTGGATACTTGGACAGCCTTTATGAACTTCCGCAGTCAAGCTCAAAAAGCTTTGGAAGAAGCACGTAATGAAAAGGTTATTGGAAAATCCTTGGAAGCTCACTTAACGGTTTATCCAAATGAAGTAGTGAGAACACTACTTGAAGCAGTTAATAGCGATGTTGCACAACTTCTCATTGTGTCTAAATTAACAATCGCAGATGAACTAGTTCCTGAAAATGCTCTTGCTTTTGAGGATGTAGCCTTTACAGTAGAGCATGCAGTAGGTCAAGTTTGTGAACGTTGCCGTCGAGTAGATGAAACAGTCACAGAACGTAGCTATCATGCAATTGTTTGTGATCACTGTGCAGAAATTGTTGAAGAACATTTTGCGCAAGTGCTTGCAGAAGGTTTTGAAACGAAATAAAGAGATAGAACACACACTTAGTCTCTGGTCAACATAAAGGAATGAACAATAACAGAAAAGATTAAGCTCAACGTTTTTACTAACTTGGGCTTAGTTTTTTGTATAACGAGAATATTTGAAAGGGAGAAACTATTTACTTTGGTTGTGTTCTAACGGTGACATTTGCTCGCAGTCAAGGACTTGGGTGCAAGTTGATCCGGAGACTTGTGCTGAAAAATGGCTTGAAAGAGAGATTCGGATAGAGGAGCAAGAGTAGGTTGTTGGTTTGTATGAAAAATTTGGGTTTAAATCTATTAGCGAACCCTTTATTCTAGAATCACGAGTCTATGTTATCATGATTTATAAGCAAGCGAGAAAAATGAACTAGTTTTTGGAATTGTGAGATAGAAGTACATCTTCTTAAAAAATAATTTGATTCATTTTTAAAAAAGCACTCATTTTTCCTGGAAAATATGATAGAATAGCTGTTAGGAGGAACTGTATGTTTCATAAAAGTAAGTTATTTTTTTGGACCACCGAAGTCTTACTACTGACAATTATCTTTTTTATCTGGCGACAAATGGAAGGTCTGATTTCCCCCTTTGTGAGTGTTTTAAATACGGTTTTAATTCCTTTTCTTATCGCAGGCTTTTTATATTATGTAACCAATCCATTGGTGAAATTTTTGGAGAAAGAACTGAAAGTTAAGCGGATTTTTGGTGTTTTAATTACCTTGGTGCTTTTGTTTGGGCTTATTACCTTGGGGATCATTTATCTCTTGCCTATTTTAATTACGCAGTTGACCAGTTTGATCAATTCTACTCAGGATGTTTATGAAGGGTTACAAAAGTGGATTAATCAACTTTCTCAGAATGAATTATTTAAAAACTTTAATATTCAATCAATCTTGCGGCAGTTAAATTTATCTTATGTGGATATTTTACAAAATATCCTAAATGGTGTAACTAATAGCTTGGGAAGTGTTGTGTCAGCTGTTTTAAACACGCTTTTAATCTTGATTATGACACCGATTTTCTTGGTTTATTTCTTAATTGATGGAGACAAATTGCTTCCGATGTTGGAAAGAACTGTTCTGAAGCGAGATAAGCTGAATATCAGTAAGCTGTTGACCAATCTAAATGCAACGATTGCACGATATATTAGTGGGATTTCGATTGATGCTTTTATTATAGGAACGTTGGCTTTCATTGGTTATAGCGTCATTGGTTTGAAGTATGCTTTGGTATTTGCTATTTTTTCTGCTATTGCAAATTTAATTCCCTATATTGGGCCAAGTATTGGTTTAATTCCAATGATTATTACCTATTTGATTATGGACCCTCAAAAAATGCTCATTGCTGTTCTTTATATGCTCATTGTGCAACAAATTGATGGTAATATTCTCTACCCACGAATTGTAGGTGGTGTGATGAAGGTGCATCCGATTACCATTATGGTTCTCTTACTTTTGTCGAGTAATATCTATGGGATTGTTGGGATGATTGTAGCGATTCCAACTTATTCCATTCTGAAAGAAATTGCGAAGTTCCTAGCAAATTTATATGATAATCACCGATCAACACAGGAACAAAAGAAAAACGAAGAGTATGGGATTATCAACAAGTAAGAAGGGAAACAAAATCGGTATTGCGAAAGCAATTGATTTTGTCAGCCCACTTTCAACTACTGCGCTTCGTTATAAAAACAATATCTTGTAAGAGTTTGGGAAATTTGTATCCCAGACTTTTTGTTTTAAAGTTATCTGAATTACGTTCCGAGCTGGAAAAGACTTCTTTTTTATAATGCGTTTTATTAAAACTAAAAATGTATTTTTATGCTAAAATAGAACTAATAAGATAGAGGAGGTGCACTTATGGTAACACGTCGTAAATATTCTCCGCAGGAAATAAGAAAAGATTCTTCTTATTTTTCTCCCTTGAAGGCAATAATTGAAACAGCTTTTTATGAAAATCAGGTTGTTGCAATAAAAACAGTGGAAGAAGCCTATCAATTAGCTTCTACAGCTGCTGGAACAGTTGTCCTAGATATGCCTGTGATTCATACAAAGGAACTAGGCTTGCCTTCTTATGCACGCGTTTTATTAACAAATTCCGGAGCTGTAGTGGGTCGAACGGCTAAAGCTCGACGGATTTTTGGTAGAGACAGTGAGGAAGATGAAAGGCTGCTTTCAATTGTACGTAGTGCAATCTACCAGGCTCATCATCGGAGATTTTATAAGGCAGATGCAGTTGTGGGGCTTGATGAGGCTTTTATGGCTTGTGCTCATCTCATGGTTCCCGAGGATGAAATCAATAATTTGTATTCATGGCTTTTAAATTTCCAAATTTTAGATGAAGAATTTAAAAATCGGTTGAGAGCTTCTAAAAAGTATGATGAAAATGATATATTTGTCTTTTTTGATCCCAAATGGAAGCATCCAGATTATCCTGAAGGATTGGTATATTTTGATACTCAGCACAATTGTGTTACTATTCTGGGCTTAAATTACTTTGGTGAGTTAAAAAAAGCAACCTTAACCTTAGCTTGGGCAACAGCTGCCAGAAATGGTTATGTGGCGTGTCATGGCGGCTTGAAAATTTTTAAACAAGAAGCGGATAAACAAGATTATGTAGCTTCTTTCTTTGGTTTATCTGGTTCAGGGAAATCCACACTGACACATGCCAAACACAATGGAAAATATGATATTAAGGTTTTGCATGACGACGCCTTTATTATTTCTATAAAAGATGGCTCGTCCATTGCTTTGGAACCATCCTACTTTGATAAAACGAATGATTATCCAATTGGACATAAGGAACAAGATTTCTTTGTGACCGTTCAGAATTGTGGTGTAACACTAGATGACAATGGATTAAAAAAATTAGTGACAGAAGATATTCGAAACGGAAATGGTCGGACAGTCAAGTCTCGTTTTGCAACGCCAAATCGGGTCGATCGAATTGATGAGTCTATCCAAGCTATTTTCTGGATTATGAAAGACGATTCTCTCCCGCCTTTAGTTAAAATCAATGATCCGCTGATGGCTTCTACGATGGGGTGTACATTGATGACCAAGCGTTCTAACGCTGAAAATGTGATTGGTAAGCATGATGATTTGGTGATTGAACCTTATGCTAATCCATTTAGAGTGTATCCATTGGTAGAAGACTATCGGAAATTTCGCAGCCTTTTTGAATCTGGTGTCGACTGTTATATTATCAATACTGGATTTTATATGGGAAAAGGAATTTCAAAAGAGATTAGTCTGAGTATTATTGAAAAAATTGTTGATGAAGAGGCAATTTTCAAACCATTTGGCTCGTTGGAAGGTTTTGAATATATGGAATGTGAAGGCTATCCTATTCCAAGTTTTGATTCTCGCTATAAACAATTAATCAGAGAAAGAATGCAGGTACGGTTAAATTTCTTGCTTGCTTTCAACCAAAAATATCCAAAAACGGCGCTTCCTGTTGATGCAATCTCACGCCTGGAAACCGTTTTGCAAAATTTAGAATCTTAATAAATAATTTTCTTTGTAATTTCCTTCCAAATTTTTCTTTTTAATACTCCCTGTGCAAGAAGTCAAAAAGTATGCTATAATTAAGATTACTTATATATGAGGAGAGAACATTCATGGAAGACCCTAGCAGTCAGACCTTGTTACTGCAAGCTTTACTATTATTGGTTTTAACACTATTAAACGCCTTTTTTTCAGCAGCTGAGATGGCGATGGTATCCTTAAACCGTGCTCGTGTGGAACAAAAGGCTGACGAAGGCGATGCAAAATATATTCGCTTATTGAAAGTCTTGGAAAAACCTAATCACTTTTTATCCACCATTCAAGTTGGAATTACTTTGATTACAATTTTATCAGGAGCTAGTTTGGCTAATACACTCGGTCGGGAAATTGCTTCTTGGATGGGAAATTCTGAGACAGCAAGAGCGATTGCAAGCTTCTTATCTGTTGCTATTTTGACTTATGTTTCTATTGTTTTTGGGGAATTATATCCAAAGAGAATTGCTTTGAATCTCAAAGATGCTCTAGCAGTTCATACAGCACCAGTTATCATTTTCTTAGGGAAAATTGTTGGTCCCTTTGTTTGGCTTTTATCAGCCTCCACTAATCTGCTTAGTCGGATAACGCCGATGACCTTTGACGATGCTGATGAGAAAATGACTCGTGATGAGATTGAATATATGCTAACGAATAGTGAAGAAACCCTGGATGCTGACGAGATTGAAATGTTGCAAGGAATTTTTTCACTAGATGAGATGATGGCGCGTGAAGTGATGGTTCCTCGTACCGATGCTTTTATGGTGGATATCAATGATGATACCAAGGAAATTATTGAAAGCATTTTGAAGCAGAACTTTTCACGGATTCCGGTTTATGATGATGATAAAGACAATGTTATTGGACTGATTCACACCAAGCGTCTATTAAATGAGGCTTTTACCAATGGTTTTGATAACATTGTGCTGCGAAAAATTTTACAAGAACCACTCTTTGTACCAGAAACCATCTTTGTAGATGACTTGTTGACAGAGTTGCGAAACACCCAAAATCAAATGGCGATATTGCTAGATGAATATGGTGGTATGTCTGGCTTAGTAACACTTGAAGATTTATTGGAAGAGATTGTTGGCGAGATAGATGATGAAACAGATAAGGCTGAAGTAGAAGTGTATCAGGTTTTTGAGCATACTTACTTTGTCCTTGGAACCATGAGTTTGAATGATTTTAATGAGTATTTTGAAGTGGAACTGGAAAGTGATGATGTTGATACGATTGCTGGTTATTATCTGACGGGTGTTGGATCCATACCGGATGCTAAGGAACGTTTGAGTTATGAAGTAGAAAGTCAGAATAAAAAGCTCATTTTAACCAATGATAAAGTGAAAAATGGACGTGTGACAAAACTCAAAGTAGAAGTCTCTGAAATAGTAGAAGAAGAAAAAAGAGAGGTAAGATAGTGGAAATCATTTTATATGCCCTAGTTGTATTTATTGCCACTGCTCTAGGGGCTACTTCAGGTGCAGGTGGTGGTGCGATAATTAAACCCGTATTTGATTTTATTGGTATTGACAATGTTACCGTAATTGGAATGTACTCGACTATTGCTGTATTTGCAATGTGCCTTTCTTCAATTTACAAGCATAGTAAATCTGGTGTTGCATTTGAAAAAAAAGTTCTTTATGGTCTTTCAGTTGGTTCTCTACTGGGGGGGCTAGTTGGAGATTTTATTTTTAAGCTGGTTACACTTGAAATTTCAAATTCAAAAGTTACCTTATTACAGTCTTTCTTGTTATTCTTCGTACTACTTTCAGTGTTCCTTTTTACTAGGTTAAGTGATAGATTGCCCAAATATAGAATTAGAAATTCAGTTACTATTTTTTTTATTGGCACATTAGTCGGAGCCCTATCAGTGTTTTTAGGTATCGGAGGTGGACCACTCAATGTTATCGTATTAGTAGGTTTTATGTCTTACAATACAAAAGATTCTGCACCCTACTCTATTGCAATGATCTTTTTTGCGCAAATACCCAAAATAATTAAGATGATAATGATAGCTCAACCAGATAGTTTTAGATGGAAGTTGGTACCGCTTATTGTTATCGCTGCAATCTTTGGTGGAAGTATTGGAACAAGTATTAATCGAAAATTTTCCAACAAGCAAGTCAATTTTATTTATTCCTGTATGATGCTAGCATTACTAATTTTGTGTTGTTATAATATTGTTTTTAATTTATAATAGCTAGTCCTACAGAAATTTGAAATAAATATATTACTTGTCTACAATAATGCTATGTAGTTGGACGAAAATGAATAAATGAAAATCCACATGCTTGTACTGACCCCAAAAAGTTAGACAAATAATTTAAGTAAAGGATTTAGTTTTGTACTGCACAGGACTAAGTCCTTTTAGTTAGGCTCTTTGTCAACTGTAGTGGGTTACCCAAAAGTCATACCCTGGAGAGGACCGAATTGGTTCTCTCCTTTTTGATATTCAAAGCGATGAGAATTCTAGTTTTAAAGTTATCAAAGTTCCGGAAGCCGAAAGCGTTGCGCTTGATGACCTTGATGAGGTTGTTAGTAGCTTCTAGTTTTGGGCAGTTCCAGTGCGTTCAGGATCTTGTCCTCGTCTTTCATAAAGGTCTTAAAAACAGTTTGAAAGATAGGATTTATACAAGAAATTGTTTCTTCAATGAGTCCAAAGAAATGTTCAGCTTGTTTCTCTTGAAAATGAAAAAAGTAAAAGTTGGTAGAGCTCATAATGTTCTCGTAGTTCTTGAGAGTAAGAGAGCAGTTTTTCCAGAATCTCTTGATTTGTCAAATGCATACGAAAAGTTGGGCGATAAAAACGTTTATCGCTGAGTTTCCGGCTGTCTTGTTGGAGCAATTTCCAGTAGCGTTTGATCGCCCTGTACTCGTGCGATTTTCGGTTCAATTGATTCATGATTTGGATGCGAAGGCGGTTCATAGCTCGACTTAGATGTTGTACAATGTGAAAACGATCCAGCACGATTTTAGCGTTTGGAAATAGTTTTCTGGCACTATCGTAGTAGGGGCTAAACATGTCCATGGTAATGACTTTCACCCCATTTCGGACCTGTCTGGAATAGCGCAGGAAGTGATTGCGAATCGTCACTTGGGTTCGTCCGTCTAGGATAGCTATAATCTTTCTGGAATCGAAATCCTGTGCAATGAAGCTCATCTCTATCTGCCGATTGAAACAGTCACTTCCCTGACTGTTTCCACATCCCAGCTCATGTGTTCTGGAAGGTAGTTGAGTTCCGTCTTGAACTCAAACTCTTTCAGTTTGCGAATAACTGTGGACGTGGAGACAGCTAAGCTTTCAGCGATGGCAGTCATAGAGACTTTCTCAATTAGTTTTTGAGCGATTTTCTGCTTGACGATGGTTGCGATTTGGTGATTTTTCTTGACTAAGGAAGTCTCAGCTACAGCCATTTTTCCGCAAGCCTGATAGCAGAAACGGCGTTTTTTCAAACGAATCAGCGTTTTGTATCCCGCACACTCTAGATAGGGAATTTTTGATTCTTTCTGGAAGTCATATTTAGCCATTTGTCCTTGGCAGTGAGGGCATTTAGGCGCAGGATAATCAAGCTTAGCAATGATTTCTTTATGCGTTCCAGCATCTAGAACATCCAAAATAGTGATGTTAAGGTCTTTTATTCCGAGTAAGTTTGTGATAAAATTTAATTGTTTCATAAGATTCTTTCTAATGATGGTTTGGTCACTTTTCATTATAGGTCTTATGGGACTTTTTTTCTACAACAAAATAGGCTCCATCATTTCTACAGTGGTGGTACCCACTACAGAAATTATAGAGCCGAAATAATCTCAGATTCTTTTAGTTTTTTTAAGTTGTGAAAGTGGTATTTCTGAAAGGTAGTTATCATTTTTGTCGCTTAGCAAAGTCAATAAAACGGAATTTTTCCAGTTTATGGCGACTATCTGTGAATTGAAATTGCTGTCCATCTGTAAGATAGACTTTGGACTTAACAGAAACGACATGTTGATCATTTTCAATGTCCATCAAAATTTTATCGCGGTTTGTAGCTGGATCAATTGTGATTTCTTTTTGGGCATAAGCAATGTGCAGCCCTAGTTTTCCTTCTAGATAAGCATAAATCGATTGTTCTGCTATTTCTCGAGTCATGGAAGGGACAAGGCTCTTATCAAGGTAATCAATATCTAAGACGGAAACGACGTCATCTACAACTCTCTGGCGGACAATTCGCCATACCAGACGATATTCAGGAAAGCCTGTGAGATTGGATAACTTTTTATCAACCGTGATTTTTTCTAACTGAATGACATTTGTTTTAGAATTTATCCCATGCTGTTGCACGAGTTCTTGGTAACTAGTCAGATTGGAGACAGGAAAGTCAATCTGTTCTTGTTTAGTAACTTTAGAGCCCTGCCCTTTCAGTTTTTGGATAAGACCAGCTTTTTGAAGTAAATCAAGTGACTTGCGAATGGTATCACGGCTGACTTTGTAGGTTTGGACGAGTTCATGCTCGCTAGGGAGATAATCATTAACTTGATATTTTTCATTTAGAATATCTTGTTCTATGAGTTTAAAAATTTGTTCATATTTCTTCATAATCCCCTCACTTGTTTGTTTTTTATCATACAACTATACTAATTTTATCAAAAATATGAGGAATATGCTACACACAACTTGCATACATCTTTACTATCGTTTACAATAAAAACATCAATTGTACAATGATGAAAAAAGAAGGAGAGTGTTAGGTTGATCCTAGCCAAGCAGAAAATGGGAAAATTTGAGAAAGATGCCAAGATTTTATTAGATGCCATTGGTGGCAAAGAGAATATCTCCGCAGTTAGCCATTGTGCGACTCGGATGCGTTTTGTGCTAGCTGATGAGAAGAAAGCAGATGTAAAAGCGATCGAAGCCATTCCGGCGGTTAAAGGAACTTTTACTAATGCAGGGCAGTTTCAGGTTATTATTGGAAATGATGTTCCAATTTTTTACAATGACTTCACAGCTGTATCAGGGATTGAAGGTGTTTCAAAAGAAGCAGCAAAAGCCGCTGCTAAGAGCAATCAAAATCTAGTGCAGCGTGTGATGACAATGTTGGCGGAAATTTTCACCCCAATCATTCCAGCGATTATCGTTGGGGGGCTGATTCTAGGATTCCGTAATATTTTGGAAGGTGTGCAAATTCAAGCTCTGGGGCAAAAGATCGTTGATGGTGTAGCACAGTATGCTAAAGATGGTACACCAGTTTATAATACGATTGTGGATGTTTCACAGTTTTGGAGCGGTGTTAACTCTTTCTTGTGGCTTCCTGGTGAAGCGATTTTCCACTTTTTACCAGTTGGAATTGTTTGGTCGGTCTCTCGTAAGATGGGAACTAGTCAGATTCTTGGGATTGTCTTGGGAATCTGTTTGGTATCTCCGCAATTGCTCAATGCTTACTCAGTAGCTGGTACGCCAGCTTCAGAAATTGCCAAAAAATGGGTTTGGGATTTTGGCTTCTTTACCGTCAGAAAGATTGGTTACCAAGCACAAGTTATTCCTGCCTTACTTGCAGGCCTGTCTCTTTCCTATCTTGAAATTTTCTGGCGGAAACGGATTCCAGAAGTTGTATCCATGATTTTTGTGCCTTTCTTATCATTAATTCCGGCATTGATTTTAGCTCATACAGTTCTTGGACCTATCGGTTGGACACTTGGGCAATGGTTGTCAACAGCAGTGCTTGCAGGGTTGACTGGTCCCGTTAAATGGCTCTTTGGTGCGATATTTGGTGCTCTCTATGCTCCGTTTGTTATCACTGGTTTGCATCATATGACCAATGCTATTGATACACAGCTCGTTGCCGATACAGGTGGTACAGCTCTATGGCCAATGATTGCTTTGTCAAATATCGCTCAAGGATCAGCTGTATTTGCTTATTATCTGATGAATCGTCATAGTGAACGTGAAGCACAGATTTCCCTACCTGCAACAATTTCTGCCTATCTTGGAGTCACAGAACCGGCACTCTTTGGAGTTAATGTGAAATATGTTTATCCATTTGTGGCAGGGATGATTGGTTCTTCTATTGCAGGCCTCTTGTCTGTAACATTTAATGTTACAGCAAATGCTATCGGAATCGGTGGGATTCCGGGTATCTTGTCTATTCAAGCGAAGTACATGCTACCGTTCTTATTTGTCATGCTGGTGGCTATTGCAGTACCAATGATTTTGACGTTCTTCTTCCGTAAGACAGGTGTGTTTACAAAAGCAGAAGATGAAAGTGTCAAATCACCGCAAATTGAAGCCATTGACGAAGCAAAAGAAGCAGCTCCAAAAGTGGATTTTGCAGAAATTGCTAGCCCACTTGCTGGAGAAGTGAAAGAATTAAGCCAAGCAACTGATCCTGTTTTTGCACAAGGTGTCATGGGACAAGGTGTAGTAATTGAACCGAGCGAAGGTGAACTTGTTGCACCAGTGAATGGTGTTGTGTCAGTTCTTTTCCCAACCAAACATGCTGTAGGAATCGTTTCTGATGAAGGTGTCGAGTTATTGATGCATGTCGGTATGGATACGGTGAATTTAGAAGGAAAAGGCTTCGAAGCTCATGTGGCTCAAGGAGATAAAGTTAGTGTGGGAGATAAGTTGATTTCTTTTGACATGTCAGCAATTAAAGAAGCAGGTTATGTGACAGAAACGCCGGTGATTATCACCAACCAAGATCAATTTCAGGCAGATGAACGTGGTCAACTTCCACGGATGATTGAACTTGGTGATAAGCTCATGACGGCTACACGAATTGGCTAACATTCGTCGCAGGTAGACTGAGCTAGGTGAATGAATAACTGAACAAAGTATAGTCTGCAATAAAATATTCTTCTCTGATAAGTATGAAGTTTGAAGAAATTCGTGATACAATATAAAACTATACAGGGGTGGGAGCGTAAGCCCCATCTCTTTCTTTTGTAAAATAGAAAAGGAAAACAAATGACATTCGATAAAAGAAAAGTAGTCTATCAGATCTATCCAAAATCTTATAAAGACACTACAGGAAATGGTATTGGAGATTTACAAGGGATCATTGAAAAAATTCCTTACCTTGCTAAGTTGGGGGTGGATATGGTTTGGCTCAATCCTTTCTATCCTAGTCCACAGCATGACAATGGATACGATATTTCTGATTATACTGCGGTAAATCCACTCTTTGGGAGTATGGACGACTTTGAAGAAATGATTCAAGTTGGAAAAGAATATGGCATCGAGTTTATGTTGGACATGGTGCTCAACCATTGTTCGACAGAGCATGAGTGGTTTCAAAAAGCCTTGGCTGGAGATAACTATTATCAGGATTTCTTTTTCCTACGTGATGAGCCGACAGACTGGTTGTCTAAGTTTGGCGGCAGCGCTTGGGCTCCTTTTGGAGACACGGGTAAGTATTACCTGCATCTTTACGATGTGACGCAGGCTGATCTCAATTGGCACAATCCTCGTGTCCGTGAAGAACTTTTTAAAGTTGTTCATTTCTGGTTAGATAAGGGTGTGAAGGGGTTCCGTTTTGATGTTATTAATGTCATCGGGAAGGATGAAATATTAGAGAATTGTCCGGAGAATGACGGGAAGCCAGCCTATACTGATAGACCTATCGTACACGAGTATCTTCACATGTTGAATGAGGAGACTTTTGGAACGGATGAGGCTATTATGACTGTTGGTGAAATGAGCGCTACGAACATTGAAAATTGTATTCTTTATACAGCTCCAGAACGCCACGAATTATCTATGGCTTTCAATTTTCACCATTTAAAAGTAGATTATGAAAATGGACAAAAATGGACGTTGAAGAATTTTGATTTTGAAGAATTAAAGCGCCTTTTCCATACATGGGGCAAAGAAATGAGCGACCATAACGGTTGGAGTGCTCTGTTTTGGAATAATCATGACCAACCCCGTGCACTGAATCGTTTTGTAGATGTTAAGAATTTTCGCAATGAAGGAGCGACCATGCTTGCGGCAAGCATTCATCTGTCTCGCGGAACGCCCTATATCTATATGGGAGAAGAAATCGGTATGATTGACCCCGACTATGACAGCATGGAAGATTATGCAGATGTCGAATCTTTCAACGCTTATCAAATGCTATTAAATGCTGGCAAAACACCAGAAGAAGCGTTTAAGATTATTCAGGTTAAGTCTCGTGACAATTCCCGAACTCCTATGCAGTGGGATGATTCAGAAAATGCTGGCTTTACAAGTGGAACACCTTGGTTAAAAGCAGCTAAATCCTACTCTGAAATCAATGTTAATAATGAAATTCAAGGTCCAATTTTTACTTTTTACCAAAAATTGATTGCTCTTCGTAAAAAATTGCCTCTTATAGCGGAGGGCAGCTACAAACCAGCTTATGAAGATAGCCAGCAAGTATATGCCTTCGAGCGTCAATTGGGTGATGAAAAACTGTTAGTGCTCAATAACTTCTACTCAGATCCGATTACAGTAGACGTGTTACCGGAGTACCAGAATGGTGAAGTTCTCCTTTCTAATTGTGAGGTAGCTCAAATAGCAGCAGTTGTGACCTTGAGACCTTATGAAAGTTTGGCAATTATTGTGAATAAGCGCTAGATACAGTAAGAAATTCCAAAATCGACTGAATCATTCAGCCGATTTTTAAAGCCCGAGAGAAAGCGCTTGCAATATTCTTCCGTTTTATTTATAATAGTTACGGTAGAAATACATCTCAAGGAAAGCTGATTTCCAATTTATGATGTAAAGGAGAATATATGAAAAAAACATCAAAACAATTACCTGTTTTGTTTGCGACAGCTATTTTGCTCGCTAGCACTGTTTTAAGTCCTCTTGCTCAGGCGAATGAGACAAGTTCTTCATCTTCGAGCTCAGAATCATCTGTAACGACTTCGAAATCTAGCTCAGTTGCTTCAACGACACAATCACAGCCATCAGAAGCAATTTCTGACAGTTCAACGAGCAATACGAATGAGCCAAGTAGTACAAGCGAAGAGACGCCTAAGACAGAAGCTGCAAGCGGTGAAGCCCATGTTACAACTTCTGAATTTACAACAGTGGTAAATATCGGTCAAATACAAGGGGAAGCCCATGAATCACCTTATAATGGGAAGAAAGTCAAGGTTTCAAATGTTGTTGTAACAAAGACAGATCGGTATGGCTTTTATGTACAAGATCTCAAAGCTGATGGCAATGCTAAGACCTCAGATGCTATTTATGTCGTCTCAAAAGAAAAGGTTGCAGTTGGCGATCAGTTGACGATTGAAGGTCAAATCAAAGAAGGTTATATGGAAGAACTCAGTGTTCGTCCTGGACAAACTTTCCGTAAACCAACTGACAGCTTAACTGTAACACAATTGTTTGCTTCTAAGGTAACGAAAAACGGTACAGCCGCACTACCAGAACCAGTTAATATTTCAGATCGTATGCCAAAAGATATCGTGGATAATACTCCGACTACTTATGATCCAGAACATGATGCATTGGATTATTGGGAAAGTCTGGAGGGTATGTTGACAACAGTGAAAAAACCTCGTGTGCTTGGCCCACAATATCGAGGAGATATTTATCTCTTGCCGAATGGTTATCAAGCGCTGCCGCTCAATAATATCGGTGGTGTCAACCTTCGCCCTAATGTCCAAAATACAGCAACTATCCCCGTTTATGTTGGGAATAAATATATTGCAAAAGCTAAAGATTACTTTAATGAAGATGTTTCTGGTGTTGTAACTTATCGCAGCAAGGTTTATAAGTTGGAGCCAACGAAGTTGCCAGATCTGCAAGATGGCGGTCTACAAAGAGAGGTTTCTAAGATTTATCCAAGTGAAGATAAATTGACTATTGCTTCTTACAATATTGAAAACTTCTCGGCGAACAATGCAGCGGGTGAAACACCTGACGCAAAAGTAGACAAAATTGCTAAATCTTTTATCAACGAAATTCACAGTCCAGATATTATTACCCTTATAGAAGTTCAAGACAATAATGGAAGCGTTAATGATGGTACTGTCAGCGGTGTGCAAAGCGGTGAAAAACTGGCTGCTAAAATTAAACAATTAGGTGGCAAAGAATACAAATATACCGAAGTCGCCCCTGTTGATGGAGCAGATGGTGGAAAGCCGGGCTCCAATATTCGTGTGGCTTACTTGTATAATCCTCAACGAGTGAAGCTAGTTGAGCGTGAAGCAGGAAGTAGCACAGAAGCAGCTGCCTTCAAAGATGGGCATTTGGTGAAAAATCCTGCAAGGATCGATCCAACCAATCCAACCTTTACGAAAGTTCGAAAATCTTTAGCAGCAGAGTTTGAATTTAAGGGCGAGCATATTGTCGTGATTGCCAATCATTTAAAATCCAAACTCGGTGATGATGCAGTATATGGTTCTAAACAACCAGCAGTGCAAAATACATTAGCACAGCGGATTGAGCAAGGGAAGTTGTTGAATGCTTTTGTTAAAGAAGGTTTAAAGCAAAATCCTAATTTGAAGTTTGTCTTAACTGGTGACTTTAATGACTTTGAATTTTCAGAAACTGCCAAAGCAGTGGCTGGTAATGAATTAGTCAATATGATGCTGAATCACGACGCAGCAGACCGCTATTCTTATTTTTACCGTGGTAGCAATCAAAGTTTAGACAATATCTTCGTTTCAAAAAATATTGCTGATAAAACAGTATTCTCACCAGTTCATATCAATGCTTCCTTTATGGAGGAGCACGGTCGGGCGTCAGACCATGATCCCGTCATTGCACAGCTTGACTTCAGTAAGAAGGATGAGCCACAACCAACTCCTCCTTCCGGTGGTGATAGTACAACGCCACCAAATAAAGATGATAAACCAACTAAAAAGAGAATTTTACCATCTACAGGAACAACAGGCGCTGAAGTCGCTGTTGTAGGGATTGTCATCTTAAGCGCAACCATCCTTTGGCGAAAGAAAGTGACGGATTTAAAGACATAGATAAACGAGAGAGTTTTAATTTTGGTGTTAGAGCATAGGCGAAGATTTGTACAAATGTTCAGCAAGAAAAAGAATTTTCTAAAATGGTTTAGATTTAGCATTAAAAAATGCTGTATTTAAGCCATTTTCTTTTTGATATTAGACTAGTTTTACATATATCTTTCTATTTCTGTTGTACAACCCTGTAACATAGACTCTAGATTAGCTAACTTTAAAAGCTGTAGTCCGGTTTCTACTAAGATTGAATCTTTTTGACAAATCCCTAAACGAATAGTAGCAAAACCCAATTGATCAACTCTCAGAGTTTCTTGAGCAATCTGATAAGTGATTTTAGTAATTTTTAAACATTCTTTTATCATTCCTTTATTTAAGAAAATGGTGCTCATATTAGTTAGAAAAGCAAATTCCCATGATTTTATTTCTTTAAAATTCTTGTATTTTTTTAAAGATAATAAAATTTTATCCATACTTTCCGTTATCTGTTCTATAGGAAAAAGAATCATAGCAGCGTTTAATTTACGTAAATCAGATAGATACCATGTGTCACATTTATCAAGTTCTTTCCAAAGTTCTTGTGCAAGAAAATATGAATGTTCATTATCTCTATTTTTACAAATTGAGAGACATAAGTGAGAAATTTTTGCAATATTTTCAATAGGAAGGTCGTTGTGAGTTTTTAAATAATGGTTACTTTCTTCTAAAATGTTTTCATAATGTTTAGCTGTTTTATACACAGTATGAGAATTTTCAAAATGTTGAATAATTTTTGAGCGTTCTGAGGGGAGATAAGTGTGACAAATGTAATTAAACTCTTCAAAGCTCATATCTAACTGCTTTAAGATATATTCAAAATTTTCTACATTAGGAATTTCTTTATTATTCTCAATCTTAGAGAGTGTTGCACGTGATAAGTTATCTCTGCAAATGTCTAATTGTGTCAAACCCTTTGATTGTCGAATTTCTTTTAAGATTGTACCAAAATCCCATCTCATAATTTTATCTCCTTATATAAAATATGTTCCTAAAGTTGACAGTTTATGTAATTTTTCTGTTCTCATGATATCATATAGAAAAAGGGAAAATAAATCTTAAAAAACTTTTTGGGAGGAATTTTTATGAAACGCTTAGCTGCTTCACTGGTATTTTTCACTGTACTTATTTTTTCATTTTTATCGTCAGATGGATGGATACACTGGTGGAAATTATAATAAAGTAAATTTTTTTACCACTATGGAAAGGAGAAAAACAAACGGAAACTATATTTAAGTGGTGAAGAAATATGTTACATATTGGTATAGTTTTTTTCATAGTATTGATAGAAAGTAAGTAATACTGTTCAATTTAGGGTATAATTAAGAAAGAAAATCAAAATGAGAAAAGGCTATAAAAAATGTATCATTTTATCGTTAACTATCTTAGGATTAAGTAATACTGGAGTAACAGCATTTGCTGCGACTTACGGAAACGGTTCTAATGGTGTTAGAAATACTGAACAATTTCAGGTTCGCTATATCGGTGAAGCATGGACTAATCATCGTGGGAATAGCACATGGATTAAATATTATCGAAATGGCTCATTTCTAGGCGGAGCAACAGCGTATAAAGATAGCTGGCGTACAGATAATGGAATGGTATACGATAGTGTAACAATATGGGACTCAATGAATCCTTGGGCTCCAAAAACCACATTCCGCTATAAATTATAGTTAATGTTGTTTATTATTTAAGATAGAGGAGAGAGGTATGAAAAAGTTAATCAACGATTATTACAAAAAAATAATTGTACTAGATTTTGGGACAATTTCATTCTTATCTCTCCTTTTTTATAACAATCGTGAAAGATGGTTTTTGGTTGTTGCTTGTATATTTGTGAATAGTGCGATGACCATTTTTACACTACGATCATATCGTCGTGAGTTTTCAATTCATCATTTTCTGGGAAAAGCACGGATTCGTTTTTTATATGATTACAGTTGTATTCATGGATTAACATTGGTTACTACACTTATTTCTAGTGTTATTATTTGTCAGTTATGTAAGAGGGTAGTATCTCTTATTCTTTTATGTCATTTAATAGGGATAGGATTTCTATTATTTTTTATCAATCTACCTCTCTATTTTATTTCTTTAAGGAGGTTCTTATGAAAAGCATTTATATAGTAATTCTCAAAAAGCGGTGGTATCTTTTCGGATTTTTGATTTTTATTGGATTTTGTATGAACCTTTTTTTATGGAATGAAAGTAGTCAATTGATTCGAGTATACCCAGCACTACAAATTTTGAAAAAAGAAAGTAGACAAAATAGTTATGAAACAGTCTATAATCCTTCTGCAGATTCCTCTGGTCTAGTAAAAGATGCTAGTAAAGAAGAGAGGAGGTCCTTGTATAAAGTGTTATCTACTTATCTTCGGAAACTAGGTGAGACATCACCATTTTACTATCAAAAGTTGAATTACTTAAAAGGTGGAAAATTACAGCCTTTAACGGATTCTGTATTACAATCATCGCTCTTATCAAATGATTGGGATAGCTTATTATTGGATAATATTTTAATTCGCCGTTTAGAAAAACAACAAGCCCAAGAGTTAAACGCAGAATTTAAAAAAATTAATTTTCCAATAACTCTTCGTACTCTTTCTAAAACTTATCAATCACAGCATGATTATTATATCACCAATTTTATTTTTGGAATAAGTATCTCAAGCATTCTATTTATCTTTAGTTCAATAATAATTTATTGGTTGTTAGGAGTAACAATAAAAATCTGTCAATCAGAAATAAAGGTTTTGCGGCTTATTGGTTTGAGCGGGGAACAAATAAGTCAAAATTTAAGTTATTTGTTGATTGCTCCCATTATCTTTGCTTTCCTTGGATTTTTTGTTTATGTAAGTATTTTAAATATAAAGTTTATTTGGGCGGATTATATCTATCTTGGAGGTTTAAATATTCTACTTTTTGTTGCTGCTTTTATCATCAGTAAACGTCGTTTGAAAGGAGTTCTCTATGATTTGTCTTGAACATGTTTCAAAATCCTTTAAAGGAAAAACAATTTTCACAGATTTGAACTTTCATGCAGATTTTGGAGAAATATCTGTGCTTTTTGGAAAATCTGGTATTGGAAAATCTACACTCTTAAATATTATTGCAGGATTAAAACCTATTGATGCTGGACGATATTTTTATCAAGGGGAGATGCTTAATACGAAAGATGACAAAGAAATGAGCTCCTTTCGTAGTTTGCATATTGGGTATATACCACAAGATTTTGCACTAATAGAAGATTATACTGTCAAAGAAAACCTAATGCTTCCGTGTCTTTATCGAAAAGATTTATCTAAAACAGAAATTGAAACAAAAATGCAAGTTTTGATAAGATATTTTGAATTATCAACCATTCTTAACAAAAAGGTTCGATCTCTTTCTGGTGGACAAAAGCAACGTGTTGCTATTATTCGTAGTCTTATGATAGAACCAGACATTATTCTTGCAGATGAACCAACTGCTAATCTGGATAAAGAGAATCTTCAGCTAGTAATAGATTTATTTATGAAAGAAAGAGAAAGTGGGAAAATTATTATTATTGCCACTCATGATGAAAGAATACAATCAATAGCAAACCATATCTATAATATAAAAAATTATAGACTAGATGAATGGAAGAAATAAAATTTTAAATTATTCTATCAATTCTTATCTTTTGAAAAATATTGAAAATGAAACTGAAAAACAGATTATTTTCTAAAAAATAGATAAATTGTCCCTCTATCTAGAAAAGAAGTGTTATAATAGTATTATAAAACGTTTTCAAGAGGATAAGACGATGGAAAAAGAAGTCATTGATTATGGAAAAGTAACAGGTATGGTCCATTCGACTGAAAGTTTTGGAGCTGTTGATGGGCCTGGTATCCGTTTCATTGTCTTTTTACAGGGTTGTAAAATGCGTTGCCAATATTGCCACAATCCAGATACATGGGCAATGGAAACCAATAATTCAAGAGAGCGAACGGTTGAAGACGTTTTGCAAGAAGCGCTTCGTTATCGTGGCTTTTGGGGTAAAAAAGGTGGGATTACAGTAAGTGGTGGTGAAGCTCTTTTGCAGATTAATTTTGTGACTGCACTTTTTACCAAAGCTAAAGAATTGGGAATTCATTGCACTTTAGATACTTGTGCGATGCCGTTCCGCAATACACCAGAGTATCTCAAAGTTTTTGATCGCCTGCTTGAAGTGACAGATTTAGTGTTGCTGGATATTAAAGAAATCAATGATGCCCAGCATAAATTTGTGACAGGGCACACCAATAAGAATATTTTGGAATGTGCAAAATATCTGTCTGATAAAGGTGTTCCAATGTGGATTCGCCATGTTTTGGTTCCAACGTTAACAGACCGTGATGACGACTTAAAAGAATTAGGTGAGTTTGTTAAAACGTTAAAAACAGTTGATAAATTTGAAGTGCTACCTTATCATACAATGGGAGAATTTAAATGGCGTGAATTGGGCACTCCTTATCCATTAGAAGGTATAAAGCCGCCAACTGCTGATCGAGTAGCAAATGCCAAAGAACTTATGAAAACAGAATCTTATACCGAGTATATGAACCGCATACATAATAGTTAATAAAAGCAGGAAGTGAGATTTTGATCAGCACTCAAAAAGTTAGACAGGAAAACTAACGATTGGGTGCTTTTCTATTCCTCTCTTTGTGAAAATCTTAAAATTGTGCTAAAATAAAGTATATAAAAAGTTTACGAGGTACGATCATGTCTAAAATTTTAGTTTTCGGTCATCAAAATCCAGATTCAGATGCGATTGGCTCAGCTGTGGCCTTTGCTTATCTTGCGCGTGAAGCTTATGGCTTGGATACAGAAGCGGTTGCTTTGGGAGAACCAAATGAAGAAACAGCTTTTGTTTTGGATTATTTTGGAGTAACGGCACCGCGTGTGGTGACATCTGCCAAAGCAGAAGGAGTTGAGCAAGTCATTTTAACAGACCATAATGAATTTCAACAATCTATTTCTGACATTGCAGAAGTAGAAGTCTATGGCGTTGTGGATCACCATCGTGTGGCAAATTTTGAAACAGCTAGTCCACTTTATATGCGTTTGGAGCCTGTCGGTTCAGCTTCTTCTATCGTTTATCGCATGTTTAAAGAATCTGGTGTAGCTGTACCAAAAGAACTCGCAGGTTTGATGCTCTCAGGTTTGATTTCAGACACGCTTCTTCTGAAATCACCAACCACTCATCCGAGTGATAAAGTGATTGCACCTGAGTTGGCAGAGCTTGCAGGAGTTGATTTGGAAGAATACGGTTTGGCTATGCTTAAAGCTGGAACCAACTTAGCTAGCAAAACAGCCGAGGAATTGATTGATATTGATGCTAAAACATTTGAATTAAACGGAAACCAAGTTCGTGTAGCACAAGTCAACACAGTTGATATTGCAGAAGTCTTAGGACGTCAAGCTGAACTGGAAGCAGCTATTGAAAAAACAAATGCGGCTAATGGTTATTCTGACTTCGTTTTGATGATTACCGATATTATCAATTCTAACTCAGAAATCCTTGCACTTGGAGGCAATATGGATAAAGTGGAAGCAGCTTTCCATTTCACACTTGAAAATAATCATGCTTTCCTTGCTGGTGCGGTTTCTCGTAAAAAACAAGTTGTACCACAATTGACTGAAAGTTTTAATGGATAAAAATTTGGAAGAAAAAGGAGTTTCGGCTCCTTTTTTGATACAATAGTTCTATGAAGATTCAAGATTTACAAAATGGAGATTTAATTTTTGTATCCAGTCAATCTGATATAGCAGAGGCCATTCAGCGATCAACTGGTTGGTATAACCATGTGGCAATCTTCTTTGCTGGTTGGATTTACCATGCGACAAGCAAGCGCGGTGTCATTAAAGAACCGATAGATCAATTTTTACAGGTTGATGAATGTTATGCTGTTTATGCTTGTTCTGACATAGATGTAAAAGCTGTCTGGAAAAGAGCAGAGCAACACCTTTATAAACCTTATAATAATAGCTTTTATCCAGATACGACAGGCTTTTATTGTTCTGAATATATTGCAGAAATCCTCCCCATTTTTGAAACCATTCCTATGCAGTTCGGTGATGAAAAAGAGAAAATAGCTCCTTTTTGGCAGCAGTATTACAAAGAGTTAGGTTTAGCAGTTCCTCTTCATCAGCCAGGAACCAATCCTAGCCAATTGGCTCAATCCGAAAAATTAGTTTATAAAGGAAGATTAGATGATTAAAGTAATCAATCCCAGTCGTTTAACACGTCAGCCTTTTTTTCATGAATTGATAAATTATTTAGACCGACATGATGATGTTACTTTGCGAGAGATAAAGTGCGAATTTGCAAACTTTTCCAATATTGATCGCTCTATAGAGGACTATATCAAGGCAGGCTATGTGGTTCGAGCAAACAAACGGTATCAACAAACCCTTCCTCTACTGCAAAATGTGACGGATTTGTCTTTGGATCAGGAAGTATTTGTACGAGATGACAGTTCTCTTTATAAAGAATTGCGGAATGTGCGCTTTAAGACACGCTTGACCAATCAGACCAACCAGGTTATTTTAGTGGAAACAACAGATTTTCTCAGAGAGCAGCTGACACTTTCCAATTATTTTTATAAGCTAAAGCAACAATATCCATTGAATAATCAGCAACAAAAGCTTTATAAGTTGATAGGAGATGTTAATCCGGAGTATGCTCTAAAATATATGACAACTTTTCTGCTAAAGTATGGTCGTAAAACTGAGCTGATGCAAAAACGGCACGATATTTTTGTAGATGCTCTAGTGATTTTAGGCTATATCGTACCTAACGAATCAGGAAACTATGAGTTGAAACTGGATTTTGATAAAGAAACCTTAACCTTTCGTGTACAAAAGTCTGTAGACTTTTACAATAAACATCATAGAATAATAAAATTTTGAGATTTTTTGATAGATTTATAGGTACAATGGTTATGGTTGGTATGAGGCTGGGATGAAAGTCTCTAGCTTCAAAGGATACGGTGCAATAAATCAACGATGCAGTAGCTGATTGCTCCAATAGTCCACTGGACTATTGGAGGTTGAAAAGAACCCTTCCATGAAGATGTGTCAAAAACACAGCTTTGAATTGGCGGATAGGGGGGTAAAGCAAGTTTCAAGGTTTGTTCGCTTTTCAAGCTCGGAAGAGTACTTTTGATGAAAATTTCGTTTTCCGCACTCGCCACCTCAACAGGCTCCCAGACTGTTGAGCAACCTTGCGGAGTGAGACTATAAACTAAAGATTTTTAGTTTTGAGTTCCGTCCCTCTCCCATTTCGTTTTATGAAAGGAATATATCGTGAATCTTTTAGCAAGAATTTGTCCCACTCAACCCCTGAAGTATCTGAAATGGTTTGATATTGTCATCGTGACGGTCTTGCTATTTGGGCGATTTATCTATCGTTCAACAGAACTTTATCTTGCTAGCTTGTCTCCGTCCACTACAACAGCAGTAGCAGATGCAACTAGTAAAACAGCAAATGACGGAGCCGCTTATTCTAGTAACTTAGAATTACAACTTCTCATGTTAGCTCTGACGGTAGTATATTTGTTGTTTCGTCGATTTGACTTTAAGCAGTTGCCGATTCGTCTATCGTGGTCGGTACTCTTTTGGATTCCTTTTATCTTTGCGGTGATGGGGATTCTAGCAGATACCGTGACGACCCTTAGCGGAGAATATAACTATTTTGATCCCCAGTTATGGAAATACATTGATCTATTAGAAATTTTCCGTAAGTTTACCGATTTGACACCGATGATGATTCTCTATGCTTTGCTAAATGGCTTTTATGAAGAATTTTTCTTCTTAGGCTTATTAACCTCGGTAAAAGAAAAATATAAATGGTGGGTTCTTCTTTATTCGATGATCATTCGTGTTTCTTTCCACACTTATTATGGAATGCTCTGGGCACTGACGATCGGTGTTGGTTTTGGACTTCTATATTATTGCCTTTACAAATATAAGGTTAAAAATCTCTTACCTTTCTTCCTCGCGCATGCTCTTGCGGATATCTATGGTTCAAGTCTAATGTATGTTTTGATTAGTTGGAGAAAGTAAAATCATAAGGCAAGATTCTGATTTCTAAAAAATGATGCTTATTTTACTTTACTAATATAAAGTTGTTGTTTTTTCAATAGATAAATTGCAAAAAAAAGTGCAACAAATCTAAAATTCATCCATAAGAGCCTCAAATGCTGTTTTGTAACCTAAGCATTTTCTTGGACGGTGATTTATAGCAAGTAAAGCATTTACTAACGATTCATCAGTAATGTCGGTTAGATTAGTCCTCTTAGGAAAATATTCTCTAAGCAATCCATTTGAATTTTCATTACTTCCTCTTTGCCAAGATGAATAAGCGTCCGCAAAGTAAAAGTCTATTCCTAAAGCTTCCACTTGAGGATAACAAGCAAATTCTTTTCCTCTGTCTGATGTAAATGTTTTTAAAAAGTTCTTAGGAAAAATCTTCTGAAGTGTTTCTATGACTGAAAACATTGACCTAGCTGATCGGTCAGGTATTTTAAATGCCAGATAAAAACGTGTTTTTCGCTCTACAAATGTAGCCAAGCATCCTTTGCTTTTCCCTCTGGAAGAAACCATGGTATCTAATTCCCAATGACCGAAACTTTGCCTCCTCTTCACTTCTTTAGGTCGTTTGGAAATAGGTTTACCAATAATGAATTTCCCTCTCGTCTCATGGGGTTCACGTATTTTACCTTTTCGTCTTAACGTCTCTACACTCACTTCGAGTTGGCCATTATATATCCAATTATAAATCGTTTTAAACGATACGATTGGCTTATTTTCGTACTGATAACGCCCATGAATCTGCTCGGGTGACCAGGATGCTTTTAAATGACGTTCTATATTTTTCTTCATCAGTGAAGTACATGCAGTTTTCCTTCCCTTAAGTCTAGATAATTCCTCATATTGCCTTTGTGCTTCTTCGGCAGAATATTTATTTGGACACCGTTTGATTTCTCGGCTAATTGATGAACGGTGAAAACCTAACTTAGTTGCAATATAGGACTGATTAAAACCTGCTTCAAGATATGCTTCTATCTTTAGCCGATCAATTATGGTAATATGTAAGTAGCTCATAGGATCTCCTCGTGTCTGTTTGTGTGCTTACTTACAGTTTACACGATTTGAGAACCTATGGGTTTTTTGTTGCACTATATTTTACAATTTATCAATAATTAAAGGTCGAAGACTGTTATCTCGACCTTTATTCAATTCTATAAATACCTTTCCGCAATCGCGTAATCGCCTAGATAGTCTGTTTTTTCTCCATTTATGATTTGGTAACAATCAGCACCTTTACCAGCTAGAATAACAGCATCGCCTTCTTTGTTTGTTAAGCTAAGAGCTTTTTTGATAGCTTCTTTGCGGTCTGCAATCGTGTAAACGTCAAAAGAAATGTAGCTGGCAATTTCTTTAGCAATGGCAATCGGATCTTCGTAGTTAGGGTCATCTGCTGTCAAGATAACTATCAATTCTGGATGGCGATTGAGTAGTTGTCCAAAATCTTTGCGACGACTTTCTCCTTTATTTCCGGTTGCACCAAGCACTAAAACAATTTTGCCTTTTTGGTGTTCTTGAACGACAGATAGGAGATTAGCCAGACTGACACCATTGTGCGCATAATCAACAAAAACTTTTGCACCATTGTTTTGAGTCAGCACTTCCATGCGCCCAGGTACACGTGTAGCAGCAATGCCTTTTTTTATATCAGAAATAGTGGCACCTAAGCGTAGACAGGCAAGGCTAGCAGCAAGTGCATTTTCTTGGTTAAAACGTCCGATTAGCTGAATGTCAAATTTTTCTGTGAGGATTCCGCTTGTTTCAAAAGAAAATGCTTGCGAATGATGAATTTGATTGTCGGAATATTGTCCATAGAAATCATGTTCTATAGATGCAACTTGCTCAGCCACCACTTGGAAATAATCCATTTCGCTATTAACGACAACAGTTCGGCTATTTTCCATGAGGAGTCGCTTATGATAAAAATAATCTTCAAATGTCGGATGTTCAATTGGTCCGATATGATCAGGGCTGATATTAAGGAAAACACCAACGTCAAAGGTTAAACCGTAAACTCGCTTTTTTAAATAAGCCTGACTGGAAACTTCCATAATCAGATGAGTTCGGCCATTTTCAACCGCTGTCGCCATCATTTTGAACAAATCTAAGCTTTCCGGTGTTGTCAAAGTAGATTTGAAGAAATGTTCTCCGTCAAGCGTCGTGTTCATAGTAGACAACAAGGCAGGCTGATGACTTTGTTGGAGGATGTGATAAGCAAAATAAGCCGAAGTTGTCTTTCCTTTGGTTCCTGTAAATGCGAGCAGTTTGAGTTTGTCTTGCGGATTTCCATAAAATTCCATGGCAAGAAGACTCATGGCTTGTTTGACATCATTGACTAGAATCACTGGGATAGTTACTTCAAAATCCGTCTCACTGACATAGAACCGTAAGCCTGATTCAATCGCTTTTCCCAAAAATTCTTTTTTAAAATTATCACCTTTGACAAAGAAAAGAGTTGAAGCAGTCACATCGCGGCTGTCATAGCTGATGTTATCAAATGTGACATCAGTAATGTTATAATAGTATTCACCTTTATCAATGATTTCGCGGAAATTGTGATCATTTTTTAAAATTTTTAATGCGTTCTCAATTGTTATCATATTTCTATTGTAAACCTAATGGCGAGGTTTTACAAGCGGAAAGGAAAAGTTTATAATAAGATAAGACTACTTTTAGAGGTTATGTATGGATCAACAAACAACAACTCAACAAAAACAAATGCTTCTAGGGACAGCTTGGTTGACAGCAAGTAACTTTATCAGCCGTTTTTTAGGGGCGATTTATATCATTCCTTGGTATATCTGGATGGGCAAACATGGTGCAGAAGCTAATGGCTTGTTTACGATGGGATATAATATTTATGCTTGGTTTCTTCTGATTTCCACAGCAGGCGTACCTGTTGCGGTCGCTAAGCAAGTTGCGAAATACAACACAATGGATCAAAAGGATCATAGTTTTACCCTCATTCGTGAATTTTTGAAATTTATGCTCTTGTTGGGAGCCATTTTTGCAGTGGTGATGTATCTCTTATCACCTTTCTTTGCGCATGTATCAGGCGTTGGAAAAGAACTCATTCCTGTCATGCAAAGCCTATCTTGGGCAGTACTGGTATTCCCAGCTATGAGTGTTATCCGTGGCTTTTTCCAGGGATTTAACAATTTAAAACCATATGCAATCAGTCAAATTGCTGAGCAGGTGATTCGTGTTATTTGGATGCTTTTGACAACATTCTTTATTATGAAATTGGGTTCTAAAGACTATGCTGCTGCAGTTACACAATCAACATTTGCTGCTTTTATTGGCATGTTTGCCAGTATGGCGGTTTTGGTTTATTTCCTCTGGAAAGCGAATTTGCTGTCATCCATTCTGCATAAGCCAGTGTCAAGCACCAACATTAACAGTCGTGCTCTTTTAGTGGATACGATTCGGGAAGCTATTCCGTTTATTATTACTGGTTCTGCCATTCAGCTTTTCCAGATTATTGACCAAGTAACTTTTATCAATGTTATGAAATGGTTTACGAACTATACGAATTCTCAGCTGGTGGTTATGTTTAGCTATTTCTCCGCTAATCCCAATAAAATTACGATGATTTTGATTGCGGTAGCGACTTCTATCGGGGGTGTAGGAATTCCACTGCTAACAGAAAACTATGTCAAAGGTGATTTGAAGTCTGCAGCACGTCTTGTTCAAGATAACTTAAGTATGTTACTGTTATTTCTCTTACCAGCAACAATTGGCTCTGTCTTAGTGGCGCGTCCATTATACACAATTTTTTATGGGCGACCAGATCGTTTAGCTTTAGGTTTGTTCATTTTTGCTATGTTACAGACAATTATTTTAGGCATTTATACTGTCTTGTCGCCAATGATTCAAGCGCTTTTCCAAAATCGCAAAGCTATTATCTATTTTGGCTATGGAGTTCTTGTTAAGCTTATTTTGCAAATTCCATTTATTTATTTATTCAGAGCCTATGGTCCGCTTCTTGCAACGACAGTCGGACTGATTGTTCCAATTGTTTTGATGTACCAACACATTCGCCAAGTAACAGGACTCAATCAAAGAATTCTCGTTAAACGGAGTTTATTGATAGGGATTTTAACTGCTATCATGTCTCTTTTAATTGCCATTGTGGAAGTGGTACTGGGAGTTGTCTTTTATCCAAATGGACGCATTTCTAGCATGCTTTATTTAATTATGATTGGTGGTCTGGGAATTATCATTTATGGAGCAATGGCTTTGCGGGTTCGCTTGTTAGATCGATTTATTGGTGAAAAAGCTCAAGTTTTACGTGAAAAATTTCATATTCATTAAAAGGTCGTAAGGCTTTTTAATGTTGTAGAAAATTTATAAAAATTAAGCTATAATAAAAATAGCTATTCTTGCAATAAAAGTTTATAAATGATGAATCCTTCAATAAAAATTATAGAGCAGCTTTTTTGAAAGGATATTTAATGCTAGGCTATTCTAGCGAAGATATCAAGATGCTATGATTTAACAGATGATTTTTTCCGATTGTCCATTGGGATTGAGGATAGCCAAGATTTGATAACAGATTTAACATTTGCTTTGGAGGTATAATATGAGCAAATACAATTTTCAAACAGCACCGAATCGCTTGTCTCATCACACTTATAAATGGAAAGAAACAGAGACTGATCCTCAATTGCTACCAGCATGGATTGCAGATATGGACTTTGAAGTCATGCCAGAAGTGAAAAATGCGATTCACGACTATGCAGAACAGTTAGTTTATGGCTATACGTATGCGAGTGATGAGTTGCTCCAAGCGGTGTTGGATTGGGAAAAAAGCGAACATCAGTATTCGTTTGATAAGGATTCTATTGTTTTTGTGGAAGGTGTTGTGCCAGCCATTTCTATTGCGATTCAAGCCTTTACCAAAGAAGGAGAAGCGGTCCTAATCAATTCTCCTGTCTATCCACCCTTTGCTCGTAGTGTCCAGTTAAATAATCGAAACTTAGTATCCAATTCTCTAAAAGAAGAACATGGTCTGTTTCAAATTGATTTTGAACAATTGGAAAACGATATTGTTGAAAATGATGTGAAACTCTATCTTCTTTGTAATCCGCACAATCCAGGGGGACGTGTTTGGGAAAGGGAAGTTTTAGAACAGATAGGTCATCTTTGTCAAAAACACCATGTTATCTTGGTATCAGATGAAATTCATCAAGATTTGACGTTATTTGGCCATGAACATGTTTCCTTTAACACTGTTTCACCGGATTTTAAAGACTTTGCTCTGGTACTTTCTAGTGCTACCAAGACTTTTAATATTGCAGGCACCAAAAATTCCTATGCCATTATTGAAAATCCTACGCTATGTGCACAGTTTAAACACCAGCAACTTGTTAATAACCACCATGAGGTGTCAAGTTTAGGCTACATTGCGACAGAAACGGCCTATCGTTATGGGAAACCTTGGTTAGTGGCATTAAAAGCTGTGTTAGAAGAAAATATTCAATTTGCAGTGGAGTATTTTGCCAAAGAGGCTCCGCGTTTAAAAGTAATGAAACCACAAGGGACCTATCTGATTTGGCTTGATTTCAGTAACTATGGTTTGACAGATGATGAACTCTTTACTTTATTGCATGACCAAGCAAAAGTCATTCTCAATCGGGGAAGTGATTATGGAAGTGAGGGTGAGCTGCATGCGAGACTAAATATTGCAGCGCCTAAGTCTTTGGTAGAAGAGATTTGTAAGAGAATCGTGTGTTGCTTGCCCAAATAAAATAAAAAGAAATGTTCGAAAACAGTCACTTTTGGTTGACAATCGTTCTTAAGAGGAGTATAGTTAGTATGAAAAATCGGTAGGTGAGGCTACCATAGGGATACGGATGACTACCGCAAAGTAGTGGAGACACTATGCGCTGGTTAGCAGTTGAGATCGCTAAGGTTTTGACTAATGTCATTTCACTGCCCTACGGAGTTAAAGCTTGAACGGTAACACAAGACATACAGTCCTGCCATGTTTTTCATGGTAGGATTTTATCGTTTTGAGCTGATTTTTTAAAGAAAAAATGCAAGGGAAAGGGGTGGAGAATATGCCGAATGATGATCACCCGAGTCAACAGGAAAACAGTCGATTACCATATCTGAGCATTCCTCACGCTCCCTTGGAATCGACTCTAGCAAATGAATGACATCTGAGTAAAAAGGCTGTATGCAGCTATTTTGTCACTCGGATGTATCTTATATAGAGGAGAAAATCAGTGAAAACAGCAAAAGAAAGATTAACAGATGCTCTTCGTATGTCTGTAGTGGATACGATGACATTTTTCAACACATCTAGATTGGGTTTGACAGAGGAGCAAGTAGAAGAAAATCGCGATCTATACGGTGAAAATGAATTGACCAAAGGGCAAGAAGATTCAATTGTTAAAAAAATTTATGAGTCTATTATCAACCCATTTACCGTTATTCTTTTACTCATTGCATTGGTGTCCTTGGTTACCAATGTTTGGCTGGCAAAGCCAGGGCAAGAAGATCCGACAACGTTTATCATTATTGTTGTCCTTGTCTTGCTGTCTGGTAGTATTCGCTTTGTGCAAGAATTGCGGAGTGACAAAGCTGCCAGTAATCTTTCGCGTATGATTGTCAATACAGTGACAGTTGTTCGTGAGGGAAAAGAGCAAGAAATTCCGATTACAGAATTAGTGGTGGGAGATATTATCCGCTTGAGTGCAGGAGACATGTTGCCAGCAGATGTGCTAATTTTGGATTCGCGCGACTTCTTCGTACAACAGTCAGGTTTGACAGGTGAAAGTGACGCTGTTGAAAAAATGGCACTGGATAAATGTGAGATAAAAGAAACTGAGAGTTTACTTGAATCTGACTCACTTGCCTTTATGGGAACCAATGTAATCTCTGGTCGTGCTATCGCGCTTGTGCTTGTTGTTGGCGACGACACAAAAATGGGAGCTATTGAGCAAACGCTTAACACTTATGATGAACCAACTTCATTTGAACGAGAAATGAACAGTATTTCATGGTTGTTGATTCGTCTTATGTTGGTACTCGTACCTATTGTCTTTTTTATCAATGGTCTGACAGATGGGGATTGGCTAGAAGCTGGTGTATTTGCACTCAGTGTTGGTGTCGGTTTGACGCCAGAAATGCTTCCTATGGTCATCACAGCAAGCTTAGCGAAGGGGTCAATTCTTATGGCAAAAGAAAAAGTTGTCATCAAGAAACTCAATGCCATTCAAGATTTAGGAGCAATTGATATTCTTTGTACGGATAAAACAGGGACATTGACACAAGATGAGATTGTCTTGGAGTATCCACTTGATATTCATGGAGATCTTGATTTGGCTGTGCTTCGTCGGGCTTACTTAAATTCTTATTATCAAACAGGGTTAAAAAACCTGATGGATCGTGCCATTATCAATCGGACAGAAAAAGAAGCTGAAAAGCATGAAATCGTTCGCAATTTAGACCAAGCTTTTAAGAAGATTGATGAATTACCTTTTGATTTTGAACGCCGTCGTATGAGTGTACTGGTTCGAGATGATGAGAATGTCGTTAGCATGGTGACAAAGGGTGCTTTAGAAGAAATGTTGACTATTTCAAATTCTGTCGAATATAAAGGGAACATTCTTCCCTTGACAGAAGAAATCCGTCAAGAAATTTTAGCAGAAGTCGCACAGTTAAATGAGCAAGGTCTGCGTGTGCTGGGAGTCAGTTATCGTTCGGACTTGGATGCTGATTATGAATACACGGTCAAAGATGAGTCTGACATGATTCTGACAGGTTATCTTGCTTTTCTCGATCCACCAAAACCGTCAGCAGCCCCTGCTATTAAAGCATTAGCCGAGTATGGCGTAGCTACCAAAATTTTAACAGGTGACAATGAAAAAGTTACAGAAGCAGTTTGTGAGAAGGTTGGCTTAGATGCAAAGAACATCTTGCTAGGCTCTATGATTGAAACGATGTCGGATGAAGAATTGAGCAGAGTTGTTGAAACCACAACTGTTTTTGCTAAATTATCGCCTGACCAAAAGGCGCGCATCATTTTACAACTGAAAGCAAACGGGCACAAGGTTGGTTATATGGGTGATGGAATCAATGATGCTCCTTCTATGAAAGTAGCTGATGTAGGTATTTCAGTTGATACAGCTGTTGATATTGCAAAAGAAACAGCTGATGTTATTCTGTTAGATAAAGACTTATTGGTGCTTGAAAAAGGCTTGGTGGAAGGTCGCAAAGTCTATGCCAACATGACCAAGTACATCAAGATGACAGTGAGTTCCAACTTCGGAAATATCTTTTCTTTGCTAATCTCAAGTATTTTCTTACCATTTTTGCCTATGGCACCGATTCATTTGATTGTGTTGAATTTGGTCTATGATATTTCTTGTATCGCTTTACCATTTGACAATGTAGACCGTGAATTTTTGCAAAAGCCTCGCATTTGGAGTGCAAAATCCATTACTCGTTTCATGGCCTGGATTGGTCCAATTAGTTCTATTTTTGACTGTACAACCTTTTTAATTTTGTTCTTTATTATTGCACCAATGATAACAGGGTCTGTTTATCATCATGGTATGTCTAGTAATTTCATTACGATTTTCCAAACAGGTTGGTTTATTGAGTCCATGTGGACGCAAACGATGGTTATCTATATGTTGCGCTCACCCAAATTACCATTTATTCAAAGTAGACCGGCTTTATCCGTAGTCATGACCACTCTAGCGGCAGTCTTCTTTGTGACTTTATTGCCCTACGGTCCTTTTGCAGCTCTTTTAAAAGTCACTCCATTAAATGGGATGTATTTCTTATTCCTAATCCTCATTATGGTATTGTATATGGCAAGTGTTACATTTGTGAAGCATTTATATATAAAAAAATACCACGAATGGTTATAAGGACTTGGTAATCTTTGAAAAGGCTTGTTTATTATAAGCCTTTTTTATGTTTTTTTGTTATAATAAGAAGAATAAATTGAAAGAAGGAACACCAATCATGGAAAAATTTCAAGTGATCGCACATCCGCTCATTCAGCATAAATTGTCTATCTTACGCCGTACAGATACATCTACCAAGGCTTTTCGTGAGTTAGTAAATGAAATTGCTATGCTAATGGGTTATGAAGTTTTACGTGACTTACCATTAGAAGATGTGGAAATTGAAACACCCATTACAAAGACAGTTCAAAAACAACTAGCTGGTAAAAAATTAGCTATTGTCCCAATCTTACGTGCAGGTATTGGTATGGTAGATGGTCTTTTGAGTCTTGTACCAGCTGCTAAAGTCGGACATATTGGAATGTATCGTGATGAAGAAACTTTGAAACCAGTTGAATACCTTGTGAAATTACCGGAAGATATTAGCCAACGTCAAATTTTCGTAGTGGATCCGATGTTAGCAACAGGTGGCTCAGCTATTTTAGCTATTGATTCACTGAAAAAACGTGGAGCACACAATATTAAATTTGTCTGTCTTGTTTCGGCTCCAGAAGGCGTGAAAGCTTTACAAGAAGCTCACCCAGACGTAGAAATCTTTACGGCAGCCCTTGATGATCACTTGAATGAAAATGGCTACATCGTTCCAGGATTGGGAGATGCAGGAGATCGTCTTTTTGGTACAAAATAATAAGTTTTATGTTTGACCTTTTTTGACCAAAAGACTATAATAGTCTCATATTTGAAAAATCTTACTAAGAATTGTTGGTCAGATTAAAATATCAGATGAAAAGGAGAATACAATGATTCCTGTAGTTATTGAACAAACAAGCCGTGGGGAACGCTCGTACGATATTTACTCACGTCTTTTAAAAGATCGCATTATTATGCTAACTGGAGCAGTTGAAGATAACATGGCCAATTCTATTATTGCCCAACTGCTTTTCCTAGATGCTCAAGATAGTACAAAGGATATTTATCTTTATATCAATACGCCAGGAGGTTCTGTATCGGCGGGTCTAGCGATTGTCGACACAATGAACTTCATCAAATCAGATGTTCAAACAATTGTCATGGGAATGGCTGCGTCCATGGGAACAATCATCGCTTCAAGTGGTGCTAAAGGCAAACGCTTTATGTTGCCAAATGCAGAGTACATGATTCACCAACCAATGGGTGGAACTGGTGGCGGTACGCAACAAACCGATATGGCGATTGCTGCTGAACATTTGCTGAAAACTCGAAACAATTTGGAAAAAATTCTTGCAGATAACTCTGGTAAGACCGTTAAGCAAGTTCATAAAGATGCTGAACGTGACTACTGGATGAGTGCTCAAGAAACACTAGATTATGGTTTCATTGATGAAATCATGGCAAATAACAACTTGAACTAATGCTCTATTTGCTATTATCTGAAAAAAATGTCCTCTGATGGGCATTTTTTTGATATACTTATAAATGAAAAAATATTAGAAAGAAAACTCATGTTTAAAAAAGAAGAACGAACAGGTATCATTGTCTATTTATATTATAATCGTGACATAAAAAGAATTGCGTCCATTGGTGATATTGTCTATCATTCCAAAAAGCATCGTTATCTTCAGTTGTATGTAGATACTGTGCAAGTAGATGGTATTGTTGAGAAACTATCTAAGGAAAAATATGTCAAACAAGTACGGGTTTGTCATATTCAAGAATTGGATACAGACTTCGTTGGAAGTTTGTTTAGAGAGAAGGAAAACGTAAACATGTAAAAAAATTCTGTTGACTACTTGACAATTGTCAGATAATTCGGTATATTCTTAACATATTATTTTGAAACAAGGAGTTAAGAATATGAAAAAGAGAATTGCGCTATCATTTGTTGCTCTTGCAAGCGTTGCTCTTCTTGCCGCTTGTGGGGAAGTGAAGTCAGGTGGATCTAATGCAACAGGTACAAAAGTTGCTGATAAGACGATTAAAATTGGATTTAACTTTGAAGAGACAGGCGCAACAGCTGCTTATGGTACAGCCGAGCAAAAAGGCGCTCAGCTTGCAGTTGAAGAAATCAATAAAGCAGGTGGTATTGACGGAAAAAAACTAGAAGTAGTGGACAAAGATAATAAATCTGAAACAGCAGAAGCAGCTTCTGTAACGACCAACTTAGTAACCCAATCGAAAGTCAATGCAGTTGTAGGACCTGCGACTTCTGGTGCAACGGCAGCAGCTGTTTCTAATGCGACAAAAGCAGGTGTACCGTTGATTTCACCTAGTGCTACTCAAGATGGCTTGACAAAAAATCAAGAGTATTTATTCATTGGGACTTTTCAAGACAGTTTCCAAGGGAAGATTATTTCTAAGTATGTCACAGAAACGTTAAAAGCGAAAAAAGTTGTGCTTTATACGGATAATTCAAGTGATTATGCTAAAGGTGTCGCAAAAGCTTTCCGCAATGCGTATAAAGGCAAGATTGTTGCAGATGAAAAATTTGTCGCTGGTGATACGGACTTCCAAGCAGCTTTGACCAAGATGAAAGGGAAAGATTTTGATGCAATTGTCATCCCTGGTTACTATACTGAAGCTGGTAAAATTGTCAATCAAGCGCGTGGTATGGGAATTGATAAACCAATCGTTGGTGGTGATGGCTTTAATGGTGAGGAATTTGTCCAACAAGCAACTCCAGCCAAAGCCTCAAATATCTACTACATCTCAGGTTTTTCTTCGACAGTTGATGTCTCAGCGAAAGCTAAGAAATTCCTAGAAGCTTACAAGGCTAAATACAACAATGAAGAACCTTCAACATTTGCAGCGCTAGCATATGATTCTGTTTATCTTGTTGCCAATGCCGCCAAGGGTGCGAAAACATCTGTTGACATCAAAGACAATCTTGCCAAGACAAAGAATTTTGAAGGTGTAACAGGTGATACCAGCTTTGACAAGAATCATAACACTGTTAAAACAGCCTTTATGATGACCATGAATAATGGGAAAGTCACAGCAGCTGAAACAGTTAAGCCATAATCTTTCATAAAGAACTGCTTAAAATATATTTTATAGTGTATAGAAGAGTAACTATTTATGGTGGACATCGTAGATAGTTACTTCTCTTTATGTGGATTAAAAGAAGTAGTTAGGATAGATATCTTAGTTTTAAGAATGTAGCTCATTATGATTTGTAAGATAGAGTAACTGCTAGATCTGTCTTAAATTGTTTAACATCAATCAGCTATAAGGTGAGAAAAAGGAACTGACGACTTCTTTTGCTCAAACTTGGAATAGAGAGTAAGGAGAACCAATTTCTTTGAAACCGCGATTTACTCACTCTTTTTTTGCGATAGGATAAGAAAGATGTGAATCACCACATCATCCTTTCGTCGATATTATATTTAGAAAGTGTGGTGGCCATGCTCCAACAACTTGTTAATGGTCTAATTTTAGGGAGCGTCTATGCTTTGCTCGCTCTCGGCTATACCATGGTTTATGGAATTATCAAACTCATCAATTTCGCTCATGGAGATATTTACATGATGGGTGCTTTTATGGGGTATTTCTTGATAAATTTCCTTCATCTTAATTTTTTCCTTGCCTTAATCTTTGCAATGATTGGGACAGCGGCTTTAGGCGTACTAGTCGAATTTTTGGCTTATCGCCCGTTGAGAAATTCGACTCGAATTGCAGCTTTGATTACTGCAATTGGTGTTTCGTTTTTCTTGGAGTACGTGATGGTGTATTTTGTAGGAGCCAATACTCGTTCGTTCCCCCAAGTGATTGAAACGGTTCGTTATAGTTTTGAACCGATTAGTCTCACCAATATCCAATTAATGATTTTGGCTGTTTCCCTAATTTTAATGGTGTTGTTACAAGTCATCGTTCAAAAAACAAAAATGGGAAAAGCCATGCGGGCAGTTTCGGTCGATAGCGATGCGGCGCAACTAATGGGAATTAATGTCAATCGTACGATTAGTTTCACTTTTGCTTTGGGTTCGGCTTTGGCAGGAGCGGCAGGTGTGCTCATTGCGCTTTATTATAATTCCCTTGAACCATTGATGGGAATGACTCCAGGGCTGAAATCGTTTGTTGCTGCAGTTCTTGGTGGGATTGGCATTATCCCCGGAGCAGCATTAGGAGGCTTTGTTATTGGTTTGTTAGAAACCTTTGCAACAGCTTTTGGTATGTCAGATTTCCGTGATGCGATTGTGTATGGTATTTTAATCTTAATTTTACTCGTTCGTCCTGCAGGGATTCTTGGTAAGAATGTGAAAGAGAAGGTGTAAGCTATGAAGAAGAATTTAAAAATAAATATTTTATGGTTTGTTCTCCTTCTTGCTGGGTATGGGTTGATTACCTTGCTTGCTAGTGCCGGAGTTTTGAATGATTTTTATCTACAAATCTTACAACAAATTGGTATTAACATCATTTTGGCAGTAGGTTTAAATTTGATTGTTGGCTTTTCAGGTCAATTTTCTCTGGGACATGCTGGATTTATGGCAATTGGCGCCTATGCAGCTGCGATTATTGGCTCGAAATCAGCTACTTATCCGGCCTTTTTTGCAGCTATGGTATTAGGAGCGGTGATTGCAGGAACAGTAGCTTTGATTGTCGGGATTCCTACTCTTCGCTTGAAAGGTGATTATTTAGCGATTGCAACGCTTGGGGTCTCTGAAATCATTCGCATTTTAATCATTAACGGTGGTGATTTGACCAATGGAGCTGCGGGTATCTTGGGTATTCCTGCCTTTACCAATTGGCAAATGGTATATTTCTTTGTAGTTATTACAACTATTTTGACCATCAATTTTTTCCGTAGCCCAATTGGACGAGCAACCTTATCAGTTCGTGAAGATGAAATTGCGGCAGAATCTGTAGGGGTCAACACTACTAAAATTAAAGTGGTTGCGTTTGTCTTCGGAGCTATAACAGCTAGTATTGCAGGCTCACTTCAGGCTGGATTTATTGGTTCTGTTGTGCCGAAAGATTATACCTTCATCAATAGTATCAATGTCTTGATTATCGTGGTCTTTGGTGGTCTTGGTTCTATGACAGGTACTATTGTTGCAGCAATTCTCTTAGGCATCTTAAACATGGTGCTACAAAATGTGGCAAGTATTCGTATGATTATTTACTCTCTTGCTTTGATTTTAGTGATGATTTTCCGACCAGGTGGACTTCTTGGTACTTGGGAATTGAACTTCTCACGCTTTTTTAAAAATGATAAGGAGGTCAACTAATGGCGCTTCTTGATGTAAAAAATCTAACAAAAAATTTCGGCGGGCTGACCGCTGTTGGTGATGTAACCTTGGAGCTGAATGATGGGGAATTAGTTGGTCTCATTGGTCCAAACGGTGCAGGGAAAACAACGTTGTTCAACTTGTTAACGGGTGTTTATGAACCAAGTGAGGGAAGTGTGACTTTGGATGGCCATTTGATCAATGGTAAAGCTCCTTATAAGATTGCTTCGTTAGGGCTTAGTCGCACATTCCAAAATATTCGATTATTTAAGGATTTGACAGTGCTAGATAATGTCCTGATTGCTTTTGGAAATCATCATAAAGCACATGTCTTTGCTAGCTTCTTTCGTTTGTCAACTTTCTATAAAAATGAGGCAGCATTGCGTGAGAAAGCTCTCAAATTACTGAAAATTTTTGACTTAGACGGAGAAGCAGAGACTCTTGCTAAAAATTTAGCTTACGGACAGCAGCGGCGGTTGGAAATTGTGCGTGCTCTAGCAACAGAACCCAAAATTCTCTTTTTAGATGAGCCTGCTGCGGGAATGAATCCGCAGGAAACAGCAGAATTGACAGAGTTAATCCGTCGTATTAAAAATGAATTTCAAATCACAATTATGTTGATTGAGCACGATATGAGCCTCGTCATGGAAGTAACCGAGCGAATCTATGTATTAGAATATGGTCGGTTGATTGCACATGGGACTCCTGATGAGATTAAAAATGATAAACGTGTTATCGAAGCTTATCTGGGAGGTGGAGCCTAATGTCTATGCTAAAAGTTGAGAATCTTTCTGTTCATTATGGCATGATTCAGGCAGTCCGAGATGTCAGTTTTGAAGTCAACGAAGGAGAAGTTGTTTCTCTTATTGGTGCAAATGGTGCTGGAAAAACGACGATTCTTCGGACAATTTCAGGACTGGTTCGCCCAAGTTCAGGAAAAATTGAGTTTTTAGGAAATGAAATTCAGAAAGTTCCTGCTCAGAAAATTGTGGCGGCAGGACTGTCTCAGGTACCGGAAGGACGCCATGTATTCTCAGGTTTGACCGTTATGGAAAATCTGGAAATGGGTGCCTTTCTGAAAACAAATCGTGATGAAAATCAAGCAAATCTAAAGAAAGTTTTTTCACGTTTTCCGCGTTTGGAAGAGCGTAAGAATCAAGATGCTGCAACTCTTTCTGGAGGTGAGCAGCAGATGCTTGCCATGGGACGGGCTCTCATGTCTACTCCTAAACTCTTGCTTTTAGATGAGCCCTCAATGGGATTGGCTCCTCTTTTCATCCAAGAAATTTTTGATATTATTCAAGATATTCAAAAGCAAGGCACAACTGTCTTATTGATTGAGCAAAATGCTAATAAAGCGCTCTCAATTGCTGACCGTGGCTACGTTTTAGAAACAGGAAACATTGTTTTGTCTGGCACAGGAAAAGAATTGCTCGCTTCTGATGAAGTTCGCAAAGCTTATCTTGGTGGGTGAAACGAGGACAAAAAGAAGTGGTTTTCTGCTTCTTTTTTATTCACTAATTTATTATTGGAAAGCGGAACAATGACTTTGAAAGCGTTTGAAATAAGCTGAAAAATACAGTATAATAGAACTGAAAAATCAGAGATAAAGGAGATTTCCATGGCAGTTAAAGATTTTATGACACGAAAAGTGGTGTACATTAGTCCAGACACGACGGTAGCACATGCTGCTGATATTATGCGTGAGCAGGGATTGCATCGACTTCCTGTGATTGAAAATGACCAATTGGTCGGTTTGGTGACTGAAGGAACGATTGCAGAAGCAAGTCCTTCAAAAGCAACAAGTTTGTCTATTTATGAGATGAATTATTTGTTAAACAAGACCAAAATCAAAGATGTCATGATTCGTGATGTGGTGACAGTGTCGCAATTCGCTAGCTTGGAAGATGCAACTTATTTAATGTTAAAAAACAAGATTGGAATTTTACCAGTTGTGGATAACCAACAAGTTTATGGTGTCATTACAGATCGTGATGTTTTTAGAGCCTTTCTGGAAATTGCTGGCTATGGAGAAGAAGGCATTCGTGTCCGCTTCATTACAGAAGATGAAGTCGGTGTGTTGGAAAAAATTGTGCATTTAATTGTTGAAGAAAATCTTAATATCTCTAATGCTGTCAATATTCCACGAAAAGATGGGAAAGTTGTTATTGAAGTGCAAATCGATGGTGATATTGATTTGCTAGCTTTGAAAGCAAAATTTGAAGATAAAGACATTCAGGTTGAGGATATAACCCGTACTTCAGCAAAAGCTTTATAACAAAATAAAAACGCATGGAATCAGTAAAAACTAGTAGCATGCGTTTTTTTATAGTTATTATCTTTGAAGTGGTTGTTTATTAGCATCTAGAGTAAAGCCTTCACCCAGGATTTCATGAGCATCTGTAATCGTAATAAAGGCACGTGGATCAACACTATGAATCACATTTTTCATCGTTTGCATTTCGTTCCGTCCAACGACACAGTAAATGAGTTTTAAGTTGTTTTCACTATAGTAACCTTGTCCATTGATGAAAGTAACTCCGCGGCCGAGATCTTCATCGATTTTCTTTGCTAACTCTTCTGGATGATTTGTGATCACCATAAATCCTTTACCAGCATAACCGCCTTCACTAATCAAGTCAATCACTCGTGAAGCGATAAAGACAAAAATCAAGGTATAAGTCACTAGGCGAACATCTTTAAAAACAAGTACAGTGAAAATAAGGACGCAGAAGTCTACAGTAAACATCAATTTTCCCATGGAGATGTTCGTATACTTGTTAGCGATTCTAGCAATGATGTCCGTACCACCAGTGGTGCCACCAGCATTGAAAACAATTCCTAATCCAACGCCAGCAATAACCCCTGTTAGGAGCGCTACAATTACGAGATCGCCTTCAAGGTTAATCACGAAAGGAATTTTCTCAAAGATAGTCAGCCAACCAGAGACTGCAAAGGTTCCTAAGATGCTAGAGTATAATAGCCGTGAGCCAAAGACTTTCCAGGCAATGATGAAAAGAGGAATGTTGATGATGAGATTCATCAGTGAAACGGGAATTTTAAGTAAATAGTATGTGATGAGAGTCACCCCAGTCGCGCCCCCTTCATACAAATGATTTGGAATAATCAGATAATTGATGGCGAAAGCAAAAATTCCAGCTCCTAGAATAATCGTCAGATAGTTTTTAAACTTAGACATGATAACCTCCTAATAGTTTCTGCACACTCTATTGTATCAAATCTTGAAAGCTTATGTACAATTTTGAAACTAATTTTTAAAGTTTTTTTGTCGGTGATTTTTCTTTCTTTTTTTGATAAAATAGAGAATAGAAAAATTAGAAATGAGTTACTATGTCAAAAGGAATGTTCATCTCTTTAGAGGGACCAGATGGTGCAGGGAAATCAAGTGTTTTAGAAGCTTTGATTCCTATTTTAGAAACAAAAGGGCAGGCGTTTATCACAACGCGAGAACCTGGTGGAGTAGCGGTTGCTGAAAAAATCCGTGATATTATTTTAGATCCTAAGCATACAGAAATCGATGAAAAAACAGAATTGCTACTTTATATTGCTAGCCGCAGGCAGCATTTGGTAGAGCGCATCGTACCAGCCTTGAACCGCGGTGAGCTTGTGTTAGTAGATCGTTTTATTGATAGTTCTGTTGCTTATCAAGGATTTGGTCGCGGGCTTAAGGTAGCAGACATTGACTGGCTAAATAATTTTGCGACAGACGGTTTGAAGCCAGATTTGACTCTTTATTTTGATATTGAAGCAGAAGAAGGCTTAGCCCGCATCGCTAAGAGTAAGGATAGGAGAGCAGATCGTTTAGATCAAGAAAGTGTGGAATGGCATAAACGAGTCCGTGAAGGATATTTATCTATTCTTGAAAAAGAGCCAAATCGTATGAAAAGGATTGACGCCAGTCAGCCACTTGAAAAAGTAATTTCCGATACGGTAGCAGTGCTAGCAGAGCATGTTGAGAGTCTAAAATGAAAATAGAAGAATTAGCTCAGTTACAGCCAGTCTTGTTTGAGCGTTTTGAAGAAATTTTAAGACAGGATCGTCTAAATCATGCTTATCTGTTTACAGGAGCTTTCGGTAGTTTTGAGATGGCTCAATGTTTAGCACAGAGTTTATTTTGTACCAATAAAAATGGTGTCTTACCCTGTGGTGAATGTCGAAATTGCTGCTTGATTGAGGCAGAGGATTTTTCAGATGTGACGGTTGTTCGACCAATCAATAATATTATAAAGACAGAGCGAGTCAGAGAATTGGTACGCAATTTTTCGCAGTCTGGATTTGAGAGCAACAAGCAAGTTTTTATCATTTGTGACGCAGAAAAAATGCATGTCAATGCGGCTAATTCACTGCTGAAAGTGATTGAAGAGCCGCAAAGTGAAGTGTATATTTTTTTACTGACGGCAGATGAAAACCTTATTTTGCCGACCATTAAAAGTCGAGCGCAGCGATTTTATTTTCCGAAAAATAGTCCTTATTTACTAGAGAAATTAGAACAAGCTGGAGTGATGAAGACGCAAGCAGAATTGTTGACGGTTTACAGTCAGACGGAAGAAGAAGCTATGCGTTTGGCAGCTAGTTCATCATTTTTTGAACTAGTTAATGAATGTGAATGTTTTGTATCTTTTTGCTTGAATCAAAAAGCAATCGCCTATTTGCAGGTTGCGAAGTTAGCTGGTCTGGCTGATGATAAGGAAAAGCAAGGACAGGCTTTGAAGGTGCTGGAAATTTTATTTGCTAAAGAGATGGAAACAGAGTGTGGACGCTATTATTTAGACGGTATATTTACAGCGAGGAAAATGTGGCAAGCAAATGTTAGTTTTCAAAATGCACTCGAATATATGGTGTTACAAGAAAGAATCTGATGTGCTGTATTAGCATAGGAAAATGGTAGTGGGGATGAATAAAAAAGAATTATTTGATGCGCTGGATGAATTTTCTCAAAATCTGCTTGTGACTTTGGCAGAAGTAGAGGCAATTAAGAAAAATCTGAAAGGCGTAGTAGAAGAAAACGTAGCGCTTCGTTTGGAAAATGATAAATTACGAGAGCGGTTGGGCCAAGTGGAGCATACAACAACACCAAAAACAAAAAGAAATCGCGATAATCTGCGCAAGTTGTATGAAGATGGTTTTCATGTCTGTACGGATTTTTATGGTCAACGCCGTGAAAATGATGCAGAATGCATGTTTTGTGACGAGTTGCTGTTTAGGGAGTAAGCATGCAGATTCAAAAAAGTTTTAAAGATCAGTCGCCTTATGGGAAGCTTTATCTAGTGGCTACTCCGATTGGGAACATGGATGATATGAGTATCCGTATGGTGAATACTCTGAAAGAAGTCAATTTCATTGCAGCAGAAGATACTAGAAACACTGGTCTTTTGCTTAGACATTTTGACATTGCGACGAAGCAGATTAGCTTTCACGAGCATAATGCCAAAGAAAAAATTCCTGATTTGATTCGTTTGCTGAAAAGCGGGCAGGATATTGCTCAGGTTTCGGATGCCGGCTTACCTAGTATTTCTGATCCAGGGCATGATTTAGTCAAGGCTGCTATTGCTGAGGGAATCGCAGTAGTAACTGTGCCTGGACCGAGTGCGGGAATTTCAGCATTGATAGCAAGCGGTCTAGCTCCGCAACCTCATGTTTTTTATGGATTTTTGCCACGCAAGGCTGGACAACAGAAAGAATTTTTTGAAAGTAAGAAATCTTATCCTGAAACTCAGATTTTTTATGAATCTCCTCATCGGGTCAAAGCTACTTTAGAAAATATGCTCAGTATCTATGGGGATCGTTCTGTAGTACTAGTACGGGAATTAACTAAGATTTATGAGGAATACCAGCGTGGATGGATTTCCGAAGTGATAAATTCTGTTTCGGGAAATCCACTCAAAGGAGAATGCTTGTTAATCGTAGAAGGTTTTAAGGAAGAAGAGGTTGAACAGTCAGAAGCGGATTTGTTGGTAGAGATTGAACAGTTAGTAGCAGCGGGGACAAAGAAAAATCAGGCTATCAAACAAGTGGCAAAAAAATACGGTTTGAATAAAAGTTCGCTTTATGCACGGTATCATGAACAAGCGAAATAGTGAGAAAAATCATGATTTTTTACAAACAAATGTATCTCTCTCCTTTAGGAGAAATGTCTCTTGTTGCTAATGAATCAGGTCTTGTTGGAGTTTGGTTTTTACAGCAGAAATATTTTGAACATGGTTTAGAAGAAGGAAACCTGCTTCTGGAAAAAAATGATGTTTTGAAAGAAACGGAACTTTTGCTAGAACACTATTTTAGCGGAGATTGTCCAGATTTTTCGAGTCTTCCTTTAGCTTCTGTTGGGACAAATTTTCAACAACAAGTTTGGGCTTATCTGCAAACTATTCCTTACGGAGAAACAGTTACTTATGGTCAGATAGCAAAGAAGTTAGGTAATCGTTCTGCGCAGGCTGTTGGCGGTGCTGTAGGTAGAAATCCTTTTTCTATCATCGTTCCTTGTCATCGGGTGCTAGGCAGTCAAGGACAACTAACTGGCTATGCTGGGGGGCTGGACAAGAAACGGTGGCTTTTGGAGCATGAGGGCGTTGAGCTTAACGAGAAAGCTTTAGATAAATGATAAATGGAGGAGAAAATATGTTACGATTTATTGAATATCCAAAATGTTCGACCTGTCGCAAAGCTAAAACTGAATTAAACCAATTGGGTTTGGACTTTGAAGCAGTAGATATTGTCAAAGAAACACCGAGTAAAGAGGAGATTCTAACTTGGATTGAAAATTCTGATTTGAGCCTTAAATCTTTCTTCAATACTAGCGGACTCAAATACCGTGAGTTAGGTTTGAAAGACAAACTATCAGGATTGTCAATTGAGGAAGCCGCAGATCTTCTAGCAGCAGACGGCATGCTCATCAAGCGTCCGATCTTAGAAAAAGATGGGAAAATCCTGCAAATAGGCTACCGTACAGAGTATGCGACATTAGATTTATAGAATAAAAAGGAAGTGAGATGACGAAATGGATTTCTTTGAAACCATGACGGTTGTCCCACTTTTTTAAGCTCTACATTTTGGTATCATTGGCGTTCATGTTATAATATTTTTAATAAACAAAGGGAAAGGGAAAAAATGGTTTTATCAAAAAAACGTGCACGAAAGGTGATTGAGGAGATAATTGCCCTATTTCCAGATGCCAAGCCCAGCCTAAATTTTAGAAATCATTTTGAACTGCTGGTAGCGGTCATATTGTCAGCTCAAACAACAGATGCAGCGGTTAATACGGTTACACCAACCCTTTTTAAAGCTTATCCGACTCCATTAGAAATGGCTGCGGCGTCAGAAAGCGAAATTGCTAGCTATATCGCTCGTCTGGGACTGTATCGTAATAAAGCTAAATTTTTGAAAAAGTGTGCTCAGCAATTGCTCGATGACTTTGATGGTCAAGTTCCTCATACATGGGAAGAATTAAAAAGTTTGGCTGGTGTAGGGCGTAAAACAGCGAATGTGGTCATGAGTGTTGGATTTGGTATTCCTGCTTTTGCAGTGGATACCCATGTGGAGCGAATCTGCAAACACCATGATATTGTCAAAAAGTCAGCTACCCCGCTAGACGTTGAACAACGAGTGATGGAAGTTTTACCAAAAAGTGAATGGTTGCCTGCGCATCAGGCTATGATTTGCTTTGGACGCGAAATTTGCCATCCTAGAAATCCTAAATGCGATCAATATCCGCAGTTGTACTATTTTGATTGAAAAAAAAAGAGGAGAAACCTCTTTTTTTATAACTCAATTTCCAATACAATTGGTGTGTGGTCTTGCCTTGTACCTGAGTCAATCATTTCTGACTTGGTTACTTTATCTGCAATTCGATTGCTGGTCAGCCAGTAATCAATTCTCCAGCCACTGTTATTGATTTTGCTGGTCTTGCTGCGTTGTGCCCACCAGCTATAAACATTTGGAATATCGCCGTGAATGTAACGGAAAGTATCAGTAAAACCACGATTTAACAGATTGGTAAATCCGGATCGTTCTTCATCTGTAAATCCAGGTGAGCGACGGTTGCTAGAAGGATGAGCGAGGTCAATCTCATTGTGGGCTACATTGTAGTCCCCTGTCGCAAGGACAGGTTTTTCTATGTCTAAAGCTGTTAGATAGTCAGCATATTTTTTGTCCCACACTTGGCGTTCTACTAGGCGTTTAAGTCCATCACCGGCATTTGGCGTATAAACTTGTGTAACGAAAAAATTGTCAAATTCCAACGTAATGATGCGCCCCTCGGAATCCATAGTAGAAGGTGCACCGATTTCTGGGAAGGTTATTTTTGGAGATAGATTCTCTTTGTATAAAAACATAGTTCCAGCATAACCTTTACGTGCAGGTTCTATAGAAGAGCGCCATGTAGTTTCATAATGTGGGAATAATTCATCCAAAACTTTTAGATGTTTTTTAGTTGGTCCGTTAGCAGATAATTTAGTTTCCTGAATGGCGATAATATCAGCGTCTAATCCTACTAAAGTCTGTAAAACAGCCTGTGACAATTGCGCGCGTGCAGAATCGCTGGTCAAAGCTGCGTTGAGAGAGTCAATATTCCAAGAAATGAGTTTCATATAGATACCTTTTCTAGATTCATTTTTTTCTATTTTACCAAAAAAAGGCTAAGCAGGCGAGTTTTGGGTTTGTCATTTTCTTTGTTACCATAGGAATGGAATGATTTTTGTAGTGACTTGATTTTTGTATTCTTGATAGCCTTCTAGATTCTTTTCTAAGAAAGCCTCTTCTCCTTTTATGCGCTGGTTGATAATAGGAAGATAAAGAAGCATGACAAGGAAAGCTAAAAGTGAACCTAAAATGAGCGGAATGCTCAGAAACAGGCCAAGGGTTGCTAGATACATAGGATGTCTGACGATTCCGTAAAGCCCAGTTGAAATGACGTTTTGCTGGTCTTGAACATCAATAATTCTAAATAAATGGTTATTTTCTCGCAGAACTTCAGCATAGAGGAGATAGGATGCTAGAAAAATGAAACTTGCACACCATGTGATTCGGCTGGAAACTTGAAACCAAGAGAAACGATAGTCTAAACCAGCTAAGATAAAGGTAGCAAGAAAGAGTAAAGCACTCAAAAAAATGATCTGCTTTTGTTCCTTTTCTTTCTCTTTCATTTCCAGTCTTTTTCTGAGGAGGTCAGGTTTATAAAGGAACAGAAGGCTTCCAATCAAGAGCATTGGTAGAAAGACCAATCCCAAGAGAAGCCAGCCCTTCCAAAAGTCTAAACTTCCTGCTGGTATAAAAATGAGCAAAATCAAAAACATAAGACCAGACAGGTATTTTAGAATAACTTGGCTAATAAGATGTGTTTTCATTTTTAGCCCTCCTTTGCTCCATTATACTAAAAATCTGTGTAAAAATTCACTCGGAAGGCATCGATTCCTAAAAATTATTTGCAAAAATTCACTCGAAGAGCATCAAATACAAAAATTTATTTGTAAAAATTAGCTAGAAAGGCACAAATTCCATAGATTTACTTGTGAACGAGTTGTCGAATGGGAATAATTCAAAAGATTTATAGGTAAAAAGTTCGTCGAAAAGCGTGACTTCCCATAAATTATTGTCAAAAAGTTCGTCGAGAGACTGACTAAAAGCGGTTATCCTGACATTTCTAATATTTTTATCGCAGAGTAAGAAAGCGGCATTTTATTTATGTTTACTATAGGTGACTATCTTTTCGCAAACCCCGTGAAATATGATATAATGAGGTGTTATCAAAAAAGGTTTCATTCGCCTTGAAAGGATTAAAAAATGACTGAAAAACAACCATTTTATATTACGACACCGATTTATTACCCATCTGGCAAGCTCCATATAGGGAGTGCTTATACGACCGTTGCTTGTGATGTCCTCGCTCGTTACAAGCGTCTCATGGGGTATGATGTTTTTTATTTGACAGGGCTTGATGAGCACGGTCAAAAGATTCAACAAAAAGCAGAAGAAGCGGGCATAACTCCTCAGAAATATGTGGATGGAATGGCAGAAGAAGTAAAAGAACTCTGGGAATTGTTGGATATCTCTTATGATCAATTTATCCGCACAACTGATGACTACCATGAAAAAGTTGTGGCAGATGTCTTTGAACGTCTCTTAGCTCAAGATGATATTTACTTGGGTGAATATTCAGGCTGGTACTCTGTTTCTGATGAAGAATTTTTCACTGAAAGTCAGTTAGAAGAAGTTTTCCGTGATGAAACTGGCAAGGTTATCGGAGGAATTGCCCCATCAGGTCACGAAGTTGAATGGGTGTCAGAAGAATCTTACTTCTTGCGTTTGGGTAAGTACGCTGACCGTTTGGTAGATTTTTTCCATGCTCATCCTGATTTTATCCAGCCAGATGGTCGTATGAATGAAATTATCAAGAACTTTATTGAGCCCGGTTTGGAAGATTTAGCAGTTTCGCGTACCTCATTTACGTGGGGCGTTAAAGTACCTTCAAATCCTAAGCATGTGGTTTACGTATGGATTGATGCCCTTCTCAACTATGCAACAGCTCTTGGTTATGCTCAAGATGACCATGCCAACTTTGATAAGTTCTGGAATGGTACAGTCTTCCACATGGTTGGGAAAGACATTCTACGCTTCCACTCTATTTATTGGCCAATCATGCTCATGATGTTAGACTTGAAATTACCAGAACGTCTGATTGCTCATGGTTGGTTTGTCATGAAGGACGGCAAGATGTCTAAGTCTAAAGGAAATGTCGTTTACCCAGAAATGTTGGTAGAGCGCTTTGGACTTGATTCGCTTCGCTATTATCTCATGCGTAGTCTTCCAGTAGGTTCTGATGGCACTTTTACGCCAGAAGATTATGTTGGTCGTATCAATTATGAACTTGCCAATGACCTTGGAAATCTCCTCAACCGTACGGTTGCTATGATTAACAAGTATTTTGACGGTCAAGTGCCGATTTATAAAGAGAATGTGACAGAATTTGATGCGGACTTGGCAGCAGTGGTAGCAGAAAATATCGCAATCTACCACAAACAGATGGATGCCGTGGATTATCCACGCGCCCTTGAAGCAGTTTGGAATATTATTTCTCGTACTAACAAGTATATTGACGAAACAGCACCTTGGGTGTTGGCTAAAGATGAAACTAAGAAAGCTGAACTGGGTGCAGTTATGAGCCATTTGGCAGCTAGCCTGCGTGTGGTGGCTCACCTCATTCAGCCATTTATGATGACCACATCAAATGCCATCATGGAACAGCTTGGTTTGGGGGCAGATTTTGACCTAGAAAATCTAAATTTAGCAGGACTGCCAACGGGTATTAAAGTAGTTGCCAAAGGGACACCAATCTTCCCACGTCTTGATATGGACGAAGAAATTGCCTATATCAAAGAGCAGATGGAAAGTGGCAAGCCAGCTATTAAGAAGGAATGGAAGCCAGAAGAAATAGAACTCACACTCAACCGTAAAGAAATCAAATTTGACGACTTTGATAAGCTGGAAATTCGTGTCGCAGAAGTCAAAGAAGTTTCTAAAGTGGAAGGGAGTGATAAATTACTCCAATTTCGCTTGGATGCTGGAGATGCAGAAGATCGTCAAATCCTCTCTGGGATTGCTAAATACTATCCAAACGAACAAGAGTTAGTCGGTAAGAAAGTACAAATCGTAGCCAACCTTAAGCCACGCAAAATGATGGGGCGTATCAGTCAAGGCATGATTCTCTCAGCCGAATATGGGGACCAATTGACCCTTCTCACAGTAGACTCAAGCGTACCAAATGGTAGTTTGATTGGGTGATTTAGAAAGAATAATATTAGAATAAAAAATGAATGACGGTCTTACAAATGTGATTAGTCATTCATTTTTTGATTAAATTAGTTAAAGTACTATTCATCTTTATTTAAAAATGAAAGCCTCTCCGCCAGACTAGCCCAATTCCCTCGCATATCGGTCATAAAAGTGGCTGGATTGGGTGTTTTAAAATCATCTATCCAAGTTTGGTAACGGATTGAAATGAGGAGCCGAGTTAAGCGGTTCAGCATTTCTTTTTCTTGTTCTGTTAGGGCTTGGGCATTTTGGACAATAGTCAGTAATTTTTTGATACTGTTGGGTTGGAAAAAATCATCAATAGATGTAATTTGAGCGTCTAAAATGAGACCGAAAAAGACATCAAAGAAATCTTTTAGATCGTCATCTGGAACAGCATCCACCCATTCTTTTAGAGTTTTGTCTGTCTGAATGCTGTCTGGATTGAGCGTGTTAAGTAAAACAAAGTGCTTATTTTCAATCTGCCAAGAGAAAGTGTCATGTTGAGCAATTCCACCAATGGCTACGCTTTTAACAATGTGAGCTTGTTTAGGCGTTTCCAGCATCATTCCGACGATAGAGCCCTGCGGAATGTAGCGTTTGATTTTTGAAGCAATGCTTTGATATCCCTCTGTTTCAATAATCGTATGGTTTAATCCTGGAGCATCAAAACTGTAGATTTGCTTGATTCTATCTTGCAAAGCAGGCTCTACTTGGCTGCTAGCATAAGTCGCTAGATTACCACCTTTGGAATGTCCGGTCAAGATAAAGGTGGCTTTTGGAAATGCCTTCATAACCTTTTGAACGTAGTGCACAGCAGTTTGCTGGGCAGGGACATGTTCCATATAAGTCATATGGAAATCTTCTTTCCAGCCGATAATGGAATCATCTGTTCCGCGAAAAGCAATGACATAGGTGTCTAAGTTAATTTTATAAACCATAGCGGCAAATTGCTTTTGCATCTCAAGATCAATATCGTTTACATAACCAAAGAGTTTGAGGTTTTTATAACGCTTCACTATAGCAGCCTGCGTCAAAAGCTTTAAGCGATGTTTGGTATTCATCAGGGAGTTTACTTCAGACATATATTGTGGTACATCAATTAAACGGATCGCTTTTTGTAGTTCAAGACTGTCCGTGACGATTGTATCGTAGTTTAAGTAAGTAATTTCGGTTAGGAGCAAAAAATCCAGCTCTGTAAAGGGCTGATCATAGATGTTATCGTATTGTATGTCTTCTAAATAGTTAAAAATATTTCCCATAGTCATTCTCTTTCGTAGATTTACTGTTAGTATAGCATATTTCATCAAGTCTTTGTTATAATAGAAAAAGGAGACAGAAGAGAGGGATAGCATGCACAAGATATTATTAGTGGAAGACGATGCCGTCATTCGTCAACAAGTCAAAAAAATGCTGGAACAATGGGGATTTGAGGTGATTGCTGTAGAGGATTTTATGCAGGTGCTGACGATTTTTGTCAAGGAAGAACCGCATCTAGTCCTGATGGATATTGGTCTACCGTTGTTTAATGGTTATCATTGGTGCCAAGAAATTCGCAAGATTTCTAAAGTGCCTATTATGTTTTTATCTTCACGTGATCAGGCGATGGATATTGTCATGGCGATTAACATGGGCGGAGATGATTTTGTGACGAAGCCATTTGACAATAATGTCTTGTTGGCTAAGGTTCAAGGACTCTTGCGTCGTTCGTATGAATTTGGGACAGATCAAAGTTTGTTGGAATACCATGGGGTTATTCTCAATCTCAAGTCCATGGATATGATGTATGATGGAGAAGTGATTGCGTTAACGAAAAATGAATTTCAAATTCTGCGTGTGCTATTTGAGCATTCTGGCAGTATTGTTTCGCGTGATGATCTCATGAAAGAACTGTGGAACAGTGATTTCTTTATTGATGACAATACCTTATCAGTCAATATCGCCCGTCTGCGCAAGAAATTAGAAGATGCTGGACTGAAAAGTTTTATTGAAACCAAGAAAGGAATTGGGTACGGATTGACGAATGAATTCTCAAAATAAATGGTTGTTTTTCAGATATTATCTGCGTTCGCGTCAATTTTCTTTTATTATTCTGCTGATATTTTATGTGATATTATTTGCTTTTAGTCTACTGTATGATGATGCGCAGGCTGTATTGTACTATGTCATGTTGATGCTGTGTTTGCTTAGCATGATTGGTCTTGTGTTTGATATTGTTAAGCACTATCAAAACTTTCGACGAGCTGCTTTATATGGCGAGGGACAAGCAGATACACCTTTAGAAGCTCTGCTATTTTCCAAAATAGAAAAATTAGAGGATGAAAAAAAGGAGCTGAAAGCGCAGGAGCGAGTTAGGCAGAATGATTTGCTGGATTATTATACACTTTGGGTGCATCAGATAAAAACACCAATTGCTGCTAGTAAGCTTTTGGTGCAGGATTTGGGTGAGCAAACACTGAAAAAGCAGCTGGAGCAAGAAATTTTTAAAATCGATTCTTATACCAATCTGGTATTGCAATATTTGCGCTTGGAGAGTTTTCATGATGATTTGAGTGTCCAGAAAGAAAACATAGAGGAAATGGTCAAGGAAGTTGTCAAAAAATATGCCATTTTCTTTATTCAGCAAGGCTTAAGTTTGGACTTGCATGATTTGAAACAAACGATTATTACGGACAAAAAATGGTTTGTGGTGATTTTGGAGCAAATTCTCTCAAATAGTCTGAAATATACCAGTCAAGGTGGCATTGAGATTTATTTTAAAGATGATACGCTTTATCTGAAAGATACAGGTCTGGGCATTCAAAACAGTGATATTTTGCGTGTGTTTGAGCGTGGCTTCTCTGGTTATAACGGTCGTTTAACCCAGCAATCATCTGGTTTAGGACTTTACCTGTCTAAGAAGATTGCGGACGAGTTAGGACATGAACTGCACTTGCAGTCGGTTGTAGGTGAAGGGACAACTGTCATGGTTACGTTTAAAGAGCAGAAACTGCTGTTTGAATGAGCTGACAATCTTACAAAAGTGTAAGAAAAAACGATACAAATGAAAGGTTATGTTATGGTGGCAACCTTTCTTTTTTTTGTATCATAGAGTTAGAAAATAAGTTCATATTTAGGAGAAACTAAAATGAAAACAAAAGGTTTAAATGCTTTTCAGCTAAAATTGTTAATGGCTTTTCTCATGGTCTTTGATCATCTGGATAAAATACCAGGTTTGTTATCGGGGGAATGGGCTGGTATTTTTCATGCTTTGACACGCTGTGTTGCGGCTTGGTTTGCTTTTGCAGCAGTGGAAGGTTTTATTTATACTCGCAGCCGTTTGCTTTACAATTTCCGTCTCTTTTCTTGGGCTGCTATTATGTTTATAGGAAATACAGTTATCAATTTTCTTTTCCAGGCAAAAAGCGTTCAGCTCAACAATAATATTTTCTTAACCTTGGCATGTGGCGTGCTTGTGCTCAATCTTTTTTTCGGCATTTCCAAGAGTAATCATACTTATCGAATGAAAGAAAATCCTATTCGTTTTCTTCTGGGGACTCTTGTTTTGCTGGCAGCTAGTTTCATAACGGAAGGTGGCCTGCCCTTGATTCCATTTATGCTGATTACGTATATCTGTCGAGAAAAGAAAAACTTACGAAATCTGCTGTATGGTATTTTAACGCTTGCCCTATTTTGTATGAGCATTCAGATTTATCCGACATGGGTTACAACCCTCTCAATGATGCTTTATAATTCGGATTGGCTCTTTATTACAGTGCTGCCATTCATTTCGCTCTATAATGGTGAGCGCGGTCCTGTGACTAAGTGGAGTAAATATTTCTTTTATGTATTTTACCCTACTCATCTCTGGTTGATTGCTCTGATTGCTTATCTAGTGCAAAAATGAATCTTACAAAAATGTAAGATAAAAGCAATAAATGAAAGATTAAGTTATGGATGAACACCACAAGATATCTTACAATAAACTTGTCAGAAAGAAGAAGGAGCAGAAGATGAGACGATTGAAAAAACAATTCAAAAGCAAAACTTCACAAGGTCAACCTAGTTTGAAAGAAATTGAACGAGCAGAATTTGGCTATGCAGTTCGTCAATCTGTTCAAACTCTCTACTTAGGATTTTAAAATAGATAGGAGAAAAACGATGACATTATTAGATGTTCAACATGTTAAAAAGATTTATAAAACGCGCTTTCAAGGTAATCAAGTCGAAGCGCTGAAAGACATTCATTTCACAGTGGAAAAAGGTGATTATGTCGCCATTATGGGGGAGTCTGGTTCTGGGAAATCCACCCTCTTGAATATTCTTGCCATGCTGGATAAGCCAACCGAAGGACGCGTCTTTCTTAATGGCACCGATACCGCAACGATTAAAAACAATCAGGCTTCTAGTTTTCGCAGGGAAAAACTCGGCTTTGTCTTTCAAGATTTCAATCTGTTAGACACGCTTTCGGTCAAGGATAATATTCTCTTGCCACTCGTTTTATCTCGTCGTCCGATTTCTGAAATGATGAAAGAGTTAGTGGTGACTTGCAATGAACTAGGGATTAACAGCTTACAAGAGAAGTTTCCTTATGAGATTTCAGGTGGTCAAAAGCAACGGGTGGCAGTGGCACGAGCGATTATTACTGAGCCGGAGATTTTATTAGCGGACGAGCCAACTGGAGCGTTAGATTCAAAATCCTCTGCGGCGCTTTTAGATGTGTTTGATGACATCAATGACCGCGGACAAACCATTCTTATGGTAACGCATTCGACAGCGGCGGCAAGTCGCGCCAAACGTGTGCTCTTTATCAAGGATGGGATTTTGTACAATCAGATTTTCCGAGGCGACAAGACGGAGCGGCAGATGTTCCAAGAGATTTCAGATACCTTAACAGTCATGGCAAGCGAGGTGGGCGATTATGTTCAAACTAACCAATAAACTTGCACTTTCAAACTTGGTAAAAAATCGGAGCTTATACTATCCCTTTGCTCTGGCAACCATTGTAGCGACAGCAATTTTATATAGTTTTGTATCGTTAGCTTATAGTCCTAATCTGGAATCTACTTATGGTGGATCGGCTGCTCGTACGACCTTGCAATTTGGAATTTGGGTAATTCAGATTGCCGTCTTGATTCTCGTGACCTATGCCAATAGCTTTGTCATGAAAAATCGCTCCAAAGAGCTGGGAGTTTACAGCATTTTAGGAATGGAAAAGCACCAGTTGCTTCTGATGACTTTCTTTGAACTGTTTTATTTTGCTTTAGTAACTGTGGGGCTAGGACTTGGTTTGGGTCTCGTTTTAGACAAATTATTGTTTGCTGTTCTATTGAAATTTATGGGTCTGAAAGTCGTCATTGCTTCAACTTTTCAATGGTTGAATGTCTTTACTGTTCTAGTCAGTCTGAGTGTTGCCTTTGCGATCATTCTCTTGTTAAACTCTATACGCCTGCTTCGTTACAGCTCGCTTCATTTGATGAGAGAAAAGAAAGCTGGAGAAAAAAAGGGACGCTTCCTTGGCTTGCAAACATTCCTAGGACTGGGACTGCTAGCTATGGCTTATTACATTGCCCTCACAGTTGAGAAACCAGTTGCCGCAATTTTGAATTTTTTTATCGCAGTTCTCATGGTTGTGCTAGCAACTTATCTCCTCTTTAATGCAGGAACGATTACACTATTGCAATTTTTAAAGAAAAGAAAAAGATACTACTACAAAACGCAGAATTTTATTTCGGTTTCTAATTTGATTTCTCGTATGCGCAAGAATGCAGCTGGATTAGCAACGATTTCCATTCTTTCAACCATGCTCTTAGTAACACTGGTGGGCTCGCTTAATATTTATGTTGGCGGGAAAGATTACATGACTTCTTTGTATCCAAAGGATTACAATATCTCAATTACAGGTGAAACAACGACAGATAAAAATGCTGCAATTTTACAGGCGGTGAAAGACGTCGTGCGCAAAAAGGGAATACGCAATGCTCAGTATGAAGATTATAGTTATCAAATTTCCACTATTTCAAAAATCAAGGGAAACCAATTAACAGTTTCTGAAAATACAAAGCAACTAGGCATAGAAGAAGCTCAAAAAATGTTTGGAGGTTTTCTTATTATCAGTCGTCAAGAATACGAAAAAATGACAGGAAGGAAAGTTCATTTAGCTGATGATGAAGCGCTCCTTTATACCAAAAATCTTCAAATCAATCAAAAACAAGCTCTCACAATCAACGGAAAATCATGGAAAATAAAAGAGTATCTGACAACAGATTTCACACATGGAAAGATTAGTACTGACTTTAACTTCATATCACAAAAATTTATCTATATGGTGGTTAATCAGCCTAATCAAATTGGTCTTAAAGAAGCCTACACTTATTTTATAGGCATTCAATCTTCTGATAAAAAGGTCAAACTTCAAGAGAGTCTTTTCGATGCGATTCATGAGCAGCAAGGTCAAGAAAAAGGAGGCGTTGGTGTTTCTGAACGTAAAAGGATTGAAAAAGAATACCAAGGTGTAACAGGGACTCTCCTCTTTATTGGTATCTTCTTATCAGTGATTTTCTTGCTAGGAACAGTATTGGTTATTTACTACAAACAAATTTCTGAAGGATACGAAGACCGGGAAGGATTTGTTATTTTGCAAAAAGTCGGTTTAGATGAAAAGCAAACCAAGGCAATCATTCGCAAGCAGATTTTAACAGTCTTCTTCTTGCCGCTTATTTTTTCCTTTCTTCACATTGCTGCTGCCTTTCACATGTTGCAGCTGATTGTAGCCCTCTTAGGCGCAACAAATGTACCACTTTTAATCCAAACAACCATTACAACCTGCGGGATTTTCCTACTCGTTTATATTCTTGTTTTCATGTTAACATCTAGAAGTTATCGAAAAATCATAGCAAGATAAGTATTTTGAACCATTCGTCTTTTGGCGAGTGGTTTTATCTTGCAATTCTGACCTCTTGTCTAGCCAGCAAAACCTCTTATCCAAAAATACGAGATTTTTTAAAAAATGAGGAGTATGATAAGCTCATAAAATCTATTGGAGGAACGTTATGATACTAGAAACACGACATCTTAGTAAAATTTATGGTAACAAGAGAGCAGTTCATAATCTGAATCTTCAGATTGAAGCAGGTAGTTTTACGGCTATTTTAGGGCCAAATGGTGCTGGAAAGTCCACAACAATTCAAATGTTAACCAGACTTTTGCAACCTACAACAGGAGAGATCTTGTATAATAGTAACATTAAATTAGGCGTTGTTTTCCAAAATAGTGTTTTGGATGATATGCTAACAGTACGAGAAAATTTAGACATTAGGGCAGGTCAATATAATATGATTGACAAAGGAAAAGTTGATAGTTTAATTGAGCAATTAGGGTTGAAAAAATTTTCAACACAATTATATGGGACTTTATCAGGTGGGCAAAAGCGACGAGTAGATATCGCACGTGCTTTATTGAATAACCCAGATGTTCTCTTTCTTGATGAACCAACTACAGGTTTAGATATTCAAACTAGGAAAGCCATTTGGGAGCTGATTCACCAGTTGCAAATAAAAGAGAAGATGACGGTTATCTTAACCACTCATTATTTAGATGAAGCAGATGATGCAGATATGATTTATATTGTGGATCACGGTCAAGTGATTGCTAAGGGCTCTGCTAATCAGATTAAAGAGAACTATGCTCAGAATTTTCTCAAGGTATTCGTGACCGATACTGCTGATTTTAAAGAAATTTTGAAGGAAGAGATTCCTTTTGAGGAAGTAAGAGTGAATGAACTGTTGATTCACCCAGAAACGACAGAAAAGGCTTTAGAAATTCTAACATGTGGTCGCTCTTTTATTCGACAATTTGAATTTCGACCAGGAACAATGGACGATGCTTTTATGGCGTTGACAGGAAGAGAGGTACGTTAACATGATGATGCTAATGAAAAGAAATATTTTGCTCTATTTTCGTAATCGTAGTGGGGTAATTTTATCGCTTCTTGGAGCTATGATTTCCTTTATTTTGTATTTAGTTTTTTTAAAAGTAAATATCAAGGATTCATGGAGTCAGGTTCCTCATAGCAATCAATTGTTGGATTCGTGGCTCATCGGTGGGACACTTGCTATTACAGGATTGACCACGACATTTTCCAGTTTCTCTCAACTAGCAAAAGATAGAGGAAGCAAAGTAACACAAGATTTGATTCTGACAGACTTGGGACGTTGGGGCTTGTCTATCAGTTACCTTCTGAGTACGACCTTTATTGGATTTTTGATGCAAATCATTATGTTTGCTGTCATGGAAGGCTACTTTATCTGGGAAGATCAGATTGTCTTTGATTGGACTTTGCTGCCTCAAATTCTCTTTATTATGGTGCTCAATGCACTCTTATGTTCTATTTTTAATGGTATTCTTGTGAATCGTTTCAAATCAGTAGATACGCTTGGAAAGTTAGCAACAATTATCGGAGCTGCTTCTGGCTTCTTAGTTGGAACTTACATTCCAATAGGAGTTCTGCCATCGTTTGCTCAAATGATTATGAAATGTACCCCCTCTACTTATGTTGCATCTCTCTTTAGGCAAGTAATGATGAAAGATAACTTAGCTACTACTTTTCATCATAATACAGCAGCGCAAGATTATTTTAAAAAGATGATGGGGATTCAATTAAAATGGGACTCTCTATTGACAATAAAAGAAACATGCTATATAGTTGTAATAGTTTTAGTTGCTTTGCTTTTTATTTGGATAATCCAACAGATTGCTACCAATCGGTGGACTAAAACTGCTTAAATTGATGGAAAGTTAGAGATATTCTTTTGCAGACTAAATTTACAATGGATCCGACCATTCCTTCAAACGATCCACTTGTCATGATTAAAGCGGATAGGTTGGAAGATGAAGCTAAAGAAATTTTTGAATATGTACATCGTTATAAGTCATCCTATAACAATGTGATTCCTATAAAAACAGATGATAAAATTGTTATGCTGAAAACGGATCAAATTATCCTGGCAGATATCAACCAAACAACACTGATGTTGTATTGTATGGATGCTATTTATACTACAAAAGAAACGCTTACGCATTTTCAAAATCGTGTCAATCGCCAAAATTTTGTTCAAATTTCTAAGCATGCGATTATTAATATCGATCATTTGTTGTCATTATCGGATAGTTTTTCAGGGAATATGACAGCTAGATTGACAAACAATATTAAATCAAGTGTCAGTCGAAAATATGTCAAGTTGTTGATGGATTATCTGGGTCTGTAGAAAGGAGCGAACATGAAAAAAATTGCAACTTCTATGTTAGAAGGCCTGCGTACGGGTTCTTTAGCATATTTACTTGTTTTGGCTTTTCGAATCCAAGAATCACCTGTTACGACTTCTAACATTCTCAGTATTTTGATAATGAGCGCTTTGATTGGCTTGTTTTCCTTGCTGTTTGAAATTGAACGTTTTTCTTATTTGGTGCAGTTGACGATTCATTTTTTTCTTACTTTAATGGTGGTTAGTGTCATGATGGTCTATAATGGTTGGGCTTTTAATCTGGCACGGACTGAATTTTGGTTGGATTTTATTGTTATCTACATTTTAATTTGGCTGTTCGTTCGTTTAGACATTTATCTAAAAACAAAGAAAATCAATGAGGCACTTGTAAAATTAAGAAGAAATCGTACAAGAGAATAAGTTCGATATTGTGGTTATATTCAGAAGGCTGAGAACACATGTTCAAGCCTTTTTTCTTACAAAAATGTAAGTTTTTAGAGCCTAAATGAAAGGTTAAGTTATGGTAAGGCTGTGCTTGGAGTTGTATCATATAAATGTAAAGAAAAACAGAAAGTTTATAAGAATTTCTGATGACATTCAACTTTTACAAGGAGGCAGATCATGAAAACAAATTTATTAAAGAAAAAATCCATTGCAAGAACAGAAAAGATTTCCAAAGAGGAGATTGAAAAGACAAAAATGGGTTGTGCAACTAGTCAATATTATTTCTGGCTGCAATATAGTCATTGAGATATACCTTTTATATCAGTACAGATTCAAGCAATCTTACAAAAATGTAAGATAAAGTGAAAAAATGAAAGGTTAAAGTATGGAAAGTTGCTTTTCTTTTCAGTATGATAGATGTATAAAAATTATTAGGAGAAAACGATGACATTATTAGATGTTCAACATGTTAAAAAGATTTATAAAACGCGCTTTCAAGGTAATCAAGTCGAAGCGCTGAAAGACATTCATTTCACAGTGGAAAAAGGCGATTACGTCGCCATTATGGGGGAATCCGGTTCTGGGAAATCCACCCTCTTGAATATCCTTGCCATGCTGGATAAGCCAACCGAAGGACGCGTCTTTCTTAATGGCACCGATACCGCAACGATTAAAAACAATCAAGCTTCTAGTTTTCGCAGGGAAAAACTCGGCTTTGTCTTTCAAGACTTCAATCTGTTAGACACCTTGTCTGTGAAAGACAATATTTTACTGCCTTTGGTCTTATCGCGCCGTCCGATTTCTGAAATGATGAAAAAGTTGGTGGTAACTTGTAATGAACTAGGGATTAACAGCTTACAAGAGAAGTTTCCGTATGAGATTTCAGGTGGTCAAAAGCAACGGGTGGCAGTGGCACGAGCGATTATTACTGAGCCGGAGATTTTATTAGCGGACGAGCCAACTGGGGCGCTTGATTCAAAATCCTCTGCGGCGCTTTTAGATGTATTTGATGACATTAATGATCGTGGTCAAACGATACTTATGGTGACGCATTCGACCTCTGCAGCAAGTCGTGCTAAGCGGGTACTTTTCATTAAGGATGGCATTTTGTATAACCAAATTTTCCGAGGTGACAAGACGGAGCGGCAGATGTTCCAAGAGATTTCTGATACCTTAACGGTCATGGCAAGCGAGGTGAATCAAGGTGCTTAGATTAGCGGGAAAATTAGCGGTTTCTAACCTAGTGAAAAATCGTAGATTATACTATCCATTTGCGTTGGCAACTTGTTTAGTCGTCGCTATTTCATATATTTTTAACTCTTTAATGTTTAATCCTCATTTACAAAAAATGCAGGGGGCAAGTTCTATTTCATTTGTCTTGGCTCTTGGAGTAATTATTGTGACGATTGCTGCAGCGATTATCGTTTTTTATGCTAATAGCTTCGTCATGAAAAATCGTTCGAAAGAGCTAGGTCTTTATGGAATGCTAGGGCTTAATAAACGTCATCTCTTTACCATGGTGTTCATTGAGTTATTGATTTTAGGATCAACGACTGTCATGATTGGTCTTGGATTTGGTATTGTATTTGATAAACTGATTTATGCCTTTTTACTGAAATTGATGGGGTTAAAAGTTGTCTTAGTATCCACGTTTCAATGGGTAGTTCTTATTTCAGTTGTTGTCATCTATGGCGTTATTTTTGCGGGCTTGGTGCTTGTCAACGGTTTGAGGATTCTACGTTTTAATGCTTTGCAATTGGCCAAAGAAAAGAATAGCGGTGAAAGAAAAGGACGATTTCTTCTGATTCAAACGATTATTGGATCGATTTCTTTAGGCTATGCTTATTACCTAGCTCTGAGTGTCAAAAATCCACTGACAGCAATTGGTATATTTTTTATAGCTGTTCTCTTTGTTATTTTAGGGACTTATCTGCTGTTCAATGCAGGAGTTACGGTATTTTTACGGTTGCTTCAGAAAAATAAACGGTATTATTATCAACCTAATAATATGATTTCTGTGTCCAATTTGATTTTTCGGATGAAGAAAAATGCAGTGGGATTGGCAACGATTGCGATTCTTTCAACGATGGTTTTGGTCACCTTGGCTGGAGGTGTCAATATTTATGCAGGTACTGGTTATCTTAAAAGCGTGATGTATCCCCAAGATTATACGATAAAGGGGAAGGGAGTGCCAGCTGCTCAATTGGATCAGGCATTGACAGAATTTGCAAAAGAGAATCATTTAACAGTCACTAAGAAAACTGCTTATCAATATTATTCGATGGGAATTAAAAATCAAAAGGGCAATCAGCTTGATATTTATCCAAAAGGTGAAACACAAGTTTCTCCACAGGCTTATATTCTGCTGTTTTCAGCTGATGATTATCGGAAAATGACGGGCAAAACATTGAATTTAAAAGATAATGAGACAGTAATCTTTGCAAAAGGAATCTCTATCAGGCAAACTCAGCCTCTTAAGCTGAACGGGCAAGAATTGATAGTTAAAGAACTTTTAAAAGAGGACTTTGTTCTTGGAAATATTACAGATCAGTATAATATCATTATCCCTCAGTCACTTTTTATGGTGGTCAATGACCCACAAAAATTGGTGGATTCACAAAAGCAACATTACACGATTAATACAGAATTATATGGCGGTTTGAATATCAGGGCTTCTAATAAGAAAAAGGGCGATTTGGATACAGCTTACCAGAAGAAGCTGAAACAGTTCAATACGACGCTCCCCGATAATGCCGGTGTGTATGGTTATACAAGAATCCAAGGTGTGCAGGAAATTATGAGTATGTTAGGTGGCGTTTTCTTTATTGGTATTTTCCTTTCAATTGTCTTTATGCTGGGAACGGTTTTGGTAATCTACTACAAACAGATTTCAGAAGGGTATGAAGACCGAGACCGCTTTGTAATTTTACAAAAGGTAGGATTAGATGAAAAGCAGACCAAGCGCACCATTCGCAAACAAATTTTGACTGTGTTCTTCTTACCGCTTGCTTTCGCTTTTATGCATCTGGCATTTGCTTATCATATGCTGAGTCTCATGTTGAAAGTTTTAGGTGTGTTGAATGCATCATTAATGCTAACTGTTACGCTTAGTGTTTGTACTATCTTCTTTATCGTCTATATACTTGTCTTTCTCATCACATCGCGCAGTTACCGTAAGATTGTGTCAATGTAAGTTGGAGATTAGTGATAAGCATAATGAAAAATGTTATTGACATAGTAATTAAAACAGGAGTAAGTTAAATCTTACTCTTGTTTGAATTTCCTTCATAAAAAATAGTCTGTCGGATTCCTTTTTAGTTGCTTTTATGGTAGAATAATTCAATCTAGGAAATTGGAGTTTGGGATGGGTATATTTAGAAAAAAAGATGTTAGTCGAGATCGGACTGGCATGCGGCGTCATTTACGATTGTTGGATTTGATTTTGTTAGGAATTGGCGCTATGGTAGGGACGGGGATTTTTACGATTACTGGAACGGCAGCTGCCACATTAGCTGGTCCTGCTTTAGTTGTTTCGATTATTATTTCTGCTCTTTGCGTGAGCATGTCTGCTTTCTTTTATGCAGAATTTGCATCGAGGATTCCTGCAAATGGGGGTGCTTATAGTTATCTTTATGCTGTTTTAGGTGAGTTTCCAGCTTGGATAGTAGGCTGGCTGACCATTATGGAATTTATGACGGCTGTATCTAGTGTTGCCTCTGGTTGGGCATCCTATTTGAAAGGTTTGCTGAATGGATTTGGTTTGAGTATGCCCAAGATGCTCAATGGAACCTTTAATCCGCAGGCGGGGACTTATATAGATTTACTGCCGATACTGGTTTTGGTATTTGTAACTGGTGTGGTGCTGTTAAATTCTAGAGCAGCTTTGCGGTTTAATTCTGCTTTGGTTGTCTTGAAGTTCTCGGCACTTGCTCTTTTTATTCTGGCAGGAATCTTCTTTATTAAGCCTGAAAATTGGTCTCATTTTGCTCCATTTGGGTTTGGTAAACTGTATGGTGGTGAAGTTGGTATTATGGCTGGTGCTTCTCTGATGTTCTTTGCCTTTTTGGGTTTTGAGTCCATATCTATGGCGGTGGACGAGATAAAGGAGCCACAAAAAAATGTTCCACGAGGGATTGTGTTGTCTCTATCCATTGTAACAGTTCTTTATATATTAGTGACATTGGTTTTGACAGGGATTGTTCACTACAGCCAGTTAGATGTAGCCGATGCAGTCGCTTTCGCCCTTCGTAGTGTGGGGCTTAGCTGGGCGGCTAATTATGTGTCGGTAGTGGCTATTTTGACGTTGATTACTGTCTGCATTTCCATGACTTATGCTCTGTCGCGCATGATTTATAGCATTGCGCGTGATGGTTTGCTGCCAAAGTCCTTTAGAAAATTAACTGCTACTAGCCGGGTTCCGAAAAATGCTACGATTTTGGTGGGAATAGCTGCAGCAGTTTGTGCGGGGATGTTTCCTTTAGCAAGTATTGCCTCCTTTTTGAATATCTGTACATTGGCTTATTTGATGTTGTTAGCAGTTGCTATTCTGAAGCTTCGAAAGGACAAAGGGCTTCCTCAAGCAGGGGAATTTAAAACTCCTTTGGTACCTTTGACGCCTATCCTATCGATTATTATCTGCCTGTCTTTCATGAGCCAATATGGCTCTGACACTTGGCTAGCATTTGGGCTTGCTTTACTAGTCGGAACGATAATCTATTTTATCTATGGCTACCACCATTCGGAAATCAATTGATGAGTTTTAATCCAGACAGCCAGCTAGGCTGTTTGTTGATATAATAGAAGCAGAAATGAGGTGTTTTGATGATTTGTCATGCAAAATTGTCAGATGCAGCAGCTATCCAAAAAATCAACTTGGAGATCTTGGGTTACAATTATGATGTTGGAGCAACGAAAGCTCAATTAGCACGAGTTTTGCAGCAGCCAGAACAGATTATTTTAGTAGCCAAAAACCAAGCTGGACAAGTGATTGGCTATGCTCATGCAGCTAGCTATGATTGCCTCTATTTTCCGCCTTTACTCAACCTGTTGGCATTAGCAGTTGACAAAGATTTTCAAGGTCAGGGATATGGCAAAGCTTTGATGCAGGCTATTCGTGAAGAGGGCGTGGCAGCTGGTTACACAGGTATTCGAATAAACTCTGGTATTTCACGAATGAAGGCTCATGAGTTTTATCGAAAATTGGATTGTGAGGAAAAAGCTGATCAGAAACGTTTTTATTGGGAATTTTGAGAAATGATATCTATGAAGATTGAACCATTAAGGCAAAGTAATGCAGAAGAAATTGCTAATGATTGGCATTATGAAGGAATTTATAGCTTTTATGATATGCAAGCAGATCCTGAGGATTATGAAGAAATTTTATCTCCTGAAGCGCGTGGCAATCACTATTATCAAATTCTCAAAAATGATGAATTGTATGGTTTTTTCTGTCTTTTCCCAGTTGGCAAAGACAAGCAAGAGCTAGGTTTAGGGATGAAGCCAGAGTATTGTGGTAAAGGTCAAGGGGAAGAGTTTTTACAAACTATTCTGCAGTTTATTGAAGAAAATATCTCAGTAAAAAGCCTAACTCTCTCAGTTGCAGATTTTAATCAAAGAGCTCAAAAGCTCTATCTTAGCTGTGGTTTCAATGTGATTGGGCGGCAGCCTCAGGAAAGCAATGGCGATAGTTACCTTTTTGTCAAAATGGAAAAGGAGTTGAAATGAGAGTTGCGGTTATCCAAGGAACCACTCGAAGAAATATGAATTCGCTGCTATTTGAATCTGTAAAAAAAGCAGTCCAATCGTCTGACGAAGTGCTGAATTTTGGTATTTTTGAGGAGGAGAACGAGCAGTATTCTTATAGTGAGATAGCGATGATGATTAGTCTCTTAATAGAAAGTGGAGCAGTAGATTTTGTTGTAACAGGTTGTTCTTCAGGTCAAGGTATGATGCTTGCCTGTAATAGTTTACCAGGTCTTTTGTGTGGCTATATAGAGACCCCACAAGATGCTTTCCTCTTTGGACGAATCAATGGAGGAAATGTTACTTCCCTGCCATTAGGGTTAAATTTTGGTTGGCAAGGAGAATTGAACCTACAATATACATTGGATAAATTATTTGATGGTGAGTTTGGTATGGGTTATCCTGAAAATGAAGCGGAAAGAAAACGGTTGGAAGCAAGTGCCCTAAAGGACCTGAATCAGTTGACGAAACGAAGTTGGGAAGAATTAGTAGAACAACTTCCAACTGATACTTTCACTAAATTGTTGCAAAGAAAGATAGTGATGAATGCTATTATAACGAATGGAACCAATGAAGAGTTCATCCGTTTGCTGAAAGAAAAAATAGGTAAAAAGTGAAATGAAAAAGCGGAGGCACTAAGTAGATGTCCCTACACATTTCATTATCTTTGCAAATTTGACTGTTTATGGTAAAAAAGTGAGCTTGACATTATAACGTCATTTTAAAACAATAAAAAGACTGGGATTTCCAGTCTTGTCTTGTTTTATGCTAATGTCGTAATATTGACTGCTTGAAGACCACGCTGACCTTCTTCAATGTTAAACATTACTTTGTCACCTTCATTCAGTGACTTGAATCCGTCAGATTGAATCGCTGAAAAGTGAGCAAAAACGTCTGGTCCATTGTCCTGTGAAATAAAACCATAGCCTTTTTCAGCATTGAACCATTTTACTGTACCTTGTGTCATACATCTTACTTCCTTTCTCTAAAAGATTGTGTAAAAAATAGAAAAAGTAAAGATGAAAAACAAAAATACTTACTCAAAATTAATTTACTCTTGCTAGTCTAGCAAAAGTAGCAGCAAAAGGCAAGGAAAAAACAGCGTAGGACATCATATTTTGCTATACTAGTTATATGATATGAAAAGAAGAAAGAGGTATAAGATAATGACATTTGAAGAAATTTTACCAGGTCTGAAAGCTAAGAAGAAATACGTTCGTACTGGTTGGGGTGGGGCAGAGAACTACATCCAGCTTTTTGACAGCATTGAACAAAATGGAGTGACACTTGATGTGACTCCGTACTTTCTTATCAACGTGTCAGGCGAAGGGGAAGGCTTTTCCATGTGGAGCCCGACTCCTTGTGATGTCTTAGCAGATGACTGGGTGGAAGTTCATGACTAAGACAGTATTGGTGACGGGAGTCAGTTCAGGGATTGGACGAGCACAGGCACGGCTCTTTTTGGAAAATAGCTGGCGCGTCTATGGTGTAGACCGGTCTAAAGAACCAAACCTGACAGGAGATTTTCATTTTCTTCAACAAGATTTAACGCTGGCGCTTCAGCCGATTTTTGACTGGTGTCCGCAGGTAGATGTCCTCTGCAATACAGCTGGAGTACTAGATGATTATAAACCTTTACTGGAGCAGACTGCTCAAGAAATCCAAGAAATTTTCGAGATTAACTATGTGACACCGGTAGAATTAACTCGTTATTATCTGACACAGATGTTGAAGAAAAATTCAGGCATCATTATCAATATGTGCTCTATCGCATCGAGTTTAGCTGGTGGTGGCGGTCATGCTTATACCTCTTCTAAGCATGCTTTAGCAGGATTTACCAGGCAATTAGCACTTGATTATGCTGAAGCAAGAATTCAGATTTTTGGAATTGCACCAGGAGCAGTCAAAACCAAGATGACTGCGGCAGATTTTGAACCAGGTGGCTTAGCAGATTGGGTGGCAAATGAAACCCCTATTAAGCGTTGGATAGAACCAGAGGAAGTAGCTGAGTTGACTCTATTTCTCGCCTCAGGAAAAGCTCAGCCCATGCAGGGCGAAATTCTCAAAATCGATGGTGGCTGGAGTTTGAAGTGAGGGAATCAAAGGTGAAAGCAATGAAGACTAAGTATTTTTACTCTTGGTCTAAAAACATGGTTGTTTACGGCTTGGATGCTGGCCTAGGGAAGCTCTTCATAAATGAATCTGAGACAGCCTGCCTATACCAATTAGGGAATTTCATTTTTCCGGCTGGTCAGGCGGATTCAGATTTTTGGCAGGAGTATAGCACTAAATATAGCTTGGCTGACAAGGTCATTATCTCCGAGGAGCTTAGTTGGCAGGAGTTCTTGGATAGCCAGAGTGTGCTGCATCGGTTTACTCGCTATGCTTTTGCGGACAGGGTCGACTTTAACACAGAGGCTTTGGAGAAATGGCAGAGCAGGATACCAGCAAACTGCCAACTTTTTCTGATTGATGAGACGAGATATGAGCGTCTAGCTGAGGAAGTTTGGTCCCAGGATTTACAGGGTGACTTTGCTGATTTTAAACAGTTTCAAGCAGCGGGTGGTTTTGGCTTTATACTCTGTTCGGGAGAAGAAATCATTGCTGCTGTATCAACAGGATTGGTCTATCAAGGAGCCCTTGAGATTGAAATTGCCACAAAGCCAGCATACCAAGGGCAGGACTTGGCCAAAATCCTAGGAGCCCAGATGATTCTAGAAGCTCAAAAGCGCTCACTCTTTCCTCTATGGGATGCGCACAATAGAGCTTCCAAGAAGGTTGCAGAAAGCCTCGGCTATCAGTGCCTAGGAGCTTATCCGGCTTATGAATGGAAAGGGAGTTTTGACCAATGAAGAAAAACCAAACCTATTTCTTAAAAGACATCATTGAGGCTGTAAAATCGGAAAAGCTAGATGATGATTTCTGTTTGTATGATAAGGACAAGGGAAGATTGAATTTTCAGACTAGCTACTTGCTTGCTGATTATCCTCAAGTGGTGGATGCTAAGGATGTTTACCCTACACAGGTAAGGGAGCAAGAACTGGAGCTGATTTATTATGGTGAAGATTTTGCGGATGTTCTCTAATCAGTCATGGAGCAGAAAGCAGAAGCGACTGATGAAGAGTGCTTGCAGGCTCTGCTTTACTATTATGAGCATGATGACTTTTTAGATTTTGAATGAGAAGCTTTATTGACTTTGATAAAGATACAGATTTGTAGGAAGATTTTTTATAAATAATAATTTTCACTTTAGAAAGGCAGGAGTAAATATGACTCCAAAAGAAATGTGGCAGGCATATAGGAAAATCAATCCAGCTATTGGCGATAAAATCGATGCTTGGGCCTTCGGAGTCTTTGCAGATCAACTGGCTGATTTGGTGCTGCGTGGAGAGAAGACAGCGACAGCTTCGGCTTATGAACTTTATAAGATTGAAAATGAACCCTTGCCGCAAGCAGGAACCTTTGATGTCATCTTAGACAGTCAGGGCAGGGCCGTCTGTATCATTAAAATTACTAAAGTCTCTGTAGTGCCTTTTTGTCAAGTCTCAGCAGACCATGCTTTCAAGGAAGGAGAGGGAGACAAATCATTGACTTATTGGCAGCAAGTCCATCAGGAACTTTTTACAGAGTGGTTGGCAGAAGTCGGTTTGGAATTTTCGCAAGAAAGCGGTGTTGTCTTAGAAGAATTTCACAAGGTTTATCCGCTATAAAAGATGCAGATTAAAGCATTACAGAGAGAATCTTAACAAATGATACAAAAAGTGATATAATAAAGTAAATTTACTTTGATAAAAGGAACTATTATGACAAATTATGCAATTATTTTGGCAGCTGGAAAGGGCACTCGTATGAAATCAGATCTACCAAAAGTGCTCCACAAAGTTGCTGGAATTTCCATGTTAGAACATGTGTTTAGAAGTGTTACTGCCATTGCACCAAGAAAGACTGTGACGGTGATTGGGCACAAAGCAGAAATGGTTGAGCAAGTATTGGCAGGTCAGACAGAATTTGTCCGTCAGACCGAGCAGTTGGGAACTGGTCATGCAGTTATGATGGCAGAGCCTGCACTGAAAGGACTGGCAGGACAAACATTGGTGATTGCAGGAGACACTCCTTTAATTACAGGAGAAAGCCTGAAAAATCTGATTGACTTTCATATCAATCACAAGAATGTTGCAACGATTTTGACAGCAGAAGCGGAAAATCCATTTGGTTATGGTCGGATTGTCCGTAATCAGCATGAAGAAGTACTCAAAATTGTGGAGCAAAAAGATGCTTCGGATTTTGAAAAACAAATCAAGGAAATCAATACAGGAACTTACGTTTTTGATAATGCTCGTCTCTTTGAAGCATTGAAAAATATCAACACCAATAATGCGCAAGGAGAATACTACATCACAGATGTAATCAGTATTTTCCGTGAAAATGGTGAAAAAGTCGGCGCTTATACTCTGAAGGATTTTGATGAAAGTCTGGGAGTTAATGACCGCATAGCGTTGGCAACAGCAGAAGACATTATGCATCGGCGCATCAATCAAGCTCACATGCTAAATGGTGTTAGTTTTGTTAATCCAGAAGGGACTTATATTGATGTAGATGTAGAAATTGAACCAGAAGTCCAAATTGAGGCCAATGTTACCTTGAAAGGAACAACGAAAATTGGTGCAGGCAGCATTTTGACAAACGGTACGTATATTGTTGACTCTATTATCGGAGAACAAACTGTGATTACAAATTCGATGATTGAGGAGTCTATAGTTGCAGATGGTGTAACGGTAGGACCTTACGCTCATGTCCGTCCAGATTCACGTCTTGCTAAAAATGTACATGTAGGAAATTTCGTTGAAGTGAAAGGGTCTTCTATCGGTGAAAATACCAAAGCTGGACACTTGACCTATATTGGAAATTCTGAAGTGGGAGCGAATGTTAATTTTGGTGCTGGAACGATTACAGTGAATTATGATGGACAGCAGAAATTTAAGACAGTCATTGGAAATAATGTTTTTGTAGGTTCTAATTCGACCATTATTGCGCCAGTGGAGCTTGGAGACAATTCTCTTGTCGGTGCAGGCTCAACCATTACTAAGGATGTACCAGCAGACGCTATTGCCATCGGACGTGGTCGTCAGATTAACAAAGATGAATACGCAAAACGCTTGCCACATCATCCAGATAATAAGTAGGAACGGCTATGGATTTTGAAGAAAAAACGCTAAAACGAACAGAAATTTATCAAGGCCCTATTTTTAACCTTGTCAAAGATAAAGTTCAGCTACCAGCTGGGAAAGGTACAGCTTATCGTGATTTGATTTTCCATAATGGTGCTGTAGCAGTTATTGCATTAACATCAGAAAATAAAATGATTTTAGTCAAGCAATATCGCAAGGCTATTGAAGCAACCTCTTATGAAATTCCGGCAGGCAAGTTAGAAGTCGGTGAAAATGCGGATCCTAAAGCTGCTGCTTTGCGTGAATTGGAAGAAGAGACCGGCTATACAGGTGAATTGGAACTGCTCTATGATTTCTATTCGGCGATTGGCTTTTGCAATGAGCGAATTAGACTTTATAGCGCTAGCCATTTGACAAAAGTTGAAAATCCTCGTCCACAAGATGAGGACGAGACGTTAGAACTCTATGAAGTGACCTTGGAAGAAGCGAAAGCTCTCCTTACTAGTGGTGGTATTTGTGATGCAAAAACTATTATTGCACTCCAATATTGGGAAATGAAAATGAATCGAAGATAGGGGAACGCTTATGGGAAGACCTTTATTAACAGATGAAATGATTGAAAGGGCAAATCGTGGTGAAGATATTTCAGGTCCACCTTTGCATGATGAGGAAGAAACCAAAATTTTAAAAACGACCAGAAGTCAATTTGGTTATTCCTCTCAAAATAGTGGCTTCAATCAAGATACGCTGCAAATTGATGTGGAACCAACGGTAACCAAAAGCCGACGCATTGAAAATGCAAAACGTGGAGTATTTCAAGCGAAATTAAACAAAATTCTATTTTGGATTGTCCTGCTTTTGATGGCTTTGATTGCTGCTATTATTTGGCTATAAAAAAGCGAGAAGCTTAGACTTTCGCTTTTTTTATGATAGAATGAGAGGAAATAATGAAAATCGGAATTATTGCAGCTATGCCTGAGGAATTAAAAATCTTAGTGGAAAACTTAGAAAATGCTGAAAAACACTTACGTTTGGGGCATGTTTACCATACAGGAAGTATCGGTCGACATGAAGTCGTGCTGGTAGAAAGCGGCATCGGCAAGGTCATGTCTGCTATGAGTGTAGCTGTTTTGGTCAATGACTTTAAGGTGACAGCTGTCATCAATACAGGTTCTGCTGGAGCGGTAGCCGAAGGGTTGGAAATCGGCGATATTGTAGTTGCTGACCGTCTAGTATACCACGATGTAGATGTAACAGCTTTTGGTTATGAATACGGACAAATGGCGCGCCAGCCACTTTATTTTGAAGCTAGCCGTTATTTGGTTTCTGAAATGAAAAAGATTTTAGAAAAGACACATCAGACGAGTCGTGTTGGTTTAATTGCGACAGGTGACAGCTTTGTTGCCGGTCAAGATAAGATTAATCGCATCAAACAGCATTTTCCAGATGTTTTAGCTGTCGAGATGGAAGGCGCTGCTATTGCCCAAGCTACTCACTCGATTGGCCTACCTTTTATGGTTCTCCGAGCTATGAGCGACACAGCTAGCCATGATGCTAATGTCACTTTTGATGAATTCATTCTTGAAGCCGGGAAACGCTCAGCAGAAACCCTGATTCAATTTCTGAAAGAATTGGTTTAGATAGAGGAGAAGATATTATGTATAAAGAGTCTTATTTTGATGGTGGTCTATTTTCTTACATTGGTCATGCTATTTTAGCTATCTTGATTACAGTTTTGACGCTGGGTATCTGTGCACCTTGAGGCATGTGTATCCTATATAATTGGAAGGTAAAGCATACGGTCATTGACGGGCACCGTCTCTATTTTGACGGTACTGCAATACAGCTTTTTGGAAATTGGATTAAGTGGTGGGTCTTGACGCTTGTTACTTTTGGTATTTATGGTTTTTGGCTTAATATCAAACTGACCCAGTGGATTACTAAGCATACTTATCATGCGAATTGAGAACAAGCAAGCGAGACTTAAGTGGCTCGCTTTTCCTTTTCTTCTGTCTTGCCAAAAAATCTCTTTTGATGGTATAATCAAGGAACTGCAATCAATGATAGAGGAGAAAAGATGAGTATTTTAGAAGTAAAAAATCTCAGCCACGGTTTTGGTGACAGGGCTATTTTTGAGGATGTATCCTTCCGTCTACTCAAGGGTGAGCATATCGGCTTGGTTGGTGCTAATGGTGAGGGGAAGTCAACCTTTATGAGCATTGTGACAGGGAAAATGCTACCGGACGAGGGTAAGGTTGAGTGGTCTAAATATGTGACTGCTGGCTATCTGGATCAGCATGCTGTATTGGAGCGAGGTCAGTCTGTCCGTGATGTCTTGCGCACGGCCTTCGACGAGCTGTTTAAGACCGAGGCTCGTATCAATGAAATCTATATGAGCATGGCTGAGGAGGGAGCGGATGTTGATGCTCTGATGGAAGAAGTGGGCGAGCTGCAGGACCGCTTGGAGAGCCGAGATTTCTATACTCTAGATGCCAAGATTGACGAGGTCGCACGGGCACTGGGTGTTATGGACTACGGTATAGAGAGCGATGTGACGGAGCTATCTGGTGGACAGCGAACCAAGGTTCTCTTGGCTAAGCTGCTTCTTGAAAAACCAGATATCCTGCTTTTGGACGAGCCAACCAACTATCTGGATGCTGAGCACATTGACTGGCTCAAGCGTTACCTACAGAACTATGAAAATGCCTTTGTTCTAATCTCGCATGATATTCCTTTCTTGAATGACGTGATTAATATCGTCTACCATGTGGAAAATCAGCACTTGACTCGTTATTCTGGCGACTACTATCAGTTCCAGGAAGTCTATGAGATGAAAAAGTCTCAGCTAGAAGCAGCCTATGAGCGCCAACAGAAAGAGATTGCCGACCTCAAGGACTTTGTAGCTCGTAATAAAGCCCGCGTAGCGACCCGTAATATGGCCATGTCCCGCCAGAAAAAGCTGGATAAGATGGACATTATTGAGCTACAAAGTGAGAAGCCAAAGCCTACCTTTGACTTCAAGCCTGCCCGCACACCTGGCCGTTTTATCTTCCAAGCCAAGGATTTGCAGATTGGTTACGACCGACCGCTGACCCAGCCCCTTAACCTGACCTTTGAGCGCAACCAGAAGGTGGCTATCATCGGGGCAAATGGGATTGGGAAAACAACTCTTTTGAAGAGTCTCTTGGGGATTATACCACCAATCGCTGGGGAAGTTGAGCGTGGGGACTATCTGGAGCTGGGTTATTTCGAGCAGGAAGTCGAAGGCGGCAATCGTCAGACACCGCTTGAAGCAGTTTGGAATGCATTTCCGGCCCTTAACCAAGCAGAAGTTCGAGCAGCTCTGGCTAGATGTGGTCTAACTTCTAAGCATATCGAAAGTCAGATTCAAGTCCTATCCGGAGGGGAGCAGGCCAAGGTTCGCCTTTGCCTCCTCATGAACCGAGAAAATAATGTTCTGGTGCTGGACGAGCCGACCAACCACCTGGATGTAGATGCCAAGGAAGAGCTGAAGCGAGCTCTGAAAGAATACAAGGGCAGCATTCTCATGGTCTGCCACGAGCCTGATTTCTATGAAGGCTGGATGGATCAAATTTGGGATTTTAATCAATTAACGTAAGAATAAAGAAAATGGGGAGTGGGACAAAAATTGGTATTTCGTAAGAAATCGATTTTACCATCTTACCTCTGCAAGGTCTAGTAGGTCTGCAAAAGCTGAAGCATTAGCGCATTAGAGCCCACTCAACTACTGTGTATAGAAAGCAAAAGAGTCTGGAACATTTTTGTTCCAGACTCTGTTTTGTCTTTATTTCTTAAATGTATAATCTTTGATGATTTCAATTTTCTCAATTTTAATCTCTTTTTTGGGTTTATCGTTTTCACCGGTTTCTGTTGTAGCAATTTTATCTACAACTTCCATACCAGAAGTAACTTGTCCAAAAACTGTATAATCGCCGTCTAAGCTAGGATTCCCCCCTTTTTTATAGGCTTCAATGATTTTTTCAGGATAAGCATCGCTTGATAGTCTGCTAGAATTATCTTTATTGTTTTGATTGATAAAGAATTGGCTACCGTTAGAATTTGGATCTGAAGAACGAGCCATTGATAACGCACCACGGATATTGTAGAGATAAGGAGAAATCTCTGTTTTAAATCCGCTTCCAGAATCAATCTTTTCATTCTTTCCTTTCCAAATTGATTCTCCGCCAGTACCATTTCCTAGGGGATCTCCTGTTTGAATCATAAAATCTTTGATGACACGATGGAAAATCAAGCCATTATAATAACCTTCTTTAGCATGAGTCAAGAAATTTTCTACAGCCAGCGGAGCATATTTAGGAAAAAGTTTTAGAGTGATAGCACCTTCCGTCGTTGTTATTTTCACTTGTGCTTCATTATCTGCGACTTTATCAGACAATTGTGGGAAAGAGATATTCTTATCTGTCAATACTTTTTTTCGTTCTTCAGCTAATTTATCTGTGGTATCTGAGCTGGATGTTGTTGTACTTGATCCCGAAGTCTCATTTCCCCGAATAGCTTTTTTTATGCTGCCACAGCCTGTTAAAAATAAGACTCCAGCCAATGCTAAAATGAGTAATTTTTTCATACATGTCCTTTCTGAATTTAAAACTATTCACATTTTACTATAAACAAGCTAATTTTTCAAACCTTTTGAGGGTTATCTATGCTAACTAAAAGGCACTATCGGGCTCTTTTTTTGTACTAAAACAGTGTTTAGCGATAAAGAAATGAGGCATTTGCTGCAGAAAAATTTTAGGAAATCATTATTTTTTACAGTCCTCATGTGTAGCATGAGGGTTTTGGAAATGAGCATTTTGTAGTTGTCTGTTGTAGGGCATTTTTGGGGGATTCATTTAGCAATGGGATATGTGCCAGGATTGTTTATCGCTTTTTTCTTGGACCTACTTGTAGCAGAATCAGTTGTAAAAGAACTTGCTTTTAAATTTTTAACGGAATGACATAAAACTTGGTAGAAAATTATTCTTGTTTCAGGTGGTATGGTTCTGATCATGGTTTCACCGATGCCTTTTTATGGTATATTTTTTAATAGCGTACCGCTTTCACTAGCCAATTATCTAGGAACTTGGCTAACCAATTTTATTGTAGCTTTTCTTTTGAATTTTCTGATTGTTGGACCAATTTCTCACTTTATTCTAGGTCGATTGCAAAAGTAATGTTTTTAATCCTGCTGACGATGAATTTTTGACAATTAGTATACGGAAATTCTTTATTAGATTAATTTAATGATAAACATTTTATGTTATAATAAATCTATAAAGGAGGGACAGAGAATGGCTAAAAGATTGACAAGAGACGTGCGAAATGAAAAAATTGCGGGTGTTTGTGCAGGTGTTGCAAATTATTTTGACATTGATCCTACTATTGTACGACTAATCTGGGGAGTAGCATTTTTTGTATATGGAATCGGTCTGATCCCTTACTTGATTTTGTGGTTTGTCTTGCCAGAAGATGATGGGAATGATGATGTGATTTGGAAGTAAGCAATGTTGTTTAAAAAGTGGAAACATGGAACTTCTGCTTTTTTCTTTCATTGGATTAGCAGCTAACTTATGATATAATAAAAGTTATGGCAAATAAGAAAAATAGTAGACAAGGCCGAACAACACGACGGCCGACAAAAGCAGAATTAGAACGTCAAAAAGCTATTCGAAGGATGTTAGTAACTTTCGGAGTTGCTTTTTTGCTTCTTTTTGCAGCCTTAAAATGGGGTGCCGTTGGAATCACTCTTTACAACCTTATTCGATTATTAGTAGGAAGTTTGGCCTATATGGCTATTATAGGTAGTCTCATTTATCTTTTCTTTTTTAAGTGGGTCAATAAGCATGAAGGTTATAAATCAGGCTTTTTCAGTATTTTTATTGGCTTTCTACTCATATTTCAAGCTTATTTTGTAAATATTTTAAATTTAAAAGAGCAGGTTCTGAGTATAACCTTGTCGCGGATTTTAACAGATTTAAGCTCATTTAAAGTCAGTGCTTTTGCTGGTGGCGGTTTATTAGGAGCTGCTCTTTATGCTCCTGTGGCCTTTTTATTTTCAAATATTGGTTCTTACTTTATTGGTGTTCTCTTGATATTGTTAGGTTTCCTTCTTATCAGTCCATATTCAATTTATGATATTTTTGAAAAATTAAGTGAAGTTTATCATACATGGAATGAAAAGCGGGAAGCGAAGCGCCAACAACGATTTGTGGAGAAAGAAGAAAAAGCTGCACAGGAAACAATGAATGCTATTCAGATGGAGCAAGATGAATCTCAAATTGATCCTGAAATGGGAGAAATTTTAAATGATGATGTTTTGGCGCATACTCCGATTCAATTTGAAGAGGGAGAACCGGAAATCTACGATTATGATGAGGATATAACTGAGAAATCACACGAAGAAGATCAGCAAGATGATATAGATGAAGATGTGGAAGTGAATTTCACTCCTAAAGAAAGTTTCGATTACAAACTGCCAACGATCAATTTGTTTGCGCCTGATAAGCCTAAAAATCAATCAAAAGAAAAGAAAATTGTCCGCGGAAATATCAAGATTTTAGAAGAAACCTTTGCTAGCTTTGGTATTCGTGCTACTGTTGAACGAGCTGAAATCGGACCATCTGTGACTAAGTATGAAGTTAAACCAGCTGTCGGCGTGCGGGTTAATCGTATTTCCAATCTTTCTGACGATTTAGCTTTGGCTTTGGCCGCTAAAGATGTGCGGATTGAGGCACCCATTCCAGGTAAATCTCTGGTCGGAATTGAAGTACCAAACTCAGAGATTGCGATGGTCACTTTCCGTGAACTCTGGGAACAGTCTAAGACAGATGATAAGAAATTACTCGAAATTCCTCTAGGAAAAGCCGTCAATGGATCTGTTCGGACGTTTGATTTGGCAAAAATGCCTCACTTGCTAGTAGCAGGATCGACTGGTTCAGGGAAATCTGTTGCAGTCAATGGCATTATTGCTAGTATTCTCATGAAAGCACGACCAGATGAAGTCAAGTTCATGATGGTCGATCCCAAAATGGTTGAATTGTCTGTTTATAATGATATTCCTCACTTGCTTATCCCTGTTGTGACCAACCCTCGCAAGGCGAGTCGAGCTTTGCAAAAAGTGGTAGATGAAATGGAAAATCGTTATGAGCTCTTTTCTAAGGTCGGTGCTCGCAATATTGCAGGATACAATGCTAAGGTAGCTGAATACAATGCAAGTCAACCGGAATATAAACAAATTCCTCTTCCTTTGATTGTGGTCATTGTGGACGAGTTGGCAGACCTCATGATGGTAGCTAGCAAAGAAGTGGAAGATGCCATTATTCGCTTAGGGCAAAAGGCACGAGCAGCTGGGATTCATATGATTTTAGCTACCCAACGTCCGTCAGTTGATGTTATTTCTGGACTCATCAAGGCAAATGTTCCGTCACGAATTGCTTTTGCTGTCTCTAGCGGAACCGATAGTCGAACGATTCTAGATGAAAATGGCGCTGAGAAACTCTTGGGACGTGGGGATATGCTCTTTAAGCCGATTGATGAAAATCATCCTGTTCGTCTGCAAGGATCGTTCATTTCTGATGAAGATGTAGAGCACATTGTAACCTTTGTCAAGAATCAGGCAGAAGCTGATTATGATGATAATTTTGACCCGGGAGAAGTATCTGAAAATGATATGGATTCAGGTAGCGAGAGTGAACAAGGAGATCCACTCTTTGAAGAAGCCAAGGCTTTAGTTATAGAAACTCAAAAGGCCAGTGCTTCAATGCTCCAACGTCGATTGTCTGTCGGATTTAATCGTGCAACTCGGCTTATGGAAGAGCTAGAAGCTGCTGGTGTTATCGGACCAGCAGAAGGAACCAAGCCAAGGAAAGTGTTATTGAACAACTAAAAATGGACTGTGCTATTGAAAAGTTTATACTCCTTGAGGTTGAGATAAGAAGATTTTCTAATTTGTTTGATTGAAACAAATGTTCTTATGAAAAAAGCCATTTTTGTTGTAGAATCGCTTCTTTTCATCAACTTTCAAAAGTTCTGTAGAAAAAGTATGGAAAATCTCATGTTTTTCAATTCTGTAACTTTTCTACGGTTTAAACTCGACTTTTTTGATAAAATTAGACCATGACTTGTAAATGGAGGCTATATGTCAAAAGAGATACTTACAGGGCTTAGTCAAAAAGAAGTTAAAGCACGCGTCCAAAAAGGCTTGGTCAACGAAGTAACGGTTAGCACGGAAAAAACAACTTGGCAAATCATTCAGTCAAATGTGTTTACTTATTTTAATTTTATATTTTTTGTCCTTGCTGTGTTGCTAGTTATTGTACAATCATGGAATAATTTACTTTTTTTACCTATTGTTATTATCAATTCTTTGATTGGAATTGTTCAGGAATTAAGAGCTAGAAAAATATTGAGTAAAATGCAGTTGCTTCATCACAATACGGCAATTGCCATGCGAGACGGAAGAGAAGTTCAGCTAGACACGAAAGATCTAGTACAAGATGATATCGTTCTTTTTTCCTCAGGTGACCAAATTTATGCAGACGCTTGCCTTGTATCAGGTGGTTTGAGGGTCAATGAAGCACAATTAACTGGTGAGGCTGACGAAATTGTAAAGAAAGAAAATGACACCATCATGTCAGGTAGTTTTGTCGTATCTGGCAAGGCTTATGCTCGTTTAGAAAAAGTAGGCAATGATTCTTACATCAATCAACTAACGTTGAAAGCCAAGGAAGTATCTGGAAAAGAAGAATCTGAAATGGTTCATTCTGTCAATAATCTGGTCAAGGCGATTGGATTTTTGATTATTCCTTTGGGACTCATCTTATTTTTCCAAAGCTATGTGACCAATCATGAAAGTTTTCAGGTTAGTATTGTCTCGACAGTAGGGGCGATTATTGGTATGATTCCAGAAGGTCTCTACCTGTTGATGACTTTAGCCTTAGCTTTAGGAGCGGTTAGTCTGGCGAGACAGAAAGTTTTGTTAAATAGCATGAAAGGGATAGAGTCTCTTTCTCGTGTGGATGTTTTATGTGTAGATAAGACTGGGACCATTACGGAAAATACGATGAAGGTTACACAAATTTTTTCTGTCCATCAAAACGAAAATACTTCACGCGAAGCTCTTAAACAGTATCTAGCAGCAAGTCCAGATGAGAATGAAACGATTGCAGCAATTCGAAACTTTTTTGTGTCAGAAATAGCAAAAGAGTCTTGGGCTGTATTGTCAACCTTTCCGTTTAGCTCAAAAAACAAATTTGGTGCCATTTGCTTTAACGAGGGAACCTTTATTTTAGGAGCTCCAGAATTTGTATTAAAAGAAAAACTGGAAGAATATCGTAGCTATATCCAAAAGTATGCAGAAAGTGGAACGCGGGTTCTTGTTTTTGCTGAGTCAAAAGAACAACCATTTACAGGTGATTTAACTCAAACGATAGAACCACTATTATTTATCCTTTTGGAAAATCCAATTCGAGAAAATGCGGCTGAAACATTTTCATATTTTAATGTTCAAGGTGTGGAAGTTAAAGTTATCTCAGGAGATAATCCTGTCACAGTTGCGGCAGTTGCTGCCAAAGCAGAGATTCCTCATGCAGATAATTATATAGATGCACAAACGTTAGATACTGATGAAAAAATCACTCAAGCAGTTGAAAAATATACTATCTTTGGTCGAGTAACTCCTCAACAGAAACAAAAATTTGTTCAAGCGCTTCAAGCCAATCAGCACAAAGTCGCCATGACAGGAGATGGTGTAAATGATATCTTAGCGATGAAGACAGCAGATTGCAGCATTGCTATGGAATCTGGCAATAATGCTACTAAGCAAATTGCACAAGTTGTTCTGCTGGATTCTGATTTTTCACATATGCCCCACATTGTGACAGAGGGACGCAGAGTTGTCAATAACATTCAACGCTCTGCTAGCTTATTTCTTGTAAAAAATATTTTTTCCATTTCGCTAGCTATTTTATCTAGCTTGTTTGCTTTTACTTATCCATTACAAGCTTCCCAAATTTCTTTGATTAGTGCATTTACGATTGGAATTCCGGGATTTATGTTAGCTCTGGAACCGAATAAACAACGCATTCGAGGGCGTTTTATTAGAACAGTTTTGCAGAATGCTATACCGGCAGCGCTTGTTGATTTGCTAGCCGTTTTGATTGTCATGGTGTGCGGTCGAATTTTTCGATTATCTACGCAAGAAGTTGCAACTTCTTCAGTTATCTTGTTAGCCGTAGTTGGTTTTATTATTATCATAAAACTAATCCAGCCACTTAATCGAATGAAAACGACGATAGTACTTTTTAATATTATTGGGTTAATAGTTTCAGGATTATTATTTCATTCTATCTTTTCTTTATCTAAAATCTCACCTATCACCATTATCCTCACAATCATTCTCTCTTTAATGTTAGAATCGCTAATGAGATTCTTTCAATATATTAGTAATCGATTATTTGCTACATGTGATCAATGGTTGAACAGATATCAAGCAGCAAAAAAAATATCGGAAATCTAAAATTTCCGATATTTTTTCATTTTGATAAAAACAAACCAATCACCATAGCGAGATATAGAAAGCAGGTCAAAATAAAACCAGCTCGCCAGAAGAATTTAAAAAATCTGGGATAGTAAAAACTGCGTTTAACTCTAAGAAAATAAACGGTAATAGCAATTGCTAAGGTAGAGAGCGCTAAAGTCAGCTCTGGCAATAAGCTGTGATAGAAAGCTTTATCTGAGATGACATAGAATTCTAGCACGAGAAGTGGAAAGGCCAAATCTGCAAAATTTAAGCCAAATTGTTTCAGACGAAATAATTTGGTGATAATAATAGTTAAAATAATAGTTAAAAAGATAAATAAAACAGAAGCTATTTTTAATAATGTCATAAGTTTATTTTACCATAAAAACTGGAGAAAGATAGAAAAATTTTTCGTGTTTTTTCTTGCAATTTAGCAGCTTTAGTGTATAATAGAAAAGTATGCATAAGCATACTTGTGGGAGGTAAAAATATTACGTTACCGCCAAAACCACAAAGGAGGATTTAAAAATGGCTAAAAAAGTCGAAAAACTTGTAAAATTGCAAATCCCTGCTGGTAAAGCTACTCCAGCTCCACCAGTTGGTCCTGCGCTTGGTCAAGCCGGTATCAATATCATGGGATTCACAAAAGAGTTCAACGCTCGCACAGCTGATCAAGCTGGCATGATTATTCCAGTTGTTATCTCTGTATACGAAGACAAATCATTTACTTTCGTTACAAAGACTCCACCAGCTGCTGTTCTTTTGAAAAAAGCTGCTGGTGTCGAAAAAGGATCAGGTACACCTAATAAAACGAAAGTTGCAACAGTTACTCGTGCACAAGTACAAGAAATTGCTGAAACGAAGATGCCAGATTTGAACGCTGCAAACCTTGAGTCTGCAATGCGTATGATCGAAGGTACTGCTCGTTCTATGGGATTCACTGTTGTTGACTAATCAATAACACCCAAACCCGCAAGACTTCATCAGACGAGAAGGACGTGGGAGATGAAAATCGATTGAACCACTTACAAGGAGAATAGAAAATGGCTAAAAAAAGCAAACAACTTCGTGCTGCTCTTGAAAAAATCGACAGCACAAAAGCATACAGTGTAGAAGAAGCTGTAGCACTTGCAAAAGAAACAAACTTTGCAAAATTTGACGCAACTGTAGAAGTTGCTTATAACTTGAACATTGATGTAAAAAAAGCGGATCAACAAATCCGTGGTGCAATGGTTCTTCCAAACGGAACTGGTAAAACTCAGCGTGTGCTTGTTTTCGCACGTGGTGCAAAAGCAGAAGAAGCAAGAGCTGCTGGTGCAGACTTCGTTGGTGAAGATGATCTTGTTGCAAAAATCAATGACGGCTGGTTGGACTTTGACGTAGTAATCGCTACACCTGACATGATGGCACTTGTAGGTCGCCTTGGACGTGTCCTTGGTCCTCGTAACCTGATGCCAAACCCTAAAACTGGTACTGTAACAATGGACGTTGCAAAAGCAGTTGAAGAGTCTAAGGGGGGTAAGATTACTTACCGCGCAGACCGTGCAGGTAACGTACAAGCTATTATTGGTAAAGTTTCATTTGAAGCTGACAAGTTGGTTGAAAACTTTAAAGCATTCCACGATGTGATTGCCAAAGCAAAACCAGCTACTGTAAAAGGAACATACATGACAAATCTTACTATCACTACTACTCAAGGTGTAGGTATTAAGGTTGATGTCAACTCGCTTTAATTTAAGAATAAAAACTCTATCGATGGATAGGGTTTTTTTATGAATAACTCATATTTAAATGGAGTTTATCAGACTGATAAAAATAGCAGATAAAAGCAACAACGTTTTTGGAATAAATCAATTAATCTATTAGGAGAAAAAAGGATATGTTACATACATTATTGAAGTAGGAGTCAGTCAAAAAAACTAAATTTCTTTTGTTAATTTTGATATTTTAAAAAATAGGACTATATAAAAATTATAAATTATGGTAAAATAGTACAGATAAAATAAGGAGAGTAAAAATGGTAGTCCCGAAATATAAACGTATTTTAATCAAGTTATCAGGTGAAGCTCTTGCTGGTGAGAAAGGGATAGGAATTAACATTTCAACCGTTCAAAAAATGGCAGAGGAAATCAAGGAAGTGCATGATTTGGGTATTGAAATCGCCCTTGTTATCGGTGGTGGGAATCTCTGGCGTGGAGAGCCTGCGGCAGAAGCAGGAATGGATCGTGTGCAGGCTGACTATACTGGAATGCTTGGGACCGTTATGAATGCTTTGGTGATGGCTGATTCATTGCAACAAGTAGGTGTGGATACTCGTGTCCAAACTGCGATTGCAATGCAGCAAGTGGCAGAACCTTACATTCGTGGACGAGCACTTCGCCATCTGGAAAAAGGTCGTATCGTCATTTTTGGTGCCGGTGTTGGCTCACCTTATTTCTCAACGGATACAACAGCTGCCCTTCGTGCGGCCGAGATTGAAGCTGATGCGATTCTTATGGCGAAAAACGGTGTTGATGGGGTCTATAATGCAGATCCAAAGAAAGATAAGACAGCTGTGAAGTTTGATGAATTGACTCACCGCGATGTGATTAACAAAGGATTGCGGATTATGGATTCAACAGCTTCTACCCTTTCAATGGATAATGATATTGACCTTGTTGTGTTCAATATGAACGAATCTGGTAATATTAAACGGGTTGTTTTCGGAGAACAAATCGGAACAACTGTTTCAAATAATGTAGAAAAAGAAGAGGATTAAGTTATGGCAAATGCAATTGTAGAAAAAGCGAAAGAAAGAATGACCCAATCACACCAAAGTTTAGCACGTGAATTTGGTAGTATTCGTGCTGGGCGTGCGAATGCTAGTCTTTTAGATCGCATTACAGTAGAATACTATGGAGTGGAAACTCCACTCAATCAAATTGCTTCTATCACAATTCCAGAAGCGCGCGTGTTATTGGTAACACCTTTTGATAAATCATCTATTAAAGATATTGAACGTGCTTTGAATGCTTCTGATCTGGGTATTACACCTGCTAGTGATGGTTCTGTTATCCGTCTCGTCATTCCTGCTTTGACGGAAGAGACTCGTCGTGATTTGGCTAAAGAAGTTAAAAAAGTTGGAGAGAATGCTAAGATTGCTATCCGGAATATCCGCCGTGATGCTATGGATGAAGCGAAAAAGCAAGAAAAAGCAAAAGAAATTACTGAAGATGAACTGAAAGGTCTTGAAAAAGACATTCAAAAAGTGACAGATGACGCTGTTAAACACATCGATGAAATGACTTCTACTAAGGAAAAAGAATTGCTTGAAGTGTGATGTTTCTTTCCATGATTGAAAATGAAAAACTAAAACTCAGTTAGTTTGGCTAGCTGAGTTTCTTTTGAAAGGGAGCTGAAGCAATGCTCCTTTAAATGATAGAAAGAGAAAAATGAATACAAATCTTGCAACATTTATAACAGGTCTAGTAACCGATGAAAACGATCGCTTTTACTTTGTTCAAAAGGATGGTCAGACTTATGCTTTAGCTAAAGAAGAAGGTAAGTATCAGCTAGGAGAAACGGTCAAAGGTTTTGCTTATAGTGATATGAAACAGAGACTTCGCCTGACGACTCTCGAAGTCACAGCAACTCAGACGACTTTTGGTTGGGGGATGGTAACAGAAGTTCGCAAAGATCTGGGGGTCTTTGTTGACACAGGACTTCCGGATAAGCAAATCGTAGTGTCGCTGGACATCTTGCCGGAGATAAAAGAACTCTGGCCCAAAAAAGGGGATCAGCTTTATATTCGCCTAGATATCGATAAAAAAGACCGAATCTGGGGACTTTTGGCCTATCAGGAGGATTTTCAGCGCTTAGCGCGTCCTGCCTACAATAATATGCAAAATCAAAATTGGCCAGCCCTTGTTTATCGACTCAAACTCTCTGGCACCTTTGTTTATCTGCCAGAGAATAATATGCTGGGCTTTATCCACCCCAGCGAACGTTATACCGAGCCACGTCTCGGTCAAGTGCTAGATGTGCGGGTGATTGGCTTTCGGGAAGTTGATCGTACCCTCAATCTTTCACTAAAACCTCGCTCTTTTGAGATGCTGGAAAATGATGCTCAAATGATTCTGACATATCTAGAAAGTCAAGGAGGTTTTATGACTTTGAATGATAAGTCGTCCCCAGAGGATATAAAGACTACCTTTGGCATTTCCAAAGGACAGTTTAAAAAAGCTTTAGGCGGTCTGATGAAAGCTGGCAAAATCAAGCAAGATGCAAGTGGGACGGAGTTGGTTTGAGATGCCAATCAGTCTTTTCCCAAGAGTTGTGATAGAGTAAAGAGTGTGTTAAAAAATAAATCTCGTAAAAGGAGGTTATCATGCTAGCAATTGAAGAAGTTAATCAGCTATGCTTAGAAAATTTGCCGGCCGTAACCATTTTGACTGGTGATGACGTGGGTCAGTTTGAATTATTAAAATCTCAGTTCTTACAGCAGATTTGTTATGAAGCTGCAGATTTGCGTTATACCCATTTCGATATGAAAGAAGCTGCTTATCCAGATGTGGAGATCGATTTAGTGAGTTTGCCCTTCTTTTCCGAAGAGAAAATCGTTATTTTGGATCATTTTTTAGATATAACAACGGCTAAAAAGCGCTATTTGACAGATGAGGAATTAAAATCTTTTGAGCAATATTTGGAAAATCCTGCAGATACGACAAAATTAGTCATTTTTGCAGAAGGGAAGTTAGACAGTAAACGGCGAATTGTAAAATTGCTCAAGCGAGATGGTAAAATTTTTGAAGCAAGTGAGCCCAAAGAACAAGAATTACGCACCTACTTTAGTAAGCAAGTTCAAGAACAGGAGTTAGAACTTCGTTCGCAAGTTTTAGAAGAATTACTTATTAAATCTGGTTTCGATTTTAGTGAAATTAGTAAAAACTTAGCTTTTTTAAAGGATTATAAAAAAGATGGCATCATTACAAGCGAGGACATTGCTGAAGCAATTCCAAAAACTTTACAGGATAATATTTTTGATCTTACCCAGATGATTTTGCATCAAAAGGTGGACGCAGCGAGAAGTTTGGTACGAGATTTGACCTTGCAAGGTGAAGATGAAATCAAGCTGATTGCAATTATGTTGGGCCAGTTTCGTATATTTGCACAAGTGAAAATCCTCTTTGAAAATGGACGTAATGAAAGTCAGATTGTAGCAGATTTGTCTGGTTATTTGGGACGAAAGGTGAATCCTTATCAAATTAAATATGCCTTGCGCGATGTCCGCTCATTATCCTTGGAAATTTTACAAAAGTCTCTCTCCTGCTTGATTGAAACAGATTATCAAATTAAATCAGGGGTTTACGAAAAAGATTACTTATTTGACTTAGCTTTATTAAAGATTGTAACCCACAACTTATAAGCAAATAAGTTGAAAATTTTGTGGGTCTACGTTATCATTTTCATATAAAATGATAAAGGGGAAAAACCAATGGCAATTATTTTACCTGATCTACCTTATGCTTACGATGCTTTGGAACCGTATATTGATGAAGAAACCATGCACTTGCATCATGACAAACACCACAATACTTATGTAAATAATGTAAATGCGGCGCTAGCAAAACATCCTGAAATCGGTGAGGATTTAGAGCGACTTTTAGCTGATGTTGAGTCTATTCCAACCGATATCCGTCAAGCAGTAATCAATAATGGTGGTGGTCATCTCAACCATGCTCTTTTCTGGGAATTGATGACACCAGAAGAAACAGCACCATCAGCAGAATTAGCAGCAGATCTTGAAGCAACTTTTGGCTCATTTGACGATTTCAAAATAGCCTTTACGACAACTGCAACGACTCGCTTTGGTTCAGGATGGGCTTGGCTAGTGGTAAACAAAGAAGGTAAGCTAGAAGTGATGTCAACTGCTAACCAAGATACGCCAATCTCTGAAGGAAAAACACCTATTTTGGGAATTGATGTTTGGGAGCATGCTTACTATGTGAAATATCGCAATGTTCGCCCAGACTACATTAAAGCTTTCTTTTCAGTTATCAACTGGAATAAGGTCGATGAATTGTACAAAGCAGCGAAATAGAAAAAGACGAATCTGAAAAGGGTTCGTCTTTTTCTGTTGTCATATATCATAAGAATTACTTATAAATTCCAGCCAAATAAAACCAGATTTGTTCCTTGAGAAATTTTAGAGAATGATCATTGGTTCGATCAATGACACCGAAAACAAGATAGTGATTTCTAAACAGCAGTTCATAATCAATATGTTCTCCAATAAGGACAATTTTCCCTCTTTTATTGTATTTTCGGATTGTTTCAATTCTTTTGGTGGCATCTTTAAATGAGAAAAATTTGGATTGTACCACAAAATAAGTAGTTGGACGAAAAGTTCTTTGTGCAGAATGCGTCAATTGCAGCTTTATTTTAAATAATTGATGGATCGTGCGAAGATAGAGAGCGATAAAATATAGCGACATAGAGCTAATAAACGAAAAAGGTTGAATTTGAATCATTATGTTTCCTCCTGACTTATATCCTACCATATCAAATGAAAGATAACTGAGCAAATCCTGAACGGTCTATTATAGGTCCTGAACGGTATTTTTTGAACCATTCAGGACCTTATAGCTACCATTTGGGATTTTTACAATGCTTTTCAGAAATATTTTGAGATAATCAGAGTATAAAAAGGAAAGGAATTCTTCTGTATACATGTTCATTTTAGAAAAAATATTTCATATTTCAAATACTGCATTATTACGACTAGAAAAATTTCAAAATTGGGGAAATAGCAATGCCACAGCACTGTTTATTCTTTTTTTATCACTCAGCTATTTATTTATCCATTCTATTCCCATATTAAGTATACTACTAACCGGCTCTGCTTTTAGTATGATGATAAATTATGTTTTAATAGACGCTTATCTCAAATTACGTGTCTACTATTAGCTACGTAAAAAATAATCCGAGTTTATTTTAGAAAGGAAATCATTGTTGTGAATGTTAAGAAAACATTTGTTCCTCAAATAGATGCAAGAGATTGCGGTGTCGCTGCGCTGGCTTCCATTGCAAAATACTATGGTTCAGACTACTCTCTTGCACATCTGAGAGAACTTGCTAAGACAAGTAAAGAAGGGACAACGGCTCTTGGAATTGTTCAAGCAGCACAAGAAATAGGCTTTGAGACACGACCGATTCAAGGGGATATGTCCTTGTTTGATATGGAAGCTATTCCCTATCCTTTTATCGTTCATGTTCAGAAAAAAGCTAAACTCCCACATTATTATGTTATCTATAAAAATACGAAAAAAGGTCTGCTAGTTGGAGATCCTGACCCAAGTGTAAAAATAACCAAGATCTCAAAAGAAACATTTGCAACAGAATGGACTGGTGTTGCTATTTTTTTAGCACCAGAACCTAGCTATAAACCACATAAGGATAAGAAAAATGGTTTGATAAGCTTAATTCCTCTTATTTTTAAACAGAAAATGCTGGTCACCTATATTGTTTTAGCTAGTTTGCTTGTGACACTCATCAATATTGTTGGATCTTACTACCTACAAGGAATTTTAGACGAATACATTCCAAATCAAATGAGATCAACTCTTGGAATAGTGTCTATTGGTCTGATTATTACTTATATTTTGCAGCAAATGATGAGTTTTTCCAGAGATTACTTATTGATTGTACTTAGTCAGCGGCTGACCATCGATGTGATTTTATCATATATTCGACATATTTTTGAATTACCGATGTCTTTTTTTGCTACGAGACGCACTGGAGAGATTATTTCTCGTTTTACAGATGCTAATTCCATTATTGATGCTCTCGCTTCTACAATACTTTCACTCTTTCTTGACCTTTCTATTTTGATAATAGTAGGAGGGGTATTATTATTACAGAATACCAACCTTTTCTTCCTCACTCTGCTTGCTATTCCTATCTATATGGTGATTATTTTTGCTTTTATAAAGCCTTTTGAAAAAATGAATCATGACGTCATGCAAAGCAATTCTATGGTAAATTCTGCTATTATCGAAGATATTAATGGCATTGAAACCATTAAATCTTTAACAAGCGAAGAAGCTCGTTACCAAAAGATAGACAGCGAATTTGTAAATTATTTAGATAAATCTTTTACGCTTAGTAAATATTCTATTTTTCAAACAACTCTTAAACAAGGCTTTCAATTAATTTTAAATGTGCTTATTTTATGGCTCGGTGCGCATTTAGTTATATCTGAGAAAATCTCAATTGGGCAGCTCATCACATTTACGGCTCTACTTTCTTATTTTACAAATTCTCTTGAAAGTATTATTAATCTGCAAACTAAGCTGCAATCGGCTAAGGTTGCTAACAAGCGGTTGAATGAAGTTTATTTAGTAGAGTCTGAATTTAAAACTAAGCAAACACTTATAGAGAAAGGTTTCTTGACTGGTGATATTACGTTCCATAATGTCTCCTATAAATACGGCTTCGGACGAGATACGTTATCGGATATTAACTTAACAATAAAAATAGGAGATAAGGTGAGCTTAGTCGGTATCAGTGGTTCGGGAAAGACAACGCTTGCCAAAATGATGGTTCATTTTTATGAGCCTTATAAAGGGCAAATCCGTCTCAATGGAAATGATCTTAAAATGATTGATAAGAAAACGCTTCGTCAATATATCAATTATTTACCACAACAAGCCTATATTTTTAGTGGTTCTATCTTAGAAAACCTTACATTAGGGACGAATCAAATATTTTCTCAAGAAGAGATTATTCGCGCTTGTGAAATTGCAGAAATTCGTTCGGATATTGAACAAATGCCTATGGGATATCAAACAGAATTGTCCGATGGAGCTGGTCTATCAGGTGGACAAAAGCAAAGAATTGCTCTAGCACGCGCCCTCTTAACAAAGTCACCAATTCTTATTCTTGATGAGGCAACGAGCGGATTGGATGTTCTAACTGAGAAAAAGGTCATTGACAATCTGATGGGCTTAAAAGACAAAACGATTATTTTTGTTGCTCATCGTCTCAGCATTTCAAAGCGGACAAATCAAGTGATTGTTCTTGATAAAGGGCAGATTATTGAAACTGGATCCCACGCTGAATTGATGGAAAGACAAGGCTTTTATCATCATTTATTTAATAAATAAGGAGTGAATTATGAATCCCAATTTGTTTAAAAGTGTAGAATTTTATCATCGAAGATACCATAACTTTGCGACCGTTCTTATTCTTCCTTTGGTATTGTTCGTTCTATTTCTGGTTCTTTTTTCCATTATTGGTCAAAAGGAAGTGACTGTCAAATCTATCGGTGAAATTACGCCAACGAAAGTCATTGCTATGATCCAATCAAGCAGCAATAATACGATTTTGATTAACCATTTAGCTGAAAATAAGGCAGTCGTAAAAGGAGAGTTGTTGATTCAATATGTAAAAAATATGGAAGTCTCTCAACAAACAGCTATTAAAACTCAACTTGCGACTTATCAACGACAAAAAGTTGGCTTAGAAACACTCAAATCGAGTTTGCATCAAGGGATAAATCTTTTTTCGGGTGAAGATGAATTTGGCTATGCTAATACTTTTAACAATTTTATCAAACAATCACAGGATCTATCATTAGGAATTTCAAAAAGCAATATCGAAGTCAGTAAACAAGCTTCTTTGGCTCATAACACAATTGCTGCGATTGATCAGCAAATCAATGATTTAACAAAACAGATAAATGATTATCGTGAACTGCATCAGGTCATCTCAGAGAATGCTTCACATTTACCCAAGAGTAATCCACATCAAACAACATTCAACATGTATAAGAAACAGTATCAAGCTAATCCAGATACTTCCCTCACAAATCAGTATTTGTCTCAAATTGATACCAATATATCCAATTTAAACTCTTCCATTGCGAATCTAAAGATTCAAAAAGCTGGTACTGGAACTGCGGCGACTTATGACAATAGTCTTTCTACGAAAATCGAAGTACTCCGCACACAATTTATCCAAACGGCTGACCAACAGTTAGCAACCCTTATAACGCAAATCACTGATTTACAGAATCAATTGAATCAAGCAAATGTACAGCTTCAAAACAATAGATTAGTCGCTCCCGAAACAGGTGTTCTGCATATTAGTGAAAAGTTAAAAGGGAACAACTTATTACCTAAAGGAACTGAAATTGCCCAAATCTATCCAGATATCACCAAAACAAACGAAGTCCTTATCACTTATTATGTACCTTCAGCCTATATGACAAATTTAAAAAAAGGACAAACCACTCGTTTAACTTTAGAAAAAATTGGAAAGCAGTCCATCACCATTATCGGAAATATCAATAAAATTGATACTTCCGCTACTGAAACAAAACAAGGAAACCTTTTTAAAGTAACTGCCAAAGCTAAAATTTCTAAGTCCAATGGACAAGTTATCAAGTATGGTCTACAAGGAAGAGTAACTATTGTCATTGCGAAAAAATCATTCTTTGATTACTACAAAGACAAACTGTTAAACAATGTCGAATGACCGTTTAGGACGAAATCACTACCGTTTAAGATTTAACGATTCATTATTCAACAGTTGGATTATAATAAATATATCAAAAAGGAGGTTCCTATTATGGACAAAAAACAAACATTGGATCATTTTCATACACTTACAAGTCAAGAACTCGAACAAGTCGTCGGTGGCGGCTGGTTGGAAGACTTATTTAGTCCTTATTTAAAAAAGTATAAATTAGGCAAACTTGGACAACCTGATTTAGGATAACATAAAAACCATTACTGTACTTGATATTACAGCAATGGTTTTCTTTAATTCAGATGAATCTCAAGGACATGCTGGAAACGATAATTTTGACTAGCGCTAGTAAGAGAAACATTTGGGTACCTATCCAGAATTGCTAAGACATTTGATAATCCAATTCCTCGCCCAGCTCCTTTAGAACTAACTCCTGCATCAAAAATACGAGACATGTCTATATGTTCCTCTTTTATAGTATTTTCAATGGAGAATACCTGCTTGTTTTCTGACAAAATATAAGCAATCGTCATAGTTGGAGCAGCAGCTTCAATAGCATTATCACACAAAATGGAGACAATGGTGATAAAGTCAACTAATTCCATTCCTTGCGGGTAAATATCTTCTGGAACCTCCAATGAAACGGCTACATTATGCTCTTGAGCTTGTGCAAATTTAGCAGCTAGCAGGCTCTTTAAAGCTTCATTTTTGATATGGACTAACCGTCCGATATCATACTTGGGATTGCGAAAGCGCTTATTGGAATCTTTCAAAACAGAATGATAGACATTCTTTACAATACTTAGATTATTTTGTTCAATTCCTAATTTTAAGGTCATTAAAATATTTTCGTAATCATGCCGAAAATTCCGAACTTCTGTGTACAGTTCTTCAATGTGATGACTGTAGTTTTCCATATTTTTTAACTGTAAATCTTTTTGAAGCATTAAATCATTTTGGATTCTCTCTCGTAAATGACGGTCTAAATAATTGGCAACACTCACAAAAAGGATAAGATAAAGAACTACTAAACTTTCTCTAAAATTTAGTGTCTGTATGTTACTCTCGTTTTCTAAATAAGATAGAACTTGAACAATAAGATGATAAACAATCATGCTGATATTTACAAAGATGATAATTTTCTTATCGTTGTGATTAATTTTTTGAGATTTTAATGTCTTAAAATTATATTGAATTAAACGCAAAAAAAGTAATACTATCAGCGTTGCCATAATTGATGTGACAATCGGACCAAAAAAACTTTTATTGAGGCTTTCTACACTAAAACTAAATAAAGGAGATATGAAAAAAATAATCAAGCGTTGAATTAAATTCCATAGTGTGATTGGAAAAAGTCCGTAAAAAATTTTTAATGTTTTGTTGTAAGATTTTCCAACAATCCAAGAAAAAATTAAAAAATAAGTTGGACCTATCAGATAAGAAAATAAACTATTTGGAATAAAAGAAAAAATTATACTATAAAGTAAATTGGTTAGAATTGCTATCAGATATGTTTTAGTTGTTAATTTTTGTCCACTAATGTAGGAAAACAGAAACAACAATAAAAACATGTCTATGATAATCAATGATAATTGCACCATAATATCATTCCCTCCGGTGCAGGGCTGCAATGGCTTCTGTTAACCCTTTTATTTTTGATCTAGAAACAAGACAAGTAGCACCATTCTGGAAGTGAAGGATATGATTTACTTTATCCACTTGATGGACATTAGCTGGATTAACAACAAAGGAGCGATGACATTGGTAGAACCGTTTTTCTTTTTTTAAAATATCTAAAAGATTAGCAGTAAATTCCGTACGTCCTCTATGTGTGTAAAGAACTAAGCGGTGAGGACGAGAGGAAGTTTCAATATAAAGAATATCTTTAAATGGCACTTGTATTTGTGTATGAGGTGTTTCAAAGAGAAGAGCATCGTCTGCCAGCCCTTTACCTGTTAGGCTTTCAGTATGTAGCAGTGCAGTTTCGATCCGTTTTTTAAAGATTTCTTTTGATAACGATTTGTCAAGATAATCAAGGGCACCCACTTGCAGCTTAAACGCTGTAGGCATCAATTCAGAATGACTGGTTACAAAGACAATGATGGCATAAGGATCTATCTCGCGTATCTTTTTAGCAACGTCTAAGCCCTTTTCTTCCTCGGTTTTGATTTCAATGTCTAAAAAGAAAATCTGATGGCTTCCTTTCTCAGATATGGCTTCTAGTAATTGTTTAGGTTTTCCAACAACTTCAAAATGATGATATTGAAGATGATGTTTTTCGATAATTTCTTCAACAATAGTCTCCATATAATATTGTTGAGTAAGATCATCTTCTAAAATAAAAATATTCATTTTTATAATGTTCCCGATTGATAAAATATGTAAGAATTATGTGTAATTCTAGTATTTATTATATAAAAAGGATTGGAAGTTCACAAGAACAAAATATAAAAATATTCGATAGATTCAAAAAATAAACAAACTGATAACACTTTATAGCTATCAGTTTGTTTTTGCTTACTAAAAAAAGAAATGAAAATAAATCCAATTATAAAGGATATACCAGATAGAGGCTATGAAAGTATATAAATTCCACGATACATGAAAGAGAATCTGAAGTCGGATGTTTTGACTATAACGGTAAAATAGAGATAATGCCAATCCACTTAAAAAGTAAAAACTGAGATTGACCCAGTCTCTCTGAAGTAAGATCATGTGTCCTAACGTAAATAGACTAGCAGAAAGCAAGACGTCTAAATAATAGTTTGAATTGGTAAAGAACCGAGACATGACATATCCTCGATAAAAAAGTTCTTCTATAATTGGACTAATCAATACCGTTATGAGAATACTACAAATATCAAAAATTTTTCCTCCACTCCAGATACCAACCTTACTATAAAGTTTGGTATTCATAGTCGTTCGCGCCATATATTGCACCAAGTCTTTCCTTATGTCTGCCAATAAGAAAAAGATGAACAGTAAAGTAAGAAAAGCTGCGATATCACGTTTACGGATTTTCTTCCTTTTAAAAATAGAGGATAAATCTGCTCGTTTCAAGAGATAAAGGATGAAGAACAGCATCAATATCTCTTGAATTAATACCATAACACCAACTGCTGTCAAATTCCACTGAAACAAAATAGCAATATGAAGGGCTAAAGTTTCTGGAAGACCTGCCAGTAAAATAGTAAAAAGTATTATAAAAATGAGTGAAAATGCTAATTTCTTCATCGTATCTCCTATTTTGAAGTAACCTTATATTTTTATTCTACAAAATTTTTATAAAACATTTCATTGAGATCCCAAATGATGGCTTTGACGTCCTAAATGGTTAAAAATACCATTCAGGACGTCAGAAGTACCATTCAGGATTTGCAGATTTATAAAATATGTTATATGCTATACTAGATTCATCAGGTTGCAACAGGATAAAAATATGAAAATAAAAAGGAGGTATTCATCATGAATACAAAATCACTCGAAAAATTTGAAGTACTGAACTCTGAAATGCTAGCAAGTGTTGAAGGGGGAAAGAGACCAGGAGGAGCACCTGTTACAGGTATGACACAAGCACATTATACTTGTTTAGCCGCAACATGGGGAGCGACATTTGGAGGAATGTTAGCTCCGATTAGTTTAATAGGTAGCGTTCCGGGAGTATTAGCTGCATGTAGTGGTTTATAGTACAAACTAATAAAGAGGATAAACATAATGACCTATTTAAAGAAGCTACAATTATGTATTTTGTGTGGCTTGATAGGAGCCATGTTATTAGATTATTGGGCACATGATTTAAAGCAGCTTTATGCGATTATTGTAACTTATGCAGTGAGTTCAGTCTATATTTTTATCTGTATAAAAATATTGAAACTGAATAATAAAGTTACTTTGATATCTGCTATTACTTTGTCAGCTATAGTGATGTTTATTTTTCTACATGTTTTACCCCAGTTTACTATGTGACAAATTGAGTTTTATGTAATATTTTATCAAAAAATAGGCACGGTTTTTCAGAAAAAAGGTTCTAAGTGATTCGTTATTTAGAACCTTTGGTTTTTTGGTAGACTATTTTAAGATTTATACCATTCAAGATTTGGACAGCTACAAAGATAAAAATGTTATATCAAGTTTATTAGATTGAAATAGAACAAAGTGAGCTAAAAAATAGGTATTATGATGAATATAAAAATATTAGAAAAATTTGAAGTGTTGAATTCTGAAATTCTTGCAAATTTGGTAGAGCTAGTTATTAGGGAAACAATTTATTTGTTAAGGAGGTTAAAAGGGGATAAATATGAAGAATACACAGAGAGCAATAATAACAATGCTGATATCTATTATATTAATTACTATAGTAGGAATGTATTTTAAAATTAAAGTGATTAACATACTAAACCTTGGTCTCTCTAGTTTGGTATTAGAAATATTAATTCATTATTTTGCATACAAACAGAATAGACCTGAAATTACTTTATCAAAAACTTTTGATTTATACAAAAAGTTTGTTAAAAAAACATTGCTGATCTTTATTGTTATAATTACATTTGTTGGTTATAAAATTTTCTTCTCAGATATTCCTAATATTTTGTCCTTTTTCTATTGTCATATTATTGTTGTGTTTTATACTGTTGGTTATATTTTGTATTTAAATAATAATATATTAAAAAATGAAAGAGAGTGAGAATTTTATGTTAAATCTAAAAGGTGAAGTTGTAAATGAGCTATCAGATGTTCAGCTTTCCGAAATTAGTGGTGGAGGTTCAGGATATTGAAAGCCTGTTATGGTAGGAGCAAATGGTTATGCATGTCGCTATAGTAATGGTCGATGAGATTATAAAGTTACTAAAGGAATATTTCAAGCAACTACAGATGTTATTGTTAAAGGCTGGGCAGAATATGGTCCGTAGATTCCAAGACATTAACAAGTCTTTTAAAAGCGAATATAAAAATTAGATTGTTTTAGGAGTAATATTATGGGAACTTTAAGATGGTTTGCTGGTGGGCAGGAAAGAAGAGGACGAGCAATTTTTCTTATCAACCAAATGTTTTCTGAATTTGATAGTAAAAACGCGAATCCACTATATCAAGTGCTGGATTCTTATCGAACAGAATTGAAGTTTGATGGGACATCTACACCTTATATATTGAATCGTATGAATATTGATATTTCTAAAGTACTTTTAAACAATAATATACGACTGTCAAGTACTGAATCAAGTCAGTTAAAGGAGCTGAGGGCTTTGTATCATATTAGAATAATCTAGGTATTTGTGTGGATTGATAATTAGCTTCTATATAAGACCACTGAAAAGATTGGTACTGGACATGGTATAATAAGTGGACACAAAATTGTGTGGAAAATAGGAGAGTAGCATATCAAGAAAGATTTTCGATAACATCTGGGAGGGTGTAAATGAAAGCGATTTATAAAAATAAAATAGCTGATGTTTGGAAAATTAGCAGAGAAGCTGAACAACCTGATTGGGTGAAAGAAGCGTTTGCTAAAAATTACTTGTATTGGTTGGATGATCATCTTCGGATTTTAATGGCTGGTCTGAATCCTTCTACTGTGGAGAATTTAAAAATTGGTACAGTTGGAACAATAGGCGGTGGATTTGCAGGTTATGGTATGTATGTGTTGGGCTATATTGGTGATTATTTGGATATAAGCAATCATCGGGTAGTTTCTCAAAAAACATTTGAAAAAGAATACCGTATTCAAGAGAGTTTGTAGATAAATAAATTGATTTTTCTGACCACTTTTATAGCATTTCTAAAAAGGCTCTAAGTTATAATTCACTTAGAGTCTTTGATTTTTAGCAGACCAATTTTGAACAATCACTATTCAGGACGTCAGAAGTACCATTCAGGATTTGCAGATTTATAAAATACGTCGTGTGCTATACTAAGTTTATTAAGTTGCAACAGGTTGAAATTATTAAAATAAAAAACAGGTATTCATCATGAATACAAAAACATTGGAAAAATTTGAAGCACTGAACTCTGAAATGCTGGCACGTGTTGAAGGAGGAGGTTGTAATTGGGGTGATTTTGCAAAATCGGGTATTGCTGGTGGTGCAGGTAATGGATTGAGATTAGGAATCAAGACCAGAACATGGCAAGGAGTAGTTGCAGGAGCTGTTGGGGGAGCTATTATTGGTGGAGTTGGTTATGGAGCTACTTGTTGGTGGTAAGTGAAATGGGGGAATAAATGTTTGATATAAAAAGTTTCGCACTAGGTTTTATCACTATGATGATATTAACTTGGTTAGATAAACCAATTATTTACTTTCTGGATAAATGTAAGAAAATCTCAAAAAAATAAGATGATGATAAAATTTTTACTAATTAGTTTATTATATTTACTGGTTCTCTTGATAATATATTTTGTAACTTCACATAAGAAATTTATTATCATTCTTTCATTTCTATCAGTATCCTATTTGTGGTATATTTTCGTTTATATTTTAAATATTTAAGAAAATTTATCATTTGATATTGAAAATTATCGACAGGAAGACAGCTCGTTTGTTTTCCTGTTTCTTACTTTTTACCATTCAGGCTGTCAGAAGTACCTTTTAGGATTTTTGAAAATGAAACCGAGATAGTTGTATTATACTGTAAATAGAACATAAAGGAGTTTAAAATGATGAAAAAACAATTGCTAAAATCACTTTTATTTAGTTCGATGCTATTGCTTGCTTTTAGAAACGACATGGTTTTTGCTGATGGAGTTCATAAGGAGGAGCAACGCCCAGATACAACTGAAATAGTGTCTGAAGCTTCGACAGCAGCTGTTGTTAAAAATGACGCAAATCAAGATTCAATTGTAACAGATACGAAATCCGTAAGTATGCCAGAGTCAAAGGAAGATACAGTTGTAGAAAAGGAAAACTTGACAAACAATAAATCTGCTTCGACTTCAAACAAAACTTCTGCAGCAAATGGCGTTCCAAATTCTCAAGAATCAAAAGAGGTTGATGTTGCTACTTATCGTGAGAATATAGCTAAACTTCCTAAGGCTACGATAAAAGATGTTTATTCGGCTTTTACTTCGGATAATAAAGAACATACGATTTATGTAGGACGGGAAACTTGTTATTTTTGTCGACAATTCTCTCCTGAACTAAAAAAGTTTAATCAATTAACAGGTGGAAAATTAGAATACTATAATACGGACGGTGAAGATTTTGATGAACATGCCAAAGAATTTTTATTTAAAACAGTTGGTATTCCTGGGACCCCAACGATACTCTATCTTAAAAATGGCACATTAACTTCCGGTTGGGTCGGTGGAGGTATCACTGCTCAAGAACTCTATGATTATCTGTATTTTCATAAAGCGCCGGCAGGCAAAAAGCAAGAAGACAATCCTCGACATCAAGAGAATAAAAATGATAAAAAAGTTAAACAAAACCAAGAACCAGCTTCTATTGACTTAAAAAACAATGAGGAATCCTTACCAAAAGACTTTAGTGAAATTTCAAAATCAAATTCAGCAGACCATACTCATAAAACTTCAGTATTGCCGACAAATAGTGAAATGGAATTTAATGGGATAAAAGAGCAAAAGAATCTGCAATTACCCAAAACTGGCATCAAAAAGAGTAAAGGATTATTCCGATTTGGGTTGGCAATGCTTCTTCTTACATTATCATTTTATCTAGGGATGAGAAAAGGATTGAATGATAGAAAACGCTATTGAATCATCGTTAGTAAGAATTAAAAACGGATGATGATTCTGTGCATTCCATCTTGTCAAATGTCCATTCTTCCTATATAATGAGGTATATAAGTTAGGAGGAGTGCGTGAGTAGAAAGACAATGATTCTTTGTTTGATTGGTTGCTTTATGATGTGTGGTGTATTAGTATCAAGTGCTGTATACTTTGGCCAAGCTAGAAAGGCACATCCTACGAAAGTAGCTGCAAATTATCCTACCAGTCAAGAAAAGCTAAAAAATTCGTCAAAAGAGTCGAAATTAGTCACTCGTGTTTCGTCAAAGAGTATGGAAGAAAAGCAGAAAGTCATGGAATCTGATTTCCCTGTAATGGAAGCCTATGGTTTGTATTATGATTATGCTAATCTAAATTTGGTTCAAGTTGTAAAGGCTTATCTAGATGAGATGGGAATAGAGCATTCGAAGGTTGCATTTTCTTATAAGGACTTAACGAGTGGACAAATCTACGCTATGAATGAAACGCAACCGATGACAGCGGGCTCGACTTACAAATTGCCATTAAATATGTTGGTCGTTGATGAGGTAGAAAAAGGAAATTTATCAATGACTGAGCGGTTTGATATTACCCATACTCGCTATGAGTATATCGGTGAACATAATAACTATGTAGCAGCATTTAATGGAACCATGAACATCCCTGAAATGCAGGAGTATTCCCTTCTTTATTCTGAAAATACGCCAGCTTATGCCTTAGCTGAGCGCTTAGGTGGCTTGGATAAAGCCTATACAATGTATCAGCGCTATGGAAAAGGCAAAGGAGAAGTGAAGACCATCAACCAACAGAATCAAACAACGACGGACTATTATATTCAAGTGTTGGATTACCTTTGGAAACATCAGGAAAAGTATAAAGATCTTTTGTATTATATCGGTGAATCTTTTTCAAATGAATACTATAAACGATATGTAAGAGACATTCCAATCTATCAAAAGCCAGGTTATGTTGCAGAAGCTTTAAATGTAGATGCAATTGTATGTGAAGAAAAGCCTTATTTGATTGCTCTTTATACAGCGGGGCTGGGTGGGACAACTCCTGAGAGTAATGAAATTAGCGGTGTTGGTATTACACAAGTTGGTCAATTAGCTTATGTTATCAATGAATGGCATCGTGTGAATATGAATTAAAGCGAATGGACGCAAATTCCAAAAATTGTGCTGCAAAAGATAAGGTTCTATTAAAAATGTAAAGGCTCTCTTTTAGAGGAGGGCCTTTTATGTTATAATAAAAACAGAATGTAAAGAGGACTACAAGAATATCATGATTAACAAAGAGCATTATCGTTACATTAGAGAACATCCTGCTTTTAAAAATTTACCAGTTGAATTTTTTGATAAAATAGCTGTTGAGATTCAATTTCGCAAAGTGCCAAAAGGGCAAATTATTTTCTTTTCTGGAGACAAACGAGAGCGACTTTTTTTGATTTATAAGGGCTATGTTCGGATTGAACAGTATGACCAGACAGATTCGTTTAATTACATTGACTATGTGAAAGAAAATACCATGTTTCCTTATGGTGGCATGTTTGAGGATAAAGATTATCATTATTCTGGGATTTCTGTGACAGATTTGGAATATTTTTCTATTCCTGTTGACTTGTATGAATATTATTCCAAACAAATAATAGAGCAGATGTTATTTATCACACATAAGTTGTCAAATATTTTACGTTTTCATGAGTTACGTTTGCGAAATTCCGTTTTAGCGAGTGCGACAGAGCGAGTTATCCAAGCGATTTCAATTTTATGTATTGATTTTTGTCGAGATAGAGATGATATTCCTTTTGCCCTTAGTATGAAAGAGTTAGCCAAGTTGGGGGCGACCACTCGTGAAACAGTTAATCAAGTGTTGAAAAAATTAACAGAAGAAAACATTATTCAATATAATCGAAAGAAACTCGTCTTTTTGAATAAAGAATACTTTTTAAAGTATTTTGAAGATATGTAGAAAAGAAGGACAGAATTGCAGTCCAAAAAGCAATTTTTGGTTCTTTTTTAATTTAGAAACCTAAACATTTAAAAATATCCTCAAAAACTTCATTTGTTTCTAAAAAATAATTATTCATAAAACCAATAAAATGCATAAAATATTTATAGAAAGCGTTTTATTTTGAAATAATATTAGAATTTATTTTAAAAAAAGCAAAGGATTTGGCATTTTAAATGTATAATTGATTGTGAAAGAGCAAACAAAAGATATTACAATATAACATGTAAATAGAACTTAAGGAAACTTAAGTCACAAAGAAAAAAGAGGAGGACATAAGATGTCTACACATCCTATTCATGTTTTCTCAGAAATAGGAAAACTGAAAAAAGTTATGCTACATCGTCCTGGTAAAGAGTTGGAAAACTTGATGCCAGACCATTTGGAACGTCTACTTTTTGACGATATTCCATTCTTGGAAGATGCTCAAAAAGAACACGATGCATTCGCAGACGCTCTACGTAAAGAAGGTATTGAAGTTCTTTACCTCGAAAAATTGACTGCTGAATCATTGATTTCTCCAGAAATTCGTAACGAATTTATTGAAGAATATCTTGATGAAGCAAATATTCGCGGAGCACAAACAAAAGTTGCTATCCGTGATATTCTTCATGGTATAGAAGATAACCTTGAATTGGTTGAAAAGACAATGGCTGGTTTCCAAAAAGCTGAACTGCCAGAAATTCCAGTAGACGCCAAAGGTTTGACGGATTTGGTAGAATCTGACTATCCATTTGCTATTGATCCAATGCCAAACCTTTACTTCACTCGTGACCCATTTGCAACAATTGGGAATGCTGTCTCACTGAATCACATGTATTCAGATACACGTAATCGTGAAACACTTTATGGTAAATACATTTTTAAACACCATCCAGTATATGGTGGTAATGTTGAATTGGTTTATAACCGTGAAGAAACAACTCGTATCGAAGGTGGAGATGAACTAGTTCTTTCTAAAGATGTTCTTGCAGTAGGTATTTCACAACGTACAGACGCAGCATCTATTGAAAAACTCTTGGTCAATATCTTTAAGAAGAATGTTGGCTTTAAGAAAGTGATTGCATTTGAATTTGCTAATAATCGTAAATTCATGCACTTAGATACGGTCTTCACAATGGTTGATTATGATAAATTCACTATTCACCCAGAAATTGAAGGCGATCTTCGCGTTTATTCTGTTACTTATGAAAATGAAAAACTTCATATTGCAGAAGAAAAAGGCGATTTAGCAGAATTGCTTGCTAAGAATCTTGGTATTGATAAAGTTCATTTGATTCGTTGCGGTGGCGGAAATACAGTAGCAGCAGCACGTGAACAATGGAACGACGGTTCAAACACCCTTACAATCGCTCCAGGTGTGGTAGTGGTATATGACCGTAACGTTGTCACAAATAAGATTCTTGAAGAATACGGACTTCGTTTGATTAAGATTCGCGGAAGTGAATTGGTTCGCGGTCGTGGTGGACCTCGTTGTATGTCAATGCCATTTGAACGTGAAGAACTTTAAGATTAGAAAGAGGAAATAATAGAATGACAAACTCAGTGTTCCAAGGACGCAGCTTCTTGGCAGAAAAAGATTTTACACGTGCAGAATTAGAATATCTTATTGGTTTAGCAGCTCACTTGAAAGATTTGAAGAAACGCAATATTGAACATCATTATCTAGCAGGTAAAAATATTGCTCTCTTGTTTGAAAAAACGTCAACTCGTACTCGTGCAGCTTTCACAACGGCAGCAATTGATCTTGGTGCTCATCCAGAATACTTAGGAGCTAACGACATTCAGCTTGGCAAGAAAGAATCTACTGAAGATACAGCTAAAGTATTGGGACGTATGTTTGACGGGATTGAATTCCGTGGATTTAGCCAACGTATGGTAGAAGAACTAGCAGAATTCTCAGGTGTTCCTGTATGGAATGGCTTGACAGACGAATGGCATCCAACTCAAATGTTAGCTGACTATTTGACAGTTCAAGAAAACTTTGGTCGTTTGGAAGGCTTGACTCTTGTCTACTGTGGTGACGGACGCAATAACGTTGCAAACAGTCTCCTTGTAACAGGTGCTATCCTCGGTGTAAATGTTCATATCTTTTCTCCAAAAGAACTCTTCCCAGCTGAAGATATTGTGAAATTGGCAGAAGGATATGCGAAAGAAAGTGGCGCACATGTCTTAATTACTGACAATGCAGATGAAGCTGTTAAAGGTGCGGATGTCCTTTACACAGACGTTTGGGTATCTATGGGTGAAGAAGACAAATTTGCAGAACGTGTCGCACTTTTGAAACCTTATCAAGTAAATATGGATTTGATTAAGAAAGCTGACAATGAAGATTTGATCTTCTTGCACTGCTTACCAGCTTTCCATGATACAAATACTGTTTATGGTAAAGATGTTGCTGAAAAATTCGGCGTTGAAGAAATGGAAGTAACTGACGAAGTATTCCGCAGCAAATACGCTCGCCAATTTGACCAAGCTGAAAACCGTATGCATACTATTAAAGCAGTTATGGCAGCAACTCTTGGAAACCTTTATATTCCAAAAGTATAATTTAAAACTAAAACCGTTTACCAACAGCTATGAGGGCTGCGACTAATAGCTTTAGTCCAGTCCTCATTTTTGATAGTGCTCGTTTCAATTTTAGTATGATTTAAATAGGGGAAAAAGGCGATAAGACAAACAACTATGATTGCCGATGCAATCACCCTCAAAGAAATGTAGTTTGAGACATTATTGTTCTAACCTCGTTCTAAAGTTTGTTATAGCTCATTAAAATGAATTGAAGCACTATAAGAAGAAAACTCTAAGGAGGCTAATTATTTATGGCAAATCGTAAAATCGTTGTGGCTTTGGGAGGGAATGCCATCCTTTCATCTGATCCATCAGCAAAAGCACAACAAGAAGCATTAGCAGAAACAGCAAGTCATCTTGTAAAACTGATTAAAAATGGTGATGACTTGATTATCACTCACGGAAATGGACCGCAAGTTGGAAATCTTTTGTTGCAACATTTAGCAGCAGATTCTGAAAAAAATCCAGCATTTCCGTTAGATTCGCTTGTTGCAATGACAGAAGGAAGTATTGGCTATTGGTTGCAAAACGCTCTACAAAATGCACTTCATGAAGAAGGAATTGAAAAAGAAGTTGCTTCTGTTGTGACACAAGTAGTGGTTGATAAAAATGACCCTGCTTTCATAAATTTAAGCAAACCAATCGGACCATTCTACACAGAAGAAGAAGCAAAAGCAGAAGCTGAAAAGAGCGGAGCTACTTTCAAAGAGGATGCTGGACGTGGCTGGAGAAAAGTAGTTGCGTCACCAAAACCAGTTGGAATTAAAGAAATTGAAACCATTCGTACACTCATCAATGCAGGACACGTCGTTGTGGCTGCTGGTGGTGGCGGTATTCCCGTCATCAAGGAAGACAATGGTCATCTTGCAGGCGTAGAAGCAGTAATTGACAAAGACTTTGCTTCACAATGTCTGGCGGAATTGGTCGAAGCAGATCTCTTCATCGTTTTGACCGGTGTAGATTATGTCTATGTCAACTACAATAAACCAGATCAAGCCAAGTTAGAGCGTGTCAATGTAGCTCAGTTGGAAGAATACATCAAGCAAAATCAATTTGCCCCAGGAAGTATGTTACCTAAAGTGCAAGCAGCTATTGCCTTTGTAAATGATCGACCAGAAGGTGAAGCGGTCATTACTTCTCTTGAAAACTTAGGCGCTTTAATTGAGTCTGAAAGCGGAACGATTATTGAAAAAGGATAACAGAGTGTTATTATTGCTTCGTTTAAAATTGTAATAAAACTTTTTAAAACAACGTTAATGTTTCCTATTTTTAGATTTGCTTTCTTTTGATCTATTTTACTGTTGTGAAATGATAATTTTTTTGGAAATTACTAGTTTTTTCCAGATGAATATGTTAAAATATAGTCAAAGGAAGCGCTTTCTGAAAATGGGATTCGGTTAAATTTTTACAATTTGTTACATTTAGGAGGAAAACAAATGAGTGAAAAAGCAAAAAAAGGGTTTAAGATGCCGTCATCTTATACCGTTTTGATGATTATCATTGCAATTATGGCTGTGTTGACCTGGATTATCCCAGCAGGTCAATACGATGCTGATAAAGCTGGTAATCTGATTACAGGAACTTACAAGACTGTTGCTCAAAATCCACAAGGGATTTGGGATGTCTTGATGGCTCCTATTCGTGCTATGCTTGGAAAAGAACCAACTTCAGCAGCGATTGATGTCGCTTTCTTTATCTTGATGGTTGGTGGTTTCCTTGGAGTAGTGAATGAAACAGGTGCCCTTGATGTAGGGATTGCTTCTATCGTCAAGAAGTACAAGGGTCGCGAAAAGATGTTGATTTTAGTCTTGATGCCTTTGTTTGCCCTTGGTGGATCAACTTATGGTATGGGTGAAGAAACCATGGCTTTCTATCCACTTCTTGTGCCAGTTATGATGGCAGTAGGATTTGATAGTTTGACTGCGGTGGCTATTATCCTTCTTGGTTCTCAAATTGGATGTTTGGCTTCTACTCTGAATCCATTTGCTACAGGTATAGCTTCTGCGACAGCAGGTGTAGGTACTGGTGACGGTATCGTTCTTCGGTTAATCTTCTTTGTTGTGATGACAGCTTTGGGTACTTATTTCGTATATCGTTATGCAGATAAGATTCAAAAAGATCCTACAAAATCTTTGGTTTACAGTCATCGTGAAGAAGATTTGAAGCACTTTAATGTAGATGCAGTTGCTAATGTAGAATCCACTCTTAGCAAGAAACAAAAACAAGTGTTGGTACTCTTTGTCTTGACCTTTGTTCTCATGATTATGAGTTTCATTCCATGGACAGACTTGAAGGTAACTATTTTTGAAAGTTTCAATAAATGGTTGGTTGGACTTCCGTTCATTGGTAAGATTGTTGGTAGTTCAACATCTGCTTTGGGTACCTGGTCCTTCCCAGAAGGGGCAATGCTCTTTATGGTAATGGGGATCATCATTGGTTTTGTTTACCGCATGAAAGAAAGCCGCTTTATCACTGTCTTTATCAATGGTGCGGCTGATCTTCTAAGTGTTGCGCTTATCGTAGCTGTTGCGCGTGGTATTCAAGTTATCATGAACGATGGTATGATTACTGCTACAATCCTTCACTGGGGTGAAGTAGGACTCAAGGGTCTATCATCTCAAGTATTCATTGTATTGACTTACCTATTCTATCTGCCAATGTCATTCCTTATCCCATCAACCTCTGGTCTTGCCAGTGCAACAATGGGTATCATGGCACCACTTGGAAAATTTGTCAATGTGCAAGCAAGCTTGATTATCACTGCTTACCAATCAGCTTCCGGTCTTTTGAACCTTCTTACTCCAACATCTGGTATCGTAATGGGAGCTCTTGCTCTTGGACGGATCGAATTGAGTACTTGGTGGAAATTCGTTGCAAAATTGGCTGCTGGAATCTTTGTAGTAAGTATCCTACTTCTTATTTTAGGAACGTTCTTATAATAGGAAAATAACGAGGTGTTCTTTATGAAACAATTTTTAACCGAAGAAATTAAATCTGATTATTTAGAATCGCTGAAAACAATCGTTTCCTACCCGTCAGTTCTTAATGAAGGGGAAAATGGAACACCTTTCGGACAATCTATTCAAAACGTCTTAGAAAAAATGCTAGAGATCACTAGGAGTTTAGGTTTTAAAACTTACATTGATCCTAAAGGCTATTATGGATATGCAGAAATCGGTCAGGGAGAAGAACTCCTGGCCGTTCTCTGCCATTTAGACGTTGTTCCAGCGGGAGATTTGTCCGATTGGGAAACTCCTCCATTTGAAGCAACTATAAAAGATGGCTGGATACATGGACGCGGTGTTCAAGATGATAAAGGTCCGTCCCTAGCTGCACTTTATGCTGTTAAAGCATTGATGGATGCAGGTGTGACATTTAACAAGCGGATTCGTTTCATCTATGGTACAGACGAAGAAACTCTGTGGCGCTGTATGGCTCGTTACAATGAGCTGGAGGAAACAGCGACGCTTGGTTTTGCACCGGATTCTTCTTTCCCGCTGACCTATGCTGAAAAAGGTTTACTGCAGGTTAAGTTACATGGTTCAGGTTCGCAAGAACTTGCTATTGAAGCAGGAGAAGCTTTTAATGTTGTACCTGCAAAAGCAAGTTATACGGGAAATTTAGCAGATTCATTAGAAGCTGAATTGAAAAAACAGGCTTTTGAATACGAACGAACTGCAGATACAGTAACAGTCATTGGTGTCCCTAAGCATTCAAAAGATGCAGCTGAGGGAGTGAATGCTATTGTACGTTTGGCAATGGGGCTAAATCCACTTGTTCAACACTCTACTATTCAATTTATGGCTGAAGCAGTTGGTGAAGATGCTACAGGCAGCAGCTTGTTTGGTGAAATTTCAGATGAGCCTTCAGGAACGTTGTCGTTCAATGTTTCTGGGCTAACTATAAATCAAGACGAGTCCGAGATTCGGATTGATTTGCGGATTCCAGTTCTTGCTGACAAAGATAAATTAGTACGAGAACTAAGTCAAATTGCTGAAAAATATCAATTACGTTATGAAGAATTTGACTATCTTGCACCGTTATATGTGCCACTTGATAGTGAATTGGTCAGCACCTTAATGGCTGTCTATAAAGAAAAAACCAATGATAATAGCCCTGCTGTGTCTTCTGGCGGTGCTACATTTGCTCGTACTATGTCAAATTGTGTAGCTTTTGGTGCACTTTTCCCTGGTGCTTTGCAAACAGAACATCAAGCGAATGAACGAACTGTGATTGACGATCTATATAAGGCAATGGATATTTATGCTGAAACGATTTATCGGTTGACTGGAAAATAGTTAGAAGAAAGCAAGAGTGAAGAAGAACTTGCACATTGTACAAGAGTTCACTTTCCATTTACCTAGCAATCAATCATTGCGTCAATGTGGTTTTGATAGCTAAAAGCTAAGACTGGACGAAAGTCCAGCCTTAGCTTTTTAATCTTTACTGAAAAAGAATGGGGGTGCAAATTGTTTTAATTTGTTAAAACAATCTTGCGCTTTTTGATTGTCCTCGCAGATAATCAAGCAGACATCATCACCGCAGACCGTTGCGACAATTTCGGAAAATTCTAGAGCATCTAAGATAGAACCGAATGATTGTGCCAATCCAGGAAGAGTTTTCATGACAACTTGATGTTGAACAGGACGCAACATAATCAAGGCATCTTCCATATAGAGACGCAGGCGTTTTTCCCAGCGTGAAGGTGCCATGCTATTGATAATGTAATAAGAAATATCTGCTTCGTGTACTTTTACTAAGTTCAAAGCTTTAATGTCTCGAGAAAGTGTGGATTGCGTCACTGTAACGCCATTCGCTTTCAATAAATCTTGTAATTCTTGTTGTGTGTGAATTTTTTTCTCTAGGACAAGTGAGCGAATGAGTCGATGACGGCTTTCAATTTTATTCATATTTCACCTATTATTTTATAAACATAGCATCTCCAAAGCTGAAAAAGCGGTATTTTTCATCAATGGCATGCTGATAAGCAGAGAGCACTAATTCTCGACCTGCAAAGGCTGAAACGAGCATGACGAGAGTGGACTTTGGAAGGTGGAAATTGGTAGAAAAAGCATCTACGATTTTCCAATCGTAGCCAGGTTTAATAAAGATGTTGGTCCAACCAGAGTCAGCTTTGATTTCCCCGTTAAACTTTGAACCAATTGTTTCCAGTGTACGGATAGAAGTTGTTCCAACTGCAACGACATGATGTCCACTAGCTTTGACTTGTCGAAGCGTGTTAGCTGCTTCTTCAGACAATGTATAGAATTCTGAATGCATCTCGTGTTCGTCTACATTGTCTACAGAGACAGGACGGAAGGTTCCTAGACCAACATGAAGCGTCAGATAGACTAATTTTACACCTTTAGCTTCAATCTGAGCCAGCAGCTCTTTGGTAAAATGAAGCCCGGCAGTAGGAGCAGCCGCTGAGCCATTTTCTTTAGCATAAACAGTCTGATAGCGTTCACGGTCTTTTAATTTTTCATGAATATAAGGCGGCAAGGGCATTTCGCCCAGACTTTCAAGCACTTCCAAGAAAATCCCTTGGTAATGGAAACGTACAATTCGTCCGCCGTGTTCTAATTCTTCTAAGACAGTTGCTGTTAAGCGCCCGTCACCAAAAGATATAGCTGCTCCGACTTTTAAGCGCTTGGCTGGCTTCGCTAGCACTTCCCAATCATCTCCTGCGATGTTTTTCAACAGTAGTAATTCAACATGTCCGCCTGTTTCAGGCTTTTCACCATGAAGGCGTGCTGGCAAGACGCGCGTATCATTCATAACCAAAGCGTCTCCAGGATGTAATTGATCAATAATGGCATCAAAGTGAGTATCTTCCATTTGACCAGTTTCGTGATTGACGACTAAAAGGCGGGAAGCATCTCGCTTTTCTAAAGGTGTTTGCGCAATCAATTCTTCTGGTAAATGAAAGTCAAAATCAGCAGTATTCATACATTCTCCTTAGGCTGTAATTAAAATCCATAACGAATAACAACAAGCAACAAGTGGCAGGCACATGAGTAAAATTCCTAAAATCAGTAAGAGATAACGCCACATTCGCTTGGTGTTGAGAAAGATTGCAGTAATAAGAAAAGCAACTCCCAGTAAAAATAAACAGAGTAAATAAACTAACATTCTTCTATTATAGCACGATTTTTCGTGCAAACAAGCTCGGATTTTTTAAAAAGAAACAAATTCTCTTGACAAAAATTGGTCTATACCATATAATGTAATTAAATAAGGAAAAGGAGTTTAGCGATGAGAATTATTCAAGTGGAAAATCAAGTAGACGGCGGTAGAGTAGCCTTTGAATTATTAAAAGAAAAATTAGCTGAAGGAGCTAAAACGTTAGGCTTAGCGACAGGGAGTAGTCCTTTGAGTTTTTACGAGCAAATTGTTGAAAGTGACCTTGATTTGTCAGGCTTAACCAGTGTGAATCTAGACGAGTACATAGGATTAAGTGGGGAAAATCCTCAGTCTTATCGTTATTTTATGCAAGAACATTTATTTAATCAAAAGCCTTTTAAAGAAAGCTTTTTACCAAATGGTGTTGCTGAAGATGCGGAAGCAGAAGTGAAACGCTACAACCAAATTTTGGTAGAACATCCTGTTGATTTGCAAATTTTGGGAATTGGTACAAATGGTCATATTGGGTTTAATGAACCAGGGACGAGCTTTGATAGCACGGTTCATGTAGTGGATTTGGAGCAATCAACTATTGAAGCGAATGCTCGTTTCTTTGATAAAATAGAAGATGTACCGACGCAAGCTTACTCAATGGGGATTCGGAATATTCTCGATGCAAAATCTATTATTTTATTTGCTTATGGTGCTTCAAAAGCTAAAGCGATTGCAGGAACAGTAGAAGGACCGTTTACAGAAGAACTACCAGGAAGCGTCCTTCAAAAACATGAAGATGTTGTCATTATCGCAGATAAAGAAGCTTTAAGCATTTTGAAAAAATAAGAATCTATTTCCTATCTAATTTTTAGGTAGGTTTTTTATTATTTAAAAAAAATTCCTTATCTTACAGGGAAAATATGCTATACTAGAAGATAAGTGAGAACTCAGGAGGATTCTAGTGAAAAAGTTGTTAACTATTGTTTGTTTTTTTGTGTTGTGTGTGGGAACAATCACTATTCATGCGGACGAGTTAGTTGATATGGCGCAAAAAATGTATCCAGACGAAAAGGTCAATCCAATCAATCGTCCGAAATCATCCTTGATAGTAGATGCTAATACGGGAAATATTCTTTGGCAAGATAATATCGATGAAGTTCGTGACCCAGCTAGCATGAGCAAATTGATGACTTTGTATTTAGTTTTTGAAGCGATTCAGCAAGGAAAGTTGAGTGAAAATACAGTTATCAAAGCGACACCACGTGATCAGGCTATTGCAAATATTTACGAGATTTCCAACAATAAAATAGTAGCCGGTGTAGATTATACTGTTTCTGAATTGATTACCATGACAGCAGTTCCTTCATCAAATGCAACGACAGTTATGTTGGCGAATTATCTATCAAACAGTGATCCAGATACATTTTTGGACATGATGAATGCCAAAGCAAAAGAGTTGGGCATGACCAATACAAAATGGTTTAATGCCAGTGGAGCTGCAGCGGTTTCTTTTAAAGGCTTATACACGCCACAACGTTATGATAATAATGCTGCCAATCAGACAACAGCACGTGATTTAGCTATTTTAAGCTACAATTTTGTCAAAAATTATCCAAATATTTTAAACTACACAAATAAATCAGTTGTAACGGTGAAAAAGGGAACGCCGTATGAAGAAACTTTTGAAACTTATAATTACTCACTTCCTGGTGCAAGATATGCTATAAAGGGGGTTGATGGCTTAAAGACAGGATCAAGTCCACGAGGAGCTTTTAACTACATTGCAACGATTAAGCGTGGAAAACAACGCTTGATTAGTGTTATCATGGGAGTTGGGAATTGGTCTGACCAAGATGGAGAATATTACCGCCATCCATTTGGCAATGCCTTGATTGAGAAAGCTTATGCTGATTATGAGTACAAAAAAATTTTCAAGGCTGGAGAACAAACAATCAATGGAAAAAGATATAACCTGTCAAAAGATTTCTATGCAACTGTGAAAAAAGGGGCGTCAGCAAAACCAGTTGTGGAAAATGGAGTATTGAAAAATGATAATGGTCTGAAGCAACTTTCTTCGCTCATTGCAGATGGAGAAAGTGTCACAGACGTAAAGAAAAGAGCAACATCAACAGTACAAAGTACTATAGCAAAGTCTAACGGAAAAAGTTTGAAGCAACTCTTTTTAGATTATTATATTTTTATTGCAGTTCCCATAGTGATTTTTTTGTTGATTATTGTTTTTGAAATCATGAGACGAAAGCAAAAAAGAATGAATCGCTCTTCTCATAGCAATACTCAGTTTTCTCGTCGTAACAAACGTTAATCATTTATTTGTAGAATAGAAAGCTCGATTGGTGATTCCAGTCGAGTTTTATCACATTTTTTAGGGAGAAGAAAAAGTCATGTTTAGGAAATTTCAAAATAGCTATTTTGCCTATTTTTTAATGTATAACTTTTATTTTTTAGCATATGCACTTTTTTCGACTTTAATTTCAGTATATATGCTTGATAAGGGTTATTCAGCTAGTCAGGTGTCACTTGTTGTCTCTGCCTCATTCTTTTCTTCTATGATTGTTCAGCCACTCATGGGGATTTTAAACGATAAGATTGGCATTAAAAAAGTGACCATTTATAGTTTTCTTCTGATTAATATCGCTGCAATCTTTTTTATGCAAGCCAATAATCTTTTATTGTTGACAGTCTGGTATAGTGCTGTTTTAATGTTGGTCAATGGAGTCAATCCTGTTATGGATGTGTTGGCTGCTAGAAGCCCTTATACTTATGGGAAAATTCGTATCTGGGGTACTTTTGGTTATGCAATGGGCTCACAATTAGCAGGATTGATTTATAAATTCATCTCACCGCAAGCAATTTTTATCGTGTTTATCAGTATGATGTGTGTGAGTATTCTTGGGGTATTTGGGATTGAGCCAAAACATAACCAAGGTTCAAAAAAAGCCACACAAACGAAAAATGGCTCTTCTATTGGGCAAATTTTCAAAAATAAAACGTATTTGTTTTATCTTCTTATCGTGGCACTCTATTCTGGAGTTGGAAATACAGGGCATACATATATCCCTTCTATGCTAGAGCATAGCGGTTTAAGTGTTAATATGGCGACAACTGTGGTAGCTATTTCTGTAATTTGCGAGTCGCCATTGATTTTCTTTTCTTATCTTTTTATGGATAAGGTTCCAATTAAAAAATTGCTCTATATTCCTTTGGGAATTTTGCTTTTACAGTATGTGATTTATGGATTGGATTTGGGGCTTACTTCCAAAATTCTCTTAACTTTAATGTCAAAGCATGCTACAGGTATGTTGTTAATTATGGTGACTTTGAAGATTGTTGCTAACATAGTAGATGAGAATTATTTGGTCACAGCTATTGCTTTGGTGCAGACAGCGCGCAATTTGGGAACCATTCTTATTCAAAATATTGCAGGAGATATTATTGATAAATCTGGCTATGAAATGATGAGTTTTTTCTTAGCTGGTGTAATGGTTCTAGTGCTTGTTTTAGCTTTCTTTTTGAAAGTACCAAACAAGTCAAATCAGAAATTGTTTGGTTAAGAGAAGTATAAAGGGACTGGATTTTTTCCAGCCCCTTTATTAAGTACTTTGTTACTTTTGATGTTTGAATGAAAAGAGGCATGTACAGATAATGGAATCAATAGCTCGATAGATAGCTAAAAATGATAGTCTAATAGTAAAAGGTGATATTAAATCAAGGGAAGTTCCGTTTATTAAAGTCTACCTATAAATACGAATCTATCATTTTTCCGCATTATTGTGGCAAAAATATAGATTTTAAAAGCGCTTTCTTAGATGTATAATGAAAATATCAAAATCAGGAGGACTTTAGATATGTCAACTTTTAAAGATGGATTTCTCTGGGGTGGAGCTGTTGCGGCACATCAACTGGAAGGTGGCTGGTAGGAAGGTGGAAAAGGTATCAGTGTGGCGGATGTTATGACCGCAACTCGTCACGGAGTGCCTCGGGAAATTACCCCAGGGGTCCTAGAAGGCAAGTACTATCCTAACCATGAGGCCATTGATTTTTATCATCGTTACAAGGGAGATATTGCTCTTTTTGCAGAGATGGGCTTCAAGTGTTTCCGGACTTCTATTGCCTGGACGCGGATTTTCCCTAAAGGAGATGAAATAGAGCCTAATGAAGCTGGTCTGCAATTTTATGATGACCTTTTTGACGAATGCCTCAAGTATGGTATTGAGCCTGTTATCACTTTGTCTCACTTTGAAATGCCTTATCATTTGGTAACTGAGTATGGTGGCTGGAAAAACCGTAAAGTGATTGACTTCTTTGTACGCTTTGCAGAAGTTGTTTTTGAGCGTTATAAGGATAAAGTCAAATACTGGATGACTTTCAATGAAATCAACAACCAAGCTAATTATCAGGAAGATTTTGCTCCCTTCACCAACTCCGGGATTGTTTATAAAGAAGGCGATGATCGCGAAGCAATCATGTATCAGGCTGCTCACTATGAGTTAGTAGTTTCTGCGCGTGCAGTTAAGGTTGGTCACGAAATCAATCCTGACTTCCAAATCGGTTGCATGATTGCCATGTGCCCTATTTATCCGGCTACTTGTAATCCAAAGGATATTCTTATGGCTATGAAAGCTATGCAGAAGCGTTATTACTTTACAGACGTGCATGTCTTTGGTCGATATCCTGAGCATATTCTCAAATACTGGGAAAGAAAGGGAATCAAGGTGGACTTTAGCAAGCAGGATCAGGAAGATTTGCTGGCGGGCACTGTTGACTATATTGGCTTTAGCTACTATATGTCCTTTGCTATTGACTCCCATCGGGAAAATAATCCTTACTTCGACTTGTATATAATCCAATATTGACCGTTCCATTTATTTTGGCTCCCATCGTCTCTGCTTCGATTGGTTACTGGTCTGTTCAACTTGGACTAGCTGGTAAAGCGATTGCCCAAACACCATGGCCAACACCTATTGGTATTGGAGTATACGTTGGTTCAGGTGGTAATATTGGTGCCTTTGTGGTTGCACTTATCTGTGCTCTGGCTGCCTTTGTAATTTGGTATCCATTTATTAAGATGTATGATACTAAGTTGTACAAAGAAGAAATGAACGGTGCTGAAGCGATTCAATAAATTTGTTTCCCCTTATAAAAGATTTGAGAAACTTTTTCGGAAGTTTCTCTTTTTTGCGAATAATTTCAGTAAAAGGGGAAAATAATTTATGCTAATAGCTTGTCAGGAAAATGGGAACCTACTAAATGCTGTGGAAGATACGGTAAATCCGCTGGATAAATTTCTCTGTCCAGCTTGTTTGGAGGCGGTCCGTTTTAAAAAAGGAAGAGTCATGCGACCGCATTTTGCTCATATTTCTTTAAAAGACTGTCATTTTTATACGGAAAATGAAAGCGCAGAACACCTGAATTTGAAAGCTGCCTTGTTTACTTGGGCCAGAAAGTCTAATCATGCAGTTCAAGTGGAAGCGTATTTACCTAAATTGCAACAAATTGCAGATCTGTTAGTAGAGAAACAGATTGCGCTTGAAGTTCAATGCAGTTCGCTGAGTCAAAAGCGCTTAAAAGAGCGTACGGACAGTTATCATCAGCACGGTTATCATGTTCTTTGGCTATTAGGAAAGAAACTTTGGCTGAAAGATTCTTTAACTAATTTGCAAAAAGATTTTCTTTATTTCAGTCAAAATATGGGCTTTTATCTGTGGGAATTGGATGATAAAAAGCAGAAGATTCGACTCAAGTATCTGATTCACGAAGATTTGCATGGTCGAGCTCAATATAAGGTCCAGTCTTTTCCTTTTGGTCAGGGCAGCCTTTTGACTGTTCTGCGAACGCCCTTTCAACGGCAGGAGATGACCAGTTTTTTAGCAAAAGAGGATAAAAATATTTGCCGTTATGTTCGTCAACAGCTCTATTATCAACAACCTAAATGGATGAAATTACAGGCAGAATTGTATCAAGCGGGTGATAATTTATTGACTAAAACGGCTAGTGACTTTTATCCGCAGGTTCAGCCTGTTCGTGCCAGCTCTTTTTGTCAGATTTTTCAAGACCTCACACCTTATTACCAACAATTTTCAGCTTATTATGAAAAGGAAAAGAATAAAAATTTTCAAATTCTCTATCCTCCAGCTTTTTATACAAGGATTTTATCAGTATTTATGATAGAATAGGAAAGACGGAGGAAATTTTATGGCAAAACAAAGAAATGAAATTGAAGAAAAATACACTTGGGATTTAACGACGATTTTCCCAACGGATGAAGCGTTTGAAATGGAATTAGCGCAAGTTTCAAAGGAATTAAAAGAAGCTAGTCATTTAGCAGGTCATCTTTTGGATTCAGCCGATAGCCTTTTAAAAACGACAGACATCCAAATGGATTTAATGCGTCGTATTGAAAAGCTCTATTCCTATGCTCACATGAAAAATGATCAAGATACGCGTGTGGCAAAATATCAAGAGTATCAAGCCAAGGGCATGGCTATTTATAGCGAGTTCGGGCAGGTGTTTGCTTTCTATGAGCCAGAATTTATGGCAATTACAGATGAACAGTATCAGGTTTTCTTAGTTGAAAAACCTGAATTGCAAATCTATCAGCACTTCTTTGACAAGTTATTGCAAAAGAAACCTCACATCCTTTCTCAACGCGAGGAAGAATTGTTGGCAGGTGCTGGTGAAATTTTTAGTGCTGCTGGTGATACTTTTGGAATTTTGGACAATGCCGATATCGTCTTTCCAATTGTACATGATGAAGAAGGCAATGAAGTACAATTGACGCATGGAAATTACATTAGCTTAGTGGAGTCAAAAAATCGTACAGTCCGTAAGGAAGCTTATGAAGCACTTTATAGCGTTTATGAACAATATCAACATACTTATGCTAAGACACTCCAAACAAATGTTAAGGTGCATAATTACAATGCAAAAGTACGTAAGTTTTCTTCGGCACGCGAAGCAGCCTTGTCTGCTAACTTTATTCCAGAAAGTGTTTATGAGAGCTTGGTGTCTGCAGTCAACAAACATTTACCGCTCTTACATCGCTATGTTCAGTTACGAGCTAAGATTTTAGGCATTTCAGATCTCAAGATGTATGACGTTTATACACCGCTATCAGAGATAGATTATAAATTTACCTATGAAGCAGCTTTGACGAAAGCGGAAGAAGTTTTAGCAATTCTTGGAGATGATTATCTTAACCGAGTGAAAAAAGCCTTTTCAGAGCGTTGGATTGATGTTTGTGAGAATCAAGGTAAACGGTCAGGAGCTTATTCTGGCGGCTCTTACGATACTAATGCTTTTATGTTGCTGAATTGGCAAGATACCTTAGATAATCTCTTCACCTTGGTTCATGAAACGGGTCATAGTATGCATTCTAGCTATACTCGTGAAACACAGCCTTATGTTTATGGTGATTATTCTATTTTCTTAGCTGAGATTGCTTCTACTACCAATGAAAATATACTGACGGAGAAATTATTGGAAGAAGTAGATGACGATCAAACTCGTTTTGCGATTCTGAATCATTTCTTGGATGGCTTCCGCGGAACTGTTTTCCGCCAAACTCAATTTGCTGAGTTTGAGCATGCTATCCATAAGGCTGATCAAGAAGGTCAAGTCTTAACTAGTGAATTTTTGAATAATTTATACGCAGATTTGAACGAAAAATATTATGGTTTGACGAAAGAAGATAATCCACAAATTCAATACGAATGGGCACGGATTCCTCATTTTTACTATGACTATTATGTATTTCAATATGCGACTGGTTTTTCAGCAGCATCTGCCTTAGCCGATAAAATTGTCAATGGAACGCAAGAAGATAAAGAGAAATATCTCCATTATCTCAAAGCAGGAAATTCTGATTATCCGCTGAATGTCATTAAAAAAGCTGGTGTTGATATGGAAAAAGAAGACTATCTCAATGCTGCCTTTGCAGTCTTTGAACGTCGTCTTGATGAATTTGAAGCACTTGTAGAAAAGTTGGGCTTAGCATAAATGGTTAAATCCTATAGTAAAAATGCCAATCACAATATGCGTCGCCCCGTTGTCAAGGAAGAAATAGTTGATTTTATGCGGACACGGCAAAAACGAGTTTCGGGCTCCTTAGAAGAGCTCGAAAATTTTGCTCATGAAGAAAATATTCCCATTATTCCTCACGAAACAGTTGCATATTTTCGTTTTTTGTTAGAAACGTTACAGCCTGAAAAAATTTTGGAAATTGGGACAGCCATTGGTTTTTCAGCACTTTTAATGGCAGAACATGCACCACATGCGCAAATTACAACGATTGATCGCAATCCAGAAATGATTGCTCTTGCTAAAGCAAATTTTGCCAAGTTTGATAAGCGCAGGCAAATTACATTGCTTGAAGGAGACGCAATGGCTATTCTTCCCAGCTTGAAAGATTTCTATGACTTTGTCTTTATGGATTCTGCCAAGTCCAAATACGTTGTTTTTCTGCCGGAAGTTCTGAAACACCTTGATTCGGGAGGAATTATCATCATAGACGATGTTTTCCAGGGTGGAGATGTTGCTAAGGATATAATAGAAGTACGTCGAAGTCAGAGAACCATTTATCGTGGCTTGCAAAACTTATTTGATGCAACGCTTGATAATCCAGATTTAACAGCTACCTTATTACCGCTTGGTGATGGTTTGTTGATGATTCGAAAAAAATGAGATATTTGTGATTTTCTTATTATTAACAAGTTTTTAGGAAAATTTAAGATATGAAATCTATTTTATGGTACAATAAGAAGGTGAATTAAAAAAAGGAGTATTCATAATGAAGAAAAAATTTCTAGCAGGAGCTATTACGCTTTTGTCGGTTGTAACGTTAGCAGCATGTTCACAAGCAGGTGGAAAAGATATTATCACGATGAAGGGGAGTACGATTACTGTTAGTGATTTTTACAACAAAGTGAAAAATAATGCAGCGGCTCAACAAGTGCTTCTAAATATGACAATCAAAAATGTTTTTGAAAAAAAATATGGTAAGAATGTCACAGAGAAAGAAGTTACTGAAACATTTAATAAAACTAAGAGTAGTTATGGGAATGCTTTTGCACAAGCATTGGCAAGAGCAGGATTGACAGAAGAGACTTACCGTGAACAAATTAAAACAAACAAATTAGTAGAATATGCGGTTAAAAAAGAAGCTGAAAAAAGCTTAACTGATGCTAACTATAAGAAAGCTTATGAGAGCTATACACCAGAAGTAACTGCTCAAATCATTAAAGTCAACAATCAAAATAAAGCAAAAGAACTTTTAGCAAAAGCAAAAGCTGAGGGTGCAGACTTTGGTAAATTAGCTAAAGAAAACTCCACTGATACAAAAACAAAAAATAAAGGTGGCGAAGTCAAGTTTGATTCAACTTCAACAGAAGTACCAGCTGCGGTCCAAAAAGCAGCTTTTGCGCTTGAAGCAAATGGAATTTCTGAGGTTGTGACAGTTAAGACATCTGCGACTTCTACAAGTTATTATATTGTGAAAGTTAATAGCAAAAAGAAAAAATCTGATAATTGGAAAGATTATAAGACCCAATTGAAGAAGATGGTATTAGGTCAAAAGCAAAATGATCGTACGTTTATCCAAAAAGTTGTTGCCAAAGAATTGCAAGCAGCTAATATTAAAGTAAAAGATCAAGCTTTCCAAAATCTATTCTCACAATATGTTAAGTCAGATAACAAATCAACATCTAGCTCGTCATCTTCATCAAAATAAGTTGACGAAATGCTCATAAGTGAGTATAATAAATCTATTGAGAATTGATTTTTGACCTCTTAGCACAGAGAATTGGCGGTGCTGCAAGCCATGTAAGAACGGAAATCATGCTACTCAAATAAAAAATTGCATACATAAATGAGAATGGCAAGTTCATTGAATGAAGGTGGTACCGCGGTTTTTCGCCCTTCGTCTAGTGGACTTGTCTTTTTGTGAGGAATGTCATGAAGACCTATCTTGTAAAACAGAAATTTCGCTTTGGTGGTGAAAAGTTTGATATCAAGGATGATCGAGGAAACGTTGATTATCAAGTGGAAGGAAGCTTTTTAAAAATTCCAAAAACCTTCACCATTTATGACTATAAAGGTGAATTAGTGAGTCAGATTATTAAAAAAACACTTACTTTTTTGCCCCAATTTGAAGTTCAATTGTGCAATGGTTCGAATTTTTATATTCGTAAAAAATTTACCTTTTTACGAGATAAATATGAATTTGACAACTTAGGTTTGCGCGTGGAAGGAAATATCTGGGATTTGGAATTTCGTTTGCTAGATGATCAGGGACAAGTAATTGCAGAGATTTCAAAAGAGTTATTTCATCTGACTTCCACTTATCAGGTTACGATTTATGAAGATTCCTATGCTGATTTGATCATTTCATTATGTATCGCCATTGACTATGTGGAGGCTCTCGAAAATAGCTCTTCGTAGGTAATAGGAAAATCATCTAAAGAAAAGTTTTAAGGAGAAGAAAAAATGAAACAATTATCGAGCGCTCAAGTACGCCAAATGTGGTTAGATTTTTGGGCTTCAAAAGGGCATGCTATAGAACCGTCTGTTAGTTTAGTGCCAGTCAATGATCCAACCTTGCTGTGGATTAATTCTGGGGTTGCAACGTTAAAGAAGTATTTTGATGGCACTATTATTCCAGAAAATCCACGGATTACCAATGCGCAGAAAGCGATTCGGACGAACGATATTGAAAATGTCGGAAAAACAGCGCGGCACCATACCATGTTTGAAATGTTAGGAAATTTTTCTATTGGTGATTATTTCCGTGATGAAGCAATTGAGTGGGCCTTTGAACTCTTAACCAGCCCTAAATGGTTTGATTTCCCGAAAGATAAGCTCTATATGACTTATTATCCGGACGATCATGATTCTTACAATCGTTGGATTTCAGTTGGCGTCGATCCAAGCCATTTGATTCCAATTGAGGATAATTTTTGGGAAATTGGTGCAGGACCTTCTGGGCCCGATACAGAAATTTTCTTTGACCGTGGAGAAGCTTTTGATCCTGAACATCAAGGACTTCGTTTACTTGCAGAAGATATTGAAAATGATCGTTACATTGAAATTTGGAATATTGTTCTGTCTCAATTCAATGCAGATCCATCTATCCCACGGAGTGAATATAAGGAGCTACCTCACAAAAATATTGATACAGGTGCAGGTTTAGAGCGTTTGGTGGCGGTTATCCAAGGGGCAAAAACAAATTTTGAAACAGACCTCTTTATGCCAATTATCAGCGAAGTAGAAAAATTATCCGGTAAGAATTATAATCCAGACGGAGATAATATGAGCTTCAAGGTCATTGCAGACCATATCCGTTCTTTGTCATTTGCTATTGGGGATGGTGCTCTTCCGGGAAATGAAGGACGTGGCTATGTTTTACGCCGCTTGCTCCGCCGAGCTTCTATGCATGGTCAAAAATTAGGAATCAATGAGCCTTTCCTTTACAAACTCGTTCCAACAGTTGGGAAAATTATGGAAAGTTATTATCCAGAAGTGCTTGAAAAGCAAGATTTCATCGAAAAAATTGTCAAAAGTGAAGAAGAATCATTTGCTCGTACACTTCATTCAGGTCAACACTTTGCACAAAGTATTGTAAAGGAACTAAAAACAAAAGGACAGTCTGTTATTTCAGGAACTGATGTCTTTAAACTTTATGATACCTATGGTTTCCCAGTAGAATTGACCCAAGAAATCGCTGAAGAAGCAGGTATGACAGTAGACCGTGAAGGTTTTGAATCTGCTATGAAAGAGCAGCAAGAACGAGCGCGGGCTAGCGTTGTTAAAGGTGGCTCTATGGGCATGCAAAATGAAACTTTGCAAAACATCACAGCTGAAAGCCACTTTAATTATGAAAAAGAAATCTTATCTGCAAACTTGGTTGCGATTGTGGCAGCTGACGAAGAAGTTGAAGAAGTTTCAACTGGGAAAGCTTACCTTGTTTTTTCAGAGACGCCTTTTTATGCTGAAATGGGGGGACAAGTGGCAGACCATGGACACATTTTTGACTCTGAAGGTCAACTCGTTGCCCAAGTTGTAGATGTTCAAAAAGCCCCAAATGGACAACCGCTCCATACGGTAGAAGTGCTAGCACCACTCACGTTAGGCCATGAGTATAAACTTGAAATTGACCACGATCGTCGTCACCGTGTGATGAAGAATCACACTGCAACACACCTACTTCATGCGGCTCTTCATCATGTCTTAGGTAAACATGCAACGCAAGCAGGCTCTCTCAATGAAGTAGAATTTCTTCGATTTGACTTCACTCATTTCCAAGCAGTTACAGCAGAAGAGCTACGTTGCATTGAGCAAGAAGTTAATGAAAAAATTTGGGAAGCCATTGACATTAAAACTATTGAAACAGACATTGATACTGCTAAAGAAATGGGTGCGATGGCTCTCTTTGGAGAAAAATACGGAAAAGAAGTTCGTGTGGTGACAATTGGAGATTACTCTATTGAGTTGTGTGGTGGTACTCACATGAAGAATACTTCTGAAATTGGTCTTTTCAAGATTGTCAAAGAAGAAGGAATCGGCTCAGGAACTCGTCGTATCCTCGCTGTGACGAGCAAAGAAGCCTTTGAAGCGTACCGTGAGGAAGAAGATGCTTTGAAAGCTATTGCAACGACATTGAAAGTCCCACAAATGAAAGAAGTTTCTCGTAAAGTTGAAGCCTTGCAAGAACAACTTCGTCAATTGCAAAAAGAAAATGCTGAACTGAAAGAAAAAGCAGCAGCAGCAGCTTCAGGTGAAGTCTTCAAGAATGTTCAGGAAGCTAATGGACACAGCTTTATTGCCAGCCAAGTTTCTGTATCTGAAGCGGGTGCTCTACGCACTTTTGCAGACACTTGGAAACAAAAAGACTATTCAGACGTTCTTGTCCTTGTGGCAGCCATTGGTGAGAAAGTGAATGTTCTTGTGGCTAGCAAAACAAAAGATATTCACGCTGGTAATTTAATCAAGGAACTTGCTCCAATCGTAGCTGGTCGTGGTGGTGGTAAACCAGATATGGCAATGGCTGGAGGAAGCAACCAAGCAGCTATTCAAGAATTACTTACAGCTGTTCCTGAAAAATTGTAATGTCATATTACTTTAAGCGAGATAGATCTGTGCTTGTCTCTACAAGGATTTCAAAAAATGAAATCTAAGAGAGTTGCATAAAAATCATACAAAAAACGAACAGTTTCGATATTCTGTTAGTCAGAACGTCGGAATTATTCGTTTTTTTATTTGTACGATTAAGTCATGGTGTTTTATAAAGACTTTTTGACTGAAAAAGATAGTTATTCCAATTTCCTTACGATTCACTTATATTTTTGATAGTTACAATTTTATAAAAATATGGTACAATAGTTTTGAAGATAAAACGCTTTCATACAGCTAATTATGTTGCGATAAAAAGACAAATATTGCCAGTTAGCGTATGATTTTTTTGTAAAAACTCACAAATTTATGACAAAGGAGATGATGTTGTTCAGTAGTACAGTTTAAGGTAACGGAAACATGCTTTTTAAAGAGAGAAAGGAGATTCTTATGGGACTCATTAAAGCAGGAATTGGTGCCGTAGGCGGCGTATTGGCTGACCAATGGAAAGAATTCTTTTACTGTGATGCCATGGACAAGTCCGTCATGGTGGTCAAAGGACAAAAGCAAGTATCTGGACGTTCATCTAATACGAAGGGTAACGACAACATTATTTCGAATGGTTCTGGAATTGCTGTTGCAGATGGTCAGTGTATGATGATTGTTGAGCAAGGAAAAATTGTTGAAGTCTGTGCAGAACCTGGTCAGTTCACTTATGACACCTCTAGCGAGCCGAGCATTTTTACAGGTAATTTAGGCGATTCCATTAAGGAAACTTTTAAACAAATTGGAAAACGTTTCACTTATGGTGGTGATACAGGCAAAGATCAACGTGTTTATTATTTCAATACAAAAGAGCTGATTGATAATAAGTTTGGCACACCAAATCCGATTCCGTTTCGTGTGGTGGATTCAAAAATCGGCTTAGATGTGGATGTTTCTGTCCGTTGTTCTGGTGTTTATTCTTATAAGATTGCAGACCCACTTCTTTTCTATACCAATGTCTGTGGCAATGTCGAAAAAGAATATTTGCGTGAAGAGTTAGAATCACAACTGAAAACAGAATTTATCAGTGCTCTTCAACCAGCATTCGCTACATTGTCTGATTTAGAATTGCGACCAAATCAAATCGTTAGCCATAATACAGAACTCGAAAATGCTATGAATGAAGCACTCTCTAGCAAATGGGGCGAGCTTCGTGGTTTGAAAGTCATCAGTGTAGCTCTTGGTTCAGTAACTCTTCCAGACGAAGATGCTGAAATGATTAAGCAGGCTCAACGTGTGGCTATTATGAAGGACCCAACCATGGCAGCGGCTACCTTAGTCGGTGCACAGGCAGATGCTATGAAAGCAGCGGCTGAAAATCCAGGCGGTGCGATGACTGGCTTTATGGGAGTAGGAATGGCAGCGGGCGCAGGCGGCATGAATGCTCAAAATCTTTTTGCGATGGGACAAGAGCAGGCAGCTAGTCAGCAAACGCAAACAGCGAGTGCAACCTCTCAAACCCAAACTACTGCAGATAAATGGACTTGTCCAAATGGACATGAAGCTTCAGGTAAATTCTGTCCAGAATGCGGTTCACCAAAACCTGTGAGTGACAGCTGGACTTGTACTTGCGGCGCTGTAAATAAAGGTAAATTCTGCTCAAATTGTGGAAAACCAAAGCCAGAACCCCAACGTCAATACCGTTGCAGCAATTGTGGCTGGCAGCCAGAAGATGCTTATAATCCACCTAAATTCTGCCCAGAATGTGGCAATGTATTTGATGAAAATGACCTTGTTTAAAACTTTTCTAACTATCTCATAGATCGATGACAGTAGAAAGGAGGTCATCATGGCTGATTTACAAGAATATAAATGTCCAAATTGTGGTGGTGCTCTTGAATTTAATAGTTCAATCCAGAAAATGAAGTGTCCTTATTGTGATTCCGAATTGGATATGTCAAGTTTGAAGGAATTGGATGAACAATTAAAAACCCAGACTGATGAAAATATGACCTGGAGTACGCAAGCTGGTGGTGAATGGGATACGGGCGAGATTGATCAGCTGTCAGTTTATGTCTGTAAATCTTGTGGTGGTGAAATTGTTGCTGACGAGTCAACAGCAGCCACTTCGTGTCCATTCTGCGATAATCCTGTTGTTATGATGGGACGCTTTGCTGGTGATTTAAAGCCAGATTATGTGATTCCATTCAAATTAGATAAAAAGGCAGCAAAGGCGAATCTGAACAAGCATCTCATGGGGAAACGTCTCTTGCCAAAAGTTTTTAAAGACCAAAATCATATTGATGAAGTAAAGGGGGTTTATGTTCCGTTCTGGCTTTTTGACACAGAAGCAGATGCGGATGTTCATTATAAAGCAAGCAGGATTAGAACATGGAGTGATAGTGAGTATGACTATACCGAAACAAGCTATTTTTCAGTTATTCGTTCCGGTCAGTTAGCGTTTGAACATATCCCAGTAGACGGTTCAAGTAAATTGGATGATCAATTAATGGAATCCATTGAACCCTTTGATTTTTCAGAAGCTGTTGATTTTCAGACAGCTTACCTAGCAGGATACCTAGCAGATAAATATGATGTCGGAGCCGAGGAGAGCATTACTCATGCTAACAGCCGTGTCAAGCAAAGCACGGAGGAAGCCTTTGAAGATACAGTTACGGGGTTTTCTGCCGTTACCCCAGAATCTTCGAATATTCGCTTGATAAATGGTTCAACTAAGTATGTTCTCTATCCAGTTTGGCTCTTAAATACGACTTGGAGGGGCAAAAAGTTTGTCTTTGCGATGAATGGTCAGACTGGTAAATTCGTCGGAGATTTGCCCTTAGACAAGCAAGCTTATAGACGTTGGCTAATTGGACTGGGCGTGGCTGCAAGTTTAGTTAGTTATGCGGCTGTATGGATGATTCACTTACTGTAAGAAGGGAGGATGAGATTATGTTGAAGAAATTCATAACATTACTGACAACTCTTCTTCTCTCCTTTCTCATGATTGGGACTGTCTGTGCAGAAGAAACCAGCTATATTCGTGATGAAGTCTCAGCCTTTTCAAGCAAGGAAATAACAGAGATTAACAAAGCGGCTAAAGCTATTGAAGAACAATATCATTTGAAAGTTTACTTTTTAGCAGCAAAATCAGTAGGTGAAGATGGTATTTTGTCTTATGCTGAAAAGGTTTATCAAGAATCTGCAGGCACAGCTGAAGGTATTCTCCTTGCTGTTGATAAAGAAAAAAATGAATGGATCCTATATTATGCCGGAAACGCTAAAGAAAAGCTAGGAGCAAAGAGTGACGACATACTTTGGAAAGCTTTTGAGAGTGGGAAAAATATTTATAGCGGTGTTCGGTATTATCTCAATAAAGTAACCAAATTGCTCAATGCATCGGCCAATCCATTACTGGTAGATGAAGCGGACTTGCTGAAGCCGAATCAAGAAAAAGTCTTACTATCAAAGCTCCAAGACATTAGTCAGCGCCAAAAATGCGATGTTGTTGTCGTGACCGTTAAGAGTCTGGAAGGAAAAAGTGCTCAAGACTTCGCAGATGACTACTTCGACTACAATGGCTACGGTCAAGGAAAAAATCATGATGGGGTGCTTTTCTTAATCAGTATGGCAGAACGGAAGTGGCATATTTCAACGACAGGCTACGGCATCACTGCTTTTACCGATGCTGGCTTAGACTACCTATCAAAGCAGTTCTTGCCTGATTTAAAAGATGGTGACTACAATGCTGCTTTTACAACCTACGCTGAGCAGTGTGATGAATTCCTCACTCAAGCACGAAAAGGGCAGCCTTATGATGTAAAAAATCTCCCTAAGGAGCCTTTAAGTTGGTACTGGATTCCTGGAGCATTGGCTATTGGCTTTGGTATCGCCTTTCTCATCGTAACAGGAATGAAAGGTCAGCTCAAATCTGTCTATCATCAAACCGGAGCCACTGATTACATCAAGAAAAATAGTCTCCAGATTACCAATGCTCAAGAATTCTTCCTCTACTCAAATGTAGATAAGAAAGCAAAACCGGAGCCTAGCAGCTCCAGTGATTCTGGGGGTAGTAGCACACATACATCTTCATCAGACAGAAGTCACGGGGGCAGTGGCGGAAGTTTTTAGATGGATAATAGTGGAAGTTAAAAAAGGTCAGGATATTTATGCTGACCTTTTTATTACACTTCATTTTACAACGGTGCGAATTTTAAAATTTTCAAACGATGTTGTCCACAATAATTTTATTTCTAGGGGAATTCAACGAGGAATTGGAAACGCTATTATTTTGCTTTACATCATTTTCCAAGTCAGAAAGAATATCTTCATTTGCCAGTTGATTTTCATACAAAAAAGTAGCAAACATCTTTCCTTTTATATTTGCATTGAAATCTGCAATGACTTTTGCATAGAAATAGCGTTTGCCTGCCAAACCTAAGACAATCAACATATTTCCAAGAATTCCCAACATCAAGATTTGCCAGAGAATCATTAAATTTTTCGTTTGAAAACTATCAATAATCATCCGAACGAGGGTAGGATTTAAGACCGACTCAACCCATGTCAGCACGATAAACAGAAAGTAAATCGCTAGTAGTTTTTTTGAAATAAATCGTTTAAGCATATCTGATAAATCCTTATAGAACATATGAATACTTTAAAAACTCTCAAAAAGCTGTTTGAGAGTTTTAAGCGCGCCGTAGCAATTTTTTAATCAAACTGAGAATTTTAAATTTTAATGGCTGTGGATAATAGCGGAAGGTACCCATTTTGCGAACAATATAACCATTGAAATTTTGTTTAAAGCGGAGCACGCCGTCTGAACCGTCGAAAATTCCAGTAATACCAAGAAAATTATAAAAAGGAATACCTCGCTTGATAGCTTCTTTCATGATGTATTCTTGGAGAAGCGCTGGAGCATAAAATTTGTTAAATTCAGGATAGGAACCACTAAAGAGGTAAGTTGCCTCTTGTGGTGTGTACAGGAAAAGGCTGCCAGCCATCACTTGGTCTTCCATTCCATATTTATCTATCAATTCTTGTGCTTCGGCCTTACGTGTTTTAAAACTTTCAAATTGGCTAGAGAATTCACGCAGTTGATTGTGCTTTTTCTCCGACTGAGGATTTTTTTCTAAATCCGCTTCTAATTTTTGAATTTTTTGTCTGAGTTTTTTTTGATCATTTTGCAGATGTTGCAAATAATCTTGAAAATTAAGCGTTGCAATCATAAAGTCTGCTTGATTACCAAAAGCATCGTAGAAATCTTGGTAGTAATCTAAAGATTTGTCACTATATTCACGCCGTTCGGAAGTGGCAGAAGTGATTTCTTTGAAAATATTTAATTCATCTCGCTTCAATTTTTTTAATTGAATGCCGAAAGTATTCGCCTTTTTGACGGTTGATTTGCCATTTTTGCTGAAGGATTTGATGAGGTCTTTTTCGGTAAGACCTGCCAGATCTTTGACATAGTGCCAGTCAGGTTCCCCACCGGGATAGCCAGTCTGTAAACCATCAAATTCATAACCTAAGTCTGTCAAATCTTTTATCAATTCTGTTTTTTCGGGCGAAGTAGGTTGACCATTGCTGTCAAATGTTTGATAAGTTTCATAAGGTTTGACAATTAGCTCTAAAGCACCATTTTCTTTGGCGTAGGTCTTGAGTTCACGGTAAAAAGCTTGCAGGTCTTGAGGATTTGTTGAAACAGGGCCACAATTTATTTCCATGTGAAGTCCACCTGTCATGGGCATACTGTAGAGCACGGCTGAAACGGTTAATTCACCGTGTTTATTTGTGTGACCGACATATTGGCAAGTAAAACCGCGTTTCGCTAAGAGCTTCTCCATTTCTACCGTCTGCATAAAAGAACGTTGAGCGCAAGAAGCGCTGTGTTTTACAAATTCTTCCTGACGAAGTTGTTTGAGTGTCATGCGATTCCTTTCTTAGTGTTTGCTGCGGTATTTCTTTCTCAAAGTATAAGCAAAGTTCGAGAGATGATAGAGAGGATTAGTTGGGAGGTTAAATTCACCAACATATTCCTCAATAGTTGGATTGAACTTGGATTTGAAATGATAAAGCCCGCCGTTTAGATCGTTTTCAACTCCCCCCATATTTTGCCAATCGGCGCCACGTTCAAAGGCGTGCTTTGCGGTTTCATACCAAGTGAGGAGGGCTGGCTGGTAGCGGCGGTATTCTTCGTCCATTCCAGCATAGATATTTTCAGAGGTAGTTCCATATTCGAGAACCAAAGTTCCAGATAGAGGCACTGTTGTGACTCCTTGAGTCATTTTTTCTGCTAAGAAATCCATTTCTTCTTGCAGCCGTTTTTGTTCCTGCTTGTTGTTTTCAATTTTACCGGGCTTGGTTTTTTCAGTAAATTTGCTAGCTTCTTTTTCAGCCTTGGATTTTTGTACTTGGAGATTTTCTAGACGCTCGTTTAAATTAATACTTGCAAGTGTGATATAGGACTGCTCAGGGTAAGTATCCAGCAGTTTTTGATAATAATCTTGACCACGCAGATGGATACTTTTTCGATTTTCTGTTTTTTTCATCAAAGCAGAGAAATCGTCCAAAAGCTCTGAACCACCAAATTGGACTTGAATACCTTTGTTGCGAGCAGTGCGAATAGCTTGTCGTGTGCTTTTCGATAAAAGTTCTTCACTGAAATTATCCTTGTAAATATTTGCTTGAAAGCGTGGCTGAATGGTTTCATCCAATAATTCAGTGCGTCCAAGCCAGATAGCACCTGCTTTTTGCAAGTTGTTAATCAAATCAAGAGTTTTTGGATTATCCTGTCGTTCTTCCCCACTTTGATTTTGAACTAAGAAAAGACTAGGATCAAACTTGATAAAAAGAGCTTTTTTAGTTTTGGCAAATTTTTTTAAAGAAGTCAGAACAAAGTGTAGCAATTCCTGATCTTGATAGTCCATAATAGGACCACGCGGAATATAAAGCATGGTCATACTGAGCGGCAGTGGCTTGATGAGAATGCTAGCCGAGGCTACTAATTGATTATTTTTGTAAAAACCAATTCGTTCATTGTCCCAGTTATCTTTAACCTTTGCCCAAGAAGCGCTTTGAAGTAAGTTGGTTTGAGAACTTTGCTTAACAAAATCATCGTGTTCTTGAGCAGAGATTCCGATTTTATAAGTGTACATTAGTTTAAAACCCACTCTCTAATAGCGTATGCAACGCCTGATTCGTCATTTGATTTGGTAATGTATTTGGCGATTTTTTTCAGTTCATCAGTCCCATTTTCCATTACAACAGGATTTCCAACGACTTCTAGCATAGAACGATCATTTTCTTCGTCACCAATCGCCATAGTCTCCTCTTTTGTCAATCCTAATTTTTCTGCTAGATGCACGACTGCAGCTCCTTTGTTGACAGTTTTTTTGACAATTTCTAAGTAAAAAGGTGCAGATTTTACGAGTGTGTATTTATCGTACAATTCTTTAGGAAGTTTCGTGATTGCTTGATCCAAAATTTCTGGTTCGTCAATATACATGATTTTAACGATTTCTTTATCTATCATTTCCTCTGGAGTGCGGTAGTAGACTGGCATATTAACTAACCCAGCTTCGTAAACAGTATATTTTCCAATGTTACGGTTAGCAGTATAAATGCCGTCCTTGGTGATAGCGTGCATATGAACTCCTAGCTTGCGGCTGAGGCATTCGATGTCCAGATAATCCTCATAAGACAGGGGTTCTTTGATATATTCTTCCCCTGTGACTGTATCTTGAACCAGCCCGCCATTGAAGGTAATGACATAATTACCTGGCTCATTTAGATGTAATTCTTCGAGCAAAGTTCTCACTCCTGGAATGGGGCGTCCGGTTGCAATGACAATCTTTACTCCAGCAGCTTTGGCATCTTGTACAGCAGAAAAAACTTCTGGTGTGACTTCTCTTTTGGTGTTTAATAAGGTTCCGTCAATATCAACGGCAACTAGTTTAATACTCATGTTTGTGTGCTTCTCCATAGATAAATTGGTCATTTTTGATATACGACAAGAAAGTTTTGCTATTTTCGCTAAAAAGTCCAGCATCTTTCAGCATCTCTTTTGGGAAATAGAAACGATTGTCTCCATGTCTTGTGCCTGCTAACGATTCAACAATGGGCGACAAAGTGGATAATTCAGCAAGATTGCCATCTTTTTGCACAATTTCAATCTGCGTTCGCGGATTTTCTACATGTGGTCGATAGAAATCATACGGCAAGTCAAAATTACGATGAATGGCCGTGTAGTAGTCAGGGTTAAAGCCGACTTCTGCAACTAAATTCCGCATGATATTCAGATATTTTTCATTTTTTTCAGAGAAAATAATGGATTTAAAGACCTTACGGTTGATGAAACGCTGTGCTAAATCAGATAAAATCGTATCAGGACTCGTCATCCAAACTTGGAAATAGGTGTTCATCACACCGTCATCCAATGCTAAATAATCTTTCAAAGTCACTCTTTTTTCAAAGAAAGGAATAAGGTTGGGAGAAGAAAGCAAAAAATAGTCTTTCTGCTTTTCATAGAGAAATTTAGCTCGTTTGAGTAAATTCTGTAAGAGTACCTCCATCGCACGACTAGCTGGATGGAAATAGACCTGCATATACATTTGATAACGACTGACGACATAATCTTCTACAGCATGCATGCCGTTGCGCTTAAAAGCAATGCCATTTTTGACAGGACAAATAACGCGCAAAATCCGTGTTAAGTCAAATTGTCCATAAGAAGCACCTGTATAGTAGGAATCTCGCAAGAGATAATCCATACGATCCACATCGATTTGACTGGAAATCAACTGAACAACCTGTTTATTAGGATAAGTATGGTTGATAACACTGGCTACTTTTTCTGGAAAATCAGGTGAAACTTGAACCAGCACTTGGTTAATCTCTGTTTCAGGGCTCGTGATAATCTGGCGTGTAATTTCTTCATGGTCGGTATCAAATAAACGCTCGAAAGTATGTGAATAAGCGCCGTGACCTACATCGTGCAAGAGGGCTGTTGCCATGACTAAGAGACTTTCATGACGATTCCAAACTTCTGGATATTTTTCGTTAAAAATCTTTGTGATGCGTCTGGAAATTTCGTAGGCTCCAAGACAATGTGAAAAACGGCTGTGTTCGCCTCCATGAAAAGTATAGCCAGAAGTTCCCAGCTGTTTAATGCGGCGCAGTCGTTGAAATTCTTTAGTGTTTATTAAATCATAGATGACTTGGTGATCTACATGAATGTAATTGTGCACGGGATCACGAAATACTTTTTCAATCATGGCTCTATTATACCATAAAACAGAAGAAGACCACACTGAAAAAATTAAAGGAAAGAAAGGAAGAAATCTTTGAGATTTTCTGATAAAATAGAAAAGAAAAGCAGTAGATGAGGAGCTTATAGTGTGAAGATTAGAATCAAAAATCAGATACAGTTTGATGAACAAGTAGAACAAATTGATCAAACTTATGACGGAGAATGGCAGAAAAAGGGAGCTTATCATTACTTGCGTTTTGAAAATGAAGAGAATGAAAATGTTGTTTTGAAGTTTCAGGATGAAGAACTAGTCATGACACGCTTCTCTACTCCTAAATCTTTGATGCGGTTTATCAAAGGAGGAGAAGCTTTGATTGGAATTCCCACACCGGTCGGCATACAACAATTTATCACAAAAACAAGTCATTACCAGGTTGATTTGAAAAAGCAGACACTTGAACTGCATTATCAATTGAGAACACCTGATGGCGGTCGAACTTTTGCGGATTATCAAATGGAAATTTCGTGGAGGTAGAAAGTGATGGGAAGAATCCTTTTTAGTTTAGTAATAGCGGCTATTTTTATTCTCAGCAGATTTATTTGGTTTTTATAACAAGACAAAGCTTAATATGTTCTTTGACCTAACAGGGACACTTGTCATAGCGATTATTTTATTTATTGCGTCTTATTCTTTGCTGGGCAAAATAGATAGAAATTGAACTTTTTTGCTTGAAAAAATTGAAGAATTTGATATAATAAAAACACTCAAGGGAGTAGCTAGCGGGATATCCGTTACAAGGTCGTCAATACGAAAGCAATTTCCGGCCTTGTATGAAACAGCGAGACTTGTTACAGCAAACAGGTCTCTTTTTGTTTGTCAAAAAGAGATTAAAGGAGGAACTATTTTGTCGAAAGAACAAAAGCGCCAAGCGTTTTATACGCAAAGTTCGGAAGAAGTTTTAAAGAATTTGGAAACTTCTAATCAGGGTTTAACAAGCAATGAAGCTACTAAGCGTTTAGATGAGTATGGTCGCAATGAACTAGATGAAGGAGAAAAAAAATCCCTTCTGATGAAATTCGTTGAGCAATTCAAGGATTTGATGATTCTCATTTTGCTGATTGCTGCTATTCTTTCAGTTGTGACTTCAGGTGGTGAAGATATTGCAGATGCGATTATTATCCTAGCTGTGGTCATTATTAATGCCATTTTTGGAGTTTACCAAGAAGGCAAGGCAGAAGAAGCAATTGAAGCACTCAAATCTATGTCTAGCCCAGCTGCGCGTGCGCTGCGTGACGGGCATGTGACAGAAGTGGATTCTAAGGAATTAGTTCCAGGAGACATCGTTATACTGGAAGCTGGTGATGTGGTACCTGCTGATATGCGTCTTTTGGAAGCGAACACGTTGAAAATCGAAGAAGCAGCTCTGACTGGTGAATCTGTTCCTGTTGAAAAACATCTGACTGATGATGTAGCTGCGGATGCAGGACTGGGTGACCGCATCAATATGGCTTTCCAAAATTCAAATGTTACGTATGGACGGGGAATGGGTGTAGTTGTCAATACAGGTATGTATACGGAAGTTGGTCATATTGCTGGTATGCTTCAAAACGCTGATGAAACAGATACTCCACTCAAGCAAAATCTAAATGGTCTGTCAAAAGTGCTCACCTATGCGATTTTAATTATTGCAGCTATCACTTTTGTGGTTGGTGTATTTATTCAAGGAAAAGATCCACTGGGCGAATTGATGACATCAGTCGCACTTGCTGTTGCAGCGATTCCAGAGGGGCTTCCTGCTATTGTAACCATTGTCTTGGCACTTGGTACCCAAGTTTTGGCGAAGAGAAATTCTATTGTTAGAAAGCTTCCTGCAGTTGAAACGCTTGGCTCTACTGAAATTATTGCTTCTGATAAGACTGGTACGTTAACTATGAACAAAATGACAGTTGAGAAAGTCTTCTATGATGGTAGCTTGCACGAAGCAAAACAGGCTATTGAGCTTGGGCTCGACTTGCCTTTGCTACGCTCGGTTGTACTTGCTAATGACACTAAAATCGACCAAGAGGGGAAACTCATTGGTGACCCAACAGAAACAGCCTTTGTTCAGTATGCACTTGATAAGGGCTATGATGTTAAAGCTTTCTTAGAGCAATATCCTCGTGTAGCGGAGTTGCCGTTTGACTCGACCCGTAAGCTCATGTCAACTATTCATCCTTTGCCGGACGGTAGATTTTTGGTTGCTGTAAAAGGTGCGCCAGATCAACTCTTAAAACGTTGTGTGTCTCGTGACAAGGCAGGAACTATTGCGCAGATTGATGAGGCAACGACTCAGCTGATTAAAGATAATAATTCAGGTATGGCTCATCAAGCCTTGCGCGTGTTGGCTGGCGCCTACAAAATTATTGATGAAATCCCAGAAAACTTAACGTCTGAAAATCTTGAAAATGATTTAATTTTCACAGGTATGATTGGAATGATTGACCCTGAGCGTCTAGAAGCAGCAGAAGCCGTTCGCGTTGCCAAGGAAGCAGGGATTCGTCCAATTATGATTACGGGTGACCACCAAGCTACGGCGGAAGCCATTGCCAAACGTCTAGGAATTATCAATGATGATAGTAAAGACCATGTCATGACTGGTGCCGAGCTTAACGAATTGTCAGACGAAGAGTTTGAAAAAGTTGTTGGTCATTATTCTGTCTATGCGCGCGTATCACCTGAGCATAAAGTACGGATTGTCAAAGCATGGCAACATCAGGGGAAAGTTGTTGCTATGACCGGTGATGGTGTCAATGATGCACCAGCCCTGAAGACAGCCGATATCGGTATTGGAATGGGGATTACAGGTACAGAAGTTTCGAAAGGTGCTTCTGATATGATTTTGGCTGATGATAACTTTGCAACGATTATCGTGGCTGTTGAAGAAGGCCGTAAAGTCTTCTCTAACATTCAAAAGACGATTCAATATTTGCTTTCGGCCAATACGGCAGAAGTTTTGACTATTTTCCTAGCAACTCTTTTTGGTTGGGATGTGCTGCAGCCGGTTCACCTACTTTGGATTAATTTAGTGACAGATACTTTCCCTGCCATTGCTCTGGGGGTTGAACCTGCTGAGCCAGGTGTGATGACGCATAAACCGCGTGGTCGCAAGTCTAGCTTCTTCTCAGGTGGTGTCATGAGCTCGATTATTTATCAAGGATTCTTGCAAGGTGCTTTGGTACTTGGTGTTTATGCTTATGCATTGATGAATCCTGTTCATGTTGGGGATATGAGAGCCATTCATGCAGACGCATTAACTATGTCTTTTGCAACGCTTGGATTAATTCAGCTCTTCCACGCTTTTAATGTGAAATCTGTTTATCAATCACTTCTAACAGTCGGGCCATTCAAGTCTAAAACCTTTAATTGGTCTATCTTGGTCTCCTTTATCTTGTTGGCTTCTACTATTTTGATTGAGCCACTAGAAGGAATTTTTCATGTGACAAAATTGGATCTTTCACAATGGACAGCAGTCCTTATTGGCAGTTTTTCAATGATTATCATTGTAGAAATTGTCAAATTTATCCAACGCAAACTTGGCTTTGATCAGAATGCTATTTAAGAAGAGTCTGGGACAATAGTCCCTTTGCTACAAAAAAAGCAACGGATTTGCCGTTGCTTTTTGCATGGTTGCGATAGTCTTGGTAAAATAGAATTGCCCAATAAACCATTTAGAAAGGCTATCCCATGCATATTCACTATAACACAAATCAAACAACTTTACCACTAGAAATCAGTTCTTTCTTGCCACAAGACCATCTCGTCTTTACTATTGAAAAAGTGGTGAATGCCTTGGAGGATCGTCACTTCCACACGTTCTATCATAACTTTGGTCGCCCGTCTTATCACCCTAAAATGCTTTTAGCCGCTCTACTATTTGCCTACTCGCAAGGGATTTTCTCTGGACGAAAAATCGAAAAAATGATGATTGAAAATCTGGCTATGCAGTACCTAACAGGACAGTTGGTTGTCAGCTACCGCACTATCAATCGATTTCGAGTCGCTAAAGGGATGGAAGACCTCATTCGTGATCTTTTCATTGACCTCAATCTTCGTTTAAAAATGGAAGAGTTAGTGACCTTAGATTGTCTGTTTATTGACGGGACTAAGATTGAAGCCAACGCTAACAAGTATAGTTTCGTGTGGAAAAAGGCCACAGACAAGTTTTCCGTCAAACTTCAAGAACAGATACAGGTCTATTTTCAAGAAGAAATCACTCCCCTTATCCATCAGGCCATTAGGCTGGACGAAGAAGAACCGATTGCTTCAGAGCAGTTGATTGAATTCGCTCAAGTCCTCGAAGAAGAATTGGAAAAACTGAACCAAGACATTGAGGAGACACCCGTTAAAGGAAAGGATGAACGTAAAACTCAACGTCGGAAACTCAAGAAAGTCCTGCGTAAAGTCAAGGATGATTTTTCAGTACGTGCTGAAAAATATGAAGGCTACCAAGAGACATTTGAAGGGCGTAACAGCTTTTCCAAAACAGATACAGATGCCACTTTTATGCGGATGAAAGAAGACCACATGAAGAATGGTCAACTCAAGGCTGCTTACAATCTTCAAATCGCTACTGAAAATCAATTTGTTCTTCATTATGATGTCTTCTCAAATCCGACAGATACCAAGACTCTCCTGCCATTCCTTGAAACTTATCCACATGACTTGAAGACCGTTGTCGCAGATGCCGGCTATGGAAGTGAAGAGAACCTCCTTCGTTTAGATGAAAATGAGGTGAACCATCTGATTAAATATGCCATGTTTGATCAGGAACAGAAGAAAGGGTATAAACAGTCGGCTAGAAACTTAGCGAATTGGTACTATGATGACAAGGAGGATAGCTACACTCATCCTGATGGCTGGTGCTATCGTTTTCATCATATCAAACATCAGAAAACACAGACGGACTTTCAACAGGAAATCAAGGTTTACTACGCTGATGAACCTAAATCAGCCCCTCAAAAGGGACTATATATCAACGAACGTTATCAACACTTAAAAGCTAAAGAATGCCAAGCGCTTTTATCTCCCGAAGGTAGACAGATTTTCAATCAACGTAAGATTGATGTGGAACCTGTCTTTGGGCAGATAAAGGCTTATTTGGGTTACAAGAGATGTAACCTAAGAGGCAAGCGTCAGGTGAAAATTGACATGGGTTTAGTGCTCATGGCCAATAATCTCCTTAAATACAATAAGAGAACGACTCAAACTTAAAAAGCTAGAGTTCCATAATTGGGAATCTCTAGCTTTTTTGTGACTGAGAACTATTTTGTCTCAGACTCAATAATCTAATTGAAAAGGAAAGATATGGAAAAAATACTAAAAGAAAAATTAGCACAGGATATGCTGATTTATCAACAAGAAGAAATCCTTTGGATGTTAGATCATATTGGTCATCCAAATTATAAAATACGAGATGACTTAATCTTTGTTTCTCTAGCCAGAGCCATACAAGAACAGTTATTTACAAAGGACCAGTTTGATTTTGTAGTGGTTGAAGCTCTTAAACGACAGGGACTTTTGTATAAAAAGGAAGAAGTTGGTCAGGCTACTCTGATTCGATCTTTTACGGCTTTATTATTCGCTAATTTGCTAAATGCAGATGCTAAGAAAAATTCACTTTATTTTAAAAGACTTTCTAGTCATCAAAGAATGGCTCTATTTGAACAAGGTCTGTCTTATTTATTGTATGAAAATGATAGTACTGGTTATTCTGAAGAATATGGTTGGGTGCATGCCTTTGCTCATGGTGCAGATCTTTTAGTTGAGATTATCTGTCATCCAGATTTTCCTATAACACGAGTAAATGAGGTTCTTCAAGTATTAGAAAAGATTTTTAAAAGAGTGGATTGGCGCTTTATTAGTGATGAGAATGGCGTTTGGCACGAGTAATCTATCAAGCTGTTTTAAATGAGAGACTCTCACAAACCAGAGTTGCGGTTTGGTTAACTTCACTTAGCTTTCCGTTAGAAAACTCAATAGACTTCATACAGTTTTCCAATGTTCGTTCGTGCTTATTAGAAATTTATCTCCAATTAAATAAAGAAAAAGTTCTTGCAGACGAGCTGAGAGAAGCCATTCACTTATTTTCGTACTAGATTTTAAAAGAGATAAGTGTAGCTACAATTTCTTCGTTAAAGTGCTTCTTCTTGTATTTTAAAAAAAGAGATAGGAACGATTGTCGTCAAAAATCATAGGAATTTTTAAGTTTTTTAGTATAAAATTGAGGTAAAGAGGAGGGATAAAAGATAGTCAAATTAGTGGCATTTGATGCGGATGATACATTCCTGTGCTTTGACAATACCTATGATGTGAAGTATTTCGAGAAAATTTATCGAATGTTGCAAGATAAAGATATTAAAGTAGTTGTCATCTCAGGTAATCAATATGCCCAACTGGCTTCGTTTTTTCCAAAAGATCAGTTCCACAAGAGATAATGGCTTTTGGAGACGGTGGAAATGACCTAGAAAAGCTAGCTTATGTAGAGCAGGCTATGCGATGAAAAACGAATCTGAAATAGTAAAGAGAGTAGCAAAGTATCAAGCACCAGGTAATCAAGAATCAGGTGTTTTAGAAGTTCTTGAGCGAGAAATTGCAAAGTAGAACACTACCATACAGATCATTTCGGTATATCTATCTTCTTAATATTTTTCTTCAGCCAGCAACCTATCTAACAATCATGTAACAAAGAACGAAATTTCTTGATTACAACTTAGAAATTTTATACAATAACTATTATGGGGTTCTGTCAGAAATTAGAAAAAAATACTGACTTGTGATATAATAAAACGATATGTGAAAAGAGGTAGATATGGACATTTCAGAAATTCGTCAAAAAATTGACGCAAATCGTGAAAAATTAGCTTCTTTCAGGGGGTCTCTTTGACTTAGAAGGTCTGGAAGAAGAAATTGCTATCTTAGAAAATAAGATGACAGAACCTGACTTTTGGGATGACAACATTGCAGCTCAAAAGACATCTCAGGAGCTCAATCAACTCAAGCAAACCTATAATAACTTTCAGCAAATGACTGATTTGTTTGATGAACTAGAAATTTTGCTGGATTTCTTAGCTGAAGATACATCTGTTCAAGAAGAACTAGAAGAAAAGCTAGTTGAATTGGACAAGATGATGGCAAGTTATGAGATGACCTTGCTTTTATCAGAACCTTATGATAACAACAATGCTATCCTTGAAATTCACCCAGGTTCAGGAGGAACAGAAGCTCAAGATTGGGGAGATATGTTGCTTCGTATGTATACACGCTTTGGCAATGCTCATGGTTTCAAGGTTGAAGTTTTGGATTATCAAGCGGGGGACGAAGCGGGAATTAAGTCTGTTACCTTGTCTTTTGAAGGGCCTCATGCTTATGGTTTGTTGAAATCTGAAATGGGGGTTCATCGATTAGTGCGGATTTCTCCGTTTGATTCAGCTAAGCGTCGGCACACTTCCTTTACATCGGTAGAAGTCATGCCGGAGTTAGATGATACGATTGAAATTGAAGTTCGAGATGAAGACATCAAGATGGATACTTTTCGTTCAGGTGGTGCTGGTGGACAAAATGTCAATAAAGTTTCGACGGGGGTGCGTTTGACGCATATACCGACAGGAATTGTGACACAATCAACGGTTGACCGTACACAATATGGAAACCGTGATCGGGCAATGAAGTTGCTTCAAGCCAAGCTCTATCAAATGGAGCAAGAAAAGAAAGCAGCAGAAGTAGATTCGCTCAAAGGAGATAAAAAAGAGATCTCTTGGGGAAGTCAAATCCGCTCCTATGTTTTTACACCTTACACTATGGTTAAAGATCATCGAACTAGTTACGAAGTAGCTCAAGTTGATAAAGTTATGGATGGTGATTTAGATGGCTTCATAGATGCCTACTTGAAATGGCGGTTGAACTAAAAAGAAGGCTTTTATCAAAGAAAGTGTCATTTTAGTAACTTGAGTATTTAATGAAAGGACTCTTTGCAATATATGTCAATTATTGAAATGAGAGATGTTGTCAAAAAATATGACAACGGGACAACAGCCTTGCGTGGTGTGTCCATCAAAGTGGAACCAGGAGAATTCACCTACATTGTAGGACCTTCTGGAGCTGGGAAATCAACTTTTATTCGATTATTGTATCGTGAAGTGAAAGTTGATAAGGGAAGTCTGCAAGTTGCTGGCTTTAATCTTGCTAAAATTAAAAAACGTGATATTCCAATGTTGCGTCGTAATGTTGGCGTCGTTTTCCAAGATTATAAATTGCTACCCAAAAAGACGGTGTATGAAAATATCGCTTACGCCATGGAAGTTATCGGTGAGCGTCGTCGCAATATTAAAAAGCGTGTTATGGAAGTGCTAGATTTAGTTGGTTTGAAACATAAAGTTCGCTCTTTTCCAAATGAGCTATCTGGTGGTGAGCAACAACGGATTGCGATTGCACGAGCTATTGTCAATAATCCAAAGGTTCTAATCGCTGATGAACCAACAGGAAATTTGGATCCGGATAATTCATGGGAAATCATGAATCTTCTGGAACGAATTAACCTTCAAGGAACAACTGTTTTAATGGCCACTCATAATAGCCAAATTGTAAATACTTTGCGTCACCGCGTTATTGCCATCGAAAATGGTCGTGTGGTGCGTGATGAAGCAAAAGGAGAATACGGATACGATGAATAGTAGATTTTTAAGTCACCTGCTAGAATCGCTTAAAAGTTTAAAGCGCAATGGTTGGATGACGGTTGCTGCAGTCAGCTCCGTGATGATTACGCTGGGATTAGTTGCAATCTTTGTGTCAGTCATTTTAAATACAGCGAAGCTAGCAACAGATATTGAAAATAATGTGCGGGTCATGGTCTATATGCGTCCAGATACGGCAGATAATAAAGAGACGATTACAAAAGAAGGCCAAAAAGTTAAAAATGAGGATTATCATAAGGTTTATGATGCTCTTAATAAAATGGCCAATGTCAAATCTGTTACATTTTCTAGCAAAGAAGAACAATTAAAGAAATTAACGGAAGTCATGGGAAAAGATTGGAAACTCTTTGAAGGAGACGCCAATCCTTTGCATGATGCCTATATCGTGGATACGACAGAACCGAAGTATGTTACTTCTGTCGCAAATAATGCGAAGAAGATTGAAGGAGTTTCTGAGGTCGAATACGGTGGAGCCAATACAAAACGTATTTTTGCTCTGGCTAATTTTATTCGTACGTGGGGTATTGTAGGAGCACTCCTCTTAGTCTTTATTGCTGTTTTCTTAATTTCAAATACTATTCGAATTACGATTATTTCACGCAGTCGTGAAATCCAAATCATGCGTCTGGTAGGTGCGAAAAACAGTTATATTCGAGGACCGTTCTTACTAGAAGGAGCTTGGATTGGCTTACTTGGAGCGGTTGTTCCAGCTGGATTAGTTTATTTTGTTTATGAAGTAGCTTATAAATCGTTCAATCCATCACTTGCCAGTCAGAATCTCTCAATGATTGTACCGCAAACCTTTATTCCATTGATGATTGCCTTCCTTTTTGTCGTAGGAATCATTATTGGCTCATTTGGATCAGTTCTGTCTATGAGACGATTCTTGAGGATTTAGTAGAAAACAATAATAAAAAGCCTGTTTAGGGCTTTTTTCATTGTAAAAATGGATTAAACATTTTTTCGTGAACAATGGTAGTCTGAGAACCATGACCGGGATAAACATCATAATTAGGCAAGGTCAGCAATTCTTCTTTAATGCCAGCAATGAGTTGTTCCAAGTTTCCAGTATAGAGATCCGTTCGACCGATTGCTTCACAAAATAAGGCATCACCAGTTAAAACAAAACGCTCGTTAGGAAAGACAATTGAAACGCCACCGATTGAATGTCCGGGTGTTGGTACGACATAAAAATAAAAATCATCTAAGCTGTAAGAATTATGATAATTATAGAAAACATCGGCAGGTTGGAGGATGATGTCGTCAATATCTTGGTGACGCTCTAGTCCAGATAGATTATACTCCGGACTATAGAGCCAAGTAGCTTCGCTTTCAGCGACATAGACAGGTGGATTGCTAAACTGTTGACGAACTAAATCAACACTCATAATATGGTCGTAATGGGTATGAGTCAGTAAAATAGCTGTAATTGGCTTATTGATTTCTTGGATTTTTGCTGCAATTTTCTCCCAGTCGCTACCCGGATCAACTACGATAAGATGATGCTCGTTTTCTAAATAATAAGTATTTTCGTATGCTTGAGAATTTAAAGTTTTATGAATTGTTATCATGAGATCTCCCTTCCTTTCATAGTTTAACAAAAAATGTGAGAAATGACACAAAAGAAATATTACTTTATTCGTCAAAAGAAAATAAGACATAAAACGTGATACGAAATAGTTGGATTTATGGTATAATTTTTCTAGTATGACACAAGAAAAAAGAAAATATGCTGTGGTAGATTTGGAGGCGACCAGTGCCAGTAGCAATGCAAAGATTATCCAAGTCGGAATTGTGATTATTGAAAATAGTCAAATTGTCAAAACGTATGAAACCGATGTGAATCCTCATGAAAAGTTGACTTCTCATATTCGCCAATTAACAGGATTGACAGATAAGCGATTGAGAAAGGCGCCAGACTTTTCTCAAGTGGCTCGTGAGATATATGAGTTGATTGAAGATGCCATTTTTGTGGCTCATAATGTGAAATTTGATGCCAATTTACTTGCAGAAGCCCTTTTTTGGGAAGGGTTTGAATTGGTGACTCCGAGGGTAGATACAGTAGAACTTGCACAAGTCTTTTTCCCGATGTTTGAAAAATACAATCTAGGAATATTATGTGAACAGTTAGACATCCCTTTAAAACATGCACATACAGCGATTGCGGATGCTTCAGCAACTGCTACCTTATTTTTAAAAATACAGGAGAAAATCCAAAAACTTCCAAAAGAGTTAGTGGAATATTTGTTAACTTTTTCCAATAGTTTGATTTATGAATCACGTTTGGCAATAGAGGATGCTTTTGATCACATGTCGGATTTCACTTGCCATGATTTGGTAAAGCGGCAGGGGATTTTTCTTAGAAAAAGTAAAAAGATTAAAAAAGCAAGGAAATTATCCAAAAATTTCCAACACAATATCAATTTGTTGGCTTTAGAGGAACGAAAAGAACAAGATGAGTTTGCCCATGCGGTAGAACAGGCTTTAAAAAGTCATCAATCAAGCTTTTTACAAGCTCAGACGGGGTTAGGAAAGACCTATGGTTACTTACTTCCAGCTTTAGGTCAAACGAGCAAGCAAATCTTGGTGACGGTTCCTACGAAAGTATTGCAGGATCAGATTGTGGCAAATGAAGGACAGAACTTAGAACAAATTTTTCATATTTCTCTTCATAGCTTAAAAAGTCCTGCCAATTATTTGAAACTTGACTTCTTTTATGATAGTTTGCAACAAGTAGATGATAATCGTCTGGTCAATCGTTGCAAAATGTTACTTTTAGTTTGGCTTACAGAAACAGAATCGGGTGATCTGGATGAAATTGGCCAACGACATCGTTATCAGACTTATTTACAACAGGTTCTTCACGACGGGAAATTGAGCAAAAAATCTCATTTTTGGGATACAGATTTTTGGCAAAAAGGTCAAGAAAAATCGAAGCGTAGTCGTGTGTTAGTGACGAATCATGCCTATTTTTTGAAGCGGTTAGAAGATGATAAGTCAATTGTAGAAAATCGGCTTTTGATTGTGGATGAAGCGCAGAAGTTGTTTTTAGCTTTGGAAAATCTATCTCGAAAATCACTTAATATGACAAAATGTTTGCAGCAGATTCAATTGGAACTAAAAGAAGTAAATACTATCTTAGAACGCCGTTTGTTAGAGGATATCCAATTTGAGTTAGCTCATGCAATAGAACAATTCCAACGCTACAGAAAAAATGAACTGGCAAAGGAAACTTGTTCTAAACTTCGACAAGACTTGTCAGAGATAAATACCTCCTCTCTTTCTGACTTACGCGCTATTTTCGCTACAAAATATGACCAGTTCTGGTTAAAAGAGGAGCGATTTGATGATTATCGAGTGACAATGTTGGAAGCTGCTTGCTTAGAAATGCTAGATTTTAGAGCCTTGCTACCCGAAGAAGTTCAAGTCTTGTTCGTTTCGGCTACACTGGAAATCAGCAAAAAAGTGCATTTGGCTCATTTACTTGGTTTTGAACATGCACCATTTTATCAGTTGCCACAAAAGCAGAAATATCAGCAGAAAATATGGCTGGATAAGAATTTTCCAAATGTTGTAGAGTTGGATATAGATATTTATGCAGATTTGATTGTTAAATGGGTACATAAGTTGGCTACTCAAGGGGTTCCTCTCCTCGTTTTGTTTACATCAAAATCGTTACTACTGGCTGTTTCAGAACGCTTGCGTCTTCCTCATTTAGCCCAGTATAAGAATGGTGAAGCCGCTAATATTAAACGACGTTTTGATAGAGGGGAAAGTAGTATTTTACTAGGAGCGGGTAGCTTTTGGGAAGGGACAGATTTTTCTAGTCAGAAACAAATGATTGAAGTTATTACGCGAATCCCTTTTGATAATCCGAGTGATTTCTTTACGCAGAAGCTCAATCGCAAATTGCGGCAAGAAGGTAAGAATCCTTTTTATGATTATAGCTTACCTGTTGCGATTTTACGGATAAAACAGGCTTTAGGACGTACAATTCGACACCAAGAGCAGCAATCAGCAGTCGTTATTTTAGACAATCGCATTTTAACCAAACGATATGGACGCCAAATTCAAACAGCTCTGGAAAAAGTTGCTCCACTATCCATCACAAGTATGAAACAAATTCCAAAAGAGATGGAGCAATTTTTGAAGAAGGAAACGATGTAACTTCAATTTATGAATGACTCAGTTCAAAGTAAACTGAGTTTTTTTGTTAAAAATACTGATTTTCTCTGCTGCTAGTTTTAAATTTTGTTATAATAGAAACACAAAGAAAGAAGGTTCAATATGTATCAAAAATATCTTCCAGGGATTGGTTTTGCTTTTGTATTAGCGGCAGTAGCAACCGTCTTGGGAAATTTCTTTCCCTTGATTGGCTCCAGCGTTTTTGCCATTCTTTTGGGAATTTTAGCCAATAATCTTTTTCATATAAAAAAGACTTATCATGCTGGTTTAGCTTATTCAGGTAAGAAATTACTGCAATATTCCATTATTTTGCTGGGGTTCAGCATGTCCATTGGTCGTGTCTCTGCTACGGGTATTTCCTCATTAAAGATTAGTATTTTAACGATTCTCATCGCCTTTCTTTCAGCTTATGTGGTAGGTCGTTTGTTGGGGATGGGTAAAGTTTTAACCACTTTGATTGGGTTCGGGACTGCTATTTGTGGTGGTTCTGCCATTGCAGCAGCCTCACCGATTTTAGAAGCAAAAGATGAAGACATCGCTTTATCTATTTCAACAATTTTTTTCTTTAACATTTTAGCAGTTTTTATTTTCCCATTTTTAGGGCATCTGATGCATATGAATAATGCAACTTTTGGAACTTGGGCAGGAACCGCTATCAATGATACATCATCTGTTGTAGCAGCAGGATACACTTACAGTCAGTCGGCGGGAGATTTGGCAACGATTGTCAAACTAAGTCGTGCTTTGATGATTGTACCAGCCTGTCTCATCTTTGCAGGAGTCCGATATATACGCTCACAAAACAGTCATCAAAAAGTTGATTTAAAGAAAATTTTCCCGTGGTTTATTCTGTGGTTTGTCGTGGCATCCATTGTTACTAGTGTGGGGATTTTTCCAAGTTCATTTGTTCCTGCAACGAAGTTCTTGTCACAATGGCTCATGGCAATGGCTCTTGCTGGGATTGGGGCGAGAGTATCCTTTGGACAATTTAGAAAAGCAGGTGTAGCACCGTTGGTAACAGGTGCCTTTGCTTGGTTTGCAGTTGCTGCATCTAGCTTAATTATTCAATACTTTTTCTCGTAAAAGTTTTTGATGTTTATTACGTATGTTGGAGGAGATATGCCTTATCAAAAACGCTCGATTGATTCACGAGTGGATTATAGTTTAATATTACCAGTATTTTGTTTGCTTTTTATTGGTATTGTTGCCATTTATATTGCAGTTAGTCATGATTATCCTAAAAATGTTTGGCCGATTGTAGGGCAACAGATTGCTTGGATTGCTCTGGGGACAGTTATCAGTTTGATTATTATGCTATTTAATACAAAATTTCTTTGGCAAATAACGCCATACTTATATGTATTTGGCTTATCCCTGATGGTGCTTCCGCTTATTTTTTATAGTTCAGAATTAGTTGCTTCGACAGGAGCAAAAAACTGGGTAACTATAGGGCGTGTCACCTTGTTCCAACCGTCTGAATTCATGAAAATTTCTTATATTCTGATGTTGTCACGAGTCGTTGTTAATTTTTTGAAGCGCTATAAAGATAGAGAGCGAACAATTCAATTAGACTTTTTTCTGATTTTTGAATTAGCACTTTATACCTTGCCTGTCCTGATTTTGTTGGCATTGCAGAGTGACCTAGGGACAGCTTTAGTTTTTATTGCCATCTTTTCAGGAATTGTTCTCCTGTCCGGTGTGTCTTGGAAAATAATCGTACCAGTTGTTTTGACAGTTCTGATTGTAGGTGGTGGCTTTTTACTTATTTTCATTTCAAAAGACGGGCGAGCCTTTTTGCATCAAATTGGGATCCCAACTTATCAGATTAATCGAATTTTGGCTTGGTTAAATCCATTTGATTATGCGCAAACAACTACGTATCAACAGGCACAAGGTCAAATAGCAATTGGTAGTGGTGGTCTCTGGGGACAAGGGTTTAATGTATCCAATCTATTGGTGCCTGTACGTGAAAGTGATATGATTTTTACTGTCATTGCAGAAGATTTTGGTTTTGTCGGTGCAACGATTGTGATTGCCTTGTACTTGCTATTGATTTATCGTATGTTAAAAATTACGCTGAAATCAAATAATCAATTTTACACCTATATTTCTACTGGTTTTATCATGATGTTACTCTTTCATATTTTTGAAAATATCGGAGCTGTAACAGGAATTTTACCTTTAACAGGAATCCCGCTTCCATTCATTTCTCAAGGTGGTTCTTCGATTATTAGTAATTTAATTGGTGTCGGACTCTTGCTTTCGATAAGTTATCAAAATAATCTCTCAGATGAGAAACGCTCCCATTATCCTACAAGGCATAAAAAAGTAGTATTAAAACAATTAAAATAAAGGAGAAGAAGTATGATGAAAGTAGCTGTTATGTTAGCCAATGGATTTGAAGAGATTGAAGCGTTGACGGTTGTGGATGTTCTGCGTCGTGCTGATATTACTTGCGAAATGGTTGGCTTTGAAAAGGTTATAACGGGTTCTCATGGTATTTCAGTTCAAGCAGATAAAGTTTGGGCTGGAAAGTTAGAGGATTATGGCCTAGTAGTGCTGCCGGGAGGAATGCCTGGGGCGACAAATTTGCGAGATGATGATCGTTTGATGTCAGCTCTACAGAAGATGCAAGAAGAAGGTAAGTGGATAGCAGCCATTTGCGCAGCACCGATTGCACTCAATCGTGCAGGAATCCTAAAGGATAAACAGTTTACCTGTTACGATGGTATCGAATCAGATATTGATTCTGGTACTTATATCAAGCAAACCGTTGTTGTTGATGGGAAAGTGATTACTAGCCGAGGACCTGCAACTGCTCTAGTTTTTGCTTATGAATTAGTTCATCAGTTAGGCGGAGATAGTGAGCGGCTTGCAACGGCAATGCTTTACAATGATGTTTATGGTGATTGATTTTCTGGGATACTGAAACTTATTTGGAATTAACCAAGTAAGTTTTTTTATGGGAATTCATATCTAAAATAAGCTCTCCTATCCCTTTTTACCGCCATTTTTTAGAAAAATATGTTATAATAAAGGATATGGATTATCAAGATTATATTTGGGATTTAGGGGGAACTCTCCTCGATAATTACGAGACTTCAACGGCTGCTTTTGTAGAAACATTAGCTAGTTTTGGTATTCAAGCTAACCATGATGAGGTTTACAAGGCATTGAAGATTTCCACTCCCTATGCAGTTGCTCAGTTTGTGCCTGATATTCCTCCATTCTTACAAACTTATAAAGCGAACGAAGCGATAGAATTAGCTCATCCTGTTTTATTTGAAGGGGCTTCGGAGTTGCTTAAGAAAATTCTTGCGCAAGGAGGGCGTAATTTTCTGATTTCTCATCGGAATGACCAAGTTTTAGAGATTCTTGAAAAAACAGGGATTTTGGCATATTTTACGGAAGTTGTGACTTCTAGTAGAGGCTTTAAAAGGAAGCCAAATCCTGAGTCGATGCTTTACTTAAAAGACAAGTATCAGATTGAGAATGGTTTAGTCATTGGAGATCGTCCGATTGATATAGAAGCTGGTCAAACAGCTGGTTTTGCGACTTATCTCTTTGATAATATGGAAAATCTCGAGCAATTTATAAAAATATAGAAAAGGAATCGTATGTCAGAAGAAACTAAAGAAATGCAAGCACAGGATTATGATGCTAGTCAAATTCAGGTTCTCGAAGGGTTAGAAGCTGTTCGTATGCGCCCAGGAATGTACATTGGCTCAACTTCAAAGGAAGGACTTCACCACCTTGTTTGGGAAATTGTGGATAACTCAATTGATGAGGCACTAGCAGGTTTTGCAACTCATATTCAAGTATTTATAGAAAAAGATAATTCGATTACAGTTGTCGACGACGGTCGTGGGATTCCTGTGGATATTCAAGAGAAAACAGGTCGTCCTGCGGTAGAAACAGTCTTTACAATTCTCCACGCTGGAGGAAAATTCGGCGGTGGCGGTTATAAGGTTTCCGGTGGCCTTCATGGGGTGGGTTCTTCCGTTGTCAATGCCCTCTCAGCTCAGTTAGATGTTCGGGTTTACAAAAATGGTCAGATTCATTTTCAAGAATATCGTCGCGGTCAGGTCGTAGCGGATTTGAAAATTATTGGAGAAACAGATCGAACAGGGACAACTGTTCACTTTACTCCAGACCCAGAAATATTCACAGAAACTGTTGAATTTGATTTTGAAAAATTGAATAAACGGGTACAGGAACTAGCGTTCTTGAATCGCGGATTGCGGATTTCTATCACAGATAAACGCGAAGGATTGGAACAAACAAAAGATTACCATTATGAAGGTGGAATTGCTAGCTATGTCCAATACATCAATGAAAACAAAGACGTTATCTTTGAGAATCCTATATATACAGACGGAGAAATGGATGATATTACTGTTGAAGTAGCTATACAATACACAACAGGTTATCACGAAACAGTCATGAGTTTTGCAAACAATATCCACACTCACGAAGGTGGAACTCATGAACAAGGATTCCGTACAGCACTCACGCGTGTCATCAATGACTATGCGAAGAAAAATAAACTTTTAAAAGAAAATGAAGATAATCTAACTGGTGAAGATGTTCGTGAAGGTTTGACAGCTGTCATCTCTGTCAAACATCCTAATCCTCAGTTTGAAGGACAAACAAAGACAAAGTTGGGCAATAGTGAAGTTGTTAAAATTACCAATCGTCTCTTTAGTGAAGCCTTTTCAGATTTTCTTTTGGAAAATCCTGCAGTTGCTAAGAAAATTATTGAGAAGGGAATTTTGGCATCTAAAGCTAGGATTGCAGCTAAGCGGGCACGTGAAGTGACCCGCAAGAAATCAGGACTAGAAATCTCCAACTTACCTGGTAAATTAGCAGACTGCTCTTCCAATGATCCGCACGAAACAGAATTGTTTATCGTGGAAGGAGACTCAGCAGGTGGTTCAGCCAAGTCTGGTAGGAATCGGGAATTTCAAGCTATTTTACCAATTCGTGGTAAGATTTTAAATGTTGAAAAAGCCAGTATGGATAAAATCTTGGCAAATGAAGAAATTCGTAGCCTCTTTACTGCAATGGGAACAGGCTTTGGCGCAGACTTTGATGTGAATAAGGCTCGCTATCAAAAGCTAGTCATTATGACTGATGCTGATGTTGATGGTGCCCATATCCGAACTCTTCTGTTGACATTGATTTATCGTTATATGAAACCTGTTTTGGAAGCAGGATATGTTTATATTGCACAACCGCCTATTTATGGTGTTAAAGTTGGCAGTGAAGTGAAAGAATATATCCAACCTGGAGCCAATCAAGAAGAAGAGCTGCAGTTGGCATTGGAACGTTATTCTGAAGGTCGCTCCAAACCAAGCATCCAGCGTTATAAAGGGTTAGGTGAAATGGATGATCACCAACTTTGGGAAACAACAATGAACCCAGAACATCGCTTAATGGCGCGTGTTTCAGTAGATGATGCAGCAGAAGCAGATAAGATTTTTGACATGCTGATGGGTGATCGTGTAGAACCTCGCCGTGAATTTATCGAAGAAAATGCCGTTTATAGTACATTGGACGTTTAAAAAAATCTGAAAAAATTCACATTTACCAGTAAAATTATGATATAATAATCATGATTATTTTCAAGTAATATTTTGAAGGAGTTTTACATGTCTAACGGACTAATCGTACTAATTATAGTGATAGCAGTTCTCTTAATTGTTGCTTATATAGCTGCTGTCTTATTGAGAAAAAGAAATGATGCTTTACTTGCTAAGTTAGAAGAGCACAAAGAAGAACTTTATAATCTTCCTGTAAACGATGAAGTAGAAGCAGTTAAAAATATGCACTTAATCGGACAAAGTCAAGTGGCCTTTCGTGAATGGAATCAAAAATGGGTTGATCTTTCTTTGAATTCTTTTGCCGATATTGAAAACAATCTTTTTGAGACAGAAGGTTACAATAATTCGTTTCGATTTTTAAAGGCAAAACACGGTATTGATAAAATCGAAAGTCAGATTGACCTAATTGAAGAGGATATCACTGCTATTCGTAACGCACTTGCTGAGCTAGAAAAGCAAGAGTCAAAAAACAGTGGTCGTGTCCTGCATGCCTTGGATTTGTATGAAAAGTTACAGGTATCTGTTGCGAATGATACAGAAAGTTATGGTTCGGCACTTCCTGAGATTGAAAAGCAATTAGAAAAAATTCAATCTGAATTCTCTCAATTTGTAACCTTAAATTCATCAGGAGACCCTGTTGAAGCAGCAGAAATTTTGGATAAAACAGAAGATCACATCCTTGCTTTGACGCATATCGTTGAAAAAATTCCAACTCTTGTATCAGAATTAGTGGAAAAATTGCCAGAGCAGTTAGAAGATTTGGAATCTGGTTATCGCAAACTGTTGGAGTCAGGATATCATTTTATTGAAACGGATATTGAATCTCGTTTCCAACAGTTACACACTAGTTTGAAACGGAATAGCGAAAACGTTGCCAGTTTGGAATTGGATAATGCGCAGTATGAAAATACGCAAATTCAAGAAGAAGTGGATGCTTTGTATGACATGTTCAACCGAGAAATCAAGTCACATAAAGTAGTTGTCAAGTTAGTCAATAGTTTACCAGGTTATTTGGGTCATACAAAAGAAAACAATCAAAATCTGTTGACAGAGATTGCCCGCCTTTCAAAATTATATCTATTGACAGAAAGTGATACGAATCATGTTCGTCGCCTTCAAAGTGAACTTTCGAGTTTAGATGATGTTGTTTTAGAAGCTATTGAAGATTCTTCAGAAAGAAAACAAGCTTATTCTGTTCTTCAAGAAAATCTTGAAACAATTCAAAAACGCGTGAAAGAAATTGAAGATGAGCAGTTAGTACTGAGTGAAAAATTGGCCAAAATTGAAAAAGATGATGACAATGCTCGACAAAAAGTCAATATTTATATCAACAAACTGCATACAATTAAACGTTATATGGAAAAACGCAATCTGCCAGGTATTCCACGAAGTTTCTTGACCATTTTCTTTACTGCAAGTGATAACACGGAAAGCTTAGTGGCAGAATTGGAGCAGTATCGTGTCAATATTGAATCGGTGAATCGTATGCTGGAAATTTTGACAAATGATATGAATGAGCTTGAAAATGAAACCTATCGAATTGTTGAAAATGCAACGTTGACAGAACAATTATTACAGTATTCGAATCGCTATCGTTCATTTGATGAAGGTGTACAAACTGCTTTCGACCGTGCATTAGAAATTTTTGAGAATGACTTTGATTATCAAGCTTCATTTGAAGAAATCTCACAAGCATTGGATGTAGTAGAGCCCGGTGTAACCAATCGTTTTGTTACATCGTATGAAAAAACACGAGAAAATATCCGATTTTAAATTGAAAAGTTATACAAATAAAGAGAAGGTTTATTTCCTTCTCTTTATTTGTATTATATGAAAATCCGATTGTTCTATTCCTTTTTATAAGAAAATTACGTGGATCCTCAATGAGTAAATGTATAGGTGTTTTTTAATTCTTTACTTTCGGATCAGTCAAAAAGTAGGCAATGTTTTTTTAAGTAACCCAGAATAATGGTAGCAATTTGTGAACTGATTTTATAGAAAGCTTTTTCTGTTCAATGCTCATTTGAATGTCATTACGGTCTGAGAGGGTTAAATGTTTGTATTTTAGTTTAATAAGTCCTACTAATGTTTTGCACTATTTTGTCATTTCAATCTAACTCTTATTTGTGATGAAAACTGGAGGTGACTTTAAGAAATTACCATTGAATTTGACATTGGATATTTATACATAATTAGTTGAAAAATTAAAAGAAAAGCATTAAAATTAAAGTGTAAGCGAATGCATTTGTTTAATAAAAAATAAAGGAGTAAAAAGTGGTTAATGGAGGTGTTGATTTGTTAACACCTTCAGAATACCCTCCTCTTGAGATAGGCTCAGGAACAAATACGTTGAAAGCAAAGCCACAACAAGTTATTTTAAATATACCATTCCAAACACAGATTAATGATTATTACTGTGGACCAGCATCGGCTTCTATGATTGTTAGGTCATTAGGATATAATAAAAGCCAACATCAAATGGCTGCACTATTGGGGACTACTACCAATGGTACTAATGCTGGTAATGGAGTAGCCAATGCATTGAATGCTGTTGTTGCTGGTTCAAGATATAGATTTAATTGGGAGTGGCATACCTATACACAAATTAGTAAAATGAAAAATCATATTACAGAAGCATTGAGTTGGGGAAATCCAGTTATAGTAAATACGATGGAAAGTCCTGGGGATGTGTATCTTCAAGGTCATAATATCGGAACAGCTTTGTATCATTTTGGTGTTATAGGAGACTATTTTGATAACGGGAACTCGGTTACATATGTTGACCCAGGATATGGAAGATATGGTGGTTTTGTTATGAACCAACGAGTTACGATTCGAAATATGAGCTATGCAACTGGTGGCCGTGGTTATGCATGGTAATAGTTTAGTTAGAATTTATCCCCTCTTTTTGATTTACATTGTTCTTCTTCTTTTAACAGGTTGTTCAAATAGGGATAATGCGAGCTCATCAAGTAATTCAACTGAGACAAAAACTAACCAGATTTCAGATGCAACAGCATTTAAAACTGTTGCATCTGAAGAATTATTGAAACCTTCTATAAAAATTTCTTATCCTGAAGGGGTATATTTCACTCCTACCTATCTTACAGATGATTCACTAGTCATAGGTGGAAGCGTATGATATGAATAATCAAAGTGAAAATTATTTGGCAGTTCTAAACATTAAAGATAGAAGTTTTAAAAAAATAAAATATGTGGATAAAACATCGGAAATAGTAACTATTATTGTTAATTATGCCGATAAAGATTACATTATTTTTGAGGAATTTGATCAAGTAAATCGTAAATCAATATATTTTATCTTTAATTTACGTGAGGGGGACTATAAAATCATTCATTCAGTTTTAAATGTAAATCCTATTCATTATACGCAAATAGCGAGACAGGGTAATAAATTATATATGAATATGTTTTATAAGTCTGATATTTATAGAACGTATTCCTTTGATTTATTGTCTGGAAACATGAAAGTAATTGAAAAAGAAAATAGTAGTCACCCAATTTATTTTAATGGGAATGTATATTTTAATAGATAACAGTCATCAAATTACCAAGATAATTAAATATAATGAACATGACGAATTAAAAAAAGAAGTCAAGGAATTATCTAGGAAAGATAACTTTTATAATGGGCTTTTTTCTAAGGATAAAAATGTTATTATATCCGAATATAAACTTGGAATAAACTATTTATCTTTAGGAAATATAGAAACAGAAAAACAATTCTTTTCTTCCAATTGGATTGAAACTCTTGATTATAAAGGAAATTATATTACATTTTTAGGCGATAGAATTGATAAAGATAGGGTTAGACCACAATATTATTTATTTGATCTTAAAAAAATGATTAATTACAACTATGATGATGGGATTATTCTATTATCAAAAATAGGTATTTTCTGGGTTGATTTTTTAAAGGATGAAAAAGAAATTGAGAAGGGACAAATTTTCACCAATGACAATTCTGTAATGAGATACCTCGCCTTTGATGAATAAAAGAAAGGGGTGACAAGCATGAAAAAGAATATTGGAATGCTAGTAGGTTTGCTGTTAATAATGGTACTAGTTGCTTGTGTTAGTAGTCAAAATTCCTCACTTTCCTCCAAAAACAATAGCACGTCTTCCTCGAAAGTTTCTGAGCAATCTAAGCCTAAAAATAAGACAGATGCTACGAAGAAATCAACTGTAGATTCTAGTAAAAAATCAGAAAGTTCTGAGAAAGAACAGAGTTCGGTAGCGTCCTCACAGTCTAGCAGTGACCCGCAAACAAGTCCAACACAAGGCGGGGAGTCAGGAGAAGTCAAACCAAGTGAGAGGGTGGAGGAAAATCCTCCGATGGACCCTAGTGTTGCAGCGGGGCTGTTGATTGAAAAAGGTATGCAAGGCAGTCAGGTTCAGGCTGTGGGAGGGCAGAGAGTGCGGTTAAATGTACCTCTCATTATCCAGCGTTATTGGAATTACTGCGCTCCGGCAACAGTTTCCATGATGTTAGCTAGTAGAGGGATCAATGTTGATCAGGCTCAATTAGCTAGTGAAATGGGCACAGATGAATCTTTCGGGACACATAACAGCAATGCGATAAGAGTTTTGAATAGATATATGTTTGGCTATGATGCTCCTTATGGCAATCAGGCGGGATATAGATTGGCCACAGTGACAAATCCAAGTTCTGGTTCTGAAGATATGAAATTATTCAAAAAACGCTTGGTTCAAAATATCAATGACGGCTATCCAATGTATTACACTTTTGATAATTCAAAAATGTATCCAGGCAGAAGCGGTGAGCACAATGTTATTGGAGTAGGTTATGTGTTAACAGCAGATGGAACAGATGTGGCTTATGTATATTATTTAGATCCATCTTATATGGTTCAAGATCCTATTTATGGCGGCTTGAAGATAGTGAGTCCTGAAGAATTGCTAAATGCCATGGTTACTTGTATGGAGCCTAATTATGGATGGTAACATAAAATTGTGGACAAGATGTTTGTTAGCTAGATGAAAGCAAGTTCACCTCTAAAGTTAGATTTTGATGTCTAGTCTAGCTTTAGAGGTGTTTTTTCTATAAATAATATAGTTTGTATTTTGCAGTGTATTCCCTTTCTAGGGCAAAGAATCTGTCAAAGTAGGTTAAATTTCAATTCCTAAAAAGTTGCTTATCAGTTTATTTTGGTCTTCTTCAAACAAGTTTAATTTTTTATTCGTTTAAGATATTTTCTCAAGTGATTTTTCATATAATTTTGAATCAGATAAATCACTTGTTCATGCAGACAATCTTATTTATTGTAATTTTAATTGTTTTTGAGAAATGTTCAATAACTTGATCTTATAAACTTATAACCAATGTCTTTCAAATTTTCTTCTACTTATATTGAATGAAAATCTCAGATTTCAGCAGGAATGCGTTTTTTATTTTAGGAATTATATAACAGTCTACACCAATCACAATATGTAGTTTTTTAAAACATGATTTTTGTAAATTTGACAACTATACTGTGCAATTGTGTAAATAGGTATGTAATCCCCTTATTTTTTAATGAGTAAAAGCAACACAAACACCTTCTGGAACAAAGAAATCATGTGAGATTTCTGTTAGTTTTCCTGTTTCTGGGTCGCGTTTGAGGACAGTGGCATTGTCTGAGTCCTGATGAACTGCAATAATATACTGTTGATCTGGTGTAATATTAAAATCTCGTGGATTTTTTCCGTTAGTTGGAACAATTTCTACAAGTTCAAGAGTTCCGTCTCCTACCACTTTGTAAACAACAATTGAATTATGTCCACGATTAGAACCGTAAAGGAACCGACCATCTGTAGATAAACGAATAGCAGCTGTTCCATTAAATTCTGAAAAGTCTTCTGGTAAGGTTGAAATAGTTTGTAGGCGTTCAAATTGACCGTCGCCATCATAAATTAAAACTTCAATAGTAGAATTTAATTCACAAATAAGATAAGCGATTTTGTAATGAGGATGAAACACGATATGACGTGGACCAGCACCAGGTGTTGCATGATAGGTATCTAATCGGATCAACCGACCATAATCACTAATATCATATGTAATAACTTCATCAGTCCCCAAATCACACGTAACCAGATAGTTATCTGGTGTCAAATCTGCAAAATGCACATGAGCAGCAGCTTGGTTTTCATGCGGACCATACCCAATGTGAACATCAGAGTCAACTAATTTTAAGCTGCCATTTTCTTGTCGTCTATAAACTAAGACTTGCCCCTTATGATAGTTTGCTCCGTAGACAAGACTTCTCGTTTCATCGACACTCACATAGCAGAGAGGAGCTCCCTCAGCTACAACATGGTTGAGTAATTGGAATGTTTTATTGTAAGCTGCAATACCTCCTTCCCCATATTCAGCTCCGACAGAGTACAGGTGATGCTGCTTGTCAAAAGCTAAATACGTAGGATTCGGTTCTTTGGCAACAAGTGTTAAATTTGTTAGGTCACCTGTACTAGTATCAAGATCAGCCTTGTAAATTCCTTCAGAGCTACGACGTGTATAAGTTCCAAAATAAACTGTTTGAGTCATCATTCACCTCGAAAAAATTTGATACTTTTATTATAACATAAAAATAGATGAAATAGTTTTCATAAATGAAAGCGCCCTTCATCCTTATGCTTAAAAAATAGATAAAAAATAGATTTGAGGTAGAAAGGGAACAGATAGCTTTGTTACAATAAAATAGATTTATAGAAGCGAAATAGGATTTTTCCAAAGGATAAAGAAGTTTGCTGTAATAAGTATTTTATAAAGGTTTTTAATTATCAAAAAAGACTAAGGAATTTGTCGCTGATTTCTGAAAATGCTTTGATTTTTTGAAGAAAATTTTATACTATATCACAATGTTCAATCTTTGTAAGTTCTCTATTTTGTTGTATAATAAAAGTAATCGTTATATGGATTATTCGTCATTTTATATTTATAATTTAAGGAGTAAAAAATGCATAAGATTTTAGTAGTAGAAGATGACACTACCATCAATCAAGTGATTTGTGAGTTTTTAAAAGAAAACCATTATGAAGTGACTCCCGTTTTTGACGGTGCAGAAGCTTTGCGTATATTTGAAGAAAAATCATTTGACTTAATCGTTTTGGATGTCATGTTACCTTCCATGAGTGGTTTGGATGTACTAAAGGAAGTCCGCAAAACTTCGCAGGTTCCAGTTATGATGTTAACTGCACTAGATGATGAATATACTCAACTAGTTAGCTTTAACCATTTGATTAGCGACTATGTTACTAAGCCATTTTCACCACTTATTTTAATGAAACGGATTGAAAATATTTTCCGTAGTACAGTAACAGAATCTGAAATTCTTGTTGGGGACTTGCGTGTTTCAATCGATGATTGTACAGTTTATTGGCAAGAAGAAAAAATGTCTCCAACCAAAAAAGAATATGAAATCATCCAAGCTCTGGCTAAAAGAAAAAATCATTTAGTGACACGAGATCAATTGATGAATACAATCTGGGGTTATAGCGAACTAGATAGTCGGGTTTTGGACAACCATGTGAAAAATATTCGGAAAAAAATTCCCGGAATTCCTCTTAAAACTATTACCGGTATGGGTTATCAACTTGGGGGCGAAGAAGAGTGAGAATTGCTAAAAAGCATTTCCTTTTGACAGGAACGATTATTTTTATTGTCGTGACAACGGTTCTGGCAACACTTTATTTTGTGATGCCTGTTTATTATGATCAAGTCAAACATCGAGAGGCTAAAAGTGAGTTTTCCCAAATTGCCCAGCAGGTTCAAGGAAAACCGTCAGATGACATGGGAAAGCTTTTAAGTGACTACAATCGAAAGAATACACGCGTCTGGTTTAGCATATTAGATGCAAAAGGAAAACTTATTTATCCTCGTATTGATTTAGCTAATGAAAAGGGGGAATTTCAATTAACAATTTTACCCTCTGACATGAGCTTGAATAATCAAACCAAAAGTATGAGTAAGAAGATAAAAACGGCAGAAGGTACCACATTGACTTTGCGTGGAGAATATTCCCTCCAACCAATATCGGATGCTAATTATGTGCTGTTAAGCCTCTATCCTTATATCTTATTCTTTTCTTTAGCACTAGGTGGTGTGGCAGCTTTTCTTTACAGTCGATTTGCAACCAAACGCATTAAAGAAATTTCAGAAAGTACGCGTAAGATGGCAACTCTTTCTCCAGATGTAATTTGTCCAGTCAAAGGTCATGATGAAATTTCTAATCTTGCTCAAGATATTAACACTCTTTATCAAAATCTGTTGATGAGTATTGAAGCTTTGCGATTGGAAAATGAAAAAGTGGCTGAAAGCGAGCGGGAGAAAGCAGAGTTCCTTCGTATGACCTCTCATGAGTTGAAGACACCAATCACTAGCATGATGGGAATTGTAGATGGTATGATCTATGGAGTTGGTGACTTCAAGGATAAAGATAAATATTTACATAAATGTCGTGAAATTTTAGAAGAGCAATCTAAACTTGTGCAATCCATTTTGGCGATTTCTAAGATTGAAATGCGTATAGAAGCGGAAGAAGAGGAGTTTTCACTTAAGCAGCTTTTAGAGGAAAATTTAAATACTTATAAAATGCTGGCTGATATGAAAGGTTACAAGTTTATCGTTCATTTAGAAGAACTTCATGTGCATGGTAACAAAATGTATTTATTAAAGGCGATTAAAAATTTATTGGACAATGCTTTTCATTATGCATTAGCTGGCGGGGAAATTTTTTTAACGATTCAAAATGGTCAGTTAATGATTGAAAATGATGCGGAACATGTGTTGGATGAACAGCAAATCCAGCAAATCTTTCAACCATTTTATCGTCCAGATTACAGTCGCAATCGTAAAGACGGTGGAACAGGTCTGGGACTCTTTATTGTTCAACAAATTTTGGAGAAACACAACTTGCGTTATCGCTTCGAGGCGGTTGATGGCAAACGAATGCGTTTTATAATTTTTTTCTCAGATAAAGAAGACTAAAAGTGGGAATGGGATAGAACTAAATGAAACAAAAATTTAGTTCGTAGTCTCCCCTCGTAAAGTTGTTTAATAGTTTTCTAGACTGTTGAGGTGGTGAATGAAGAAAACGAAGTTTTTGTCAAAAATTTTCTTCCAAGCTTGAAAAGCGAACCGCCTTGAAACTTGCTTCGCAAGTTCTATCCGATTCCTCAAAGTAGTGCTTTGAGGAATCAGTTATTGCGGTGTTGGTTTATTATATTATATAGTGTATTTTGAGGTTGGGAATTTTTGTCCCAACCTCACTTTTTTATATTTGACTTGGACGCAAGGAAGAAATTCACAAATGGCTACTTTTTCTTCAAGAATTTTTTAGTGAAAAATGCTACAATGAGATAAATAAAGAAAAGGATGTCTGTATGGAACATAAAAAGAAGGATTTCAGTCTATCGTGGTTTTTTCGATGGTTTTTAGATAATAAAGCAATCACTGTTTTTTTGGTGACATTATTGCTGGGATTGAATATTTTTGTATTAAGCAAAATTAGTTTCATTTTTATTCCTGTTCTAGAATTTATCGGGGTTATTATGCTGCCGGTTATTTTAGCGGGGCTTTTGTATTATCTATTGAACCCGATCGTGGATTTTATGGAGAAGCATAAAATAAATCGCTTGGTTGCGATTACGATTGTTTTTATTTTGATTGCTTTGCTTTTGATTTGGGGATTGGCTGTGGCAATTCCAAGTTTGCAACATCAGATTGTGAGCTTTGTAAGGAATTTACCAGCTAATTTGCAAAAGTCGAATAAAATCATTCAAGATTTTTTGGAAAATCGTATTTCTGATGATGTCAAGCCTCAATTGGAAGAAATTGCCAACAATTTTTCAGATCAAGTGACGACTTGGGCAAGTAATTTTTCATCGAAAGCAGTGAATTGGGTGAGCACATTGATTAGTACGGCTTCGCAAGTGATTGTAGCTATTATCATCATGCCTTTTATCCTTTTTTACCTTTTGCGAGATGGGAAAAATTTGAAATCTTATTTGACAAAATTCATACCAACAAAGTTTCGTGACCCTGTTGGTCAAATTTTGACAGACGTCAATACACAGCTTGCTAATTATGTTCGTGGTCAGGTGACTGTTGCTATCATTGTAGCGATTATGTTTATCATTTTCTTTAAGATAATAGGACTTCGTTATGCAGTTACGCTTGGAGTAACTGCAGGGATTTTAAATTTGGTTCCCTACTTAGGAAGTTTTCTCGCGATGTTACCGGCTCTTGTCTTAGGTTTGATTGCTGGACCGCTTATGTTATTGAAAGTTATTGTTGTCTTTATTGTAGAGCAAACGATTGAAGGGCGGTTTGTATCACCATTGATTCTCGGTAGCCAATTGAATATCCATCCGATTAATGTCCTTTTTGTCCTTTTGACAGCTGGTTCTATGTTTGGTATTTGGGGTGTTTTACTGGGAATTCCAATCTATGCTTCTGCAAAAGTTGTGATTACTGCTATTTTTAAATGGTATAAAAAAGTTAGCGGTTTGTACGAAGAAGAATTAGTAGATGAAACAGGAGAGAGAATTGAACAACAGTGAAAAAATGGTCGCTTCTCTACAAAAACAGGATTTGGCGCATGCTAATAAATATTTTGAGAGAGCCCTAACAAATGATACAGAAGAAGAATTACTTGAATTGGCCGATTACTTAGAAAGTATCGGCTTTTTCCCTCAAGCTAAGCGAATTTATGAAAACTTAGCTCCTCACTATCCAGAATCCTATATTAGTTTAGCACAGATTGCTAGTGAAGATGGGAAAGTGGAAGAGGTCTTTGCTTATCTGGAAGAAATTAATTTTGATAGTGATTGGTACGTGACGGCTCTATTGGTTAAAGCCGATTTGTACCAAATGGAAGGGTTGCCGGACGTTGCAAGAGAAAAACTAGCCGAAGCAAAGCAATTGACTGACGAGCCGTTAGTAACTTTTGGTTTGGCTGAAATAGATTTTGAATTGGGAAATTTTAAGCAAGCCATTAAAGAGTATGCTAGTTTAGACAATCGTATCATTTATGAGCAGACGGGTGTCTCTACTTATCAGCGCATTGGCGTTTCCTATGCAAGTCTTGGTAAATTTGAAGCAGCGATTGAGTTTTTAGAAAAAGCTTTAGAGATTGAATACGATGATACGGTGGCCTTTGAACTAGCAACGATTTTATATGATCAGAAAGAATATCAAAAAGCCAATCTGTACTTTAAGCAAATTGATACGATTTCGCAAGACTTTGAGGGCTATGAATACGGTTATGCTTTGTCGCTTCATGCAGAACATCAAGCAGAAGAGGCATTACGCCTCACGCAACAGGGTTTGAGCAAAAATCCATTTGATACACGTCTTTTGCTACTGGCTTCACAACTTTCTTATGAGCTACACGATGAGCAAAAGGCAGAAGAATATCTGCTGCAAGCGCAAGAAAATGCTGAAGACGAGGAAGAAATCGTACTACGTTTGACGAATCTTTATGTGCAGCAAGAGCGTTTTGATGAAGTTTTGGCATTTGAAGAGCGAGATGTAGATAATGTTCTGACGAAGTGGAATATTGCACGTGCCTATCAAGCTTTGGAACATACAACAGCAGCTTTGGAGCGCTACAGTCTGTTGCTCTCAGATTTACAGGAAAATCCAGAATTTTTAGAGCAATATATTTATCTACTTCGTGAAATGGGTGAATTTGAAAAAGCAAAACACCAAGCAGAGCATTATCTTCGCCTCGTTCCGGATGACGGTATCATGCAGGAATTGTACGATAGTTTGTAAAAAGAGTAACAAGCACAATCCTATAAGACGCATGGGAATTATGATATAATGATGAGCGTGATATTCAGGAAGGACGAAGAAAATGACTGAAAAATTTGGTGCTGATCTAATTGTAGATAGTTTAATTAATCATAAAGTGGATTATGTGTTTGGGATTCCGGGTGCAAAGATTGACCGTGTGTTTGATACCTTAGAGGACAAAGGTCCACAACTGATCGTGGCTCGTCATGAACAAAATGCTGCTTTTATGGCACAAGGAATTGGGCGGATTACAGGAGAGCCAGGTGTCGTGATTGCAACCAGTGGACCAGGCGCTTCAAACTTAGCAACGGGCTTGGTTACTGCGACCGCAGAAGGGGATCCTGTACTAGCTTTAGCCGGTCAGGTCAAACGAGCTGATCTTCTTAAACGTGCACATCAGTCCATGGATAATGCTGCACTGTTTAAGCCGATTACCAAGTATTCTGTCGAAGTGCAAGATGGCAATACTCTTTCAGAAATTATTGCCAATGCTTATCGTCATGCCAAATCAGGAATGCCGGGGGCAAGTTTTATCTCCATTCCACAGGATGTGGTGGATAGTCAGGTTCATGTGAAGGCTATTAAACCGTTGACGGATCCGCAACTGGGTTCTAGCTCAGTGGCTGACATCAACTACCTAGCGCAAGCGATTAAAAATGCTGTGTTGCCCGTTCTTCTCTTGGGGAATGGCGCTTCAAGTGCTAAAGTGACGGCTTCTATTCGTCAGTTGTTGGAGCAAGTACAGTTACCTGTGGTGGAAACTTTCCAAGGTGCTGGAATTGTTTCACGTGGTTTGGAAGAAGCGACCTTCTTTGGACGTGTGGGTCTGTTTCGCAATCAGCCGGGGGATATGCTTCTGAAAAAATCTGACCTAGTCATCGCTATCGGCTATGATCCGATTGAGTATGAAGCACGCAACTGGAATGCTGAAATTTCTGCCCGCGTCATTGTGATTGACGTAGAGCCAGCAGAGATTGATACTTACTTCCAACCGGAGCGGGAGCTGATTGGAGATATTGCAAATACTTTGGATTTATTGCTGCCAGCGATCAACGGCTATCAATTACCAGAAGGGTCGCGGGAATATCTGCAAGTTTTGCGAGATAAAATGGACGGTGATGTGAAATTTGACCGCAGCCAAACTGAAACAGGACGACTACACCCGCTGGATATTGTCGAAGTCTTGCAGGAAAATACGACAGATGATATGACAGTTACAGTAGATGTGGGTACGCATTATATTTGGATGGCACGTTATTTCAAGAGCTATGAACCAAGGCATTTGCTTTTTTCAAATGGGATGCAAACGTTAGGAGTGGCATTGCCCTGGGCAATCTCAGCAGCCTTGGTTCGTCCCAACACAAAGATCATTTCTGTGTCTGGCGACGGCGGCTTCCTCTTTTCAGCTCAGGAGCTAGAGACAGCGGTTCGCCTGCAATTGCCAATTATTCATCTTATTTGGAACGACGGGCATTATAATATGGTGGAATTTCAAGAAGAAATGAAATATGGTCGTTCATCTGGAGTGGACTTTGGGCCTGTTGATTTTGTTAAATATGCAGAGAGTTTTGGTGCGAAAGGATTCCGAGCAACATCTCCAGCAGAATTAACACAGTTGCTCCAAAAAGCCTTAAAGGAAAATGGACCGGTTATCATTGATGTGCCAGTGGATTACAAGGACAGCAGTACACTAGGAGAAACGATTTTACCAGATGAGTTTTATTAAATTGAAACTGGGAAAGGGCTCAAGACTATTTCAAGAGAGTTCAATTTCTCATTTTCTTGTACGGTTGATGTGTAGTTCAGTATTAAAAAGTAAAAGGCTGGATGTGAGACCTGCTTTTTTCAAGGAAAGATAGTAAAAATTGCCTAGGAGGAGAAATGGCAAAGCTTGTAACATTATTTCACTACAATACTTTGGGGGCTTTGATGGCGGGGCTTTACAAGGGGACGATGACGATTGAAGAATTGCTTCAACATGGCGATTTAGGGATTGGTACTTTAGACTCTATTGACGGAGAGCTGATTGTGCTTGACGGTAAGGCTTATCAGGCCAAGGGAATAGGAGTAACTCCTGAAGTGATAGAAGTTTCAACAGATAGGACGGTTCCTTATGCTGCAGTGGCTTTTCACAGAGCAGAAGCGTGTTTTCGTCAGGACGTTGAGCTGACTGATGAAGCGTTGAAGAAGCGCATAGAAGCTAGCTATGTCGGGGAAAATCTTTTTCGCTCAATTAAGATTCATGGTGAATTTAGCAGCATGCACGTGCGAATAGCTCCAAAATCCTCTCCGGGAAAGAGGTTTGCAGAAATCGCAGCTCATCAGCCGGAGTATCATGCAGAACACATTTCAGGAACGATTGTTGGCTTTTGGACGCCGGAGCTGTTTCACGGCGTCAGCGTAGCTGGTTATCATCTTCATTTTCTATCTGATGACCACCAATTCGGTGGACATGTCATGGATTTTGTCATGAAAAATGGAGAGGTTGAAATCGGAACGATTGCGGCTTTGGAGCAGCATTTTCCGCTTCAAGACCAAGATTTTCTCTCTGCAAAATTGAATGTGTCGAAGTTAAAGAAAGATATTGAGAAATCTGAATAAAAAACAGTGGACAAAGTTAGACAAAAGCTCAAATTCCATTCAAAATTCAAAAGAATGATGCCAAAAAGGCTTAAAATCGTGTTGTTAAAAGCACTGATTTTAAGCCTTTTACTATTCTAAGAAGTTTTTTCAGTCCCTTATAATGAGAACAAGTTCGTCGCCTCGGTCGACAAAGTGAACGAGAACTGGTTTAAGCTGTCGTCCACATTGACGACCTGCTTGAGAACTGATTTACTCTGTCCGAGGGTCGTACAGCTTACCTGAAAAGAGATTCATTCCGTCCGAGGGTCGGATAGCCTGTCTGAAAAGAGATTCATTTCATCCGAGGGTCGGACATATAAAAAATAGTCAGAAAAAGGTGTCAGTTAGTAGACACCTTACATCTTCATGGATTTAATTTTGACTTCATCAGGAGTAACGCGTAGGGTCTTTTGCCCTGTGTAGGTTACAAAACCAGGTTTACCACCTGTTGGCTTGTTAAGTTTTTTGACTTCAATCATATCCACCTGAACGAGATTGGACAATCTCGCCTTAGAAAAGTATGCCGCCAATTCCGCAGCATCTGTCTTGACATCATCACTTGGATGTAGGTTGCCCGTGATAACGACGTGACTGCCGGGAATATCCTTGGCATGAAACCAAAGTTCCTCTTTTTTAGCCATTTTAAAGGTCAGTTCATCATTTTGCAGATTGTTTCGTCCAACCAGAATAATTGTCTGTCCATCAGTAGACAAATATTTCTCAGGTTTCTTCCGTTTTTGGATTTTTTCACGCTGACGTCGACGAATAAAGCCTGTCTGAATCAATTCTTCTCGGATTTCTGTAATTTCTGTGAGATTAGCTTGCGACAAAGCTGTTTCTACGCTCTCCAAATATTGAATGGTTTCTTTAGTTTCTTCAATCAGTCCCGTTAAATGTTTGACTGCTTCTTTCAGCTTTTGGTATTTCTTAAAATAGCGCTGAGCATTTTGGTTAGGGGTCAAAGCTTTATCTAGCACAATAGTAATTTTCTCGCTTGTGTAGTAATTGTCCAGTTCTACTTGGTCTTGATTGTTTGGAACTTGGTGCAAAAAAGTAGTGAGGAGTTCTCCCTTTTGTCGAAATTCTTCAGCATTTTCAGTCGCGACCAGTTCTTGCTCTTGTTTCGTTAATTTTTTACGATTTTTTTCTAATTCATTCTCCACTCGATGAATCAGTTCGCTGGCTTGTTGATTAACGCGATCGCGCTCTGCCTTATCTTGATAGAAAGCATCTAACAATTGTGATAAACTAGGAAATTCTTTCTGACTATCCGCAAAGAGAATGGGGGTAAATGACTTGCTAGTCAGAGTTGCCTGAGTGGAGCTAGTGAAGAAGGCGCGGAAGATTTTTAACTTATCACTTGTTAAGCGCTGGCTGAGTTCGGCTGCTGTATCGCGCCCCAATCCTTGAAATAAGTTTTGTAAAGAACGGGCCGACAAATCCTCTGTATGCAAAATTTCAAATAATTTTTCATCAGAAATGGTAAATGGATTGCGCTTATCTGTTTGAGGTGGAGTGACATAGCTTGAACCAGGCAGAATCGTACGGTAACTATTTTGAGAAAAGCCGACATGTTTAATAGCTTCAATAATATTGCCGCTTGCCTTATCCATTAGGATGATATTGCTGTGCTTGCCCATGATTTCGATGATAAGAGTTGCTGCCACGTTATCTCCAATTTCATTTTTATTGGAGACAGAAATTTCTAAAATTCGATCATTCTCGATTTGTGAAATATTTTCAATTGTAGCGCCTTGTAGATATTTTCGCATAACCATGATAAATGTGGTGGGCACTGCTGGATTTTCAAAGGCGGTACGGGTTAGTTGAATGCGACTAAAAACAGGGTGAACAGACAAGAGCAATTTATGATTTTGTCGATTACTGCGAATTTGTAGCACTAATTCCTGATTAAACGGTTGATTGATTTTTTGAATACGACCGTACAGTAACTGTTGCCGCAATTCATCTGTCATGTGATGTAAAAAAAATCCGTCAAAGGACATGGTTTTTCTCCTTGAATGGTACTAAAGAAAATTATAACAAAAAATAGTAAGAAAAGGTTGAAAAATTATTATCAGAAAAGTTTGACAAAATACTTGACATTTATTTCAGAAACCTCTAAAATAATATCAAATTAGAAAAGTAATAAAATATTTGTTGGCAGAGAGCTTGTGGTTGGTGAAAACAAGCAGCAGGGTTTTATGAAATTGGGCTAATGGATAGAACTTGAATTTGAAACGATAAAAATTCGGTAAGCACACCTTATAGTGCAACTTGTTGTTAGACAAGATAGAGATGTGGGAAAAGTGTATGATTTTTCCCATAATTGAGGTGGCACCGCGATTTACGCCCTCACACAGGATGAACTGTGTGTGGGTTTTTCTTTTATTGTAAATGGAGGGGAAGTATGTTTAAGCGATGGCGACTCTGGATTTTACTTGAATAAACATTTGAAACATACGAAATGGAGAACAGATATGAAAAATAAACGACTAATGGCAATTATTGCACTTTTAGTAGTCTTAGTTGTTGGAAGAATCATTTATTCTAGCATTAATGATGGGAAAACAACGAAAATCAACAATACAACAAAAACAGTAAAAGTCGGCGTACTACAATATGTTAGTCATCCATCGCTGGATTTGATTTATAAGGGTATTCAAGAAGGTTTGGCACAAGAAGGCTACAAAGGCAAGAAAATCAAGATTGATTTTATGAATGCAGAAGGTGATCAAAGTAAAGTAGCAACGATGAGTAAGCAACTGGTCGCAAATAATAATGATGTGCTGATTGGAATCGCAACGCCTGCTGCTCAGGGGCTAGCTAGTGCAACGAAAGACAAACCAGTTGTCATGGGAGCAGTGAGCGATCCAGCTGGGGCAAATTTGGTCAAAGATTTGAAACAGCCTGGCGGTAATATCACAGGTGTTTCTGATCACAATCCAGCTGAACAACAGTTAAATCTGATTAAACAGTTAACACCGAATGTGAAAACAATTGGTATTCTTTACTCAAGTAATGAGGACAATTCCAAAACGCAGGTAGAAGAATTTACAACTTTGGCTGAAAAAGCAGGCTATAAGGTGCTTCCTTATTCTGTGCCTTCGACAAATGAGATTGCTTCAACCATGAATGTGATGACAGGGAAAGTAGACGCCATTTGGATTCCAATTGATAACACCATTGCTTCTGCTTTTTCAACAGTTGTTTCCAGCAATCAAACAGTTAAAAAACCTATCTATCCAAGTGCGACAGCTATGGTAAAAGAAGGTGGTCTAGGTTCTGTTGTAGTAGATCAAAAAGAACTTGGAGTAGCGACTGGAAAAATGACTGCGAAGATTTTGAAAGGGGCTAAACCAGCAAACACAGCGGTTGAAATCTTTAATACTGGAAAAACGGTTATAAATAAAAAAGTGGCTGCTCAGCTAGGAATAACGATTCCAGATGATGTTCTGAAAAAAGCAGGACAAATCATTGAGTAATCCGATTGATAAGAAACGATATTTTTTAAAGTTAGGACAACATTATGATTATTTCGATTGTCTCACAAGGACTTGTTTGGGCCATACTAGGTTTGGGGATTTTTATGACTTTTCGTATTTTAAATTTCCCTGACATGACAACAGAAGGGTCTTTTCCCTTGGGGGGAGCAGTGGCAGTTACGCTGATTAGTAAAGGTATCAATCCCTTTCCGGCGACTGTCGTTGCCATTCTGGCAGGGTGTTTGGCAGGTATGGCAACAGGACTTCTTTATACCAAGGGGAAAATACCTACTCTACTTTCTGGAATTTTGGTCATGACTTCCTGCCATTCGATTATGCTCATGTTAATGGGGCGAGCAAATCTTGGTCTTCTAGGAACCAAGCAAATTCAAGACTTTCTGCCATTTTCTAGCGAAATCAACAATCTTCTAACAGGGCTACTTTTTGTCAGCTTGGTAATAGCTGCATTGCTCTTTTTCTTAGATACAAAATTGGGTCAAGCTTATATTGCTACAGGAGATAATCCTGATATGGCGAGGAGTTTTGGTATTCACACAGGGCGAATGGAGCTGATGGGGTTGGTGCTATCTAATGGTGTTATTGCTCTAGCTGGAGCCCTCATTGCTCAGCAGGAAGGTTATGCGGATGTCTCGCGCGGTATTGGAGTGATTGTTGTCGGACTTGCTAGCCTCATCATCGGCGAGGTGCTCTTTACTAGTCTGACATTAGCAGAACGTTTACTAACGATTGTTGTCGGAGCTATTTTCTATCAATTTCTGATTTGGGGTGTGATTGCACTTGGTTTTAATACCAGTTATCTCCGTCTGTATAGTGCGGTTATCTTGGCGGTTTGCCTCATGATTCCGACTTTTAAAAATAAATTCTTTAAAGGAGTCAAGTTAAGCAAATGACAGCAATTGTAGAATTAAAAAATGCGACGAAAGTTGTGAATAATGGCTTTGATGAAAAAACGATTCTTGACAATGTTTCCTTGACCATTCATAAGCATGACTTCATTACCATTTTAGGTGGAAATGGGGCGGGAAAATCTACTCTGTTCAACGTCATCTCAGGAACATTGCCATTGACGAGTGGCAGCATTTATATTCTAGGTGAAAATGTGACGAGTTATTCGCCAGAGAAACGTGCTAAGTATCTGTCACGTGTCTTTCAAGATCCAAAAATGGGAACAGCTCCTCGTATGACAGTGGCAGAGAATCTGTTAATTGCAAAATTTCGTGGTGAAAAACGTCGTTTGGTCCCACGTCGTCTGAAGCGTTATCGCAAAGAATTTCAAGAAATAATAGAGAAAATCGGCAATGGTTTAGAAAAGCATTTGGATACGCCAATTGAATTTCTTTCTGGTGGTCAGAGACAGGCTTTGAGTTTGCTGATGGCGACTCTCAAGCGCCCAGAACTGCTTCTTCTAGATGAACATACAGCAGCGCTGGATCCGAAAACTAGTGTTGCTCTTATGGAGTTGACTGATGATTTTGTCCAAAGAGACCAACTGACGGCTCTTATGATTACTCATCACATGGAGGATGCTCTCAAATATGGCAATCGTCTCATTGTCATGAAAGAAGGACAGATCATCCAAGACCTCAAACAGGAAGAAAAAGCCAAAATGACCATAGCGGATTATTATGGTTTGTTTGAATAAAAAATTCCAATCTCATTTGAGGTTGGAATTTCTTTTTTGTGCTTCTCTGATAGTATTAGGAACCAGACGAATCCGCTTAATATCTGAAATACGAATAATGGTAGACATGCTTTTCTGGAAATTTTTTATAATGAGCTGCTGGCGTTCTTTGTCATATTTGACAATATCACCCGTAAAACTTTTATCTAAAAAAATGACATGTACGCCTGATTTCTTTTGCAAAGCGGTTTCAATCATCTGCAAAATATTGGCGTTGTCCTCCTCTATTTCTTGCGTATTCTTTTTGTAATTGATAAATTCACTTGCGCGTTCTAAAATCATTTCGAGAAATTTTTTCATAGCTAAATTCTCCATAACTTGTTACAATATATTATATAATAAACTTGCTAAAAAGTAAATTTTTTACGAATAAATCAAGAAAGAGGAAAAAGGAGAAAAAATGTCAGAGTTTAAATTTGAGATAGAAGAAAAATTATTGGTTTTGTCAGAAAATGAAAAAGGCTGGACAAAAGAGCTGAACCGAGTGAGTTTCAATGGTGCGCCAGCAAAATACGATATCCGTAGCTGGAGTCCTGACCATACAAAAATGGGGAAAGGGATTACGCTTTCCAATGAAGAATTTCAAGTATTGGTAGAGGCTTTTAAGGCTTAGTAAAGCGTAAATAGAATAAAGGCAAGAGAGTGAGAGACAGACGATCTATAAATGTAACTGTTGATGACTCTCTTTTTTGTTGTAAAAAATAAGGAATTTTACACAAAAACTTGAAAATCCGCTTTCAAAAGATTATACTATTAAATATAGAAAATCTATATATGCATATAGTAAACTTAGAATTTTAGGAGGTTTAGGATGCTTGAAATTCAAAATTTAGAAAAAAGTTTTGGGCAAAAACAAGTTCTGTTTGGTGTCGATTTTAGAGCTGAATCAGGACAAATCCTTGGTCTGATTGGAAAAAACGGTGCTGGGAAAACAACGATTTTTCATAGCATTCTGCGTTTTTTAGAATATAGCGGTAGGATTTCTTTTGAGGGCAAAGCTATTTCTCAAGACACTTATCGGGAAATTGGCTATTTACCAGAAGAACGAAGTTTGATGCCTAAGTTGACTGTCTATGAGCAGGTGCGTTATTTGGCGAATTTAAAAGGTGTATCAAGTGCAGTTGTGAGAGAAAAATTGCCTCAGTGGATGGAACGATTGCAAGTTAAAGGAAAATTGACTGATAAAATCAAGAGCTTGTCAAAAGGAAATCAGCAGAAAGTGCAGCTGATTATTACACTTTTACATGAGCCAAATTTGATTATCTTAGACGAGCCTTTCAGCGGTCTTGACCCAGTTAATACGGAGATTTTAAAGCAAGTTATTATTGAAGAAAAAGAGCGCGGAGCGACCATTATCTTTTCTGATCATGTCATGACAAATGTGGAAGAATTATGTGATAAGATCATCATGCTTCGTGATGGTAAAGTCATTTTGGATGGTAGTGTACAAGAAGTTCGTAATCGCTATGGGAAAACACGACTCTTTGTATCTAGTGCGCTTTCTCAAGCTGAATTAGAGGCGCTTCCTCACGTAAGCAGAGCCAGTCTGACCAATCAAGGAACATGGCGATTGATATTAGATGACGAAACAGCTGGGAAGGACTTGTTTGACTTGCTGACTAAAGGACAATATATTGCAACTTTTGACCAACAAGCTCCAACAATTGATGAAATCTTTAAATTAGAATCAGGGGTGGAAGTATGAAACAGACGTTAATTGTGATCAAAGAGACTTATCTTCGTCATGTCAAGTCATGGAGTTTTGTCTTCATGGTTCTTTCTCCTTTCATCTTTATTGGTCTTAGTTTTGGAGTTGGGTATCTTTCTTCCATGTCAAGTAGCAATTCTAGCCGTATTGCAGTTGTAACAGACGATGCACAAATCAAGGAAGTTTTAAAAGATATCAAGAATCTGGACTTCGATTATAAAGATGAAGCAGCAGCCAAGAAAGCTATAAAAGACGGTGATGTCGGGGGGTATTTGCTGCTATCAGAAGCAAGCGGTCAAATTAAAGCAACCTATGTCGCTGATACAGGGATGAATGGCACTACAAAGGCAGCAATTTCACAGAAATTACTACAGTTACAGCAGGTTGCAAATATCAGCCAAGCTAATTTATCAGCAAACCAAGTTAAACTGATTTCAAGGGGGATTGATTTTAAGGAAAAAATTGACGAAAAGAAAGAGGCTAAGAAAACGATTCAAACAGTTGTTGCAACAGCAATTGGTTTGATATTGTACATGATTCTCATTGTTTATACAAGCTCAACTGCGCAGGAAATTGCAAGCGAAAAAGGAACAAAGATTATGGAGGTTATTTTCTCCAGTATCAAGGCATCTGAATATTTTTATGGTCGAATGGCTGGAATTTTTGCAGTGATTTTGACACATGTAGGAATTTACGTGATAGGAGCAGTGCTCTTACTAATATTTTCTGACAAGGTTTCTTTTGTAAAAGAATTTTTGCAAGCTAATCCAAATTTGATGAAGCATCTAGGTGAAGCCATTTCTTTTAATACCATTGCTTTCATTACTTTAAGTGTCTTTTTGTTCGTTGTCCTATCTGCCTTTTTAGGCTCGATGGTAACGAGAATTGAAGATGTTGGGAAAGCCGTTCAGCCTGTTGTGATGCTAGTTGTACTAGGATTCTTAGGTGTAACAGCTCTTGGAAATGCAGGTGATACGATTTTACTTAAAGTTGGCTCGTATATTCCATTTATTTCAACCTTTTTTATGCCTTTCCGTGCTATCAATGGTTATGCAACTAGTTTGGAAGCGTGGATTTCCTTTGTGATTGCGTTCTTATTTACCACTGGAATGACGGTTTATATTGGTCGAATTTATTCCAGCTTGATTTTGCAAACAGATGATATTGGTATTTGGAAGAGTTTCAAAAAAGCTTTAGCTTATCGTTAAAAATAGTTCTCCACAAGTATTCTTGTGGGGATTTTTCTTGAAAAGGCATGCAGTCAATCGCTGTTGAAAAACTTTAAAAATGATATAATTAAACTATATTTTGACAGAAACAGGATGCTCATGAAATTACTTTATACAGATATTCGCAATCCCTTAACGAAGATTTTGGTGAAAGAAGCAGAACGCTTGGCACAGGAAGGTAAGCGCGTGTTTTATATTGCACCTAATTCTCTTTCATTTGAAAAGGAGAGAGCTGTTTTGGCTCTTTTAGAAAACCATGCTTCCTTTGCTATTACAGTGACACGTTTTGCGCAGATGGCACGTTATTTTGTCCTCAATGATGTGCAAAAGGGAGAAAACATAGATGATATTGGGCTTAGCATGCTCTTTTATAAAGTGCTTTCAGAAATGAATGAGCATGATTTGAGGCTGTATGGTGGCATTCGGACGGATGCACAATTTATTCAGCAATTGGTTGAGCTCTATCATGAACTGCAAGTCGCTCAGATGAGTTATACAGACCTAGACTATTTGGAAGAAGCAGAGAAAAAAGCAGATTTAATCAAGATTTTTCAAGTAGTGATGTATCAGCTTAATCAGAGTGAATTTACTTCTGATTCAAATATCATGGCCTTTACCCATCATATTATAGCAGGTGATGTGGATGAGGAACTGCAGGATTTAGTCTTGGTTATTGATGGGTTTACGCGCTTTTCGGCTGAGGAAGCTTATTTGATCGAGCTTTTGCATAATAAGGGTGTGGAAATTATCATCGGTGCTTATGCAAGTGAAAAAGCGTATCGTGCAAGTTTTCGAGAGGGCAATCTTTATCAGGCGAGTGTTGATTTCTTGCGACAGTTAGCAGGTAAATTTGAAGTGAAACCTGAATATATACCAGCAAGCCAGCCAGATGATGCTTTTGGAAAGATTTCAAAACTGTTAGAAAGTCGGTATGATTTCTCAGATGTTGACCTAAAGTTAACGGAGCAGGATCGATCGCATGTGCAGATTTGGTCAACAGTCAATCAAAAAGAAGAATTAGAATATGTGGCAAAAAGCATTCGTCAGTTAGTTCATGATGGAGTTCGTTATAAGGATATTCGCGTTCTTTTGGGAGATGTGGAAACGTATCATTTACAGTTAAAGACGATTTTTGATCAGTATCAAATCCCTTTTTATCTGGGACGAAGTGAGGCTATGGCCCATCACCCTTTGGTGCAATTTATTGAAGCTTTAGTGCGCCTAAAACACTACAATTTTCGAACGGAAGATTTGCTCAATCTCTTAAAAACAGGTCTTTATGGTCATTTAAAGCAAGAAGAACTAGACTTGTTTGAGCAATATATCCGTTTTGCAGACGTGAGAGGAATGAGTAAGTTTTCTAAAGAATTTACTCATAATCAACAACGAAAATTTAATCTAGTTCATATCAATCAATTAAGAAAAAATATAGTCACTCCTCTCTTGGAATTTTTTAAATCTCGCAGTCAAACAGCGACAGGCCTGCTTCAAAAATTTCATCAATTTTTAACAACAATTTCTTTTTCTCAGAATTTTGCTGGTTTAGTAGATTTTACGAATCCGCAAGATCAAGAACGGCAAGAAGAAGTTTGGAAAGCTTTTTGCCATGTTTTGGAACAATTTGCCAATGTCTTTTCAGCTAGCAAAGTCAATCTAGATGATTTTCTGACTCTGGTGCAGTCAGGAATGCTGTTATCTAATTATCGAACGATTCCAGCAACAGTAGACGTTGTGACCGTTCAGTCTTATGACTTGATTGAGCCGTTGTCAAGTCCTTTTGTTTACGCGATTGGTTTGACCCAAGACTATTTTCCCAAAATTGCACAAAATAAGACTCTTTTGTCAGATGAAGACCGTTTGTTGCTAAACGAAGTGACAGATGAGCATTCGGAATTGCTGATTGCTGCTCAGGAAAATCTCAAGAAAAATCGTTTTGTCGCCTTGTCACTTCTAAATGCTGCAACGGATAGATTGGTACTTTCCACTCCTCAGATTGTCAATGAAATAGAGAATGACATTTCTCCATATCTGTTGGAACTGCGTGAGCAACCAATTGCTTTGCCAATTGAGGTGAAGCATCCGCAGGCAACAAGTGATGATATTGGTACTTATCGTGCTTTATTGGCGAGGGTTATTGAGTTGAATCAAGGAGATATTGATAAAGAGCATTCTTTGACTGAGAAAGAACAGACTTTTTGGTCAGTAGCTGTACGAGTTTTGCGCAAAAAATTGGAAAGTGAAGGCATTTCGATTCCGAATGTCACGTCAAGTCTTGAGACAGAAACCTTGTCAGAGCAGACTTTGCAAATCCTTTATCCGCCTCATCAAGTATTTCTATTGTCGACTTCAGCTTTGACAGAATTTTATCGTAATCAGTATGCTTATTTTTTGAAGTATATTTTGGCTCTGCAAGAAGAAATGACAATTTACCCAGATGCGCGCAGTCATGGAAATTTTCTGCACCGTGTGTTTGAAAAAGTCGTGCACGATCAATCGAACGAGCAATTCGACATCCGTCTAGAAAAAGCCATTCAGGAAGTAAGCTGTGAACCGGAGTTTGAAGCTCTTTATACCGAAAGTGCCAAAGCATTGTTTGCTCATGAAGTTTTGCTTGACGCAGCGCGTGCGACAGGGCGTGTTCTAGAAAGAAATGATTTAGTAGAAACTATTCAGGAAGAGGCTGTTTTTGGGCAAGAGAGTGCAGAATTTTTAACCTTATCAGACGGACGCAACCTTCAAATTCGAGGAAAAGTTGACCGTATTGACCGATTGAGAAGTAATGACAGTCTGGGAATTGTGGATTATAAATCAAGTGACACAGATTTTGATTTTCAAAAATTTTTCAATGGTTTGAATTCTCAATTACCTACGTATCTAATGGCATTGAAACAAGAAAAGTGGACGAGTGATGAAGCACAGGTTTTTGGCGCCATGTATTTGCAGATGACCAATCCACTCGTACCTTTAGCGAAGACCAAGTCGCAGAGTGATGCAGTCAAAGAGGTGATGAAAACGTTAGAATACAAGGGGCTATTTCTATCGGAGCAAGCTTATCAGCTCAATGATTTGTATAATAAAAAGAAAGTCAATTTATTAAGTCAAGAAGAGCTAGAAACTTTGTTAGCTTATAATGCACTCTTGTACCGTCGTGCTGCCGAGCAGATATTGACAGGGCATTTTAAGATTAATCCTTATACAGAAAATGGCAAAAGTATTGCACCTTTTGTGGAACAATATAAGTCCATTACAGGTTTTGAAGCCAATCTTCATCTTTCTAGTGCCCGACATTTAGTGAAATTAGAAGGTAAGAACTCAACGGGTGAGAAGAAGCGTCAAGCATGGATAGAAAAGATGAAGGAGGAGTTAGAAAAATGAGACAAATTCCATTTTTGACTCAAGCAGAGATTCGTGCTTTGCAGGATCAGGAAGTTCAGTCTGACAAAGTTCAAAAATGTACACCAGAACAGATTGAAGCCATTTACTCTTCCGGACAAAATATTCTGGTTTCTGCTTCTGCGGGATCAGGAAAAACCTTTGTTATGGTGCAGCGGATTATTGACCAAATTATGCGGGGAGTTCGTATTGAGCAGCTCTTCATTTCAACTTTCACCGTCAAAGCAGCTAGTGAATTAAAAGAGCGCTTGGAGAAAGAGCTGTCCAAGGCTTTGAAAGAAACAAATGATGAGGAATTAAAACAACACTTGGCTCAGCAATTAGCCGATATTCCGAATGCAGATATTGGAACCATGGACTCTTTTACCCAAAAAGTCCTGAATAAATATGGTTATTTGTTGGAGTTAGCACCAAATTTTCGCATTTTACAAAGTACGAGTGAACAATTATTGCTACAAAACGAAGTTTTTGAGCAAGTTTTTGAAGACTTCTATCAATCTGATCAGGCTGCTTTGTTTAAAAAATTAGTCAAAAACTTTACAGGTCAGAGAAAAGATTTGCTTGGTTTTCGAGAGCAAGTTTATAAGATTTATTCTTTTTTGCAGTCTACTAGTAGTCCAATAGAATGGTTGGAAAAAGACTTTTTGAAAGGCTATGAGTTTGCAGATTTCCAAGAAGAAAAAGCGCAACTTTTAGCACAAACAAAAGAAGCCCTCTTTGATTTAGAAGATTTTTTTAGCTATCATTTGGTTCATGAAGCCAAGGAATTTTCCAAAGCAAAATATCTTGAAAATGTGCAGCGTGTGCTTGATGACCTTGCAAGTTTACAAGGGCATTCCTCTGAGGAAGCCTATCTCACAACGCTCAATAACATTGTAGAAATATCGCGTGCCAGCAATGGAAAAGCCTTGACGAACAGCGGACGAAAAGAAGAATTAAAAGAAATTATTAACGCCTATAACGAAAAACGCAAAGAAAAAATTCAAGTTTTACGAGACTTGGCAGATCAATTTTATCGTTTTGAATTTCAATTGACCTACCATGAGGAAGCAAAAGAAATTTTACTTGTTTTGCAACAATTTATGAAATTGTTTGTTACAAGCTATTTGAATCGCAAAAAAGAAGAAAATGCTTTTGAATTTGCGGACATTAGTCATTTTGCTATTCAGATTTTAGAAGAATGTTCGGATGTGCGTCAGTTTTATAGGAACAAATACCATGAAGTCATGGTAGATGAGTATCAAGATACCAACCACACGCAAGAGCGGATGCTAGAACTGTTATCAAATGGGGGTAATCGCTTTATGGTGGGGGATATTAAACAGTCTATTTATCGTTTTCGTCAAGCGGATCCACAGATTTTTAATGAAAAATTCAAATTGTATCAAAGCGATAGTCAACAAGGGAAATTGATTGTCTTAAAAGAGAATTTTCGCAGTCATTTGGAAGTCTTGGAAGCCACCAATGATGTTTTTAAGCGCCTCATGGATGAAGAAGTGGGAGAAATTGATTACAATGAAACGCATTATCTGGTAGCTGGAAATCCCGATAAGAAAGAACCAAATCCCTTGTATCAGACAGAGTTTCTCATTTATGACGGAACTCTTGAGACAGATAATGAGGAGAACGACAAAGATGTTTCTTCTGTTTCTGCAGGAGAAGTGGCGCTGGTTATCAAAGAAATTATTCGTTTGCATAATGAAGAAAATGTCCAATTTGAGGATATTACTTTACTAACAGCTTCACGCACACGCAACGATATGATTCTAGCTGAGTTCGCTAAATATGGTATTCCAATCGTTTCAGACGGTGGTGAGGACAATTACCTTCAGTCTGTTGAAGTCATGGTGATGTTAGACACCTTGCGTACAATTAATAACCCTCTCAATGATTATGCTTTAGTGGCGCTTTTAAAATCGCCAATGTTCAACTTTACAGAAGATGAATTGGCACGTTTAGCTTTGCAAAAGAAGGTGACTGAGGCAAATTATGTTGTCCATCAGGAAAATCTCTATGAGAAGTTGAAGAATGCTCTGAATGGGTACGGTCACTATCCTGAACTTATCACGCCTCCTCTTTTAAAAAAAATCCAGCAGTTTCAAGAAACACTACAGGCTTGGCGAGAGTATGCAAAAACAAATTCGCTCTATGATTTGCTTTGGAAAATCTATCAAGATCGTTTTTATTACGATTATGTGGGAGCTTTACCAAATGGAGCGGGACGTCAAGCTAATCTCTATGCCCTTACTTTGCGCGCAAATGATTACGAAAAAATGAGTTTTAAAGGCTTGTCACGTTTTATCGGGATGATTGATAAAATATTGGAAACACAGAATGATTTAGCAAGTGTCGTTGTTGCAGCTCCGAAACACGCGGTTCGCCTGATGACAGTTCATAAGAGCAAAGGTTTGGAATTTAAATATGTCTTTTTGCTCAATATGGACAAAGTTTTCAATCGTAAAGATAGCAGTTCCGCTTTGATTCTCAGTCGTCAAAATGGCGTTGGTATCAAGTATGTAGCTGATGTAGCAGTAGATGTTGCTGATAAGTTAGCTCCAAACCATGTTCGTTTGTCTATTAATACTCTGCCTTATGAGCAAAATGAGCGTGAGATTCATCTAGCCAGTATTTCTGAACAAATGCGTCTACTCTATGTCGCCATGACACGCGCTGAAAGGAAACTGTATTTAGTTGGTAAAGGTCATCAGAAAAGTTTGGAGAAAAAAGGCTTTCCTACTCCAGTGAAGGAGCATTTAGCTGCATCTATCAGGCAAAGTATGACAAGTTTTCAAGATTGGATGTGGGCTTTACATGTAGTATTTGAGAAAGATAATCTAGCTTTTTCAACGCGATTTGTGACAGATAATGACTTGACAAGTGAAAAAATAGGTCAACTGAAATTGAAAGATGCGGTTATTGAAGAGGATTTAATAGACAATCGCCAATCTGAGGATATTCGCAGGGCTTTGGATATTTTGGAAAATGTAGATCGACTGAATACCAAGTATCAAGCTGCCATCCATTTACCGAGTGTTCGAACACCGAGTCAAATTAAGAAATTTTATGAACCAATTATGGATACAGATGGCGTTGAAATTATGGAGAAAAGGAATCCGACCATTGTAGGAAAAGCTTCTTTTGAGCTACCAAATTTTGCTAAAAAAGCTCCAGTTACAGGAGCGCAAATTGGTAGCGCTGTCCATGAACTGATGCAGCGTATTCCTTTGGATCAAGCCCCTACGATAGCTATTTTGAGAAAAGTTTTAAAACAGGTTCAGGCAGAAGAAAGTGTTAAAAAGAAAATTGATTTGCAAAAGATAGCTAGTTTTTTTGGGACTGAACTTGGGCAGCTCCTTTTGAAGCATACAGACAGAGTATATCGTGAAGCTCCTTTTGCTATGTTAAAGCAGGATCCAGCAAGTGGACAATATTTTGTAGTCCGTGGGATTCTGGACGGTTATCTACTGCTGACGGACCGAATCATTCTCTTTGATTACAAGACGGATCGATATACAAATCCAAGTGAATTAGTGGAGCGCTACCAAGCACAATTAGCACTTTATGCTGAAGCTCTTAGTCGTTCATACAGTATTGAAAAAGTTGAAAAATACTTAGTATTGTTAGGCGGAGCACAGCTTCAAGTGGTGAAAGTAGAATAGATAAATCGCCCTCTTATTCACGAATGTTTTCTTCATAAAAATTAAAAATAGTTCCTAAATTTTGTGTTTTATTGAAAATATTGCTTGAAAATTTCAGAAAAGTTCGATAAAATAATAGTAAATCAGAGAGTGGAGGAAAAATATTTGAAATTAGATCGTAATTTTGCGATTTGCTACTATAAAATAAATAGAAAAGGCAGCATTGTGCGGCCTTTTTATAAAGCTATATAGACCTTTATGAAAATTTTCATTTAAGTAGCTTTGATATGTTAGTGGCTATTTAGTAGGAATGGAATGAAAATTTTAGAATTCCAACAAAATCTAGTTATTTTTAATAATAGTGAGTATTATTTGAAGAAAAGTTCGGTTTTGCGAATTTTTTGTAATAATATTGGAAATTTACTTGAAAAGCAATAGGAAAAATAGTAAAATAGAATTATAGAAAACGCTTACAAAGCGAGGTGAAAAAATGGATAGACAAGAAGCATTGAGAACTTTTACCACAGGTGAAAATTTCCATTTACAACACTATTTGGGGGTTCATCAAGATGAAGTTGATGGACAAAGCGGCTATACATTTCGTGTATGGGCGCCAAATGCTCAAAGTGTGCATTTGATTGGAGACTTTACTGACTGGTATGAAAATCAGATTCCTATGACACGCAATGAAGGTGGTGTTTGGGAAGTATTCACGGATTTGCCAAAGGAAGGAGATATTTACAAATACAATATTAGACGAAGCAGCGGTCAAGAAATTTTAAAAATTGATCCTTTAGCTATCTATTTTGAAAAACGTCCTGGTACAGGTGCAGTTGTTCGGACAATTCCTGAAAAGAAATGGAAAGATGGCTTGTGGTTAGCTCGCAGAAAACGTTGGGGATTTTTCTCTAGACCGGTGAATATTTACGAAGTTCATGCAGGATCTTGGAAGAAAAACGAAGATGGGACCCCGTATTCATTTGCCCAATTAAAAGATGAACTCATTCCATATCTTGTCAAAATGAATTACACGCATGTGGAATTCATGCCTCTTATGGCGCATCCACTTGGACTGAGCTGGGGTTATCAGCTGATGGGATATTTTGCACTTGAGCATACGTATGGAACTCCTGAAGAGTTTCGTGATTTTGTAGAAGAATGTCATGTGAATAATATTGGAGTTATCGTAGACTGGGTGCCAGGTCATTTTACTATCAATGATGATGCCTTGGCTTATTATGACGGTACACCTACATTTGAGTATCAAGATCATGACCGTGCCCATAATTACGGCTGGGGCGCTCTTAACTTTGACTTAGGAAAGAATGAAGTGCAGTCTTTCTTGATTTCTAGTATTAAGTTTTGGATTGACTTTTATCACTTAGATGGAATCCGTGTGGATGCTGTTAGCAACATGCTCTATCTAGATTATGATAGCGGTCCATGGCAACCAAATATTGACGGTGGCAATCGCAACTACGAGGGCTATTACTTCCTTCAACGCTTGAACACGGTTATCAAACTGGCTCATCCAGATGTCATGATGATTGCAGAAGAAAGTACGAGTGATACAAAGATTACGGGGATGATAGAAATGGGTGGTCTTGGATTTGATTATAAGTGGAACATGGGCTGGATGAATGACATTCTGCGTTTCTACGAAGAAGATCCGATTTACCGCAAGTATGATTTTAATCTAGTAACCTTTAGTTTCATGTACGCTTTTTCTGAAAACTTCTTGTTGCCATTCTCTCATGACGAAGTGGTACATGGTAAGAAGAGTCTCATGCATAAGATGTGGGGAGATCGCTATAATCAATTTGCTGGTCTGCGAAATCTCTATACTTATCAAATATGTCACCCAGGGAAGAAATTACTATTCATGGGCAGCGAATGGGGACAATTCTTAGAATGGAAATGCGAAGAATCTTTAGAATGGCGTGATTTGGCAGATGATATGAACGCTAAGATGCAACATTTCACTTCTCAACTCAATCAGCTTTATAAAGAAAATCGTGTTTTATGGGAAAACGACTTGAATTGGGATGGCTTAGAAATTATTGATGCGGATAATACAGATCAAAGTGTACTTTCCTTTATTCGGAAAAATGACAAGGGAGATATGCTAATTTGCGTCTTTAATATGGCTCCGGTAGAGCGCAAAGACTTTACCATTGGTGTTCCGGTGACAGCCATATATGAAGAAATTTGGAATACTGAATTAGAAGAATGGGGAGGTGTATGGAAAGAGTATAATCAAACAGTTCAGTCTCAAGAAGGCTTGTGGAAGGATTATCCTCAGACGTTGACCTTTACTTTGCCAGCATTAGGGGCAAGTATTTGGAAAATTAAACGTCGTGTGAAATCAGCAAATGGAAGTAAGAAGTCCAAAAAGGAGTAACAGATGAAGAATGAAATGCTAGCTTTGATTCTTGCCGGTGGGCAAGGAACACGCCTTGGAAAACTCACTCAAAGTATTGCCAAACCAGCAGTACAATTTGGTGGACGCTACCGTATCATTGACTTTGCTTTGTCCAATTGTGCCAATTCAGGAATTCATAATGTTGGTGTCATTACTCAATACCAACCATTAGCTTTGAATAGTCATATTGGAAATGGTTCTAGTTGGGGACTGGATGGTATTAACACAGGAGTTTCTATTCTCCAGCCATATTCAGCAAGTGAGGGCAATCGTTGGTTTGAAGGAACTAGTCATGCGATTTATCAAAACATTGATTATATTGATACTATCAATCCTGAGTATGTCTTGATTTTGTCTGGTGACCACATTTACAAAATGGACTACGATGATATGCTTCAATCTCACAAGTACAACAACGCCAGTCTGACGGTAGCTGTTCTGGATGTTCCTTTAAAAGAAGCGAGTCGTTTTGGTATTATGAATACAGATGCCAATAACCGCATTGTCGAGTTTGAAGAAAAACCAGCTGAACCTAAGTCTACTAAGGCTTCTATGGGGATTTATATCTTTGACTGGAAACGCCTGCGTAATATGCTGGTAGCTGCTGAAAAGAGCAATGTAGATATGTCTGACTTCGGTAAGAATGTTATTCCAAATTATCTTGAATCCGGCGAAAGTGTCTATGCTTATGAATTTAAGGGATATTGGAAAGATGTTGGAACGATTGAGTCACTTTGGGAAGCCAATATGGAGTATATTGACCCAAACAATGCTTTAGACAGTCGGGATCGTCAATGGAAAATTTATTCACGTAACTTGATTTCTCCACCAAACTTCCTTGGAGAAAATGCTCATGTAGAAGATTCTTTGGTTGTGGACGGCTGTTTGGTAGATGGCACGGTTAAGCATTCCATTCTTTCTACGGAAGCTCAAGTGCGTAAAGATGCAGTTGTAGAAGATTCTGTGATTATGAGTGGTGCTATCATTGGTCAAGGTGCAAAAATCAAACGTGCTATTATTGGTGAAGGAGCTATCATTTCTGATGGTGTAGAAATTGATGGAACAGACGAAGTACAAGTTATCGGATACAATGAGAAAGTGGGGGTACCATCAGATGAAGATTGATAAATATTCAGCAATTTTAGGAAATACAGTTGGATTTCATGATATGTCTACTTTGACAAATCATCGTCCAGTTGCCAGTTTGCCGTTTGGTGGGAAATATCGTTTAATTGACTTTCCGTTGTCTAGCCTGGCCAATGCAGGGATTCGGAGCGTCTTTGGCATTTTCCAACAAGATAATATTAGTTCTGTCTTTGACCATATCCGTTCTGGACGTGAATGGGGGCTGTCTACTCTTTTGAGTCACTACTATCTTGGTATTTATAATACGCGCGTAGAAAGTTCTACTGTTGGTAAAGAATACTACGAGCAATTATTGACCTACTTAAAACGTTCGGGCAGCGATCAAACGGTAGCATTGAACTGTGATGTTTTGGTGAACATCGACTTGAACCAAGTCTTCCACTTACATGGTACAACTGATCAACCGATTACAGTTGTCTATAAAAAATTACCAAAAGAAGAAATTTCCGAAGTTAATGCTGTTTTGGAAATTGATGAAACAGATCATGTGAAAAATCACCATCTTTTTGATGATAAAAAAGATCAGGATTTGTACAACATGTCAACGGATATCTTTGTTGTGGATACACCTTGGCTGATTGAAAAATTAGAAATAGAAGCACAAAAAGAATTTCCTCAAAAATTACGTTATGTTTTACGTGATTTAGCTGCTCAGGAAAAAGCGTTTGCTTATGAATATACGGGTTATTTAGCAAATATTCATTCTGTCACTTCGTACTTCAATGCCAATATTGATATGCTTGATTCACAAAAATTCTATTCCCTTTTCTCTCCAAATCAAAAGATTTATACTAAAGTAAAAAACGAAGAGCCAACTTATTATGCAGTCGGTTCTAAGGTTTCAAATGCTCAATTTGCTTCCGGCAGTATTATTGAAGGAGAAGTGAGTGGTTCTGTCATTTCTCGTAATACTCGTATTAAAAAAGGAAGTCGTGTAAAAAACAGTATTCTTTTCCCACGTGTCCTTATTGGCGAAAATGCTGTTGTAGAATATGCAATCTTAGATAAGGGTGTTGAGGTTGCTGAGAATGTGACCGTTCGAGGAACAGTTGATAACCCAGTTGTTCTTAAAAAAGGCGAAAAAGTGACAGAGGATAGAATTCAATGAAAATTTTATTTGTAGCAGCAGAAGGTGCACCTTTTTCTAAAACAGGAGGATTGGGAGACGTCATTGGCGCTCTCCCTAAATCTCTTGTGAAAGCTGGTCATGAAGTGGGAGTGGTGTTGCCTTATTACGATATGGTAGAGACTAAATTCGGCGACCAAATGGAAGACTTGTTCCATTTTGAAGTAAAGGTCGGCTGGCGCGGTCAATATGTCGGTGTGAAACGTACAGTTTTAAATGGTGTAACCTTCTATTTTATAGACAATCAATACTATTTCTTTCGTGGTCATGTTTATGGTGATTTTGATGATGGTGAGCGTTTTGCTTATTTCCAAATGGCTGCTGTTGAGTTGATGGAAAGAGTAGATTTCATTCCAGATGTACTGCATGTGCATGATTATCATACCGCAATGATTCCATTTTTAGTGAAAGAAAAATACCATTGGATTCAAGCTTATCACGGAATTCGGACTATTTTAACCATTCATAATTTAGAATTTCAAGGGCAATTTTCGGATGGCATGCTCTGGGATTTATTCGGAGTGGGTTATGAGCGCTATGCAGATGGAACATTGCGTTGGAATGACTGCCTCAACTGGATGAAAGCAGGGATTTTATATGCAGATCGTGTAACAACTGTATCACCAAGTTATGCACATGAAATTATGACACCAGAGTTCGGTTGCGGTTTGGATCAAATTTTGCGGATGGAGTCGGGTAAAGTCTCAGGTATTGTCAATGGAATCGATACAGATATTTATAATCCAGAAACAGATGCGTTACTGGATCATCATTTTAATAAAGATGATTTATCTGGCAAACTTGCTAATAAGCGTGCGTTGCAGGAAAAAGTTGGTCTACCTGTTCGAGATGATGTACCTCTAGTAGGGATTGTATCACGTTTGACTCGGCAAAAAGGTTTTGATTTAGTTGTGGATCAATTACACAATTTACTACAAGATGATGTACAAATTATCCTTTTAGGAACAGGAGACCCATCTTTTGAGCAATCATTTGCTTGGTTTGGTCAAGCTTATCCAGAAAAATTATCCGCTAATATCACTTTTGATGTGAAATTAGCCCAAGAAATTTATGCAGCTTGTGATATGTTCTTGATGCCGAGTCGCTTTGAGCCGTGTGGATTGTCCCAAATGATGGCAATGCGTTATGGAACATTGCCACTTGTACATGAAGTTGGTGGTCTTCGTGACACCGTTCAACCCTACAATGCTTATGAAGGAACAGGAACTGGATTTAGCTTTAATAATTTCTCAGGTTACTGGCTGAAATGGACATTTGACATGGCTATCGACTTATATTACAATGATAAAGAAGCATGGTATAACCTTCAAATACAAGCTATGGAACGTGATTTTTCATGGGATACAGCTAGCCAAGCATACAGTCATTTGTACCAATCTCTTTATTGATAGAAAGGAGTTTGCCGTTAAGAAATGGAACTAACAAAAGAGCAGTTTCTTCATGATTTTAAGGACATTTTGCATGAAGAACAATTGATTAAAGTAGAAGATGCCACTTCGGCAGAACTGTTTCAAACCTTAGCACGTACAATTCGTAAATACATCACTCCTATGTGGTTGGAGCGACGAAACAAATTAGTAGAAGACAAGCAAAAAATTGCTTATTACTTTTCTATTGAATTTTTGCCTGGGCGAATGCTGGAAACCAATTTACTAAATCTTGGAATCCTCGATGTTGTCAAAGAAGGATTTGATGAATTAGGTATTGATTTTACAGCTGTCAAACAGGCTGAGTACGATATGGCGCTAGGGAATGGCGGTTTGGGTCGCTTAGCAGCAGCTTTTATGGATTCATTGGCAACCACAGGTTATCCTGGATTTGGTAATGGAATTCGCTATCGCTATGGATTATTCAAACAAAAAATTGTGGACGGTTACCAAGTCGAGTTGCCTGATGATTGGTTTGGTAGTCTCGGAAATGTTTGGGAAACACGTAAGGATCATGATGTTGTAGATGTTAAAATCTTTGGAAATGTCTATCTGCAAGCCAACAAAGAAGGGCGAATGCTTCCCATTTATGAAAATTCGCAAACTCTCCGTGCAGTACCTTACGATGTACCACAAATTGGTTTTGGAAATGACGTTGTCAACAATCTTCGTCTTTGGGATGTCGAAATTCCTGAAGAATATGAATTAGACTATCCAACGATTGAAGCGCGTCGCAAGGTACAGGATATTACAGCCATTCTTTACCCAGATGATTCAAGTTATGAAGGAAAAGAGCTACGCTTGATTCAAGAATATTTCATGACCAGTGCCGGTTTGCAGACCATTATCAAATCCTATCGGAAACAAGGTCTGCCTTTAGAGCAAATTCATGAAAAGGTATCGGTTCATATTAACGATACACACCCAGCAGTTGCACCAGCAGAATTTATGCGACTTCTGTTAGATGATTGTGGTCTTGAATGGGCAGACGCTTGGAATGCGACAGTTCAGACGATGAGCTATACCAATCATACCATCCTTTCAGAAGCCCTAGAAAGATGGGATGCGGAACTCTTTAAAAATGTTCTTCCTCGTGTTTATCAAATTATTCTTGAAATTGACAATCGTTATATTGCTGATATGGCTGCGCGTGGCATTGACCCACAAGTGATTGAACATACTCGGATTGTCAAAGATAATCAAATCCACATGGCACATTTGGCGATTATTGGCGGTCATTCGGTCAATGGAGTGGCCAAACTTCACACAGAACTTCTCAAAGAAGATACGTTGCGTGATTTTTATGCTATTTATCCTGAAAAATTCAATAATAAAACGAATGGCATCATTCAACGTCGCTGGTTGCAAATTGCAGATGAACCATTGTCAAATGAAATTGATCGTTTGATTGGTAAGGGCTGGCGGACGGATATTCATGAACTTCGTAGACTCTTAGACTACAAAGATGATTGGCAAGTTTTGAGTGAATTTTATAATGTTAAGCAGGAAGCTAAAGCACGTTTAGCAACTTTTATCAAAGAATCTACAGGAGTGGAAGTGTCAACGGAAGCTATCTTTGATGTGCAAGTGAAACGGCTTCACGCCTATAAGCGTCAATTGCTCAATTTGCTCCATATTCTTAAGCTATATTGGGATTTGAAAGATAATCCTGATAAAGATATGGTGCCGCGAGTTTTCATTTTTGGTGCTAAAGCAGCACCAGGTTATCATTTTGCAAAATCTGTTATTAAATTGATCAACGAAGTAGCAAATCTTGTGAATAATGATGAAAGTTTACAAGGCAAATTAAAAGTTGTTTTCCTTGAAAATTATCGTGTCAGTTTAGCTGAACTCATCATTCCAGCGGCAGATGTGTCAGAGCAAATTTCTCTTGCTTCCAAAGAGGCTTCAGGAACATCCAATATGAAATTCATGATGACAGGAGCCATTACACTGGCAACCCTTGACGGAGCTAATATTGAAATCAAAGATGAAGTTGGAGATGACAATATTGTGATTTTCGGTATGAACAAAAACGAAGTCTACGACCATTACGCACGTCATGATTATGATTCATGCGGTGTCTACGAAGACAATCCAGTCATTCGGCGTGTAGTTGATAGTTTCGTAAACGGAACCATTCCAAATGTCCGGAATGAAGGCGCTGAGATTTATGAAGCTTTGATTACACACAATGACGAATACTTCCTTCTAGAAGACTTTGCTTCGTACGTAGCCGCACAAGAAAAGATTGATCAACTCTATCGCGACAAAGAAAAATGGGCGCGTATGAGCCTTGTTAATATTGCAACGTCTGATAAATTCACATCAGATGATACGATTGAACAATACGCCAAAGAAATTTGGAACCTGAAAAAGGATTAAGCTAGGGGCTGGGACCTATCCAGCCTCTTTGTTGAAAAGTTAATTTATTTCATTTGATAGAGGAAGATTTTGTGAAGTATCAGATTTCAATAAATAAGAAAAGATTACTATTTTTTTATAAAGGTAGATTTATAGTGAAACAAACTTCGTATTTTCGCTATCTAGGTTTATCATTATTGCAGAAACACCTTGCTTTTTTGGAAAATGCAGTAAATCCTTATAAAACGTTTCCAAAAGACAAAAACATTTGACAAAAAGAATTTTTAGGACTAAACTAAGTAAGTAAATTTTAAACATAAAGGAGAATTCATCATGAATTTAACATTTTTTGGATTATGTCTTGCCTGTATGGGTGTTTCGCTCGCTGAAGGTTTTTTAATGGCAAATTTATTTAAATCAGCATCACGTCAACCAGAAATCATTGGTCAGTTGAGAACGCTCATGATCATGGGGATTGCCTTTATCGAAGGTACTTTCTTCGTAACACTTGCGATGTCATTCATCATTAAATAAGAAAAGAAAGTTATCCTTTAGAAAAGGGGGTGGAGTTCGTTGGAAGAAAGTATAAATCCAACTATCACTTTAGGTCCTGTGACTTTTGATTTGACTCTACTTGCTATGTCTCTTCTAACTGTATTTATCGTATTTGCCTTTGTTTATTGGGCTAGTCGGAAAATGACGCTGAAGCCTTCTGGCAAACAAAATGTCTTAGAATACCTCTATGATTTTGTTATTGGCTTTACAAAGGGAAATATTGGCGATAAATATATAAAGAATTATTCTCTATTTATCTTTTCCTTATTCCTTTTCGTTGCAGTAGCTAACAATCTTGGTTTGATGGCAAAAGTGCAGACAACCAATGGTTATAATTTGTGGACATCTCCAACGGCCAATCTTGCCTTTGACTTAGGATTTTCATTTTTGATTACCTTAATTTGTCATGTTGAAGGAATTCGCCGACGGGGAGTGAAAGCTTATCTCAAGGCATTTGCGACACCTGCTGGAATGACTCCAATGAATATTTTGGAAGAATTCACTAATTTTGCCTCTCTGGCTCTGCGTATCTATGGTAATATTTATGCGGGTGAAGTTCTGTCTGGTTTGTTGTTAACTTTATCACAACAAGCTGCTGGTTGGTATCCAATTGCTTTTGTCTTGAATCTTGTTTGGACTGCTTTTTCAGTCTTTATTTCATGTATTCAAGCATATGTATTTACCATGTTGACATCTATGTATCTAGGTAAGAAAATTAACAGTGAGGAATAGAAGGGAGATAAGAGATGAATATTACTTTAGGTAGTCTTATTGGGGATTTTATCCTTGTAGCAGGCTCATTTCTTCTGTTAATCATTTTAATCAAGAAATTTGCCTGGGAGAATATCACAAGTACTTTTGAGCAACGTGCTAAAAAGATTTCAGACGATATTGATGGTGCAGAATCAGCTCGTCAAAAAGCAGAAGATTTAGCGCAAAAAAGAGAAACAGAATTAGCAGGTAGTCGTCAGGAAGCGACAACCATTATTGAGAATGCTAAAGAAACTGCTGAGAAAAATAAGGCAGGAATCTTGGCAGATGCAGCTGATGAAGCTGGACGTTTAAAAGAGAAAGCAAATCAAGAAATTGCTCAAACCAAAGCAGAAGCCTTGAACAGTATTAAAGGTGATGTAGCTGATTTGACTGTAAATCTTGCTAGTAAAATTTTAGGCCAACAGTTGGATCAAGAAGCTCACAAAGAGTTGATTGACCTCTACATTGACAAGCTAGGAGATGCTTAATGGACAAAAAAAGATTTGCGGTAATTGAAAAATATACCACACCTTTTGTCCAGCTTGTGATTGAAAAAGGGCAACAAAAAGATGTCTTTGAACAGCTTCATCAAATGAAAGACATTTTGGATGATACAAACTTAGTTGCCTTTCTATCACACATTGGTGTTGATGATACAGAAAAAGAAAAAAGCCTTCGCTATTTTCAAGGATCTGATTCGCTTTTGATTGACAACTTCATTGAAGTTATTATTCACAATCATCGTGAAGATCTTTTTTATGATATTTTAGTAGAAAGTCTTCATCAGCTTGAAATGATTAGTAATGAATTTGAAGTGACGATTAAATCCATTCAGACTTTATCTGAGACTCAAAAATCCAAAATTATTCCAATTGTTGAGCGAAAATTTGGATTGCAAGTTCGTTCCTTAAAAGAAGAACTTGATGCGAGCCTTATTGGTGGCTTTATCATCACTGCTAATAATAAGACAATTGATGCAAGTATTAAACGTCAATTACAAACAGTAAAAGAAAAATTGAAATAGAAAGTGGTGTGAATTTTGGCGATTAACGCACAAGAAATCAGCGCTTTGATTAAGCAACAAATTGAAAATTTCCAGCCAAATTTTGACGTCACGGAAACAGGGGTCGTCACTTATATTGGTGATGGAATCGCACGTGCCCATGGTCTTGATAATGCCATGAGTGGTGAGTTGTTGATTTTTGAAAATGGCTCATATGGTATGGCACAAAACTTAGAATCAACAGATGTTGGGATTATCATTCTAGGTGATTTTACTGATATTCGCGAAGGTGATACAATCCGTCGTACTGGTAAAATCATGGAAGTACCTGTTGGAGATGCTTTGATTGGGCGGGTTGTTGATCCACTTGGTCGTCCGGTTGATGGACTTGGTGAAGTCAAGACAGACAAGACACGCCCAGTTGAAACGCCTGCTCCAGGAGTTATGCAACGGAAATCTGTATCAGAACCTCTTCAAACGGGGTTGAAAGCGATTGATGCTTTGGTACCAATTGGTCGTGGTCAACGGGAATTGATTATCGGAGATCGTCAAACTGGTAAAACAAGTATTGCAATTGATGCGATTTTGAACCAAAAGGGACAAGATATGATTTGTATCTACGTTGCTATTGGACAGAAAGAGTCAACGGTTCGTACGCAAGTAGAAACGCTTCGTCAGTATGGAGCGCTTGATTATACAATCGTTGTGACGGCGTCAGCCTCTCAACCGTCACCATTGCTGTTTTTGGCTCCTTATGCTGGTGTGGCAATGGCAGAAGAATTTATGTATAATGGTAAACACGTTTTGATTGTTTATGATGATTTATCCAAACAAGCGGTTGCCTATCGTGAACTGTCACTTTTACTTCGTCGTCCACCAGGTCGTGAAGCTTTCCCTGGAGATGTGTTCTATCTTCACAGCCGTCTTTTGGAACGGTCTGCAAAAGTTTCAGATGAACTAGGCGGTGGCTCTATCACAGCGTTGCCGTTTATTGAAACACAAGCAGGAGACATTTCAGCTTATATCGCAACTAATGTGATTTCCATTACAGACGGTCAAATCTTCTTGAGCGATAGTCTCTTTAATGGGGGGGTTCGACCAGCTATTGATGCCGGCTCATCTGTATCGCGTGTAGGTGGTTCTGCTCAGATAAAAGCTATGAAGAAGGTAGCTGGTACACTCCGTATTGACCTTGCTTCTTATCGTGAACTAGAAGCCTTTACCAAGTTTGGTAGTGATTTGGATGCTGCGACACAAGCAAAGTTAAACCGTGGTCGTCGGACAGTAGAAGTATTGAAACAGCCTGTTCATGAACCACTACCAGTTGAAAAACAAGTGGTTATCTTGTATGCATTGATACATGGCTTCTTGGATAGTGTACCTGTTGATGATATTCTTCGTTTTGAAGCAGAATTGTTTGATTACTTTGATGCTCATCATGAAGGCATCTATGAAACTATTCGTCGGACAAAAGATCTTCCAGAAGAAGCTGCTCTAGATGCTGCAATTACTGAATTTATCAATCAGTCGAGCTTCAAGTAAGAAGAGAGGTGTCAGATGGCAGTTTCATTAAATGATATAAAAAATAAAATTGCATCCACAAAAAACACCAGTCAAATCACGAATGCTATGCAGATGGTGTCTGCTGCAAAGTTGGGAAAATCTGAAGAAGCAGCCAAAAATTTTCAAATCTATGCTTCTAAGGTCAGAAAATTATTGACGGATTTACTTCATGGACATGAAGCTCAAAATTCCAAATACCATCCTATGCTTGTTAGTCGTCCGGTTAAGAAAACGGCTTATATCGTTATCACATCGGATCGTGGCTTGGTAGGTGGTTATAATGCGACCATTCTCAAATCCATGATGGAACTTTTTGCGGAATACCATGATAAAGATGATTTTGTCATTATTTCAATCGGAAGTATGGGTTCGGATTTCTTTCGTGCTCGTGGTCTTCAACCAATTTATGAACTGCGTGGTTTAGCAGATCAACCAAGCTTTGATGAAGTCCGTAAAATCATTAACAAAACGGTTGAAATGTATCAAAACGAATTATTTGATGAATTGTATGTTTGTTATAATCATCACGTCAATAGTTTAACAAGCCAAATGCGTGTTGAACAAATGCTTCCAATTGTGGATTTGGATCCAAATGAAGCAGATGAAGACTACGTTTTGAATTTGGAATTGGAATCAAGTCGTGATGTCATTTTGGATCAATTGTTGCCTCAATTTGCTGAGAGTATGATTTATGGTGCAATTATTGATGCGAAAACTGCTGAAAATGCAGCAGGAATGACCGCCATGCAGACAGCAACAGATAACGCAAAGAAAGTTATCAGTGATTTAACGATTCAGTATAACCGTGCTAGACAAGCTGCTATCACGCAAGAAATTACTGAAATTGTGGCGGGTGCAAGTGCACTAGAATAGTGTCACATAAAATAAATAGATAGAGGAGAAAAGAATGAGCTCAGGCAAAATTGCTCAGGTTATCGGACCAGTCGTTGATGTCGCGTTTGCAGCTGGTGATAAATTACCTGAGATAAATAATGCACTTGTAGTCTATAAAAATGACGAAAATAAATCAAAAATCGTCCTTGAAGTAGCTCTTGAGCTTGGTGATGGAGTGGTTCGAACTATTGCCATGGAATCCACTGATGGGTTGACTCGTGGCATGGAAGTTCTAGATACTGGTCGACCAATTTCTGTTCCAGTTGGGAAAGAAACACTTGGTCGTGTCTTTAACGTTTTAGGCGATACCATTGATTTGGAGGCTCCATTTGGTGAAGATGCAGAACGTCAACCAATCCATAAAAAAGCTCCAACTTTTGATGAGTTATCTACTTCATCAGAAATCTTAGAAACAGGAATAAAGGTTATTGACCTTTTAGCCCCCTACCTCAAAGGTGGGAAAGTCGGCCTCTTCGGTGGTGCTGGCGTTGGGAAAACTGTCTTGATTCAAGAGTTGATTCATAATATCGCCCAAGAACACGGCGGGATTTCAGTCTTTACTGGTGTTGGGGAACGAACTCGTGAAGGGAATGACCTGTACTGGGAAATGAAAGAATCTGGTGTTATCGAAAAGACAGCTATGGTCTTTGGGCAAATGAATGAACCGCCTGGAGCACGTATGCGTGTAGCTTTGACTGGGTTAACGATTGCAGAGTATTTCCGTGATGTGGAAGGTCAAGATGTTCTTTTATTCATTGACAATATCTTCCGTTTCACTCAGGCAGGTTCTGAAGTGTCAGCCCTTCTTGGTCGTATGCCATCAGCTGTGGGTTACCAACCAACCTTGGCTACTGAAATGGGGCAATTACAAGAACGTATTACATCAACGAAAAAAGGTTCTGTTACCTCAATTCAGGCTATCTATGTGCCAGCTGATGACTATACTGACCCTGCGCCAGCTACAGCTTTTGCTCATTTAGATTCAACAACTAACCTTGAACGAAAATTGGTACAATTAGGTATTTATCCAGCAGTAGATCCGCTTGCTTCTAGCTCACGTGCGCTTGCTCCTGAAATTGTCGGTGAAGAGCATTATGCTGTTGCAGCAGAAGTAAAACGCGTCCTTCAACGTTACCATGAATTGCAAGATATTATTGCTATTTTGGGTATGGATGAATTGTCAGACGAAGAAAAGACCTTGGTTGCTCGTGCACGTCGGATTCAGTTCTTCTTATCACAAAACTTTAATGTGGCGGAACAATTCACCGGTCAACCAGGCTCTTATGTGCCAGTTGCTGATACGGTTCGTGGCTTTAAAGAAATTCTTGAAGGTAAATATGATCATCTTCCTGAAGATGCCTTTCGCGGCGTTGGTTCTATTGAAGATGTGGTTGCTAAAGCTGAAAAAATGGGATTCTAAGAGGTGACTTATGGCTCAAATGACAGTACAAATCGTTACACCTGATGGTCTGGTTTTTGATCATCATGCAACGTTTGTTTCCGTTAAAACTCTTGATGGAGAAATGGGGATTTTGCCGCATCATGAAAACATGATTGCTGTTTTGGCTGTCGATGAGGTCAAAGTGAAGCGGATTGATGAAGAAGATCATGTCAATTGGATTGCGGTGAATGGTGGAATTGTCGAAGTTGCTGATAATTTGATTACCATCGTTGCAGACTCTGCTGAACGCGCTCGTGATATTGACATCAGTCGTGCTGAAAGAGCAAAATTGCGTGCCGAGCGTGCCATTGAAGAAGCACAGGAAAAGCATTTAATTGACCAAGAACGTCGTGCCAGAATTGCCCTTCAACGTGCCATTAATCGAATTAACGTTGGAACAAGATTATAATACGAAAAGGCCAATTGGCCTTTTTATAATGGCTTTTTTGCTATCAGTACCTGATTTGTGTCTGATAGTTTGCTCTCATCTATTTTTTTGGTATAATGGGGATATGATTCAGTTAATTTTTACGCTTAGTAGCCACATGATTTTTATTTTTCTTTCATTTCACTTGCTTTCTACTGTTGTGAATTGGGAAAGACTATTAAAGGTGAATGCTGACAATGCTCTTAAGATTCGATTTCTAATTTTATTGCTTAGTATTGCGTTAGGGTTTTTGCTCAGTTCTTTCTTCCTTAATCTCTATACATTGGGACGAGATATGTTTAATAGTAATTTATAGGATAAGAAAAGAAATATAATAGGTGTTTTGGAGAAATATGGATAAAATTATTATACAAGGCAGTTCGAATCCATTAGTCGGTTCGGTTAAAATTGAAGGTGCCAAAAATGCTGTTTTGCCTTTGCTTGCAGCAACTATTCTAGCGACGACAGGGAAAACAACTCTAACCAATGTTCCGGTTCTATCTGATGTATTTACGATGAACAATGTGGTTCGTGGATTGAATACAAAAGTGATTTTTGAACAAGAAGAGAACAGGATTACGGTGGATGCTACACAGCCGTTGAGCGAAGAAGCTCCTTATAAATATGTGAGTAAAATGCGTGCTTCTATCGTGGTATTAGGTTCGATTTTGGCAAGAAATGGTTATGCCAAAGTTTCTATGCCTGGTGGCTGTACGATTGGAAGTCGTCCTATTGACCTTCATTTGAAAGGATTGGAGGCAATGGGAGCTGAAATTAAGCAGACGGCTGGATTTATTGAGGCCAAAGCTAACCGATTGCATGGAGCTCATATTTACATGGATTTTCCAAGTGTGGGTGCAACGCAAAATATCATGATGGCAGCAACTTTAGCGGATGGTGTAACTGTGATTGAAAATGCAGCGCGCGAACCGGAGATTGTTGATTTAGCTGTTTTATTGAACAAAATGGGGGCGAAAGTTCGTGGTGCTGGTACAGAAACATTAACCATTACTGGAGTTGAGGAGCTGATGGGGACAAGCCACAGTGTAGTACAAGACCGCATTGAAGCCGGGACTTTTATGGTAGCCGCTGCTATGACTGGCGGTAATGTCCTTGTGCAAGATGCTATTTGGGAGCATAATCGTCCACTTATTGCGAAATTGCTAGAAATGGGTGTGTCTGTTACGGAGGAAGATGAGGGTATCCGTGTTCAATCTGACATTTTTAAATTAAGAGCAGTCAATGTCAAAACTCTTCCTCATCCTGGTTTCCCAACAGATATGCAGGCACAATTTACAGCTTTGATGACGGTTGCTAAGGGCGAATCCACTATGATTGAGACTGTTTTTGAGAATCGTTTCCAACATCTGGAAGAAATGCGTCGAATGGGTTTACACTCGGAAATTATGCGAGATACAGCTCGTATCGTTGGTGGTCAAGCTTTGCAAGGAGCTGAAGTGATGTCAACGGACTTGCGTGCGAGTGCCGCGCTAATTTTGACAGGTTTGGTTGCAGATGGGGAAACAAAAGTAGGTCAACTAACTCATTTGGATAGAGGTTATTATCAATTTCATAAAAAACTGGCTAATTTGGGTGCAAATATTAAGCGAGTGAAGGAAGAAGACGATGAATAATAATTTGAAATATGTTAAAAAACAAGTCGGAATTGTTTTGGCCGTCTTATTGTTTGGTTTGATTTTGTTTGCACTTGGCTTGGTTGTTGGCTATGGTGGAAAAAATCCATGGGATATTCTATCTCCAGACAAGTGGCAGGAGATTGTCAGCAAATTTACAGGACGATAGTATTTATTGAAAGAAGGTTGAGAGTTGCTCAGCCTCCTATTTTATTTTAAGAAAGGAGAAAAATGTCGCAGAGAAAATCCAATCAAAAAGTAATGCAGAGTGTTATTGGAGGGATTATTGCACTTAGTTTAGCTCTTGGTGCTTATTATTTTCGAGCAAATAATAATGGTACAGTTCATCAAGATAGTTCTGCCATTAACAAAAGTCTCGAGCAACATCATGCGGGTCCTAGTAAAGATCTGGCTCAAAGTGTATTGACAGGTAATGTGCGTTCACAATTTAAAGGGAAAATCGAGTGGAATGGCGCAGGGGCTTTTATTGTCAATGAGAATAAAAATGATTTAGATGCTAAAGTGGGAAGTATTCCTTATGCGGATAATAAGACAAAATTGGTCAGAGGTCGAACTGTTCCAACGGTAGCAAATGCTCTTTTGTCCAAAGCTACTCGTCAGTATAGGAATCGTGAAGAAACAGGTAATGGTTCAACAACTTGGACACCTGCTGGCTGGCATCAGGTGAAGCATTTATCGGGTGAATATCATCATGCAGTTGACCGTGGACATCTGCTAGGTTATGCCTTGATTGGTAACTTGAAAGGCTTTGATGCTTCGACTAGCAATCCTAAAAATATTGCGGTGCAAACGGCTTGGGCGAATCAAGCAAATGCTAGCCATTCTACAGGTCAAAATTTTTATGAAACGAAAGTACGTAAAGCTCTTGATAAAAATAAACGAGTTCGGTATCGAGTGACCTTGATTTACGCAAGTGAGCAGGATTTAGTACCGGTTGGTTCACATATTGAAGCCAAGTCTAGCGACGGTAGTTTGGAAATAAATGTCTTTGTGCCAAACGTACAGACAGGAATTCGATTAAATTATCAGACAGGAGAAGTGACGGTCACCAACTAAATTTGGAGTTAATAGCCCATATGCTTTTGCATTTTTATCATCTTTTTGTTATACTGTTTTTGCATAGGCGTGCTTTGGCACGCTCTATTTTGTCTAAAAAGTGTATAAGTGCTTTTTTATTGCGGATTATTTTATGATGTAGGGAGGAGAAACATGAAGTATATTTGGTCTTATTTGAAAAAATATCCCAAATGGTTGCTATTGGATTTCTTTGGTGCTGTCTTCTTTGTTGTGGTGAATCTCGGTTTACCGACTGTTTTAGCACGGATGATTGATGAAGGGATTAACCAAGAAGACAGCAACCGTTTGTATTATTGGGCGCTTGTGATGCTTATTGTGATCTTGTTGGGAATTTTGGGGCGGATCGTGCTTTCTTATGCAGCTGGTAAGTTGACAACGAGTATGGTGCGTGATATGCGTAATGACATCTACGACAAATTGCAAGAGTATTCCCATCATGAATACGAGCAGATTGGTGTTTCATCCTTAGTGACACGGATTACCAGTGATGCTTTTGTTTTGATGCAGTTCGCAGAACAATCCCTAAAAATGGGTGTCATCACACCAATGATGATGATGTCTAGTGTGATGATGATTTTTTTCACTAGTCCTTCCTTGGCTTGGATTGTTGCAATTTCTGTTCCTTTCCTCGGCATTGTCGTTTGGTATATAGCAGTCAAGACTCGTCCTTTATCAGAAAAACAACAAAAAACTTTAGATAAAATCAATCAATACGCACGTGAGAATTTAATGGGGCTGCGCGTTATTCGTGCTTTTGCTCGAGAAGAATTTCAAGAAGAGCGTTTTGCTTCACAAAATGACATTTATGCGAATAATTCGAATCGTCTGTTCAAGTTAACTGGTTTGACAGAACCTCTTTTTGTTCAAATTATCATCGCGATGATTGTTGCCATTGTCTGCTTTGCTTTAAAACCACTAGGTACAGGAGACTTGCAAATTGGAGATTTGGTTGCTTTTATCGAATACAGTTTTCATGCATTGCTGTCATTTCTGTTGCTGTCTAGCTTGTTTACTATGTATCCTAGAACTGCTGTTTCGAGTGAACGGTTAAAAGAAGTAATGGAAATGCCCATTTCGATCAATCCAAACGAAGATGGTGTGACTGAGACAGACAGTCATGGTTATTTAGAGTTTGACAATGTTACCTTTGCATATCCTGGTGAAACAGAGAGTCCAGTCTTGCATAATATTTCCTTCAAAGCAAAACCTGGTGAAACAATTGCCTTTATTGGTTCAACAGGTTCAGGGAAATCATCTCTGGTGCAGTTAATTCCACGCTTCTATGATGTAACTTTAGGAAAAATTTTAGTGGATGGGGTAGATGTGCGCTCCTATAATCTAAAAGTATTGCGGCAGAAGATAGGCTTCATTCCACAAAAGGCTTTGCTGTTTACGGGAACAATCGCAGAAAATCTGCGGTATGGGAAAGAACATGCCAGTTATGAAGAATTGACACAAGCGGCAGATGTAGCACAAGCTAGAGATTTTATCGAAAGTAAGGAAGAACGCTTTGAAACCCATTTAGCTGAAGGGGGAAGCAATCTCTCAGGTGGGCAAAAGCAACGCCTTTCTATCGCACGTGCTGTCGTGAAAGAACCAGATATTTATATCTTTGATGATTCATTTTCTGCGTTGGACTATAAGACCGATGCCATTCTTCGAAGTCGACTCAAAGAAGTTACGCAAAATGCTACTGTATTGATTGTAGCACAACGCGTGGGAACCATAATGGATGCAGATCAGATTATTGTTCTGGATAAGGGAGAAATCGTCGGGCGCGGAACACATGAAGAATTGTTGCGACAAAACGATATCTATCGCGAAATTGCTAATTCTCAGCTTAATAGTCAGTCACTAACAGAAGAATAGGAGGGAAAGATGAAACAACATAGTTTTATGCGTTTGTGGAGTTACTTAAAAGTTTATAAACTCTCAGTAATCCTTGCTATCTTTTTGAAGGTGGTGAGTATTGTGATGAGCGTGCTGGAACCTTTTGTACTTGGTCTTGCTATTACAGAATTGACACGAAATGTGCTGGACATAGCAAAAGGAGTCGAAGGCGCCAGTATAAACACAACATATGTCTTTGGGGTAATGGCACTTTACCTTTTGCGTGGTTTGTTCTATGAAATTGGGGCTTACTATTCTAATTATTTTATGACCAATGCAGTGCAAAATACAGTACGTGACATGCGCAATGAGTTGAGTTCTAAAATTAATCAAATTCCAGTTTCTTACTTTGATAAGCATCAATTTGGAGATTTGCTAGGACGCTTTACCAGTGATGTAGAGACTGTTTCAAATGCGCTTCAACAATCATTCTTACAAGTTGTAAATGCGGTTTTGACCATTACTTTAGTTATCGGAATGGTCTTGTATCTTAATTTTCAACTGGCTTTGATAGTGATTGCTAGCATTCCATTGACCTATTTTGGGGCGACCTTTATTTTGAAAAAATCACAACCATATTTTAAAAAGCAAGCAGATACGCTAGGTGTCATGAATGGATTTGTTCAAGAAAATCTAACTGGTTTTAATGTGCTGAAACTCTATGGTCGTGAAGAAACATCTTCAGACGATTTTCGAGAAATCACGCAAAACCTCCAAGAAGTCGGGTTCAAAGCTAGTTTTATTTCTGGCTTGATGATGCCAATTTTGAACGCAATTTCAGATTTGACTTATCTGCTTGTAGCAGTTGTTGGTGGTTTGCAAGTCATTTCTGGACAATTAACAATTGGGAACATGCAAGCTTTTGTACAATATGTATGGCAAGTAAACCAACCAATTCAAAATTTAACGCAGTTAGCTGGGCAATTACAAAGTGCTAAGTCTTCGCTGGATCGTATTTTCCAAGTCTTAGATGAACCAGACGAAGTAACGGATATAAAAGAGCAATTAGAACATGATTTGACAGGACAGGTTAGTTTTCAACATGTTGATTTTCAATATGTTGAAAGCAAACCGCTCATTCACGACTTCAATTTGGAGGTAAAGCCGGGTGAAATGGTAGCAATTGTCGGTCCGACCGGTGCTGGAAAGACCACCCTCATCAATCTACTCATGCGCTTTTACGATGTAACAGCAGGTTCAATTTCTGTTGATGGTCACGATATTCGTAACTTATCGCGCCAAGATTACCGCAAGCAATTTGGCATGGTCTTGCAAGACGCTTGGCTCTATGAAGGAACAGTAAAGGATAACTTGCGTTTTGGAAATCTGAGTGCAACAGATGAGGAAATTGTGGACGCTGCCAAAGCTGCTAATGTAGATCATTTCATTCGGACACTTCCGGGTGGCTATAATATGGAAATGAATCAAGAGTCTAGCAATATCTCACTGGGGCAAAAACAATTATTGACCATTGCGCGCGCACTATTGGCAAATCCCAAAATCTTAATTTTGGATGAAGCAACCTCGTCGGTTGATACGCGCCTAGAGCTCTTGATTCAAAAAGCGATGAAGAACCTCATGCAAGGACGGACAAGCTTTGTCATTGCTCACCGCTTATCGACAATTCAAGAAGCTGATAAAATTTTAGTCCTTAAAGACGGACAAATTATTGAACAAGGAACTCATGAATCACTTCTAGCTGATAGAGGCTTCTATTATGATTTATATACGAGCCAATTTGCTAAGAAAGAAGCTTAGTAAGTAAGAGAATAGACAAAGCCTCTCAAAGTAATGAAAACACGACCTCAGTCTAGACTAGCAGTTAGCTAATTTGGACGAGTTCGTGTTTTTTATTTTTGATCGTACTAAGATTGAAAGGTAATCATTCTGTATCGCGACTATTTTTCACAACATCTTTGAGGAGAAAGTCTATTTCTTCGATCAGTTTGGGAGATGTAGGGAATAGGTTTCGTTTTGCATGTCAGCTAGGCTGATAACAAGAACGGATTTTATACATAGTTGTCCTAGCTAATAGCAAGCATTCATTTTAGTTTGCCTGTTATCCTCGTTGATGGTTTTAATCGTGGCTTGTGAATGGCTCCATTAAGGCAAATAGCTGCAAAGATTACATTATCGAAAGAGATTAATCAACCAAATAATGAAATAAAATCCAAGAAAAATAGCGTGCCATTTCCAATAGAGTACAATCAGTCCGATTGTTTCGCGAATCCAAGCTGATGGGAGAAAATAAAGAGCAGTCCTAGATCCGATGCTTCGCCCTTTTAAGCCAAGTTTTCGCATGTAAATACCAGCTCGCAAAGAGTGGAAAGAATTGGTGATGACCAAGCAATAGTAATTTTCCTTACTTTTTTCGTCTAAAATAGTTTTGCTAAACTGCAAATTTTCTAAGGTATTGGTTGACTGCCGTTCAATTATAATATCCTCTTGTGGAATACCTACTTGCCTTAAATATTGCGCCATTGCTTCTGCTTCTGCTATTGGTTCATCGACACCTTGTCCTCCAGAAACGACAATTTTGGGATGGTTATGAAATTTTTCATACATCGTCTTCCCCTTTTCGAGTCGTTGAGCGAGAAGAGGTGGTATTCGGTCACCAATCAATCCTGAGCCTAAGATGATAAGATAGTCCGGACGTTTTATGACGGGGAATATATTATAAACAAAACCGTAAAGGATATAGGACGCATAAAGATAGCTACCATAAATTAGAAGTCCATTTGTAAGAGATAGAATCTTATGAAGAAAGATAAAATGAGGGAAGAAAAAAGTAAGCACTAGGGAAAGAGCAATGGTGATACCATAAAAGAGGGAGAGGAGATTAGCTATATGCCTACCTTCATAGATCATCATCTGCCGGCCATTAAAAATGAGATAACTAGATGAAGCTATGACACTCAATGGAATGAAAAAGGCTAGGATGAGTAAAATAAGCATTGTTAGATTTCTATTGGCAAGTTGCTCAATATGGACTACAAAACGACCAGAAATAATTAGGGCGAATAAAATAAGAATGATACTAAAGAAATATGCATGGAAGAGTCGCCTTGGCTCTATATAAAATAAAATGAAAAAAAGCAGAGCAGGAAGAAACCAAACAAGATGCAATACCATATCTAGATAACAAACCTTTCAAACAAATTCCATTTTAGTATAGCATAAAAGTTCTTATAAAAAGTAGATTTCAAAAACAATGGGCGCAAAAAATTGAAATTTTTAGTAAAAGTGTGGTATAATGTTTTCATGTCTTGGGGTCGTTACGGATTCGACAGGCATTATGAGGCACATTTTGCGACTCATCAAGCGGATGTAAAGCGCCAGTTAAATATAACTGCAAAAAATAATAATTCTTACGCTTTAGCTGCCTAAAAAACAGCCAGCGTGACCAGATTCGGATCGCTCGTGTTCGATGACAGGTCTTAATAATAGCGAGATACGATTAAGTCTTGTCTAGGGACTTGATAAGAGATTAATAGACTCGCTTGGCTTTGGCTTGAGTTATGTGTCAAAGCGAAGTTAAATCCAATACATAACCTATGGTTGTAGACAAATGTGTTGGCAGGTGTTTGGACGTGGGTTCGATTCCCACCGGCTCCATTTATAAACGTGGAAGATTACTCAAGAGGTTTAAGAGGCTGTGTTGGAAACGCAGTAGGCGTGTAAAAGCGTGCGTGGGTTCGAATCCCATGTCTTCCGTTTTGGTACAAAACGCTCATTGGTGGCGTTTTTTTACTAGAAGATAAAATGAGTGAGAAACGAATTCACTCATTTATTTTTTGAAAAATATTGAAATTTTTCTGAAAAGTAGTAGACTGTTACTAGAAAGTTTGGAGGTTTCTTGTGAAATTATATGTACAATTGATGATTATTTTTTCGATTTCTTTGATAGGAGAAGGGATTTCCTATCTTTTTCATTTGCCGATTCCAGGAAGTATTATCGGTTTAATTTTTCTTTTTTTGGCTTTGCAATTTAAGATTTTAAGATTGCGGCATGTGAGCATGGTGGGAAACTTTTTATTAGCCAATATGACGATTCTATTTTTGCCGCCGGCTGTAGGAATTATGGATAAATTTCATGTCATTGCTCCTTATTTATTGCCGATTGTTTTGATTATTGTCGGAGCGATTGTCATTAATGTGATTGTCATTGCTGTGGTTGTTCATTTGATTAAAAATCGCTTTGAAGGCGACTACGGAGAAGGAGAAACAAGAAATGTCTAATTTGTGGGGTAATCCCTTATTTGGTTTGGCTTTATCGATCTTTGCTTATTTAGTAGGAATGCTGATATTTCGCAGATTTCCTCATCCATTGACAACTCCTTTGTTGCTCGCCACCATATTTGTTATTGTATTTTTAAAATTGACAGGAATTTCCTACAAGAATTACTATGTTGGTGGGGCCTATTTAAATAATCTCATTGTGCCATCAACGGTTGCGTTAGGAATTCCTTTGTATAAAACATTTCATCTCATGAAACACCACGCCAGAAGCATTTTGCTTGGTACTTTTGTAGCAGTAGTGGTTAATACCAGTTTTACAGCTTTGGTCGCAAAGGCTTTTGGAATGGATTTTTTCTTAGCCATTTCACTCTTTCCAAAATCAGTCACAACAGCTATGGCGGTTGGAATTACGGATAAAATGCAAGGGCTAACGACAGTGACTTTGGTGGTCGTAGTAGCAACAGGAATCTTGACAAGTGTGATAGGTCCGACTGTTTTAAGAATTTTAAAAATCAAAGATCCAGTTGCAGTGGGTTTAGCTCTTGGAGGAACGGGTCACGCTGTTGGCACTGGAACAGCCTTTAAATACGGACAAGTTGCAGGAGCTATGGCTGGTTTGGCTATTGGAGTGACAGGGATTATGTATGTCATTGTCAGTCCGATTGTCGCAAGTATTATTTTGAAATAGAAAGAGTTAGAACGACTTGTCATTTTTAATAGATAAATTGCAAAAAAAAGTGCAACAAATCTAAAATTCATCCATAAGAGCCTCAAATGCTGTTTTGTAACCTAAGCATTTTCTTGGACGGTGATTTATAGCAAGTAAAGCATTTACTAACGATTCATCAGTAATGTCGGTTAGATTAGTCCTCTTAGGAAAATATTCTCTAAGCAATCCATTTGAATTTTCATTACTTCCTCTTTGCCAAGATGAATAAGCGTCCGCAAAGTAAAAGTCTATTCCTAAAGCTTCCACTTGAGGATAACAAGCAAATTCTTTTCCTCTGTCTGATGTAAATGTTTTTAAAAAGTTCTTAGGAAAAATCTTCTGAAGTGTTTCTATGACTGAAAACATTGACCTAGCTGATCGGTCAGGTATTTTAAATGCCAGATAAAAACGTGTTTTTCGCTCTACAAATGTAGCCAAGCATCCTTTGCTTTTCCCTCTGGAAGAAACCATGGTATCTAATTCCCAATGACCGAAACTTTGCCTCCTCTTCACTTCTTTAGGTCGTTTGGAAATAGGTTTACCAATAATGAATTTCCCTCTCGTCTCATGGGGTTCACGTATTTTACCTTTTCGTCTTAACGTCTCTACACTCACTTCGAGTTGGCCATTATATATCCAATTATAAATCGTTTTAAACGATACGATTGGCTTATTTTCGTACTGATAACGCCCATGAATCTGCTCGGGTGACCAGGATGCTTTTAAATGACGTTCTATATCTTTCTTCATCAGTGAAGTACATGCAGTTTTCCTTCCCTTAAGTCTAGATAATTCCTCATATTGCCTTTGTGCTTCTTCGGCAGAATATTTATTTGGACACCGTTTGATTTCTCGGCTAATTGATGAACGGTGAAAACCTAACTTAGTTGCAATATAGGACTGATTAAAACCTGCTTCAAGATATGCTTCTATCTTTAGCCGATCAATTATGGTAATATGTAAGTAGCTCATAGGATCTCCTCGTGTCTGTTTGTGTGCTTACTTACAGTTTACACGATTTGAGAACCTATGGGTTTTTTGTTGCACTATATTTTACAATTTATCAATAGAATAAAAAATCTTGTACTAAAAAACTTTTCTGCCCTATTTCCTAAAAAACATGGTATAATAGGGAGTAAAAACTTTTTGATAGAAAGACAGTTATGGATTTAAAAGATTATATTGCAACCATTGAAAATTATCCACAAGAAGGAATTTTATTTCGTGATATTAGCCCATTGATGGCAGATGGGAATGCATACAGCTATGCCATTCGAGAAATTGTTCAATATGCTACAGACAAGAAAATTGACATGATTGTTGGTCCAGAAGCGCGTGGTTTTATTGTTGGATGTCCAGTAGCTTATGAGCTTGGTGTTGGTTTTGCTCCAGTACGTAAGCCTGGGAAATTACCCCGTGAGGTTATCTCAGCTAGTTATGAAAAAGAGTACGGTATAGATACCTTAACAATGCATGCAGACTCCATCAAATCTGGACAACGTGTACTGATTGTTGACGACCTCCTTGCAACGGGCGGAACGGTTAAGGCAACGATTGAGATGGTTGAACGACTAGGTGGTATCGTTGCAGGCTGTGCTTTCCTTATTGAATTAGATGAGCTTAAAGGTCGCGAAGCAATTGGCGACTACGATTATAAGGTTCTCATGCACTATTAAGATATAAGTGAAAGCCAGATCCTCTTTAAGCGAAAATGTCATTTAAAATTAAGAAATTATTAACTGTTGACATTTTAAGATCTGAGAATATCTTGATTTTGAATTTAATGCCGCAAAAAATAGTGACGGAAACGCAGTTGTTGCGCTAGATCCCCATCCCAGAAAATTATTTCAACTCTATGTTTGCGATGGAATCTAGCTGAGGCACTGTTCTTCAACAATTGTATCAACTATGCTGTTTACCAAGAAACGCCATTTGACTGGAAAAATGCAGCTAATGTCGCTTTCTTGTTTGCTTATTTATAAGAGGTGTTATGACTTATTTATCAGCGTATAAGACGGGCAATTTAGTATTGCCAACAGAGCTTCTTTTTCATTTTCATGAGATATTTGATAATAGTGACGACTTTTTGGTTTGGCAGTTTTTCTATTTACAAAATACAACGTCATTAGAAGAGATTTCTCCTAATCGGATTGCGGAAAGTATTGGGAAGTCAGTCACAGAGGTCAATCGTTCTATGTCAAATTTGACAGAAAAAGGGTTGTTGCAGTACAAAACGATTGTACTTAATGGTGAGATTGAGGCTGTTTTTGATGCACTGCCAGCACTTGAACGATTGGATGAAATTGTAGAAAGTCACTCAACGGTCGTACAGCCTATTTCTCAAAATAATTTAAAAGACTTGGTTGAGACTTTCCAAAGAGAATTAGGTCGTCTCTTGACACCATTTGAAATAGAAGATTTAACAAAAACAATTCAAGATGATAAGACCAGCCCGGAACTTGTCACAGCTGCTCTTCGAGAAGCTGTTTTTAACGGCAAAGCAAATTGGAAGTATATCCAAGCCATCTTACGAAATTGGCGTCGTGAAGGTATTACAACAGTAAGCCAAGTCGAAGCGAAGCGAGAGGAACGTGAAACGACCAATCCGCAAAATATCACCGTTTCAGATGATTTTTTGAATGCTATGGATTTGTGGCGTGATTAAGATGTCGAAGTTTATTTTTCATGAAAAATTGAGCATGAAATAAGTAATAGTAAAAAAATGATAATGAAGGCTCTATAATTTCTGTAGTGATAAAATCCACTTCAGAGATGATAGGGCTCATTTTTGATGCTGATTTACCCAAAGTTGAGTCTCTAGCCAATGATTGAAATAGTAGGAGAATATAGAAAACTGAGTATAAAAATGCCAATGCCTAATCATTTGGATAAGAGAAATTTTTCAGAAAAATATTTAGTTATTCCTTCTAAAAGCATTTTAGATTTTTCCATTAAAACTAAAAAATGCAAGCGTTTTAAATAAAAATCAGAAAAAGGATTGCTAAAAATGAAAAGGTAGTATAGAATGGAATTATTGAGAAATAATATATTAAAAGGAGTCGTTATATGAACTACAAAGAAGTTTATGAACAATGGCTAAACAATGATTTCTTCGATGAAGAAACGAAAGCTGATTTGCTGTCTATTCAGGATGATGAAGCTGAGATCGAAGATCGATTCTACAAGGGTCTTGAGTTTGGGACCGCTGGTCTTCGTGGGAAATTGGGTGCTGGTACCAACCGTATGAATAAATACATGGTAGGAAAAGCAGCCCAGGCATTGGCTGAAACCTTGAAAGACCATGGTGAAGAAGCGATTAAAAGAGGTGTTGCAATCAGCTATGATGTCAGATATAAATCAAAAGAATTTGCTGAGTTGACCTGCTCTATCATGGCTGCTCACGGCATCAAAACCTATATTTACAATGGGATTCATCCTACGCCAATGTGCTCATATGCGATTAGAAAATTGCACTGTAAGGCTGGCGTGATGGTGACAGCTAGTCATAATCCACAAGAATACAATGGCTATAAAGCATATTGGGAAGAAGGGTCACAAATTTTGGATGACATTGCAGGCCAAATTGCAGGTCACATGGATGAAATTGTCAACTTTGAAGACATCAAATCTATTCCTTTTGAAGAAGCCTTGGAAAGTGGTCTTGCAAATTATATTGATGCATCTGTCGAAGAAGATTACTACAAAGAAGTTCTTAACTTGACCATCAATGAAGATGTTGATAAATCTATCAAAGTTGGCTATACGCCTTTGAATGGTACAGGAAACATTCCGGTTAGAGAAATTTTAAAAAGAAGAGGTTTTGAAAATATCTATGTCGTGAAGGAACAAGAATTTCCTGATCCAGATTTTACAACAGTTGGTTATCCCAATCCAGAATTTCCCAAAGCATTTGCCTATTCTGAAAAACTTGGAAAAGAAAATGATTGTGATATTTTGATTGCCAATGACCCAGACTGCGATCGTGTTGCGCTGGAAGTAAGAAATGCAAACGGTGATTATGTCTTTTTAAATGGAAATAAGATTGGTGCTTTGCTTTCTTATTATATTTTCTCACAACGTTCTGCTCTCAATAATTTACCTGAAAATCCTGTCATGGTGAAATCTATTGTTACAGGTGATTTATCTAGAGCGATTGCGAAGAAATATGGTATTGAAACAGTAGAAACCCTGACTGGATTTAAAAATATTTGTGGCAAAGCCAACGAGTATGATCGTACTAAAGAAAAAACGTATGTTTTCGGTTACGAAGAAAGTATTGGTTTCTGTTATGGAACATTTGTTAGAGATAAAGATGCTGTCAGTGCTTCTATGATGATCGTGGAGATGGCTGCTTACTTTAAGAAACAGGATAAGACTCTGTTAGATGTTTTAAATGATATCTATGCAGAATTTGGTTTCTATAATGAAAGACAAGTTTCTCTTGAGTTAGAAGGTGTAGAAGGTCAAGAGAGAATCGCTCGTATGATGGAAGAATTTAGAGAACATCCTTTGACAACAGTTGGAGCAATGGAACTTGAAAAAGTGATTGACTTTAAAGATAGCTATCTTGATTTTCCAAAACAAAACTGCTTGAAATATTACTTTAAAGATGGTTCATGGTATGCACTCAGACCGTCAGGGACCGAACCTAAAATTAAACTATACATCTATTCAATTGGTAAAGACGAAAAGGAAAGTGTTGAAAAACTCGATCTCATCGAAAAGGCTTGCCGAGAAAAAATGGATAGCGTGAAATAAGTGCATAAAAAAACTTGAAGTTCTCTTTTGAGAACCTCAAGTTTTTTTGCGTTTTAAAGACTAGTCGAATGTTTTGGTTGTACTTTTTGTTCTGGATAGATATAATTCATAGCATTGTTGATGGCTGTAGGAGCTTCCCCAAGACCAGTTGCAATCAAATCAATTTTACCATCATAGCTGCAACAATCTCCAGCAGCATAGATCCCTACAACAGAAGTTTCTTGTTTGCTGTTCACAATAATCTTATGACGATTAAGCTCCAATCCCCAGTTTTTTAAGTTCCCAACAGATGATTTAAAGCCATAATTGACGAAAAGTTGATCCAGCGGAAGAAGGTCCTTTTCATCACTCTTTACTTTAGTGATTTCAAGATGAGTAAGTTTGTTTCCTTCGCCGATAAGCTTATTTGGTACAAATGGTGTTTTGATTGTTACATTTGAAGTTTTTAATTCATTCACACTATGTTCTAAAGCTCGGAAGGTGTCTCGACGATGGATGATATGTGTCGGAGCGATTTTATCAAAAGCAAGTGCCCAATCCACTGCAGAATCACCACCTCCTAGAACCACAATGTTTTGTCCAGCGTATTGATTGATATTTGATACGTGATAGTGAATGTTTTCAAATTGGTCTACATTTTCTAGTTCAAGCGGACGTGGTTTAAAGGCACCACCTCCCATAGCAATCAAAATGGCTTTTGAGATATGTTTCCCTTTGCTAGTTGTTAAGGTAAATAATTCATCGTTTTTTTCAATATCTAATACAGTCTCATCAAGGTGAATGCTTGTTTCAAACGCTTTCAATTGCTCAATTAAACGTTCAGTCAGTTCTTCACCAGTTAAATCAGTAAAACCAGGAACATCCAGAATTTTCTTTTCAGGATAGAGAATGGCGGGCTGTCCACCGAGCTGAGGAAGTGAATCAATCACATTCACCTTTGCTTGACGCATGTGTGCATAAAAAGCAGCAAAAAGTCCCACGGGACCTCCACCAATGATCGTAATATCAAAAATTTCAGACATGATTTCTCCTTAAAATGATAACGTATTTCTATTTTATCACAAAATGTAGGAAAACTATAAAGAATACGTGTTAGCAGGCATGAATTATGATACAATAGTTACAGATTATATTATTAATTAAGGAGAAATACATGCAAGCAGTTGCACATTTTATTGAAACATTTGTTCCAAATCACTATACGATTTTTTTAGATTTGAATCGGGAGCAAAAAACATTTACAGGTAAGGTAACTATTAGCGGAGAAGCAAAAGGTGAAAAAATCTCACTTCATCAGAAAGATTTAGTGATTCAATCTGTCAAAGTAGCTGGTCAATCACGCCCATTCTCTGTAGATAATGAAAATGAAGCAGTTTATATTGAGCTTGGTCATTCAGGAACTGTTGAAGTAACTCTCTCTTATACAGGTAAAATTACAGATAATATGACAGGAATTTATCCTTCTTACTATACTGTTGATGGAGTTAAAAAAGAAGTGCTTTCTACTCAGTTTGAAAGTCATTTTGCGCGTGAAGCTTTTCCAAGCGTAGATGAGCCAGAAGCAAAAGCAACTTTTGATCTTTCTTTGAAATTCGACCAAGTAGCAGGAGAAATAGCGCTTTCAAATATGCTGGAAATTGATGTAGAAAATCGGAAAGCAACGGGTATCTGGACATTTGCAACAACGCCTCGTATGTCTTCTTACCTCTTAGCATTTGCAGCTGGCGATTTGCAAGGTGTTACAGCTAAAACAAAGAATGGCACTTTGGTGGGGGTATACTCTACTAAAGCCCACCCTGCTTCAAACTTAGAGTTTGCTCTAGATATTGCAGTTCGCTCTATTGACTTTTATGAAGAATATTATGGGGTGAAGTATCCAATTCCTCAATCCCTACATGTAGCTTTACCAGATTTCTCTGCAGGTGCTATGGAAAATTGGGGCTTGGTCACTTATCGTGAGGTTTATCTCTTAGTAGATGAAAATTCAACTGTTACTAGTCGTCAGCAAGTAGCTCTTGTGATTGCTCACGAATTGGCGCACCAATGGTTTGGTAACTTGGTCACAATGAAATGGTGGGATGATCTTTGGCTCAATGAAAGCTTTGCCAACATGATGGAATATGTCTGTGTGAATGCCATTGAACCAACTTGGAACATCTTTGAGGATTTCCAAACAGGTGGTGTCCCTCTGGCTCTAAAACGGGATGCGACTGACGGTGTTCAATCTGTCCATGTGGAAGTAAAACATCCAGACGAAATCAATACGTTATTTGATCCTGCGATTGTTTATGCTAAAGGAAGTCGTCTCATGCACATGCTTCGTCGTTGGCTAGGAGATGAAGCTTTTGCAAAAGGCTTGAATGCTTATTTTGCCAAACATCAATATGGTAATACGATTGGTCGTGATTTATGGAATGCTCTAGGTGCAGCTTCAGGACGTGACGTAGCAGCCTTTATGGATTCGTGGCTAGAACAACCAGGCTATCCTGTTTTGACAGCGATTGTGGAAAATGACACTCTCAAAATTTCTCAAAAACAATTCTTTATTGGTGAAAAAGAAGAAAAAGGTCGTCTATGGGTTGTACCGTTGAATAGTAATTGGACTGGTATCCCAGATACCCTAGAAACAGAAACGCTTGAAATTCCAAATTATACAGCTCTTGCAGCTCAAAATGAAGGAGCACTTCGTCTTAATACGGAAAATACAGCACATTACATTACTGATTATCAAGGCGAATTGCTAGACAATATTTTGGCAACTATTACAGACTTAGATAATACAAGTAAGTTGCAAGTGGTGCAAGAACGTCGTTTGTTGGCTGAAGCTGGTTTCGTTTCATTTGCAGATTTGATTCCAGTGGTTAAAAAATTGACCAATGAAAGATCTTATCTTGTAGTATCTGCTGTAAAAGCTGTGCTAAATAGTTTGAAGATTTTTGTGGATGAAGGGACAGAAACAGAGGTAGCCTTTAAGAAGTTACTTATCAAACTGAATCAAGCTAACTTTGACCGACTTGGTTTTGAAGCTAAAGCAGGTGAAACAGATGAAGATGAATTGGTTCGTCAAATCGTTGTAGCGAATATGATTGCGGCTGATGATGAAAAAGCGAGTCAAAAAGCTAGCCAAATTTTTGAAGCTTATCACGATACTTTGGAAAAACTTCCTGCAGCCACTCGCTTGCAAATTTTGATTAACCAAATCAAACGCCATGAGACAAAAGAATTGACCGATAAATATCTATCAACCTACATCACAACGGTTGACGGTAACTTCCAACGTCAATTGGCTTCGGCTCTTTCTTATACGAAGAACGAAACAACACTCACTCATCTTTTAGAAGAATGGAAAAATAAAGATATTGTAAAACCGCAGGATTTAGCAATGAGCTGGTATTTTACTTTCTTACAACATGATTTCACACAAGGAACTGTCTGGACTTGGGCGCGTGACAATTGGGATTGGATTAAGGCAGCTCTTGGTGGAGATATGAGTTTTGACAAATTTGTCATTTATCCAGCAAGTACCTTTAAGACGCATGAACGTTTAGCAGAATACAAAGCCTTCTTTGAACCACAATTATCTGATTTGGCAATTAGCCGTAATATTAGTATGGGAATCAAAGAAATTTCCGCTCGTATTGATTTGATTGACAAAGAAAAAGCAGCTGTTGAAGCAGCAATCAAAGCGACAGTATAATAGTATAAAAAAGGTTGAATGCGAATTTCAGCCTTTTCTTATTGTATTTCGATATTTTATTAAAAATGATAGTTTTTGAAAGAAAATGCTTGACTTTGAAATAAATTGGTGTATAATAAATCTGTAAACGATTGCAGGAAGGGGTGGAATTATCTTAAAATCAGAGCGAAAACAGGTAATTTTAGAGGAAATTAATCGTCATCAAGTTGTTTCACTAGATACTTTAGTTCGTCTATTAGATACGTCTGAATCGACAGTTCGTAGAGATTTAGATGAATTGGAGAGTGAAAGAAAACTGCGCCGAATTCACGGTGGTGCAGAAAATATTCATTTCCTTCAAGAGGAAGAAAGCAATCAAGAAAAATCTATCAAAAACGTTCAAGATAAATTACGAATTGCTCAAAAAGCAGCGGAATTGATTCAAGAACAAGATGTTATTTTTATTGATGCTGGAACGACAAATGAATTGTTAGTGAATGAACTTTCAAATAAACATATGACGGTTGTGACCAATTCTATTCACCATGCGACAAAATTAGTTGAGAAAAACATTCCAACAGTTATTATCGGAGGGGTGGTTAAAAGCTCAACAGACGCTAGTATCGGGGGGGTTGCTTTGAATCAAATTGGTCAGTTGAATTTCAACAAAGCCTTTATTGGTATGAATGGAATTGATGAAAATTTCTATACAACACCTGATATGGAAGAAGGAGCAGTCAAACGAGCGATTCTTGAAAACGCCAAGCAGACCTACATCTTAGCTGATGCTTCAAAAATCGGTCATTCCTCTTTCGTGAAAGTCGCCCCTATCAAACGTGCTAGCATTATTACGAGTGCATGTGCCAATGAGCAATTGGAAAAGATAAAAGAAAAAACGGAGGTTATTGAAGTATGATTTATACTGTTACGCTTAACCCTTCTATTGACTATATTGTCCGTTTGGATAAGGTCAATGTTGGAAGCGTGAATCGTATGGAAAGCGATGATAAATTTGCTGGTGGCAAAGGAATCAATGTCAGTCGTGTGCTCAAACGTTTGGGAATTGATAACACAGCGACTGGCTTTATAGGTGGTTTTACTGGAAAATTTATTACTGATACCTTGGAAAATGAAGCGATTGCGACTAATTTTGTTCAAGTGTTAGAGGATACGCGCATTAATGTGAAAATTAAAGCAGATGCTGAAACAGAAATCAATGGAACGGGTCCGACCGTCTTACCAGAGCAATTAGCAGAATTGAAAGAGATCCTTTCAGGACTGTCAGAACAAGATACAGTGGTGTTTGCAGGATCAAGTAACAAAAATCTGGGGAATGTCGTCTACAAAGAGTTAATTAGCTTAACGAGACAAACTGGCGCACAGGTCGTTTGCGATTTTGAAGGACAAACACTTATTGATTCACTGGAATTTCAGCCATTATTGGTCAAACCAAATAATCATGAACTGGGTGATATTTTCGGAGTGAAGCTGGAAAAGCTGGATGAGATTGAGAAATATGCTCGTGAAATTCTAGTCAAGGGAGCCCAACATGTCATTATTTCTATGGCAGGTGATGGAGCACTTTTGGTAACAAAGGACGGAGCATATTTTGCAAAGCCAATCAAAGGAATCGTAAAAAATTCTGTTGGGGCTGGTGACTCCATGGTTGCAGGCTTTACTGGTGAATTTGTTCGTTCAGGAAATCCTGTTGAAGCTTTTAAGTGGGGAGTAGCTTGCGGGACTGCAACAACCTTCTCTGATGATTTGGCGACAGCCGATTTCATTAACAAAACGTATGAAAAAGTAGAGGTAGAAAAAATATGAAGATTCAAGACTTACTGAGAAAAGATGTAATGTTGCTTGATTTACAAGCGACTGGAAAAACAGCTGCTATTGATGAAATGATTCATCGTTTAGTTGACAGTGGTTATGTGACAGATTTTGAAACATTCAAAGAAGGAATCTTGGCTCGTGAAGCTTTAACGTCAACAGGCTTAGGGGACGGAATTGCCATGCCACACAGCAAAAATGCCGCAGTAAAAGAAGCATCAGTTCTTTTTGCAAAATCAAACAAAGGTGTGGATTATGAAAGTTTAGACGGGCAACCGACAGATTTATTCTTCATGATCGCTGCACCAGAAGGAGCGAATGATACCCACTTGGCTGCACTTGCAGAATTGTCCCAATACCTGATGAAAGATGGATTTGCAGATAAACTTCGTCAAGTGACTTCACCAGACGAAGTGATTGCGTTATTTGACCAAGCGTCTGATAAAGCAGCAGAGTCTGCAACGGTAGAAACGGCAAGCAAAGATGGTGATTTTCTTGTTGCAGTTACAGCATGTACAACAGGTATTGCACATACTTATATGGCTCAAGAAGCGCTTCAAAAGGTAGCCGCCGAAATGGGAGTTGGTATCAAAGTCGAAACCAATGGTGCCAGTGGTATCGGAAACAAACTGACAGCAGAAGATATTCAAAAAGCAAAAGCAGTTATTATTGCAGCTGATAAAGCTGTAGAAATGGATCGATTTGATGGGAAACCACTGATTAATCGTCCGGTTGCTGATGGTATTCGTAAAACAGAAGAATTGATTAACTTGGCATTGTCAGGAAAAGCAGAAGTATATCATGCAGCCAATAAAGCAGCTGCGTCCTCTTCAGCGAATGCAGCAGGCGGTTTCTACAAACACTTAATGAGTGGTGTTAGCCAAATGCTTCCATTTGTTATTGGTGGTGGTATTATGATTGCTATTGCCTTCTTGATTGACCAAGCGATGGGAGTTCCAAAAGATCAATTGGCAAATCTTGGAACTTACCATGAGCTTGCAGCTATGTTTAAGAATATTGGTGGTTTGGCTTTTGGCTTTATGCTTCCTGTTCTTGCTGGTTATATCGCTTATTCTATTGCTGAAAAGCCAGGTTTGGCACCAGGGTTTGTAGCAGGTAGCATGGCTTCGGCAGGTCTTGCTTTTGGAAAAATTCCATTTGCAGCAGGCGGGAAAGCAACCCTTGCTCTTGCTGGCGTCCCTTCTGGTTTCCTTGGAGCCCTAGTGGGTGGTTTCCTTGCAGGTTACGTTGTAAACTTTCTTAAAAAAGCCTTGAGTGGTCTTCCAAAATCACTAGAGGGCATCAAGTCTATTCTACTTTACCCGCTGTTGGGAATCTTGCTAACTGGCTTCTTGATGTTATTGGTGAATATTCCAATGGCAGCTATCAATACTGGATTGAATAGTTTCCTAGAAGGTTTATCTGGTAGTTCAGCTGTCCTTCTTGGACTCGTTGTAGGTGGTATGATGGCTATTGATATGGGTGGTCCTTTCAATAAGGCGGCCTATATCTTTGGTACAGGAACTCTTGCAGCAACTGTTTCAACAGGTGGTTCAGTTGTGATGGCAGCAGTTATGGCTGGTGGTATGGTTCCTCCTCTAGCAGTCTTTGTTGCAACGCTTTTATTCAAAGACAAATTCACCGAAGAAGAACGTAATTCAGGTTTGACAAACATTGTTATGGGGCTATCATTCATCACTGAAGGTGCCATTCCATTTGGTGCTGCTGACCCTGCTCGCGCTATTCCAAGCTTTATGGTTGGCTCTGCCTTAGCAGGTGCCCTTGTCGGCATGGCTGGTATTAAACTAATCGCACCGCACGGAGGTATCTTTGTTATTGCACTTACTTCAAATGCTCTTCTCTATATCATCTTTATCTTGATTGGCGCAATTGTAAGTGGTGTGCTATTCGGAGCACTTCGTAAACCATTGAATAAATAATGATGAGTTTCATCATTCTAGGAGTTGGAGAAAAAATTCTCTGACTCCTTTTTAATCCTAAAAGAAACATTGGCAGAAGATGATTTTCATACTGATTAAAATAGTCAGGTGCTGGAAAATATGATATAATTTTACTAACGCATATTTTGAGGAGAAACGAAATGGAATTACAACGTGAAAAAGAATTTGTTAGTCAATATCATTATGATGCTCGTAATTTAGAATGGGAAAAAGAAAATGGAACTCCAGAAACAAAAGTGGACGTCAATTTTCAATTGTTAAATCAAGATCAGGAAGGGCAAGTGACCTCTATTGTTGTAATTGTGAGCTTTATGATTGTCTTTGATGCTTTTGTCATTAGTGGAACAATCTCGCAAGTCAATCATATTCTTGGGCGAATTGTGAACGAACCGAGTGAATTTGAGCAGGATGAGGTGGAGCAATTAGCTCAGCCAAGTTTGGCTGTATTAAATCGTTTGACCTATGAAGTAACAGAAATCGCCTTAGATTTACCAGGCATCAATTTGGAGTTTTAATGCATGAAATTAGCTGTAATTACTGATTCGTCTGCATATTTAAATAATAAAGTAGTCGAAAATGAGCATTTATTTGTCCTAGATATTCCTGTTAGTATAGACGGGGTTGAGTATATTGAAGGAAAAAATCTTTCTGCTAGTGAATTTTATCAAAAAATGGCAGCTTCTAGTGAATTGCCAAAGACGAGCCAACCGAGTATTGCTAGCTTAGTAAATATCCTTTCTTTAGTAGAAGGACAAGGTTATACTCATGTCATTGGTTTGTTTTTATCGAGTGGAATTTCTGGTTTTTATCAAAATATCCAGTATTTGAAAGATGAATTTCCAAGTTTAGAAATTGCTTTTCCGGATTCAAAAATCACAAGTGCGCCACTTGGAATGATGGTGGAGCATATTTTGAACTGGACTAAACAGGGATTATTGTTTGAACAAATTTTAAACAATCTTGAAGTTCAAATTAAGGGAATTGGTGCTTTCATCATGGTAGATGACTTAAATCACTTGGTGAAGGGTGGTCGTTTGTCTAACGGTGCTGCAATTCTTGGAAACTTGCTCAGTATCAAACCAATTCTTTACTTTAATGACGAGGGAGTCATTGAGGTTTATGAAAAAATTCGTACCGAGAAAAAAGCTACGAAACGTCTGGTTGAGATTGTCAAAGAACAGACTGCACAAGGAAATTACCAGGTGATGATTATTCATGGAAATGCACGGGAAAAAGCAGAACTTCTACATAAATTATTAGTAGAAGAACGAGTTACTGGAGAAATTCCCATTGCAACATTTGGCAGTGTGATTGGAACTCATTTGGGAGCAGGAAGTATTGCTCTTGCTTATATCCCGATTGTCTAAGGTGCAATTCGCCTATCCTAAAAGGCTTTATGGGAAATGCCTATAAGTTGGTGATAGAGTGTATTAAGAGCATGGCTTTGTTTCTGTGGTTAGAGCGATTGGGATGAAATTACAAAGTTCATCGAACCTTCACAGGCAAGATGGCTAGGAGATATGCTTGCTCCTAATTTTGCTAAGGGATAGATTTTCCTGATAGTGTGTTCAATTAAGTTTAAGTAGTAAATAATTTTCAAATGAGCCACATCATGATTAGAAAAATATGACGATTGGAATATTTATTATGAGATTAGAAAATCTGCCTTCTGAATTTCAGGAGGCTTTACCAGTATTAAAGAAGATCAAGAATGCCGGTTTTGAGGCGTATTTTGTCGGTGGGTCAGTCCGCGATGCCTTATTGAATCGACCGATTCATGATGTGGATATTGCGAGTTCCAGTTATCCAGAAGAAACCAAACGTATTTTTGAACGAACGATTGATGTTGGGATTGAGCACGGGACAGTTTTAGTATTAGAGGATAATCATGAATACGAAGTGACGACTTTTCGGACCGAGGATATTTATGTAGATTATCGTAGACCTAGTCATGTTACCTTTGTTCGTTCTCTAAAAGAAGATTTAAAGCGGCGCGATTTTACGATCAATGCTTTGGCTTTAGATGAAACAGGGAATGTGATTGATTTATTTGAAGGATTGAATGATCTAAAACATCAGATTTTACGTGCTGTAGGAACACCTTCGGAGCGTTTCACCGAAGATGCCTTGCGTATCATGCGAGGATTTCGTTTTCAGGCTACTCTGGGTTTTGCGTTAGACAAAGACACATTCAATGCCATGAAAATGTGTGCTCCGCTATTAGAAAAAATTTCTGTAGAGCGGACTTTTATTGAATTTGATAAATTACTGACAGCGTTTTATTGGCGTAAAGGTTTGAAAAGTCTGATTGCCAGTGGTGCAACGGATTATTTACCTGACATGCGCAGCAGCCAATCACAATTGGAAACGATGTTTGATGTTGAAGCAGATTTTAAATTTACGAGTTCAGAGCAAGCCTGGGCTGCTCTTCTAATGGTTCTTCAAGTAAAAAATGTTAAAAAATTCCTAAAGCATTGGAAAACTTCAAATGAATTTCAAAAACGCGTAGAGCAAATTGTTACGATTTATACCATTCGCCAAACGCATTTTCTGAATAAGGAAGAATGCTATCGTTTTGAACTGGACCTGATGATACAAGCAGAAGAAATTCGTCAAGCACAGGGATTAGCTGTTGATTTTGAAAAGATTTATCTTACTTATAATTCACTAACGATTCATGATAAACATGAGATTGTCGTCAATGGTGGCCTGTTAATCAAAAAGTTTGGTTTTAAGCCTGGACCTGCTTTAGGACAGCTCTTGACTGAGATTGAGATGGCTATTGTGAATGGCGTCTTGGACAACTGCCTTGAAGCTATTTTAGCTTTTGTAGAGGAGAAAAGATGAGTGACTTTATTGTTGAAAAGTTGACTAAAACGGTAGGAGATAAGACTGTTTTTAAAAATATTTCCTTTATTATTCATGGTTTGGATCGCATTGGCTTGATTGGGGTTAATGGAACTGGAAAAACAACTCTTTTGAACGTTCTGTCTGGAAAATCTGGATTTGACGGGGATGTCAATCCCTTTTCTGCTCATTCAGACTATAAAATCGGTTACTTAACTCAAGAACCGCACTTTGATGACAATAAAACGGTGCTAGATACAGTTTTGTCTAGTAATTTACGAGAAATGCAGCTCATTCGTGAGTATAAGCTATTGCTGTCTAACTATGACGAAAACAATCAATCTCATTTAGAGAAAGTGATGGCTGAAATGGAAGCTCTTCAGGCCTGGGAAATCGAAAGTCAAGTTAAGACAGTTTTGTCTAAGCTGGGGTTGAACGACTTATCTGCTAAGGTTGGCGATTTGTCAGGAGGTTTGCGACGTCGAGTTCAATTAGCACAAGTTCTGTTAGGAGATGATGACTTATTGCTCCTTGATGAACCAACCAACCATTTGGATATTGATAGCATTGAATGGCTGACGAATTTTTTGAAGAATTCCAAAAAGACAGTTCTTTTTATTACCCATGATCGTTATTTTTTAGATTCTGTTTCAACTCGAATTTTTGAGTTAGACAGTGGTAGTTTAGTTGAATATCAAGGAAATTATCAGGATTATGTCCGTTTGAAGGCAGAACAAGACGAGCGAGATGCTGCCCTTCTCCATAAAAAGCAGCAACTGTATAAGCAAGAATTGTCCTGGATGCGCCGCCAGCCACAGGCCAGAGCAACCAAGCAGCAAGCACGAATCAACCGTTTTCATGACCTTAAGAAAGATTTAGCGGGTCAGGCAACTGACAGTAGTTTGGAAATGAATTTCGAAACCAGTCGTATTGGTAAGAAAGTGATTGAATTTAAAGATGTTGACTTTGCTTATGGTGACAAGAAAATTCTTTCTCATTTTAACTTATTGATTCAAAATAAAGATCGGCTTGGAATTGTGGGTGATAACGGTGTTGGAAAATCGACCTTGCTCAATTTGATTGCTGGGAAATTAGCACCTCAATCTGGTCAACTTATGATTGGTGAGACAGTTCGTGTGGCTTATTTTTCACAGCAAATTGAAGGATTAGATGGGTCTAAACGTGTTATCAATTTCTTGCAAGAAGTGGCTGAGGAGGTTAAAATAGGCAATGGAATAACATCAATTGCGGAACTATTGGAGCAATTCCTCTTCCCGCGCTCTACTCATGGTACTTTGATTGAAAAGCTTTCTGGTGGAGAGAAAAAGCGTCTTTATCTACTGAAACTTCTCTTGGAAAAGCCGAATGTCTTGCTTCTTGATGAGCCAACCAATGATTTGGACATTGCAACTCTAACAGTACTGGAAAACTTTTTGCAGAGTTTTGCTGGACCAGTTATTACTGTTAGTCACGATCGGTATTTCCTTGATAAAGTAGCAGATAAGATTTTAGCTTTTGAAGAGGGAACTATCAGAGAGTACTTCGGGAATTATACGGATTATTTAGATGAAAAAGCTTTTCTGGCTGAGAGTTCTGCCATTTCCAAAAAGACTGGAAAGGAAAAGCCAGTGAAGGTGCGTGAGGAGAAGAAACGCATGAGCTATTTTGAAAAGCAGGAGTGGGAGTCTATTGAGGGTGATATAGAGAAACTTGAAGAGGAAATTGCAACTATTGAGCGGAAAATGCTGGAATATGCTTCGGACTTTGGTCGACTCGCTGAACTCCAAAAAGAACTGGATGTTAAAAATGATTTCCTTTTGGAGAAATATGAGCGCTACGAATACTTGAGTGAGTTAGTATAGAATTAACAGCTACATATATGTATCATGAGTATCATTACATCTTTAAATAAGCTCTATTTACAAATCCTATAAAATTTGGTATAATACCAATTAATTAAATAAGAATCCGCAAGACTAGTAGCTTAGGGGAAGTTTGACAGGGAGAAGAACCAGAGACTGAGAGTTTTTTAGATGAAAACTAGGTGAATTCACTTGCAAAGGGATTTAGAATTAAGGTCTGGAAAACCAGATGAAAACGGATGGTACCGCGTGTCAACGCTCCGATTATGGAGTCTGACAAGCGGTTTTTTATATTTGGAGGAATTATGTCAACCATTGAAGAACAATTAAATAAGCTTAGAGAAGAAACTCTGGCGTCGCTGAAAAAAATTTCAACTGAAAATGAAAAAGAAATGCAGAATCTGCGTGTTTCTGTCCTTGGAAAGAAAGGCTCTTTAACAGAAATTTTAAAAGGTATGAAAGATGTCTCTGCTGATATGCGTCCGATTATCGGGAAACATGTCAATGAAGCACGGGATGTATTGACCGCTGCTTTTGAAGAATCTGCAAAACTATTGGAAGAGCAAAAAGTTGCTAATCAGCTGGCTAGGGAGTCAGTAGATGTAACTCTTCCGGGTCGGAAAATTCTTGCTGGGAATCGTCATGTTCTTAGCCAGACAAGTGAAGAAATTGAAGATATTTTTATTGGAATGGGTTATCAAGTTGTAGATGGTTTTGAAGTCGAAACAGACTATTACAACTTTGAGCGGATGAATTTACCAAAAGACCACCCAGCGCGTGATATGCAGGATACTTTCTATATTACAGAAGAAATTTTACTGCGGACTCACACTAGTCCGGTTCAAGCTCGAGCGATGGATGCACATGATTTTTCTAAAGGACCTTTGAAGATGATTTCGCCAGGGCGTGTGTTCCGACGGGATACGGATGATGCAACGCATTCTCATCAATTTCATCAAATTGAAGGTTTAGTTGTCGGAAAAAATATTTCTATGGCAGATCTTCAAGGAACATTGGAGCTCATTGTGCAAAAAATGTTTGGTGAAGAGCGTCAGATCCGTCTGCGTCCATCTTACTTCCCATTCACAGAGCCTTCTGTTGAGGTGGATGTTTCCTGCTTCAAATGCGGTGGTCAAGGGTGCAATGTTTGCAAAAAGACTGGCTGGATTGAAATTATGGGAGCCGGAATGGTGCACCCTCGTGTTCTTGAAATGAGTGGCATTGATCCGGATGTTTATTCTGGTTTTGCCTTTGGCCTTGGGCAAGAACGTGTGGCTATGTTGCGCTACGGAATCAATGACATTCGCGGATTTTATCAAGGAGATGTTCGGTTCTCAGAACAATTTAAATAAATGTATGTTAATAAAAGTAAAAGAAGAACAGGCTGAAGTTCTAAGAGCACTAGAAGTGCAGACTTATCTAGAAACTTTTGGCCCTTACATCAAGGCAGAAGACATGCAAGATTATTTTGCGAATGAGCTCTCACTTGAGCGGATTCAGAAGGATTTGGCACTGGTAGAGTCAGAGACCTATTTTGCACTAGATGAAACAGAGAAGATTGTTGGTTTTCTCAAATTTAACTGGGGGCAGGAACAGACTGAGCCAGTAGAGGCAGACTATTCAATGAGGAATGCTTTTGAGGTGCATCGCATCTATGTTTTGAAACCGTATCAAGGACAAGGTTTTGGCAAGGAAATGTTTGAATTTGCCCTGCAGGAAGCCATGAAACGAAAATGTTCATGGGTGTGGCTAGGCGTTTGGGAAAAGAATTTTAAGGCCCAAAACTTTTACTTTAAATATGGTTTTGAGCGTTTTAGTGAGCATAAATATGTGACAGGTGAAACGGTTGACATTGATTGGCTCATACGGAAAAAATTAAAATAATTGAGAAAGCGTTGAGCACTGTTTTCGTGTTCTCAATAGCTCTGCGAATTAAAAGAAAGGAAATAAATATGAGGTGAAATTTTTGAGAAAAAGCAAAAAATTCTCAAAGATTTTGATGTACTCATATAGATGAATTATGCTAGTAAGTTATAAATGGTTAAAAGAACTAGTTGATGTAGATGTGCTAAGTGAAGAATTAGCTGAAAAAATGTCAACAACAGGAATAGAAGTAGAAGGGGTTAGTTCACCTGCTGAGGGATTGTCAAACATTGTCGTTGGTGAAGTGGTCAGCTGTGAAGAGGTGCCTGAGACGCACTTGCATGTATGTCAAGTGAACGTGGGAGAAGAAGCACTTCGACAAATCGTTTGTGGCGCTCCAAATGTACGAGCAGGAATCAAGGTTATGGTAGCTCTTCCCGGAGCTCGTATTGCGGATAATTACAAGATTAAAAAAGGAAAAATCCGCGGTTTAGAATCTCTTGGAATGATTTGTTCTCTTGGAGAATTAGGTATCTCTGACTCGATTGTCCCAAAAGAATTTTCTGAAGGGATTCAAATTTTGCCAGAAGAAGCTGTACCAGGAGATTCCGTTTTTCCTTATCTTGACTTGGATGATGAAATTATTGAGCTTTCTATTACGCCGAACCGTGCGGATGCTCTTTCAATGCGCGGGGTAGCATATGAGGTGGCAGCGATTTATGACAAATCAGTTCATTTTCAAGATTTTCCGTTGTTGGAAGCACAAGAGCAAGCTGGAGAACAACTATCTGTTGCCATTGAAACAGAAAAGGCGCCTTTTTATGCAGTGCGTATTTTAGAGAATGTTACCATTACTCCAAGTCCGCAGTGGCTTCAAAATCTGCTTATGAATGCAGGGATTCGTCCTATCAACAATGTAGTAGATGTGACAAATTATATGTTGCTATATTTTGGTCAACCAATGCATGCCTTTGATTTAGATACTTTCGAAGATAATCAAATTGTCGTACGTGAAGCACGTGCAGGTGAAAAGTTAGTAACTCTTGATGATGAAGAGCGTGATTTAGAAACGAGTGATCTTGTTATTACCGTAGCAGATAAGCCTGTAGCATTGGCTGGTATTATGGGTGGAAGTGAAACGGAAATCTCCCCTAAATCAAGGCGTGTAGTGCTTGAAGCAGCAGTTTTTGACGGAACTTCCATTCGTAAGACGAGCGGACGTCTCAATCTTCGTTCAGAATCATCCTCTCGCTTTGAAAAAGGAATTAACCTAGCGACAGTAACAGAAGCTTTAGATGCTGCGGCTAGCATGATTGCAGATCTTGCAGGTGCAACGGTAAAAGCCGATATCGTTTCAGCAGGTCAAGTGGACACATCAGATGTTGAAGTTGTTTCAACATTATTAGATGTCAATCGTGTACTTGGGACGGAATTAACTTATACAGATATTGAAGATGTTTTCCGCCGTCTTGGTTTTGGTCTTAATGGCAATGCAGAGAAATTCACAGTCAGCGTACCACGCCATCGTTGGGACATTCACATTGAAGCAGACCTTTATGAGGAAATTGCGCGTATCTATGGTTATGATAAATTACCAGCAACTCTTCCAAAAGGTGACGGAACAGCTGGTCAATTGACAGAAACCCAAAAACTTCGTCGCAAAGTTCGTACAGTTGCAGAAGGTGCTGGTCTGACAGAAGTTATCACCTATGCTTTGACTACTCCTGAAAAAGCTGTGCAATTTAGCACTAATCCAAGTAACTTGACAGAGCTGATGTGGCCGATGACAGTAGATCGCAGCGTTCTTCGTCAAAATATGGTAGCTGGCATTTTGGATACTGTTGCCTATAATGTAGCACGTAAAAATAAGGACTTGGCTCTGTATGAGATTGGAAAAGTCTTCGAGCAAACGGGTAATCCACAGGAAGAATTGCCAATTGAAATTAACAGTTTTGCCTTTGCTTTGACAGGTTTGGTTTCTGAAAAGGATTTTCAAACTTCTGCTGTACCAGTTGATTTCTTTTATGCAAAAGGAGTTCTGGAAGCACTGTTTGACCGCCTAGGACTGAAAGTAGAATACACAGTGACGCAAGCATTAGCCAGCATGCATCCGGGACGTACAGCAGCCATTTTGCTGGACGGACAAGTCATTGGCTTTGTTGGTCAAGTTCATCCAGTAACTGCTAAGGATTATAATATCCCAGAAACGTATGTAGCAGAAATCAACTTGACAGCGATTGAACAAGCAATTCAACTAGCAAAACCATTTGTAGAAATTACCAAATTCCCAGCTGTAACACGTGATATAGCACTGCTTCTGAAAGCAGAAATCAGTCACAAAGAAGTCGTTGAAGCTATTGAGGCTGCTGGTGTGAAACGCTTGACAGATATCAAATTATTTGACGTCTTCTCAGGTGAAAAACTGGGACTCGGCATGAAATCAATGGCTTACACCTTAACTTTCCAAAATCCAGAGGATACTCTGGAAGATGAGGAAGTAGCTCGTTATATGGAAAAAATCCAAAAGTCTCTTGAAGAAACGATTGGTGCAGAAGTGCGGTAATACTAGAACTAGGAGTGAGACAGAACTAAAAATTTTAGTTCTTAGTCTCACTTCTATTTTTATCTTGTAAATCTTTCTTCTTCAAAAAATATGGTGTATAATAAGGGCAAAGTTTTTTATAAATAACTTGACATAGGAGAAAATAATGACAGTTTTTGCGAAACTTTGGAAAGCATTTTCTGACTTGCCAGAAGTGACAACTATTGCTTTAGGAGGTTCTCGTAGTGGAGAAACTTATGATGAGACTTCGGACTATGATTTATATATTTATTGCACAAGCATTCCAGATGAAAATAGCCGAAAGTCGATTTTAACTAAATATTGTTCTTACATGGAAATGAGTAATCAGTTTTGGGAATTGGAAGATGATTGTACCTTAAATAATGGTGTTGATATTGATATTCTTTACAGGAATATCTGTCATTTTGCAACAGATCTTGAAAATGTTATAGAAAAATACCAAGCCGGGAATGGCTACACTACCTGCTTTTGGCACAATTTAAAAACCTGCAAGATTCTGTATGATGCGGATGGAGAATTAGGTAAATTGCAAGAACGGTTTAACGTTCCTTTTCCTCCGAAATTAAAAGATAATATCATTTCACGAAATTTTAGTTTGTTAACTGGACATTTGCCGTCCTACGATACGCAGATTTTAAAAGCAGCAAAACGAAAAGACTTTGTTAGCGTTAATCATCGTGTTACAGCTTTTTTAGAATCCTATTTTGACATTATTTTTGCAGTTAATGAATTGACCCACCCCGGCGAAAAGAGAATGATGTCGTATGCAAAAGCTCATGCAAGCCTTCTTCCCAATCAATTTGAGAAATCTTTAAATGCCTTATTAATGAGCATCACTGCTAGTCCTGAAATTCTTGAAAAACAATTAAGAGAAATAATTGTAAATTTAGAGGGAATTTTATCATAAAATCGGCTGGAATTGAGTATAAAAAAACGGTTTAAGCCGTTTTTTGTATTTAGTAGATTTTTCTTGAAATCATTATAAAAAGCTCCTTTAGTAGTTTCTTCTGCAGAGAGAGTCAAAAATATTTTGGGCAGTCTTATTGTTTGGTTGTGGCTAGTCATGTTTTTCGGATTGCAGTTTTTTTCTCTCTGACTCATGAATTTTTCCTATTTCTTTAAAATTTTTTCCATGATTGTTTGTTGGGGCTTTAGATCTAAACGTTCATAAAAGCGCAAGGCAGCGACATTATTATTCCATACATCAAGGGTTAAGTTGTAACAGCCAATTTCTTGGGCAAATTCTTCTGCAAAATGGCAGAGTTGCTCACCAATTTTTTGACCACGAGCATTTTCATCAACGCAAAGGTCTTCAATAAAAAGCGTTTTGATAGGTGTTTGTGCGAGACTTTGTGGTTCTTTAATGATACAAAAGAGATGACCTAAGATTTTTCCTTCTTCATTTTCAAAGACAAAGATTGGTGTATTTTCCTGAGACATCAGTGTTTTCAACTGTTCATCGTTGAATTTGCGACCACTCTCTTTGAAAATATCTGGTCGGACTTTATGATGAACAAGCAAGACTTGCTCTAAAAGATGATTGAGTACTGGAATATCGCTTGGGATTGCTTTTCTAATAGGCATAGTGAACTCCTTTTGTGACCGCCGGTCATTTTTATATAAAATATTATATGACTATCAGTCATTTTTGTTAAGAACAAAATTCAAAAAATTTTTGAGTCATATAAAAATAACCTGCTATGAGCGAGTTTTAAGATTGTTTGTACAATATTTATTTTATTAGCTTAAAGTAAGGATGGTTTTTTAAATTTTTAAAAATAGGAATAGTAACAAGACTAATTACGATAAGTTTTATGAGATCTGGTAGGATAAAAGGAATAATTCCAACAGTGATAGCTTTATCTAAGCTAAATCTTGCTAATAACATTAAACCAAGTACGCCGCCGACAAAAACCAGAGCATCTCCGAGTAGATTGGCTAAGAAAATCGTTAAAAAACTGCTATCTTTTGAAATCAGACCAGCTGTTACCAAAGCATAGAACAAGTAAAACCAGAGATAGCCTGCGTTTGGTCCAACAAGTGCCTGCAATCCGCCACTTCCGCCTGCAAAAACAGGGAGTCCAATAGCACCTAAAAGAAGATAAAGTGTAACTGCTAATAAAGCTTCTTTTCGATGAAAAATAGTGGCTATTAAGCCAACTGCCATATTTTGCAGAGCAAAAGGAACTGGACCGATAGGAATGGTAATCTGAGCAAGGACAGTTATCAAAGCTGCACCAATAGCTGGCAGGACAAGTGTAAATGATTTCTTCATTATTGTAACCCTTTGCTTTATAATATGGTAACTATTATAAAGTAAATACGAAAAATGTCAAGTAATAAATAAAAAGGTGAAAGCATAAACTGAATTCACCTTTTGTCGAAGTAGTTTAATTATTTTTTGCGGTATATTACTTTTCCTTTATTTTTGTTGCGAAAGTATAATATCAAAAATGCAATTAGTCCAAAGATATTTAAAAAGATAAGTAAGATAGTTACAAGAATTATTTTTACTTTTTTCATAGGAAAACCTCCTAAAATAGGTTTGATATGATCAGAACAAAGATTTACATCTTTATCGACTAAAAAATCAAAGAAAAAAGGGAGGCTGGGACAAAAGTTTTCAACTTCTGAAAGAGTTTCGTGATAAACAAATGACGCAGTAGCTGATTGGACTCTTTCTTCGCTGTTCAAGCTCGCAAGAGTTCCTAGTCATCTTTGCGGGGGTGGGACTACGAACTTAAAATTTTTAATTTTGAGTTCTGTCCCACTCCCAGCGGATAAAATAAAGGAATAAGTTATGGAATGAGAAGAAGTTATCGTGTAAACTAAAAGAGTCAGAAATGCAGCCAGCATTTCTGACTCTTGAGATAAGGTTGGAAAAATTCTAAGAGTAAGACATTTATGGGAATTGTTTCCACTCTCAGCGCATGGTAACAAATTCTTCTGATCCAGTAGGATGGATGGCAACGGTCGCATCAAAATCTGCTTTGGTCGCTCCCATTTTAATAGCAACTGCAAAGCCTTGAATCATTTCATCAACTCCGTAACCGATTCCGTGGAGACCAATGACTTTCTCATCTGTTCCTGTTGTAATCAGTTTGAACTTAGCTTGTTGTCTGTGTTGGGTGACAGCTGAATACATGGAAGTGAAACCAGAGGTATAAATGTGAAGGTTTTCTGCTCCATATTGTTGAATGGCTTGTTCTTCAGTCAAGCCAACGGTTCCAATTGCTGGGTGAGAGAAGACAACAGTTGGAATGTTAGAATAATCCATTTTAGCTTCAGTTTTTCCATTAAATAAGCGCTCTGCTAAGGTACGCCCTGCCTTGATAGCAACAGGGGTTAATTCTTTTTCTCCTGTAACATCTCCTAGAGCATAAATACCTTGTGTTGCTGTATTCTGAAACTCATCGACTGTGATAAAGCCACGAGTATCAAGGGTAACACCAGCAGCTTCTAAATTTAATCCTTCGGTGTTGGCAGTCCGCCCTGTTGCCCAGATGACGTGTTGGGCGACGTGGCTCGTTCCGTCCTCAAAAGTGATGCGAAGCAAATCGTTTTCAACTTTTTCAAGCTTTTTTGGTATTTTGTGGGTGTGTAGAGTAGGACCTGATTTCTTCATTTCTTCTACAAGACCTTCTATGATATAAGCATCAAAATTACGGAGAGGACGTTCTCGACGGACAAAGAGATCTGTTTTTACGCCTAAAGCATGCAGAAGTCCGACTAATTCGACTGCAATATAGCCTGCACCAAGAATGGCAACAGACTGCGGGAGTTCTTCCCATGCGAAAACATCGTCAGAAGTTTCACCTAATTCTGCTCCGGGGATTGCTGGAATATGAGGATGAGCACCAGTTGCGATAACAATATGTTTAGCTTGAATGATCTCGCCATTTACTTCAACTGTATGGCGGTCTATGAATTTGGCACGACCTTCAATCACCTCAACTCCATTCCGAGTGAAACTATTATGGTAAGAATGGCGTGCACGGTCAATATATGCTTCGCGATTCTTTCGAAGTGTCCTAAAATCAAATTGCTGATTATCTGAAGTAAATCCATAATCTGGTCCATAGTCTTGAATAGCTTCGGCAATTTGTGCACCATACCACATGATTTTTTTTGGAACGCAACCGACGTTGACACAGGTGCCTCCTAATTTCTTTTCTTCAATAACGACAGCTTTTGCACCATGTTCTCCAGCACGGTTCATGGTTGCTATTCCTCCGCTACCGCCACCAATGGCGATGATGTCAAATGTTCTCATACGAGTCTCCTTTTTATCTGTAGTATGAAATTATTGTAACGTTTTTAGAAAATGATTGCAAAAATCTGCTACAAAAATTGATAGAAGATTTGACTATTTAATTGTATTATTGTATTATATATTTAATACAAAAAGAATAAAGAATAGAAGATAGAAGAATGATAAAAGAGTAAAGAAATTGTTTGTAAATGTTTTCTTATTTCTAATTGTGTATGTTATAATATAAAAAATAATGGACGATTTTCATCAGGAGGAGAAAGAGATGAAAAAATTGAAAAAATGGCAGTTGTTTAGCCTAATTGGTGTAACTACGGTTGTTATTTTAGGAGCGATAGGTACGATTCTCTTGTTCAATGGTAATAATGTCGCTGATAAAGAGAAAACGATCCAAGTGCAAAAAGTGAGGGAAGGATCAGTTGCTTCGTCTGTCTTATTGTCAGGAAATATTGCAGCTACTAATGAGCAGTACGTCTATTATGATAGTACCAAAGGTGATTTGGATAGTGTTCTTGTAAATGTTGGAGATAAAGTAACAGCTGGTCAAGCTTTGGTACAATACAAGAGTGTGGAAGCACAAGCTGCTTACGATACTGCTGTTCGCGCGTTAAATAAAATCGATCGCCAAATTTATGATTTAAAAACGTATGGAACAACTATTGAAACGACAGGTGATGCAGCTACGGATGATAAAACAACTGCATCTGCACAACGGTCTGTTGATTCCCAACTAAAGGATTTGCAAGACAATCGTGCAGATGCAGAAGCTAATGTCAATAAAGCACAAGCCCAGCTAAATGCGACGACTGTAACGAGTGCAAATGATGGAACCGTAGTAGAAGTAAATCGCGATGTTTCTAAGTCTACAACAGGAGCAAATCAAACGCTTGTTCATATTGTTAATAACGGCAACCTTCAAGTAAAAGGGGAGCTATCAGAGTACAATTTAGCAAATCTTTCCGTTGGACAGGAAGTGACGATGACGTCCAAGGTTTATCCAGACAAGAAATGGACTGGAAAAATCAGCTATATCTCCAATTATCCGAAAGACAACCAAAATACAGCAGCAGCTGGTGCAGGGAATGCGAGCTCAGGAGCAAAATATCCATATACAGTTGATATTACAAGTGAAATTGGTGATTTGAAGCAAGGTTTCTCCATTAATATTGAAGTAAAAAATAAGACAAGAGGTATTCTTGTGCCAGTCAGCAGTATCGTTTCTGAAAGCAATAAGAGCTATATTTGGACAATAGAAAAAGGAACTGCGAAAAAAGTTCAAGTGACACTTGGAAATGCAGATGCTAAACATCAAGAAATCTCATCTGGTTTGACAAAAGATAGTAAAGTTATCACCAATCCGACAGATAGCTTGAAAGATGGTCAAGAGGTGAAATCATATGAAGAAACTCATTGATTTAAAAAATGTGAATAAAAGTTATCGCAATGGAGATCAAGAACTTCAGGTCTTGAAAGATATTCATTTGGCTGTTGAAGAAGGTGAGTTTGTTGCAATTATGGGGCCTTCTGGTTCAGGTAAGTCAACGCTAATGAATATCATTGGTATGCTCGATAGACCAACGAGTGGAGAGTATTATTTAGAAGGAGAAGAAGTCGCCAAACTAGGTGAAAAGAAGTTAGCAAAAGTCCGCAATCAGCAGATTGGCTTTGTGTTTCAACAATTATTCTTGTTGTCAAAATTAAATGCTCTTCAAAATGTAGAACTTCCTTTGATTTATGCCGGAGTTTCTCAATTCAAACGAAAAGCCTTAGCAGAGCAATACCTTAAAAAAGTTGAGCTAGAAGCGCGTATGCACCATTTACCGTCAGAACTTTCTGGCGGTCAAAAACAGAGGGTAGCCATTGCGCGTGCCTTAGTTAATCATCCTTCCATTATCTTAGCGGATGAACCAACTGGTGCTTTGGATACCAAGACAGGTGAGCAAATTATGGAATTGCTGACGGAGCTAAACCGTGAAGGGAAAACGATTATCATGGTCACTCATGAACCAGAAATTGCAGCCTTTGCAAAGCGCCAAATTGTCATTCGTGATGGTGTCATTTCGTCGGATACTAAGAAAGGAGAAGCATGATGCAGAATTGGAAATTTGCAATTAACTCCATTATGGGGCATAAAATGCGTTCTTTCTTAACGATGTTGGGCATTATTATTGGTGTTATGTCTGTCATGGTGATTGTGGCTCTAGGAAGTGGTATGTCAAAAGCTTTCACAGATGTCTTAGGTGGCGCTCAGCAAGATGTCTCCATATTTTATTCACATAAAAGAAGTAAAAATGGAGATGGGGTTAGAAGTTATCAAGAAATGCGTGAAGATGCTGACAGTGGAAATAGCGATGAGACGGTTTCGACTGAAGTAGAGCCTGAGATCAAAGAAGCCTGGGTCAAACAGGCAGTTAGAGAGATTAGCGGGATTGATAACTATTATGTCACAAATAACACAACTGCCACGGTAAATTATGGTAAGAAAAAAGCGGATAAGATTCCTATAATAGGTATTAATTCAACTTATTTTACAGTAAAGAAATATCAAATTGTTGCAGGTCGGATTCTGACAGCAAATGATTATCAAACATTTGCAAGAGTTGTTTTGATAGATACAAAATTGGCTGATATTCTTTTTGGAGGTGCAGACAAAGCACTCAATCAGATTGTTCAGCTAGGAAATAATAACTACCGTGTAATTGGTGTTTATAAAGATCCAAATGAAACACGAAATCGTTTAGCCAATATGAACAACGGAAATCTACTAATGGCTAATACCCAGTTGGCTGCGGAATACAATGCTGCCGAGATTATGAATGTCGTGGTGCACGTCAAAAAATTAGATAATGTATTGAAAGATGGAAGTGCAGCAGCGCGTTTGATGACAAAGTTGTCTGGCGTGAAAGAAGGCGAGTACCAAATGTTTGACCAAGCTGGTCAATTGGCTTCTATTCAAAGCCAGATTGCTATCGTACAAATAGTTTTTGGTGCAATTGCAGGAATCGCCCTCCTGGTTGGCGGTATCGGTGTGATGAATATCATGCTTGTATCGGTGACAGAACGCACCCGCGAAATCGGTCTTCGAAAAGCGCTTGGAGCAACTCGTGGAAATATCTTGATGCAATTTGTCATTGAGTCAATAGTGTTGACCGCAATCGGTGGTCTGATTGGGCTTGCTTTAGCAGCTCTTATCGTAGCCTCTATTGGTCATAACTTAGATTCATTTTTCGGAGCTCCTCCTACTATTACAACAGTATCTGCTGTTGGAAGTGTCTTTTTTTCAGCGACTATCGGGATTATTTTCGGGATTTTGCCAGCTAATAAGGCGTCTAAATTGGATCCGATTGAATCCTTACGTTATGAATAAACGGATAATCTTCACAGTGTAAGAAAGAATGTTTTATAAAAAAACTCCAACAACTACTCATCTTTTAGTGAGTTACTTGTTGGAGTTTTTATGGTATATAAGCTAGTTTAGTGTGATACACGTTTACGAGCTGCTTTTTTGCGATTTTCTTCGATGAAAGCTGCCTTCTTTTCTTCAGGTTCAATCACTTTTTTCTTAAATGTATAAACTGCACCTGCAACAGCAGCAACAGTACCAGCAACCCCAGTAACAACCCCTTTAACAAATCCTTTAGCCATTAGATTTCTCCTTTTTTGAACTTTATTTATGTTATAATATATAGTAACGAAAAATTAAATTTTTTTCAAGGGAAAAGATGAAAACAAAGGTAATTGTGATTATAGGCCCTACAGCAGTAGGAAAGACAGCTCTTAGTGTAGAAATTGCAAAACGTTTTAATGGTGAGATTATTAGCGGTGATAGCCAGCAAGTCTATAAAAAACTGGATATAGGAACGGCTAAAATCACTCCAGAAGAGCAAGAGGGGATTCCTCATTATTTGATAGATGTGCGAGAAGTGAGTGAAGCTTATTCAGCTTTTGATTTTGTAAAGGAGGCAGAAACTGCTATTAAAACGATTGTAGCAAAAGGAAAAATACCTATCATTGTGGGAGGAACAGGGCTTTATATTCAAAGTCTACTGGAAGGCTATCATTTGGGTGGTTCAGCTTCTCGTGAGGATATTTTAGCCTATCGATCAGAGTTAGATACTTTAACAGATGAGGAATTGTTTAGCAAAATAGCAAAGCTAGGATTGACTATTCCCCAGATGAACCGTAGGAGAGCTATGCGAACATTAGAAATTGCTCATTTGGGGAAGGAGCTTGAAAACAAACAGTCTGATTATGATGCCCTGCTAATTTGTCTAGATGATGCCCGAGAAGTTCTCTATGAGCGTATCAATCAGCGAGTGGATCTAATGTTGAAGGCTGGGCTTTTAGAAGAGGCAAAGTGGCTTTATGATTATTATCCGCATGTTCAAGCTAGTAAGGGAATTGGCTACAAGGAACTTTTTCCTTACTTTGCTGGGGAGCTGACCTTGGAGGAAGCTACGGATAAAATCAAGCAACATACTCGTCGCTTTGCCAAACGCCAGCTAACTTGGTTTCGCAACCGTATGAATGCAGCCTTTTATCAGGTTTCAAAACCGAAGGACAAAGAGCGGATGATGCAGGATATAAAGGAATTTATGAATGATTGAAACAGAAAAACAGCAGGAACGAGTCATCCTTATCGGAGTAGAATTGCAGGGAATAGATAATTTCTCCCTGTCTATGGAAGAATTAGCCAGTCTAGCCAGAACTGCTGGTGCTCAAGTGGTGTCCTCTTACATTCAGAAACGAGAAAAGTATGATAGCAAGACTTTTATTGGTGCTGGAAAATTAGAAGAAATAAAACACATGGTAGAGGCAGATGAGATCTCCACCGTAATTGTCAACAATCGTTTGACACCTCGTCAGAATATCAATTTGGAAGAGATTCTAGGGGTAAAGGTTATTGATCGTATGCAGTTAATTTTGGATATTTTTGCTATGCGGGCTAGGAGTCATGAAGGGAAGCTTCAAGTGCATTTGGCTCAGCTCAAGTACTTATTGCCGCGACTGGTTGGACAGGGTATTATGCTTAGCCGTCAGGCTGGGGGAATTGGTTCTCGTGGCCCCGGTGAAAGTCAGTTAGAACTCAATCGTCGTAGTGTTCGTAATCAGATTCATGATATTGAGCGACAACTCAAAATTGTAGAAAAAAATCGAGCAACTGTGCGGGAAAAACGTTTGGATTCTAGTGTTTTTAAAATCGGTCTGATTGGTTATACTAATGCTGGGAAGTCCACGATTATGAATGCCTTGACGAACAAGAATCAATATGAGGCAGACGAGCTTTTTGCCACTTTAGATGCGACAACTAAAGGTGCTAATCTGACGGGGAGGCTGAATGTAACATTGACGGATACGGTTGGTTTTATTCAGGATTTGCCGACTGAGTTAATATCTAGCTTCAAATCGACCTTAGAAGAGAGCAAAAATGTGGATCTTTTGGTTCATGTGATTGATGCCAGTGATCCGAATCACGAGGAACATGAAAAAACGGTCTTGGCAATTATGAAAGACTTGGATATGCTAGATATTCCTCGCTTGACCCTTTATAATAAAGCTGACAAAGCAGGAAATTTTCTTCCAACTTTAACTCCCTATGTCTTGATTTCGGCAAAGATGGAAAATAGCAGAGCAGTCTTACAAGAAGCTCTGTTGGATAAGATGCGAGAATTATTTGTTCCTTTTTGTATCAGGGTTGGCTCTGGCAAGGCCTATAAGTTGTATGAATTAGAAAGTCTAGCAATTATCGATAAGAGAGAGTATGTGGAAGAAAGTGAAATGATTTCTGGCTATATAGCAGAAAAAAATAAATGGAGACTAGAAGAATTTTATGACTGATTATATCAATTTAGCGCTTAAATACGGTGGCTTTACGAGTTTAGATCGTATTTATCTAGAAAAAGTTTTGGATAAGCTGTCCAATTCGCAAAAGTTGACTTTTATCACACCGCCACCTAGTGTAATCAATGCGTATTTTTCTGAACTCTACCAAAAAAAGAGTCCAGAGGCAGCAACGGATTATTTTTTAGAATTGAGTAAGGAATTATCACTTTTTAACAGTTCTCCTAATTTTGAGGAGGAAAAGCCTTTTATCCGACTGAATCTTTCAGGTAAATCTTATGGTTTTTGTTTTGAAAACGAAGATGGAATTGGATTAATTTTTCCAGAAATTCCAGAGGTGATTGAGCCGGATTTACTCTTTGAAATTGCTCAGCTTTTCCCTCATTATCTAGTTTATGAAGATGGAAAAGTTATTCGGATGATACAGGCTGCTCCTGAAGAAATTGTGCAAAAGCAGGCGCTTTCCGCTCTAACTGACTGCTATGAATTGGCGGATGGGCGGATAAAACTGGAAGGCTATAATCAGGAAGAGTTAAGTCAGCTGGCTCAAACCTATTCCGGTCAGCTTTATTATCGTTCTCAGAATCGCTCTGCGATGATTTATATTAATAAAAAATAGAAAGAAAAAGATGCAACTACAATTTTTAGGTACAGGAGCTGGTCAGCCTTCTAAGGCTCGTAATGTTTCTAGTCTGGTTTTGAAACTATTGGATGAAATCAATGAAATTTGGATGTTTGATTGTGGTGAAGGAACCCAGAATCGCATTTTAGAGACGACGATTCGTCCCAGAAAGATTAGAAAGATTTTTATCACTCATTTGCATGGGGATCATATTTTTGGTCTACCGGGTTTTTTATCCACTCGATCATTTCAAGCTAATGAAGAGCAAACAGATATTGAAATATATGGACCGGTCGGCATTAAAAGTTTTGTCATGACGAGTCTTCGTGTGTCGGGGTCGCGCCTGCCTTATCGGATTCATTTTCATGAATTTGACGAAAAACACTTAGGGAAAATTTTAGAAACTGATAAATTTACAGTTTATGCAGAGAAACTAGATCATAGCATTTTTTGTGTGGGTTACCGCATTATGCAGAAAGATTTGGAAGGTACATTGGATGCTGAGAAATTGAAAGTCGCAGGTGTTCCTTTTGGCCCTCTCTTTGGTAAGGTAAAAAATGGGGAAGACGTAGTGCTAGAAGACGGGACGAAAATTATAGCAGCGGATTACATTTCAGCTCCGCGACCTGGCAAGATCATTACTATTCTGGGAGATACACGTAAAACGTATGCCAGTGTGCGGCTTGCTGTTAATGCAGACGTCTTGGTACATGAGTCCACTTATGGCAAAGGAGATGAGAAAATCGCTCGCAATCACGGCCACTCTACCAATCTACAAGCAGCAGAAGTCGCTAAAGAGGCTGGTGTTAAGCGTCTCCTGCTCAATCATATCAGCGCGCGTTTTCTATCAAAGGATATTGGTCAAATGCGTAGAGATGCCAGTTCTATTTTTGAAAATGTCCACTTGGTCAAGGATTTAGAGGAAGTAGAGATATAAATCTAAATAGAAGAGCAAAATGAAAGGAACGCATGAAAATACTATTTGTAAGACATGGAAAAGATTCTGCTCAACATAGAGGTGGCTAGAGTCAGCTTGATCTTCTTTCTGAGGGAAAAAGGGAAGCAGAAACATTGGCAAATTACTTAGCTCAGCACAAAGAAAACTATCACTTTACGAAAGTGATTACGAGTGATTTGAAAAGAGCTGAGACGACTGCAATGATTTTAGCAGAGAAGCTTCAGCTGCCATTGGAGAAAGTAAGAGACTTACGCGAAACAAATAATGGCGATTTGGCAGGAATGTTAAATAGCGAGGCTGATCAAAAATTTCCTCATCTCTATTTTAGAAGTCTTGCAATGGACGAGCATTATCCAAATGGAGAAAGCCCGATAGAATTTTATCAACGGATAAAAACTTGGTTTGAACTTTTTTTGAAGGAAAATCATAACTCAGATGAGACACAAATTGTGGTTACACATGGTGGAGTGATAAACATTATCTATCATTTGGTGAACAAGAGAGAGTGGACAAATAAGAGTCGGCTTTTTCTTGTGAAACATTGCAGCATTAGTTTATTGAATACAGAAACGCTTGTTTTTGAGATTGAAAACCAAACGGATTTTTTGAAAGAAAAGTAAGGAGAACACATGCGAACAATCGTTATTACAGGAGCTAGTGGCGGTGTGGCTCAGGAAATGGTGAAGTTGTTGCCAAATGATCAGCTGATTTTAGTAGGACGCAGTCGGGAAAAATTAGTAAAGCTTTATTCAAATCATGCACATTGCGAATTCGTTGAGTTAGATATTACAGCTTACAAAGCTTTAGAAGCTTTTACTGAAGAAATTTACCAGAAGTATGCTCAGGTGGATGTTTTAGTCAACAATGCTGGTTACGGTATTTTTGAGGAATTTGACAAGATTAGCAATGAGGATATTCATGCCATGTTTGAAGTCAACACATTTGCTCTTATGAATCTGTCTCGTCTTTTCGGAGAGCAGATGAAGCAAGCGGGTCATGGGCATATTGTCAATCTTGTTAGCACAGCTGGGCTGATTGCTAGTGCTAAATCTAGTCTCTACTCAGCTACTAAGTTTGCGGCTATCGGTTTTTCCAATGCTTTGCGTTTAGAGTTGATGCCTTACAATGTTTATGTGACGACGGTTAATCCAGGACCGATTAAGACGGCTTTCTTTGACAAAGCTGACCCCGATGGTAGTTATATTAAGGCGGTTGATAAATACATTTTGGAAGCAGATACTGTTGCTAAGCAGATTGTGAACAATTTTGGGAAAAAGAAGCGAGAGTTGATCATGCCTTTCACACTGAAGGCGGCTCACAAGCTCTATACGCTTTTTCCTAACTTTGGTGACAGACTAGCTAGTAAAATGTTCAATTATAAGTAGGAGACGTTTATGGACGTGGCAGCTTACAAGGAATTTTTAAATCAACCATGGGGGAAGCTTTATTATGAGATTCTATTTGCTCAGTTAGCACATATAAAAAATAAAAAGGTATTAGATTTTGGGAGTGGTTTTGGTTTGGTGGCGGATTTTTTGGCACAAAACAATCAGGTAATAGCTATAGAACCAAATGACGAGATGATTGCAGAACGTCAGCAGAATTTCCATTATCAGCAACTACAAGGCAGTCTAGAAATGTTGAAAGATATTCCAAATGCTCATTTTGACCTCATTGTCTGCCATAATGTTCTGGAGTATGCGGATACTCCAGCTCTTTATCTAGCTGAATTTAGCAGATTGCTGAAAAAAGGTGGACAAATTTCGCTCGTTAAGCACAATGAAGTGGGGCGAATTATGCAGACAGTAGTGTTTGCAAATGATACGAATTTAGCGTTAGATTTATTATCAGGGCAGTCTTATCAATCGCATACAATGGGACAAGCAACCTATTATGATTTAGCAGACTTATTACAAAAGGTTACGTCTGAATTGACTGTTCAGAATTATCAAGGAATTCGAATTTTTTATGGCTTGCAAGACAATGCAGTTAAAACAGCAGTCGCTTGGCAGGAAAAGATGTTGAAGATAGAGCTTGCAGTTTGCCAACAGTCTCCTTATCGTGATATTGCTGCTTTTCAACATATTTGGCTGCAAAAAGGATTCAAGAATGATTCATTATGTTGAAAATAAACAAATAACTGTTGAGGAATTGCTTCTGCTTTATCAATCTGTTGGTTGGAGTAACTATACGGATTATCCAGAGCGACTAGAGCAGGCCTTTCAAAATTCTCTTTACACTGTAGCAGCGTATGACAATGACTGTCTTGTCGGTCTTCTTAGAGCAGTAGGAGATGGAGCTTCTGTTCTTTTTATCCAAGACTTACTGGTTCTACCAAATTATCAGAGACAAGGCATCGGACGTAAACTCTTACAGACTACTTTGGAAGAATGGTCAGATGTTTATCAGATTGAGTTAGTGACAGATCAATCTGATAAGACGCTATCTTTTTATCAAGGCCTCGGATTTCGAAAACTGTCTGATTCGAATTGTACAGGTTTGATTTATGTAGGATAACTTAAAATGCTATATGTATAAAATTAGAAGTTCAGACTAGTGAAAGCTAGTCTTTTCGTGTTATAATAAAAGTTATATTGTAAAAGAAAGATGATTTCATGATTACATCAAAATATGATTGGCAAATTGCTACAAATTTTTCAGATGAGGACTTTATTAAAAAAGCTAAAAAACTGGGCTTGGAGACTTCGGTAGCTAATTTAGTCTACCAGAGAGGTATCCAGACAGAAGAAGCACTGCGAGACTTTCTAGAAGCTAGTTTAGACAAGCTACACAATCCTTATGAACTTCATGATATGGAGAAGGCGGTAGTACGCATTCGTCAAGCGATTGAAAATTATGAGCAGATCTTGATTTATGGCGATTATGATGCGGATGGCATGACTTCGGCTTCTATTGTTAAAGAAGCGTTAGAACAATTGGGAGCGGAGTGTCAAGTCTATTTACCCAATCGATTTACAGATGGTTATGGACCTAATGCTAGTGTTTACAAGTATTTTATTGAAAATCAAGAAGTCTCACTCATTATTACAGTGGACAATGGTGTTGCAGGACATGAAGCAATTGAGTTAGCCCAGTCCATGGGAGTGGATGTCATCGTAACAGATCACCACTCTATGCCTGAGGAGCTGCCAAATGCCTATGCTATCGTCCATCCGGAACATAGCGGAGCAGATTACCCTTTCAAGCATCTGGCTGGCTGTGGGGTGGCTTTTAAGTTAGCGACTGCCCTTTTAGAGGAAGTGCAGATTGAGTTGTTGGATCTAGTCGCTATCGGCACTATTGCGGATATGGTCAGCTTGACAGGTGAGAATCGGATTTTGGTCAAATATGGCTTGTCTGTTTTGAAAAACACTCAGCGCATCGGCTTGCAAGAACTTTTCAAAATAGCAGGTATACAGTCTGACGAGCTGAACGAAGAAACAGTTGGTTTTCAAATAGCCCCTAGACTCAATGCTCTAGGTCGATTGGATGATCCCAATCCTGCTATTGAACTTCTGACCGGCTTTTATGAAGAAGAAGCGCGTGACATTGCCCTGATGATTAATCAGAAAAATGACGAGCGCAAGGAGATGGTGCAGCATATTTATGATGAAGCTAAGGTTATGATTGATCCTGAGAAGCCTGTTCAGGTTCTAGCTGGCAAGGGTTGGAATCCAGGTGTTTTGGGAATTGTAGCAGGGCGACTTTTAGAAGAGTTGCATCAGCCGATCATTGTGCTGAATATTGAAAATGGTTTAGCCAAAGGTAGTGCTCGCAGCATTGAAGCAGTTGATATTTTTGAAGCTCTAGATCCTCACCGAGAGTTATTTGTAGCTTTTGGTGGGCATGCAGGGGCAGCCGGCATGACTCTTGACGTCAGTCGATTAGAAGAACTCAGTCAGGTTTTGGAGGCTTATATTGAAGATAATCAAGTTGATTTGTCAACTAAGAATGAACTCTTTTTGGATGAAGAATTAGCTTTGCCAGATCTGACGCTGGAAACTCTTAAAAACTTTGAAAAACTTGCTCCTTTTGGTATGGATAATAAAAAACCTGTTTTCTATTTAAAAGATTTTAAAGTTGAAAATGCTCGTACCATGGGGGCAGGAAATGCGCACCTTAAGCTGAAAATTTCTCAGGCTAGCGCAGTTCTTGAAGTAGTGGCTTTTGGTCTAGGTGAGCTTGCGACAGAATTTTCTCAAACTAAAAATTTAGAGTTAGCAGTGACTCTGTCGGTCAACAAGTGGAATGGTCAGACTAGCCTCCAGCTTATGCTGATGGATGCGAGGGTCGATGGAATTCAGCTTTTTAATATCCGAGGTAAAAATGCTCGCTTACCTGAAAATGTTCCTATTTTACGTTTTTCAGGAGAAATTCCTGATTTGAAAAAGAGCAGAGCAGTTGTAGTGTATGACTTACCTGAGCACCTAAATCAGCTCAAAGCAATTATTCAACAGGGCAATTTTGAAGCAATTTACTTTAAAAATGAGATTGTTCAGCCCTATTATTTGACAGGTTTCGGAACAAAAGAGCAGTTTGCTAAACTCTATAAAACGATTTATCAGTTTCCAGAGTTTGATATACGCTACAAATTGAAAGAACTAGCCGCTTATCTCAAAATTGATCCCATCCTACTCATTAAGATGATTCAAATTTTTGAAGAGTTAGGCTTTGTGACGATTCAAGATGGAGTTATGCAGGTAAATAAAAACGCAGAAAAAAAAGCTATTGAAAGTAGCCATATTTATCAGGAGCTTAAAATAACTGTCAAGGAGCAGGAACTTATGGCTCTAGGAACGGTACAGGAAATTTATGATTATCTGATAGAAAAAGATGAATGTTCAAACTAGAAGTTAGATGAACCATTTATTTTGGGGAGTTAGCCTTTGTAGTCAAGCTATGAAATGGGCTATGAAGTTTTGAGTAATGAAAAAGTCATGAGTAAGATGAACTCATGACTTTATTTTTTGTGAGTATTGCTATTAGATGGTATTATCTACTGTAAATTTACTTTATGTTTGAGGATATAATAAGTTCCAGCATAGTAGATCAGACCTAAAAGAAGAGATACGACTATCTCACCAAAACTACCTAAAGTATTAAGTGATGGGAAAGCCGAAACGCTCAAATTAGCAACGATAAGCAGAGAAAAATGAATTCCAAAATAAGTTAGAAAGGCTATTGCAGCGCGGTGATCTTGGAAGAGTTGACCGATAGAGATAGAAAGATAAATCAATAGGATATTTGGGATAAGGACTACAAGATAGTATCCAAATGATTTCAGGGCTTCACCAATCATTTCCCAAAAGTGTTTACCAAGTAATCGAACAACTGTTTCAATTTCAGATTGTGTATGAAAAGCAGTTCCCACAATAAGGGTAATGATGAAAAAACTAAGAAATAATGCAATGGTACTAAGAATCGTCCATATAATAGCGCCGAGTAATTTTGAAAGGATAATTTGGTGTTCATTAACTGGTAAGGTGAGCGTTAGGTATCCTTCTCTTTCATAAACACTATTTTTAAAACGACGAATAATCAGAAAGAGTGTTGAAATTGCAAGTGCCACAAGGAGACCTGAGAAAATCAGCATTGTAAAACCGAAGAAAGTACTTGTCATACTCCCTGCTTCATTAGTAGAAGACTGCAAACGGTCGAAAAAGTTCCTTCCGTTTGCAAAATGTCTTAGCCAAAGTCCAATACTAATAGATAGAAAGAGTACGATTCCATATAATCCTAAATACCACTTATTTACATTTTTAAATTCATATTTTAATAAATTCCAAAACATAGTTAATCTCCTTCATTTATCTTAAGCTTTAAATTCTTGTCGGAAGAGTTGGTCAATGGATCCACCAGACTCATAACGAATATCATCTACATTGCCTTGCCGAACGACCTTGCCATTATCAATAAAGATAATTTCATCTAAGATTGGTTCAATATCTGAAATCAAATGTGTTGAAATGAGAACAGAAGCACTAGGTGAATAATTGTTGATAATCGTTTGTAAAATGTAGTCTCGTGCTGCTGGATCAACTCCTCCAATTGGTTCATCAAGAACATAAAGTTTGGCTTGGCGGCTCATGACCAAAATCAACTGAACTTTTTCTTTGTTTCCTTTAGATAATTTTTTGAATGCTAGATTTTCGTCAATGTGAAGATCTTGTAACAAGGCTTGAGCACGCTCCATCTCAAAATCTGCATAGAAAGATTGAAAGTACTGCAAAGCATCTTTGACTTTCATTTTTTCATTCAGGTAGGTCGTATCTGGTAAATAAGATACGATTTTTTTGGTTTCTGGTGACGGTTGAAGCCCATTGATGAGAACTTTCCCATCATTTGGCTGGAGCAAACCATTGATAAGTTTAATTATAGTTGTCTTTCCAGAGCCATTTGGACCGAGCAAGCCGATAATTTTTCCAGCTTCGATTTCAAAATTGATGTGTTCTAAAGCAAGTGTGCTGCCGTAGGATTTTGAGACATTTTCAAATGCAAGTAAGATCATTTCCTAAACTCCTTTTATATAATCTTCAACAATTGTTGGTAATTCTTCTTTCTGATAACCAAAATGAATCATACCATTTACAAATTTTTCCACTTCCTCCTTAGAAAGTTTTTGTCTGGTTTTTAAAATCAAGTCATGATTATCAGTGACAAAACGTCCTGCTGTGCGTTGAGAATAGACAAAACCATCTTTTTCCAAGTCAGATAAAGCTCGTTGGATAGTATTTGGATTCACACCGGCTTCTGCAGCTAATTCTCTAACGGTAGGTAATTTCTCACCAGCTTGTAGCTGGTTGGAGATGATTTGCAATTTAATCTTATCCATAATCTGTAAATAAATGGGAAGATTGTTATCAAAAGTCCAACTCATGATTTCTCCTTTTTGTATCTTTGTACTAATTAAACAATACAGTATTTTTGAAAAAATAGCAAGTTTTTAGAAAAAAATTCTGTATTTTTTCTTCAGCAAGCAAAATAGAAATTTAGTATAATAGAAAAGAGAAGAAACAAAGGAGAATGCCGTGGTTGCTCAATTAGATACGAAAACTGTTTATACATTTATGGATAGTTTGATTTCTATAAAGAAATATGTGAAAACAGCTAAAGCATTAGGATATCAAACTCTAGGGATGATGGATATTGACAATCTCTATGGAGCTTATCATTTCATGGAAATTGCGACTGCGCAAAAAATTCAGCCGATTTTGGGTATAGAAATGACCTTGGATTATGCAGGGGTTCCTCTTAATCTCCGTTTTCTAGCTCTTGATAGTCAAGGGTATCGCAATTTAATGAAACTTTCTACATTAAAAATGATAGGAAAGAGCAAGTGGGAAGAGTTGCAGCATTTATTGGAAGGGATAGCGATTATTGTTCCTGTATTTGATGGAATTCGAGACTTGGATTTGGGAAAAGATTTTTATATAGGCGTATTTCCAGATACTCCTCAACAAGATTTCATGCATAAAACTGTACCCTTGCATACGGTTCGTTACTTTGATACTGGAGATTTAGAAACATTGCAGATGCTACGGGCCATTCGGGAAAACAGTAGTTTGCGAGAAGTTGGACATTTGCCAAGCAATGAGTATTTATTATCGTCTAAGCAGTTTACACAGGCTTTTCAGAAAAATTTTCCAGAGAGTCTGGATAACCTGGAGCAGTTAGTCGCAGGTGTACATTATGAAATTAATACAGAGTTAAAATTACCGCGTTTTAATCCAGAACGACCGGCAGTAGAAGAGCTACGAGAACGAGCTGAGGCTGGATTAAAAGCAAAAAAATTATGGACAGAAGCGTATCAAGAACGCTTGAATCAAGAATTGGCTATCATTCATCAAATGGGTTTCGATGATTATTTTTTGATTGTCTGGGATTTGCTGCGCTTTGGTCGCAGTCAGGGTTATTATATGGGCATGGGTCGTGGATCTGCAGTTGGAAGCCTAGTTGCCTATGCTCTTGAAATTACAGGGATTGATCCTGTTGAGAAAAATCTAATTTTTGAGCGATTTTTAAATCTGGAACGTTATACTATGCCTGATATTGATATTGATATTCCCGATGTCTATCGTCCAGAATTTATCCGCTATGTCCGCGATCGTTACGGGACGATGCATACAGCGCAAATCGTGACCTATTCTACTTTTGGGGCTAAGCAAGCAATTCGTGACGTTTTTAAACGCTACGGGGTGCCAGAATATGAATTGACCAACATTACTCGTAAAATCAGTTTTCGTGACACATTGACTTTAGCTTATGAAAAAAATATGTCTTTTCGTCAGATTATTAACAGTAAACTGGAGTATCAAAAAGCTTTTGAAATTGCGAAAAAAATTGAAGGGAATCCACGTCAGACCTCGATTCATGCAGCAGGTGTGGTGATGAGTGATAATGATCTGACAGAACACATTCCACTTAAATATGGGGAAGATATGTACATCACGCAATATGATGCACATGGGGTTGAAAGCAATGGCCTGCTCAAAATGGATTTTCTTGGCTTGCGCAACCTGACCTTTGTTCAACGAATGAAAGAAGCAGCTTTGGAGAAGTACGGTGTTGCTATTAACATTGCAAAGATTGATCTGGAGGATACTATAACCTTGCAGCTTTTTGCAGCGGGCAGAACTAAAGGTATTTTTCAATTTGAGCAAGCGGGCGCTATTAACCTTTTGAAGCGTGTTCAGCCTGTGCAATTCGAAGAGATCGTCGCCACTACATCACTCAACCGTCCGGGAGCTAGTGATTATATTGATAATTTTGTAAAAAGAAAGCACGGACAAGAAAAGATAGAGATGCTGGACTCAAGTTTGGAAGATATTTTAGCTCCAACTTACGGTATTATGCTGTATCAAGAACAGGTAATGCAGGTTGCTCAGCGTTTTGCTGGTTTTAGCTTAGGCAAAGCCGATATTTTGCGGAGAGCTATGGGAAAAAAAGATGCTACTGAAATGCATCGAATGGAAGCAGAATTTGTTACAGGAGCACTTGATCTTGGACATTCTGAAATCAAAGCAAAAGAAGTGTTTGCGGTTATGGAAAAGTTTGCAGGTTACGGATTTAATCGTAGCCACGCTTATGCATACTCCGCCCTTGCTTTTCAGTTGGCATATTTCAAAGCGCACTATCCTGATATTTTCTTTGATATTATGCTGAATTATTCAAGCAGTGATTACATCACAGATGCGTTAGAGTTCGACTTTCAAGTCGCTTCTTTAAATATCAATAACATTCCTTATCGAGATAAATTCCAAGACAAGCAGATATATTTAGGCTTGAAAAACATTAAAGGATTGCCACGCGATGTTGCTTATTGGATTATTGAAAATCGTCCGTTTTCAAATGTAGAAGACTTCGTTTTGAAATTACCAACACAATATCATAAGGTTCAGTTACTAACTCCCTTAGTACAAATCGGCTTATTTGATGTATTTGAAAAAAATCGTCAAAAAATCCTGCAAAATCTTCCCAATTTGTTTGTCTTTGCAGATGAATTAGGCAGCCTTTTTGCAGATACAAATTATAGTTGGACAGAAGCGGAGAATTATACAGAAGCAGAGAAATTTGAGCTAGAAAAGGAAATTATCGGTGTTGGTTTGAGCGAGCATCCTTTGGTAAAGCTTGCAAAAGCTGCTACTCAATCCTTTACTCCTATTCAAGAGTTAGTTGGAAACACTCATGCGACGATTTTAGTAGAAATTTTGTCTATTCGTGTCATTCGTACCAAAACGGGTGAAAATATGGCGTTCTTACAAGTAAGTGATACTAAAAGAAAAATGGAAGTGACAGTGTTTCCAGATGCCTTTAAACAGTTCGGCAAAGGTTTGCATGAAAAAGGTTTCTATTATCTGACTGGTCGGATTCAGAAACGAGAGAATCGTTTGCAGATGATTTTAAACCATTTGCAGGAAGCTAACACAGAACGTTTTTGGATACAAGTAGAAAATCATGAAAGTGATGCAGAAATATCCGCTATTTTACAGCAATTTCGAGGAGACATTCCAGTCGTTATCCGTTATGAAAATGAAAGAAAGACAGTGGCAATTCCTCAATATCGTGTTCAAAAATCAGATAAATTACAAGAAGAATTGAAAAAAATAACCATGAAAACGATTTATCAATAAAAAATTAGGAAAAAAGAAGAATTTTGATTTTGATTGTGGTATAATCAAGGGTGAATGTAAAAAGAAAAAGGAGCACAAACGAATGAAACGTATTGCTGTTTTAACTAGTGGTGGAGACGCCCCTGGTATGAATGCTGCTATCCGTGCAGTTGTTCGTAAAGCAATTTCAGAAGGAATGGAAGTTTACGGTATCTATGACGGTTATGCCGGCATGGTTGCTGGTGAAATTTATCCGCTTGATGCCGCATCAGTTGGAGATATTATTTCACGTGGTGGTACTTTCCTTCACTCAGCTCGTTATCCAGAATTTGCCCAATTAGAAGGACAATTAAAAGGAATTGAGCAACTTAAAAAACATGGTATTGAAGGAGTTGTGGTTATCGGTGGAGACGGTTCTTATCATGGCGCTATGCGATTGACAGAACATGGCTTTCCAGCTGTCGGACTTCCTGGCACGATTGACAATGATATCGTTGGTACAGATTTTACAATCGGTTTTGACACAGCTGTTACAACTGCGATGGATGCCATTGATAAGATTCGCGATACCTCATCTAGTCACCGTCGTACTTTTGTTGTTGAAGTAATGGGACGTAACGCTGGAGACATCGCTCTCTGGGCTGGTATTGCTACAGGTGCCGATGAAATCATCGTTCCTGAAGAAGACTTCAAAATCGAAGATATCGTTGCAAGTATTAAACGTGGCTATGAAGAAGGTAAGAAACATAATATTATTGTTCTTGCAGAGGGTGTTATGTCGGCCGATGAATTTGGTAAGAAGTTGAAAGAAGCTGGTGATGTGAGCGATCTTCGTGTGACGGAACTTGGACATATTCAACGTGGTGGTTCCCCAACTGCTCGTGACCGTGTTCTTGCTTCTCGTATGGGTGCTCATGCCGTTACCCTTCTTAAGAAGGGTATTGGTGGTGTTGCGGTTGGTATTCGTAATGAACAAATGGTTGAAAATCCAATCCTTGGTACAGCAGAAGAGGGTGCTTTATTTAGTTTAACAGAAGACGGTAAGATTATTGTTAATAATCCACATAAAGCTGATCTTGATCTTGCTAAATTAAACCGTAGCATTTCAATGTAATTTTAATTTGTTATTCTGGTCATAAAGACCATTTAAATAAAAAGGAGTGTTCATATATCATGAATAAACGTGTAAAAATCGTTGCAACTTTAGGTCCTGCGGTAGAAATCCGTGGTGGTAAAAGATTTGGTGAAGATGGCTATTGGAGCGAAAAATTAGATGTTGAAGCATCGGCTCAAAATATTGCAAAATTAATCCAAGCTGGTGCAAATACATTCCGTTTCAACTTCTCGCATGGTGATCATGCAGAACAAGGTGATCGTATGGCTACTGTGCACCGTGCAGAAGAAATTGCTGGTCAAAAAGTTGGTTATCTTCTTGATACAAAAGGACCTGAAATTCGTACAGAATTATTTGAAGGTGACGCTAAAGAATACTCTTACAAAACGGGTGAACAAATCCGTGTTGCAACGAAACAAGGTATCAAATCAACTCGCGAAGTTATTGCTTTGAATGTAGCAGGTGCACTTGACATCTTTGATGACGTTGAAGTTGGAAAACAAGTTCTTGTTGATGATGGTAAACTTGGTCTGCGCGTTATTGCAAAAGATCCTGTTACACGTGAATTTGAAGTAGAGGTTGAAAATGATGGAATTATCGCAAAACAAAAAGGTGTGAATATTCCAAATACAAAAATTCCTTTCCCAGCGCTTGCTGAACGCGACAATGATGATATTCGTTTCGGTTTGGAACAAGGAATCAACTTTATCGCTATTTCATTCGTACGTACTGCAAAAGATGTTAATGAAGTTCGTGCAATCTGTGAAGAAACTGGTAATGGACATGTGAAATTGTTCGCTAAAATCGAAAACCAACAAGGTATTGAAAACTTGGATGAAATCCTTGAAGTAGCTGATGGTATCATGATTGCTCGTGGTGACATGGGTATTGAAGTTCCATTTGAAATGGTTCCAGTTTACCAAAAAATGATTATCACAAAAGTCAATGCAGCTGGTAAAATTGCGATTACCGCAACAAACATGCTTGAAACAATGACTGAAAAACCGCGTGCTACTCGTTCAGAAGTATCAGACGTGTTTAACGCTGTTATTGACGGAACAGATGCAACAATGCTTTCAGGTGAATCTGCAAATGGTAAATACCCACTTGAATCTGTAACAACTATGGCTACAATTGATAAAAACGCTCAAACTCTATTGAATGAATATGGACGTTTGTCATCAGTTGACTATGCTCGTAGTTCTAAAACAGAAGTTGTTGCTTCAGCAGTGAAAGATGCTACAAACTCAATGGATATTAAATTGGTCGTTACAATCACTGAAACAGGTAACACTGCACGATTGATTTCTAAATATCGTCCTGACGCTGATATCTTAGCAGTAACATTTGATGAATTGACACAACGCTCATTGATGTTAAACTGGGGTGTTATTCCAGTTGTAACTGAAAAACCTGCTTCTACTGACGACATGTTTGAAGTTGCAGAAAAAGTTGCTCTTTCAACAGGATTAGTAGAATCAGGTGACAACATTGTGATTGTAGCCGGTGTCCCAGTTGGAACTGGTGGAACAAACACTATGCGTATCCGCACAGTTCGTTAATTTGTATTACTAAAAGAAAAGAAGCTTATCAATCAACGTTTTTCTAGCTTGATTGGTAGGTTTTTTTAGTTGCAGATAAAAATAGGAATAGCAATTTACTTTTTCCGCCTTTGTTTATTTTCTGAAAACATGATATAATAAATAAAAGAAGAGGAGAGAGAATGGTAAAAAGAGATTTAATTAGGAACATTATTATTTTATCCGTCATTGTAATAATTATCGCTTGTTTGCGAATTTTTATTTTTACACCATATGGCATTACCGCAAAAGATGCGAATCATTTTTTGAAAGACAGAGATATTGTTATTGCCAATAAGAACAAAAAAATCAAAAGAGATGATTTTGTATTGTATGAGGTGGATGGAAAAGAATATGTCGGACGTGTCGTTGGTTTAGGAAATGACTCTGTCGTTTATATGGATGATGTACTGTACTTAAATAATAAAATTAAGTCAGAAGATTATTTAACGAAAGATAAGGAAAAATATTTAGCGAAGGCTACTAATACAGGCTATTTCACTCATGACTTTACTATTCAGACATTAACAAAATCAAATACAAATATAATTCCAGCAAAATCTTATTTGATCTTAAATGATAATCGACAAAATATGGAAGATAGTCGGAAATTTGGTTTGATTGCAGAGAAACAAATTAAGGGAGTTATCTCTTTTAGAGTGCTCCCCTTGGATCAATTTGGTTTTATTAAAATGAAGTAGCATTAAGTGTTAAAAAAGCGAAACTGAAAATTTATATTTCAGTTTCGCTTTTTCGTGTTTCCTGATGAAAAACATTTTGCCATGTTTCGTGACGACGCCAAAGGCTGGTATGGATAATTCCATCTTCTTCATAACAAATGAGTTTGGTTTTTTGGCTAATAGAAGTTAAATGGAAATTTTTAATAGGAGATTGCTTTCCTTTTTCGGTTTGAAATTCTTTTTTGTTCATTTGGTAGCCATCTTGGGAAATGTAAACAAATTCAGGAGCTAGTAAGTCCTCTAATTGGCTTCCCTGCTCGACTAATTGTTCTCTCATAAATAATTTTCGATAAACATTGTCCAAAATTTCATCCTCTGGGATAGGTGCGGGCTCAATGTGAATGTCAATATCAAAAACTCCAAATTGATCTTTGAGCATAAATTCAACTTGATCGGCAATTTCATGGCTTTCATAGACAGATAAGTCGGGATTCATTTCTAAAATGAGGTCAAGATAGATGTTACTACCATAAGTACGACCTCTTTGAGATTTAACACGGGAAATTTTAGGAATTTCTAAAATGGCTTCTTTGTATTCTTTTAAAAGATTTTCATCAAAACCGTCTGATAGACTAAAAGAGGATTCCATAAAAATTTCGTAAGCCGTTTTAAGAATGAAAAAGGTGATAATGATAGCAACAAGTTTATCCACAATCGGGAAATTTAAGGCACTTGCGATGATTGCAATCGTTGTACCAAGAGAAGTGATAGCATCAGATAAATTGTCTTTGGCAGCAGCATCAAGCGCTTTAGAATGTGCTTTTTTTGCTAAGGATTTATTATAAAAGTAAACACCAGTCATAATCAAAGCGGAGACCATTCCAACTAAAGCACCCAAAGGATCAATGATTGTTTCTTGGCGAGAGATAATTTTTTGAACGGTATCAATCAGAACATCAAAGCCAACAAAAAACATGATAAGAGAAGTGACAAGACTAGCCAAGTCTTCAATTTTCCAGTGACCAAATTTGTGATCCGTGTCAGCCGGTTTGCGTGCCATACGAAGCCCTATCAAAACGGCAATATTAGCCACAATATCTGAAACATTGTTAAAACCATCGGCTGTCAAACTGGAGGATTGTAAGGTAGAGCCAGCAATAATTTTAGCAATTGATAAGATGATGTAGGTTACAATAGCTAAAATAGCACCGCGCTCTGCGAGTTTAAGATTTTTTGCTGGATTATTCATGAGTTTTCCTTTCAGAAAGTTTATTATAACGCTTTTTACGTGATTTTTCAAACTTTTATAGGACGAAATGTGTGAAGACTTCTCTTTCTAGTTTAGCTTATGAGTTATTTTTGTTATAATAGAACCATTGACTTTGAAAGAGGAAAAAAGATGAATCCCTTATTAACAGGTATGAATGACCGTCAAATGGAGGCAGTTCAAACAACGGAAGGTCCTTTGCTGATTATGGCAGGAGCTGGGTCTGGAAAAACACGTGTTTTAACCCACCGTATTGCCTATTTGATTGATGAAAAGTTAGTCAATCCTTGGAATATCTTGGCGATCACCTTTACGAATAAGGCTGCTCGAGAAATGAAGGAGCGGGCATTTTCCTTAAATCCCGCAACAGAAGATTGTTTAATTGCGACTTTTCACTCGATGTGCGTGCGGATTTTGCGTAGGGAAGCTGACCATATCGGCTATAACCGCAATTTTACGATTGTCGATCCTAGTGAGCAGCGAACACTGATGAAACGGATTCTCAAAAACCTCAATCTAGATCCTAAAAAGTGGAATGAGCGCGCCATTCTGGGCACCATTTCCAATGCCAAGAACGACCTGATTGATGAGGTAGCCTATGAGAATATGGCTGGTGATATGTATACAGAAATTGTGGCTAAGTGCTATACAGCCTATCAAAAGGAACTGCGCCAGTCAGAGGCTATGGACTTTGATGATTTGATCATGCTGACCCTGCGGCTTTTTGACCAAAATCCTGATGTCCTGACCTACTACCAGCAACGTTATCAGTATGTTCATGTCGATGAGTATCAGGATACTAACCACGCCCAGTACCAGCTGTTCAAGCTCTTGGCTTCTCGCTTTAAGAATATCTGTGTGGTTGGAGATGCCGACCAGTCTATCTATGGCTGGCGGGGAGCCGACATGCAGAATATCTTAGATTTTGAAAAAGATTATCCTGAAGCTAAGGTAGTCTTGCTTGAGGAAAATTATCGCTCTACCAAGACCATTCTTCAGGCAGCTAATGAAGTTATTCGAAATAACCGCAATCGCCATCCTAAAAATCTCTGGACTCAGAATGAAGATGGCGAAGAAATTGTCTACTATCGAGCTAATGACGAGCAGGATGAAGCTCTCTTTGTCGCTCGAACCATTGTTCAGCTGACCCGAGAAGGCTACAATCATAAGGATTTTGCAGTCCTTTACCGGACCAATGCTCAGTCCCGGACAGTGGAAGAAGCCCTGCTCAAGTCTAATATTCCCTACACCATGGTGGGGGGAACCAAGTTCTACAGCCGTAAGGAAATTCGAGATGTCATCAGCTATCTTAATCTCATTGCTAATACTAGCGACAACATCAGTTTTGAACGTGTTGTCAATGAGCCCAAGCGGGGTGTTGGACCGGGTACAGTGGAGAAAATTCGTAATTTTGCAGCTGGTCAAGAGATGTCTCTTTTAGATGCTTCCTCGCAGATTATGCTCTCACCTGTCAAGGGGAAGGCTGCTCAGGCTGTTTTTGACTTTGCCAATCTCATTTTGAATCTGCGCGAACGATTGGACGAGTTGACCGTGACAGAATTGGTGGCAATAGTTCTCGAAAAGACGGGTTATACTGAACAATTAGTAGCTCAAGAGACGCTGGAAAGTCAGGCTCGAATTGAAAATATTGAAGAATTCTTATCGGTTACCAAAAATTTTGATGAACATTCTGAAAATGCTACAGAAGAAACTGGGCTTGATAAGTTGAGCCGTTTCCTTAATGATCTGGCTTTGGTTGCGGACACAGATGACGCTGGCACTCAGGAAAGCTCAGAAGTGACACTTATGACGCTACATGCTGCCAAGGGGTTAGAATTTCCAGTGGTTTTCATTATCGGTATGGAAGAAAATGTCTTCCCACTTAGTCGGGCAACTGAAGAGGAAGACGAATTAGAGGAAGAGCGCCGATTGGCCTATGTTGGAATTACTCGTGCTGAAAAAGTCTTGTTTCTGACCAATGCTAACTCGCGTTTGCTGTATGGGAAAACTAATTACAATCGACCAACTCGTTTTCTCAATGAAATTAGTTCGGATTTATTGAACTACCAAGGATTAGCTCGACCGGCCAATACATCTTTTAAAGCTTCCTGTGTAAATGGAAAAACCATCCAGTTTGGTCAAGGGACGAGTCTCGCTCAAGCATTACAAGAACGCAAACGGCAAGTTGGGCCAAGTAGTATTTCCTCAAGTCAGTTGCCATTTGGCAAGAATATAGAAGCTACTCAACCAGATTTGAATTGGGCTATCGGTGATATTGCGCACCATAAAAAATGGGGAGATGGAACTGTATTAGAGGTGTCAGGTAGCGGTAGTAGCCTAGAATTGAAAATCAATTTTCCAGAGGTTGGATTAAAAAAACTGTTGGCAAGTGTTGCACCAATTGAGAAAAATAACATCTAAATGTAAGAAGGAGTTGTTATGATAAAATATTCCATCGAAGTTTGGATTTATAATCTGATTATTAGGGAAATGTTACTCTTAAAAGTTAAAACGGATCAATTTTCTTTTTGGCAACCGATTACTGGTGGTATTGAGAATAGTGAAACTCCTGAAGTTGCCTGTATTCGGGAGATTTTTGAAGAAACTGGACTGAAAACTACTCTAACAAAACTTTTGAAAATCGGACATCATACAGTTGTTATGAATGAAGACTTATCCATTTTTAAAACACTTTTTCTGATGGAAACGAAGCGGAAGGATATTCGTATTTCTGATGAACATGTTGATTTTATGTGGACAAAAGTTAAAACTGTTCCTGATATATTGTATTGGCAGAGTAATCAAGAGACGTTTCAAATGGTAGTAGAAAAATTAAGCTAGGAGAGCAATGAAAGAAAGTAGTCGTGGGCAGAGAACGTTACTGTCTCTTTCTTTGTTGATGTTGAAAGTAATACAGATCCCCTTTTTAAAGCTTGAGAAGTTCCGATATCCAAAACCCTGATGTTTGATGTCTTTGCTAAGCATTCTTTGTAGCTTCAAGTTTGATGGGAGTTAGTAATATGGTTTGACACTATTTCTAGCTTCTTTGAAATACTTGAAGAAGTTTCGTATGGTTGTTTGTCTTTTACTATAAAGGATTGTAATGGGTTTCTGGGTTTCATAATCCTGAGAAATAAAAGTTAACTTGGCTTTCTGATAATAGAATTCATTCCAGAAGAGAACCTCAGGTAAAATAGGTTGCTTCTCTTTAAACTGAATGTGGTTGAGTTTATGATAACAGCAGACGTTGAAAGGGGCGATGCCTTTAGTAAGAACTGATAAATCGCCAATTTCGATTAAAGGAATCTTAGAAGGCTTTTGGTAATCGTATTTTATCTATTTATCCTTGTAGTGTTTATGTTTAGAGGGGTATAGTCTAGGTAGGTGATTACCTCAATATGAGTTTTATACTTAAAAGCTTTATTTCAAGTGATATTCCTGTCTCTAATTCTAATCAATTCTGTCATATTATGGAGTTGTTCCATGTGATGCTTTTCGTTATAAGCCATATGGAACTTTTTCATGCATTCAAAAGGCTTTGTAATTTCCAAAATGGATTTCTCCACTACAGATGTTATAGAATCTTTTTTATTACCTCTTGACATTAGAATTGTCAGAATTTATAATAAAGGTAGAAAGGCGATAACGGTGTTATCAAATTAAAATCATGAAAAAAGAAACTGATGAGTTAAACGAAAAAATCTTGGAAAGCGCAAGGAGTGAGTTCTTGGCTTATGGCTATCAGGATGCTTCACTGCGGAGAATTTGTCGCGCTGCTGGCTTAACGACTGGTGCGCTTTATAAGCGCTATGAAAGTAAGGACATTCTCTTTACAGCCCTGCTTGAGCCTACTCTGGATGCGCTAGACTGGTATGGACAGGAGCAGAAGCGACGTGACTATGCTTTGCTAGAAGAAGGACATCTGTCTGATATGTGGGCCCATCGTTTAGAGGATCTCCAGTCTCTGATGTGTATTCTCTATGAGCATAAGGATATTATGCAGCTCTTGCTCTTTAAATCTCAGGGTTCTTCGCAAGCGGACTTCAGGATGCGTCTGCCTCATTTGGCTACAGACGAGACTTATCGCTATTTGGAGCTTGCTTACAAAGAGGGGAAAATCAATCATCTGGTCAAACACGAGTTTCTGCGATCGTGCATGACAGCTTATTACACAGCTGTATTTGAGCCCTTGGCTCAAGACTGGCCCCAAGAGCAGGCGCTGGAATTTTGCCATTCCATCATGAATTTGTTTGATTGGGGAAGTTTGCTAGGTTTTTGATAGAAAGAAGGAAATTCTATGAAGAAAAAATCTATCGTTTCTTGGATCTGGGAATTTGTTTCCCTTCATAAGATATATTTTGTGCTCAGTCTAATCTTTGCCTTTGCCTCTGTGATTTCAGGATTTCTGCCTTATTTCTTTATTGGTGGAATGATTAATCAGCTCTTGGATGGCAATAAAAACTGGGATTTCTACTTGCAGCAGTCAGCTTGGGCAGGTCTGGCCTGGATTGGCTACTGGGGATTTCACGGTATTTCCACCATGCTGTCACATACGGCTACTTTTAAGATTCTAGCGGAAATGCGACACCGCCTGACAGATAAGCTAGCTAGCCTGCCTTTAGGTACAGTGCTTAGTCAGTCATCAGGCAGCTATAAAAACATTATCGTTGAGCGGGTGGATGCGACCGAAACGACCTTGGCTCACCTTATTCCAGAGTTTACCGCTGGGATTTTTGGTCCGATTATTGTTCTCATTGCCATGCTGGTTATCGATTGGCGGCTGACCTTACTGTCCCTCCTGACTATTCCCATTGTGGCATTGGCCTATGTGCGGATGGCTGTCAATAGCGAAGCGGACTATCAAAATACTCTGGTCAAGACCAAAAAGCTCAATGATACAGCAGTGGAATACATCAACGGGATCGAAGTCATCAAGGTGTTTGGCAAGGAAAAGTTCTCTTACGATAAGTTTGTGACGGCTGCTAGAGAGGGAGCAGACTGCTTTATTGAGTGGATGCGCAAGTTCAATCTGGAGATGGGCATTGTGATGGCTTTTCTGCCATCAGGCTTGCTCTTTCTGCTGCCGGCTGGCTGTTATTTCTATCTGCAAGGTAGCTTGACTGCCAGTAATTTCATTCTGATGATTATTCTGTCGCTCAGTCTTCTGACTCCTCTGATTTTAGTGGCTAGTTACATGGACGATTTACGGAAAATCGGGACTATTTTTGGCCAAGTGATTGATATTTTAGAAAAGCCTGATTTGAAAAGGCCTCAGGAACTGAGAGAACTTCCAAAAGGAAGGGATCTGGTCATGACGGATGTCAGATTTGGCTATACAGATGAAGAGGAAGTACTGCACGACATTTCGCTAGATATTAAGGCTGGCAGCATCAATGCTTTGGTCGGACCGTCCGGCTCAGGTAAGTCTACAATTGCCAAGCTTCTAGCTTCTTTCTGGGATGTCACTTCTGGCCAGATTACTTACGGTGGCTTGGACATTCGCCAGCTTCCGCTAGACTATTACAGTCGGCAGATTGCTTACGTGACCCAGGATAACTATCTCTTTGATGAGACTATTATGGAAAATATCCGAATGGGAAATCCAGCAGCATCTGATGAAGAGGTCATCGAAATTGCCCGTCGCTGCGGCTGTTATGACTTTATCGTGAACTTGGAAGATGGTTTTGAAACTCAAGTAGGCTCTGCCGGCGGTCATCTATCTGGTGGGGAGCGTCAGCGGATTGCCATCGCCCGTGCCATGCTTAAGGATGCGCCGATTCTTATCTTGGATGAAGCGACTGCTTATACAGATCCGGAAAATGAAGCACGGATTCAGTCCGGTCTAGCTCGTCTGATTGAGGGACGAACCTTGATTGTCATTGCCCACAGACTGTCTACGATTATGAGTGCAGACCAGATAGTGCTGATCAATGATGGTCGGATTGAAGCTAGAGGTCGGCATGAAGAGTTGCTGGCAGCCAGTCCGCTTTATGCTTCCATGTGGCAGGCCCATATAGTTACTAGGGATAGTGGTGAGATGGAAGGAGGGCTGACTCATGCTTAACATACTGAAGAAATTCTTTGATTTCTGTACAGCAGAAGACCGTAGGAAATTTTATCAATCCATTTATCTGGGTATCATCAAGTCCTTTATCATCGCTCTGCGTATCCCAGCAATCGGCCTAGTCGTTATGGGACTGATTGAGAAGAATCTCTCTATACAGACCTTCTGGCTGGCTCTGGGTATCATGTTGGCATCCACTGTGCTAAATGTCTGGATTACCCTGAAAATTACCATGCTACAGACGGAAGCGGGCTATCATACCTGTGCTCAGAAGCGGATTGAAATTGCCGAGCACATGCGCTATCTGCCCATGGGTTACTTTAATCAAAATAGTTTGGGCAAGATTACCAGTGTTACGACCAATACGCTGGAAGGACTGTCTGATGTAGCTACCAGAGTGGTTATGATGACTGTGCAGGGCTTTCTGACGACTGGCCTCATCACTATTTTGGTTTTTCTCTATGACTGGCGGGTTGGTCTCGTCCTCTTGGTGGGTCTCGTCCTCTTTCTCCTGCCAAATACCCTCATGCGTTGGCAAGTTGCCAAAGTTTCTGATGACAAGTATCAGGCAGATATGGATCTGGTAGCCGTTGTTTTGGAGTATAGTCAAGGGATTGCAGAAGTTAAGAACTACAATCTGGTCAACCGTTCTGCCAAGAAGCTGTCCAAGGCTATTGAAGGCAAGAGCCAGCTAGATACCAAAATGACACTTGTTACCTCACCTTACATTGCCCTCCAGGGCATGGTGACCAAGCTGACCGGTCTCTTTATGGGGCTTTTCTCTATCTACTTTTATCTCAATGGCAGTATGGAGCTGCTGGTAACTATTATGATGATTGTCAGTGGTTTTATGATTTATGAAAATCTAGATGGCGTTGGCTCTTTCTCCTCTCTCCTGCGCATTGTTGATTTGTCGGTTGATATGGTCAATCAAGTCTTAGCTATCCAGCCGATGGACATCAGTGGTCAGTGTATTGAGCCTAAGAGTAGCCGGATTGAGCTGAGAGATGTTAGTTTCTCTTATGGAAATAAGAAAATTATTGACCGAGTTTCCCTCACCATTCCAGAAAAAACGACAACTGCCTTGGTCGGACCTTCTGGGTCAGGCAAAACAACACTTTGCAACCTCATTGCTCGCTTCTGGGATGTGGACCAGGGAAGTATCAGTTTGGACGGGCATGATGTCAGGGATTACAGCTATGATAGCCTGATTCGTAATTTCAGCTTTGTCTTCCAAAGCGTCTATCTCTTTGAGGATACCATTGCTAATAACATCCGCTTTGGCAAGCCAGAGGCCAGTCTGGAAGAAGTGATGGAGGCCGCCAAGAAAGCCGCCTGTCATGACTTTATCCTCTCACTGCCTGATGGCTATGACACCAAGATTGGTGAAGGAGGTGCCAGTCTTTCTGGAGGTGAGCGTCAGCGCATTTCCATCGCTCGGGCTATTATCAAGGATGCGCCTATTATCATTCTGGATGAAGCAACAGCCAATGTTGACCCAGAGAACGAAGAAGCCCTCATGCAGGCTATTCAGGCTCTGACTCGCGATAAGACTATTATCATGATTGCCCACCGACTCAAGACAGTTGAGCATGCAGACCAGATTTTGGTGCTGAATCAAGGCCGCATCGTTGAGCAAGGTAAACACCAAGACTTACTGGCCAAACAAGGTATCTACAGTAAATTTATCCAAGAAAGAAAAACAGCTGCCAGCTGGCGGATTGAGATGGGGGAGTGATAGTATGTAAACCGTTGTAAATCAGCGGTTTTTTTACGTTTGATTTCATTTGTTTCAGTCTTGACTGAAATGAGTGAAAGAGATATACTATAGGTAAGAGGTAACAGATATGAATCAGAAAAAGAAGATTAGTTTAAAGCCAGAGTTACAAAAGTTTATTGAGAATATTGCTGCCATTTATGAAGGTTATGGCATTCCGCGAATTGGGGGTCGGATTTTTGGTTTGAGCCTTGTTTTTGGAGAACCTTTGTCAGCAGAAGATATGTCGGCCCTCCTTCAAGCAAGCAGGAGCAGTATTTCTACCAATATTCGAGCATTGATGCTCAATGGCTGGATAGAAAAGGTTACCTTTCCTGGAGATAGGATTGACTATTTTAGATTTTCTCCCCAGGCTTGGGAACGAGTTCTCGAACATCGAAAAGAAGCTTTATTTCCAATCAAGCAGATTGTTGAAAGGGGACAGCAGGAACTGGCTGCAGATTCGCTTGAGCACCAGCAGTTAGAAGACATGAAAGCATGGCTGGATATCCAGGCTCATTATCAGGAGGAAATGTTGAAGGCTTGGCGGAAACATATCAGAGACAATCAAAGAGGGTGACGAAGATGTATGAAAATCCTTATCAATATTTATCAGGAAATATTGGAGACAAAAAACTCATTCGAGCGGGTTTTGAAGAAAAACTCTATGATACAGGACAGATTAAACTGAATTATGTTGTGGGACCAGACAATGGACCCAATCTTCTGCTTATTCCAGCTCAAATGGGAACTTGGGAATCTTATGGCAAAGTCCTGATTCCTCTTTCTCAGCAGTTCAAGGTATATGCTATTGATATTCGGGGGCATGGCAAGTCCAGCTGGACACCAGGAGATTATTCTTGGTCTATAATCGGTCAGGATATGCGTTCCTTTATTGATAATGTCGTCCAAGGGAAAGTCATCATTTCGGGAAATTCTTCAGGAGGGATTATCGCTCTTTGGTGTGCAGCCAATTTGGGTTCGGAAGTAGCAGGAATTGTCATTGAGGATGCTCCTGTCTTTTCTGCAGAGATGCCTCGTTTTAAGGAGAGGGACCGTTTTGTTTATAATGGTCTCAAGCATATAGTAGAAAAAATAGGGGATTTGGACAATCGTGATTTGGCGGATTATTTTTCAGGTCAGGAGATGCCTGTCTCGGAGAATCGGGTTAAAAAAATGCCTGACTGGATGATTCGTTTATTATCAAAGCGAATCAAAAAATTTCAAACAAATCATCCCAATCAGCCACTTGAAGTTGGTTTTCCATCTGCCTTGAAGCAGCTTCTGAAATCACTGTCCATGTTTGATCCAGATTTTGCTCGCGCTTTTGTGGATGGCCGATTTTATCAAGGTATTCATCATGCTGAAGCCCTGAAAGCAAGCACTTGTCCAATACTATGTCTACATGCTAACTGGAAAAGATATGAGAAGTACGGTCTAGTTGGGGCTCTAGATGACCAGGATGTTCAGCATATTCTGGAGCTGGCGCCACAGACTATTTACAAAAAAATTCCAGCCAACCATGTCATCCATGCATTTAAACCCCGTTCCTATATCCAAGCTTTGCTGGAGTTTAAAGACATAATTCAGAACCACTAAAGCAAGCCATTGGCTTGCTGTTTTTCATTTATTGGCAGGAATGGTATAATAGTTGATAGTCATGAGAAGTAGATTAGTGAATTTGGGAGAATGATGAAAAAGAGAGTTACAATAATAATGATAGCGATATAATCTATCAGCTTGAAAAAAACAAGGAATAAAATTTTTAATTTTAGATGAAGAGGTACCCCATGAATGAAATCAAATGCCCTAACTGCGGGGAGGTTTTCACAGTCAATGAGAGCCAGTACAGTGAGCTTTTGTCGCAGGTTCGGACAGCAGAGTTTGACAAGGAGATTCATGCTCGGATTGAGCAGGAACTGGCTTTAGCAGAGCAAAGATCCCAGAATGCCCAACAAGCTCTCCTGTCGCAGAAAGAGCAGGAAATTACCAATCTTCAAAATCAAATTACTCAGTTTGAGACCCAGCAGGAATTGGCAAAGAAAGAGGCAGAGCAGGCAGCTAGTCTTCAATTGCAGGAGAAGGAAAAGGAAGTTCAGCAATTGGAAAGTCAGCTGACAACTCTGCGCTTGGAGCATGAAAATCAACTTCAAAAGACCCTCTCTGCACTGGAAAAAGAGCGAGACGAGGTTAAGAATCAGCTAGTCTTGCAGGAAAAGGAAGCAGCGCTGGCTCAGACCTCTCTCAAAGAACGCTATGAGGTAGAGCTTCGGCAGAAAGATGAGACCATAGAGTTCTACAAGGATTTTAAAGCCAAGCAGTCTACTAAGATGATTGGTGAGAGTTTGGAACAGCACTGCGAGTACGAGTTTAACAAGAATCGAATGGCCATGTTTCCACGAGCCGAATTTGGCAAGGACAATGATGCCAGAACAGGCAGCAAGGGTGACTACATTTACCGTGAGGTGGATGAAAATGGTGTAGAAATCCTCTCCATCATGTTTGAGATGAAAAATGAAGGCGATGAGACAGCGACCAAGAAGAAAAACGAGCATTTTTTCAAAGAGCTGGATAAGGACCGGCGGGAGAAGGGGTGCGAGTATGCTATTCTGGTGACACTTCTTGAGGCTGACAGCGAGCTCTACAATTCGGGTATTGTCGATGTGTCCTATGCCTATGAGAAGATGTATGTTATCCGACCACAGTTCTTCTTGCCCATGATTACCCTCTTGCGCAATGCTGCGCTTAACTCGCTCCAGTACAAGCAGGAACTGGCCTTGGTGCGGGAGCAGAATATTGATATTACGCATTTTGAGGAAGATTTGGATGCCTTTAAAGTAGCTTTTACCAAGAACTATCAGTCTGCATCAACCAACTTTGGCAAGGCCATCGAGGAGATTGACAAGGCAATCCGCCGGATGGAAGAAATCAAGAAATTCCTGACAACCTCTGAAAACCAGCTGCGCTTAGCAAACAACAAACTGGACGACGTCTCTGTCAAAAAACTGACGCGCAAAAATCCTACCATGAAAGCTAAGTTTGAAGCATTGAAGGGAGACTAGGAGGCTCCTATGCAGATACGAAAAGCAACCATGAAAGATGCTGAAGCCTTATTGTCTCTATACGAAGACTTGGGCTATCCAACGACCGCTTCTAAGCTGGCTCGACGTTTAGAAATGATTCTCTCTCAGCCGCATTATGGCTGTCTTTTAGCTGAAAGAAACGGAGAAATTTTAGGTTTCTTAGGTTATGCAAAGCTCTTCTTTTTTGAAGCAGATGGATCTTACTATCGTATTTTGGCTTTGTCAGTTGCAAAAGAAGCAAGACGACAAGGAATTGCTAGTAGGCTAATCGATGAATTGAAAAAACAAGCGGTAAAAGAAGGAGTTAAGGCGCTGGCTCTAAATAGTGGATTAACTGCTGAACGAAATGCTGCACATCAGTTTTATCAGGCGGTTGGATTTGAAAAAGTGACTGCCGGCTTTGCTCTGCATTTAAAAAGTCAACATGAATAAACATGATAAAATAATAAGGGAAACGAAGTAATGTCTTCAACAAAAGGGAAAACCTTATATTTTAACGATAAGAGCATGGACTATGTGACCTTTGAAAAAGGTAAGAAACCTCTGCTCATCATTCCAGGTCTAGGGGATGGTTTGGCGACTGTTAAGGGAATGGGGCAAATGCTTGCTCTAGTTTATAGAGGATTCGCAGCAGCTTACCAGGTCTATGTTTTTAGCCGAATCAATGAATTGCCAGAAAATTATACAACACGAGATATGGCGACTGATATAGCTGAAGCTATGGATGTTTTAGGTCTGAAAACGGTAGCTGTCATAGGAATTTCCCAAGGCGGTATGATTGCCCAATGGTTGGCAGCAGACTTCCCGGAAAGAGTTGAAAAATTGATTTTGACAGTTACAACTGCGAAACTGAATAATCTTGGTAGGGAGAGGATTACTCGCTGGCTTGAATTGAGTCAGACTGGAGCCTATAAAGAACTGATATTTGATATTGCAAGTCACTCTTATACGGCTAAATCTTTTGGAAAATTCAATTACCTTTATCGGATAATGGGAATCTTTGGTCGCATTAAAGATAAACAGCGGATTGCTATTCAGGCCATCTCATGCTTAAGACATGATAGTCTGGCTGTTTTGGGAAAGAGCAAGTGTCCTACGCTAATCATCGGAGCAGAAGAAGATGATGTTCTAGGTGTGGGAGCTTCGCTCGAATTGCATCAACATATCAAAGATAGTCAGATCACTATTTTACCAGACTGTGGCCACGCACTCTATGAACAGCATAAGGATTTCCAAAAGAGAGTTTTAGTATTTTTAGAAAGTTAACCAATGAACGGAATTATCAACTTAAGAAAAGAAGCGGGCATGACCTCGCATGATGCGGTATTTAAGCTGCGCAAGATTTTAAAAACTAAGAAAGTCGGTCATGGAGGTACCTTGGATCCAGATGTGGTCGGGGTGCTTCCGATTGCTGTGGGCAAGGCGACGCGCTTGGTCGAGTTCATGCAGGAGGAAGGCAAGGTCTACGAGGGGGAGATTACCCTGGGCTGCTCAACGACAACAGAGGATGCCAGTGGAGACATCCTTGAGCGGACTCCGGTGACGGAGCTTTTAGAAGAAGTTCTCATTGATGAAGCGATAGAGTCCATGACTGGTGAGATTCGCCAGATTCCGCCTATGTACTCAGCAGTCAAGATCAATGGCCGCAAGCTTTATGAGTATGCAAGAGCGGGTCAAGAAGTGGAGCGGCCAGAGCGGCAGGTGACCATCTATAGTTTTGAGCGCACCAGTCCGATTTCCTATGAAGATGAAAAAGCCCGCTTTCGTTTTCGAGTGAAGTGCAGCAAGGGGACCTATGTCCGGACCCTGTCTGTTGATTTAGGAGTCAAGCTTGGCTTGGCTAGTCACATGTCTCAGCTGACACGGATTTCCTCGGCAGGTATGAGTTTAGAAGATGCCTTGACCTTGGATGAAATAGCAGAGCGAGTAGCAGAGGAGGATTTTTCCTTCCTCCAACCACTCGAATTGGGTATAGGGGATTTGGTTAAGATAGACCTTACAAAAGAACAGGCAGAGGATGTGCGATTTGGTCGATTTATTGATGTGAATTCTAATGAAACTCAAGTAGCTGGATTTTTCCAGGGGAAATTGCTTGCTATTCTAGAAAAGCGTGACGAAGAATATAAACCTAGAAAAGTGTTTCTTTAACATTTTGTGATAAAATAGATAAGTGATGAAAACGATTAGAATTAAAAACGAACAAGACATTCAACAAATTGAACACACAGTTTTAGTGTTAGGGTATTTTGACGGACTGCATAAGGGGCATCAAGCATTGTTTGCTGAGGCAAGAAAGATTGCAGCAGCAAAGGATTTGAAAATTGCAGTGCTGACTTTCCCAGAATCTCCCAAATTAGCCTTTGTACGGTACCAGCCTTCGCTAATGCTTCATTTGACCAGCCCAGAAGAGCGCTTACAACAATTAGAAAATCTTGGCGTAGATTATCTTTATTTGGTTGATTTCACTAGTCAATTTGCTCGCAATACGGCTGAACAATTTTTTACAAAATACATCTCGCGTTTGAAAGCAAAAGCGGTCATTGCAGGTTTTGATTATCATTTTGGTTCTGATCGACGCAGTGCAGAAGATTTGGAGAAACTGTTTGAAGGACAAGTTATCATAGTTCCTTCTGTAAATTTCAATGGAGTAAAAATTAGCTCAACTCGCATTCGAGAGACGGTACTGGCAGGAAATGTCGCAGAGAGCAATCAATTGCTGGGCTATTCGCTATCCACTAGTGGAATTGTTGTTCATGGCAATGCAAGAGGGCGAACGATTGGCTATCCAACAGCAAATCTTGCTCCGCTGGATCGGGTTATTTTACCAGCAGATGGTGTCTATGTGGTCGATGTAGAGCATGACGGACAGATGTATCGCGGAATGGCTAGCGTCGGGAAAAATGTCACTTTTGAAGGTGATGAACTTCGTTTTGAAGCCAATATTTTTGATTTTTCACAAGATATTTATGGTGATACTATTCGTATTTTTTGGTTGGATAAAATTCGAGATATGGTAAAATTCGATAATGTGGACGAGCTAGTCAAGCAATTGCAAGTTGATAAGGAAATCGCAAGATATTGGTCTCCTAAAAATGAAAACCACTAAATCATGTATTAAGCTTCTTATTTTTCCTAAAAAAATAGGAGAAAATTTGTAAAAATGCCTAGTAATCTTACATAAAATTTAGTATAATGATAACAGTTACAAATAATAAGAAGAGAAATGCATGGTTACACTATTTTTATCACCGAGTTGTACAAGTTGTCGCAAGGCGCGTGCATGGCTATCCAATCATGAAGTTCCTTTTGAGGAGCACAATATCATGACGAGTCCTTTGTCTGCTCCAGAATTACAACATATCCTTTCTCTGACGGAGAATGGAACAGATGACATCATTTCAACTCGCTCCAAAATATTTCAAAAATTAAATTTAGATGTTGAAAGTTTATCAATTTCTGAGTTACTTCGTTTAATCGAAGAAAATCCAAGTCTTTTGCGTCGCCCGATTATTTTAGAAGGTAAACGAATGCAAATTGGATTTAACGAAGATGAAATCCGTGCGTTTTTACCTCGCGGATATAGAAAACAGGAATTGCGCGATGCAACTCTAAGAGCTGAGATTGAATAATATGAATAAAAACTATCGTTACCCACTAGACATGTCGTGGAGCACTGAAGAGCTTGCTTCAGTGCTTTCTTTTTTGAATGATGTAGAGCGGGCTTATGAAGAAAAAATAACAGCAGAAGAAATACTATCATCTTACAAACTCTTCAAAAAAATTGTTCCAAGCAAAGCTGAAGAAAAGCGGATTGGACGTGAATTTGAAATAGCAAGTGGCTATTCCTTATATCGAGCTGTTCAAGCTGCAAAACAAAAGGAGAAAGGAATGTTTTCTCTTGGAAAAGAAATTTAATTTTGCCAAACAAATTGTTCTGAATGTAGCTTCTTACATCAAAGAGCATTTGGATGATCAATTAGAAATCGAAACCAAATCCAGTCCGTCTGATTTGGTAACTCAAATGGACAAGGAAGTTCAGGATAATTTAGTAACCTGGATTTTAGAAGCTTATCCTACGGATCACATTTTAGCTGAGGAAAATGGACTGCGTCATTCTATTTCGGATGGCAATGTTTGGGTCATTGATCCTATTGATGGTACAAATAATTTTGTCGCACAAAAAGCTGATTTTGCTATTGTATTGGCTTATTTTGAAAATGGGATTGGTCAATTTGGTGTCATTTATGATGTGATAGGAGACAAGTTGTACCATGGTGGTGGTCAATTTGATGTCTATTGCAATGAGCAGAAATTGCCTTCTTACCAAGATCGTCCCTTGAATCAATTTTTAATGGCATCAAACGCTGGTATTTTTGAGCGCAATGATTGGGGAATTGCTGATTTGGCGAAAGAAACCTTAGGAGTTCGAGTGTATGGAAGTGCTGCAATCAGCTTTAGTAAGGTTTTGTCAGGTCAACTTTTGACTTATATTTCCTATATTTGCCCTTGGGATTATGCTGCAGCTTCCATTATGGGAGATAAATTAGGATATACGACAGTGACGTTTGATGGTAAGCAGCCTGATTTTGAAAGTCATCAGGGGATTATGATGATTCCAATGATGAAATTGGACGAAATTAAAAAATACATATATCGAAAGCGAGAGGATTAGATGCATTTTCCAAAAGGATTTAAAGAAAAATACTACAATCTTTTGGGAGAGGAGGCTCCCTCTTTTTTTCTAACTTTTGATGAGGAGCCGGTTTCCGCTTTTCGAGTAAATCCACTAAAAGAACATCAAAAACATTTTCTAAATCCTATCTCCAACACGAACTGGGGTTATTATGGCAAGATTTCTGGAAAATCAATAGAGCATGTTACAGGCTTGGTGTATTCTCAAGAACCTGCTGCGCAAATGGTTGCTCAAATTGCAGCACCGCGTCAAGATATGAAAGTGCTTGATTTGGCTGCAGCGCCGGGTGGGAAATCCACTCATTTGTTGTCATACTTGAATAATACAGGTGTGCTTGTTTCCAATGAAATCAATTCAAAGCGTTCGAAGGTTTTAGTAGAAAATATTGAGCGTTTTGGAGCGAGAAATGTAGTGGTGACGAATGAATCTGCTGATAGGTTAAGCCAAGTTTTTCAGGGTTATTTTGATTTGATTGTCTTAGATGCACCTTGCTCTGGTGAAGGAATGTTTAGAAAGCAGCCAGAAGCAGCGGAGTATTGGAGTGAGACTTATCCTGCTCAATGTGCACAGCTTCAACGTGAGATACTAGCGGATGCTTTGAAAATGTTGACAACTGGTGGTGAACTGATTTACTCTACTTGCACTTGGGCACCAGAGGAAAACGAACAAATAGTGGATTGGTTGTTAGAAAATTATCCGCTTGAATTAGTCGAAATTCCTAAAATCAATGGGATGATTGCAGGTATTAACTTTCCAGAAACTGCACGTATGTATCCTCACCATTTCAAAGGTGAAGGTCAATTTGTTGCAAAATTTCGCCTTTGTAGTAAGCAGTCAGCAAAAAAATTAAAAGTAAAAAAGAGCCATCTGACATCTGAGCAGAAGATGTTGTGGCAAGAGTTTCAAAGAGAACATCTAACTATAGATCTGACTGGAGAATTACAGACTTTCGGTGATCATTTGTATCTGTTACCACTAGGGCTGCCAGATATGTCGAAATTAAAAATTGCTAGAAATGGCTTATATCTGGGAGTCTTTAAGAAAAAACGTTTTGAACCAAGTTTTGCTTTGGGCCTTGCTTTAAAATCAAACGAGGTGAAGCGAGTAATTGAAATTGATGAGGAGCAATTTAAAAAATATGTTGCTGGTGAAATAGTAAATCTCGATCAAAAATATGGAAATGGTTGGTACCAGATAATCGTTCAAGGCAATGGTCTAGGATTTGCAAAAGTAACTGGAAATATTCTGAAAAATTATTTTCCAAAAGGCCTCAGATTTCAATAAAAAATCTTTCCAAAATCATCTATATATGTTATAGTGAGATGAGATGCAAAGAAGTTAGAAAAACCATAGATCAACAAGCGTTTTCATATCTTAAAAGGAGATTATTTTGGTAAAGCATAAAAAAATACTTTTGTTTATTACTCTTATGGTTTGTAGTATCAGTTTGTCAGCTTGTGCTTCCTGGATTAACCGTGGTGAATCAATAACAGCTGTAGGCTCAACTGCTTTGCAGCCTTTGATTGAAGCAGTTGTAGACAAATATACTGAAGAAAACCCGAAAAAAATTGTCAATGTGCAAGGTGGTGGATCAGGTACAGGATTATCACAAGTTCAATCAGGTGCAGTAGATATTGGAAATAGTGATTTGTTTGCAGAAGAAAAAGACGGAATCAGGGCTAAAACTTTGGTGGATCACCAAGTTGCTGTAGCGGGTACTGCGATTATTGCAAATAAAGGAATTAAGGTAAATAATTTATCAACAGATCAACTACGCAAAATTTTTACTGGTGAATATACGAACTGGAAACAAGTTGGCGGGCAGGATTTGGAAATTACAATTATCAATCGTGCGGTCGGTTCTGGTAGCCGTGCTGTTTTTGATAGTATTATTATGAAGGGCAAGGAAGCCAAGCAGGCGCAGGAGCAAGATTCTAACGGGATGGTCAAAACGATTGTGTCGCAGACTCCAGGTGCTATTTCTTACTTAGCTTTTTCTTATGTTGATACGAGTGTAAAAAGTTTAAATTTGAATGGCTATAAGCCCACAAAGAAAAATGTAACACTTAATAATTGGCCACTTTGGTCTTACGAACATATGTACACTAAGGGAGAACCCAATAAACTTGCTAAGAAATTTCTGGATTATATAATGACAGCAGAAGTACAAAATAATATTGTGGGAAAAATGGGCTATATTCCTATCAATGATATGAAAGTGACTCGTAGTCTTGATGGAACAATTAGCTCAAAATAACAGAAAGAGTATAGAATAACATGAACGAAGTAGCAAAAAAGATGCTGACAAAGTCAAAGAATTCTCGTTTGGAATCTTTTGGAAAAACCATTACCTTTCTTTGTATGAGTTTAATTGTCTTTGTCGTTGCAATGATTTTATTGTTTGTAGCAGAGAAAGGTCTTTCGACCTTCTTTGTTAATAAAGTAAATATCTTCAGTTTTCTTTTCGGAGCAACATGGAATCCATCTGGTAAGGAGTTTGGCGCTCTACCGATGATTCTTGGCTCTTTCCTCGTAACTCTTCTATCAGCGTTATTGGCGACACCATTTGCAATTGGAGCGGCTGTTTTTATGACGGAGGTTTCTCCTAAAGGTTCAAAAATTCTCCAACCGGCTATTGAACTTTTAGTCGGAATCCCATCGGTTGTATACGGTTTTATTGGCTTACAGGTTGTCGTTCCCTTTGTTCGTAGTATGTTTGGCGGGACAGGTTTTGGAATTTTATCGGGGATTTTTGTTCTCTTTGTCATGATTTTACCGACGGTGACTTTTATGACAACAGATAGTTTACGGGCTGTACCGCGCCATTATCGAGAAGCCAGTATGGCGATGGGAGCTACTCGCTGGCAAACTATTTGGCGCGTGACGTTAAAAGCAGCTCGATCCGGTATTTTTACAGCTATTGTCTTTGGAATGGCTCGTGCTTTTGGTGAGGCGTTGGCGATTCAAATGGTTGTAGGAAATTCAGCCGTTATTCCAACCTCTTTGACGACACCTGCTGCAACTTTGACTTCTATCTTAACAATGGGAATTGGCAATACTGTTATGGGAACCGTTAATAACAATGTCCTTTGGTCACTCGCTCTGGTTTTACTTTTGATGAGCTTAGCTTTCAATACTGTGATTAAGTTGATTACAAAGGAAAGAGGTAAGAAGAACTATGCACGCTAAAAAAATAGATAAATTGGCTACAGGTGTCCTCTATACCATTGCAGGAATCATTGTGAGCATTCTTGCCTCTTTAATTCTTTACATTCTAGTAAGAGGATTACCTCATGTCTCTTGGAAATTCTTGACTGGACAATCGTCTTCCTATCAAGCGGGTGGAGGAATTGGAATTCAGCTTTATAATTCGTTATTTCTGTTAGTTATTACTTTAATTATTTCCATTCCGTTATCAATGGGAGCAGGAATTTACTTATCTGAATATGCGAAGAAAGGGTTGGTAACAGATTTTGTCAGAACTTGTATTGAAATTTTATCATCTTTGCCTTCCGTTGTTGTCGGTCTCTTTGGATATTTGATTTTTGTTATTCAATTCCAATATGGTTTTTCAATCATTTCTGGTGCTCTGGCTTTAACTGTATTTAATTTACCACAAATGACTCGTAGTGTAGAAGATAGCTTACAGCATGTGCATCATACACAGCGTGAAGCGGGACTTGCTCTTGGCATTTCTCGTTGGGAAACGATTATTCATGTTGTAGTTCCAGAAGCATTACCAAGTATTGTGACAGGAGTTGTATTAGCTTCTGGACGAATTTTTGGTGAAGCAGCTGCACTTATCTATACAGCAGGTCAATCCGCCCCAGCCCTTGACTGGTCAAATTGGAACATTTTTAGTGTAACCAGCCCAATCTCTATTTTTCGTCAGGCTGAAACATTGGCTGTTCATATTTGGAAAGTCAATAGTGAAGGAACGATTCCTGATGCTGTGGAAGTGTCAGCTGGATCAGCAGCGGTACTTCTCATCTTTATTTTAATTTTCAACCTCGGTGCTCGTAAACTTGGAAGTTATCTGCATAAAAAATTAACATCTGCCTAAAAGGAGAAGAAATGACAGAATATAACTGGAATGAAAAACATATTGTTACTTTTCCTGAAGAAGAAGTTGTGTTATCAACAAAAAATTTGCATGTTTACTATGGTAAAAATGAATCCATTAAAGGGGTTGATATGCAGTTTCAGAAAAATAAAATTACAGCTCTTATAGGACCTTCGGGTTCTGGGAAATCAACCTATCTTCGTAGCTTGAATCGAATGAATGATACGATTGACATCGCCAAAGTTACTGGTGAAATCTGGTATGAAGGGATTGATATCAATCGCTCAGACATCAATGTTTATGAAATGCGTAAGCATATCGGAATGGTTTTTCAAAGACCAAATCCATTTGCTAAGTCCATTTATCGTAATATTACTTTTGCACATGAACGTGCTGGTGTCAAAGATAGGAAGATTTTAGATGAAATTGTTGAAACATCTCTAAAGCAGGCAGCTCTTTGGGAACAGGTAAAGGATGATCTTCATAAATCTGCTTTGATGTTATCAGGCGGTCAGCAGCAACGTCTCTGTATTGCTCGCGCTATTTCCGTGAAGCCAGAAATACTTTTAATGGATGAACCTGCTTCTGCGCTCGATCCAATTGCAACAGCGCAGTTAGAAGAAACAATGTTAGAGTTGAAGAAGAACTATACGATTATCATAGTAACTCACAGTATGCAACAGGCGGCACGTGCTAGTGACTATACTGGTTTCTTCTATCTTGGTGATTTAATCGAATATGATGAAACTGCCAAGATTTTCCAAAATGCTAAGTTGCAGTCTACCAATGATTATGTTTCTGGCCATTTTGGATAAGAAACTGTGTGAATTTAGAATTTATTAAAGGATTATCAGATGATAGAACCTATTTTACAAATTAAGGACTTGTCGGTTTATTATAACAAAAAGAAAGCCCTCAATAGTGTATCATTAGATGTATTGCCTCATGAGATTACAGCTTTGATTGGTCCTTCTGGATCGGGAAAGTCAACCCTTTTAAAAGCAATCAATCGGATGGGAGATTTGAATCCAGAGGTTACAACGACAGGTACTGTAATTTACAATGGACATAATATTTATAGTCCGAGGACAGATACGGTAGAGCTTCGAAAAGAAATTGGAATGGTTTTTCAACAGCCCAATCCATTTCCAATGACGATTTATGAAAATGTTGTCTATGGTCTGCGAATCAATGGTGTTAGAGACAAAGAGGTGTTAGACGAAGTTGTTGAATCTTCACTCAAGAGTGCATCTATTTGGGATGAGGTGAAAGATCGTTTATATGATTCAGCCATTGGCTTGTCAGGTGGTCAGCAGCAACGTGTCTGTGTGGCGCGTGTCTTGGCAACGAGTCCAAAAATTATTCTTTTAGATGAGCCGACATCAGCACTTGATCCCGTTTCTGCCGGAAAAATTGAAGAAACACTGCATGGACTGAAAGATAAATATACGATGTTACTGGTGACGCGTTCGATGCAGCAAGCTAGCCGTATTTCAGACAAGACAGCGTTCTTCTTGGGTGGAGATTTAATTGAATTTAATACTACAAAAGAAATGTTTCTCAGTCCAATTCATAAAGAAACAGAAGATTACATTACAGGAAAATTTGGCTAGAAAGATGGATGCTACTTTTTGTTAGTTCAGCCAATCACGAGGATTATTGATCCTCTTTATATCTGATGAAAGGAAATTTTATGCTTAGAGTACAATTTGAAGAAGATTTAGCAAAACTTCATAACCAATTTTACGCGATGGGAAATGAAGTGTTATCACAGATTAACCGCACAGTTCGTGCATTTGTGACCCACGATCGTGAATTGGCAAAAGAGGTTATTGAAGAAGACGCAGAGGTCAATGAATATGAAGTAAAGTTGGAGAAAAAGTCTTTAGAAATCATTGCTTTGCAGCAGCCTGTTTCACAAGATTTACGAACCGTTATTACAGTTTTGAAGGCAAGTAGTGATGTGGAAAGAATGGGGGATCATGCCGTTTCCATTGCACAAGCGACGATCCGTATGAAAGGAGAAGTTCGCATCCAATCTGTTGAAGAAGAAATCAGCAAGATGGGGCGTGATGTTAAGAACTTTGTGGAAGCAGCACTTGAACTTTATCTTAATGGTGATGTGGATAAGGCTTATGAAGTTGCAGCTATGGATGAGAAAATTAATCAGTATTTTGATGATATTCGAGATTTGGCAACGCAAGAAATTAAGGCAAATCCAGATTTGATTGTTACAGGTCGTGATTATTTCCAAGTTATTTCATATCTGGAACGTATTGGTGATTATGCTAAAAATATCTGCGAATGGGTTGTTTACTTTGAAACAGGTAAAATCGTTGAAATGTAAATACTAACTTAAAAAATTTGAGAATAATTTCTCAGATTTTTTATTTTCTTCTTCCTTTTCCGAATAAGGATATGAGGAGGTTTTTTATGTATAGTATTTCATTTCAGGAAGATTCTTTATTGCCAAGAGAACGTTTGGTAGCAGAAGGTGCAGAACAATTGAGCAATCAAGAATTGTTATCCATTCTTATCCGCACTGGCAATAAAAAAGAAACTGTTTTTCAAGTTTCCCAACGAATTTTATCAACAATTTCTAGTTTAAATGATTTGCGTAATATGACACTACAAGAATTACAATCAATTTCTGGAATTGGACGTATCAAAGCTATTGAATTGCAAGCCATGATTGAGTTGGGACAGCGAATTAGTAAAGCAGAATTGATTATGCAAGAGCAAATTTTAAGTAGTCAAAAGTTAGCGAAAAAAATGCAACAGGAATTGGGGCATAAAAAACAGGAACATCTTGTTGCTTTATATCTAGACACTCAAAATAAAATCATTCATCAACAGACTATTTTTATCGGCAGTGTGTCACGTAGCATTGCGGAGCCGCGAGAAATTCTGCATTATGCCGTGAGGCATATGGCGACATCCGTTATTTTGGTGCACAATCATCCGTCAGGAGCTGTATTACCAAGCAGAAACGACGATGAAGTGACCAAACATGTAAAAGAAGCGTGTGAGCTAATGGGCTTCATCTTACTGGATCATCTCATCGTCGCTGAGAAAGATTATTATAGCTATCGAGAAGAAACGGAATTGATTTAGAGTTTATTGACAACATAGTCAAAGAGTAACCGATCTTTAGGACGTGTTTCAAATAAGAATTCTGGATGCCATTGAACTCCCAGATAAGCGATTTCATCAGTTGTAGTAATGGCTTCAATGGTATTATCTTTTGGATCATGGGCGATGACTTCGACATTTTCTGCTAAATCTTTAATACTTTGATGATGGAAAGAATTTATATGAGATACTTCACCATAAATCTTTTCCAAAACAGAACCAGGTTTGGTAACTAATTTTTGAGTAGTATACTCTGCAGAACTGTCTTGCCAATGATGTTCAATATCTTGATAAAGAGTTCCGCCCATTGCGACATTAAACAATTGTGTACCGCGGCAAACAGTAAAAATTGGTTTTTGCCGTTGGATCGCTTCATGGATTAAGGATAATTCAAACACATCACGATCCAAATGATAATCATCACTATCAATCATTTTTTCTTCACCATAGAATTGTGGTGATACATTTTGTCCACCTGTTAGGATAAGTTTATCAATCATCTTGATGTAATGCTGAGCTATGTCTGCATCTCCAATTGGCAATATGACAGGAATTCCACCAACTTCTTTTACGCCTTCCACAAATCCTTTAGCAGCATAGCTCATGATGGCAAATTCGTCTTCAGGGTTGGGTCTTTCATTTCCAGTAATTCCGATAATGGGTTTCTTCATAAATAAATATCTGCTCTTTCTAATTATTTAATACCCTTTTTTCATAAAGTAGAGGAGTGTTTGCAGCTCACTTGTCAAGTCAACATATTGAACAACAACATCTTTTGGAACGGTTAAGTGAACGGGTGAGAAACTGAGAATACCTTTTACGCCAGCTTCTACAAGGATAGTTGCCACTTCTTGAGCTCTTGTACTTGGAACCGTCAAAATAGCGGTCTTTACATCTACATTTTTTAGTTTATCATTTACTTGTGAAATGCCATAAATAGGAATCCCGTCATTTGTAATCGTTCCAACTTCAGGATGATCATCGGTGTCAAATGCCATAACAATCTTCATTTTATTACGTTCATGGAAGCGGTAGTGGAGTAATGCGTGTCCCATATTACCGATACCGACTAACATCACATTGGTAATAGAATGATCATGAAGTAAATCAGCAAAAAAATTCATGAGTTTTTTTACATCATAACCATACCCACGACGACCTAATTCACCAAAGTAAGAAAAATCACGACGAACAGTTGCAGAATCAATCCCGATAGCATCTGCGATTTGTTTTGAATTGGCTTTTTCAATTTTTTCAGAATTAAATCGTTTAAAAATCCGATAATAAAGCGAGAGCCTTTTAGCAGTTGCGCGTGGAATGGTTGTATTTCTTTCAGATTTCACAAAATCACATCCTTTCAAAGACTATTTTATAGAAAGTTTGTGAAAAAATCAACTTATTTGATGGAAATAGAAAAGGAGTAGGAGAAAAACCAAAACTTTCGATTTGTCACCCTACTCTATTTTTTATCTTTTTACAGTTCTAAAATGAACTGTAAAAAGATAGCTATTTACTTAATGTTCTTGTTTGGTGAAAATACCACGTTCAACCAAACTATCCATTAGAAAATAAAATTTTTCTTGAATGATCTGATTGGTTTCTGATTTGAAAATGTTAACCAAGCGAAGACCAGATTTGTCTGTAATATTGATTTTCACACCTGAAAGCTCTTTGTTGATAATGATTTTTAACAAAAAACCATCACCACTATTTGGAACACTTTCTAATAAACGTGTTAATTCATAATTTCCAACTTTTGTTTCAGAAAAAGTGTTATCACGCAAAGTAAATTTTTTAACGTTTTCTCCAAGAGAGTAGCTGTATGGGCAATCTTTTAAGTGAATAGTGGTCTGAAAAGCCATCTATTTATCCTCCTAAAATTTCTTTTAATATTGTGGTAAATTGGTGAACTTCTTCTGAAGTATTTTGTTCTGAAAAGCTAATGCGGATAGATTCCTTTAATCGCTCTGAATCACTACCATAAAAAGCTTCAAGAACGTGACTTGGTTCAACTGTACCTGCTGTACAAGCAGATCCGGTTGAAATAGAAATTCCTGCCAAGTCTAAACGCATTAGTAATAAGTCATTAGCCTGTTTAGGAAAGCCAAGATTTATTACATAGGGAAGTGTATGAGAATCATGATTGACATAGTAGTCTATTCCGTCCAGTTCAGCGAGAAGCTGTTTTTTTAAGCTTTCCACATGACTTATATTTTTTGGATAGCCCTTAAGATTTTCTTTTAAAGCTGCAATCATTCCAGCGATAGCTGCTAAATTTTCAGTACCTGCACGTCTTTTATCTTCTTGATCTCCGCCATGTAAAAATTTATCAAATTTCATCTGATTGGCATACAAGAAACCAATGCCTTTAGGACCATGAAATTTATGAGCTGATGCACTCATAAAATCAATTCCTAGTTCTTCGGGATACACAGGTAATTTGCCCATAATTTGTACTGCATCCACATGATAAGCAGCGGGATGATGTTTCAAAACTTCAGCAATTTCTTTGATTGGAAGCAGGTAGCCAGTTTCATTGTTGGCATACATAGTGGAGACAAGTATAGTATCCTCTCTAAGAGCTTCTTTTATCTGCTGAGCTGTGATTTCTCCATTTTGGGGTTGGATATAAGTCGCTTCAAAGCCAAACTTATCTACCAGATATTCAATAGTTGCAAGCACAGAATGATGTTCGATAGCAGTGGTGATAATGTGCTTTCCCTGGTCTTGATGGGCTAAGGCATACCCTTTTATGGCTGTATTGTTACTTTCTGTCCCACCTGATGTAAAGATGATATGTTGACTTTTAGTATGAAGTAGGTCAGCAAGTTCTTGTCGGGCTTTGCGAAGAATTTTACTAGCAGCTCTGCCGTGGCTATGAATGCTAGATGGATTGCCAAAGGTATTTTCCATAACCTGTGTCATAGCAGTCATAGCAGTCTTTGACATAGGAGTTGTTGCTGCATTATCGAAATAAATCAAGATTTCTCCTTATTTCTTTTTATTGTAAGCAAACAGTGGACTGACTGGTTTTCTTTTATGGATACGAACGATTGCATCTCCGATTAGCCCACTTGCAGTGATGTATTGAACATTTTTCGGAGTTTTTTCTTTCGTTGCAACTGAGTCAGTAACCAGGATTTCTTTGATAGGAGAGTTATCTAACTTTTCAGCAGCTCCTTCGACAAATAAACCATGACTAGAAACTGCATAAATTTCTGTTGCACCTTCGCGTTCAACAATTTTTGAGGCTTCAGCAAATGTACGACCAGTATTTAAAATATCATCAATAAGGATAGCTTTTTTCCCAGCTACATCTCCGATAATATAGCCTTCGTTACGGTGGGTATCGTCTTGAGCGTAGTCGATAATTGCAATCGGAGCATCTAAATGCTCTGCTAAGCTTCTAGCACGTTTAACACCAGAATTTTTTGGACTAACCACAACAACATCTTCACCAGACAAGCCTTTTTCACAGTAATGTTTGGCAAAGAGAGGGACAGTGTAAAGGTTATCAACAGGGATATCAAAGAAACCTTGAACTTGAACGGCATGCAAATCAAGGGTCAGAACACGATCAACTCCTGCCTTTACCAACATATTTGCTACCAGTTTTGCCGTAATTGGTTCACGAGGAGCAGCAGTGCGATCCTGGCGCGCATAGCCAAAATATGGCATCACGACATTAACAGAGTTAGCGCTAGCGCGATTGCAGGCATCCACCATGATAAGAAGTTCCATCAAATGATTATTGACAGGGAAACTCGTTGACTGAATGATAAATACATCAAAACCACGTACACTTTCTTCGATGTTAACTTGAATTTCACCATCTGAAAATTGACGTGAGGATAGTTTTCCAAGAGATACGCCAGCAGCTTGAGCAATTTTTTCGGCGATATCGTGATTGGAATTTAGTGCAAACAACTTCATCTGTGCTTTATCCGTCAGTATATCCATCATAACTTATATAAGACTCCTTTTGATTTCTACTCTCCATTTTATCAAAAAATAAGCAAAATTTCAGCTTTTTATTCATAAGTTTTGAGCAAATCTTGCAACTTTAGGTTTTGCATATTTATAGTGGACATGATGAGCTTGTAAAAAGTGATTGAATTGTTCTTTTCCAATTTTAGCATCTGTTACTTCCAGCTCTAATTCGTAGTCTGTTTTGTCAAAATAATAATTTTCATCAAGTGCCATCAAGCCAATAGTAGTTTCTTTTTCATAGCGAATAGTTGTCAAGCTCCCTAGAACCTTTAATTTCTCGAGGTTGATAGCAGCTTGAGTCAGCAGGGTGCGTATTTTTCCTTCAGGTAGCACACATGTATTGATGAAAGTGTGAGACTCTTCTAAAGTGAGAAATTGATTGTATTCCATATTACCGACCTGCTGCGGAATTTTCAATGTTAACTCAGTACGAGTTTCAAAAGTACGAATCCGAAGTGCCATTTTTGCATCTCGAATTGAAAAGTCGGCTGTGTCAATATAGTAGTTTATCTGCTTGGTAGCTTTTATCTTTGAAAACAGTGGTAACAGCTGTTGGTACTCATTTTTTGTCAGAAGCGTTTTGTATTCAATTTCCAAATGATTCATTTTCCAATCCTTTTCTTTTGTTTGAAAGCGATTTATGTTATAATAAGTATTGTGTTTATTTTATAAAAAATTAAGTAAAATGACAAGGTGAGTGTATGCAATTAGAGTGGGAAGAGTTTCTGGATCCTTATATTCAAGCGGTTGGTGAATTAAAGATCAAACTGCGTGGGATTCGTAAACAGTATCGAAAACAAAAAAAGCATTCTCCGATTGAGTTTGTGACAGGTCGTGTAAAACCGATAGAAAGTATCAAAGAAAAAATGGCTTTGCGTGGAATCAGAGAGGAAAATCTAGCGCAAGATATGCAAGATATAGCAGGTTTGCGGGTCATGGTTCAATTTGTGGATGATGTTGAAGAAGTTTTGGATATTTTGCGAAAGCGGCATGATATGCGGATTGTTCAAGAGCGAGACTATATTAAAAACCGTAAGGCTAGTGGATATCGAAGTTATCATGTCATTATTGAATACCCAGTTGATACCATTGATGGCAACAAAACAGTTTTGGCAGAGATTCAAATCCGCACTTTGTCCATGAACTTTTGGGCAACAATTGAACATTCGCTGAATTATAAATATAAGGGTGAATTTCCAGATGAAATTAAGAAACGTCTGGAGATTACCGCAAAAATCGCCTATCAATTGGACGAAGAAATGGGGAAAATTCGTGATGATATTCAAGAAGCGCAAGCTTTATTTGACCCAATCAGTCGCAAATTGAATGACGGCGTAGGAAATAGTGACGATACAGATGAAGAATACAGGTAAAAGAATAGGAATTATCAGTAATCGCAGACGGCAAAGCCAAGAAATTTGTCGCCAATTAAAACAAAAATTAAAGCAAAATCATTTTATTTTGAATGATAATAATCCTGACATTGTCATTTCAATCGGTGGCGACGGGATGCTTTTATCAGCTTTTCATAAGTATGAAGAGCAGTTGGATAAAGTTCGTTTTGTCGGTGTCCATACGGGACATTTAGGTTTTTATACGGATTATCGAGATTTTGAATTGGACAAATTAATTAATAACTTAAAATTAGATACTGGTGCGAAAGTGTCCTATCCGATTTTAAATGTTAAAATTTTCCATGGAAATAATGAAATTTGTATAAAGCGTGCATTAAACGAAGCGACAATCAAGCGTTCTGGACGAACAATGGTCGCCGATGTTATTATCAATCAAGTCCATTTTGAGCGCTTTCGTGGTGATGGTATTTCCGTATCAACTCCGACAGGAAGTACAGCTTACAATAAATCGTTAGGCGGAGCTGTTCTGCATCCAACCATTGAAGCTCTTCAGATTGCAGAAGTTGCAAGCTTAAATAATCGTGTGTTTCGAACCCTGGGCTCCTCAATTATCGTTCCTAAGAAAGATAAAATTGAAATCGTGCCGACTTGGAATGACCGACATGCGATTTCGATTGACAATCAGAATTTTATGATAAACAATATTTCTAAAATTGAATTTCAAATTGATCAACATAAGATTAACTTTCTTGCTACACCGAGTCATACGAGTTTCTGGAATCGTGTAAAAGATGCTTTTATTGGCGAGGTGGAGGAATGAGGTTTGAATTTACTGCAGATGAACATGTTAAAGTTAAGACCTTTTTAAAAAAGCACGAAATTTCCAAAAGTTTGCTCGCAAAAATTAAGTTTTCTGGTGGAGATATTCACGTAAATGGTAAGAAGCAAAATGCCATTTATTTGTTAGATATTGGCGACAAAGTTGCCATTGATATTCCAGCTGAAGAAAGTTTTAGCAGTCTACGAGCAGTAGAAAGAGAATTAGAAATTGTTTATGAAGATGAACATTTTCTAATTTTGAATAAGCCATCTGGTATAGCAAGCATTCCTAGTGTGAATCATTCTAATACAATGGCAAATTTTGTAAAAGCTTATTACATTTCTAATCATTATGAAAATCAACAGATTCATATTGTGACACGTTTGGATAAAGATACAAGTGGTCTGATGCTGTTTGCAAAACATGGTTATGCTCATGCAAGACTGGACAAGCAGTTGCAAAAGAAAATCATTGAGAAACATTATTATGCTTTGGTCAAGGGTTCTGAACCGTTAAAGCCAGAAGGAGACATTGTTGCTCCCATCGCGCGAGAAGATAGCAGTATTATTACACGCTGTGTAGCGAAAAATGGGAAATATGCTCATACGAGCTATAAGGTTCTAGCGCAATATGGTGATGTTTATCTTGTCGATATTCATCTTCACACAGGACGGACACACCAGATTAGGGTACATTTTTCTTATATTGGCTTTCCGTTATTAGGAGATGATTTGTATGGTGGCAGCTTGACAGATGGCATGACACGACAAGCTCTTCATTGCCATTCATTGCGTTTTTACAATCCATTTCATGAGGAAGTTGTGAATAAATCGAGTCCTCTTCCGGAAGATTTCCAAGCAGTGATTCAAAAATTAAGCAATAAAAAGGAGTAAAACATGAAAATTTTTGAAACGATTCGTGAAGCACTTCAAGACAAAGAAGTAAAAATTGTCCTACCAGAAGGTGAAGAACCACGTATTCTTCAAGCGACAAAACGTTTGGTAAATGAAACAAGTATTACACCTGTTTTGTTAGGAAATCCTGAAAAAATTCGGATTTATCTTGAGATTGAAAGTGTGACAGATGGTTATGAGGTTATTGATCCTCAAAATTGTTCTTGCTTTGAAGAAATGGTAGCAGCTTTCGTTGAACGCCGTAAAGGAAAAATCACAGAAGACGAAGCTCGGAAACTCTTGAAAGAGGATGTCAATTATTTTGGTGTCATGCTCGTTTATCTTGGAAAAGTACAAGGGATGGTTTCTGGTGCAGTTCATTCTACTGCAAGCACAGTTCGCCCAGCCCTTCAAATTATTAAAACCCTTCCTTGGGTTTCTCGTACATCTGGTGCTTTTCTCATGGTTCGTGACGATGAACGTTATGTTTTCAGTGATTGCGCCATCAATATTGATCCAGACGCTAAAACATTAGCAGAAATTGCCATTAACTCAGCATTAACTGCACAAATCTTTGGTATTGATCCGAAAGTAGCGATGCTTAGTTATTCAACTAAAGGATCTGGATTTGGTGAAAAGGTTGATAAAGTTGTTGAAGCCACAAAACTAGCGCAGGAAATGCGACCTGACCTTGCCATTGATGGAGAATTACAATTTGACGCAGCTTTTGTACCTAAAACAGCAGAATTAAAGGCTCCTGGCAGCAATGTAGCTGGGCAAGCGACTGTTTTCGTCTTTCCTAGTATCGAAGCTGGAAATATCAGCTATAAAATGGCAGAGCGTCTCGGTGGTTTTTCAGCAGTTGGTCCTATTTTGCAAGGGTTGAATCATCCAGTAAATGATCTTTCACGAGGATGTAATGCTGACGATGTTTATAAATTAACATTGATTACTGCCAGCCAAGCAGTTGGTCATTATTAGAAAGCCAAGACAGAATCCAGAATTCAAGTTCTGGGTTCTCTTTTTATTTTATGTTATACTAAATTCATGTTAGATTTGAAGAAATACGGAATTGAAATGTGGGAGGATGAAAAAATTACATCCTTTCGCCAAAAGTTACTAACGTGGTATGATGAAAATAAACGTGATTTGCCTTGGCGGAGAAGTAATAATCCTTATCATATCTGGATTTCAGAAATTATGCTTCAGCAAACACGGGTAGACACGGTCATTCCTTACTATGAGCGCTTTTTGGATTGGTTTCCGACAGTCCAAGATTTGGCAATCGCACCAGAAGAACGCTTATTAAAAGCATGGGAGGGACTAGGATATTATTCGCGAGTGCGCAATATGCAAGAGGCGGCTCAGCAGATTGTGGCAGAGTTTGAGGGTGAGTTTCCTCACACTTACGAAGGAATTTTCAGCCTTAAAGGGATTGGTCCTTATACAGCAGGCGCTATCGCTAGTATTGCTTTTGGATTGCCAGAGCCAGCTGTTGATGGGAATGTGATGCGAGTTTTGAGTCGTTTGTTTGAGGTGAATTTAGACATCGGTATTCCAGCCAATCGGAAAGTTTTTCAAACTATGATGGAAATGTTGATTGATTCCGAAAGGCCAGGAGATTTTAACCAAGCTCTGATGGATTTGGGTTCAGATATTGAAGCGCCGGTGAATCCTCGACCAGAAGATAGCCCTGTAAAGGAATTTAGTGCTGCTTTCTTACATGGAACCATGGAGAAGTACCCTATCAAAGCTCCTAAGAAAAAACCAGTTCCAGTTTATCTGTATGGTTTGATTATCCAAGATGCTCAGGGACAGTTTCTTTTGGAAAAAAATGAGACTAGCGGCCTTTTAGCCGGATTTTGGCATTTTCCTTTAATTGAAGTAGGTGAATTTCCTGATGATGAACAGTTATCGCTTTTTGAAATAGCTGAAAATCAAGTTTCATTTGACTTATCTCCCAAAGAAAGCTTTGAACAGGATTATGATGTAGTAGTGGATTGGCAGTCAGTACACTTCCCACAAATTCAGCATGTATTTAGTCATCGCAAGTGGCAGATCCGTTTACTTTATGGTCAGGTAGTAAATGCTACGGAAATGCCTAAACAGGAACAAGTTTTATGGTTGCATCCTGATGAATTTGACAACTATCCATTTGCTAAACCTCAGCAGAAGATGTGGCAAGCCTTTCAAAAAGGAAAATTAAAAGGAAATTAAATATTAAGAGACAGGGACGATATGATCTCTTCCTCGTTTGGTGATAGTAAAAAGTTACTGCTTAGTTAGTTTATAATATACTTTGAAGTTGGAAATTTTAATTCCAGCTTCATTTTTATAAGTTAGCGAATGTCTTGATTTCGTCAGCTGTCATAGAAGAGTCACAACGGACAGTCACCTGACCATTCTCTGTGTGTAAAAATCCTGGTACAGTTGGGATTCCATATTCGGAACGAAAAGCTTGGAGTTCTTCCAGTTCACTAGGTTCCTCACTGTTGATAAAGAAAATGTGTGCTTGGGTTTCAGCGACAACACTAGCTAGCGTAGTGGCGAATTTACGACAGTAAGGACATGTTTTTCGACCAATGAAAAATGTAGCTGTTTCCTTGTTTGCAATAGCTTTTCGAGCACGATTAACAGTAGTCATTTCTAAAACTTTGATATCTTGTGCAAATTTTTTCATAAAATAACCTCATTTCTTTTGCTCATTCCAGTATGCCATAAATATAAAAATAATGCAGAGATTTGAAATGAAAAGTAAAATATTGAAAGATGAATGAGACAAAGCAACAGCCTACTAGACTGTTGGAAGTTGTAAATAGAGAAAAGATTATTTTTTTGGAATTATATACCTGTTTACACAATCACAAAGTTTAGTTGTAAAATTTACAAAAATCTTATTTTAAAATACTCCATATTGTGATTGGTGTAAACTACTATATAGTTCCCTTATTTTTTATTAGTCATTCTTTTTAAGTTTGAAAAGCAAATGGCATTTGTGGCTTGCAAAGCAGATTCAAAGCACTGTTCTTTATTATAAAAGCAGTCGAGTCTGAGACATGATCGTCCCAGACTCGAAATTTGAAGATTATAGAAGTGAGATTCCGAAACCAAAGGCTTCAGTTTTTCTGCTTATTGTACAAAGTCGTTGATTTCTGCTTCAATTGTATCAATTTTTGCTTGAGCGTCTTGGCTGGAATTCCCAACAACGGCAATATAGAATTTGATTTTTGGTTCTGTTCCTGAAGGACGTACAGCAATCCATGAACCATCAGTAAGCGTATATTTTAATACATCACTAGGGGGTGTTGTAAGGGCAGTGACTGTTCCATCAGTAGTAGTGGCAGTCTGAGCTTTGAAATCTTCTGTGACTGCAATAGCAGTAGCATTGAATTCTTTTGGTGCATTATCACGAAACTTGCTCATTATTGCCTTGATTTGTTCAGCGCCATCAACGCCAGACAAGGTGACTGAAATTGTCTTTTCAGCATAATAACCATATTCTTTGTAGATTTCTTCGATTCCGTCTGCAAGAGTCAAGCCGCGAGAACGATAATAGGCAGCCAATTCTGCAACAACTAATACCGCTTGGATCGCATCTTTGTCACGTACAAATGGTTTAATCAAGTAGCCAAAGCTTTCTTCAAAGCCCATCATATAAGTGTGATTGTGTTTTTCTTCAAATTCTTGGATCTTTTCAGCGATAAATTTGAAACCAGTTAAGACGTTGAACATGGTTGCGCCGTAGCTTTCAGCAATCTTGGCTACAAGATCGGTAGATACAATAGATTTGCAAAGTGCTGCATTTGCAGGAAGTGTTCCAGCTGTCTTGTGTGCTTCAAGGATGTACTTAGCCATAATTGCACCAATTTGATTTCCTGAAAGATTGCGATAGCTACCATCTTTTTGGAGAACTTCAACACCTACACGGTCAGCATCTGGGTCTGTTGCGACAAGGACGTCCGCACCAACTTTGCGTCCCAATTCTTCAGCGAGAGAGAAAGCCGCCTGGTTTTCTGGGTTTGGTGATTTGACAGTAGAAAAGTCTGGGTCTGGCACACATTGAGCTTCAACAACCTGAACAGAATCAAAACCAGCTTGGGCAAATGCTCGACGTGCTAACATTTCACCTGTACCATGAAGCGGAGTGTAGACGATTTTCATGTCTTTGCCGTATTCTTTAATCAATTGTTGGTTGATGTTGACGTCTTTAACTTCCTTGAGATATTCGGCATCAATAGTTTCACCAATAACTTCAATCAAACCAGAAGCTTTTTCGGCTTCAACATCAGCTACTTCAATAGTAAATGGATTTTCAATGGCACGAATATAAGCTGTTAGAGCATCAGCATCATGAGGCGGCATTTGACCACCATCTTCGCCATAAACTTTATAGCCATTAAATGGAGCAGGGTTGTGGCTGGCTGTAATCATAATCCCGGCAAAAGCTTTTAAGTGACGAACTGCAAATGATAATTCTGGTGTCGGACGGAGACTTTCAAATACGTAAGATTTAATGCCATGTTTTGCTAAAACCGCAGCAGATTCAAAGGCAAACTCTGGTGAGAAATGGCGAGAGTCATAAGCAATAGCGACACCGCGTTTTTTGAAATCCTCACCTTTTTCATCAATCAAACGTGCTAAACCTTCAGTTGCCTGACGAACGACATAAATATTGATACGATTTGTACCTGCACCAATCAAGCCACGCATACCAGCGGTACCAAATTCAAGATTTGTATAAAAAGCATCTTCTTTTGTCTTTTCGTCCATCGAATCCAATTCTTTACGAAGGTAGTCTGGAAGTGCTGTAAAATTAAACCATTTTTTGAAATTATCTTGATAAGTCATTGTGAAGTCTCCTTTTATCAAATTTGGAAAGTTTATGAAAACATCTGAAAAATAGCAGCTAATTTTCTTTCCTTAGCGGAATGATGAACATTTTATTTTTCTTAGAATTCTAAACTTTTTATTATTTAACCGTTTTCATTATAGCATTTTTTCATAAAAAAATCACGTTTTCACGTGACTATTTTCTAACTTTTTCAAGTGCTGGGATAATGGTAACCGTCAAAACCGCAGAAATAATCATTTCAGCAATAGAATTGGTTGAAATGACAGAGGCAAGCAGCAACTGAATGTTTCCGTTATACACTTTGGAGAATAGTAGAAAAATCCCTCCTAAAACAAATATGGTATTTGTCAATGAACCAACTGTTCCTGCTAATATAAGTCCAGTTTTATTTTTAAGATATTTATAAACAAAATAAGGTGTGACTCCGATTAAAATTCGCGGAACGAGAGCAATGATAAGCGAATAAATATTCCCATTAGGAACAAATGGACTAAATAGATGACTTGTTGGCAAGAGGACAATTGTATTTGTAACTAGACTAATAATTCCCATTAAAGCACCTAAAAGTGCACCAACTTTTGGTCCATAAAGGATACTAGCAATAATAACAGGAATATGAACAATCGTTGGTTTAATCGGGACGGGAAATAGGTTGAATATCACCGAACTCAATAGATGAATGACGAGCATAATAGCAAAAAAGATAGCAATTTGAGCAATATTAGATTGTTTTTTCATAAATCATTTCCTTTACTTTTTTTATAATCGTTTCTACAGAAGCAAGTGCGCCGATTCCGTGGTCACCACAAGCTAGGACAGTTTCTTTAGGCTGAATAATTTGCCAGCCGTATTTTTCTAGTTTAGATAGATTTTCTTGTGTGATTGGATTTTCATACATTTTTGTATTCATAGCAGGAGATAGCACTTTTTTGACTGTTATAGGCAAAGCGAGAGCAGTGCTTGTTATCATATTGTCTGCAAAGCCACTGGCTAATTTAGCGATGGTATTGGCAGAAGCGGGTGCCACTAAGAAGAGATCTGTTTGCTTAGCGATTTCAATGTGATTGACCTTGTTTGGCGCAGGCTCTTTCATGACATCTGAGTGAACTAGATTTTTTGACAAAACTTGCAAAGTCAAAGGTGTAATAAATTCAGTTGCAGCTTGTGTCATCAGTACCGTAACCGCAAAGTCTTCTTTAGTCAATTGACTAGTCAAGTCAGCAGCTTTATAGGCGGCAATACTTCCCGTGACAGCTAATGTGATATGTTTCATAGATTGTCCTTTGCATGAATATGTGTAAGCAATAGTTGAGCAATTTCTTCTTTAGTGATTGCTTCTATTACAGAATCTTGTTTAACTAAGTAAGCATGATGTTGATGATTGGAAATATGATCCAAGTCATTTGCCACAATTATTTCAGCTTGATTTTTTACAAGGCTGGCACGAGCAACTGCCAATAATTTTTCCTTAGAAACTTCAACCAAGAGTTTAAAACCGATTAGACGGATATTGGGATTCCATTTTTTTACTTGGCTGATAATTTTCGGCGTTTGTTTGAGGAAGAGAACTTGATAATCATCTTGTGATGAAATCTTCCCTTGGACGTTTGTTTTGTTCAAAAACTCTGTTAAATCCTGCGAAGCAGTGATTTGGTCAAATCCTGCCATATAAATAGGAGTATAGTCAGAAACGGCCATTGAATGAATTAAAACATCATGAGTTTTGACCAAAGGCTGCATTGTTTCCAGCAAATCTTGTACATTTTTAATAATTTGAATGGTTAAGTTCGGATGAGAAGCGGGTTTGACAGCACTCTGTGTAGTGACTAAGGTGACCTTATCGCCTCGTGCCAAAAAACTTTCCGCAATAAGTGCACCGAGTTTTCCTGTCGAGTGATTTGTAATAGAACGAACTTGATCAATTTTCTCGCTCGTTCCGCCAGAAGTAATCAATAGTTTCATAATTAAATTTTACACAAAAAAAGTTAATTCGTAAATAAAAAAGACTTTTCCGAACGTTTTTGAGAAGTTTAGCTTTAAAAGAATTTGTTTTCTTTATTTTTTGGTATAATAATCTTATCAAAACTGGAGGATTCCCAATGAAAACGGATATAGAAATTGCTCAGAGTGTTGACTTGCAGCCCATTGCTGATGTGGTGGAAAAAGTTGGAATTGATTATGATGATTTAGAACTTTATGGCAAATACAAAGCTAAATTGTCTTTTGATAAGATTCAGAAATTGCAAAAGAGTCCAGTTGGTAAGTTGATTTTGGTAACAGCGATTAATCCGACATCTGCCGGAGAAGGGAAATCGACAATTACCATTGGTTTAGCAGATGCTCTTAACAAAATCGGAAAGAAAACCATGATTGCGATTCGAGAACCGTCTCTTGGGCCAGTTATGGGAATTAAAGGCGGAGCTGCTGGAGGGGGTTATGCACAGGTTCTACCAATGGAGGACATCAACCTGCATTTTACAGGAGATATGCATGCGATTACTACCGCTAACAATGCTCTTTCTGCTCTGATTGACAATCATCTTCATCAAGGAAATGATTTAGGAATTGACCAACGGCGTATCATTTGGAAGCGCGTGGTAGATTTGAACGACCGTGCTTTGCGGCACGTTACTGTCGGTCTGGGGAGCCCAGTTAATGGAATTCCACGGGAAGATGGTTTTGATATTACGGTTGCATCTGAAATAATGGCTATTCTCTGCTTATCGACAAGTATTGAAGACTTGAAAGAACGTTTAGCTAGTATCGTTATTGGTTATCGTCATGATCGGACGCCGGTTTATGTTCGAGATTTGGAAGTAGAGGGAGCTCTTGCTCTTATTTTGAAAGATGCTATAAAGCCGAATCTAGTACAGACTATTTATGGAACTCCTGCATTTGTTCACGGCGGACCGTTTGCCAATATCGCCCATGGCTGTAATTCTGTTCTGGCGACAACAACAGCTCTGCATTTGGCGGACTACACAGTGACTGAAGCTGGTTTTGGCGCGGATCTAGGGGCTGAGAAATTCCTAGATATCAAAACGCCCAATCTGCCGACTGCTCCAGATGTAGTGGTTATTGTTGCGACTCTTAGAGCACTGAAAATGAACGGTGGTGTTGCTAAAGAAGAGCTGACAACTGATAATGTTGAAGCGGTTAAAGCAGGTTTTGCCAACCTCAAGCGCCACGTGGAAAATATCCGTAAATTTGGTGTTCCGGTCGTGGTGGCTATCAATGAATTTGTGACGGACACCCAAGCTGAAATTGCCGTTCTCAAGGAACTTTGCGCAGAGATTGATGTTCCTGTGGAATTGGCTAGTGTTTGGGCAGACGGAGCTGACGGTGGTCTAGCTCTTGCCGAAACTGTGGTTAAAACGATTGAAACTAGACCTGCTAACTACACTCGACTTTACGATAATAATCTGACAGTTGAAGAAAAAATTGAGAAAATTGTCAAGGAAATCTATCGTGGAACAAAAATTAATTTTGAAAAGAAAGCAAAAATTCAAATTTCTCAAATTGTCAAGAACGGCTGGGATAAGCTGCCAATTTGTATGGCCAAGACCCAGTACAGTTTTTCAGATAATCCAAATCTTCTGGGAGCGCCAGAAAACTTTGAAATCACTATCCGCGAAGTAGTTCCAAAATTGGGTGCAGGTTTTATTGTCGCCCTAACTGGTGATGTTATGACGATGCCCGGCTTGCCAAAACGACCTGCAGCACTCAACATGGACGTAGCAGCAGATGGTACAGCGATTGGACTGTTTTAAATAACAAGGTTCGCAAGAGCCTTTTATTTTTGAATTTGGTAAAATATACATGGTGATATACTTCATTTTTATGAAAGTAATAAGCAGAAAGGAACATTCGGATGAACATCAGATTAGCAAATAAAAACGACGCCGCTGCTCTTGTAGCTATTTACGTGCCTTATGTGGAGAAAACAGCCATTACTTTTGAGTATGATGTTCCGTCGGTGGAGGAATTTTCTGGTCGGATTGAGAAGACTTTGGAAAGGTATCCTTATCTGGTGGCAGAGGAAGCCGGAGTCATTCTGGGCTATGCTTACGGTTCAACTTATTATGGTCGAGAGGCATACAACTGGGCTGTTGAGCTGTCGGTCTATGTAGCTGATGAGAATCGCGGCAGAGGGATTGGGAAGCAGCTTTATGACAAATTGGAAGAAATTCTTGAACAGCAAGGTTTTGTTCATTTTCTGGCTTGCATTTCCCTGCCAAATGATGCTAGTATTTCTTTCCATAAAAACTGTGGTTATCAGCAAGTAGCGCATTTCCCAAAAATCGGCTATAAATTTGAGTGCTGGCATGACACAGTTTGGTTGCAGAAGAGTTTAGATAAACCAACAAGACCAATTAAATTATTCAAAGATATGAATGTTGAAAGTGAATGGTAATATGAAAGTAGAAGATATTTTCCAAGGATTAAAAGAAGTAGCAAACCCTGAAGATGCTATTCACATGAAAGCATATATGAAAGACCAGTTCGAGTTTTTAGGAGTCAAAACACCTATTAGACGAAAGCTTTCCAAGGTATTTTTTAAGAAAAATCACAAGTCTACGATAGATTGGAAATTTATCAATCAGGCTTGGGAAAATCCCTATCGTGAAATGCAATATGTGGTGCTGGATTATTTACAACTAAAACAAACATCTTTAGCCTCAAACGATTTAACAAAGGTAAAGAAATTGGCACAAATAAAGCCTTGGTGGGACACGATTGACTTTTTGAGCCGTTCGGTAGGTTATATTTGTTTACATTATCCTGAGACAAAGAAAATAGTATTGGATTGGAGTACGGATGAGGACATTTGGTTGCGCCGATTGGCTATCGAACATCAATTACTTCAAAAAGAGCAAACGGATGTTCTGCTGCTGGAGCAAATCCTGATTAATAATCTTAATCAGACCGAGTTTTTCATCAATAAGGCCATTGGCTGGGCGCTACGTGATTATTCAAAGACTAACCCTGATTGGGTGCGGGATTTTATCCAAACGCATAAAGAAGGTCTGACATCTCTCAGTATCAGGGAAGGAAGTAAGTACTTGTAAAGGTATATAAAGTTTCGATTTATTGATGAATGCTTTTGATAATAGTAAAACGCCCTAAATTATGTTTAGAGCGTTGCGTAATATTAAATATTCTTTTGTTCTAAATGATGGATACGATTATATCTAGTATAATGGACGATAATAATGGTTAAAATAGCAGTGACTGTCCAGATAGCATATTGATGAATGAAGCGTGTGAGAACTCCAGTGAAAATAGCTCCTCCGATAAAACTGGCAACAATCATAGAGTAATTAACAGCCTGTCTTTGAATAATATGTCTACGCTCTTTAAAACGAATATACTCGTACCAAGCAGTGACCATTTTCCGATAATTTCCTGAGGTCATCATAATCATGTAGGGGTGAGACTCGACTTTTGAGCCTGTATAAGTTAACATGACCATTCCTGTAGAGGTTGCAAATAATATCACCCAGATAAAATAATGAGAGTGAAAGAACGGAAAGAGGAAAGTGATGAGAGTTAACGGTAAGATTCCCCAAGTACGCCAATGTGAACTTTGAGCCTGTTCTTTAAGTAGAATACCAAGGATAAAACCAAAAGTAAAGAAGACAAGTGAAAGAATGCGATAAGCCGTCTTTACGGTTGGACCATCCCAGTCGGCTACAATTAAAAGAATATTCCCTGTTTGGGTTGCGATTAGCGTACTAAATTGCATATGCGAGAAAACATCAAGGCAGCCACCTACAGCACCAAGTAAGAGAGCCATTATTCTCGTGTCCTGAGGCATAAGGACAGGCTGTTTTGTTGTATCCATAACTTTTTATCCTCCTAAAATTATTTTACTCTTTTAAAATGTTAATTTCAAACGTGGAAGGAGTTGAGAATGTAATAGTTTTTCTTGACATAATTTGATAAGTATAGTAAGATTGGTTCATGCGATGAGTCAATAGGTGGCGCAAGCCACATATTGAGCATGGGAGGTCATATACGCAGGAGCGGACCTTGATGAGTTGTGTGAACCTGCTCATCACACATAAGTGCCCTTAATTCCTACTTTTTTAGTAGGGATTTTTTGTAAGTCTTTTCAATTCTTTAGAAAAGTAGTATAATACAAGCAATACACAAATTTTTTGAAAATTCAGAGAGGTATGTGATGGGATACACAGTTGCTGTGGTGGGAGCTACAGGTGCCGTTGGAGCTCAAATGATTAAAATGTTGGAAGAATCAAGTCTTCCAATTGAAAAAGTACGCTATTTGGCTTCAGTACGTTCAGCGGGGAAGAAACTATCCTTTAAAGATCAAGAAGTGGTGATTGAAGAAACAACCGAGGAAGCTTTTTCTGGTGTTGATATTGCTCTCTTTTCAGCAGGTGGTTCAATCTCTGCTAAATACGCTCCTTATGCAGTAAGAGCAGGTGCAGTTGTAGTAGATAACACCTCTTATTTTCGGCAAAATCCTGATGTTCCATTAGTAGTTCCAGAAGTGAATGCGCATGCACTTAATAATCATAAGGGAATTATTGCTTGTCCAAATTGTTCAACAATCCAAATGATGATTGCGCTTGAGCCAGTTCGCCAGAAATGGGGGGTGGAGCGCATTATCGTATCTACCTATCAGGCTGTGTCTGGAGCTGGTATGGGAGCTATTCTAGAAACGCAACGGGAACTACGTGAAGTTTTAAACGATGGTATAATGCCAAAAGATTTGAAAGCAGAAATTCTTCCGGCAGGTGCTGACAAAAAGCACTATCCGATTGCCTTTAACGCTCTTCCTCAAATTGATGTCTTTACGGACAATGACTACACCTACGAAGAGATGAAGATGACCAATGAAACCAAAAAAATCATGGAAGATCCAACAATTGCAGTTTCTGCAACTTGTGTACGTATTCCAGTTCTTTCAGCGCACTCAGAGTCTGTCTATATCGAGACAAAAGAAGTAGCGCCTATCGCAGAAGTCAAGGCAGCTATCGCAGACTTCCCAGGAGCAGTATTAGAGGACGATGTTAGCCGTCAAATTTACCCTCAGGCTGTCAATGCTGTCGGAAAACGCGAGACATTCGTTGGACGGATTCGCAAAGATCTGGATACTGAAAAAGGTATCCATATGTGGGTGGTTTCAGACAACCTGCTTAAAGGTGCTGCTTGGAACTCTGTTCAAATTGCTGAAACCCTGCATGAGCGTGGCTTAGTGCGTCCGACAGCAGAAGTTGTTTTTAAGATGAAATGAAGTATGAGATAGCATTTATATCATTGTATTTTGCAAGCTAGTTGGATGAGGACAAACTAAAAAGGCTGCTCAGATTCAACGTCAGTTATTACCCAAAATAGAAGCTCTCTTTTCCGTAACAAACCTAGCGTCACTTAAAACTGTGCTAAATTATCAGGGCTTTGCAGTCGGCTCACTCCGCCTCCCACTGGTTGCTTGTACAGAGCAAGAAAAAGCCGTTATTCTTTCATTTTTTGAAGATTGAAGGAAGCATTTTAGGCTTGTAAAATGTTGGGAACATTTACGATGAACTAGTGAATTTTTTATTACGGAGGACTTTAGCATTTAAATCTGCAAGAAGAAATGTTTGAAAAGACAAAGCTAGGCTGAATGGAAACACTGATATTACAAGATTGTCATATTTTTTGTTATGACAAGATAAGGGTGGGATATTTAGTACAATAAAAATGGATAAATTGAAAGTTGATGAGAAGTTGGAACATATGAAGAAAAGAAAATTAAGAATCAGTTCCATTGAAATTATAGCGATTTTAGGATTGTTAATTTGGCTACTCACAATATTTTTAAGAAAATATTATTCAATTAATTCAGTTGTTCCTATATGTTATGTGAAGGAGCATGGATTGCAACAGCTATGCTAAAACAACCTTTTAGTCCAACATTCAGTGCAAATAAAGTCTCAACTATTGAATTTTCTAAAAAGACACTTATGTATATATGTATAGTGGTTGTACTGAGGTCTTTTATTAATGAGTTATTACCATTGATTAATACTAGTGTAGTATTTGACGTATACGATATGCTTGCTACTGTACTAGCGGAAATCATAGCTTTTAGCATACTTGTCATTCTAAAAGAAAAGACTTTAATAGATTACCGTTGATTTTGGGAAGATTAAAAAACCAGTGTCGAACTGAACAAGGAATAAAAACACATTAGACGGTAGAATGAAACATTCTATCGTCTTTTCGTATTAGTTCTTACCATTTTCTCTTTTTCCGACAATTTAATAAATCTACGAATCAAAAAGGATAGCTTTTCACTCCAATTATAAAAAATGATCAAAAAGTCTTGTAATTTTTTCTTATGTTACCATTGTTAATAGTTAGAAAAAATTGTCAATTAGTGCAGTAAAAGCTTAGCCTTTGATGTTTTTAGACAATAGTTTCATTTTTTAATAGCTTTTTTGATTTACAATAAAACATGTGAAATTTCTTTCTTCCACGCAAACCTATAAATTCCGTACAAATTTGATGGGGGATAAATTTTCCTATCGTTTATACTATAGGCAAGGAGGTAGGAAGATGAATTTATACTTTGGTGATATTCCGATTTGTTATTCTCATTCGACGGCTATGGCCTTACAGGCTGCGGGCTATGATTTTCGCTCGGACTACCTAGAAGCGATCATGGTCATGGGTAATGGATCTACCCTTGTGAAAAAAGATGACAGACATCCTTTGGTTTTCTTTGATAATGGCATGCCAGATGAGTCCATTAGTCATTGTTTACAAATTCTTGGATTTGACTATGAGGAGTTTTTCTGTGATTCTTCAGAGCCAGTCAATGTGATAGAACTAAAAGAAAAACTCAAGACATATCTAGACCATGGCTCTGTTATTGTAGGTCCTTTGGATATGGGATATCTGACTTATAATCTCAATTATAACCATCTACAAGGTGTGGATCATTTTGTTTCAGTTTATGACATGGATGAGGATTGGATTTATTTCCATGATCCGGCAGGCTATCCTTGTGTGAAAATGGATTTTCGTGATTTTTGTAAAGCGTGGAAAGCAGAAGCGATTGACTATAAAAGAGGAGCTTATTCCATGTGGGGAAATTTGCAAAGAAATAAGCTTCCAACAAGTCAGGAGATTTATCACAGTGTCTCTGTTATCATGAAACAACGATATGAAAATGGTGAGGTTGGTATAATTGAGGACTATGCTAAAACTATTCGAGCAAACGGCTTAAATGCGGAACAAAAACAACTTCATCAATTTTTTTCATTTCGTTTGGCAGCAGTTAGAAGTCTTTACTTGAGTCAATTTTTGAAAGATTATGATCCTGTCAGAGCAGACTTGAAGGAAAAAATTGCTGTGCTTTTTAGCCAAGCCTATCTGGACAGCAGGCAGGAAGCCTATAATTCTTTAGCAGATACCCTGATGGAGATTGCCCAATTGGATGGACAGTTTAGGGATTTGTGCCTTCAATGTATCAAGGGATAAAACTCTGAAAGATTATTGTACTAAAGGTAAAGAAGTTAGAGATTTTGGTATCTTTACATAGGATAAAAAAATGAATAGAGGTAAAATATGCAGATAATTCAATTTTTTAATGAAACAATTAACTACATTGAAAGTGTGCTGGATAGCGAAATAGATGAAGATAAAATTACCCATTTATCCACTTATTCTTATCCTATGTTTAGCAGACTCTTTTCCATATTAACAGATACAACATTGTCAGAGTATATTAGAAGTCGAAGGTTGACAGAAGCGGCTGTTTTACTGAGAGATACCAATATTAAAGTTATTGATATAGCGATGAAGTATGGATATGAATCATCTGATTCATTTGGGACTGCATTCAAAAAATTTCATGGATTTACACCTTCAGAGGTAAGAAATGGAAAACCATTCAAAATAGTTTCACGAGTGCAGCTAGCACTAAGTGTAAGAGGAGGAAGAAGTATGAACATCACAATTCAAAAGAAAAATTCATTTACAGTTGCAGGTAGGAATGAACAAAATATCAATTCATCATTATGTCCGAGTGTTTGGAATAAACTATATGGAGAATATCGTCATGATGAATTAGCAAGATTGGGAGAAGGTCAAAGTGTCGGTGTTTGTTACAATGTAGAACAACCAAGTACTATTAATTACATAGCAGGGTACATCGTTACAGATGTAGATAAAGCAAAAAGTATGGGTTTAGATGTTTTGAAAGTTGAAGAAGCAGAATATGCCATTGTAGAGTTAACAGGAAGTGTTCCGGAATGTATTCATAATGGTTGGAAATATGCAATGGAAGTATTTTTCCCAGAACATGGTTATGTCCATTCAGGAAAACCTGACTTTGAATATTATTATGAAGGGGATATGGATAGTAAAGACTACAAAATGGAACTTTGGATTCCAATTGTAAAAGCATAATAAACATAAGATAGTTAGAGCAGATCTTTATGGTCTGCTTTTTTTATTTTTCCAATAATTTAATAAATCTGCTAACTAAAAAGAATAGATTTTCGTTCTAGTTATAAAAATTATTAAAAACTCTTGCAATCTTTTTTTTCTTATGTTACAATCATTAATGGTTTGAAAAAACTGCCTAAGACAGTAGGGGAGCTTGACTCATAAAAATCCTACCGAGGACAAAACGGATCATGTAAAAGAAACGTATTGTACTTTCGTGTCTAGGTTTGGGCGCGTTTTTCTTTTGGAAAATCCCCAAGCAAAATAATTACGGAGGTGAAACACTAAATGAGTGAAGCAAGTATTGCAAAAAAAGCGGAACTAGTTGATGTAGTTGCTGAAAAAATGAAAGCAGCTGCAAGTATCGTTGTTGTTGATGCTCGTGGTCTTACAGTTGAACAAGACACAGTTCTTCGTCGTAATCTTCGTGGAAGCGAAGTTGAGTATAAAGTTATCAAAAACTCAATTTTACGTCGTGCAGCTGAAAAAGCTGGACTTGAAGGCCTTGCTGATGCTTTTGTTGGACCATCTGCTGTTGCATTTTCAAATGAAGATGTTGTAGCACCAGCAAAAATCATCAATGATTTTACTAAAGAAGCTGATGCACTTGAAATTAAAGGTGGAGCTATTGAAGGTGCTGTTGCATCTAAAGAAGAAATTGTTGCTCTTGCAACTCTTCCAAACCGCGAAGGACTTCTATCTATGCTACTATCTGTACTTCAAGCGCCAGTTCGCAACGTTGCTCTCGCAGTCAAAGCTGTTGCAGACAACAAAGAAGAAGCGGCTTAATGTTAAGTTGCGCGTAGCCTATGCTACAAACTAATAATAAAATAACGAAAATATATTTGGAGGAAATAACAATGGCATTGAACATTGAAAATATTATTGCTGAAATTAAAGAAGCTTCAATCCTTGAATTGAACGATCTTGTAAAAGCTATCGAAGAAGAATTTGGTGTAACTGCAGCTGCTCCTGTAGCTGTAGCTGCTGCTGGCGCTGGTGAAGCTGCTGCTGCAAAAGATTCATTTGACGTGGAATTGACTGCAGCAGGCGACAAGAAAGTTGGCGTTATCAAAGCTGTTCGTGAAATCACAGGTCTTGGTCTTAAAGAAGCTAAAGAACTTGTTGATGGAGCACCAACTGTTGTTAAAGAAGGTGTTGCAACTGCAGAAGCTGAAGAAATCAAAACGAAATTGGAAGAAGCTGGAGCTTCAGTTACTCTTAAATAAGAAGCACATAGCAATTTGAGAGCGGAATCCCGATTTACCAGTCTTTTAGAGCTCATAGCGATTTGAAGAAACTGATAAATTGATTCGGTTTCCTGCCAAAAATCCTGCCAAAAAAATCTTTGGCAAGATTTTTGTTTTTTGAAGAATGATTTATCTCAAGCGAGAACCATAAAAATAGTTCTCGCTTTTTTTATTTTCAGGAGGAAACGATGCAAAAGAAAGAACAATCATCACGATAAATTGTGATGTGTCATCTCATACTTGTTATGGGAATTAATGTTGATGAAGCAAATCAGCTAGTTGCTGAAATGGAACAGGCAGGTCTGATCTAATTTGAACAATCAGGAAATTTAGGTGTTTTAATGTTGGAGGGATAATTATGAAACGCATTACCGCAAATCAATACCAAACGTCCGAGCGTTATTATAAGCTCCCTAAACTCTTATTTGAGAGTGAGCGCTATAAGGATATGAAGTTGGAAGTTAAGGTGGCCTACGCTGTCTTAAAAGACCGATTGGAATTGTCTCTGAGTAAGGGCTGGATTGATGAGGATGGGGCTATCTATTTGATTTATTCTAACTCTAAATTGATGGCTTTGCTTGGTTGTTCTAAGTCCAAGCTCTTGTCTATAAAGAAGACATTGAGAGAATATGGTCTCATTGATGAAGTTCAACAGTCTTCCAGTGAAAAAGGTCGCCTGGCCAATAAGATTTATTTAGGGGAATTGGAACATGACATGACCCTAGTGTTAAATTCAGCCGGGGGTGGTGTTCAAAAAACACCAGGGGAGTCTCAAAATCATCCGGGGCCAGTCTTAAATTCAGCCCCTAGTGAGACTGAAGAGAGTGAGACTCATATTAGTGAAACTGAAAAGAGTGATTTAATCGCTGAGGACGAGGAGGAGAAAGAGAGGCAAGAAGAACAAGAGAAAGAAGTTTTACATCGCAAAGTGGACAAAGCGATGTTCGCTTGTTATCAGAGCAGGAAGAGGAAGTATCTGACAAAATAGAAGAAAGTCAAGAAACAATTCAAAAAAATAGAAAGATTATTTCCTTTTCGAAAGAATACAACAACATAGAGAAAGAGAATATTCCGATTTATAATTTTGATTGATGATAAAAGGAGGAAACATGGATCAAATAAATGAGAAATTTCAACAGTTCTTATCTGGGAAAAAACTTCGTTTTAAAGAAACAGGAAACAGATCATTCGTGGATCTATCAAGGGAAGTTACAAATAACTGAATTTCACATGGTGGATTTTGCTATTCAGTTAGATAAAGAGGATAATCAAATACATTTGCCTCTGTTCAAAATTCAGTGGCTCCAACTAATTTGGGTTACAGATCAAAAGTTCCGTTTTCAAATGTTCAATCAGTGGGATCTAAGTTTACCTCTGTTGGAACTGCGAATACTAAATTACCAAAAACAGGCACTAAAGAATTTCCATTCTTGCCTTTAATAGGCTTAGTCGGTCTAGCGTCTTCAGCTACTTTAATTGGTAAGTCATGGAAGAGAAAGGAAGAATAAAATGTAAATGTATTGTTAAGTTATCTCCTTTAGAAATGGGATGGGAATACTCCCATCTCATTTTCTTTTATAAATAGACAAGGTAAGGGTGTTCTATTTTATAAGATTTTAGAATTATAAAAGTATAAATTCTATTTTCAAATGGTCACTCGGAAATTTTAAAATTTACCTCTGTTAGTTTAACTATCTTAACTGCCATGATTGGCAACTATGGAAAAGAATGACTCTATGTATTGATAGTTTTTTAGTGAGTGGGATAAAAACATTTTTGTTCAGCTCACTCATTTTTATAAAAATAGGAAGTAGTGATTTAACTATCTCTTACTAAAAGATGAAAAGTAGGTACCTTTTAAGAGTAGTTTTTTCATTGTTATGGAGAGGTTTTGGAAGTGGAAAATGTTGATATCATGTTAAAAAAGATTGAACTAATTATCGAATTACTGCGTGCTAAGAAAATCTCAGCTTACAGAATGTGTAAAGAAACGAATTACTTAGTTTCTCAAACTAGCTTATTTTATCTTAGAGATGGTAAAGTAAAGGTACAGAGTATTAAATTTACAACAGCGCAGGCCTTATTAGAATGGTTTGATGCAAATTATGATAGATATAAATAATATAATAATAGTTCAAACTAGTATTTAAATCGTGGTTCAAAAATTGATAAACAGTAATTATAGAAAAACAATTACTTACAGGTTGGTTAAGCTTGAAAGCCAAGTTTTAAAGTCTGATGTTAATTGTTGAGGCGATAAAAAGTGAGGGACAATTATCGCTCTCCATCCCCTATTAAGATTTGTCTTAGTAGGGGTTTTTGTTTTCTTGAGAATTCCCTTTATTCATGATAAAATAAAAAAGATAATGCTAGTACTTGGAGAGAAAATGAACTATTATAATGTTGGAAAGATTGTGAATACGCAAGGTTTGCAAGGTGAAATGCGTGTACTATCGGTGACGGATTTTGCAGAGGAACGTTTTAAAAAGGGAAGTATGTTGGCCCTTTTCGATAAGAAAGATAATTTTGTCATGAATGTGGAAATTTCCAGTCATCGTAAGATGAAAAATTTTGATATTATCAAATTCAAAGGAATGTACCATATCAATGACATTGAAAAATATCGTGATTTTACTTTGAAAGTGGCTGAAGAAGATTTATCGGATTTAGATGAAGGCGAATTTTACTATCATGAAATTATTGGCTTGAATGTTTATGAACAGGATATTTTGATTGGAACAATTAAAGAAATTTTGCAGCCCGGTGCTAATGATGTCTGGGTGGTAAAGCGCAAAGGCAAGCGTGATTTACTGTTGCCTTATATTCCGCCTGTTGTATTGAATATTGATCTTGAAAATAGTCGAGTAGATGTGGAAATTCCGGAAGGACTGGACGATGAAGATTGATATTTTGACCCTATTTCCGGAGATGTTTGCCCCTTTAGAGCATTCAATAGTTGGCAAGGCGCGCGAAAAAGGATTACTAGAGATTCACTATCATAATTTTCGAGAAAATGCAGAGAAATCGAGACACGTTGATGACGAGCCTTATGGGGGCGGTCAAGGAATGCTGCTCAGAGCGCAACCAATTTTTGATGCTTATGATGCGATTGAAAAAAAGCAGCCACGAGTCGTTTTGTTGGATCCTGCTGGTCGAACATTTAATCAAGCCTATGCGGAAGAACTTTCTCAAGAAGAAGAATTAATCTTTATCTGCGGGCATTATGAAGGTTATGATGAGCGGATTAAAAGTTTGGTGACAGACGAGGTTTCTCTTGGAGATTATGTTTTGACCGGTGGAGAGTTGGCTGCTATGACGATGATCGATGCAACGGTACGACTGATTCCTGAAGTTCTTGGTAAGGAAGTTAGTCATACTGATGACAGTTTTTCATCAGGTCTTTTAGAATATCCTCAATATACGCGCCCTTATGAGTTTCGTGGAATGGTTGTGCCAGATATTTTGATGAGCGGTCATCATGAGAATATTCGAAAATGGCGTCTGTATGAGAGTTTGAAAAAGACTTATGAACGTCGTCCAGATTTATTAGAAAAATATGAATTAACAGCCGAAGAAGAAGGAATGCTAGAAGAGATTCATAGAGAAAAGAGCAATGATATAAAAGATTAAAAGTTTTCTAATTTAGAGGGCTTTTTCTTATTGTGATAAATTGCAAGAATAAGTGCAACATTTACTCTAACTCATCCACTAGAGCTTCATAAGCCGTTCTGTAAGCTAAACATTTTCGTGGTCGGTGATTGATATCATATAAGGCCTTGTTCAAAGCCTCATCAGAGATAGCAGCTAAATCTGTTTTCTTTGGGAAATATTCTCTTAGTAAGCCATTTGCGTTTTCATTACTTCCTCTCTGCCAAGATGAATAGGCGTCCGCAAAGAAAAAGGAAATTCCTAAATTCTCTACTAGAGGATAGCAGGCGAACTCTTTTCCCCTGTCTGAAGTGAAGGTTTTAAGAGTCTCTTTTGGAAATAGCCTACAAAGTTGTTCGATGGCTGAAAACATGGCTTTGGCTGTTCTATCTGGTATCTTGAAAGCTAAGTAAAAACGAGTTTTTCGCTCTAGAAAAGTCGCTAAACACCCCTTGCTTTTGCCTCTGGAAGACACTACAGTATCAAGCTCCCAGTGGCCAAAAGTTTCACGATTCCGAACCTCTTTAGGACGTTTGGCAATCGGCGTGCCAATCCTAAATGTCCCACGTGTTTCTTTGGGTTGTCGAGTTCTTCCTTTACGACGGAGGACGCTTAAATCCAGATCAATCAAACCAGCATAGAGCCAGTTATAGATGGTTTTAAAAGCTACCATTGGCTTTTGTTCAAGCTGATAGCGCCCACAAATCTGTTCAGGCGACCAGGAGGATTTTAAACCGTTCTCAATTTCCTTTTTCAACTTTGGTGTTAAACAAGACTTCCGACCTTTTTGCTTAGCCCTGTGGTCGTACTGTTCCTGTGCTAAGACTGCGGAATAACCATTTTGACATCGTCTTAACTCTCTTGAAATGGTAGACTTATGGACGCCAAGTTTACTTGCAATTTGGCAAGGTTTTAAACCTAATTCCAAGTAGGTTTCTATCTTTATTCGGTCGGTTATGGTAAGATGGGAGTAGCTCATAGTTTTTCCTCGGGTTCTGTTTGTGTGGTTACTTACAGTTTACACCAATGAAACGCTATGAGTTTTTTGGTTGAACTATATTTTACAATTTATCTTGTTAAAAAAATAGATAAAAAATTCTTGACAGTTAATTTCTATCGTGGTATCATATTAACCGGTTAATAAACTGGTTAAGGAGTGGTTTATGAAATTAAAGAAATATTTATTTTCTATTTTTGTGGTAGGATTGACTTTGTTGTTGACGGCGTGTGGAACAAGTACAAAAAAACAGAGTAAAGGTCTGAAAATTGTAACAAGTTTTTATCCGATTTATGCTATGGTCAAAGAAGTATCAGGCGATTTAAATGATGTTCGGATGATTCAATCAAGTAGCGGTATTCATTCCTTTGAACCATCAGCCAACGATGTAGCAGCTATCTATGATGCAGATGTCTTTGTTTATCATTCTCATACGTTAGAATCTTGGGCTGGAAGTTTAGATCCGAGTTTGAAAAAATCTAAAGTGAAGGTACTTGAAGCTTCAGAAGGGATGAAGCTGGAGCGTGTGCCGGGATTAGAAGATGTAGCTGCTGGTGAAGGAGTGGATGAAAAGACTCTTTACGATCCACACACGTGGTTAGACCCAGAAAAAGTGGCAGAAGAAGCACAGATTATCGCTGATAAACTTTCGAAGATTGATAGTAAAAATAAAGAAACCTATCAAAAAAACGCGAAAGAGCTGGCAGGTAAGGCAAAAGAATTGACTAAAAAATATCAACCGATTTTCAAAGCTGCAAGGCAAAAAACATTTGTGACTCAGCATACTGCCTTTTCTTATTTGGCGAAGCGATTTGGATTGAAGCAGTTGGGGATTGCCGGGATTTCTCCAGAGCAGGAACCAAGTCCGCGCCAATTGACGGAAATTGAAGAATTTGTCAAAACTTATAAAGTTAAAACCATTTTTGTGGAAAGTAATGCTTCATCAAAAGTTGCGAAAACTTTGGTCAAATCTACAGGCGTTAAACTAAAACAATTAAACCCTTTGGAAGCTGATCCGCAAAATAATAATACTTATCTTGAAAATCTAGAAGCCAATCTAGCGACATTGGCAAAAGAATTGAAAAAATGAGGAGAATCATGAAGAAAAAATATCTTATCGGTTCTGTTGCAGTTGTTGTCCTAAGTTTGTGTAGCTATGAGCTGGGGCGTCATCAGACAGTATCTAGCAAGGAAAATAACCGTGTTGCTTATGTAAATGGAAAATCTAAAGCAAACAAGGGCAAGCAAGCAGAGAATTTGTCGCCTGATGAAGTGAGCGCGAAAGAAGGGATCAATGCGGAACAGATTGTTGTCAAAATTACAGACCAAGGTTACGTAACTTCTCACGGTGATCATTATCATTATTATAATGGGAAAGTCCCTTATGATGCGATTATCAGTGAAGAGCTGATTATGCGGGATCCAAACTATACCTTGCAGCAGTCTGATATTATCAACGAAGTGAAAGATGGCTACATTATCAAGGTAAATGGGAAATATTACCTTTACTTGAAAGATCCAAATCATACCAGTAATGTTCGTACAAAAGAAGAAATTGCTCGCCAAAGGGCAGAATATAGCGGCAAAGGTCATAAGGGAGCGAAAGGTGGTGCTGTAACAACAGCTGTCAAAGAAGCTCGTGCACAAGGTCGTTATACGACGGATGACGGCTATGTTTTCAATCCGACAGATGTGATAGAAGATACTGGAGATGGCTTCATCGTACCGCATGGTAATCATTTCCATTATATTCCAAAGAAAGATTTGTCTCCTAGTGAGTTAGCTGCTGCTCAGAGCTATTGGGACAACAAACACAAATCTGGCGGTACGCCATCAACTCCGAGTCCAAGTCCAACGCCATCAAGACCATCAAATGGCGGAACTACACTACCTTCTATCCATTACCAACCATCAACGCCGGGAACACAGACTCATCAGGGCAATAATCATCATGCGCAGCCATCACAACCAAGTCATCAGAATACTCCATCTGCTCATCAAGAAATCATCAATCTGTTAAAACAACTGTACTTGATGCCGTTAAACCAACGTCATGTGGAATCTGATGGTTTGATATTTGACCCGGCACAGATTACTAAAAAATCTTCTAGTGGGGTGGCAGTGCCACATGGTAATCATTATCATTTCATTTACTATAGTCAAATGTCGCCACTAGAAGAAAAAATTTCGCGGATGATTGTTCCTGGTACGGACTATTCAGAAGCGAAAAAGCTAGCTGGTCAAAGTAATCAACAGACAAACCCAAGTAAACCGAACCAAGATACGGGCAAGGACCAAACACAGCCAAACAAACCTAATGATGGCAAGCAAACTGAGCCAAGCAAAGAGCCTGAAAAGCCAAAAGAAGAACCATCTGAGACAGAAGTGACGGATGAACAGATTCAAACCTTTATCAATAAGGCTGAAAGTTTGATGAGTAAGGTGACAAATGCTAGTCAAAAGGCAAACTTTGAAGAGCAACTCGCTGGTATCAAATCTGGCTTCACTCTTGGAACAGAAGAAAAAGCAACAGTGCTTCAAAAAGTGAAAGATTTGTTGTCTGAAATCGTCAAGGCGGTTGATCCGAAAACACAAGCGGGACTGACAAAGAAAAATGCTGAAATCGTTGCTGCTTTCAAGAAAGTCTTAACACCAATTCGTCAAACGCTTGAAAGCAAAGGGGATAAAGCACAACTGGCAATGGTTGAAAACCTCATGCAACAGGCTGCCAATCCGAATGTGGATAAGCTTGCCTTATTGGATAAGGTTTTGAAATTGTCAAGTGAGGTACAGCACCCTGACCGCGCAGGCAAAGCAAATTCGCAAATTGTTTATACGGCTGATGAAGTAGCATTAGCTAAAGCTGCAGGTCGTTATGCAACATCAGACGGCTATATCTTTGATCCACATGATTTGACGGAAGACCAAGGCGATGGCTATACAGCTCCGCACATGAATCACAGTCATTATATTCCTAAGAGCGATTTGTCCAAGTCAGAAAGACAGGCGGCAGAAGCTTATATGAAGAATAAAAAGCCTCAAAAATCTGAAGATAACCAAACGAATCCAAATAAGGAAACAGCTTTGTCTATTTACAATCGTGTAACCCCAGCTAAAAAGGTGCCGGTTGAAGCGATGCCTTATAACACAGCCTATGTTGTAGACATGAAAAACGGTCAGCTCATTATTCCGCATCATGACCATTATCATAATATCTCTCTTTCTTGGTTTGATCAGGGACTTTACAAAGCACCTGACGGCTACAGTATGGAAGATTTCCTTGCGACCGTGAAATATTACGTCACTCATCCAGAAGACCGTCCGCATTCTGACAATGGTTTTGGTAATTCTAGTCAGCATGGTAAGAAAAATCAATCAGATAACGGAAAGAACTATGCACCAAATGAAGAGCCAAAAGAGAACGAAGGCAAGTCTGCAAATAAAGAATCGGATGCTCAAAAGGAAAAATCTGAGGAAACAGAAGAGCGGCCAACTGTTGATCCTGAAGAAGCGGCAGAAGAAGCAAGAGCAAAAAGCTACGGTTTATCAGTACAAGAATTTAAAAAGAAACTGATTAAAATTGCTTTCAAATATAATGTTAGCTTAGAAAATCTCAGCTATCAACCAGCCAATAAAACAGTTAGCTTTACAGATGCTTCAGGTACAACAAAAGTTGTCAATATCCTCACAGCTGAAGTGGTTTCTTAATATGCACCCCTCAAGAGTTGAAAACTTGTTTTTCAGCTCTTTTGCTTATTCTATGTTTATAGAGGGAGATTTTATCGTGTCCGTTGGGCAGCTAGGATAAATTAAAAGCGATTCATTCCGTCCGAGGGTCAGCTTGTTTCAACTAAAAGTGATTCGCTCCATCCGAGGGTCGGACGATCTTCTATAAATTGACAAATCTATCATTTTTGAGGAATTACTTTACTGGTGGTATAATAGGTCATAGAGAAAGAAAAAAAGGGATACATGCAATGAAAGATAGACCAGATTTTACAACGATGAAAACCTATCAAGAGTTTTCACACTATTATTGGTATCGTACAGAATTAGCAGATATTTGTAAACAATTGGGATTGGAGTATTCAGGTATCAAAACAGAGCTAGAAGAGGAAATCAAACAGTATTTTGCAGGGAATGTTGTTCAGAAGAAAGTTCCTTTAAAAACCAAGAAAAAGCAAGGTATAGAGCTTACTTTAGACACGCCCTTGTTATCCTGTGGTTTTGCCTTTAATACCCGCTTTCGGGAGTTTTTCGCCCAGCAGACAGGTGTTAGTTCATTCAAGTTTACAGCGGACATGGCGGCAGCTTGGCGGAAGGTCAAAGCAGAAAAGGATGTCGAGTTTACACTGCGAGATATGTTAGCAATTTATCAAGGTCAATCAACTTACGCTAAGTATGACAATACCAGCTGTCAATGGAATCAATTTGTCAAAGATTTCTGTGCTGATAAAAATAATGCTGCTTTCCAACAAAAACTTAAAGTTGCAGCTATTCTTTGGCAGAAAGTGAAACATTCAACTGCTTCTAAAGTCTATCACCAGCAGCTAGTAAAGAACTATTGGGATGATATTTTTATGTATCTGAAAGGGAAATAGGAGGTAGTACTTGTCCATTTGCGAAAAAACAGTCACGAGGCTGTTTTTTTGGTATAATAGAGAGTATGAATCAATCAGAAAAAATTTCAAATTATCAATTACTTTTAGCACAGCTTGAAGCATTACTTGAGGGTGAAAGCAATGCTTTAGCTAATCTGTCAAACAGCTCTGCTTTGCTAAATCAAACCTTGCCACATTCCGTTTTTACCGGCTTTTATCTTTATGACGGAAATGAGTTGGTTTTAGGACCTTTTCAAGGTGGTGTATCCTGTGTGCACATTGCGCTAGGAAAAGGAGTCTGCGGAGAAGCTGCCGCCAAACGGCAGACGGTGATCGTTGAAGATGTTACTCAGTATGGTAACTACATTTCTTGTGATAGCAGGGCACGTAGTGAGATTGTGGTGCCTATGGTAAAGGATGGTCGCTTAGTAGGAGTTTTAGATTTGGATTCTCATCTGCTGGGGGACTATGATGAGATTGATCGGGAATATTTAGAAAATTTTGTAGCCGTCTTGCTAGAGAAAACAAATTGGAATTTTGAGATGTTTGGAGACAAAGCCTAATGTATCAAGCTTTATATCGGAAATACAGAAGTCAAACTTTCGGTCAGTTAGTTGGGCAGAAAGTTGTAGCAACAACTTTACGGCAGGCAGTTGAACAGGATAAAATCAGCCATGCTTATCTCTTTTCAGGTCCTAGAGGAACAGGAAAGACCAGCGTAGCCAAGATTTTTGCCAAAGCTATGAATTGCCCTCATCGAAAGAATGGTGAACCTTGTAATGAGTGCTATATTTGTCAAGCTATAACAGAAGGAAGTCTAGAGGATGTTATTGAGATTGATGCGGCTTCCAATAATGGTGTGGATGAAATCCGAGATATTCGAGACAAATCTACTTATGCTCCTAGTCTAGCAAAACATAAAGTTTATATCATTGACGAGGTTCATATGCTCTCAACTGGAGCTTTTAACGCTCTTCTCAAGACTTTGGAAGAACCGACAGAAAACGTGGTCTTTATCTTAGCAACGACAGAATTGCACAAGATACCAGCTACTATTCTGTCACGGGTGCAACGCTTTGAGTTCAAGTCAATTAAGACCAAGGATATTGTTGCTCATATTGAATGGATTTTGCAGCAGGAAAATATTGGATTTGAAAATGATGCGGTGCAGATTATCGCTAGGCGGGCAGAAGGTGGGATGCGGGATGCCTTATCTATCTTGGATCAAGCTCTCAGTCTCACTCAAGACAATCAGCTGACAACAGCTATTTCAGAAGAAATTACTGGCTCTATTAGTCTAGGTGCACTGGATGCTTATGTGACAGCTGTGTTGATGCATGATACATCAGCAGCATTAGAAAACCTTGATGTGATTTTTGATAGTGGCAAAAATATGGCTCGTTTTGTCACTGACCTGTTACAATATCTTAGAGATTTGCTCATTGTTAAAACAGGTGGTGGAAATACGCATACGAGCGAAAGTTTTTTAGACAATCTCAATACACCACAGGAGAGATTGTTCGACTTGATTGAGATTGCAACGAGAAGTCTTGCGGAAATTAAGAATAGCTTGCAACCCAAGATTTACACAGAAATGATGACCATTCGACTGGCAGAAGGGCAAGAAAAAGCAGAATTACCATCCAATCTAGTAAGCGAGATAGAAACACTAAAAGATGAAATTAGCCAGCTTAAGGGTCAATTGGTAAGTTTACAGTCAAGTTCTGCACCTAGCAATCCGGTACAGGGAACACAATCAGCCAAAACAAGCAAAGGATACCGAGTAGATCGTCATAAAGTAAATGCGATTCTGCAAGAGGCAGTTGAAAATCCTAGTCTGGCTCGGAGTAATTTAACTAAGTTGCAAAATGCTTGGGGAGAAATTATTGAAAGTTTAGCTGGTGCAGATAAGGCACTTTTAGTTGGTTCGCAACCTGTTGCGGCTAATGAAAACCATGCAATTCTTGCATTTGAGTCGAGCTTTAATGCAGAACAAACCATGAAACGGGAAAATCTCAATACAATGTTTGGGAATTTACTCAGCAATGTGGCTGGATTTTCTCCGGATATCTTAGCTATTTCGATGACCGACTGGACAGAGATTCGGGCTGAATTTTCCGCTAAGGCGCGTGGAGAAAATGTCAATCCAACAGAAGAGACAAAGGAAACCATCATTCCAGAAGGTTTTGCTTTCTTAGCAGAAAAAATTAGCATTCAAGAGGACTGAATTTAGATTTTTCTATTTTTTCATGCTATAATAGAATTATGACAAGACAACAATTTCTTACAACAGCTTTTTTCACAGCAATTGAAACCTATTTTTTTAACGAGGCAATGATGTCAGGACACTATTTATTTGCTGTTTTTTGGGCATTTCTAGTCATTCGCAATTTACAAGTGAGCTACGTCATGGGAAAAATAGTAGACGAAATCGATAAACATATCAAACGAAAAAAATAAGCAGAAAGGTTGTGACAAAAATCCTCAACCTTTTTTCTTTTGTTTGATTTAAAAAATCTGCACATGGTAGAATAAAAGGAATTGATTTTGTGCTGAAAAAAAGAAGGAGAAAGTTGATGGTTACTCAACCTTCTCCTTCTTTTATTTACCAACTTGTTAAAGAAACTTCACCGCTGTTTAGCCACATTTCTTGTCCGGTATCTAATTGGATCAATAGCTGCCCGGTATCTGATATTTCCTTGGCAACTCCTTTGTATTCTTTGTCATTCTGGCAAAAAGTGATTGTCCGACCTAAGATAAGAGAATGCTGTTTGTAAAGGTAAATCAGCTCGTCTGGATCACATTCATAAAAATCTTTCCAAATTTCAGCAATGAGTTCATTGCGTGTGATAGGTTGCTTTTCGTGGAAGAGAGAGGCAGCACTATTTTTTAACTCTTTCGGAAAATCAGAGATTGCGAAATTGATGCCCACTCCAATAATCACATCAGTGACTAAGCCCGTCTCGACAGAAGTAATAGCTTCGGTTAAAATGCCGGCTATTTTCTTGCCCTTGTAGTAAATGTCATTGACCCATTTAATGTCCATTTCCATTAAAGTGAGGTCTTTAATAGCCTTATAAATGGCTCCAGCAGTCAGGATAGTATAGGCGGGAATTTGTTGAAAAGGGAGATTGGGTTTCAGATGAAGGGACATATAAATCCCGCCTTGATCTGGAGCAAAATAATTTCTGCCAAAGCGTCCACGACCAGCTGATTGATAGGAAGCAAGATAGAGCGTATTGGCAGGCTTAACAGCTTCAATACCAGCTTTGGCATCTAACTGAGTGGATTGGCAGTTTGGATTGAAGGAAACGTGGATGGGAGCAGCTTCTTCTATTTTTTTAGTAATCAGCAAGTCACCAGAGATGAGTTTATAACCTTTATTTTTTATGGATTCAATACGAATCCCTTCTTTTTCCAAACGCTGAATAGCTTTCCAGATAGAAGTGCGTGAAATTCCTAACTCCTGTGCTAATTTTTCACCGCTGATATAGTCAGATTCTCGACTTAAAATGTCGAATAAAATTTCGTATGTTTTCATTTCTATAAGCTGCTCTTTCTAAGGGTTAGTTTGGTGGCAAGTGTTACCATACGTGGAATGGTCGAGCCAGGATGTTGAAATTCCTCGTGCAGCAGTTGAAAGCCTTGTCTGCCCATTTCCTCTGTAAAGACAGTAACCGTGCTGAGTGGCGGATAGACGTACTTGGCAATAGACGTATCGTTAAAAGCAATTACATTAACACGATCTGGCACAGGAATATCTGCTTCTTGCAGTGCTCGAAGTGCACCCACAGCTAAAGCATCACTTGCTATGAAAAATGCAGTCGGAAGTTGTTTGCCTAAATTTTCAATCAATTCTTTCATCATAGAATAACCTGATTCAGATGAAAAGTTTCCTATTTTGACATATTTTTCTTGATAGAGTTGTTTTTCAGTTAGAAAATTTTTAAAGGTTACTAAGCGTGGATCAGATAGGATAGTGGTTTTGTCAGAAGTCTGTTCTTGCCCAATCAGCAGTCCAATTTGTTGGTGTTGCTTTTCTAAAAAGTGATTAAGAACAGCTATAACAGAATTTTCAAAGTCAGCCATCACACAGCTATGTCCATAGGCAAGTGTATTGCTATCAATAAAAACAAGGTGTTTTGTATAGAGTTCTAGTTCTTTAATTTTTTGAGTGCTAAATTTTCCAATCGCGATGATGCCGTCAACTTGATCGAGATGATTTAATTCTTCATTATTGAAAAAGCGCATAACATCATAGGCCAATTCTTGAGCTTTTTTCTCTACCCCAAGACGAATGGCATAGTAGTAGAGGTCGTCTAGTTCCTCCTCTTCTGTGTACCATTCTACAATCGCAATTCTGCGGTTTTGGGAATTTCGCTTGCTTCCTCTTTTTGTTTTTTTATATTCTAATTCTTCTGCAATGTCAAATATCTTTTGGCGAGTCTCGTCACTCACAGACATGGATTGGTCGTGATTTAAAACGCGTGATACAGTTGCTGGAGAGACACCAGCACTTTTTGCAATATCTTTAATTGTTGCCATGATTGTTTCCTAATTTCTTTAAAGAATATGTCTATTATATCTTAAAAATTAGTAAAATACAAAAATATTTAGTAAATTTCCTAAAGTTTAGTATGAAAGATTGATGAGTATTATTTTTTACAACTTGATTGATAAAATGTTGGTAAAATTTTACTAAAATACTTGAAATTTTACTAATGATATTTTATAATAAAGATAATAAAACGGTTACAAGACCTAACAAAACAAAAGGAGACTTTTTATGTCAACAACTCTTTCTATTCAACAATTGCGTTCAAACTTTGCAACAATTTTTGGGGCAGAAGCAGATCACACATTCTTTTCACCGGGACGCATTAACCTGATTGGTGAACATACAGATTACAATGGTGGTCACGTCTTTCCGGCAGCTATTTCGCTAGGAACTTATGGAGCTGCGCGCAAACGTGACGATAATTTACTTCGTTTTTACTCAGCAAACTTTGAAGACAAAGGAATTATTGAGGTGCCACTAGAAAATCTTCGTTTTGAAAAAACGCATAATTGGACAAATTATCCAAAAGGGGTACTTCATTTCTTACAAAAGGCAGGGCATGTCATTGATAAAGGAATGGATATCTATGTCTCTGGGAATATTCCAAATGGTTCAGGTCTCTCTTCATCAGCTTCATTGGAACTATTGACAGGAATTATTGTAGAGAAACTGTTTGATTTAAAATTGGAACGTTTAGATTTAGTAAAAATCGGTAAACAAACGGAAAATGAATTTATTGGTGTGAATTCAGGAATCATGGATCAGTTTGCTATTGGCATGGGAGCAGATCAACGAGCGATTTATCTAGATACCAATACACTTGAATATGACTTAGTACCTCTTGAACTTAAGGATAATATGGTTGTTATCATGAATACAAATAAGCGCCGTGAACTAGCAGATTCCAAATATAATGAACGCCGTGCTGAGTGTGAAAAAGCTGTTGAAGAACTTAACCGTAAGCTGTCTATCGCAACCTTAGGCGAGTTGGATGAGTGGTCCTTTGACGAGTATAGCTATCTGATAGAGGACGAAAATCGTCTCAAACGGGCTCGTCATGCCGTCTTGGAAAATCAACGTACTTTGCAAGCGCGGGCAGCTTTGCAAGCAGGCGATCTTGACAAGTTTGGTCGTCTGATGAATGCTTCTCATGTTTCGTTAGAGCATGACTATGAGGTGACTGGTTTGGAGTTGGATACGTTGGTTCACACGGCCTGGGAGCAAGAAGGTGTTCTGGGGGCTCGTATGACCGGAGCAGGCTTCGGTGGCTGCGCCATTGCTTTAGTTGGTAAGGATGCGGTGGAATCTTTCAAAGAAAATGTCGATCATAAGTATCAAGAAGTCATCGGCTATGCCCCTAGCTTTTACATCGCAGAAGTAGCCGGCGGTAGCTGTCTATTGGATTAAGTAAATGTGTTACGTAATAGCAAAGAGGTGCCGATGATTCTATGAAAGAAAGGAAAAACAATGGCAGGAAATTTACTAGATGACTTTGTAACAGAGGTCATAGCAAATAGTTCTTTTACAGAAATGGATCGAACCTATTTGATAAATCGTGTCATGGCTCTAATTGGGGAAGAGGCTGAGAAACAGAAAACATCAGCAAGTGGTTTAATTGATCTCAAAGATGATTTACTAAAAATTGCTTTAGCAACTGGGAATGTTGGTTCGACTCATGCAGAACAGGATATTCTTGGGGCAAAGTTGATGGATTTAGTCACCCCAGCTCCTAGTCAGCTAAATCAACAATTTTGGCAGACCTACGAACAAACTCCTGAGCAGGCCATTGCTAATTTTTATGAGCTCAGCAAGTGCAACGATTATATTAAATTGAAAGCCATTGCTAAAAATATTGTCTATCAAACAGCTACTGAATATGGCGATTTGGAGATTACCATCAATCTTTCTAAACCAGAAAAAGATCCCAAAGAGATTGCAGCAGCTAAGAAGGCCAAAACGAGCCATTATCCAGCCTGTCAGCTTTGTTTTGAAAATGAAGGGTATCAAGGTCGACTAGATCATCCAGCACGATCTAATCATAGAATTATCCGTTTTGACTTAGTCGGACAAGAATGGGGCTTTCAGTATTCGCCCTATGCTTATTTTAATGAGCATTGCATTTTTTTAGATAGCAAGCATACTCCTATGACTATCAGTCGTGCTACTTTTGAGCGCCTTTTGGACATTGTAGAAATTTTTCCGAGCTATTTTGCGGGTTCTAATGCTGACCTTCCTATCGTGGGAGGATCTATTCTCACACATGATCATTATCAAGGGGGAAGGCATACTTTTCCTATGGAAAAAGCAAATCTGGACAAAGTTTTCACCTTTGTAGGATTTGAAACCGTAGAGGCTGGTATTGTCAACTGGCCTATGTCGGTTTTGCGGTTGAAATCAACTGATAAAGCTGCATTGATAGAGTTGTCGGATACGATTTTACAGAAATGGCGTGCATACTCTGATCCGACTGTTCAGATTTTAGCTGAGTCAAATGGTGAACAACATCACACTATTACTCCTATTGCTCGGCGAAAAAAGGGCAAGTTTGAATTAGATTTGGTTCTTCGAGATAATCAAACATCCAAAGAGCATCCGGATGGTATTTATCATCCTCATCAAGATGTTCAGCATATCAAGAAAGAAAACATTGGTTTGATTGAGGTCATGGGCTTAGCGATTCTTCCACCTCGTTTGAAAAATGAATTAAAAGAAGTTGAAGAATTTCTTTTGGGACAAAGAGAAGAAGTGGCTCCTTATCATCAGGCATGGGCTGACCAGTTAAAAGCTCATCATCCAGATGCAACACTAGAATCAGCGCAAACAATCGTGCGCGCTTCAGTCGGTCGGATTTTTAAACGCGTCTTGGAAGATGCGGGTGTTTACAAGCGAACAAAAGAGGGGCAAGCGGCTTTTATGCGCTTCATTGAGTCTATAGGTCTTGTGAAATAATGCTCATTTTATGATAAAATATAAAAATTTAGGGTAAGTTGGCTTATGTTAAGATAATGATAGAAACAACTTGAAAACAGTCTTTGACAATCCTGATAGTTACAATGTTTGATACTAAAATCCAGTAGGAAGTTTGCTGGATTTTTCTTTGCGGAAATTTGCAATTGAAATGCATTCTTTTCAGCTAGCATTTGAAAAACTCTCATCTTCATGTTACAATTAAGAGAGCAAATTAAATACATAGAGGTAATATTGTGGCTTTTGGTGATAATGGACAACGGAAAAAAACAGGATTCGAAAAATTGACTTTGATTGTAGTTGTTATCATGTTGTTGGTAACTGTTGGAGCGATCTTTGCAAGTGCGCTTGGTGCTTTGAGTAATTTCTAGTCCTCGAACGCTTGAAAGAGCGTTTTTTTAAAGTGAAAATCGAGAAAAGAGAAAAATATGAGTATGTTTTTAGATACAGCTAAGATTAAAGTCAAGGCTGGGAATGGCGGTGATGGTATGGTAGCATTTCGCCGTGAAAAGTATGTCCCCAATGGCGGTCCTTGGGGTGGCGATGGCGGTCGTGGCGGCAACGTCATTTTTGTCGTAGATGAAGGGCTTCGTACCCTGATGGATTTTCGTTATAATCGTCATTTTAAAGCTCAGTCTGGTGAGAAAGGAATGACCAAAGGAATGCACGGTCGTGGTGCGGAAGATTTGATGGTTCATGTGCCGCAAGGGACGACGGTTCGTGACGCCGAAACAGGAAAAATCCTAACAGATTTGATTGAAAATGGTCAAAAATTTATCGTGGCGCACGGCGGTCGCGGCGGTCGCGGCAATATCCGCTTTGCAACACCTAAAAACCCAGCACCAGAAATTTCTGAAAATGGTGAACCAGGTCAAGAACGTGAGCTACAGTTGGAGTTAAAAATTCTAGCAGATGTTGGTTTAGTTGGCTTCCCGTCTGTTGGGAAATCAACTCTGCTAAGTGTTATCACATCCGCTAAACCGAAAATTGGAGCGTATCATTTCACGACAATTGTACCTAATCTTGGAATGGTTCGAACGCAATCTGGTGAATCATTTGCTGTGGCAGATTTGCCTGGATTGATTGAAGGTGCAAGTCAAGGAGTGGGATTGGGGACACAGTTTCTTCGCCATATTGAACGAACGCGTGTCATCTTGCACGTCATTGATATGTCAGCTAGTGAAGGGCGTAATCCTTACGAAGATTATCTTGCAATTAATAAGGAATTGGAATCGTACAATCTTCGTTTGATGGAGCGTCCGCAGATTATTGTCGCTAATAAAATGGACATGCCTGATAGTGCAGAAAATTTGAAGACATTTAAGAAAAAATTAGCAGAAAATTATGATGAATTGCCACAGATTTTTCCAATTTCAAGTTTGACCAAACAAGGATTATCAATGCTGTTAGATGCGACTGCAGAATTACTAGATAAAACTCCTGAATTTTTACTTTATGATGAGTCTGAAATGGAAGAGGAAGCTTATTATGGCTTTGATGAGGATGCTCCTGCCTTTGACATCTCACGTGATGACGATGCAGCTTGGGTACTTTCAGGTGATAAATTAGAAAAACTTTTTGTTATGACGAACTTTGACCGTGAGGAAGCAGTCATGAAATTTGCCCGTCAATTGCGTGGTATGGGTGTAGATGAAGCCTTGCGAGCTCGTGGCGCAAAAGATGGGGACCTGGTTCGTATCGGCAACTTTGAATTTGAATTTGTGGATTAGAAAGGAGTGATACTGTGGGTGATAAACCGATATCCTTTCGTGATGAAAATGGTAATTTTGTTTCTGCAGCAGATGTATGGAATGAAGAAAAGCTCGAAAAACTTTTTAACAAACTCAATCCGAACCGAAAGTTTCGTTTGGAGCGTGAGAAATTAGCACAAAAGAAAAAAGAATAGGACTTGCTCATTTTTGAGCTAAGTCCTATTTTTCAGTTTGTAGCAATTTCATTCAATAAATCTTGTGCAGTTGTTGTCGGATTGACGCGAATACGGTTGAGGGTCAAAAGTCCGTCATTAAGAGAAGCCAGTCCGTTGTTGGTTGTCAATCCCATTTTATAACCAAGGCTTTCAGCAATCTGTGTCGTTGTTTGAGTATAACGCCCTGAAGGATATGCAACCGTTGTCGTATTTTGTGAAAGGTTATTGTCTAGGTATTGTTTGGAAGCTTGTAATTCTGTCGTTTGTGTCTCTGTACTTGCAAGGGATAAATCTGGATGGTTAACCGTATGATCTTCAAAAGACATTCCCTTTTTTTTCATTTCTCTGATTTGCTGCAGAGTTAGCATATCTTCGCGCCCATTTTCGACAAAGCCAGTAATGACATTGTTTGTTGCTTTCATTTGATATTTTTGAAGCAATGGAAAGGCGTTTGTATAGAAATCCCTCAGACTATCATCGAAAGTCAACCAAACGACTTTTTTATTTTCCGGAAGGACATTTTCAGTCAAAACTTTATATGCTTCTTCTGGAGTAAGAGTATAATAACCAGCATCTTTTAAGGCTTTTAAATGACTTTCAAATGTTTCTGGTGAGACAATTAAACCTGCATTTGCTGCTTCAGAAGGATCCATATTATGAATCGCATGATACATCAGAATAGGAAATTTAACCGGTTGATCCTGTTTCACCCATTTGATTTTAGTCTTTTTGTGACTAGAGTCCATTGTCTTTTTAGCTGTTGATTGTGAGGAAGAAGATTTATTTACTGTTGAATCAGCAGATTTTGTTTGGTTATTAGCGAGGTTTACTCCAGAGTGTTTCCACATGAATGTCCCTGCGATTACTAGAATGACCAATAAGATGAGACTAATAATAGTGCGCCGTTGTCTCCTTTTACGAATACGATTTCTTGCAGAACGATTACCAGAATGTTTTCCCATTGTAAAACTCCTTTGATTATTAAATCACTAATTTTATTGTATCATAATTCTTAGCGTCAGTTTATAAAATTTTAAAGAATAATTTATTATTTTTATAAAAAATATAAGAATTTGCTCAGTAGAAAAAAATAAGTTTATTTGCTATAATGAAAAACATAAAAATCGCAAGGAGTGCCTATGTCTATTAAAATTGCTTTACTTGGTTTTGGAACAGTTGCTAGTGGTGTTCCATTTTTATTAAAAGAAAATAATGAGAAGATTGTGCAAGCAGCTCATTCAGAAATTGAAATCACGAAAGTATTGGTGAAAGATATTGCTGAAAAAGAGCGCTTGGTAGCAGCTGGGAATCATTTTAATTTTGTTACGACAATTGACGAAATTTTAAATGATAAGGAAGTAAGTATTGTTGTTGAGTTGATGGGGCGTATCGAACCAGCAAAAAACTTTATTACACGTGCATTAGAGGCGGGTAAGCATGTTGTTACTGCAAATAAAGATTTGTTAGCAGTTCATGGTGCGGAGTTGCTTGAAATTGCTAATAAAAATAAGGTGGCTCTTTACTATGAAGCAGCGGTAGCAGGAGGAATTCCGATTTTACGCACACTTGTTAATTCTTTAGCATCTGATAAAATTACGCGTATTCTCGGTGTGGTCAATGGGACATCTAACTTCATGCTGACTAAAATGCTAGAAGAAGGTTGGTCTTATGAAGCAGCGTTATCTGAAGCGCAACAACTTGGATTTGCAGAAAGTGATCCAACTAATGATGTCGATGGCATTGATGCTGCTTATAAAATGACTATTTTGAGTCAATTCGCCTTTGGCATGACAGTTAAATTTGAAGATGTTGCTCATCAAGGCATTCGCAAGATTACACCAGAGGATGTAACAGTTGCGCAGCAATTAGGCTATGTTGTCAAATTAGTTGGTTCTATTGAAGAAACAAAATCAGGTCTTGCTGCAGAAGTCACACCGACTTTTTTACCAAAATCTCATCCTCTTGCTAGTGTGAATGGTGTGATGAACGCAGTCTTTGTGGAATCTATCGGGATTGGTGAGTCGATGTATTATGGTCCAGGTGCTGGACAAAAACCTACAGCAACAAGTGTCGTAGCAGATATCATTCGGATTGTTCGGCGCATCAATGAAGGAACTGTTGGAAAAGCCTTTAATGAATTTCAACGTGAACTGGTTCTTGCTAAACGAGAAGATATTAAGAGTTCTTACTACTTTTCAATATTGACACCGGATTCGAAAGGTCAAGTTTTACGTTTGGCAGAAATTTTTAATACTGAGGATGTTTCCTTGCAGCAAATCTTACAGCAAGGAACAGACGGAAATACTGCACGCGTTGTGATTATCACCCATGCTATCAACAAAACACAACTAGAAAATGTCACTCGAAAGTTGCAGGCAACTTCTGGTTTTAAATTATTGAATACGTTCAAAGTACTAGGAGAGTAGAATGAAAATTATTGTACCTGCAACGAGTGCTAATATTGGACCGGGATTTGATTCGGTTGGTGTAGCTGTCAGTAAATATCTGATCATTGAAGTTTTAGGAAAAAGTGATCAGTGGATTATTGAGCACGATTTAGGGCGGCGCATTCCTTCAAATGAACGGAATTTGTTGATTAAAGTAGCGCGTCGAATTGCTCCAGCCATCCGACCTCATCATTTAAAAATGACGACTAATATCCCTTTGGCGCGTGGTTTGGGATCTTCTAGTTCTGTTATTGTTGCAGGGATTGAACTAGCCAATCAATTAGTGAATTTACAGTTATCAAATACGGAAAAGTTAAATCTTGCGACGAAAATTGAAGGGCATCCAGATAATGTGGCACCTGCTATTTATGGTAATTTGACGATTTCTAGTTATGTAAACGGAGAAGTTTCAACAGTTGTGACGAAATTTCCAGAAGTAAGCCTTATTGCCTACATCCCAAATTATGAATTGCGCACAAAAGATAGCCGTGGCGTTCTTCCAAAAGAGTTATCTTATCAAGAAGCTGTTGCTGCAAGCTCGATAGCAAATGTGGCAATTGCTGCTTTAATGAAGGGAGACATGGTAGTAGCGGGACAAGCTATTGAGTCCGATCGTTTCCATGAGCACTTTCGCCAAGGCTTGATTAAGGAATTTCCCAAAATCAAGATGATGGCAAAAGAAAATGGTGCGTATGCGACTTATCTATCAGGAGCAGGACCTACTGTGATGATTCTAGTACCAAAAGAGCGCTCGAATACACTAAAAGAGAAGATAGAAGAGCAACAATTTAAAGGACAAGTTTTTGAACTTCAGGTTGATTGCAAAGGCGTTCGAGTAGAAAAATAAGAAAAGGTAAAGAGTTGACATGACCTGCATCCCAAAAAGTTGGACAGAAACTTTAACGATTGGGGGTGCAGGTTAACATTAGTGCAACTCTTTTTATATTTCTACAACTAATTTCCTCTTGTCTAATTATTTAAAATTATGCTATAATAAAATTAGAATATATAAAGGGGTGTAATTATGAATAAACTTGATTTGCAGGCACTTGCGGATGAGTTGGGATTGCAGTTTGATGAAACATCAACCGTTATTTTTGGACAGAAAGATGGTTATACTTTCTATATTGAACAAATGAATCAAAAAAATCAATACCGTATTTGTTGTTCGGTAAAAAATGGCGAAGCGTTGCCTTCTTTGGAAGAATTTAAAGAGTTGACGAAGTCTTCTAAGGCATTGAAAACCTATCAAGTTAATTTGTATAAATCAAGCTTTGATATTAAAGTAGGTATGACCAAAGGAAAAACACGTGAGCATATTCGTCAGGGTTTACAAGATATTATCTCTTTTTTGAAAGAAAGAAATTTTACAAATGTGTGCGAGCAGACAGGAAAAGCAGGACAAGTGGATGTTTATCAGGTAGGAGGAAATTTGTTGCTTCTTTCACCAGAAGCCTTTCAGGAATTAAGTTCGGATTTGTCTATCGCCAATCAAGCTTATGATCATCAAAAAGAAAGTATCTTAGCAGGTACAGTAGGGGCATTTCTGGGAAGCTTGATAGGGGGAATTGTTACCTTAGTGATTGCTCAACTTGGTTATGTAGCTGTTGTCTCAGGAATTGTCATGGGAGTTTGTACAGTAAAAGGGTACGAATTGTTAGGTAAAAAGTTGTCTAAAGTTGGTATCGCGATTAGTGTTGTTTTTATGCTTATCATGATGTTGGTTGCGCACCAATTTGACTATGCAATTCAGCTTGCAAAAGCAGAAAGAGCAGATGTTTTTACCGCTTTTACTTATCTGACAAATTATATCTTAAATGGCAATGAAGTACATATCTCTTATTGGACAAATCTTGGTTTGCTATTATTGTTCACAGGTGCTGGGGCTGTGGGAACGATTATCAGTGCTCTTTCCGCACAATCACAGAAATATCTTACAAGAAAATTAGGGTAAGTTTAAATATTTTAAGGCTTGGATTTTTATCTGAGCCTTTTTAGATTTAACTTACAAACTATTGAATATTTGCTATGGTTATTCGTCAAAATATTTAGCATGTTATTTTTACTTAGTCTAATTGAATTGTCGTCTCAACTATGCTACAATCAAGCTATGATCTTCAATAAATTAGGTAGAAAAAAATTTGTAAATCAATATTTACTGAAAAAGATGATTGCTTTTCGACGGAATAGTTTTATTAAAATTACGCAAAAAACCTTGGTATCACTATTTCCTTTTTTCTTGCTAACAACGACAACAATGGTTTTGTCAGAGTCGGTTTTTTCAGTAAATGGTTATATTAACAACCTATTCAACGTTCGCTCTTGGTTTCCGTATTTTTCGACAATTGGATTGGTTTTGACAAACTGTACTGCTTTGATAGGTGGGCTGTCGGGCCCGTTAGCGACTTATTTTAGCGCGAAATATACGGCTGGTCACTATGGACGTAGCACAGGAACGGCAGGAATTACTGCTTTTATTTTTAGCTTGTTAATTCATTCGCGAAAGTTATTCTCCGCACTTTTAAAAGATGGTGCCTTGATGAGAATTAGCCTTCCTGTCAATATCAATTTAATAGTTGCCATATTGATGGGTTATATAGTAGGGCAAATCTTTCGCTTTTCGAGTCCAAGTGATGATCAAATTGTGGATAAATATTTTGTTTATCGTCCAAAAACAGTTCGTCCCATTCTTTCTTCTTTGTCTCTAGCACTTATTTACAGTTTCTTTCTGTTCCTAGGTAATCGTTATAATGTATTTTCGACCATTTCTAATTTTTTCTCAAACTTAATTGTTAATCGAAATAATATCTTCGTGATTGAAATGAACACTGCCTTACGGACTTTTAGTGCTTGGATTGGAAATAGCAATCTCTTTAACAATATTCCTTTTGTCAATGATTCGTTTGCATTAGATAATCTTAATTATGCTTTAAAACAACATACGACGAGAGGAATTCCTTATCCCTTTTCCTCAACAAATCTTTATGATGCCTATGGTATCTTTGCAGGACTTGGTGGAGGATTAGCACTCTTAGTTGCTATTTTATGGAAATCTCGTAGCGACAAAGATCGTGATGTTAGTTTGAAAAGTATTTTCCCTTCTCTTTTTAATCATGGCGCTGCCTTCATGGTTGGCATTCCTATATTTTTCAACTTTCTTTTTTTGATTCCTTTTATTCTTGTACCCATGATAAATGTCTTTATAGCCAGTATTTTTCTTTATTTCAGACTAATGCCACCAGCTGTGTATCCAGTTCCTAGCGGAGCACCAAGTGTACTATATGCTTTCATTGGGACAGGAGGAAGTTTGCGAGCTCTAGCAGTTGGTATTTTCATTTTTATCATTGATGTTATGATATATCTTCCATTTGTTACATTTAATGATCAGATTCATGATGAACTTCGTCGAGTAGATCCAAAAGGAGGTAAGCATGACTAAACAAGTAAAACTTGTTTTGCTAACGGTTTTAATTTTCCTCATTGTTTTAGCAGTCCCCTCTTATAGTTGGACAAGAAAAAATATCGATGAAATTGCTAAATTTTATAATGCTCGTTTGTCGCCAATCATTATGATACCGGGAAGTTCTGCTACAGAAAATCGATTCGATAGTTTGGTTCAAAAACTAAATCAAAGGCGTCGTGGGGTTAAGCATAGTTTACTTAAAGTGAAAGTATGGAACGATGGACGGATTACTTATAGCGGTTCGATTGCTGCTAATGACAATGAACCGATTATTGTTATTGGATTTGAAAATAATAAAGATGGTTATAGTAATATCAAAAAGCAAGCTAAAATGGTTAATGCTGCGTTTGAGGACTTGCAAGGAAAATATAATTTCAATAATTTTAAAGGATTGGGGCATTCTAATGGCGGTTTGATTTATACAGCATTTATCGAGAATTATCTTGGAGATTATGATGTGAATCTAAAAAAGTTAATGACAATCGGAACGCCTTATAATTTTACTGAAACAAATATTAATAACAAAACAGAAATGTTAGCTGACTTTATTAAGAATCGTAAAAATATTCCTAGGACCTTAGCGATGTACTCCGTAGCAGGGACTATTACTTATGATTCGGATGAATTGGTTCCTGATACAAGTGTAAGTGCTGGTAAGTATATCTATCAGGGACAAGCAGCTCACTATACAGAAACTACCGTCACAGGAGAAGATGCACAACACTCTGACTTGCCAACCAATGATGAAGTTGTGTCGTTAATCCAAGAATGCCTTATAGACAAACAAACTAAGAGGAACCAAAAAAATTAGTGGTTTAATGGCAATATCAACTTTTGGGGGTCAGTACAGCTTCGTTCTCTTTTTGGAGAATTGAGTGCTTTTAGACTGTTTTATCGCAATATTCCATCAAATATCTTTTTGCTCTCCTCAAACATGTGCTTTTCGGCGTAAAGTCTCAGTCCTTTCTTAACAATTACCTGAGATGTTTTTTAATACTTTTTGAGTAGCTAACCTCATTTTAGAACTTTCAGTGGAGAGAATAGAGAATGCGTCAAAACTATTGCCTAAAATCTCTTGACAAATCTTTCAATCTATTTTATACTTAATGCAATTAAATACAACTTTAATCATGTCCTGTGAGGCATAAAAGTAATCATTAAAATGGATTAGTGCGCTAATCTGCTATTTTACTGTAAACTTTTGGCTCGGGATTTCCTGAGCTTTTTGATTTATAGGCTGTATTCAATTAATAAATGTAGTCTGTGAGCTACAATTAAGGAGGATGTGCATGTCTTTAGACAAAAATAATAAGCGAGCACTGGTTGCTGCGATTGTTGCATCAGGAACGGACGATTTAAACGTCATGTTCTTAGCTTTTTCGATGTCATCTATTATTTCAGAATTAGGTGTTACTGGAGCGCAAGGAGGCTGGATTGCAACAATTACCAATCTGGGAATGTTGGTTGGAGGTTTGCTTTTTGGCTTATTGGCTGACCGCTATCACAAGTTCAAGGTCTTCAAATGGACGATTGTTATTTTTTCATTAGCAACAGGGTTGATTTACTTTACACAAAATATTTATTATCTATATCTCATGCGTTTTATCGCTGGGATAGGCGTTGGTGGAGAGTATGGAGTTGCCATCGCGATTATGGCAGGTATTGTTCCTATTGGAAAAATGGGGCGCATTTCATCTTTGAATGGAATTGCAGGGCAAGTCGGTTCTATTACTTCAGCACTTTTAGCAGGTTGGTTAGCTCCAGCACTTGGTTGGAAAGGGCTGTTCCTCTTTGGACTTGCGCCTATTGCCTTGGTTTTGTGGATGATGTTAGCGATTGATGATGATCATATCCGAGATAATGGCAATGTGACATTAAAAGCAGAAGGGCGCCAGTCTGTTAAAATGAGTGAATTGTTTAAAACACCATCTCTAACGGCTCAGACAGTAGCGCTTATGGTCATGACAACAGTACAAATTGCGGGTTACTTTGGTATGATGAACTGGCTTCCAACCATTATCCAAACAAGTTTGCATATTTCTGTGAAAGATTCCTCACTTTGGATGGTCTCAACGATTTTAGGGATGTGTCTGGGAATGCTCACCTTCGGTCAAATCCTTGATAAATGGGGCCCGAGATTCGTTTATTCAATCTTTCTTCTAGCATCCTCCATGTGTGTTTACCTCTTCCAATTTGCCAATTCAATGCCTGCCATGATTATCGGGGGTGCGATTGTTGGTTTCTTTGTCAATGGTATGTTTGCGGGTTATGGCGCGATGATTACGAGATTGTATCCAGCTCATATTCGCTCCACGGCTAATAATGTCATCTTAAATGTTGGCCGAGCAATTGGAGGATTTTCATCTGTGATTATTGGGAAAATTTTAGATATCTCGAGCGTTTCAATGGTCATGATTTTCCTAGCAAGCCTTTATTTGATTAGCTTTGCTGCCTTGTGGACGATTAAGAATTTAAAAGCAGAACGTTACTCACTGTTAGGAGAAGAATTGGTTGCAGAAGAAGTATAACAATAATATTAGCATAATTAGGAGACTGAGCTTAGGTTCGGTCTCTTTTTTCGGGCAAGCAAAATATATGGAAGTAGTTATTGAGTAGTATTTTGCTCATTTTTTAAGAAAGGCTGTAATGTGCAAACATTACAGCCTTTCAACGTTTTTTCCTGCTATTGCTATTTCACGATATAATAAAATCAAGTAAGTACAGAAGGAAATGGAATGAATTTTAAGCAGCTATCTTATTTGGCTCTGTAATTTCTGTAGTGGGTAAAACTACTTTAGGAATTATGGAACCGATTTTGATGATTCATTTATCAAATTGAACTTCATTCAACAGATACTCAATGAATTTATCCCCCATTTTGGATAAGCTAGCTTTTTCATGTTTAATATAAACCAGCTCAATAGGGTCATCAATATCTAGTGGAATAGAAACGATATTGTCACCATTGAGATTACTATTTAGAATACCAGTTGCAATAGTGTAGCCATCAAGACCAATCAAAAGATTAAAAAGAGTTGCTCGGTCGCTGACGACGATGGACTTTTTATGGTGTTCTTGCGATAGGATTTCTTCTGAAAAGTAAAAGGAATTGTGGGTTCCTTGATCGTAGCTGAGGTAAGGAAAATCTTCCAAATCTGATAATTGGATCAGTTTCTTCTTTGCTAGAGGATTGCTCTTGCTAACAAAAATATGTGGCTGGGCAGTAAAGAGATGTGTGGCAAGCAAGTGATTATCATCTAGCATTTTAGAGAGAACATCGCGGTTGTAACTGTTGAGAAAGAGAACGCCAATCTCGCTGCGGAAATTTTTGACGTCATCAATGATTTCCCAAGTTCGTGTTTCGCGCAAGAAAAGCTCATACTTTTCCATATCACTTTTTTTGAGCAGAGAAACGAAAGCATTGACTACAAAGGCGTAGTGTTGAGAAGAGACGCTGAAAAGCTCTCGATTGGCAACTGGATTTTTGTAACGTTCTTCTAATAACTGAGTCTGTTCTACCACTTGACGAGCATAGGAGAGAAATTCCATGCCGTCCTTGGTCAGCGTAATACCTTTGGGATTGCGGATGAAAATCTCAATGCCCATTTCATTTTCCAAATCGCGCACTGCATTGGACAGACTAGGCTGGGTAATAAAGAGTTGCTTGGCAGCTTCGTTCATGCTGCCAGTCTCGACGATTTTAATCATATAGTGCAATTGTTGAATTCTCATAAGCTTATTTTATCATATTGGAATTGACAAAACACATTTGAAGTTGTAAAATAGATTAAATTTAACCTTTAAGAAAGTCCAGCGAGGCTTCCAAGGTTTCGGGTGAAGGAAGAGTGAGAAAACCGACTCTTTATTTTCGTGAGGCCTTGTGTATATGCAAGGTCTTTTTTAATAAAGAAATGAGGTAGAAATGACAAGCAGCTCATGCAAGAAGAGACTCGGAAAAATCATGTTGGAAAAGATGACTATTGTGCACCAAGAGAAAATTGCTCCACGAATTTTTGCTATGGATTTACTAGGAGAAATGGTTGGCCAGATGCAGGTTGGACAATTTCTGCATATCCGAGTTCCAGATGATACAAAGCTTCTACGTCGTCCTATTTCGATTTCAGAGATTAACAGAGAACGGAAAATCTGTCGGATTATTTACAGGATAGAGGGAGCAGGTACAGAATTCTTCTCTCAGCTGGAAAAAGGTTTTCAGTTAGACGTCATGGGGTCTCAGGGAAATGGTTTTGATTTATCTGGTTTAGGTATTGCAGATACAGCTCTAATTATAGGAGGTGGGATTGGTGTTCCCCCCTTGCTACAAGTGGCAAAAGAATTACATAGCAAGGGAGTGAAGGTCACTTCAGTTCTTGGATTTGCAACAAAAGCAGTTGTCATTTTGGAAGAAGAAATGAGAAAATACAGTCGTGTCCTGATAACAACAGATGATGGTTCTTATGGCCGCAAAGGCTATGTTTCCTCCATTGTGAATGAGCTGTCAGAAGATTTTACTGCGGTATATGCTTGCGGAGCTCCTAGTATGCTCAGATATGTGAATGAAACATTTTGCAGTCATCCGCGAGCTTACATTTCTATGGAATCACGAATGGCGTGTGGAATGGGGGCTTGTTATGCTTGTGTACTTCATGTTGCTGGTGAGGACCAAGCAGTCAATAAGCGGGTTTGTGAAGACGGTCCAGTTTTTGAGACTGGTACAATCGTGATGTAGGAGGTTGATATGTCTAACAGTTGTTTAGCAATTTCTCTTCCTGGTTTGGAACTGAAAAATCCAATTATTCCAGCTTCGGGGTGTTTTGGTTTTGGTCAGGAATATGCCAAATATTATGATCTCAATGTACTTGGCTCCATAATGATTAAGGCGACCACGCAGTACCCTCGTTTTGGCAATCCGACGCCACGAGTGGCAGAAACACCAGCTGGTATGCTCAATGCTATTGGACTACAAAACCCTGGGGTAGATGTGGTGTTGACAGAAAAACTTCCTTGGCTGGCTCACCATTATCCTAATCTTCCGATTATTGCTAATGTTGCGGGATTTTCTAACGAAGAATATGCTTTTGTTGCAGAAAAAATATCTAAAGCTCCAAACGTCAAGGCTATTGAACTTAATATTTCCTGCCCCAATGTGGATCATGGTAATGGGGGCTTGCTAATTGGTCAGGTGCCAGATTTAGCATATCAGGCTGCTAAGGCAGCGGTAGACGTGTCGGAAGTGCCAGTCTATGTAAAATTGACACCTAGTGTAGCAGATATTACACAAATAGCGAAAGCAGTTGAAGATGCAGGAGTTTCTGGTTTAACCATGATTAACACTTTAGTTGGAATGCGATTTGATTCAAAGAGCAGAAAGCCGATTATTGCAAACGGAACAGGTGGCATGTCGGGGCCGGCAATTTTTCCAGTTGCCTTGAAGTTGATTCGTCAGGTAGCACAATCTAGTAGTTTACCAATCATTGGTATGGGTGGAGTAAACTCAGCAGAAGCAGCCATTGAAATGTTTATTGCGGGAGCATCAGCGATTGGTGTTGGGACAGCAAATTTTACAAACCCTTATGCGTGTCCTAATATTATTGAGGATCTACCTAAAGTCATGGATAAATACGGTATTGAAAGTTTGGAAAGCTTGCGAACAGAAATTAGAAAAAACTTGTTGTAGCCTCATTTTTTGCTTGACAATAGACGGAGTAAATTATAAAATAATTGAAATGGAACCTTTAAAGAAGTCCAGAGAGGCTACTAAGGCTGATACGGTTTAAAGCGGCAGTAAACTGTCAATTTTCGTGTAACCTTGCCTCAGGCAAGGTTTTTCTATAGCTTTTGAGAAGTTTGTACGAAGTGTGCTTAAAAGTTTCGAAAGGGATTTAAGATGATGGGTAAAGCTTTCGTTAGGAAGTGTCAGTGACTTTACTTCTATTGAAATCAAGCGGTCAGGATTAGCAAACGAAACCGTAGTACAGACAGTATTTCAAGTTATTAAGAGCCTGTGTCCAAAGATTAAAACGACAAACTGCCTATAAATTAATAAGGAGATGAACCTATGCGTGAAGAACGTCCTATTATTGCTCTTGATTTTCCCTCTTTTGATGATGTTAAAACCTTTCTGGAACATTTTCCAAAAGATGAAAAGCTTTATGTCAAAATTGGTATGGAATTTTTTTATGCTATTGGTCCAGAAATCGTTCACTATTTGAAAGGTTTGGAACACAGCATTTTCCTAGATTTGAAATTGCATGACATTCCCAATACGGTGCGCTCGGCTATGTCTGTTTTAGGAACTTTTGGAGTAGATATGGTCACTTTGCATGCAGCAGGTGGTGTCGAGATGATGCGGGAAGCTAAAAAAGTTTTGGGAGATAAAGCAAAATTAGTGGCTGTAACTCAGTTGACTTCTACTAGCGAAGCCGATATGCGAGACTGCCAAAATATCCAAACAACTGTTTCAGAATCGGTTGTCAATTATGCTTGCAAAGCTAAAGAGGCCGGCTTGGACGGAGTTGTGTGTTCAGCTCAGGAAGTTAAGCTGATTAAAGCGGCGACGTCAGAAGATTTTCTGTGCGTTACTCCAGGTATTCGACCAGCTGGTTCTGAAATTGGGGACCAAAAACGGGTCATGACACCGCAAGAAGCACATCAAATTGGTAGTGACTATATTGTGGTTGGACGTCCCATTACACGAGCTGCAGATCCAGTAGCTGCTTATCGCGCTATTAAGACGGAATGGATAGATGGCTAGAAAAGTATATCAAGCAATCATTGACAGACCCATCGGTTATCAAGATAGTTTTGGAAATCGTTATCCTATCAATTATGGTTATATTCCGAATTTGTTTGCTGAGGATGGCGAAGAGCAAGATGTTTACATTGTGTCGGAAAAGGTACGAGAACCGTTAGAATACTTTGAAGGAGAATTGGTTGCTGTTATTCATCGACAAGATGATGTTGAAGATAAATGGGTGTTAACTTTATCTAGCGAGATCGTCACTTTAGAAGACATAAAAGAAAAGACTTATTTTTTGGAATAATATTTTGATTCCACTATTGAATTATTATAAAGGAGAAATCATGACTTTAGCAAAAGATATTGCGCGTGACTTACTGAAAATTGAGGCTGTTTACTTGAAGCCGGAAGAGCCTTTCACTTGGGCTAGTGGCATCAAGTCTCCAATCTACACAGATAATCGTGTGACCTTGGCCTATCCAGAAACGCGGACTTTGATTGAAAAAGGTTTTGTTGAGAAAATCAAAGCTGAATTTCCAGAAGTAGAAGTGATTGCTGGGACAGCAACAGCAGGTATTCCTCATGGAGCCATCATTGCTGACAAGATGACTTTACCATTTGCTTATATTCGTAGCAAACCAAAAGATCATGGTGCTGGAAATCAAATTGAAGGTCGAGTAAAAACAGGTCAGAAAATGGTCGTGATTGAGGATTTGATTTCAACTGGAGGGTCGGTTCTGGATGCGGTGGCTGCTGCTAAGCGTGAGGGGGCTGACGTCCTTGGAGTGGTAGCTATTTTTACTTATGAATTGCCTAGGGCAGAAAAGAATTTCTCAGATGCGGGTGTTCGATTGGTAACGTTATCGAACTACACTGAATTAATCAAGCTGGCGGAACAAGAAGGCTATGTTTCGGCAGAAGGCTTAGCTCTACTTGAGAAATTTAAACATGATCAAGAAAATTGGCAGGGATATTGATGAGGAAGTCCTTTCCCACGAAATGAGAGACTATTAACTTTTTCGTCAAATAAATTTGCAGCGAGATTTAATTTCTAAACTTATTTTTCTTCTTTTAACGATATTTGTTTATACACCACTCATGAGCTTTGGTATTTTAATTGACTTTTTTGTTCTGAGGATTCTGGGTCCAATTAGAGGTTAAGCAGCAATCTGATGATTGTTGTTTTTTAAATAGAGAAACAAATTAGATTTTGATATAATGGTCCTATGCTAAAAATGTACTCTTTTTTCTTTGGAATCTTGCGAAAAATCATGTTCATTGTGGGCTTGCATTGGTTTTTTACTGCTATTATTCATCTAGGGACAATTTCTAGCCTTGCTTTGATTGGAGCAGTCATACTAGTATTTCTAGCTTATCGTTATCTAGAAAATTTAAAAAAATGCTACCACTACATGATGAGACACAAAGTTGCTATTATGATAGCAGTGATTGTATTTCAGTTGGCAATGCTTTTGTCTGCTCAGTTGCTGATTCGGCGAGATGCAGCAGTTGTTTTCAATGGTGCTTTCAAGTACTCAAAAGAGACTTCTATTTCCAGTTATTTGACACGCAATCCTAATAACTTGTTTCTCTTTTTGTATGAGCGCTTTTTTTATAATATCTTTGGAAGCTCAGCTTTATGGATTTTGCAGGGATTAAATATATTTTATGCCGATATAACGGCACTCATTTTGTACAAGGGAATGAAAAAATATGTGAGTGAGTCTGCTGCTGATGTGACATTTAGTTTGTATGTCTTGCTAGTTGGCTTTTCACCTTATTTTTATTCGATGTACACGGATATATGGCCTCTTCCGCTCATTGCTTTACAAATATTCTTACTTTTTGATTTACTTGGGCTTCGATGGCAGGATAAGAGGGTACTCTTCATAAAGACAATCAGATTAGGTTTGATAAGTGGGCTTGCAGTGCTGATACGACCAACTGTGTTGATTGTTATTATGGCAGGTTTTATTTTGCTGTTGTTCAAAAAGGAATGGAAGAAATTTATCCTAATCTTTTTCACCTTTCTCCTATCGTTTGGCGTAACTTCTATCGGCGGAAACTATCTGAAAGCGACGCAAACAGAAGTGACATTGATACAAGAGAAAGGATTGTCTAAAAGTCCTCTGCTCTTTATTGACTTAGGGTTGACTTTTATTGGACACGATCAAGAAGACATGAAAGAGGGCTTGCTTCAATACATTGATGTGGATCAGAGAGAACAGTATAATAATGGAATGTTTAAGCAAGAAAATGTAAAAAAAGAAATCAAACGACGCTTAAAAGAATATTCGTTTTTGGGATTTCTCAATCATCTTTACTATAAGCATTCATTAACTGTTTCAGAAGGAACTTTAGGTTGGTTATATCGAGATGTGGAATATGAAAAAACGCCTTATATCTCCCCTCTTTATCCTTATACAAAAAAGAATCTTGTGGCACAGTTTATCAGAACTTATTTTTTGAGTGTGGATAAGAGTGAGTATCGCTATTATGAGATTGTGAAGCAAGTTGTTTGGATTGTGATGAGTGTAGGGATTATTTTTGCCTTATGGAAATATCATGCAGATGATAAATTGAATGGTATCAGTCTTGCAGTTTTTGGAGGTTTGTTGTTTTTGCTAATTTTTGAAGGTGGAAAGACGCGGTATTTGATACAATTTTTACCCCAAATCATCATGTTATCTGCATTAGGTTTGACTGAATATTTACCGGATTGGTTAAAAAGCAAGAAAGGAGAAAAGATAAAATGAGAAAATCGTTTTACACTTGGTTGATGACAGAGCGCAATCCTAAAAGTACAGCGCCGAAGGCAATACTAGCCGATTTAGTTTTTCATGAATCAACTTTTCCTAAGCATACGGATGATTTTGATGAAATTAGCCGCTATTTAGAAGAACATGCTGATTTTTCCTTTAATCTTAGTGATTTTGATGCAATCTGGGAAGAATATCAAGCACATTAGTTCGGGAAAAAGATAGAATTTTCCGAGTTACTTTGCTATAATAAAGTAAATAATGTGAAGAAAGAGGTTCTTTGTTTGCAAGAACATTCAGTAGAAATCATCTTACAGCATCCAGATGATATATTTCATCTTTTTGGTTCTAATGAACGTCATTTGCGTTTAATGGAACAGGAGTTGCGGGTGACGATTCATGCGCGGACAGAAATTGTCCAGATTATTGGTGAGGAGATGGCCTGTGAAGAAGCCCGTCAGGTTATTCAGGCTCTGCTAGTCTTAGTTAACCGTGGAATGACGATTGGAACGCCAGATGTAGTGACAGCTATTACAATGGTCAAAAATGGTGAAATTGATAAGTTTGTGGCTCTATATGAAGAAGAGATTATTAAAGATTCTTATGGTAAACCCATTCGAGTTAAGACTTTAGGGCAGAAAATTTATGTTGATAGCATTAAGAACCATGATGTTGTCTTTGGGATTGGACCAGCAGGAACAGGTAAGACTTTTCTTGCCGTAACTTTGGCTGTGACAGCGCTGAAGCGAGGGCAGGTCAAACGGATTATATTGACCCGACCGGCGGTTGAAGCTGGTGAGAGTCTAGGATTTTTACCGGGGGATCTAAAAGAAAAAGTAGACCCTTATCTACGACCGGTTTACGATGCATTGTATCAGATTTTAGGTAAGGATCAAACAGCGCGCCTTATGGAGCGAGAAATCATTGAGATAGCCCCTTTAGCTTATATGCGTGGACGAACATTGGATGACGCCTTTGTCATCTTAGATGAAGCGCAAAATACGACCATTATGCAGATGAAGATGTTCCTGACTCGACTTGGTTTTAATTCCAAGATGATTGTCAATGGGGATATTAGCCAGATTGACTTGCCAAAGAATAGTAAATCAGGTCTCATTGATGCGACAGAGAAATTGAAAAATATCAAGCAGATTGATTTTGTTTACCTGTCAGCCAAGGACGTTGTTCGTCATCCTGTGGTTGCAGAGATTATCCAAGCCTATGAACATTCTACTGAAGTGGCGCATCATCATTTTTCTAAAGAAGAAAATTCTAGTTTAGTTAGTCACGAAATCGTCAGCGAGCCAGTCAAGGAGTCGGAAGATGATGAAGGAATATCTCTTGACTAATCTGGACAAGTTTCACACAACTGATCTTGGGAAAGTCCGTCTGCAAAAGCATCTGCTTTTGAGAGAGGAAAATCCAGTTTTATGGGCTAAGGGTTTTATCCAAAGATCTGAGACAAAGATTAGTCATAAAAAAAAAGAACTTCTATGTGTCTGATAATTATATTGTGTTGGCCATCAATACATCGTCCTATACTATCATTACAGGACACAAAGAGTAGGGATTTTAAAAGATGATTGAACAACTATCTAGGCATTATAGCTGTAGGATACTAGCAGAAAAGGATATTCCAAGTATTTTATCTTTATATGAAAGCAATCCTCTGTATTTTCAGCATTGTCCACCAGCTCCAAATTTGGAAAGTGTAAAAGAAGATATGTTTCGTCTACCTGAAGGCAAGGCTAAGGTTGATAAATTTTATGTTGGCTTTTGGGATAGCTATAACCTTGTAGCTGTTATAGATTTTGTTTATGCCTATCCTGATGAGGAGACAGTTTTTATTGGTCTATTTATGGTTAATCAGACCTATCAAGGGAAAGGTATTGGCAGCCAGATTGTGACAGAAGCGCTAGCCTATTTTGCTAAAAACTTTCGAAAAGCACGTTTGGCTTATGTCAAGGGGAATCCGCAATCTCAGCATTTTTGGAAAAAGCAGGGCTTCAAACCAATTGGAAGTGAGGTCAAACAAGAACTCTATACGGTTGTTATCGTTGAACAGAGCTTAAGAGGTTAGAAATGGCATCAAGTAAAAACTATTTGGAATTTGTTTTGGAGCAATTATCAGGATTAGATGATGTGACTTACCGTTCTATGATGGGAGAGTATATTCTTTACTTCCGTGGTAAGATTATTGGTGGTATTTATGATAATCGCTTTTTAGTTAAGCCAGTTCAAGCAGTCTTAGATAAGATTGCCCAACCCTCGTATGAGTTTCCATACGAAGGCGCCAAAGAAATGATTTTAGTGGAAGACCTTGAAAATAAGGTGTTTCTAGAAGATTTAATTTTAGCCATGTATGATCAATTGCCGCTACCTAAACCTAAAAAGAAAAAATAAATGGAATGAAGCAAAGAGGTGGATTTGAAAGCTCTTTTCTTATAGTTATACGACTTAAAATGATAAGTAAAAAAGAGTCTGGGACAATAGCGTCTCAGACTCAAATTATTTTTATAATAAATGAGCAGTGTAGTAGGTGATTGTTCAAAAAAACTGCTTAAAAGGTGGTGTATAGGACCTGCGAAGCAAGTTGGCATATCCTTTTATTTTCAAAACTTATACTAAATCAGCGATATCAGTGTAGTCACGATTGAGCCCTTCTGCAACTGGTCGGCTAGTGAGATAACCTTTATAAGTAGTCACTCCTTGTTGTAGCCCCCAATCATCTGTAATAGCTTGTTCAAACCCTTTGTCCGCCAAAGCTTCAATGTAAGGAAGTGTTACATTTGTCAAAGCAAGAGTTGATGTGCGAGCAACAGCACCAGGTATGTTGGCAACGGCATAGTGAAGTACACCATGTTTTTCATAGACAGGTTCATCGTGAGTAGTTACACGATCAGCAGTTGCAACAACCCCACCTTGGTCAACGGCTACGTCAACGATGACAGAACCAGGTCGCATTTTACTGACCATTTCATCAGTAACGAGTTTGGGAGCTTTGGCACCAGGGATTAATACTGCTCCAATCACTACATCGGCCTCTTTGACACTTTCAGCAATATTGAAAGAATTAGACATAAGGGTCTGGATTTGATGACCAAAAAGGTCTTCTAGTTCTGACAGTCGTTTAGCGCTGATATCAAGAATAGTGACATGCGCTCCCAGTCCTAAAGCGATGCGAGCTGCGTGTGTTCCAACAACGCCCCCTCCAATGATAGTGACTTTTCCTTTAGGAACACCTGGAACACCGCCCAGTAGTATACCAGAACCACCTTCTTGTTTGGTTAGAAAGTGAGCTCCAATCTGTACAGCCATACGTCCTGCCACTTCACTCATAGGCACAAGTAAGGGGAGATTCCCCTCTTGGTCACGAACGGTTTCGTAAGCAATTCCTATTGTCTTACTGATTGTCATAGCATCAGCTAATTCAGGTGCAGCAGCCATATGCAGATAAGTGAAAAGCAAGAGATCATCACGTAAGAAGCTATATTCAGTAACTAAGGGTTCTTTTACTTTGACAACTAGATCAGCTGCCCAAGCTTCCGCTGCAGTTGCAACAATTGTCGCTCCCTGTGCCTCATAGTCAGCGTCTATAAATCCAGAACCAAGCCCAGCTTTAGTTTCAACTAAAACCTGATGACCTTTTTGGACGATACTGTGAACACCAGCTGGTGTTAAAGCAACACGATTTTCATTGTTTTTAATTTCTTTTGGGATACCAATTAACATAGACTTCCTCCTTTTTTGGGATGTTTTTATTGTATATGAAAACGCTTTAAAAATCAAGATAAAATCAGAAAACATTGATTTCGGTGAATATTTATGTTATGCTATGAGGCAAAATAGGAGATTCGTACAAAATGGAAAGTATTTATCTAAGGCTAGCTGAAAATTGAATTTTGGAAACAGAACGCTTGCTCTTGCGACCTGTGACATTAGATGATGCTGAAGATATGTTTGAATATTCCTCTGATGAAGAAAATACTCGCTATACTTTTTTACCTAACAAAGACTTGGAAGAAACTAAAAATGTTATTGCGCGTTTGTTTATGGGGCGGGCACTTGGAAATTGGGGAATTGAACTGAAGGAAAGGGATAAACTGATTGGCAGCATTGACCTGCACAAGCTGGATCCGCTCCTTAAAAAGGCAGCCATTGGTTATGTCATCAATAAAAAATATTGGAATCAAGGCTTAGCAACGGAAGCATTAAAAGCCATACTTCAAATGGCTTTTGAAAGTTTGGATATGAATATGTTGGTTGCTCTCCATGATGTAGAAAATCCAGCTTCAGGACGGGTTATGGAAAAGGCTGGTATGAAGTTTTCCCATATTGACCCATACGCAGCACTCGATGAGCATGAGGAAGGCCGAATTTCTCAGAGAGCTTATTATCGTTTGACAAAGAAAGATTATTTTGAAAAATACTGATGTGAATGTGAGATTTATAGGAAATTTTAATGGTGACTAGGTTCTTTTCTGGAACCTTCTAGCAAAATTTTTCTCTTTTAATGAAAACATTTTTCAAATCTATTGACAAGTACCTCTCTGCATGATATAGTAGATAGGGACTGCTGATTTAGCTCAGTTGGCAGAGCGCATCCATGGTAAGGATGAGGTCGCCGGTTCGATCCCGGCAATTAGCATGAAGAACAGGAAAAAGCCCAATTTTAATGGGCTTTTTTGCATTATAAAAGCAGAAATCAATATTGTTATTGTTTTCACATTCTAATAGAATAATCAAGAAACATCAATGATTTCTTTGTTGAAAGAGTATTTTAAAGCTAATCATATCAACGCTTTTAATTTGTATCTTAATCCTATGATGTTGCAGCAATACAATCAATACTGGATGCACATTGGTGACGATATTAAGACATCAAATTCACCAGCTATTATGGGTGATGGTATTCTCTTAGGTCAAAGCGTTGGTACAGACCTAGTCGGTTTGGACTTCTATCAAATAATGCTGGTATCTGACCCGATTACAGGCGCCTCCGGCTAACTTCATCATGGTCAATACTTAAGGAAAACGTTTTGTAGATGAGTACGGTAGTCGGGATAAATGAGTTCAGGCAGCAATTGACAATGGTGGTTTTTTCTATCTGATTGTAGACGATAATATGAAAGAAACAGCTTATAATACAGTCAAGAAAAGATTGATGCACAGGTAGCACATGGAATGATTTACCGATCAGATAGTTTGGAAGAGTTGGCTTAACAGCTACAAATGGATCCACAGGTCTTTACCAAGACGATCACAGCTTATAATATTTATGTTGATGCAGGATATGGTCCTGAATTTGAAAAAAGAGCTTTCGACCTCAAGGTTGAAAAGTCACCATTTTATGCCACTCCTTGAAAACCAGTCGTTCACCATACTATGAGCGGTCTTAAGATTGATACGAAAACGTATGTTATCAATAAGCGAGGACAAGTTATCCGAAGTTTCTACGCAGCTTGAAAGTAGCTGGCGAATTGCATGTTGGAAACCGTTTGGGTGGTAATTTCCTTACTGATATTTTTACTTTTGGACGTATTGCAGCCGAAATTGCTATTACAAAGAATTGTTAATCTTGATTTTAAGGCAGAAAATTCATTCAGTTTTGGGAGGATTTTTTGTAAATATTCTTGACAAGCATTTCTTTTAATGTTAAAGTATTAACTAATTAAAAGTAGAAAGGAGAATGTATCATGAATAATGTAAAACAAAACAGTACTCAGGTATATCATACGACAGAACTCCTTTCTAGCACAGCACTGTAATTTATTTTTGATGAAAAAATAAATAAAAACAAGTAAGCTCAGGACAGGTTTATTCTGTCTTGAGCTTTTTTGTGTGTTTAGGAAAGGTTTAGGATGATTAAAAGTTTATTTGGATATATAAAAGAACATAAATGGTTATATTTGTCCATTGCTCTGGTTTTACTATTGTATGATTTTACAATGTTGATTCCAACACAGGTAATTCAGCGTTTAGTAGATCATCTTTCGCATCATAGTTTGACACAGCAGAATTTAATTAGAGATGTTAGTTTGTTGGCTCTGGTGACGATTTGTAACTATCTTTCAGCTTACTATTGGCATTTAAAGATATTTCAATCGTCCATTGATTATAAATTTCTCATTCAAAGAAGAGCTTTTGAAAAATTGGTAGCTATGAGAATGCCTTTCTACGAAAAATTTCGTTCTGGTGATATTCTAACGCGTTTTTCAACAGATGTTGAAGGAATGATGGAGATGGCTGGTTATGGAATTGTAATTCTCTTATATGCTGGAGGTATGATTGTCTTTGTCATTCCGACCATGTTTTTTATCTCATGGGGAATTAGCTTACTGGCTATGATTCCGCTTATGACATTGATGATCTGGATTTATTTTCTTGGTAAAAAACAAGATAAACTAGTCGAAAATAATCGTGAAGCAGTGGCATCTTTGAATGATGAGGTGCTGGAAACAATAGAGGGAGTCCGAGTTGCGCGTGCTTATAGCAAGAAGACAACTCAGAAAGAACAGTTCCAATTGCGCACAAAAGCTTTATCTAAGGTTGGTGATCAAATTGCCAGCATTCAATATCTTTACGCGCCTCTCTCCTCTGTCTTTATCGCTTTATCAACAATTATTGTGCTTCTTATTGGGGCTATTTTTATAAAAATGGGACAATTAACAATTGGGCAAGTGATCGCTCTTCAATTGTATATGATTAGCCTTATTGAACCTTTTTGGATGTTGTCGGACTTTATCTTGGTCTATCAAACAGGGAAAACGTCTTTTAAAAAGGTCACAGAATTGATTGAAACGACAGATGATATGAAAATGAGTGGCAAAGAGGAGTTAAAACATCTTATCTCTATTCGTTTTCAGAATTATCATTTCACTTATCCACAAACAAAAAGACCTAGCTTGCGTAACATAGCTTGGCAAATTGAAGCAGGAAAGACGTATGGTATTGTTGGAAAAACAGGATCTGGTAAAACAACCTTAGTTCGTCAGCTTTTTCAGCAATATCCTGTTGGACGAGGTACATTTCAGATAAATGGAAAATCCGTCAGTCACTATTCACGTCCATCGATTGAAGCAATGATTGGCTATGTCCCTCAGGAGCATATTTTGTTCTCAAAATCTGTCAAAGACAATATTGCCTTTGGTAAGAGAAATGCGACATTAAGCGATATTGAGAAAGCTATTAAAACAGCAGCATTTTCAGAAGATTTAAAACGAATGCCAGACGGACTGGAAACTCTTATTGGTGAGAGAGGAGTGTCAATATCTGGCGGTCAAAAACAAAGAATTTCTTTAGCACGCGCCTTTATTAGACAACCAGAAGTCCTCATTTTGGATGATTCTTTGTCAGCAGTTGACGCTCAAACAGAGCGTCGAATTATCAAAAATCTTCAGGATATGCGAGCTAATCAGACAACGATCATTGTGACACACCGTTTGTCAGCTATCCAGCAGGCAGACTGGGTTCTTGTCTTAGAAGATGGACAAATTGTTGAAGAAGGGACACCGAACCAGTTGCTAAATAAAGGAGGCTGGTATGCCGAACAATATCAGCGGCAGCAACATCAGAGAGGAGGGAGCAAATGAGTATCATTAGTCGTTTATTAAAAGAACTAAGAGTTGTTCGAACTGCATTCTTTTTTGCGGTTGGAATTGCTGTTTTAGCAACGGTGACTAGCCAACTGTCTCCTCTCTGTTTGAGAAATATGATAGACGGACCGCTTACACAGATTGGAAGCGGAAAAGATCGTCAGGTTCAGCTTTTGCAATTAGCTGGATTATACATAATTGTTGTAGTTTTGGGGAGCATACTGACTTACTTAGGTGATCGCCTTTTAGCGCATTGTGGAAACAAAGTAGCAGAACATCTGAGGAATGAAGCTTATCAGGTTATGCAAAATTTGCCGATTTCTTACTTTGATGATAAACCAGCAGGTAAGATTGCAACCAGAATTGTAAATGATACGGAAACCTTACGAAGACAATTTTATGCTAGTTTGGTTAGTGTTTTGATTCAAGTTCTTCGGATTGTTTTTACCTACGCTCTATTGTTTTACCTTAGTCCGCTTGCTGCCTCGATACTTTTGCTATTGCTTCCTGCTTTTTATGGGATACAAGTATTTTATAAAAAACTAACAGACAAGCCGATGAAAGACTTTTATGATTCACGGAGTGATATCAATAATCAAGTGAATGAATTGATGCATGGAGCCAGCTTGATACAGTTATATCATCAGGAAAAAACAGTTCTTTCAGAATTTAATGCAACTGCTCGAAAAATGAGCCAAGCTGATAAACAAATTGTATGGGTAAGTGCTCTTTCGTCTTGGCCATTAACGGAATTTTTAAAAAATACAGTGCTTACTGTCATTTTGACGATAGTTGGTCAGCAATTTTTAGGCGGTCGCAATGTCATTACCGCTGGTGTACTGTTTATCTATCTCAATTATATTATCAATTTATTTGAGATGATGGGTTTTCTGGTTCGGCTTTTCCCAAATGTACAACGATCATTGGAAACAGGGAAACGAGTTTTAGAATTGTTAGATCAACCTCAGGAAGAGGATGTAAAATCACAGTTGGCAGTTGTTAAAGGACAAGTTACATTTGAACATGTGAGCTTTGCATATGAGAAAGGCAAGACAGTTCTGCACAATATTAGTTTTAAAGCAAAGAAAGGAGAGACGGTTGCTTTGGTAGGACATACCGGCTCTGGAAAATCTTCTATCATGAACCTACTTTATCGTTTCTACGATCCTCAAAAAGGGAAAATCTATGTTGATCAACAAGATATTCAACAATATTCTCGTGAAAGTCTTCGTAGTCACATGGGGATTGTTTTGCAAGATCCTTATCTATTCACAGGAACACTAGCAACTAATGTAGCTATGAGCCATTCAGGTATCAATCGTGAAAAAGTTTTGGAATCTTTAGAAAAAGTCGGTGCAGGGGACTTGCTGGCTCGTTGTAAAGAAGGAATTGATGAGCCTGTAAAGGATAAAGGGGCAGCATTTTCGAGTGGTGAACGTCAACTGATTTCATTTGCTCGAGCTCTCTATGCTAATCCTCAAATTTTAATATTGGATGAAGCAACTTCTCATATTGATACAGAAACCGAAGAACTGATTCAAAAAGCAATGGCTGTTGTAAAGGAAGGGAGAACAACTTTTATCATTGCTCATCGTTTATCAACCATTCAAGAGGCAGATCAAATCCTGGTTATTTCTGAAGGAAAGATTGTAGAGCGAGGGCAACACGACACATTGGTAAAACAAAATGGGATCTATGCTCAAATGAGCCGTCTCCAGCAACAAGTATAAGTTTTGAAAGAAAAAATGTGCAATAAAGAGCAGAACTAAATAGGAAATGATTTATAAATCAGCCATCCCTAATTGAAATATGGTATAATGAAAATGATACTAATAAAGTGGGTGCATGATGTATATTGAAATCATAGATGAAACAAATCAAGTTTCGGAAAAAATGATAAAGCAAACGCAGGAAATTTTGCAGTTTGCTGCGAAGAAGATTGGGAAAGAAAATAAGGAAATGGCTGTAACGTTTGTTACAAATGAGCGTAGTCATGAGCTGAATTTAGAATATCGAGATACGGACCGTCCGACAGATGTTATTAGTTTGGAGTACAAGCCTGAGCTGGACATTGCCATTGATGAGGAGGACTTATTAAAAAATCCTGAGTTGGCAGAAATGTTAGAGGACTTTGATGCTTATATCGGAGAACTTTTTATTTCCATAGATAAGGCGCGCGAGCAAGCAGAAGAGTATGGTCACAGTTTTGAGCGAGAGATGGGGTTTCTTGCAGTGCATGGTTTTTTGCATATCAATGGATACGATCACTATACGCCAGAAGAAGAGGCGGAAATGTTTGGTTTACAGGAAGAAATTTTGACTGCTTATGGACTTACAAGACAATAAAAAAAACAAGCGCAAATGGAAGAATCGGGATGTCATTTCGAGTTTAGAATTTGCTCTGACAGGGATTTTTACGGCAATCAAAGAAGAACGTAATATGCGTAATCATGCCGTTTCAGCAGTTGTAGTGGTGCTTGCAGGCTTCCTTTTTCAGGTATCTGCGATAGAATGGCTTTTCCTTTTTTTGAGCATTTTTTTGGTTATCGCTTTTGAGATTATGAATTCGGCTATTGAAAATGTGGTGGATTTAGCTAGTGATTATCACTTCTCCATACGAGCTAAAAATGCCAAGGATATGGCAGCTGGTGCAGTTTTAGTAGTTTCTGGATTTGCAGTTGTGACAGGTTTGGTTATTTTCATTCCTAAAATTTGGAATTTGATTTTTTAAAGATTTGGAAATCGGGGGAGACTGCCGATTTTCTGTTATTTAGTGAAATAGAGGTGAAATAATGACTTTTAAATCTGGTTTTGTAGCCATTTTAGGACGTCCTAATGTTGGGAAGTCAACTTTTCTGAATTATGTCATGGGACAAAAGATTGCTATTATGAGTGATAAGGCTCAGACAACTCGTAACAAGATTATGGGGATTTATACGACAGACATGGAGCAAATTGTCTTTATTGATACGCCGGGAATTCATAAGCCTAAAACAGCGCTCGGTGATTTTATGGTAGAGTCTGCTTATTCAACGTTACGGGAGGTAGAGACAGTCCTGTTTATGGTTCCTGCTGATGAAAAGCGTGGTAGGGGTGATGATATGATTATGGAACGGCTCAAGGCAGCAAAAATTCCTGTCATTCTCGTTATCAATAAAATTGACAAAGTGCACCCAGACCAGTTGCTGGAGCAGATTGATGATTTTCGGACACAAATGGAATTTAAGGAAATTGTGCCCATTTCTGCCCTGCAAGGCAATAATGTCCCTCGTCTGATGGAATTGCTGAAAGAAAACTTGGAAGAAGGCTTTCAATACTTTCCAGAGGATCAAATTACCGATCACCCGGAACGCTTTTTGGTTTCTGAGATGATTCGAGAGAAAATTTTGAAATTAACGGAGCAAGAAGTACCGCATTCAGTGGCTGTAGTTATTGAATCTATGAAACGTGATGAGGAGACGGACAAGGTACATATTCGTGCTACCATCATGGTGGAGCGTGATAGTCAAAAGGGGATTATCATTGGCAAGCAAGGGGCTCTGCTCAAGAAAATTGGTAAAATGGCACGCCGTGACATTGAAATCATGCTAGGCGACAAAGTCTATCTCGAAACTTGGGTTAAAGTCAAGAAAAACTGGCGGGACAAGAAATTGGATTTGGCAGATTTTGGCTATAATGAGAAGGAGTATTGAGGACGGCTTTTAGGAAGAAAAAATCTAACGTGGGAGAAGGAGAAGAAAGTGATTTATTCAATTGGGATTACCAGTTTAGATAAGGAAATAAAGGACGGCTTGCTTTGTAATCGTTATAAAGAGGATGAAGTAAGGTCTATCTACCATCAGTACTTAGAATTGAAAAAGCAACGGTACAAGGGATTCAAGACAGCTGGCATGACATTAGTAGTTGTTTTTGTCTTAATGCCGTTGCTGGCGATATTTAGTGGTAGAGCAAATATAATTTTCCTCATAGTACAATTATTCTTGTTGCCAATATTCGCTTTATTATGTCTTGGTCTGGCTTATTATTTTATGTTTGGGATGTTTAGCCAGCAATTGAGGAAAGCTATGAAAGTCCATTATGGTCATATTATAGAAGAAATGGATCATCAGAAATAGACAAAGCAATCAGAAAATAGAGTTGGTGGACTTTAGGTGGAAAGAGAAGGAGTATTAAACATGACTCAAGATTACATTTCCTATATCCGATCAAAAGTTGGGCATAACAAGGTCATTCTGACTTTTGCTGGGGGCATTTTGACGGATAAGGATGGACGCGTACTTTTGCAATTACGCGGTGATAAGAAAACATGGGCAATTCCAGGTGGTGCAATGGAGCTTGGGGAGTCCACGCTTGATACGGCTAAGCGTGAGTTTTTCGAAGAAACGGGAATTAAAGTACAAGCAACACGTTTTCTCAATGTTTATAGTAATTTTGAGGAAGTCTATCCTAATGGTGACAAGGTGCAGACGGTTGTCTTCATCTATGAGCTGGCGGCTGTTTCACCAGTAAATATTGCGAATTTTCACAATGAAGAAACCTTGCACCTGCGTTTCTTTTCTAAGGAAGAAATTGAGAAGCTGGATTCTGTAAGTGATAAACACCGTTTGATGTTAACGGAATATTTTGCAGACAGCTTTGCTCTAGGGCATTGAATAAATAATAATGATGAGATAAGATTTTATGAAACATATCGGGACACAAAGATTGTTAACAGAACGGTTGCTGCTTCGCCCTTTTGTAGCTAAAGATTACCTTGCCATGTATCGTAACTGGGCCTCTGAACCAGACAATCTTCGTCATATAACTTGGTCTACTCATGAGAATACTGACGTTACCAAACAATCAGTGGCTCAGTGGGTTTAACAATATCAAGATCTGGATTTTTATAAATGGGCGATTTGTCTGAAAGAAAATTCTGATGAAGTGATTGGCGATATTAGTGTGGTGGACATAGATGAAGATATTAATGCTTGCGAAGTTGGTTATGTCCTGAGTAAAAGATATTGGGGACGAGGTTTGATGACTGAGGCACTCCAAGAGGTGCTTTCTTATCTTTTGAAAGAAGCAGACTTTAATTGTGTCACAGCAGACTTTGTTACTGACAATCCTGCTTCAGGACGTGTTATGGCCAAGGCCGGAATGATATACGAGGCAACCTTTCGCAAAGCAGTATTTCATAAAGGGAAAATCAAGGATTTTTCCTCTTATGGAATTTTAAAATCAGATTTGCAGTGATAATAGATGTATTTTAGTGTTTGATACAGTTTAATAAAGGAGGCGGGACAATGGAATTTGTAGAACTTTTAGTGGAAAATGTAGAACGAGCTCAGGAGCGTTTTTTGTCTGTATTGGAAGGTTTGTCTTTAGAAGAGGTGAACGCTTTTCCACTTGTAGATACTGCCCCATCTATTAAGTCTATCACTTGGCTGACTTGGCATACGGCGCGGGAGTTGGATTTCCAGATTGCTGATTTAGCAAAGACTAATCCAGTCTGGTTTTCTAAAGGTTGGAAGAAAAAATTTGCTTTGGATTTGCCAGATGATACGGAAGATTGGCATCACACTCCTCAAGAAGCGCATAAAGTTGTGGTGACAGATATTGATTTTCTTAAAGGTTATCTGTCTGATGCGGTTGCGGCAACAATTGCTTATTTATCAAAGGTAAATGAAGATAGTCTGGATGATGTTGTCGATGAGAATTGGATTCCAGCTGTTAAACGTGGAAATCGTTTAGTATCTATCATTGACGATGCGGCTATGCATTCAGGTCAGACAGTATACGCACGCCGTTTACTAGGAAGAGAAGATTGAAAGAAATAATCATGATAGGAGAAATCCGAGAGGTAGAAAAATCTCAGCTAGCTGATTGGGCTTACTTTGCTCATTTAGCTTGGAAGATAGAGAAAAAGAAATTATTAGTAGCGTTTTCTGAAGGGAAATTTCCTAATGAATTTTTGTACTACATAGAAGGAGAAGCCGTTGCTTGGGTCAGCTTATCTATGCGTTCGGAGTATGTGGAAGGAGCAGAGCAACTTCCTGTTGCATATATTGAAGGCATAGCGGTAGTACCTGTTTTTCAAAGACATGGTATCGCTACTCAGCTTCTTGACTTTGCTCAGTCGTGGGCGACAGAAAAAGGAGTGTCTCAGCTAGCTTCAGATTGTGATATAGACAATGCAGTCAGTCAAGCTTTTCATAAGAAGGCAGGATTTAAAGAAATAAGTCGAACAGTCCATTACACGTTAAATTTGGATAAGAAAGGATAAAAATTTCATGCCTGAATTACCAGAAGTAGAAACGGTACGCCGTGGTTTGGAGCGGCTGGTTAAAGGAAAAGAGATTGAAAAGGTAGATGTCCGTTATACCAAGATGATTGGGACAGGGGTAGATACTTTTGTCTTAGATTTACCGAGACAAAGTATTGATGCTGTTGAGCGTCGGGGCAAATATCTGATTTTTTATTTGACAAATTGGGTGCTGATTTCGCATTTGCGCATGGAAGGAAAGTATCTTTTCTACCCTGAAGAGGCCCAATTGACTAAGCATTCTCATGTAATTTTTCATTTCACAGATGGCAGCAACCTCGTTTATCAGGATGTTCGGAAATTTGGTACAATGGAATTGTTGAAAAAAGAACAGCTGGATAGCTATTTTCTCTCTAAAAAGTTAGGACCAGAACCGACCGAATTAGACTTTCATTTACTACCATTTGCAACAGCTCTAAGAAAGTCTAAGAAACTGATTAAACCTTACCTATTGGATCAAACCTTAGTAGCGGGTCTTGGTAATATCTATGTGGATGAAGTTTTATGGCGGGCACAGATTCACCCAGCAAGAGCAGCCCAAAGCCTGAATAGAGCAGAAATGAAGCATCTGCGAGAACAAATTATTGCGGTCTTGCAGTTAGGAATTGAAAAGGGAGGATCGACCATTCGCACTTATCGCAATGCTTTAGGAGAAGACGGCACAATGCAAGATTTCTTGCAAGTCTATGGAAAAACAAGGCAACCTTGCACTAGATGTGGTCATGAAATTGAAAAAATCAAACTAGCTGGTCGTGGAACTCACCTTTGTCCACATTGTCAAAAAATGAGGTAGGACATGGCAAAAATAATTGGAATTACAGGCGGAATTGCCTCTGGAAAATCAGTTGTGACAGACTTCCTGCGCTCTCAGGGCTATCAAGTAATTGATGCGGATCAGGTGGTTCATGAATTGCAGAAACCGAGAGGTCGACTTTATCAAGCTCTATTGTCAGAATTTGGAACAGAAATTTTATTGGCAGACGGTCAATTGGATCGAAAAAAGCTTGGTGCTCTTCTCTTTAGTCGTCCCGATTTGCTAGAGAAGTCCAGTCGCTTACAAAATGATATTATTCGAGAAGAATTAGCTTTAAAACGTGAGCAATTGGCAGCAACTGAGGAGCTTTTCTTTATGGATATTCCACTATTATTTGAGCAGGGCTATGAAGATTGGTTTGATAAAATTTGGCTAGTAGATGTGAGCAAAGGCACTCAGCTAGAACGTTTGATGGCTCGAAACAATCTTAGTCAAGAAGAGGCTCAACAACGCATAGCAGCTCAGCTTTCTTTGGCAGAAAAAAGACAAAGAGCTGAGATTGTGATTGATAATAACGGTGCGCTTTCGAATACTTTAAAACAGTTGCAGGCGCTTTTAGACAAAGAAAGAAGATGATTTTATTAAGAATCAAGTGAAATGGAAACGGAATTTATGGATTGCTTGGCTGGGTAACTTTTTTATAGGTGCTAGCTTGTCACTAGTTGTTCCCTTTATGTCTTTGTACGTGGAAGAATTAGGCGCCAGAGGCTCTATGGTTGAATTTTATTCAGGCTTGGCGGTTTCGAGTACAGCTTTGACAGCCGCACTTTTGTCGCCTGTCTGGGGAAGTTTAGCTGATAGGTACGGTCGCAAACCAATGATGATTCGGGCAGCTTTTGCAATGACCTTTACGATGGGAGGCTTGGCTTTTGTACCGAATGTATTTTGGCTCATTGTATTGAGACTGTTAAATGGGGTGTTTTCTGGTTATGTACCGAATAGCACGGCTTTGATTGCTAGTCAAGCTCCTAAAAAACACTCTGGTTATGCCTTGGGAACATTGTCAACAGGTGTCGTAGCGGGGACTCTGATGGGACCGCTCTTAGGAGGAATGATAGCTCAAAGTTTGGGAATGAGAAATGTTTTCCTTTTGGTTGGATTTTTCTTGTTTGTCGTTACTTTGTGGACAATTTTTGGGATAAAAGAAGATTTTCATCCTGTCTCTAAAGGAAAAGAAGTTTCGACCAAGCAACTATTTCAACAAATTCCTCAAAAATCAATGCTTTTTGGCTTGTTTATTACTAGCATGGTGATTCAGATGATTGGACAGTCCATTTCCCCTATTTTGACACTTTATATCCGCTCTTTAGGGCAAAAAGAAAATTTGTTATTGGTATCTGGTGCAATCGTTTCAGCAATGGGCATTTCAAGCATATTTTCATCTGGTTGGCTGGGAAAATTAGGAGATAAAATAGGAAATCACCGTTTGCTCTTACTGGCTCTTTTGTATAGTTTTGTTATTTATATTTTCTGTGCGAGGGCTGGTACACCACTTGAATTGGGAATTTATCGCTTTCTATTTGGATTGGGCACTGGAGCTCTTCTGCCTGGAGTTAGCTCTCTCCTCAATAAAATCACACCAAAAGAAGGTATTTCACGGATTTTCAGTTACAATCAAACTTTCTTTTATATCGGTGGTGTTATTGGGCCGTTAATGGGGTCAGCTATTTCTGTTCATTTTGGCTATCATTGGGTTTTCTATAGCACAGCAGGTTTAGCGTTATTGAACTTCTTCTTTTTATTGTTTAGTTTTAGAAAATATTTAGGAGTAAAGGAAATCAGTGCGAGTAAAAATTAATTTAAAGTGTTCTTCTTGCGGCAGTCAGAATTATTTAACGAGTAAAAATATGAAAACACATCCAGAAAAGGTTGAGGTATTAAAATACTGTCCCAAAGAAAGAAAAGTGACCTTACATCTTGAATCAAAATAAGTTTTATGGTAAAATGAATGAGATTTTAAGGAGTTTGATATGTATAATTTATTATTAACCATTTTATTGATTTTATCAGTATTTATTTTAATCGCAATTTTTATGCAACCTACAAAAAATCAATCAAGTAATGTATTTGACGCAAGTGCAGGAGATTTGTTTGAACGACCAAAAGCAAGAGGCTTTGAAGCAGTTATGCAGCGTTTGACAGGAGTGATGGTTTTCTTTTGGTTGTTGATTGCACTAATGCTGACAATCTTATCTAGTAAATAAAATGGGCTCTGACTTTGTCTTTGCCTATTTTTTCTGTATTAGGTGAGGAAAAAGTAACTTAAAGTTTAGAGAATATAAGAAAAAAGGAAAGAATGAAAGAAGAAATTTTAAACTATTTAAGAGAAAAGAAAGAAGCTAGTATGGATGAGCTGGCACAAAGATTAGGAAAAGAAAAAGCAAAAGACTTTAGAAATTTAGTTCAGACGATTTCTGAAATGGAGCGAAAACGTCAATTGACCTTTAGCAATGCTGGGAAAATCCAACTTCGTAAAGAAAAGCAGCTGCTTACTTTGAAAGGGACCTTTCACGCCCATAAAAATGGCTTTGGCTTTGTTACCTTAAATGAAGAAGAGGATGATCTTTTTATTGGTCGCAATGATGTTAACTATGCGATTGATGGTGATACGGTAGAAGTTGCAATCACTAAGGTTGCAGATCGCAGCAAGGGAACGTCTGCTGAAGCGAAGGTTATTGATGTTTTGGAACACAGCTTAAAAACAGCAGTGGGTCAGCTCATCTTGGATGAAGAAAAGCCTAAGTATGCTGGTTATATTCGGTCAAAAAATCAGAAAATATCTCAACCTATTTATATCAAGAAACCAGCTTTGGTTTTGGATGGGACAGAGATTTTAAAAGTAGAGATTGATAAGTACCCGACTAAAAAACATGATTTTTTTGTAGCTACTATTTTGGATGTAGTGGGTCACAAGGATGATCCGGGTATTGATGTTCTGGAAGTTTTGGAGTCCATGGACATTGTGTCTGAGTTTCCAGAGAGAGTTTTGAAAGAAGCGTCAGCAATTCCGGATATGCCATCTAAAAAGGATTTTGAAGGTCGTTTAGATCTGCGTAATGAAATTACCTTTACTATTGATGGGGCGGATGCTAAAGATTTGGACGATGCAGTTCATATCAAGAAACTATCAAATGGACATTTTGAACTGGGAGTTCATATTGCAGATGTTTCTTACTATGTTCAAGAAGGTTCTGAATTGGACAAGGAAGCGCTCAATCGAGCAACATCTGTTTATGTGACGGATCGAGTAGTACCTATGCTGCCTGAGCGTCTGTCAAATGGCATCTGTTCACTCAATCCTAATGTAGATCGGCTGACGCAATCAGCTATCATGGAGATTGATCAAAAAGGGCGAGTTGTCAAACATACCATTACACAAACAATCATTAAAACTACTTTTCGTATGACCTATAGCGATGTGAATGACATGATTGCGGGAGACGAGAAAAAACGAGCTGCTTTTAAAGCGATTGTGCCAAGTATAGAGCAAATGGTAGAGCTTCATGCTATCTTAGAAACGATGCGTTTCAAGCGAGGAGCCCTTAATTTTGATACGAAAGAGGCTAAAATTTTGGTCAATAAGGCTGGACGTCCAGTAGATATTATTTTACGTCAGCGTGGCCTTGCGGAGCGTATGATTGAGTCTTTTATGTTGGTCGCAAATGAAACGGTGGCAGAGCATTTTGCTAAACTAAAGCTGCCCTTTATCTATCGGATTCACGAAGAACCTAAAGCTGAAAAAGTGCAGAAGTTTATTGACTTTGCTTCTACCTTTGGAGTTCGAGTATATGGAACGGCTAATTCTATAAGTCAATCTGCTCTTCAAGATATTATGAAAGCGGTGCATGGTCAGCCCTATGAAGAAGTGCTATCTATGATGCTTTTGCGCTCCATGCAGCAGGCTCGTTACTCAGAGCATAACTACGGTCATTATGGTTTGGCAGCCGAGTTTTACACTCACTTCACCAGTCCAATCCGCCGTTATCCAGACCTTTTGGTTCATCGCATGGTGCGTGATTACGGGCGTTCTAAGGAAATAGCAGAGCATTTTGAGCAAGTCATTCCAGATATTGCTAGTCAGTCTTCCAGCAGGGAACGGCGAGCTATTGAAGCAGAGCGAGAAGTAGAAGCTATGAAAAAGGCTGAGTTTATGGAAGAATTTGTGGGAGAAGAATTTGATGGTATTGTGTCGAGTGTAGTCAAATTCGGTCTATTTGTCGAACTTTCAAACACAGTTGAAGGTTTGATTCATGTAGCTAACTTGCCAGAGTTTTTCCACTATAATGAACGTAATCTAACTTTGCAGGGTGAAAAATCCAGTGTTGTTTTTCGAGTCGGTCAACAGATTCGCATTAAGTTAGTTCGATCGGATAAGGCGACTGGTGAGATTGACTTTGAATACCTACCTAGTGAATATGATGTAATTGAAAAGAAAAAGCACTCCAAGTTCAAGCAAGACGGACGTCAACAGTCTTATCGCGGTGACGGAGAGCGAAAGAGCAAATCTTCAAAAGGAATCATTTCTAGGGATAAGAAATCAAAGAAAAGCAAAGGGAAGAAACCATTTTATAAAGAAATGACTAAGAAAGGAAGTAAGAATGGCAAAAGGAGAGGGAAAGGTCGTCGCTCAAAATAAGAAAGCACGTCACGACTATACTATTGTTGATACGATTGAAGCGGGCATGGTTTTAACTGGAACTGAAATTAAAAGCGTACGCGCTGCACGAATTAACCTAAAAGATGGCTTTGCTCAAATCAAAAATGGAGAAGTCTGGCTCAGTAATGTCCATATAGCTCCTTATGAAGAAGGAAATATTTGGAATCAAGACCCTGAACGTAGGAGAAAATTGCTGTTGCATAGAAAGCAAATTAAAAAATTAGAGCAGGAAACCAAAGGAACTGGGATGACTTTAGTTCCTCTCAAAGTTTATCTTAAAGATGGTTATGCTAAGTTGCTTTTAGGATTGGCTAAAGGGAAACATGACTATGATAAGCGCGAATCTATTAAACGTCGTGAGCAAAATAGAGATATTGCTCGGACTATGAAGACTTATAATATACGATAATATCCATTATATTACTCTCATTTTTTAATAGGGTGAAGTGTTTCATTGGTTAATCCTTATCAAAATTCTTTTTCTAATATCGCAAAAGCTGAAAAATTTTTTCAGCTTTTTTATTTATTTTACGAATAAACAGATAAAGTAAATTTTCATTCAGTTTAGGAGGAAAAATGTTAGAGGTAATCATCACAAAAATAAAAGAGTATAAAATTTTAGTTGGTTTAAGCCTGATTGGTTTGATCATAGCAGGATTTTTTCTGATGACTAGTAAATCTGCTAGACAATCTAATGTGGGAGATATTGCACAAGAGGCCACAAATGCAAAACTAGAACGGAAAGAAACTTCAACTGAAACGAAGAAAAAACAACAGAAAGAAGAAACAGAATCTCAAAAGAATTTAGCGAGTGAAGAATTGGAATTTTTAACTGTAGATGTTAAAGGTGCTGTTAAAAATCCAGGTATTTATCAATTAAAAAAAACAAGCCGAATAAATGATGCTATCCAAAAAGCGGGTGGACTAACGACAGACGCTGACAGCAAATCTATCAATTTGGCTCAAAAACTAACAGATGAGGCTGTGATTTATGTGGCAACTATGGGTGAAAATGTAACAAATGCTGCAAGTAATAATGGACAAACTTTAACGACAGATACCGATGGAACTGCGGCACAAAAAGGGAATAAGGTCAATCTAAATAAGGCTAATTTGTCTGATTTACAGTCTATTTCTGGTATTGGACAAAAGCGCGCCCAAGATATTTTAGATTATCGTGAGGCAAATGGAAAATTTAATTCTGTTGATGATCTTAAAAATATATCAGGAGTTGGTGCTAAAACATTAGAGAAATTGAAAGAATATGTCACAGTGGATTAAGATATTTCCGATTAAACCAATTTACATTGCTTTCTTACTTGTCTGGCTATATTTTGCAATCTATCAAAGTAGCTGGTTGGCTTGGTTTTGTTTTATTTTTCTAATAATCCGTCTTTTTGTCCTTTATTCACCGAAAAAATGTTTCACAACTTTAATGTTTCTCGCTTGTTTTGCTGCTTTTTTCTTTGTTCGTAGAGAAATGGCAGAGTGGCAAACAAAAGCAGAACCTTCTTCTGTAAGACAAGTAGCAGTTCTACCTGACACGATTAAGGTAAATGGAGATTCGCTTTCTTTTCGCGGCAAAGCAAATGGGCAGACTTATCAAATTTACTACAAATTGAAATCAAAAGAAGAACAGTTGGCTTTTCAAAATCTATCCAGTCTTGTCACATTAACTGTTGAGGGGGAATTTGAATCTCCTGAAAAGCAACGCAATTTTTCTGGTTTTGATTATCAAGCCTATCTAAAAACGCAAGGGATTTATCGGATTTTAAAGGTGGATCAAATTTTGTCTAGTCAAGATAGGGTTAGCTTCCAACCGTTTGAGTGGTTGTCTAACTGGCGAAGAAAGGCATTGGTTTTCATTAAGAGAAATTTTCCAAATCCGATGAATCATTACATGACAGGGCTCTTATTTGGCGCATTAGAGACAGATTTTGATGAAATGAGTGATCTTTATTCTAGCTTGGGAATTATTCATTTATTTGCGTTATCTGGCATGCAAGTTGGCTTTTTTATGGAAGGATTTCGTAAGTTGCTTTTGAAGCTGGGACTTACGAAGGAAATGGTTCATAAATGCCAATATCCGTTTTCTTTCTTTTATGCAGGAATGACTGGATTTTCAGTATCCGTTGTACGGAGTTTAATTCAGAAATTATTGTCGCAACATGGTATCACTAAATTAGATAATTTTGCTTTAACAATAATGGTGTTGTCCTTGCTTATGCCATCTTTTCTTTTAACGGCAGGAGGAGTTCTCTCCTGTGCCTATGCTTTTGTTATTAGTGTTATAGATTTTGAAAGTCTGACTTCTTGGAGAAAAGTTGTGGTAGAGAGTAGTATCATTTCACTTGGTGTTTTACCGATTCTAATCTTTTATTTTGGAGAATTTCAACCTTGGTCTATTTTATTGACATTTGTTTTTTCACTAATTTTTGATATAGTGATGCTACCGGGTTTAACACTGATTTTTCTCATTTCACCTTTCATAAAGCTCATTCAAGTAAATTTTCTTTTTGAAGGCTTAGAAAATAGTATTCGTTGGATAGCAAATGTCTTTGGCAGACCAATCGTTTTTGGGCAACCTAGCTCGCTTTTATTAGTTGTTATGCTGCTTGTACTGGCTATTTTGTATGATGTTAGAAAAAATAAAAAATGGGTGATATTGCTCAGCTTGTGTCTTGCTATACTATTTTTTATAACTAAATTTCCTTTTCAAAATGAGATCACAATGGTTGATGTTGGACGGGGAGATAGTCTTTTTTTGAGAGACTGGAAAGGTAGAAATGTATTGATTGACGTTGGAGGACGTGAAGAAATTAGAACAAAAGAATCTTGGCAAAAACGAACAACTAAATCAAATGCGGAGAAAACTTTGATTCCTTACCTAAAAAGTCGTGGTATAGATACGATTGATACTCTAATCTTAACAAATCCTAATGCAGATTATGCGGGAGATGTAATAAAAGTGGTTAAAAAGTTTGCGGTAAAGAAAATTTTTATTTCCAGAAGTAGTTTGAATGATGCAGACTTTTTAAATAAATTAAAGGAGACAAGAGCATTTGTTCATGTCGTAAAACAAGGAGACAAACTTCCTATTTTTGATCATCATTTGCAAGTTCTTTCTGGTACGAATAAGAATGATCAATCGCTAGTTTTATATGGTCAATTTTTTCGTACAAGGTTTTTATTTATGAGCAATTTAACAGAAGAGGATGAAGTAAAGCTAATGCAACTTTATCCAAAGCTAAAAACAGATGTCTTGAAGGTTGGGCAACATGGAGCTAAAAATTCATCACATTCAAAATTTTTACAGCAAATAGAACCGGCAGTTGCACTCATTTCTGTTGGGAAAAATAACCAATCCAAATCTCCGAATCAAGAAATGATAGAGCGATTGAATCGCTTAAATGCGAAGATTTATCGAACAGATGAACGAGGGGCGATCAAGTTTTCAGGATGGACAAAATGGCAATTAGAAACTGTTCAATAGTCAGAGTTCTAAAATTGAAATTCCGTTGATTTAGTAGGAAGAGTATGATATTTAAAAATAAAAACTGAGGAGATTTATTATGTTTACAGCTTATAAAAAGTTTTGGACTCATTATGCTGATTTTGAAGGAAAATCAACAAGACCTGAGTATTGGTGGTCTGTTTTGTGCAATGTTTTGATTACACTGCCATTTGGTATGATAGCTTTTGGGTCGATTTTAACTGCAATTTTCAACATTGTGCAACAAGCAGTTTACTATCGGGAAGAACTTGGTGAATTTGATCCAAGTGTTTTTATAGCTAGCTTAGGTTCTACATTTATTATCATTATTTTATTGAGTATTTTCTGGATAGCAACTTTAGTTCCAAATTTAGCAATTATTGTGCGTCGCTTGCGCGATGCTGGCTATCATTGGGCATTCATCTTTTTATATGTAGCTCCTGTACTTTTGATGTGGGTTCCACTTTTAAATATCTTAGCTGTTTTAGCTATGCTACCATGTTCTATCGCTTTGATTATCTTACTTTGTATGCCGACTAAAGAAGCGCAAACATCTACTGTTGATTAAGGACAATTTACGACACAACAAATGCAATCTCAACAACCTGTTCAAACGCAACAATTTACTCAACCGCAAGAATCAGCACAATCTCAAGCGATGAAAACAGAAGTAACATCAGTTCAACAAGAAACGAAAGTGACAGAAATAACTGATCAAGCTATTCAATCGGAAGAGGAAACTTTAGCCTCAGCTATCACGGAAAATGAACAATTTAAAAAAGATGAACTCGGCCAATAGACGACATTTTACAGTTAAATAATTACATATAAAGAAAAGCCCATTGAATGGGCTTTTTAAGTTTACAATATTAAATAAGGATAGCAACTAGTTTTTATTAGGATCGTTATGAAAATCAATTATGAGGCAAATTATTGCAATAGCAAAAATAAATAATATGATTCCGATGATGATTTTTATCATCATATTTGAAAAGTAAAATAAGGCAATAAACAAGAGTAAAAATAAAATAAACCAAGACCACATAAGGTTGCTCCTTTTTCAGTTTATTATAACATAAAGAAATGCTCTGATTTTATGCGATTGTTTATATAGAAAAGTATGTGTGTCCTTACAGTTTGATTTTAGAAGATTTTGATACAGGTAATATCTCTACATAAAAAGTCAGCTAAATGAAGGAAAATTTGGTATGATAAGATTAATCATGTAGCTAGGAGAAAGACTATGGAAAACAAAGTACGTTACAATTGGGCAACTTTAGGTACAGGTGTGATTGCTAATGAATTGGCACAAGCTTTGGAGAAATTGGGAGGGAAGCTTTATTCGGTTGCTAATCGAACATATCAAAAAGGCTTGGAGTTTGCACAAAAATACGGTATTGAAAAAGTCTACGACCAGATAGATGACGTATTTAGTGACGAAAATGTGGATATTATTTACATTTCCACGCCACACAATACGCATATTGATTTTTTACGAAAAGCACTAAAAAATGGAAAACATGTTCTATGCGAGAAGTCTATTACACTTAATTCTGAAGAATTAGAAGAAGCTATCTTCCTAGCGGAACAGCATCATGTTGTTTTAGCTGAAGCTATGACCATTTATCATATGCCGATTTATCGTCAATTAAGTAAAGTAATTTCTAGCGGGCGATTAGGCGACTTAAAAGTGATTCAAATGAACTTTGGTAGTTATAAAGAATATGATATGACAAATCGTTTCTTTAATCGTCAGCTTGCAGGCGGAGCCCTTTTAGATATTGGTGTATATGCCTTATCATTTGTTCGCTGGTTTATGACATCTCGACCCAATCAAATTCTTTCACAAGTGAAATTTGCACCAACGGGCGTTGATGAGCAGGCGGGGATTCTTCTGACGAATGCTGAAGGAGAAATGGCAACTTTGACCTTGAGTCTCCACGCTAAACAGCCTAAGCGAGGAACAATTGCTTATGATAAAGGCTATATTGAAATATATGAATATCCTCGAGGACAAAAGGCGGTTATTACCTATACGGAAGACGGGCATCAAGAAATCATTGAAGCTGGAAAGACGAGTGATGCTTTAATGTATGAAATTCTTGATATGGAAGAAGCAGTAGCTGGTGACAAAGATGAGATGTACTTGCATTATAGTCGTGATGTCATGAAAATCATGACAGATTTACGAAAAGAATGGGGAATGACCTATCCTGAGGAAGAAAAGTAATTGAGTATAGAAGAGGAGAAAACAATGGAACACTCAGCTTGGCATAGTTTGATTAAGCAACAATTGCCTGATGGTTATTTTGGTAAAATTAATTATTTTTTAAATCAGGTTTATTCATCAGGCACAATCTATCCACCGCGTGAAAAAGTATTTAATGCGATACAAACGACTGATTTAGTAGATGTAAAGGTGGTAATTTTAGGGCAGGATCCTTATCATGGTCCGCGTCAAGCACAGGGGTTGAGTTTCTCAGTACCAGATGATATTCCAGCGCCACCTTCTCTTCAAAATATTTTGAAAGAGTTGGCAGATGACATTGGAATGAAAGAATCTCATGATTTGACATCTTGGGCGCGTCAAGGAGTACTGTTGCTAAATGCGAGTTTGACTGTTCCTGCTGGTCAAGCAAATGGGCATGCTGGTCAAATTTGGGAACCGTTTACGGATGCCGTTATTAAGGTTGTCAATGAAAAAGATACACCTGTTGTTTTTATTCTCTGGGGTTCTTATGCACGCAAGAAAAAAGCATTGATTACCAATCCAAAACATCTCATTTTGGAATCTCCTCATCCGAGTCCTTTATCGGCTCATCGAGGTTTTTTTGGAAGTAGACCTTTTTCTAAGACAAATGAATTTTTAAAAAATCAAGGATTAGAACCCGTTGACTGGTTAGTTTAGGAGGAGAAATGGTTAAATTAGCAACGATTTGTTACATTGACAATGGAAAAGAAATTTTACTACTTCATCGCAATAAAAAGCCTAATGATATTCATGCTGGCAAGTGGATTGGTGTTGGTGGTAAATTAGAAAAAGGTGAAACACCGCAAGAGTGTGCGGTGCGAGAAATCTTTGAAGAGACGGGATTACAAGTAAATAAGCCAGTACTAAAAGGTATTATCACTTTTCCGGATTTCACGCCTCACCATGACTGGTACACTTATGTATTTAAAGTGACAGAATTTACAGGTGAGCTGATTGACTGCGACGAAGGTACTTTGGAATGGGTACCTTATGAACAAGTTCTATCTAGACCGACTTGGGAGGGAGATCACATCTTTGTATCGTGGCTTTTAGAAAATAAACCGTTTTTCTCGGCCAAATTTTCTTACAAAGGAGAGACGTTAGTGGAGAGCCATGTTGATTTTTATGAAGATTAAGGAGAAAATTTATGTTGTTAATTAAAAATGGTCGACTCATGGATCCTAAATCTGGTTTAAATCAGATTTGTGATATCTTGATGAAGGATAAAAGAATTCTTCAAATTGGTCAAGATTTGAAAGTAGAAAATGCTCAGGTAATTGATGCGACTGGATTGGTGGTAGCACCAGGATTGATTGATATCCATGTTCATTTTCGTGAGCCTGGTCAGACACATAAGGAAGACATTCATACAGGTGCTTTAGCAGCGGCAGAGGGCGGATTTACAACGGTTGTCATGATGGCAAATACCACTCCGACGATTTCAACAGTAGAGACACTAAAGGAAGTATTAGCATCTGCCGATCGTGAAAAAATTCATATTAAAGCTGTTGCAACTATTACAAAGAATTTTGATGGACAACATTTGACAGATTTTAAAGGGCTTTTAGCAGCGGGAGCTATTGGTTTTTCAGATGACGGAATTCCATTAAAAAGTACGAAAATGGTACGCGAAGCTTTAGAAGAAGCTGACAAACATGGTGCATTTATTTGTCTTCATGAAGAGGATCCAGAACTGAACGGTATACTCGGTTTCAATGAGCAGATTGCCAAAGAACATTTTGGATTCTGCGGTGCGACAGGTGTTGCTGAATATAGTATGATTGCGCGTGACGTCATGATTGCTCATGCAACCAATACTCATATTCATATTCAGCATTTATCAAAAGCAGAAAGCGTGAAAGTCGTGGAATTTGCTCAGCGATTGGGCACTCATGTGACAGCAGAAGCAGCACCCCAGCATTTTTCTAAAACAGAAGAGCTATTGTTGCTCAGAGGTAGCAATGCTAAGATGAATCCACCCCTTCGTTTGGAATCAGATCGTTTAGCTGTCATTGAAGGGCTTAAATCAGGAGTGATTTCGGTTATTGCGACAGACCATGCACCTCACCATGTCGATGAAAAAAATGTAAAAGATATCACCCAAGCACCGTCTGGTATGACAGGTTTAGAGACATCGCTTTCACTTGGCTTGACGTATTTGGTAGACGCAGGTCATTTGACCCTCATGCAGTTGCTGGAAAAAATGACGATTAACCCCGCACAGCTTTATGGTTTTGACGCGGGTTATCTTGCTGAGAACGGTCCAGCCGATCTCACGATTTTTGATGCAAATGCCGAACGCATGATAACAGAAGATTTCGCCTCAAAATCAATTAATTCGCCATTTATTGGCGAAAAATTGAAAGGTGTTGTTTGTTATACTATCTGTGATGGACAAATCGTGTATGAAGGTAAATCGTGATAAGAACATAAGGTTGGAAATATTTTTCAACCTTTTTATATTCTTAATTTCTTCTAATTTTTATCAAATTGTCTGTTTATTTTAATAAAAAATGATACAATAGAGAAGTTAAAAGAGTCCCGAAAAGGTAGTCAAAGGTTAAATATTGACCGTAGAGACTAGTGCTTTGTAACTTTTTAACGTAAGTCTGTTTACAGATTTTCAAGTAACTTCCTAGCAATAATAGAATTTCTAGGGACAATATTTCATTAAAAGGGGGACATGAATATGTCAGAGCGTAAACTTTTCACGTCTGAATCTGTATCTGAAGGACATCCAGATAAGATTGCAGACCAAATTTCAGATGCTATTTTAGATGCTATTTTGGAGCAGGATCCAGAAGCTCATGTAGCTGCTGAGACAGCTGTCTATACAGGTTCCGTCCATGTTTTTGGAGAAATCTCTACAAATGCTTATGTGGATATTAACCGCATAGTTCGTGATACGATTGCAGAGATTGGCTACACAAATGCTGAATATGGTTTTTCTGCAGAAACGGTTGGAGTGCATCCGTCGCTTGTTGAGCAGTCGTCAGACATTGCTCAAGGGGTGAATGAGGCCTTAGAAATTCGTGGGAATGTTGATCAAGATCCACTTGATTTGATTGGCGCTGGAGATCAAGGTCTTATGTTTGGCTTTGCCGTAGATGAAACGCCTGAACTAATGCCACTGCCTATTTCTTTAAGTCATAAATTAGTCCGTCGTTTAGCAGAGCTTCGCAAATCTGGAGAAATTTCCTATCTTCGTCCGGATGCAAAATCTCAGGTAACGGTTGAATACGATGAAAACGACCAAGCAGTCCGTGTTGATACTGTAGTTATTTCCACTCAACATGACCCAGAAGTAAGCAATGAGCAGATTCATCAAGATGTAATTGAAAAGGTCATTAAAGAAGTTGTTCCAGCAGAATATTTAGATGAAGAAAGCAAGTTTTTCATCAATCCAACTGGTCGCTTTGTTATTGGTGGTCCTCAAGGAGATTCCGGTTTAACTGGACGTAAGATTATCGTTGATACTTATGGCGGGTATGCACGCCACGGAGGAGGAGCTTTCTCTGGTAAAGACGCTACAAAGGTCGATCGTTCCGCTTCCTATGCTGCTCGTTACATTGCCAAAAATATTGTCGCTGCTGGCTTGGCCAAGAAAGCTGAAGTCCAGCTAGCCTATGCTATTGGGGTCGCACATCCAGTATCAGTTCGCATTGATACTTTTGGTACAGGTGTAGTTTCAGAAAGCAATCTTCAAGAAGCGGTTCGACAAATCTTTGACCTTCGTCCAGCTGGTATTATTCAAATGCTTGATTTGAAACGCCCAATTTACCGTCAGACTGCTGCCTATGGGCACATGGGACGTACGGATATTGACTTGCCGTGGGAAAAACTTGATAAAGTAGATGCTTTAAAAGCAGTTGTTGCAAAATAAAGAAGAAGTTAGGATACAAGTCTCTTGTTTATAAATTTTTTATGTGGCATTTTACAATCAGTCGCAGTTGCAATCTGACTTAAAACGTATTTATTTGTGCCGATTATATTAGTGTTATCTGCAAACTCCAGCAGTTCCCTAGATTGTCGGATCTAGTTATCATTTTGAGGAGCGGGACAAAATTGATTTTTGTCCCGCTCTTTTTAGAATGCCACCAAAATAAAAGAGTTTTGTAATCGTTATATAACAAGAATGACAAGTTAAAAGAGATTTCTTTAAAAGGATAGGATTTTCACAGAAACTGTGTTATAATAAAGTGCAGTATATTTGATTATAAATTCCTTGAAAGAGCTAAAAATGAAAAAAATTGTAATTAATGGTGGTCGCCCCTTAAAGGGAGAGGTGACCATTAGCGGTGCTAAAAATAGCGTGGTTGCTTTAATTCCAGCGATAATTTTATCTGATGAAATTGTAACATTGGATTGTGTGCCAGATATTTCCGATGTTGTGAGTTTGATTGACATCATGGAAGCTATGGGAGCAAGCGTTGAGCGTCAAGACGATACGCTGAAAATTGATCCTCGTGGGATAAAAAATATGCCTATGCCTTATGGTAAAATCAATAGCTTGCGTGCTTCTTATTACTTTTATGGTAGTTTGCTTGGACGCTATGGCGAAGCAACAGTTGGCTTGCCTGGTGGCTGTGATTTGGGGCCTCGACCGATTGATTTGCATATCAAAGCTTTTGAAGCTATGGGGGCTACTATGACCTATGAGGGAAATTCCATGAACCTTTCGACAGGTGGCGAGCGGCTTCATGGAGCTAGTATTTACATGGATACAGTAAGTGTCGGAGCGACTATTAATACCATGCTTGCAGCGGTAAAGGCAAAAGGGCGTACTGTTATTGAAAATGCGGCTCGTGAGCCTGAAATCATTGATGTAGCGACACTTTTAAATAATATGGGAGCCCACATCCGAGGGGCTGGTACTGACATTATTATCATTGAAGGTGTTGATAAGCTCCATGGAACTCGTCACCAAGTTATTCCGGATCGAATTGAAGCAGGAACTTATATCTCAATGGCAGCGGCAATTGGTGAAGGAGTGCAAATCAATAATGTCCTTTATGAACACTTAGAGAGCTTTATTGCGAAATTAGAAGAAATGGGAGTCCGCATGACTGTTTCTGAAGATAGCGTGTATGTCGAAAAGCAGCATAATTTGAAAGCAATCAACATTAAGACTGCTCCTTATCCAGGCTTTGCTACAGACTTGCAACAGCCTATTACGCCGCTTTTATTAACGGCTAAGGGACGTGGTTTGATTATTGATACGATTTATGAAAAGCGAGTAAATCATGTCGCTGAATTAGCAAAAATGACCGGTAAGATTTCAACAAGTGCCAATCATATTGCTTATGAAGGACCTAATCAATTGCAAGGGGCAGTCGTCAAAGCAACTGATTTGCGAGCAGGAGCAGCTCTTGTAATCGCAGGATTGCTAGCTCACGGAAAAACTGAGATTACAAATGTAGAATTTATTTTGCGTGGCTATTCAAATATTATTGAAAAGTTGACTAATTTAGGAGCAGATATTCAGCTGGTTGAAGAATAACTTTGAATAGTGTTGGCATGATGAAGTGGGATAGCTCAGTTGGTACGCCAGCTGAGCTTTATCTTCGAGGTAAGGTATGAATTTGTGGACAAAATTGGCAGAATTTGCCTTTATAGAAACAGAACATTTAGTATTGCGTCCCTTTTCCTTTATGGATAGTGAAGATTTTTATAAAATTGCCTCCAATCCTGAAAATCTACATTTCATTTTTCCTGCACAGGCTAATTTGCAAGAAAGTCAACATGTATTGGCTAATTATTTCATGAAATATCCTCTTGGAATTTGGGCGATCTGTGATAAAGATTCTGGGCAAATGATTGGTTCTGTTAAATTTGAAAAAATGGATGAAATCAGAGGCGAAGCAGAATTAGGTTATTTTCTTCACCAAGCTTATTGGGGACGCGGTTTGATGACTGAATGTGTCAAAAATATTATTTATCTTTCTTTTACACAATTTGGGTTTAAGAAGTTACGAATTGTCACTCATCTGGAAAATAAAGCTAGTCAACGAGTTGCTCAAAAGTCTGGTTTTCGGTTTGGTCGTCAATTTAGGGGAAGCGATCGTTATACACGTAAAATGCAGGATTATTTAGAGTTTTGCTATGAAAAAGGAGACTTTCATGAGTAAGCATCAAGAAATTATCACTTATTTAGAAGAATTACCAGTAGGAAAGCGTGTCAGTGTACGCAGTATCTCTAATTTTTTAGGAGTAAGTGAGGGAACTGCTTACCGTGCAATTAAAGAAGCAGAAAACCGTGGATTGGTTGAAACGCGTCCTCGTAGTGGCACGATTCGTGTAAAATCTCCTAGGGTGGAGCTAGAACATTTAACATATAAGGAAATTGCAGAAATTACAGGTTCTGAAGTCTTGGCTGGTCAGGATGGACTTGAAAAGGAATTCAGTAAATTCTCAATCGGAGCAATGACCGAAAAGAATCTCTTACGCTACTTAACGGAAGGAGGTCTCTTGATTATTGGAGACCGCACCCGTATTCAGTTATTAGCCTTGAAGCATGAAAATGCTGTGTTAGTGACAGGTGGTTTGGAAGTAAGCCGCGATGTTTTAAAATTAGCGAATCGCTTAAGCATTCCTGTTCTAAGATCACAACATGATACCTTTACAGTTGCGACAATCATCAATCGTGCATTGTCTAATATGCAGATTAAAACAGATATTTTAACAGTGGAGCAAGTGTATCGGGGGAGTCATGAATATGGATTCTTGAAAGATACTGATACCGTTCGTGGTTTTATGGATTTGGTCCGGAAAAATCGCAACAGTCGTTTTCCTGTCGTTAATCAGCACAATATGGTAGTTGGTGTGGTAACAATGCGTGATGCTAGCGATAAATCACCTCACACTATTTTGGATAAAGTGATGACGAAAAATATCTATGCCGTCACTTTAAATACTAGTATTGCCAATGTTAGTCAGCGTATGATTACAGAAGATTTTGAAATGGTGCCAGTTATTCGCAACGATCAAACTCTGCTTGGAGTCATCACGCGTCGTGATGTCATGGAAAAAATGAGTCGCGACCAAGTCTCCAGCCTGCCCACTTTCAGCGATCAAGTCTCTCAAAAACTGCGTCACATTAATGATGAATTTACTTTTGTTGTAGAACCCTTTATGTTAGAAAATAACGGTGTCTTATCTAATGGTATTTTGACAGAAATTTTAACGACAGCAACGCATCAGTATGTGACATCTGGCAAGAAAAATATTGTCATTGAGCAAATGACAATTTATTTCTTGCAAGCTGTTCAGATTGATGAAAGTTTGACACTTCGTCCAAGAATAGTTCGACAAACAAGGCATTCTGCCATTTTAGATTACGATATTTATTTAAAACTTCAATTGGTTGCAAAAGCGACCATTACAGTAAAGATAAACTAATACCTCAGATATTAAGGAGAAAGAATGATAACTTTAAAATCACAACGTGAAATTGATTTAATGGAAAAAAGCGGCGCATTTCTCGCCAGTATTCATATTGGTTTAAGGGATTTGATTAAGCCGGGCATTGACATGTGGGAAATTGAAGAATATGTCCGCAGACGTTGTAAGGAGGATAATGCTCTTCCGCTTCAGATTGGTGTGGAAGGCAGCATCATGGATTACCCTTATGCCACTTGCTGCTCATTGAATGATGAAGTGGCACATGCTTTTCCACGTCACAAAAAATTAGTTGAAGGTGACTTAATCAAAGTAGATATGGTCGTTGGCTTGGTTGATAAAGCTGAGTTAGATGTTTCTAAACTTGATTTCAATAATGTGGAACAAATGAAACACTATACGGAAAATTTCCGTGGAGGTGTGGCGGATTCTTGCTGGGCTTATGCAGTTGGTCAAGTGAGTGAAGAAGTACAACAATTGATGGAGGTTACAAAAGAATGCCTTTATCGTGGAATTGAAGCTGCTCAAGTTGGCAATCGGATTGGTGACATTGGTGCAGCGATTCAAGAATATGCGGAAAGTCATGGTTATGGTGTTGTTCGTGACTTAGTAGGACATGGTGTTGGACCAACTATGCACGAAGAGCCAATGGTGCCTCATTACGGACGTGCTGGACGTGGTTTACGTCTTCGTGAAGGAATGGTCTTGACAATTGAGCCGATGATTTCAACAGGCACTTGGGAGATTGACACAGATTTTGAGACGGGGTGGGCTCATAAAACGCTGGACGGTGGACTTTCTTGTCAATACGAACATCAATTTGTGATTACCAAAGATGGTCCTGTTATCTTGACCAGTCAAGGGGAAGAAGGAACGTATTAAAACTAGAAGTAGAATTAGGGGCTTTTTGCTCCTTCTTCTATAGGGGATGAGATGAAGAAGTTGGTTTCTAGGATCGGACATAATCCATTTTTACAAGCTTTTTTTAAATTTTATCAGGCATCTGAGATTGATTTGACCAGCATTGCAGTGGCTTATTATTTGTTGATTTCAATTTTTCCATTGCTGTTAATTGTTGTGAATATATTGCCTTATTTTCAAATTCCAATAGCAGAATTTTTAGAAGCGATAGAAGATGTTCTGCCAGAGTCACTTTATGAAGTGATTGCAAAGGTCATTCGTAATGTATTAACCCAACCGTCTTCTGGATTGTTGAGCTTCTCCATTCTTTCGGCTTTATGGGCTTTTTCACAATCAATGTCTTTCTTGCAAAAAGCTTTTAATAAAGCTTATGGTGTCGCCAAAGATAGAGGACTCATTTCGCACAGATTGTTTAGTATAGTGATGAGTTTAGGATTACAGTTGCTCTTTGCTCTTTCTCTTTTGCTGACAATGTTTGGGCGAATGTCTCTTCGTCTGCTCCATAGTTTTTGGGGATTTGATAACCAGCTTTATACTAGTCTACAAAAGATGACGCAGCCAACCATTTACACTTTACTTTTTCTTTCTTTATTGATGTTGTATTACTTTTTACCTAATGTCAAAATCAAGAAAATTCGCTATGTACTACCAGGAACGGTTTTTGTAGTTCTTACAATTGGTGTATTGCTAAATTTGTTTTCCGTTTATTTGGACACTTATGTAAATCACTTAATGGATGTTCGATTTTTCAGTTCCATTTTTGTTGTGGTAGTGATGATTTGGTTTACTCTCATTGCTCAAATACTTATTATTGGCGCGATTCTAAATGCAAGTTATCAAAGTTGTCACGAAAGTTCATTTGAAACAAGGCATAAACAATTGACCACACGACTCATTCAAAAAACAAAAAAATGAAAAAAGAAGATAAAACTTCTTTTTTTTAATATTATTTTATTGCATTTACAACAAAAATAGTTTATAATAATTGGCGAAGGAGGGAATATGACTATTTTGCGGGAAATTGGAATTATTGCTCGAGCGCTGGATTCGATTGCGAATATTGAATTTCGTGATATTGATTTGGCACGTGGACAGTATTTGTATTTAGTCCGAATTGCTGAAAATCCAGGGATTATTCAGGAAGAGTTATCTGAACTTTTAAAAGTAGATCGTTCAACGGTTGCCCGTTCTGTGAAGAAATTGGAGAAAAAAGGATTTTTAGAACAGAAGTTAGCACCTGATAACCGAAAAAACAAAGAATGGTTTGTTACAAAAAAAGGCGCGGCTCTCTATCCATTTATTTTAGCTGAAAATCAATATTCTGAGCAAACTTCATTGCAGGGTTTTTCGATAGCAGAAGCAAAGCAGTTGGAGGAAATGTTGATTCGAGTTCGCGAAAATATCACAGGTGATTGGGATTCAGTAAAAAAAGGACAAAAAAGAAATTACGAAAGAGGTAGATGATGAAAGTTACAGTTGAAAATGAATTTTGGGAGTTATTTCCTCAAGCACAAATTAGTATTATGGTAGCTAAAGGATTGGATAATAGTGTTGATGAAAGTAAGGACCTTTATTTTAAATCCCTGTTAGACAAGGGAAGCAAACGAGCAGAAGATTTTATTTCTGATGAACCATTTACGCAAAATGAGGTTATTCAGGAATGGCGGCAGGCTTTTACCAAATTTAAAACTAAAAAAGGAGCCCGTTCTTCCATTGAAGCACTTTTAAAAAGAGTGAGTCAAGGTCGTGAGTTCAATCCAATCAATCCATTGGTGGATATTTATAATAGTGTTTCACTTTCTTATGCTGTGCCTTGTGGTGGTGAAGATATTGACAAAATTGAGGGAGGACTACATTTAGCTAAAGCGCAAGGTGGAGAACCTTTCTTTCCGCTTGGAGCAGAGACGGATGCACCAGCTCTTCCAGAAGAAATCATCTACCATGATGATGAAGGAGCTGTTTGTCGTTGTCTCAACTGGCGCGAAGCTAAGCGAACTATGCTGACAGAAGAAACCAGAAATGCAGTGCTAGTTATTGAAGCTGTCAATGAAGAACAAGCAAAACGTGCACAAGCTGCTATGCAAGAATTGCAATATTTAGTAGAAGATTATTTTGGTGTAAAAGGAGAAATCACTCACTTGACAATGGAGCGTCCAAGTGTAGAAATTTAAGAATAAAAAAGAGCTTCAAAGCTCTTTGGGATTAAAAACAAGCCACCATTTTGAGCAGATTTGTTTTTTTATTTTTTTGATTTATTTTTAAATACGAAAATTTTGCTAAAAACATAATTGAGCACAATAATAATAATTTGAGCAAGCAAAGTTTCAATAGTGTTGACCGTTTTAATGTCATTGTGGACAAATTGACCAATAATAGCAGGAAAAGTAGTAACGAAAACGAGTGTGAGTCCCATATCCAATAAAAAGGTAGAGAGTCGCGCAACAACAAACTTGATAAAACGAGAGAACCAACCCTTTCTTTCTTGTTTAAAAACAATCGTATCGTTTGTTACAAAAGCAAAGAGGATACCAGCGATATTTCCTAAGGCGGTCGCCAATAGTTCGTTGTTACTCAATGCATAATAGAGTATGCGTGTGATGATAGCAACAATCGTGGTAGCCAATCCAAAAAACAGGTAAGATAAAATTTCATTGTCAAAGAAAGATTTTATACATTTTTTCATACGTTCAGTCTATCATAATTTCTAAAATTGTGCTATACTTGAAAAGCTGTATTAATGTTCTCAATGCAGCCCTTGGCGCTTAGTTTCCTTTCGCCAAGCATATTATACGCGGTTATAGCCGCCAAAGGAGAAAACATGGAAAAATTTACTATTCGCGATATGGCTCAGATTGCTCTCGTTGCTGCGATTTATGTCGCTCTAACAATGACACCGCCCCTGAATGCTATTAGCTATGGTGCCTACCAATTTCGGATTTCTGAGATGATGAACTTTATGGCTTTTTATAAACCCAAGTACATCATTGGGGTCACACTGGGCTGTATGATTGCTAATTTGTTTAGTTTTGGAATCGTTGATGTCTTTGTTGGTGGCGGATCAACCTTGGTCTTTTTGAGCTTGGGTGTGTATTTCTTTAGAAAATACATGAACGAATATTTGTTTAACGGATTGATCAATAAAGCTTTCTTTTATTTTGCGATTTTCTTTTCATTTTCAATGATTACAATTGCTGCAGAGTTATATTTTGTTGCGAAAGCCCCGTTTCTTTTTACATGGTTTACAACGGCAATTGGAGAGTTTGTTTCACTCATTATTGGTGGAATTTTAATGGACAAGCTAAATAAGCGGATTGACTTGGGGAAATAAATGCTTTGAATAGCAGACTAATAAAAAATCTGTCGAAGATTCGACAGATTTTTTATTAGTCTTGGAATTTAAATACAACAGAAGAGTCATATAGTTTCAAGATTTTTTCAAAAACAATTTTACTTGCAAGGGCTGCAAGAATTGGAACAATGAGCCATACAACGACTGCTAAAGCTATATTTAATCCTGCATCAATAGAGGCTAATGGTCCAACCAAACCTACGAGGCCAAAACCTGCTGACTGAGCTGTTCCACTGACTGAGAAAAGAGCTACCGGGATAGCGGATATAACGGCTGTTGTCAAACACGGAACTAAAATAATTGGATATTTAAAGACATTCGGCATCATCAATTTCATAGCTCCCAAAGCAATAGCTAAAGTCACCCCTGAATTATTCACTTTCCAAGAGTGAACAACTAAAGCAACGGCTGTAGCTGCCACGCCCATTGCTGAAGCTCCGGCTGAAATTCCATTTAATTGAATGGCTAAACCAATGGCAACGGTTGAGATTGGAGAAATGATAATAAAGGCAAATGAACAACAAATTAAAATAGACATCAATAGCGGTTGTAAGTGTGTAAATTCATTGATAACCACTCCAATGCCAGTTGTAATTTGTTTAACAAATGGCAAGAGCAGTAAGCCAATCAAGGCTGCACCTACCCCGACGACAATTGGCATAGCTACCACAGCTGTTGAACCAAATCGATCTTTGATTAACATAAGCATGCCAACTGCGATAGCTGCTGTTAACATGGTGTTAATTAGGTCTCCTGTGCCAGCTCCGACATATTTTCCAAGTTCAGTATTGAAAGTGACGACACCTGAAGCTACAAAAGCAGCTCCTGCAGTGACCATCATCTGCATGGGTTTAAATCCAAATTGCAAAGCGATTAACCCACCGATAATCAATGGTGTAGCTAATTGGAAGATAACAGCGATATGAATAATGGTCTGTGCAATTGGCACGGTGCTGAAATATTTTAAAATAGCTGATAAAACAGCGTTTGGAATTAAACCAATAATAACTCCTAATGCCGTTCCCGACAATACTTTATTGACAAAAATTTTTGCCGTCATCTTTTCTTGTGCTTGTGTTTCCATCTAATTTCCCTTTCTGTTTCCAAACTATTTAGCGCCTAATATTTGTTCTTTGCAGTGAACCAATTCTGTCAAGAAGGAGCAATATGGAGTTTGTATACCATACTTTTGACCTTTTCGTACGACAGCTCCGTTGATATAATCAATTTCTGTCAGACGATTATGCTCGTTCAAATCTTGATACATTGATGGGTGATGTAATCCGATTGTATCTCGATTGTAGCAATTTTTTTCGATGTAATCTACAGTTTCCTCAACATTCAAATCGACATTTTCATATTTTGCAACCGCCGCAAATTCGCTGACAATGCGCTCAACAATTGTATGGGCGGGAGTGGTGTCACCGAAATCTGCCATATTAGAAAGTAAAATAGTGCATAAACCATTCATTGTCCCGTTTACACAGGCTTTTTTATAAATGGCGTGCAAGATATTTTCAGAATACTGTGCGTTCAATCCAGCAGAATTTAAGATTTCTACAATGTGATCAGCTGCTTGTTTCGCTTTTGAATCTGAAACGAGATTCTTCAGTGCAACAGTTCCGTTTCCGAATAACTTCACTCGACCTGGTCCTTCCATACCTGCTGTCCACATAGTATTTCCGATCATGATATGCTCTTTTGGAACATATTTTTCAATGATTTCTTCATGTCCAATTCCATTCAATAAACAAAGAACATTTGTGTGCTCTTTTATCAATGGCTGAATGTCTGTTAGCATTGCTTCTAACTGCATTGCTTTAGTAAATAGAATGATTAAATCACTGGACAAAGTTGGTTCTACTTCGTTTTGAAGATAAATTGGCAATTTCGCAACAAGCTCCTCGCCATTAAAATTAGCCTGCAAGCCATTTTTTTGGATAGCTTTTACATGGTCTGCCCAACCATCTACTAAAATGACCTTATGACCCGCTTGATGCAACATGAGACCAAACCGGCTACCCATTGCACCTGCACCTGCAATTGTAATATTCACAATAAGATTCCTCCTCTATATTGTTTGGATTATTTCTTTATTAAAAGAAAATGACCTATATATATTTTACTTCTTTTATCTTTTTTTATCAATTAAATTTTGAATTTATAATTTTTGAAGTTGTAGGCTGGCTCTAGCTTTTTAACCAAAAAATTCATTAAATTATTTGTAAAAATACAGCAGATTTTAGCTAGTAAATACTTATAATATTTAGACATCATTGTTTTTACGCTGTTTTATTTGATATGTCTAAATTTTTTATGATATTAACAGTAATAATCCTGTAGAATCGTATGTTTTATGATAAAATAGAAATATGAAAGACAGAATGTTAGAACTGGTGAATCTACTAAATCAATATGCGCATGAATATTATACAACTGATAATCCAAGCGTATCGGATAGTGAATATGATAGGTTATATCATGAATTGTTAGATTTAGAACAGCAATACCCAGAGCTCGTTCAGGCTGATAGCCCAACTCATCGTGTGGGTGGTAAGGTTTTAGAAGGGTTTGAAAAATACCAACATCAGTATCCGCTATATAGTTTGCAGGATGCTTTTTCACGTGAAGAGTTAGAGGCATTTGATGTACGGATTCGCAAAGATTTTCCAAAGGTGAGTTATCTGTGTGAGTTAAAAATTGATGGTCTCTCTATTTCTCTTATGTATGAAAATGGTATTTTGGTTGCAGGAGCCACTCGGGGAGATGGCTCCGTCGGAGAAAATATCACAGAAAATTTAAAAAGGGTGAAAGATATTCCGCTAACTTTGCCAACTGCTGTAAATTTGACAGTTCGTGGTGAATGTTACATGCCACGTAGTTCTTTTGACGCAGTGAATCAACTGCGTCAAGAAAATGGAGAGCCAGAATTTGCAAATCCGAGAAATGCAGCGGCAGGAACGCTGCGTCAGTTGGATACTGCAATTGTTGCCAAGCGAAATCTAGCAACTTTTCTTTATCAAGAAGCCAGTCCAACAGATGTGTCAACTCAAGAAGCTGTTTTAAATAAGTTATCTAAAAATGGATTTAGCGTAAATGAACGGCATATTTTGGCATATTCGATGGATGAAGTATGGCGATTTATAGAGCAAATCAATCACGAACGTGCGCAATTGCCTTATGATATTGACGGTGTTGTCATCAAGGTAAATGATTTATCTGTTCAAGAAGAGCTCGGTTTTACCGTAAAAGCTCCTAAATGGGCGATTGCTTATAAATTTCCGGCGGAAGAAAAAGAAGCACAGCTTTTATCGGTTGATTGGACGGTTGGGCGAACTGGAGTGGTTACACCGACCGCTAATCTTACACCTGTGAAATTAGCAGGGACAACCGTCAGTCGAGCAACTCTGCACAATGTCGATTACATTGCTGAAAAAGATATTCGTAAAGACGATACAGTTATCGTTTATAAGGCGGGTGATATCATTCCAGCTGTTTTGCGAGTGGTTGAAAACAGGCGCCAATCAGAAGAGCAACTAGAGATTCCAACGAACTGTCCAAGTTGCAACAGCGAGCTGATTCACTTTGAAGATGAGGTGGCTTTGCGCTGTATCAATCCGCGCTGTCCTGCACAAATTAAGGAGGGGTTGATTCATTTCGCGAGCCGTGATGCCATGAATATCACAGGGCTTGGACCAGCAGTGGTGGAGAAATTATTTGCTCAGGAATTGGTGAAAGATGTGGCTGGCATTTACCACTTGACTGTCGAAGATTTGTTGCAATTGGAGAATATTAAGGAAAAATCAGCTAACAAGTTGTACTCTGCTATTCAAGCTTCTAAAGAAAATTCAGCAGAGAAATTACTATTTGGGCTGGGCATTCGCCATGTTGGAAGCAAAGCGAGTCAGATTTTGTTAGAGCATTTTCATGATTTGGAACAATTAGCAAAAGCAGAAAGAGAAGAAATTGTTGCACTGGATAGTCTAGGAATGGTGATTGCTGAAAGTTTGACTAGTTATTTTGCTCAGGAAGGATCGCAGATTCTACTGAGAGAATTGAAAGAAGCAGGGCTTAATCTAGCTTACTTAGGTGAAAAAGTTGCAGCAAACGCAGTTCTTTCTGGATTGACCGTTGTCTTAACAGGAAAATTAGAACGATTGAATCGTTCAGAAGCAAAAGTAAAATTAGAAAGTTTAGGTGCAAAGGTGACGAGCTCTGTTTCTAAAAAAACGAGTTTAGTCGTTGCTGGAGCAGATGCAGGAAGTAAATTAATAAAAGCTCAAGAGTTAGGCATTGACATTCGTGATGAATCTTGGCTTGAGAGCTTGTAGAGGTTTGTATGGAAACAGCTAGAAAAAGAGCACGATTGATTTATAATCCGACCTCTGGTCAGGAAATTATTAAAAAAAATATCGCAGAAGTTTTAGACGTTTTAGAAGATGTGGGTTATGAAACAAGTGCTTATCAGACAACACCCGCTCCTTTATCAGCTCAAAATGAAGCAGAGAGAGCGGCTAAAGCAGGATTTGATTTAATTGTGGCAGCTGGTGGCGATGGAACAATTAACGAAGTGGTTAATGGCGTGGCACCGTTGGAAAACCGTCCTAAGTTGGCGTTTATTCCTACTGGTACAACCAATGATTATGCGCGTGCTCTCAAAATTCCAATGGGAGATCCAGTAGCAGCTGCTCGGATTATTGAAAAAGATCAAACCATAAAAATGGATATTGGTCAGGCTTATGGGAAAAAATATTTCATCAATATCGCTGCGGCAGGGACTTTGACAGAATTAACATATAGTGTTCCAAGTGAAGTAAAATCGCGCCTTGGTTATCTTGCTTATGTAGCCAAGGGAGCGGAAATGCTGCCAAAATCTAAATTACGTAAAGTACATATTGAGCACGACCACGGTGTATTTGAAGGCAAGGTCTCTTTAATCTTTGTTGCCTTAACCAATTCAATCGGTGGTTTTGAAAAATTAGCGCCAGATACGGTGTTAGATGATGGAAATTTCACCTTGATTTTAGTGAAAACTGCTCGCTTATTTGATATGCTGGGCTTAATGATTCAAGCCATCAATGGCGGACAGCATGTGACTGATGCGAATGTAGAATATTTAAAAACAAGTAAATTAAAATTAGAAGTTTTAGATAAAAAAGCACCATTTATGTTGAATTTGGATGGTGAATATGGTGGAGACACTCCTGTTGAGTTAGAAGTTCTTCATAACCATTTAGAATTTTTTGCAAATATTGATGAGATTAGCGATAGCGCTTTGTCATTAGAAAATAAAAATAATCAGGAGAATTAGATGTTAGACTATCGTGTCTTAATTCATTACCACAATCAGTTAGACAATTATGCTGCTTACAATATGTGGAAGTGGCAAATGAATCAATGGGGAGAGGAGGCTTCTTTTTTTCAGAGAGATGACTTTGGCATTCAAGGGAATTTATCGTATAAGAGTAATCAGGCTTTGGGATATGTACATGTCATTGTAAAAACAATCGATTGGTCTCACCAGTCGGTTGATTATTCCATTCAGTTATTACCTCCTCATCTGGTGACGGAAATTTGGATTATTGAAGGAGACAGTCAAGTTTATTATTCCCGACAAGCTGCTATGACTAGTCCGTATTATGCAAAGCAAGATCCTCATGCTTTTGATATGGCATTAGATAGCAAACGTTTTGATCAGCATTGGGGCTATCAAGGTTGGCTAGGTTGTCGGTATGATGGTAAAAAAGCTGAATTTAAACTTTGGGCACCAACTGCAAAAAAAGTTCAATTAGTGGTGTATAAGAATGGTAGTAACCACTCGAAAATCTGGAAAGTTTATGACTTACAAAGAGGGAAAATTTTTTCAAAAGATCATTCTGAAAATACAATCGGAATTTGGTCTCGAGTGATTTCAGATGATCTAGCAGATAGAGCTTATCAGTATCAATTAGAGTTTGAACATCACAAAACATTGACGCGTGACCCATACGCCGAAGCAACAACTGAAGACGGGAAACGCTCTGTCATTTTGTCACCTACAGAGCGAAATCCAAAACATTTTCAAGTGAAACAAGGCCAACAAGCGACTTGGCGTTTGGATAATCCTTGTCAGGCAGTTATTTATGAAATGCATGTGCGAGATTTGACAAAGTCTAGTAGTTCTGGTGTATCTAAAAAATACCGAGGTACCTTTTTAGGTGCTTGTCAAAAAGGAACTAAAAATCGATCTGGTCAAGCGACGGGATTTGATTATATCCAATCTTTAGGTATCAATGTTGTACAATTGCAGCCAATCTCTGATCGACACAAAGAGTATGATTGGCATGGAAATGTGACCTACAATTGGGGGTATGATCCACAAAATTACAATGCTCCAGAAACGAGTTTTTCAACAAATCCAACAAAGCCATCTCAAGGCATGCGGGACTTAAAAACAATGATTCAAGCCTATCACGATGCAGACATTTCCGTGGTAATAGACGTTGTCTACAACCATATTTATTCTACCTATGATTCTCCTTTTCAAGCCACAATGCCCGATTATTATTATCGAATGAATCCAGATGGCTCTTTCCAAAACGGAACAGGTGTAGGGAGCGAGACAGCTAGTGAGCACGAGATGTTTCGGAAATATATGATTGATTCGCTCCTTTATTGGGTAAAAGAGTATAATATTGACGGTTTTCGTTTTGATTTGATGGGAATTCATGACATTGAAACCATGCGTCAGATTCGAGAAGCGTTAGATGAGATTGATCCGAGAATCCTGACTTATGGAGAAGGATGGGACATGGGAACAGGATTGCTTCCTCTTGATAAAGCTAAGAAAGATAATGCTTTTGAATTATCAAATATCGGATTTTTCAATGATACTGAACGTGATGCGATTAAAGGAGCAGAGGTCTACGGTGGCTTAAAAGCTGGTTTTGTCAGTGGAGAGGCAACAGAGGCTATTATTGCGAAAGCAATATTAGGAAGCAATGAGTTAGGGACTTATCTGACGCCAAACCAAGTTGTGAACTATGTAGAAGCGCATGATAATTATAATTTGCATGACTTGTTAGTGGAACTACACCCAGATGATGATGACTTGACTCGTACTAAACGGATTGAATTAGCGACTGCGATGAATCTGCTGTTGCAAGGTATGAGTTTTATGGAACTAGGACAGGAATTTTCACGTAGCAAGCTAATAGCAACTGGAGAAAATGGTCAAACTATTCAGGAAGATCATGAGCGTGCTATGAATAGTTATAACGCTCCTGACACTGTCAATCAGGTGGATTGGGATTTGATAGCTGATCACCAAGAAAGTATTGACTACATCAAAAAGATTATCCATTTAAAAACTATGACAAAAGAATTTTCTTATCAACATTACGAAGACATTTACCAGCACGTCTTTGTGCACTCAGCTCATTCAGGAAGTGGGATTGTTATTTTTGAGGTAAAAGATGAGAAATATTATCTCGTTATTTTCAATGCAAGTGGTCAAAGTTACAACATTGAAGATATTGGCAATTTGAGACTTGTAGCTGGAAATAGTCGTCAAGTTAGTGATTCTTTTGTTGAAGATTTGACAGCGACAGTCTTTGAAGTTGTAGAGTGGTAAATTTAAAGATGTCAAGTTTTTTTCTTGACACCTATTCTTACTTGTGATATGATAGAGTACGTTGGTAATAGCTTTGCTATACCTAAAAATAAAAAGAGAAAAGAGATATTTTAAAAATGGCAGTAAAAATCCGTTTGACTCGTATGGGTTCTAAGAAAAAACCTTTCTACCGTATCAACGTTGCAGACTCACGTTCACCACGTGATGGACGTTTCATTGAAACAATCGGAACTTATAATCCACTTGTTGCTGAAAACCAAGTGACCTTGAAAGAAGATCGTGTTCTTGACTGGTTGTCGAAAGGTGCTCAACCTTCTGATACAGTTCGCAACATCCTTTCAAAAGAAGGCGTATTGAAGAAATTCCACGATTCAAAATACTCTAAATAATAGAAGTGCAGGTTGATATATGGACACGATTGAAAATCTCATTATTGCGATAGTGAAACCTTTGATTTCACAGCCAGATGCCTTAACTATCAAGATTGAAGATACACCTGAGTTTTTAGAGTATCATCTTGATCTTGATCCAAGTGATGTTGGACGTGTAATCGGTCGTAAAGGTCGCACAATTTCTGCGATAAGAACGATTGTTTACTCTGTTCCAACCGAAGATAAAAAAGTTAGAATTGTTATTGATGAAAAATAAAATAGAGCCACTCGGGCTCTATTTTTGGAAATCTATACTTAAAATGACTTGTGTATGTTTTACATTAGAAAACCTAAGTTTTCTAATGCTTTTTCGATATAATCTAAATCTTGCTGCGAATCGGCTTCAACCAAATGATAATGAATGCCATCTGTCAATTCAGATAAACCTCGAAAATTACTTTCATGAATTTGTTGGATAAAATGTTGGACATCTCTGCGACAAGTTAATTTCAGATACGTTTGGATTTCCCCATAAACGGGATGCTCCACCATAATATTTTGGACTCGTCCGCCATTGTCTACGATTGCTAACAATTCTGTTTCGATATCTTCAATTGTGTGCTTGACTTTAAAAAGCTGGTGGTAATATTTAACAGTATCGTTCATTTTGTAAATATAACCCCGATTTGTGCTAATAATAGGAGCACCATCAGCTCGAAGAACGGCAATATCTTGAACAATAATTTGGCGCGTAACATTGAATTTTTCTGCTAGAATTTGACCATTTAAAGGAGTTTCCGCATTTTTTAAAAGTTGTAATAAATCAGTTCTTCTTTTTTTTATCATAAATTCATTGTAGAATAAATCCGTTAAATATTCAAGGTTTAACGGATTTTTTGTAGAGTCTTATAAATAAATTGTGCAATGATAAAGTCAACGATGCTATGAATAATTGTTCCAACACCTACGAGAATGAAGAGAAGGTAAAACATATTTTCTGGAAAAGAAGTAGAGGCGTAAAAGATGAGACAAGCAAGAACTTCAGCAATCGCGTGAACGAAAGCAAGAATAATATTTAGTATCCAAGTTTGAATTGGTTTATCTAAAGTTTTAGGATATTTTCTAAGGTAAAGAGCACCTAACAATCCGAAGAAGAGATGAGATAAGGCACGAAGAACAATAACAATAGGATAACCAGCTGCTAAGAATCCAAAGGTGGAACCTAGAATAACGACTAAAGTCATCAAAGGAGAGATAAACATGGCTAAAAAGATAGGGACATGGCTTGCTAACGTATAAGAAGCGGGTGGAATAATAATTTTTACAGGCATAATCATAGGAATGACAATAGCTAGCGCTGTCAAAAGAGCTGTGAGAGTTATAAATTGGTTTTTTGTTTTTGGTTTCATAATCCCCTCCATTTACTGTATACACATAAGTATATTTTACTGTTTTTACAGATAATGTCAAGAGAAATTTCGATAAAGTAAACAAAATTCTTAAATAGTAGGTACTATGTTTGTTAGAATATTAATAAGAGGAGAAAACTATGATAGATATGTTGGAACAGCCAGAGTATATTGCTATTCATTCTTCCTTACGTTTGCGAAAGTATGATGGACAAGCTCATCTAGCTTTTTCTTGGTATCAGAATCCTGATGTAATCCGTTTGATTGATGGTAGTAGAGAGCCTTATACACTTCAGCGAATCAAGAAAATGTATGACTATCTTACTCAGCATGGAGAAGTGTATTTTATTGAGATTCTGATAAATGAAAATTGGATGCCAATTGGTGATGTAAGTTTTTGGCAAGAGGATATGCCTATTGTTATTGGTAACTCAGATTATCGTGGTCATGGAATCGGGAAGACCGTTGTTCAAGCATTAATTGAACGTGGACGTCAGCTGGGCTATGAACGTTTGTATGTTCGAGAAATTTATGATTACAATACTGCTTCTAAAAAGATGTTTGAATCGGTAGGATTTTATCCCATAGAAAAGACTAAAAAAGGACATCGCTATGCTTTGGATTTACTGCTTCCTTTATCAGCTATTCAACCAAGTCAATTTTATCTTTCAGAAGAGAAACTAAAGCAGGTTCAGACATGGTTTGATACAAAGAACATAAGTAGTTTAAAACCCTTGCCAATTAAGCGCTTCCAAGACAAAATCTTTTTTACTGATGGACACAGTAGAGCATTTATAGCTTATCAAGCTGGTTTTGAAGAGATTCCAGTTTATGCAGAAAAAGACGATTTGAATTGGGAGTTCTATTCCTATTGTCTTCAAGTTTGTGACAAAATAGGTATTGCTACAATAAAAGATTTAGAAAATCGGATTTTGTCTGTGTCGGATTACAAGAAAAATTGGTTAGATTGGTGTCAACGAGTCGCAAAGAAGTTTGAGGAATAAATAAAGATTGTGTTATAATGGTCAAGAAAACTGTTTCATATAGAAGAGGTCAAAAATGATTTATGAATTTTGTGCAGAAAACGTGACTGATTTGGAAAAAGCCATGCAAACAGGTGCTCGGAGGGTTGAGCTTTGTGATAATCTGGCGGTGGGTGGAACGACGCCTAGCTATGGTGTCATAAAAGCAGCTGTAGAGTTAGTGAGTCCTTATCATACAACTGTTATAACGATGATTCGTCCACGTGGAGGAGATTTTGTATACAATGATTTAGAAATGAAAATCATGTTAGAGGATATTCAAATGGCTCGCAAAGCTGGTACACATGGTGTAGTGTTTGGTGCATTGACAGTTGCTAATGAAATTGATTATCTAAAAATGGAAAAGTTGGTAGAAGCTGCTCAAGGATTAGAAATCGTCTTTCACATGGCTTTTGATGCTATTCCAAAGGAACAGCAGTTCAGTACAATAGATTGGTTAATCGAACATGGTGTGAGTAGAATCTTAACTCATGGAGGAGTAGCTACAGAGCCGATTCAAAATCATTTTCTCTGGTTAAATACTTTGATAAAGCATGCAGCTGGTCGAATTGAAATTTTACCAGGAGGTGGTATTACGGTTAATAATCGTGATGAAATTATCGCAAATCTTGGCGTGAACCAACTTCATGGCACCAAAATTGTATTTTAGAAAGTAAAAATCATGTTAGACTTATTTGAGAAATACCAAGCAAATCCAGAAAAATTACAAGCCTTTGGTTTTGAAAAAAGAGGAGTAGAGTTTGTTTATTCTCAGGAAATAATGAAGGGCGACTTTTTATTACAACTAAAATTACAGGGTGAGAAGCTGGACTACCAAGTGCTTGATCAAGAAACAGGCGATGAATACGTGCAGGTCAAAATGGAGCAGATGATGGGTGAATTTGTCGGACAGGTTCGTGAAGCTTGTCAAGAGATTTTCCTGATGATTCGAGCTAACTGTTTTGACGAAGTTGGCTTTCTTTATAAACAGAGTAGCCGTTTGCAAGATTATGTTGCAAAAACCTATGATGGAAAGCTAGAATACCTCTGGGAAAAGTCTTCCAGGAAGAGTTCTACCAAAGCTGGAGTTTTCCGTCATCAGGACAGTAAAAAATGGTATGGGGCCTTTCTGACTACAGATTGGTCTAAGTTTGAAGCAGATCGAAGTGGTATTATTGAGATACTTAATATTAAGAATGAACATGTGGTAGAGCTAATTCAGAGAAAGGGGATCTACCCAGCCTTTCACATGAACAAAAAATATTGGCTTAGCCTGCCCTTGGATGATACTTTAACAGATATAGAACTTTTTGCTCTTTTGGACGAAAGTTTTACATTAACCAAAAAGAAATGAGAAACACAGTTAGCTTGCACTGACTGTGTTTTATTTTTACGAGTGATTGTACAAAATAGTGTATAATGGTAATCAGCAATAATTGAGGAGAGAATATGAATCTTATCAGAAAATTAGGTTGGTTTTTCAAGCTAGAGAGAAAGCGGTATATAATTGGAATTCTAGCCTTGTCTTTGGTTAGTGTTTTTAATTTAATCCCCCCTAGAGTAATTGGTGTGGTAGTTGACCGTATTGCTAGTCGAAATCTAACATCAAACCAATTAGTTTTAAATCTTTCGGTTTTGCTTGCTTCAGCTTTTATCATGTATGGACTGCGTTATCTTTGGCGGCTATATATTTTTGGTACAGCAAATCATTTGGGAAGACTGTTGCGTTCTCGGCTTTTTGAGCATTTTACTAAAATGTCTCCGTCTTTTTATCAAAAATATCGAACAGGAGACTTGATGGCGCATGCAACAAATGATATTAATGCAGTTGTGAGCGTGGCAGGTGGAGGCGTTATGTCGGCAGTAGATGCCACTATCACAGCTCTGGTAACGCTGTTGACTATGTTTTTTGTTTTAGACTGGCGCCTGACTTTGATTGCCACTTTACCATTGCCATTTCTTTCTTGGGGAACGAGTCTAATTGGGCGAAAAAATCATGAGAGTTTTAAGGCAGCCCAAGAAGCTTTTTCTGATTTGAACAATAAGGTGCAGGAAAGTGTTTCGGGAATTAAAGTGACTAAATCATTTGGCTATCAAACAGCAGAAAGTCAATCTTTTGCAAAAATAAATCAGGATGTCTATGAAAAAAATATTCTAGCTGCAAAATACAATTCTCTCTTTGATCCTATGGTGTTGATTTTCATCGGCTTATCTTATGCTTTAACCTTGATTTTTGGTGGACTGTTCATCTCTAGAGGACAATTTACAGTTGGAGAATTAGTAACATTTATCACTTATCTGGATATGTTAGTGTGGCCTTTGCAGGCAATGGGTTATCTTTTTAATATTAGCCAGAGGGGGGCAGTTTCTTATGAGCGGATTGAGCGACTACTAGTAGAAAATACTGATGTTAAAGAGGTAAAAAATCCCGTTTCCCCTATCCAAAACGGTCGTTTGGTCTATAACATTAAATGTTTTTCTTATGAGGAAACAGCAACTTTGTCCAATATTCATTTTTCATTAGAAAAAGGGCAAACGCTAGGAATCGTCGGACAAACAGGTTCTGGTAAGACAACACTTTTGCGCTTACTGATGAGAGAACAAGATATTCAGGAAGGTGATATTTATCTGAATGATCATGATATTCGAGAGTATAGATTAAAGGATTTGCGGAGTTTGATTGGTTATGTACCGCAGGAGCAGGTTCTTTTTGCAATGTCAATTATAGATAATATTCGATTTGCAAATCCAAGTCTATCAGATGATGAAGTGATTCAAAGTAGTAAGCTGTGTGGTCTTTATGAAGATATTGTTGCCATGCCAGCAGGTTTTCATACGATTGTTGGTGAGAGAGGTGTGTCTCTTTCAGGGGGACAAAAGCAACGTTTAGCAATAAGTCGAGCACTTGTTCTTAAACCAGATATTTTAATATTGGACGACTCTTTATCTGCTGTTGATGCTAAAACAGAACGCTTGATTTTGAAAAACCTCAAAACAGAAAGAGACGACAAAACAACTATTATTACCGCCCACAGACTGTCAGCAGTTGTTCATGCTGATTTGATTTTAGTGATGGAAAATGGACGAATTAAAGAACGGGGTACTCACCAAGAATTATTAACTCAAAATGGTTGGTATGCACAAACTTATCATAAACAACAATTGGCAGAAAATCTAAAGGAGGATCAATAATGAGAAAACAAGTAACCTTTTATCGCCTTCTAACTTATATGTGGCGTTATAAATGGATTAGCATTTTGGCGCTCGTTTTCATCTTTGCGACAACCTTGGTAACGACAACTTTGCCACTTTTAGCTCGCTATTTCATTGACCATTTTATTAGTCGTTATCAGATTATGATAGGTTTTTATGTTCTGATTATGTACTATGCTCTTTTTCTTTTGCGAGTGTTTTTTACTTTCTTGGGACAATATTCTTTTGCGCGTGTGGCACATAGCATTGTACGTGATTTGCGTCAGGAAAGTTTTGAAAATATTGAACATTTAGGGATGGTCTATTTTGATCAGACCCCAGCAGGAGCGATTGTCTCCCGTTTGACAAATGATACACAAGCGGTTGCAGATATGTTTAGTAGTATTTTTTCAAGTTTTTTAAGCTCTATTTTTATTCTTGTTGTAACATTGGTGACGATGTTTAGCTTGAATTGGCGATTGACAGGTCTTATTGTACTCTTTTTACCAGTCATATTAGGTTCCATTTTGCTTTATCAACGCTTATCTCATCGTCTCCTCAAGCTTGTCAGAAGTAAACTAAGCGATTTGAATGTTAAACTTTCTGAAAGTATTGAGGGAATGCGTATTATTCAGGCATTTGGTCAGGAAAATCGATTAATAAAGGAATTTGAAACTATTAACGGTGAGCATTTGGATTATACAGTTCGCTATCTTAATATTAATAGCCTTTTTCTGCGGCCAGCCATGTCTTTGTTGAAAATTTTAGCTTATGCGGTCATTTTAGCTTATTTTGGTTTTACTTGGCAAATTGCAGGAGTAACAGCCGGAGTTATGTATGCCTTTGTCCAATATATCAATCAGCTTTTTAATCCTTTGATTGATTTGATGCAGAATTATTCTGTTTTGCAAACATCTATGGTAGCTGCAGACCGCGTTTTTGAAATCATGGACTGTAAAGATTATGAACCTAAGCAAACCAATTTACGGCTAGAGATTACAGATGGAAAGATTGAATTTCGGCATGTTTCCTTTTCATATGATGGCAAGCATGATATTCTTAAGGATATCTCATTTTCAGTCAAACAAGGGGAGACAATTGCTTTTGTCGGTGCAACGGGCTCAGGCAAGTCTTCTATCATCAATCTCTTTCTGCATTTTTATGAATTTGAAAGAGGAGAAATTTTAATTGATAATCAAAACATTAAGGATTACGGCCAAGCTGAACTGCGTCGCAATGTTGGATTAGTTCTTCAAGACCCATTCCTTTATCATGGTACCATTGCTTCTAATATCAAAATGTATCAAGAAAATCTAGGACGAGAAGAGATTATAGAAGCTGCTAAATTTGTTGACGCGCACGACTTTATCAGTCGGCTACCTGCAAACTACGATAGCCCGGTGACAGAGAGAGGGGCGACTTTTTCGAGTGGTCAAAGACAATTGCTAGCTTTCGCTAGAACAATTGCAAGCAAACCTAAAATCTTAATTTTGGATGAAGCAACCGCCAATATTGATTCAGAGACTGAGGAACTGATTCAGGCTTCGCTGAGAAAAATGCGTCAAGGACGAACGACTATTGCCATCGCTCACCGCCTGTCCACTATTCAGGATGCTAACTGTATTTATGTGATGGAGCAAGGACGAATTATCGAATCAGGCACTCACGAGGAACTCTTAACTCTCAACGGTACTTATTATAAAATGTACCAACTTCAAGCAGGTATGATGGGAGAGGAGTGATTTCTTAGAAAAAAGGAGCTTCGGCTCCTTTTATAAATATTTATTTAAATGTTGTAAGGTTTTTTCTAGATTTTCATATCTAATTTTTGCGTATTGATAAGGACAATCGTGTATATAGCTTGCTTCAAAAAAATCCAATGGTAGATTGCTATGTTTGAGGGTGCTGACAGATTTAAGTCCACGTAGATCCAGTAAGATAGCATCTCTATTTAGAAAGTAGGGAAGTTTGAGTTGATTTTCACTTAAAAGTTTTTTAGCTCTCATTACTTCTTTTTCTTGTTTATTGAGAAGAAAAAGACGATTTTTCTCAAACATAAGATTATCAATGTAAAGAGATAAGGCTTTTTGCATGATGAGATTGCTATCGTAGTCTACTGCTTTCTTATAAGCAATGAAAGCCGATTGAATATCCGATGGCAATAGTAGAGCTGCTATTCGTAAGGCGGGAAAAAGACTGGCAGAAAAAGATTTGATATAGATGACATGCTGGCTATCATCCAAGTAATGGAAAGTCAGTTCGCACTTGCTGTCAAAGTCAGCCAAATAATCATCTTCTACGATATAAACATCATAAAGCTGAGCAAGACGAATGATTTCCTCTTTTTCTTTTCGGTTGTAAGAATGTCCTAAGGGGTAGTGAAAGCGTGGAATGGTATAGAAAAACTTGATATGACCCGTTCGGAAAATCCACTCTAACTTTTTTAGATTGATTCCTTCTGGAGTCCGTTCAATCGTTTGATAAGGAAGTTTTTGGGCAGTTAGCAAATCGTTTATTCGATGATAAGTCGGCTGCTCAACTAAAATTTCATGTTTTTCGTTTGGAAAGACAATTTGCGACAGAATATAAAGAGCTTGCTGGGTACCAGAGGTTAGAACCAGTTTGTCGGCAGATGTGTAAACAGCTGAATCGAGAAGCAGTTGCTGAACCGACTGACGCAAGTCCTCCAACCCTTCCTGCTGTGAATAGTAGTTAAAAAGATAATTTTCTCGTCCAATCAGTGTTTCATTGAGACAAATTCGAAAATCTTCATAAATTTGGTGGCGGTCATCCCTGACAGATAATTCCATATCTTGCTGATCTTCCAGACTATTTTCTAAGACATAGTAGCCACTCTTGGGAACAGCATAGATGTATTTTTGATATTTTAATTCCATTAGTGCCTTCTGGGCTGTATCTTTGCTGCAATGATACTTATCTGCTAACTTACGAATAGAAGGAATCTTCTGCCCCTTGAGCAATTTCCCATTTTGAATATCTTGACGAATCCGATCTACGATACATTGATATTTAGATTTTGGCATCTTAACTGTCCCCGTACAGAAGAAATTTTCTTTATTGTAGCGTATTTTGAAATCTTTTACAATCAGGAAATGATAGTTTGTGTTGTATAAGATTGTCCTGTGGATTACTCTCCACTAAATAATCAGTGTAAAAGAAATTTAATGAAATAGTTATCTGCGTAATACATTAGTGGAATTGTAATTTGGGTTGAAATGGTTTATAATAAAAAATAGCAAGTATATTAGGAGGTCCTCTAATGGAGAGAAAACTAAAAAAGTCAGTCGTTGCGACCGGTTTAGCTGCAACAACAATTATTTCGGGTAGTTTATCACATCAAGTAAGCGCCGAAGAAGTAAAACCACAATCTACTGAACCAAAGACATCTGAAAAAATTACCAAACCAGTTACAGAATCTGACGTTCAATCAGCAAAATTGGAAGCAAATGCTGCGAAAGTTCAGAAAGATACACAACAGAAAGTTGTAGATAAAGTAAAAGAGGATGTAAATACTTCAAAGGAAGCGGTCGTAAATAGACAGAAAGCCGTAGCAGATGCAGAAACAGAAAAAAATGCAGCAACTTCAGAAGTGATTGAAGCTGCAAAAGAAAAAGTAAAAACAGCAGAGGACACCGTTGTAACAGAGGAGAAGAAGGTTCAAGAAGCAAAGTGTTCGGAAGAAAAGGCAAAAGAAGCTGTTAAAAATCAAGAAAATATTGTAGCGGGGCAGCAATCACTTGTTGATGTTGCACAACGTGAATTAGACACAGCTAAAGCTCCAGTTGCCAATGAGGAACACGATCTTAACCGCGCAAAAGAAGAAGAAAAACAAGCGGAAAAGAATTTGGCAGAAAAGCAAAAAAATCTTGCTACAGTGAAAGAAGAAATCGCTAATCTTCCTAAAGAAATCAATGCAGCTACTGAACAAGTCAAGCAAAGTGAGCAAAAAGTTGCAGAAAATCAAGCGGCTATTGATCAAAAAGCTGCTGAAGTAACCCGCGCTGAACAATCAGTTGCTAATAGAAGAAATGTTGACTTGAGTAAAGCAGCCTATGGTGAATTTTTGCAACATGCTAAAACAAATGGAGCCAACCAAGCGATTCGTAATGCAGCTGCTGAAGCTCTAGCGACTTATGAAAGAGCTAAACATGAAGACGGTATTACAGTTGGTTCTGATTCAACAAGTCCAGCAACTTTAGAAAATAATTTAAAAGCGATTGAATTGGTTAGGGCAATCAATGCTTACCGTAGACAAGCTGGATTAAAAGAACTGTTGATTGATCCTTACAAGAATCCAGCCAGCCAAGTCCAAACTCTTTATTTTAGAAGAGCAAATTGGCATATGGGCAAATATTTTGGCAATGAAAACGTGGCCATTAATAGCTCTGTAAGAGGAGCGGTTGACTATTGGTATAAAGAAAAAGCCTTATATATGGCTGAGGCAGCTAAGTATGGGCTAACAACAAATGAGCGAGACATTGATTCCAATAAAATTTATACTACTCTTTACAAGCGAGGTCAGCTTGATTTCTTCTACAAAGTTGGTCACTATCTTCAAATGATGGATAAAAACTTTAATTCGATTTCAGCAGCATATTATAGTAATCCAAATCCATATAATAATTTATATGAAGTTGGTTTCCACACAGCATCTAATGAACGCTTCAATAACGGTACTCTTCTTAGCGCAGATGCTTATGAGCAAGCAATCCGTAATTTTGCTGGTGCTGCAAAAGCCGCAAATGCACAAGCGACAGCAGCCAAGAATCAATTAGGTGTGTTGCGAGCTCAAAGAACGGGTTATGTATCTACTTTAAATATCCAAAAGGCAAAATTAGCAGACCTTCAAAAATTAGCTGCGAATCGTTCGGCTGCTCTTGCTACTGCGAATGCTGGAGTGATTACAGCCGAAGCAGCTTTGACAAAAGCGAAACAAAATGTTGTGACAAAAGAAGCAGCTTTGAAGCGTGCAACTGCAGCTATTGCATCCAAGTTGGCGCCAAAACAAGCAGCGTTAGCAAAAGAACAAGGATTACTGGAAACCGCTAAAAATAAGTTAGCAGAACTAAAGAAAGCCTTAATTACAGCAGAATTGAATGTTGCTAAAGCAAAAGATGCTTTGCAAACTAGTCAAACTGCACTAAAAGTAGCACAAGATAACTTGGTAAAATTACAAAATGCACCACAAGCACTTGAAGCAGCTCAAAAGGCTTTTCAAGCTGCACAAGCTGATTATGCTGCTAAGGTTAAAATGTTAAATGAGGAAGAAACAAAACTGGCTATTTCTCGTTCAATTTATACCAAGTTACAAGAAAACTACGAACAATTGCAAAGTCAACTTCCTACGAAGGCTCAAAAAGAAACAGGTGTAGAAGTACAAAGATTACACTTATCTAGAACTTACCAACCAAAACCATTGCTAGTTAGACAACAACAAAATAGCAGTCAAAAAGTTCTGCCTGCTACTGGTACCAAAACCAATCAGGTTGCTGCATTAGGACTGCTACTTGGTTTGGGAACTTTATCCAGTGCTCGCCGTCGTAAAAGAAATAACGAAGATTAAATAGCTGAAGATTTTAGAAAAGTCTAATCTTTTGACCCAAAGACAAACAACTCTATTTTTAAGTGTTTGTCTTTTTTAGATTGAGAGATTAAAAACTAACATTGAAGAATGAAAATGTTTGTAAATAAAATCAGGCTTGAGAAAGCGTAATTTTCATCTACTAAACTTCTCAAAATATCTATCGTTTTGAGAATTAGTGAAAAAATAGTATAATATTTTTACTGTACTAAGTACACGAAACTAACTAATTTTAAAGGAGTTTCTCATGCAAGTCATCAAACGTAATGGAGAAGTTACTGATTTTAATCCAGATAAAATTTATCAAGCTATTCTGAAAGCAGCACAAACAGTCTATGTCTTGACAGATGATCTACGTCAAAATTTAGCACTTGTAACCAAAAAGGTAGTGCTAGATTTGGAAGAAGCGAGGGTTGAGCGAGCTACTATTAGTATGATCCAATCTATGGTAGAAAATCGTCTGTTAGGTGCTGGTTATATTACGATTGCTGAGCATTACATTTCCTATCGCTTGCAACGTGATTTAGATCGGAATGGCTATGGCGATCATATCGCAGTTCATTTGCATTTTGAACAAATCCGATAAATTTGTAGCCTAGATTACAGAATGAGGTAGTTATCAGATGCTCAATCAATTTTTTCATTTTCTCCCAAAAACAGACACATTCCACATTCTCATGGGACTTGACAAGTGTATTTCAATATGATAAAATTTAAAGGATTTTAAGCTTGAAGGGAGTGAAAAAAATGTCAAAAACAGTAGTACGTAAGAATGAATCCCTTGACGATGCTCTTCGTCGTTTTAAACGTGCGGTTACTAAAGCTGGTACTCTTCAAGAAACACGCAAACGTGAATTCTATGAAAAACCTTCTGTAAAACGCAAACGCAAATCAGAAGCAGCTCGTAAACGTAAAAAATTCTAATATTAGAAAAAGCAGGATTGAAATCCTGTTTTTTTGTTTCTATTTCAAAAGAAAAGAGTCTGAGATAAAAATTTTCTCAAACTCCTACAATGTTTTATTTTTCTCCCAAATCTCTATTTCTTTTCGAGCAAGGCTTTGATTTCTTGAAGAACTTCTAATTCAGTTGGTCCTGCGGATTCTTCTACAGTATCTTCTTTTTTAGTAAGGTTTTGTGCTTTTTCAACAGACTTAACGATGAAGAAGAGGACTGTTCCAATGACGAGGAAATTGATAATAGCACTCAAGAAGCTGCCGTATGCAATTCCATTCCATTTTAGACCAGCAATTTGTTCTACACCAGCAGCTTTTATAGCTGGATTGAGAAACAAAGGAGTAATAACGTCTTCAATCAATGATTTGACGATGGCTCCAAAAGCATTAGCGATGACGACACCGACCGCTAGGTCAATCACGTTACCGCGAAGAAGAAAGTTTTTTAATTCCTTTAACATTTTCTTTTTCCTTTCAAAATACTAAACTATATTATATCTAAAAAAAGGGGAAAGTCAATAAAATGTCTAAAAAATATAGTGAATATTTTACTTTTTGGTAAATTTATTATAAAATGTAAGTTGTTATTCTATGATAAATTGGGGGTGTTGTCTATTGATTGATAAAGAAATCATTTCTGATATTAAAAATAGCGTCAATATCGTCGAAATCATAGGAGAAGTCGTTGCTCTAACAAAGGCCGGAAGGAATTATCTGGGGCTTTGTCCTTTTCATGGGGAAAAAACTCCATCATTCAATGTAGTAGAAGAAAAACAATTTTATCACTGTTTTGGCTGTGGGAAGTCAGGTGATGTCTTTAAATTTATTGAAGATTATCGCGGCGTTTCTTTTATGGACGCTATACAAATTGTTGCCGATCGTGCAGGGTTTCCGTTAGAAATAGAGCATAGTAGAACAGAACAGTCAACTCATACTAATCCTCATCAAGCACTTTATGACATTCACACGGAAGCTGCAAGGTTTTATCATGCAGTATTGATGACAACAAAGATAGGAGAAGAAGCACGTTCTTATCTTTATGAGCGTGGCTTGACAGATGAGGTGATAAAGCATTTTCAAATCGGCTTAGCGCCTAATGAAAACAACTATCTTTATAGAAGTGTTAGTGGGAAATTTGACGAACACGTCATTATGAATTCAGGTTTATTTAACTTGGCTGATAATAATCTGGTTTATGATGCTTTTCAAAATCGGATTATGTTTCCGTTGACAAATGATACAGGGCAAGTTATTGCTTTTTCGGGTCGTGTTTGGCAGGCTAATGATATAGAGCAGAAAGTTGCTAAATATAAAAATAGCCGCAGCACACCAATTTTCAATAAAAGTTATGAGTTGTATCATCTAGACAAAGCTAAAGCGACTATCAAGAGAAGTCATGAAGTTTACTTAATGGAAGGCTTTATGGATGTTATTGCAGCTTATCGCGCTGGAATTGAAAATGCTGTGGCTTCTATGGGGACAGCTTTGACGCATGAGCATGTAGAGCATCTTCGTAAGTTCACAAAGAAAGTCATTTTAACATACGATGGTGATAAAGCGGGACAGGCAGCAACACAAAAAGCACTGGATGAATTACATAATTTGTCAGTTGAAATTGTTAGGATTCCCGATAATATGGATCCAGATGAGTTTATCAAAAAAAATTCTGCTGACGATTTACAAAATTTACTTATCAAAACACGAATTAGTGATATAGAATTTCTTTTAAACTATCTGAAGCCAGATAATGTAGAAAACTTGCAAGCTCAGCTAGAATTTGTGGAGCGAATGTCGCCTTTGATTGCACAAGTCAAGTCGATTACTGCACAGAATTCATATATTTATATGTTAGCTGAGCTGTTACCTGATTTTGACTATCAGCAGGTGGAGCAAGCTGTTAATAATCATCGCCTGGTCAATAGAAAAGAACAGCAACAGCAAGTTCGTCAGCAGGTGACACGATTTGATATTCCAATAACGAAGCAAGTATCGCGATTGATTAAAGCTGAAAGTCATCTCTTGCAACGTATGATTGAGAATCCTGTCATCTTAAATGATTATCGTTTAAGAGAAGATTTTCATTTTGCAACAGCAGAATTGCAAACTTTGTATAATATTTTAAAAACGAATGGTGAAGTTACGCCACAAGATTTATCTGAACAAAATGACTCAGTACAGCAATCCTGGTATCGGGTTTTAGAAGAGAATCTGCCCAAAGAGGTATCTGAGCAGGAGCTAGTCGAAGTGGAACAGACTCGAGATAAAGAATTGCTTCGAAAAGAAAATCAATTGATTGGCAAAAAAGTTCGTGAAGCATCTCACAATGGTGATGCAGATACGGCATTAACAGAGTTAGAGCGATTTATTGCTCAAAAAAGGAGAATGGAGTAAGAATGGCTACAAAACAAAAAGAAGTAACAACTTTTGATGTTCAAGTTGCAGAATTTATTCGCAACCATAAAAAAACTGGTACAGCAACCGATGATGAGATCAATGATCAATTAGTCATTCCATTTACTTTAAATGCTGATGGTATTGAGGATCTTCTTCAACGAATTCAGGACGCAGGGATTGCTATTACGGATAAAGAGGGCAACCCAAGTGAACGGGTCTTAAATACAGAGGAAGAAGAAGCTGAATTAACAGATGAGGAGTTGCTTGGTAGCAATTCTGCTAAAGTAAACGACCCTGTCCGTATGTATTTAAAGGAAATTGGTGTTGTTCCGCTGTTGACCAATGAAGAAGAGCAAGAATTAGCTGTTCTCGTGGAACAAGGCGATTTAGAAGCCAAGCAACGTTTGGCGGAAGCTAATTTGCGGTTGGTCGTTTCCATCGCTAAGCGCTATGTTGGGCGTGGCATGCAGTTTCTTGACTTGATTCAAGAAGGAAATATGGGATTGATGAAAGCTGTTGATAAGTTTGACTATACTAAAGGTTTCAAATTTTCAACATATGCTACTTGGTGGATTCGTCAAGCGATTACTCGTGCGATTGCCGATCAAGCTCGTACAATTCGAATTCCGGTTCATATGGTCGAAACAATCAATAAATTAGTACGGGAACAACGCAATCTTTTGCAGGAATTGGGGCAAGATCCAACGCCAGAGCAAATTGCAGAGCGGATGGACATGACGCCTGATAAAGTCCGTGAAATTTTGAAGATTGCACAAGAACCTGTTTCTCTTGAAACACCAATTGGAGAGGAAGATGATAGTCATTTGGGTGATTTCATTGAGGATGAGGTTATTGAAAATCCAGTTGATTATACAACGCGTATCGTTTTGCGTGAGCAATTAGATGAAGTTCTTGATACATTAACAGACCGTGAAGAAAATGTGCTGCGTCTGCGTTTTGGGCTAGATGATGGGAAAATGCGTACACTGGAAGATGTTGGAAAAGTATTTAACGTAACTCGTGAACGGATTCGACAAATTGAGGCTAAAGCCCTGCGCAAATTGCGTCATCCAAGTCGTAGCAAACCGCTTCGTGACTTTATTGAGGATTAGTAGATAAAAGGAGACACCATGACATACACAAATGAACAAATTGATGATATTAAAAATCGTATCTTGGAAAGTTTGGAACAAGTTATTGATCCTGAATTAGGAATTGATATTGTTAATCTTGGTTTGGTCTATGAAATTCGTTTCAATGACGAAAATGGTGAAACGCAGATTGATATGACTTTAACTACTATGGGATGTCCGTTGGCTGATTTCTTGACTGATCAAATCCGTGACGTGATGACCGATGTGCCAGAAGTTAGCAAAGTAGACGTGAGATTAGTATGGTATCCGGCATGGACTGTAGATAAAATGAGTCGCTATGCACGTATTGCTTTAGGAATTAAATAAAGCAAAAAAAGCAGTGCAATCTATTTTGTTGTGCTGCTTTTAATTTTAATCTAAATATTCAGAATTCATAAAATATTTAAAATTATATCGGAGTTTTTTGAATTATAAAAAATGAATCTATCAAAATTTTTAAGGAGATAAGATGATAAAAAAAGGAGCATTAACAGGATTACTCTTGTTCGGAATATTTTTCGGCGCAGGTAATTTAATTTTTCCGCCAACTTTAGGAGCCATGTCAGGTAAGAATTTTTGGCCAGCAATTTCTGGATTTGTACTTTCGGGAGTTGGAATTGCTATTTTGACATTGATTATTGGTGCATTAAATCCAAAAGGTTATGTTTATGAGATTTCTAAAAAGATTTCTCCGTGGTTTGCAACGAGTTACTTAGTGGCTCTTTATTTAGCAATTGGTCCTTTTTTTGCCATACCACGGACAGCAACTACCTCCTATGAAGTTGGGATTGCACCATTGCTTCCGAGTAATATGACTGGTTTGGGACTCATTATTTTTACAATTTTATATTTTGTATCTGCTTATCTGATTTCATTAAATCCTTCTAAAATTTTGGATCGGATTGGTCGTATTTTGACCCCTGTCTTTGCCATCTTGATTATCATTTTAATCATTTTAGGAGTCATTAAATATGGGGCTACCGTACCACAAATAGCTAGTGCAGAATACGCAAAGGCAGCTTTTGGATCCGGCTTTCTTGAAGGGTATAATACGCTTGACGCACTTGCTTCTGTTGCCTTTAGTGTTATTGCTGTCCAAACATTGAACCAACTTGGTTTTGCCAATAAAAAAGAATATATTTCGACTATTTGGATTGTTGGAGTGGTTGTGGCACTTGGGTTTAGTGCGTTGTATATTGGATTGGCTTTCTTAGGGAATCATTTCCCAATTCCTGCTGATGTAATGGCGTCTGATGCCAATAAAGGGGTCTATGTCTTGTCCCGAGCTACACAGGCTATTTTTGGACCAACAGCGCAAATTTTCCTTGCTGTAATGGTGATAGTGACTTGTTTTACCACAACGGTCGGTTTGATTGTCTCAACATCTGAATTTTTCAATAAAACGTTTCCTGCGATTGCTTACAAAACTTATGCGACAGTCTTTACATTGATTGGATTTGCAATTGCAAATCTTGGCTTGGAAACAATTATTCAGTATTCTGTGCCAGTTTTACAAATTCTTTATCCAATTACTATTGCAATCGTAATGATTGTGATGGTCAATAAATTTGTTGCCTTATCTAAAGTAGGGATGCAATTGACAGTAGCCGTTGTGACAGCTATCGCCTTTGCAAGTATTATTGGACAACAATTTAAATTAACTGCTCTTATAAGTATAATCAACACCCTACCGCTTGCCCAAGCATCTATTCCTTGGCTAATACCAACAGTTATTGGAATTATAGTCTCTTTGTTTTTACCAAACAAGCAAAAAAGCGATACTTTTGAAATGGAATAATCTCAAGAAGTCTATCACGAAAGTGGTAGATTTTTTTATGACCATATTAAATTCAAGTTTTTTCAAATCGTCGTCTCTATTTTTTTTTGCTCATCACATATATACTAGCTATATAAAGAAAATTAGTAAGGAGAAAAGGTATGGCATCAACCGTATTTTCAATTTCTGTATTTTTGGCCGGTATCTTATCTTTCTTCTCGCCGTGTATTTTACCTCTCTTACCGGTGTATGTTGGAATTTTGTTAGATACAGACGAGCCGAGGACAGTGACTGTTTTGGGAAAGAAAATCTCTTGGTATGGCATTGTAAAAACACTATTTTTCATTGCTGGTTTATCAGTTGTATTTCTAATTCTTGGATATGGAGCAGGATTTTTAGGAAAAATCTTGAACGCTGATTGGTTTCGTTATGTACTGGGGGCTATTGTCATTCTACTTGGTATTCATCAAATGGAGTTGATAAATTTCAAGGTATTACAACGACAAAAAAGTCTCCAATTAAAGCAAAATAAGAATAGGAATGATTTTTACAATGCTTTCTTATTAGGTGTAACTTTTAGTTTTGGTTGGACACCTTGTGTTGGCCCAGTCCTTAGTTCAGTATTAGCTATTGCTGCTTCTGGTGGAAATGGAGCTTGGCAAGGTGGATTGCTCATGTTGGTTTATACCCTAGGATTAGCTATCCCATTTCTTATTTTAGCTTTTGCTTCTTCAATTGTATTGCGCCATTTTGGGAAAATTAAACCTTATATGAGCACATTGAAGAAGATTGGAGGGGCTCTCATTATTTTAATGGGAATCTTACTCATGCTAGGAAATTTCAACGTTCTGGCTTCAATATTTGGTGGATAAAAAAGGAGGAAATCCCATGAAAAAATCAATGTTAGTTGTTACGAGTTTGTTATGTGCTACCTTTTTAGGTGCATGTGCAAATCAAAAAACAAATTCTTCAGCAAATGATACAAATAAAACTGAACAAGGACAAGTAGCTAACAAGAACAATGAGGTTACTGCTACAAAAGCAAATCAAGGAGAAGCTGTTCCTGATTTTAATCTAAAAGGAGTCGATGGCAAGACTTATAAACTATCAGATTTTAAAGGAAAGAAAGTTTATTTGAAATTCTGGGCATCATGGTGCTCAATCTGTCTATCCACGCTGAAACACACGGATGAATTGGCGAAAGAAAATGGCAAAGACTACGTTATTTTATCAGTCGTTTCTCCAGGTCATAAGGGTGAAAAATCAGAAGCAGATTTCAAAAAGTGGTATTCAAAACTAGATTATAAAAACTTACCTGTTTTGATTGATTCAAGCGGAAAATTACTAGAGCAATATGGAGTTCGTTCTTATCCAACAGCCGCATTTATTGATAGTAATGGAAAATTAGTTAAAACTCGTCCAGGTTTTATCAAAAAGTCTGAAATTGAATCAACTCTGAAAAGTATCAAATAGGAGGTAATGACAATGGATCACAAAATGAAATTGCTTTTACTCCTCGGATCCATTTTACTTATCCTTGGTACAATTGTTTTAGGTGGGCGTTTTATGACAACGAAGTCTTCTATTGACAAAATAAAAGAAGCGTCCGTTAGCCAAACGACACCCGTCAACAACAAGAAACCTGATTTGAAAAATGCTAATTTAAAACATATTTATCTTGCAGGTGGCTGTTTCTGGGGGGTGGAAGAATATTTCTCTCGTGTAAATGGTGTAGTAGACGCAGTTTCTGGCTATGCGAACGGAAATAGCGAAACAACGAATTATGAACTAATCTCACAAACTAAACACGCTGAAACGGTTCATGTGACTTATGATGCCAATAAAATTTCTTTAAGAGAAATCTTGCTGCATTACTTTAGAATTATCGATCCAACCAGCAAAAATAAACAAGGAAATGACCGTGGCGTACAATATCGCACAGGAGTATATTACAAAGATCAAGCTGATGTTGAAACGATTAACAAGGTTTTTGAAGAACAAAGCAAAAAATTTAAAACAACTTTGGCGGTTGAAAAAGAGCCGCTCAAACATTTTATCAAAGCTGAAGAATACCATCAAGATTATTTGAAGAAAAATCCAAACGGATATTGTCATATCAATGTTAAACAGGCTGCCTATCCAGTCATTGATGCTTCTAAATATAAAAAACCGTCAGATGCTGAAATTAAGAAAAAACTGACAGAGGAAGAGTATGCAGTGACTCAAAAAGATGATACAGAGCGCGCTTTTTCAAATCGTTATTGGGATAAATTTGATGCAGGAATCTATGTCGATGTTGTAACAGGTGAGCCATTATTCTCATCAAAAGATAAATTTGAATCAGGCTGTGGCTGGCCAAGCTTTACACGTCCGATTAGCCCGGATGTCGCAAACTATAAAGAAGACCATAGCTTTAATATGACTCGGACAGAAGTTCGAAGTCGCGTTGGAAATTCCCATCTGGGGCATGTTTTTACAGATGGTCCTAAAGATAAAGGTGGACTTCGTTATTGTATTAATAGCTTGTCTATCAAGTTTATTCCTAAAGACCAAATGGAAAGCAAAGGTTATGGATATTTATTGAACTATGTCTAACAGCATTTTAAGAAAAAATTTGCTATAATGAGTTTAGTAAATGGTAGGAGCGCGCTCGTGTATTCAATTATGATTGTAGAAGATGAATACCTTGTTCGACAAGGTATTTCGTCTTTAGTAGACTTTAAAAAATTTAACATGCAAGTGATAGGTGAGGCTGAAAATGGTTTAGAGGCTTGGGAAAAGATTCAAGCAGAATGCCCAGATATTATCCTGACTGATATTAATATGCCTCAGATGAATGGTATTAAATTAGCCCAATTAGCAAGAGAACAGTATCCGCAATTACATATTATTTTTCTGACGGGGTATGACGATTTTGATTATGCTCTTTCGGCTGTTAAATTGGGTGCAGATGATTATTTGCTGAAGCCATTTTCGAGAGAAGATGTTGAAGCTATGTTGATAAAAGTAAAAGAAAAATTGGATAAGGAAAAGAAACAGCAACAAGTGCATGAGTTAGTGGAGAAAGCAGAGTTTTCGGACTTGGAGCAAGCGATTCATGACCGATTAGCTGACACAGAATTATCCTTGAAATCTTTATCATTTCAATTGGGCTTCAATTCTTCCTATTTAAGTGTATTGATTAAAAAAGAGCTAGGCTTGCCATTCCAAGATTATTTAATTCAGGAACGAATGAAGCGAGCTAAATTACTATTGCTGACGACGGATTTAAAAGTGTATGAAATAGCAGAGCAAGTTGGATTTGAGGATATGAATTATTTTTCTCAACGCTTTAAGCAAATCGTTGGAGTGACACCTCGGCAATTTAAAAAAGGAGACAGTAAATGAAACGTTATTCGCTGCTGATTCAGTTAGTGATTTATGTTTTTGTGATGATATTAGTTCTTTTAGGAATTGTTGGAGGGTTGTACTATCAAACTAGCTCGGCGGCTATTCGACAAACGACGGAGCAAACGACGCGTAATACCATTCAACAAAGTGGACAATTTATCACTTCTTATTTACAAAAGCTAAAAGAAACTACCAGCAGTTTAGCTGAAAGCGATAAAGTAAAAGCGTATGCTCAAAAGCCCGATGCGGATAATGCTGAACAGCTTCGTCAGTTGATGGGAATGATTTTAAAGACAGATTCAGATTTGGTATCCGCTGTTTTGGTAACAAAAAATGGCAATCTCATCTCAACTGATCCCAATTTAACAGTGAAAACATCTAATGATATGATGCAAGAACGTTGGTATCAGGATGCCATTCACAAAGGGACTATGCCTGTCTTAACACCAGCGCGCAAAACTGTTGATAAGGTAGAAGCTGCTGAAAAATGGGTTGTGTCCATTACACAAGAGGTAGTGGATAAAGATGGGAAAAATCTAGGAGTTGTTCGACTTGATATTGGTTACAAGACGTTGGAAGCCTATCTAGATCGCCTGCAACTGGGGAAAGACGGTTTTACCTTCATTGTGAATGACAAACATGATTTTGTCTATCATCCAAAGAAAACAGTTTATTCATCCGCTACTGAAATGCGTGCGATGGCGCCCTATATTGCTGCAAAAAATGGTTATGTAAAATCAAAGCAGGCCTACGTATCTCAGTACAAAATTCCACATAGTGACTGGACCTTGATTGGTGTGTCTTCTATGGAGCAACTGCATGCTGTGCAAAAACAAATTCTTTGGTCTTTTATCGGAACAGGATTATTAGCTTTAGGTATTTGTCTTATTGGCATTTGGTTTATCTTGCGTTTATGGATTAAGCCCTTGCATGAGTTGCAAGAGACCATTTTAGCTATCGGATCTGGGAATGCGCACTTGCGAGCTGTTGAAAAAGGATCCCCTGAGTTGATTGATTTGGCCAAGCAGTTTAATACAATGCTCAATCAGATTGACAAATTGATGATGGCTGTCAAAGAAGAAGAGCAAAATGTCAGAAAGTATGAATTACAGGCACTTTCCAGTCAAATTAACCCTCATTTTTTGTACAATACATTAGATACCATTGTTTGGATGGCAGAATTTAACGATAGCAAACGTGTTGTAGAAGTCACAAAATCACTGGCTAAGTATTTCCGTTTGGCACTTAATCAAGGTCATGAACAAATTTCTCTCAAGGATGAAATTGATCATGTTCGACAATATTTGTTCATTCAAAAACAGCGGTATGGAGAGAAATTACAGTATGAAATTGAAGAGTTAAGTGCTTATGATAATTATCAGATTCCAAAATTAATTTTGCAGCCTTTGGTTGAAAATGCGATTTATCATGGTATCAAGGAAATGAATCGTCAAGGGATGATTCGAGTTAGTGTTTATGAAAATAGTCATCAACTAATTCTTTCCATTTACGATAATGGCCGAGGATTTGTCACTCATGATACAGCTGATACCCTCCTGATGCACCTAGGTGGTGTCGGTTTGAAGAATGTTAATCAGCGTTTACAATTACAATTTGGTAAATCCTATCACATGGAAATTAAATCTGAAGAAAATACTTATACGGAGATTCGTCTCTATTTTCCAAAGACAAATAAAACCAACTGATGAAAGATTTCAGTTGGTTTTTAATATTTAATTCCCAACACTGGAGAATTTTTTCATGCCGTATTTGAATAGAGCATAGTTGATAGTAAAAATAACAAGTAGGACTAAAGGAAGTAGCAAACCAATCCAGCTTAGATTTAAAAAATAAAGAGCTGGAAAAAAAGAAGTAAAAGCATAAGGAAATACAAAAATTAGTATCAATTGGATAAAGGTTGGGTAAATTTTGATAGGGTATTGTGCCATTTGATTGAGGGAGAAAATCCCCATTGTGATAGGGAAAGATTCGACAATCCAAAAAGCAAGAGCAGTAGGTCCTAATTGAATAGCAGCATAGAGTAAACCAATACAAATACAGATAAAGACAAAGAGAAGTAGATGAAAAATGTTCCAGTGCAGTCCGAGTAAATGATAGGCTTGATAAGTTGCAATAGCTCCCATCAGTGTTGTGCCAAATCCTTGTAGCTGCACGCGTTCACAAATTAGCTGAAAAAGAGGATTGATGGGCATGATAAGCAGGCGTTCAAACTCACCTTTGCGAATATAGCGGCTTCCAAACATCCAAAGATTGTCAAAGAAAATCAGGTGAATTGAACGTCCGATAGTTGCCATTCCATAAATAAATAGCATTTGTCCATAGTTGAATCCAGCAATTTCCTTGATATTTGCAAATAATACATTTAAAAAGATTAAATAAACAATCTGTTCAATCAAAGAAGAAATAAGTCCAATAAAGAAGTCCATCCTATAAGACATACTAGCAATCAAGTAAGCTTTGAGGTTATAAAAATAAATGCTGATGTATTTCATCTTCAACCTCCTAAAATAACTAAACGACGTTTAGCTTGATACCAAAGAAAAGTAATGAAAGCTGAAAGTATCGGAATCCAAGCCAATTGAATCCAGAAGAGTTCAAAATTAACCTGTCTTTTCAAAAGGATATTGACCGGAAAATTAACAGCAAAGCTATAAGGTAATAGTTTCAAAATGTTTGCAATATTTTCTGGATAAAAACTTAGTGGCAAAAGCGCTCCTGAAGCGAGTGAAAAAAGCCCGTTTCTGAGAATCAAAATTCCCCAAGTATTTGCCGTGAAGAAGGCTGTTAAGCTAAATCCTAAATCTAACAGGAGGATGATAAACATTCCTAATAAACTAGAAAATAGGAAAAGCAATCCTGTCTGCCAATTTGGAAGATAAAGCTGTCCTTGAAGCAAAGGGATAACTAATAAAATTGGAATGAATTTGACAATTTCAACGATTTTGACAGCAAAGTCTTGGAAAAAGAGAGAAGTAATGAGGGAATAAGGATAGAGTAGCTCGCCAGTAATATTCCCATCAACAATCATTATAGACAAATCCCGTCCAATGCTGAAACTATTTAGATTTCCCAGTAGATTTGCAAAGATAATATAGGTTGTGAACGTTTCTAAAGTATAACCATTGACTTGAGATTGGGTGAAAAAAATGGTTTTCCAAACGAAAATAGAGACCAGCACTTGTATGAAAGTACGAATCAGGGTCGCGACAAAGAAAGATTTATATTGAAGTTGCGTAATAAGAGCTAATCGTGTGATATGAATATATTTACTCATCAAGCCCCTCCTCATAAATTTGTTTGACGATATTTTCAATTGTCAATTCTTTGATAGCTAGGTCTTCGATTGAATAATGCTCAAAAATCTGATTGATAACTTGGGCATTAGTATAAATATCCGTCTGATAATGAATATTGAAATGATAAGAGTCAATTTTCTCAAAACGAAAACCATTGATTTGGAACAGCTCTTCTATTGGCGTTTGCGTTTTGAAAGAAATGGTTTTAATTGTTGAAAACTTTTCTCTTAATTGCGTCAGACTTCCGTCATAAACCTTTTTGCCCTTATCAATAATGAAAATTCGTTCGCAGAGCGACTCAATATCCTGCATATCATGAGACGTAATGAGGAAAGTTGTCTGATACTCTTTATTCATAAAGCGAATGAAAGAGCGGATGGTTTCTTTTACACTGGCATCAAGACCGATTGTAGGTTCATCCAAGAAAACAACGGCAGGTTGATGAATGAATATAGCAGCAAATTCGCAGCGAACTCGTTGCCCGAGCGAAAGATTACGAACAGGCTGGTGAATAAAATCTCCTAGCTGCAACAGCTCAATTAATTGCTCCAAGCGTTCCTCAAAAACTTTATCAGGAACGTCATAGATCTTCGCATGTAAAATAAAAGATTCCAGCACAGGGATATCCCAACGTAAATGTGATTTTTGTCCGAACAAAACGCCAATTTGCTTATTGACTGCTGTGCGATGTTTCTGTGGGGTAAGTCCATTAATTTTAACACTGCCTCGATCTGGATAAAGAACACCCGTCAGCATTTTTATAGTCGTGGATTTTCCGCTTCCATTCGAACCGATATAACCAATAATTTCACCTTTTTGAACCGTTAATGAAATATTCTGTACAGCATGAATTTGTTTTTTCTTAGGGCGAAAAAAGGCTTTGATAGAACCTTTAAGACCTAATTCTTTCTCGACAATACTATATGTCTTATATAATTGATTTGCTTCAATCATCATTATCTCCTTGTGGCAGAAAACGTTTGCGTATATTCATTATTATAGCAAGTTCACGAAATCTGCGCAAGTGAGTCTTATGGAATAATCTTTTGCACAGAAAAAAGGATGAGACAAGATTTCTCAACCTTTTCTTTAGATCAATGACTGGAAACAGCAGAAGTAGCATCTCCTTCACCTGCACCGTCACTGTGGCTACCTGCATCCGAAGCGCCAGAAGTAGTGTCGACACTGGCTTGACCACCTACAAGACGTCATCAATACCTTTTATTATATCTTTATTGTAACAGATAAATAGTACTTTCATAAAGTTTTTCTAAATAATTTTATGATAATGACAAAGGAACTATCTACCTCAAACAGAATAATACCGTCTGGAGGGAGCTTACATACATTGAGATTAGAAATGAAATCATTCATGAAAAGTTCTATTAAATTGATAAGAAATGTAATATTTTTCAGTTTTATGAACAAATATATTGTAAACGTTCACACGAGATGTTATAATAAGTCTGTAAATTAAAATTAAGGTAGGAATTGCTCTATGAGTAAAATTGTCGTTATCGGTGCCAATCATGCCGGCACAGCTTGTATCAATACGATGCTTGACAACTTTGGAAATGAAAATGAAATTGTTGTGTTTGATCAAAATTCAAATATTTCATTTTTAGGATGTGGAATGGCACTTTGGATTGGAAAACAAATTGATGGTCCAGAAGGTTTGTTCTATTCAGATAAAGAAAAGCTTGAAGCTAAAGGTGCTAAAGTTTATATGGAAAGTCCTGTTTTGTCCGTTGATTACGACAAAAAAGAAGTGACTGCACTTGTAAATGGGCAAAAGCATGTAGAATCTTATGAAAAATTGATTTTTGCAACAGGTTCACAACCAATTATTCCAGCAATAAAAGGCGTAGAAATTGTTGAAGGTAATCGCGAATTTAAAGCAACTCTTGAAAATATTCAATTTGTAAAATTGTATCAAAATTCTGCCGAAGTGATTGAAAAGCTGAAAAACAACGAAGGTATTAATCGTGTTGCTGTTGTGGGAGCTGGTTACATTGGTGTTGAACTGGCAGAAGCTTTCGAACGTCTCGGAAAAGAAGTGACCTTGATTGATGTGGCAGACACTTGTCTTGCTGGTTACTACGATCGTGAATTGTCTGACTTGATGAGTAAAAACTTGGCAGATCATGGCATTAAACTTGCCTATGGTCAAACTGTGCAAGCGGTTGAAGGTGAAGGCAAAGTTGAACGGATTGTAACGGATAAAGAAACGTTTGATGTTGACATGGTCATTATGGCTGTTGGCTTCCGTCCAAACACGGCTCTTGGCGCTGGCAAAATTAAGCTTTTCCATAACGGTGCTTTCCTTGTTGATAAAAAACAAGAAACAAGCATTCCAGGAGTTTATGCAGTTGGTGACTGTGCAACGATTTATGACAATGCTCTAGATGATATGAGTTATATCGCCCTTGCTTCAAATGCTGTTCGTTCAGGTATTGTCGGAGCTTACAACGCTACTGGTCATGAGTTAGAAGGCATTGGTGTGCAAGGTTCAAACGGTATCAACATTTACGACCTTAAAATGGTTTCAACTGGTTTGACCTTAGAAAAAGCAAAAGCTGCTGGTTACAATGCCGTCGAAACTGGCTTTAACGACCTTCAAAAGCCAGAATTTATCAAACACGATAACTATGAAGTAGCTATTCGTATCGTATTTGATAAAGATACACGTGTTATCCTTGGAGCACAAATGGCTTCGCACGAAGATATTTCAATGGGCATTCATCTCTTCTCACTCGCAATCCAAGAAAAAGTGACCATTGATAAATTGGCATTGACAGATATTTTCTTCCTGCCACACTTTAACAAGCCTTATAACTACATTACAATGGCAGCTTTGACAGCTGAAAAATAAGGATAAGATATTGAGTTTACAAACCAGTTTCGTATGAGGCTGGTTTGATTTTTTATCTAGATTTCATTCTCCAAAACAATTTCCGCAAGCAATAAAAAATGAAAAATTATGCTAAAATAGAAAGAGAACATATTCGGGAGGCAATGATGTCTGTTCAGACAGAAAAAGGAGTATCAAATACTAAGAAAGAATTCGCATTTACATCTAGTTCAATCATTCTGCAAGTTTCAAGAGGAATTTTAGTCGGAATCATCGTGGGTGCAATTGTTGGTTCTTTTCGTTTTTTGATTGAAAAAGGATTTCATATTGTTCAACATTTCTATCAACAAGGCCATGGCAATACCATTTGGTTTGTTTTCATTCTGCTGTTTTATGCTTGTGTCATTTGGATTAGTGCAAAATTAACGCTTTCAGAAAAGAATATTAAAGGTTCTGGAATTCCGCAAGTAGAAGCGGAATTGAAAGGACTGATGAGCTTGTCATGGTGGAGCGTCCTCTGGAAAAAGTATATTCTTGGGGTTTTAGCCATTGCAAGCGGCTTGATGTTAGGGCGTGAAGGTCCAAGTATTCAGCTTGGAGCAATGGGAGGAAAGGGGATTGCCAAATATCTTCATTTAAGCCCTGTGGAAGAACGTTCTTTGATTGCGAGCGGAGCAGCAGCAGGCTTAGCAGCGGCTTTTAATGCTCCGATTGCAGGGTTACTATTTGTTATTGAGGAAGTCTATCATCATTTTTCGCGTTTCTTTTGGGTCTCGTCTTTGGCGGCAAGTTTGACGGCGAATTTTGTTTCACTCATGATTTTTGGGCTGACTCCTGTATTAAATATACCTGATAATATTCCTCTGATGGGACTAGGGCAATATTGGCTGTATCTGTTGTTGGGAGTTTTTCTTGGTTTTTTTGGATTTTTATATGAAAAAGTCGTCTTAGCTATGCCTCGTATTTACGATGCGCTCGGAAAACATCTTCACCTTTCTTTGCAATACTATCCCATTATAGCTTTCACTTTCATTCTTCCAATAGGGTATATCTTTCCGCAGCTTTTAGGCGGTGGCAATCAGCTGGTTCTTTCTTTGACCAGTCAGCATTATTTGCTGCTGACATTGGTGATGTTTTTCATCATCCGCTTTATTTGGAGTATGCTCAGCTACGGCAGCGGGCTGCCTGGTGGTATTTTTCTACCTATTTTAGCTCTTGGCTCTCTTTTGGGAGCGATTGCTGGTGTTGTTTGTGTACAATTAGGCTTTGCAACACAAGAGCAATTTCCTATTTTTATTATTTTAGGCATGAGCGGCTACTTTGGTGCAATTTCTAAAGCTCCGTTGACAGCAATCATTTTGGTGACCGAGATGGTTGGAGATATACGGAATCTTATGCCTCTTGGTTTAGTAACTTTAGTGGCCTATGTTGTAATGGATTTATTGGGCGGAGCACCTGTGTATGAAGCTATGTTAGAGCGAATGCTTCCAGATAGTGTAGCAGATGACGGAGAGACAACACTTATCGAAATTCCTGTCTCTGAAAAAATAGCCGGCAAGCAAGTTCACGAATTAGAACTTCCAAGAGATCTTTTGATTACCATGCAGCATCATAATGGAAAGAATCAAACAGTGAATGGCAGCACGCGTCTTTATCTAGGAGATATGATTTATGTAGTTGTGAAGAAATCAGATATTGGTCGGATGAAGGATTTATTACTATAAAAGAAGAGGGTATTTTTTCCTCGCAAAATAAGAATTTTGCATTTAATTCCGAACGAAAAATATCGCTTTGTGTTAATTTATTTTAATTTCTGTACTTTATGTTATAATACTAAAGGAAACGTCAGGAAAGGCGTAGCGATGCGAAAGCATAGGTAGGTCAATTTAATTATAAGGAGTCCTTTTTATGCTAAATGAATTTCCTATCTTTGACTACGAAGATGTTCAATTGATTCCTAATAAATGTGTCATCAAAAGCCGCTCAGAAGCAGACACGACAGTTACTTTTGGAAATCATACTTTTAAACTTCCTGTTGTCCCAGCCAATATGCAGACCATTCTTGATGAAGATGTAGCAGAAAAATTGGCTAAAAGTGGGTATTTTTATATCATGCATCGTTTTGATGAAGCGGGGCGCATTCCGTTTATTAAACGCATGCATGAACAAGGATTAATCGCTTCCATTTCAGTTGGTGTGAAAGATTATGAATACGATTTCGTTAGTCAGCTGAAAGCAGACGCCCCTGAATATATCACGATTGATATTGCACATGGGCACTCAGACAGTGTGATTGACATGATTCAACACATTAAAAAGGAATTGCCAACTACTTTTGTGATTGCAGGAAATGTTGGAACGCCAGAAGCAGTGCGTGAGTTGGAAAATGCAGGTGCCGATGCGACCAAGGTCGGTATTGGTCCAGGAAAAGTCTGCATTACGAAAGTTAAAACAGGGTTTGGAACAGGTGGTTGGCAGTTAGCAGCTCTTCGTTGGTGTGCGAAAGCCGCTCGAAAGCCAGTTATTGCAGATGGTGGTATTCGTACGCATGGCGATATTGCTAAGTCTATCCGCTTTGGGGCTACAATGGTAATGATTGGCTCCTTGTTTGCAGGTCATGTTGAGAGTCCTGGAAAAACAGTCGAAGTAGACAGTGAACAATTCAAAGAATATTATGGATCGGCTTCTGAATACCAAAAAGGAGCTTATAAAAATGTTGAAGGAAAGAAAATTCTTTTACCGGTTAAAGGGCGTTTAGCTGATACGTTGGTTGAAATGGAGCAAGATTTGCAAAGTGCCATTTCCTATGCTGGCGGAAAGAATTTAGCTGGTCTCAAACATGTGGATTATGTCATTGTAAAAAATTCCATTTGGAATGGTGATGCGCATTGATAATAGAAACACTATCTGTTTATATTCCAATTCGATGTAATAGTTCTTGATTTTATGAGAAGAGATAAGTTAGTCAAGAACAGAAACAAGATAAGACTAGGAGGATTTTCTCCTAGCCTTTTTGACTATTCCAATTGCTTATAGTATAGTTAAGAGAGAAAGAACTATTTGAGGAGATTTTATGTACCAAACTCGCAATTTAAAAGAACGAATGATATTATTCGTCTCAATTTTTTTGCCAATTTTGATTTATCAACTTGCCAATTTTTCAGCCTCTTTTGTGGACACAACAATGACGGGACATTACCATACTTTACATCTAGCTGGAGTTTCAATGGCAACTAGTTTATGGAATCCTTTCTTTACTTTTCTGACCGGCATTGTCTCAGCTTTGGTTCCAATTATTGGGCATCATTTAGGACAAAATCGAGAAGAAAAAGTCGCTTCTGATTTTTATCAGTTTATTTATTTATCTCTTGGCTTGTCTCTTCTCTTGTTCGGCCTCGTTTTTTTAGGTGGACCGCTGGTTTTGTCCAACATGAACTTAGAACCTTTAGTAGCAAAAGTTGCTATACATTATCTCTGGTATTTAGCGTTTGGAATTATCCCATTACTTTTATTTAGTGTTGTTCGCTCTATATTAGATGCTTTAGGTTTGACAAGACTATCTATGTATCTAATGTTACTTCTGTTGCCATTGAATGCTAGCTTTAACTATATTCTAATTTATGGTGCTTTTGGATTTCCGGAAATGGGTGGAGCAGGAGCAGGGTTAGGCACTTCATTGGCCTACTGGGTACTGCTAATTCTTTCAATAGTCGTTGCAAAAAGACACTCTAAAATCAAAAAATATCAATTATGGAAAATTCGTCCTTTAGACAAAAAAGGGTTGCTGGAAGGTATGCGCCTAGGTTTTCCTATTGGAGGGACCGTTTTTGCAGAAGTTGTGATATTTTCAGTTGTCGGTTTACTCATGGCAAAATTTTCTTCATTAGTCATTGCCAGTCACCAATCTGCTATTAATTTTTCAAATCTTATGTATGCTTTCCCCATGAGTATTTCTAATGCAATGGCGATTATCGTATCTTACGAAATTGGTGCTCAACGACTGGATGTTGTGAGAAAATATTGTACTCTTGGGAGAGTGACCGCACTGGGATTTGCTATGTTCACACTGATATTTTTATATCTTTTTCGTCATCAAGTCGCTTCATTGTATGGAACGAACAAAGAATTCATTCGTCTGACATCGGTTTTCTTAACTTATAGTTTGTTTTTTCAATTAGCAGATACTTTCGCAGCGCCTCTTCAAGGAATTTTACGCGGTTATAAGGATACAAAAGTTCCATTTTATTTGGGATTGATTGGTTATTGGGGGGTGGCGTTACCAGTTGGACTACTATTAGATCATATCACAAATTTAGGTCCCTTTGCTTATTGGTTTGGCTTAATTGTCAGTCTGGTTGTTAGTGGCATTTTATATCAACTCCGACTTAACCATATTCAAAAAAGAAATTAGGTTATATACCACACATGCATTCTTACTATTTTGAAACAAAAAGAATCTCAGATTTTTATCCAAGATTCTTTTTTGTTATTTTGTACGCATTTCTCCTTGTGGGAAATAACTTCCTTCTGGCATATCATTAATAATGACATGAACAGCAGATTGTGGTGCGCCAGTATTTTTCACGACAGCAGCAGTAATTTCTTTTGCAAGAGCTTTCTTTTGCTCTAAAGTGCGTCCTTCAAACAAATCAATTCTAACAAATGGCATGTTATATCTCCTTTTTATCTTTGATATTTTTATTTTATCACAAATTAGGTTTTAAAGCGTGTCAGAATATGGTAAAATAAGAAGTATTAAAAATTGGAGAATTTGAAACGAATTAAAGAAAATGGCTCAATTGTATTATAAATATGGCACGATGAATTCGGGCAAGACCATTGAAATTTTAAAAGTGGCACACAATTACGAAGAACAGGGCAAAGGTGTTGTTATCATGACGAGTGCACTTGATACACGTGATGGTTTCGGTGTTGTTTCTAGTCGTATCGGCATGAAACGAAAAGCAATGGCAATAGCAGAAGATACTGATATTTTCCGCTTCATTCAAGAAATGCCTGAAAAGCCTTATTGCGTATTGATTGATGAAGCTCAGTTTCTTTCTCGTCATCATGTCTATGATTTGGCAAGAGTAGTTGATGAATTAAATGTACCAGTTATGGCTTTTGGTTTGAAAAATGATTTTCGCAATGAGTTGTTTGAAGGCTCCAAATATCTCCTGCTTCTAGCAGATAAAATTGATGAGATTAAAACGATTTGTCAATTTTGCTCAAAAAAGGCAACTATGGTATTAAGAACAACAAATGGTCAGCCAGTTTATGAAGGTGAGCAGATTCAAATCGGTGGGAATGAAACATACATTCCTGTCTGTCGGAAACATTATTTTCAGCCAGAAATAGAGGAAATGAGAATCGAAGGAGAGAATAGCAAACGATGAATATTTATGAACAACTACAAGCCGTTGAGGATCGTTATGAAGAGTTGGGCGAACTTCTGAGTGATCCAGATGTTGTCAGTGACACCAAGCGTTTTATGGAATTTTCCAAAGAAGAAGCAAGCATGCGCGATACGGTAACAACTTATCGTGAATATAAAAGGGTTCTTCAAAATATTACAGATGCGGAAGAAATGATTAAAGATGCTACTGGCGACGCTGATTTGGAAGAAATGGCAAAGCAAGAACTCAAAGATGCGAAAACTGAAAAAGAAGAATATGAGGAAAAATTAAAAATTCTTCTTTTGCCAAAAGATCCAAATGATGACAAAAACATTATCTTAGAAATCCGTGGAGCAGCAGGAGGTGACGAGGCTTCACTCTTTGCCGGCGACCTTCTGACAATGTATCAAAAATATGCGGAATCGCAAGGGTGGAAATTTGAGGTTATGGAAGCCTCTATGAATGGAGTAGGTGGCTTTAAAGAAGTAGTAGCTATGGTTTCGGGTCAATCTGTTTATTCCAAATTAAAATACGAATCAGGCGCTCACCGTGTACAGCGTGTCCCAGTGACAGAAAGCCAAGGACGAGTTCACACTTCGACAGCAACAGTTTTAGTCATGCCTGAAATCGAAGAAGTGGAATATGATATTGATCCAAAAGATCTTCGGATTGATATTTATCATGCTTCTGGTGCTGGTGGTCAGAATGTCAATAAAGTTGCAACGGCCGTTCGGATCGTTCACTTGCCAACAAATATCAAAGTTGAAATGCAGGAAGAACGGACCCAGCAAAAGAATCGTGACAAAGCTATGAAGATTATCCGTGCACGCGTAGCTGACCATTTTGCGCAAATCGCACAAGACGAGCAAGATGCCGAGCGAAAATCGACCATCGGGACTGGGGATCGCTCAGAACGGATTCGTACCTATAATTTCCCACAAAATCGTGTGACAGACCACCGTATTGGTTTGACACTGCAAAAATTAGATACGATTTTAGCTGGAAAATTAGATGAAATCGTAGATGCCTTGGTATTGTATGATCAAACGCAAAAATTAGAAGAACTGAATAAATAATGAAATTAGCTCAAATTCTTGCTGAAATGGAAATCGAGCTTGAAGCAATTGGCGAAGAAGCTGAAAGCCTCTCCTTTACTTTTCGAGTTCTGAGAAACTTATCTTTCACCAAGTTTGTGTTGAAAATGCAAGCAGAAGCAACCGCAGATGATATAGAATTGCTGAAAGAAATTCAATCTCAATTATTAGTTCATAGGCCTGCTCAATACATTATTGGGAGTGCAGAATTTCATGGTCATTCGTTCAAAGTAGATGAACGAGTGTTGATTCCCCGTCCAGAAACAGAAGAATTAGTTGACCTTATCTTGTCTGAAAATCCTAATACTAATATAAAGGTTTTAGATATTGGAACTGGTAGCGGAGCAATTGCTTTATCTTTGGCTATTGATCGTGATAATTGGCAAGTTACAGCTTCCGACATTTCCTCAAATGCTCTGGAATTAGCGCAAGAAAATGCGGAAGTTATTGATGTAGCGATTGATTTTGTTCAGTCTGATTGCTTTCAAGAAATTACAGGAAAGTATGATATTATTGTATCCAACCCACCTTATATTTCAGAGACGGATAGAGAGGAAGTGGGGCTAAATGTCCTTACTTCAGAACCCCATCTTGCTCTTTTTGCCGTGGAAGACGGCTATGCCGTTTATCGAAAAATTGCTGAGAACGCCCAAAAACATTTAACAGAAAAAGGAAAAATCTATCTCGAAATTGGCTACAAACAAGGGGAATATGTAAAAAAGCTATTTGAGTCTGCATTTCCCAAAATGAGAATTCGTGTCTTGCAAGATCAATTCGGAAAAGATAGAATGGTAGTGGTAGATCGTGGATAAAATTGAAGAAACGTTGAGTAGCGGAGGAGCAGTCGTATTGCCAACAGAAACGGTATATGGTTTATTTTGTAAGGCATTGGACGAGCAGGCTGTCAATCATGTCTATGATTTAAAAGATAGACCTCGCAACAAAGCTTTGAATTTAAATGTTTCAAGTTTAGAAGATATTTATCAATTTTCCAAACATCAGCCTCAGTATCTAGAAAGGCTTTACCGATCTTTTCTACCCGGTCCTTTAACTATTATTTTACAAGCTAATGAACAAGTTCCAACTTGGGTAAATTCAGGTATGAAAACAATTGGTTTTCGTGTTCCTAGTCATCCTAAAACCTTGGACTTGATTAGAAAATTCGGACCTCTCATTGGTCCGTCTGCAAATTTATCTGGAAAGAGTAGTGGAGTAAACTTTCAGCAAATTATGATAGAGTTCAACCATGAAGTTCTTGGTATAGAAGATGATACTTTTCTAACAGGCCAGGATTCAACTATTTTGGATTTATCTGGGGAAGCAGCACATATTCTACGCCAAGGGTCTGTTACTCGTGCAGAAATCCTTGCTAAAATTCCAGAAATCGGCTTTCAAAACATGAACTAGTAGGTTTTGAACCATTTTGATCGAAGGGAGACTCTTATGATTTTTGACCATAAAGACTATAAAGAATATGACGGCGAGCTCTGGGAAGCTATTACTGCAGAAGAAAAACGTCAGCAAAACAATATTGAATTAATAGCTTCAGAAAATGTTGTTTCAAAAGCGGTTATGGCAGCACAAGGCTCTATTTTAACCAACAAATATGCAGAAGGTTATCCAGGTCATCGTTATTATGGTGGTACAAATGTTGTAGATGTGATTGAAACGTTAGCGATTGAACGTGCCAAGAAAATATTTGGAGCACGATTCGCCAATGTTCAACCCCACTCAGGCAGTCAGGCGAATTGTGCGGCTTATATGGCCTTAATTGAGCCGGGTGATACAGTAATGGGAATGGATCTTGCAGCAGGCGGACATTTGACACATGGCGCAGCTGTTAGCTTCTCTGGGAAAACCTATAACTTTGTGCCTTATAATGTCGATCCTGAAACGGAACTTTTAGATTTTGATGCTATTTTGGCGCAGGCTAAAGAAGTCAAACCTAAATTGATTGTTGCAGGTGCTTCTGCCTATTCACATATTATTGATTTTGCTAAATTCCGTGAAATTGCAGATACTGTCGGAGCCAAACTCATGGTAGACATGGCTCATATTGCCGGTTTAGTTGCTGCTGGTTTGCATCCAAGTCCAGTACCGTATGCACATATTACGACAACTACCACTCATAAAACCCTTCGAGGACCTCGTGGCGGCTTAATTTTGACCAACGATGAAGAATTGGCGAAAAAGATTAATTCCGCAATCTTCCCAGGAATTCAAGGAGGACCGCTAGAGCATGTCGTAGCAGCTAAAGCAGCTGCTTTCAAAGAAGTATTGGATTCAGATTTCAAAGTTTATGCTCAGCAGATTTTAGATAATGCTAAGGCAATGGTTCAAGTATTCCAACAACATGGTAATTTCCGTGTCATTTCAGGCGGTACGGAGAATCATCTTTTCCTTGTGGATGTGACCAAAGTCGTTGAAAATGGAAAAGTCGCTCAGAACCTTTTGGATGATGTCCATATCACTCTCAACAAAAACTCTATCCCTTATGAAACCTTATCTCCATTTAAAACAAGTGGCATTCGGATCGGAACTGCAGCTATTGCAGCTCGTGGCTTTGGGGTAGCTGAAAGTACTAAAGTAGCAGAATTGATCATCAAAACTTTAGAAAATGCAGAGAATGAAGCTGTTTTACAGCAGGTTCGTGCAGAAGTTAAAGAATTGACCGATGCCTTTCCACTATATGAGGACTGAAATGGACATTTACGTAAAAAAAGCTATTATTCATCAATTTAGTCCATCAGACACCGACCTTCTTTTAGCAGATAAATATCTTAATATTACTCCAAAAATTGAAGAATATCTTCGCAAGAAGATTGAACGTGTCTATTCAGATGAGGCCAAAACAGGTATTTTTACCGAAGATAATGTCTTTTTATCACATATGACAAAAGACCTTTTAGAAACTTCTATAACGATTGCCAATCTCTGGAAAGAGGAGTTTTCGGTGAGCGAAAATCAGAAAACCAATGATTTGATTTTTGTTCAATTTGACAAGGAAGGAGTAGAGCATCTTGCTTTTTTGCGCATTGCTCTGCGGGAAACCCTCACCCACTTAGGTGGAGAAGTAGATAATCCTATCAAGATTACCCAGAACAACTTGCCGGGATTTGGTACAGGCGCTGATGAAGCCTTGGTCATCAATCTTCAATCGCGTAAATACCATTTGATTGAAAAACGGATTAAATACAATGGTGCTTTTCTCAATTATTTTTCTGATAATCTATTACAAGTCCATCCTGAAATTTCTCCCAAGAAATCTATTAAAGCCTTAGAAAAAACGGCTCAAAAAGTTGCAGAAAGTTTTAATCAGGATGATTTTCAATTTCAATCCAAGGTTAAATCATCTATTTTCAAAAATTTAGAAGAAAATGATGAATTATCACCAGAAAAATTAGCAGATGACTTGTTCGATAACAATCTTACAGCTCGCTTGACTTTCATTGATCAAGTTAAGGAAGTCATTCCAGAAACTATTAAATTCGATGAAATTGATAGTAGCCGTCAGAAGAAAAAATTTGAAAATCAAAAGCTCTCTCTTTCAAATGGGATTGAACTCATTGTCCCCAATAACATCTATCAAGATGCAGAATCTGTAGAATTCATACAAAACGATAATGGAACCTATTCCATTCTCATCAAAAACATAGAAGATATCCAAAGTAAATAATGTTTAAAATTTTTAGAAAACTGATTTTTCTTATCCTTTTAATCCTTGTCTGTTATAAGTTTATCCAAGTTCATCATGATGTTAAGCAGGTGATGAACTACCGTAGCTTAGTGCGAGAAGTACTAGATGAGCAGGATACTGTAGCCAATGAAGAACTTGTCCTTGCTATGATTTATACTGAAACAAAAGGAAAGGTTTCTGATGTCATGCAATCTAGCGAGAGTGCGACAGGTCAGAAAAACTCTATTTTAGATAATAAAGAAAGCATTCGCCAAGGTGTTCAAACGTTATCCACTAATTTAAATGTAGCTCAAGAAAAGAAAGTAGATGTTTGGACCGCTGTACAAGCCTATAACTTTGGTCGAGCTTACATTGATTACATTGCAAAACACGGTGGAGAAAATACTATTGATTTAGCAAAAAAATACTCTAAAGATGTTGTCGCACCAAGTTTAGGAAACGTAACTGGAAAGACATATGCTTATTACCATCCCATTGCACTCTTACATGGTTCTAAACTCTATATCAATGGAGGAAATTTCTATTACTCTCGTCAAGTTCGGATGAATATGTATATCATGAAAGTGATGAATTGGTTTTAATGTACTAAACTTAGTGGTCTGAGGCTACTAAGTTTTTTCAATCAGATAAATTGTTATTTATATTGTTCCATGCTATACTTAAATAAATATCTTATAGAAAGAGACGGTGGAATGATGAAGAAAATAGTTCTAATTACAGGGATTTTAACGATTTTAATCGCTATATCTGCTGTATTTTTTTATCGTGTCAATGCTGAAGGAAAACTAAATAAACAAAAGTATATACAATCGACTACACCAACGCTTTTCTTTCATGGTTATGGAAGCAGTGCTAATGCCGAACGACACATGACAAATGCTGCTAAGAAAGCTGGAGTGACCAATACTATCATTCGCGCAAATGTAGATAGAAACGGTCAAGTGACTTTGAAAGGAAAAATCCCTAAAGGAGCTATTAATCCGATCGTAGAAGTGAACTATGAGGATAACCGCAATCCAAATAAGGTCAGCCAATATGCAAAAGCAGTGGTTACTAAACTGCAGCAAACCTATGGCTTTAAGAAAATGAATATGGTTGGTCATTCTCTTGGAAATATGTCCATTCTCTATTACCTTTTAGAATATGGACAAGATGAAAGTTTGCCACAGTTACAAAAGCAAGTCAATATCGCAAATTTCGCAGCTGGTTTACAGGTGATGGGAGTTTCTTCTGATTTAAAAGTTGATGAAAAAACTGGTAAGCCAAATCAAACAAGTGCGATTTTTCAAAAATTATTAGGTTTACGCGAAATTTTTCCTCAAAAACAAATTGATGTTTTGAATATCTACGGGGATTACAAAAACGGGTCAGATGGCTCCGTTTTAAATGCAGCATCTCGTGCTTTAAAATATCTCGTAGCGGATAATGCCAAATCATATCAAGAAAAGAAGATTACCGGCGCTTTGGCTCAGCATAGCAAATTACACGAAAACCCAGAAGTAGATAAAATACTGATTCAATTTTTGTGGGGAAAATAAAGTAACAAATTAAAAAAGCTAAACTTTAAGAAATAAGAAGTTTAGCTTTTCTGTTTCTATTCCCACTCAACCGTTGCTGGTGGCTTGCTGGTAATATCGTAGACAATACGATTAACATGATCTACTTCATTGACGATACGAACGGAGATTTTTTGCAATACTTCCCAAGGAATTTTAGCAAAATCTGCAGTCATTCCGTCAATAGAAGTAATAGCACGAATTGCAATAGTGTAGTCATAAGTTCGACCATCTCCCATGACACCTACCGAACGAACACCAGTATTCACAGTGAAGTATTGCCAAATATCACGATCGAGTCCAGCTTTCACGATTTCTTCGCGAAGAATGGCATCAGATTCACGAACAGTTGTGAGTTTTTCTTCGGTAATCTCGCCCATAATACGAATGGCAAGTCCTGGACCTGGGAATGGCTGACGCCAAACAATTTCATCTGGCATACCAAGTTCTGTACCAAGCGCACGAACTTCGTCTTTATAAAGTGTATTGAGAGGTTCAATCAGTTTGAACTGCATGTCTTCGGGAAGTCCACCGACGTTGTGGTGCGATTTGATTGTTTGGGCAGTATCAGTACCAGATTCAATCACATCTGTGTATAGTGTTCCTTGTGCGAGGAATTTTACATCTTTTAACTTGCTAGCTTCATCGTCAAAAACATAAACAAACTCATTACCAATGATTTTACGCTTTTGTTCTGGATCAGATACACCAGCTAATTTATCAAGGAAACGCTTGGCAGCATCTGCTTTGATGATATTCAGACCAAATTTCCCGCCAAGAGAATCCATAACTTGCTCCGCCTCTCCCTTACGGAGCAATCCATGATCTACAAAGATGCAGATAAGCTGGTCTCCGATAGCTTTTTGAAGGAGAACACCAACAACTGATGAATCGACACCACCCGATAGACCAAGAAGAACGCGTTTATCTCCAACAGTTTTTCGAATTTGCTTAATTTGCATATCAATAAAATTATCCATTGACCAATCACCTTTAGCGCCACAAATATCAAGAGCAAAGTTGCGAAGAATATCGTAGCCAAACTCAGAATGACGAACTTCAGGGTGGAATTGGATGCCATAGATTTTCTTGGATGTATTTTCAATAGCTGCAAATGGACAATCGGCAGAAGTTCCGGTTCGTACAAACCCTTGAGGAATTTCTGTAACAGCGTCTCCATGACTCATAAGAACAATTTGTTGTTCAGGAGTGCTTGCAAACAGTTGCGAATCCGTATGAATGAGTTCTGACTGACCGTACTCACGATTTCCAGCGTTTCCTGCGGGTACAACTTTTCCACCTAATTTGTGAGTTAAAAGCTGCATTCCATAACAAATTCCTAAAATCGGAATGCCCAATTCCAAAATTTCAGGGTCAAGATCAAATGAACCTTCTTCATAAACAGAATTTGGCCCACCAGACAGGATAATTCCGACTGGATTTATTTCACGAACTTCAGCAGCTGTAATTTTATTACTTTTTAGTTCAGAAAAAACACCAATCTCGCGTATACGGCGTGAGATGAGCTGATTATATTGACTGCCATAGTCCAATACAATGATTCTTTCAACATCTTGCAATTCAGTTGTAATTGTCATTTCTTCCCTTTCTCAAATGAAATTTCTTTGTTTATTCTAACACAAAATAGAGACTTTTTCCAATCTCATTGAGTGAGAATTGACTTTTATTTCAATTGATAATACAATAAAAAGAGGAAATTTGTCTTGAAAGAGGTTACTATGCTTCCAGCTTATATGAAAATTCACGATCAAATAAAAAAAGAAATCGACGAAGAAATTTGGAAAATCGGACAACGCTTGCCAAGTGAGCGTGATTTAGCCGAACAATTTGAGGTTAGCCGCATGACACTTCGTCAGGCCATCACTCTTTTAGTAGAAGAAGGAGTACTGGAACGTCGTATGGGAAGTGGTACATTTGTAGCTAGTACACGGGTTCAGGAAAAGATGCGTGGCACAACTAGCTTTACTGAAATTATCAAAGCCCAAGGAAAGACACCTTCGAGTCAGCTTATTTCTTATCGTCGAACATTACCAAGTAAAGAAGAAGTCGAAAAATTAGAAATCGAAAAGACTGAAAACGTCATTCGTATGGAACGAGTACGATATGCTAATCACATTCCTGTAGTTTATGAAGTCGCTTCAATTCCAGAAAAATTTATTAAAAATTTTAACAAAGAAGAAATTACTAGGCATTTTTTCCAAACATTACAAAAACACGGCTATAAAATTGGGAAATCCCAACAAACCATTTATGCACGTCTTGCCAAAGAAAGGATTGCGCATTACCTGGAAATTCCTAAAGGTCATGCGATTCTTGGTTTGACACAGATTTCTTATTTTGACAATGGAACGGCTTTTGAATATGTCAAAAGTCAATATGTCGGCGAACGATTTGAATTTTATTTAGAAAACAATTAATTTATATTACCTAATTTAAGATATGTAAACACTGTCGCTGATGTGGGAGTGTTTTTAGTTAGGTAAATCTCTTCGCTAGTAGTAGAGTTTTACTGTATTTTTTGGTATAATAAATCTTATGGAAATTGAAAAAACCAATCGAATGAATGCTCTATTTGAATTTTATGCAGCACTTCTAACAGATAAACAAATGAATTATATTGAACTTTATTATGCAGATGATTACAGTCTCGCTGAGATTGCTGAAGAGTTTCAAGTTAGCCGTCAAGCTGTTTATGATAACATCAAACGGACTGAGAAGATTTTAGAAGACTATGAAATGAAACTTCACATGTATTCAGATTATATCGTTAGAAGTCAAATTTTCGATCAAATAATAGAGAAATATGCTGACGATACCTATTTGCAAAAGCAAATTGCAACCTTATCTAGTATTGACAATCGAGAATAGTGAATTGTCAGTAAAAAAATACGCACAAATCAATATCATTAACTAGGAGAAATACATTTTATGGCATTTGAAAGTTTAACCGAACGTTTACAAAACGTCTTTAAAAATCTACGAAGAAAAGGAAAAATTTCAGAGAGTGATGTCCAAGAAGCGACCAAAGAAATTCGTATGGCACTCTTGGAAGCCGATGTAGCTTTACCAGTTGTCAAAGACTTTATCAAAAAAGTTCGCGAGCGCGCTGTCGGACACGAAGTTATTGATACGTTAAATCCTGCTCAACAAATTATCAAGATTGTTGACGAAGAATTGACCACTGTATTGGGTTCTGATACAGCAGAAATTATCAAATCCCCTAAAATTCCGACCATTATCATGATGGTCGGTCTCCAAGGGGCTGGTAAAACTACATTTGCAGGAAAATTAGCCAATAAACTTAAGAAAGAAGAAGCTGCTCGGCCTTTGATGATTGCTGCTGATATTTATCGTCCGGCAGCCATTGACCAGCTCAAAACTCTTGGTCAGCAAATTGATGTACCAGTATTTTCGTTAGGAACAGAAGTACCAGCAGTCGAGATTGTCCGTCAAGGTCTGGAGCAGGCCAAGGCTAATCACAATGACTATGTGCTGATTGATACAGCTGGTCGTCTGCAAATCGATGAGAAACTCATGAATGAGCTGCGTGATGTCAAAGTACTTGCTCAACCAAATGAAATTCTCTTGGTTGTCGATGCCATGATTGGGCAAGAAGCTGCCAATGTAGCTCGTGAATTTAATGCTCAGTTAGAAGTAACTGGGGTTATTCTGACTAAGATTGATGGCGATACACGTGGTGGTGCCGCTTTATCCGTCCGCCAAATTACTGGTAAACCGATTAAGTTTACTGGTACTGGGGAAAAAATTACAGACATTGAAACTTTCCACCCAGATCGAATGTCTAGTCGGATTTTAGGCATGGGAGACATGCTGACTCTGATTGAAAAAGCCTCTCAAGAATACGATGAGCAAAAATCACTTGAGATGGCTGAAAAAATGCGAGAAAATACCTTTGATTTTAATGATTTCATTGACCAACTAGATCAGGTTCAAAATATGGGTTCAATGGAGGATCTACTAAAGATGATTCCTGGTATGGCCAATAATCCTGCCATGAAGAATTTTAAGGTAGATGAAAATGAAATTGCTCGCAAACGTGCCATTGTATCATCCATGACACCAGCTGAACGAGAAAATCCCAATCTTCTCAACCCAAGTCGCCGCCGTCGGATTGCTGCAGGTTCTGGTAATAGCTTCGTCGAAGTTAATAAATTTATCAAGGACTTTAATCAGGCTAAATCTGTCATGCAGGGTGTCATGTCTGGTGATATGAATAAGATGATGAAGCAAATGGGACTAAACCCCAACAATATGCCTAAGAACATGCCTGGCGGAGGAGGAATACCAGATATGACAGCTCTAGAAGGTATGATGGGGCAAGGTGGCATGCCAGATATGTCAAGTTTAGGAGGGGCCGGCATGCCGGATATGAGCCAAATGTTTGGTGGTGGACTTAAAGGAAAAATTGGTGAATTTGCAACTAAACAAGCTATGAAACGCATGGCAAATAAAATGAAAAAAGCAAAGAAAAAGCGGAAATAATCAAATATAAAAAATAAGCCGTTCAATAAATCGCGCACCGGCTTATTTTTTATATATTCTAGCAACAATTTTGGAATGATTGTTTTCTATGCAATCCCCCTAATATCTTTCCGAAAAACTATAATTTTCTTGAAAAAAATATAGAGCTATGCTATACTTCTTATAGAGAATAAAATAAAATAATGGAGATCCTTTATGAAGCGTGAACTACTTTTAGAAAGAATTGAAAAACTAAAGACTATTCTACCCTGGTATGTTTTGGAATATTATCAATCTAAATTAACTGTTCCATACAGTTTTACAACCTTATATGAATATCTTAAAGAATACAATCGTTTTTTTCAGTGGATTTTAGACTCTGGAATTGCTGATGTCTCACAAATTGCAGAAATTCCTTTATCGGTGTTGGAAAATATGACTAAAAAAGATATGGAATCATTTATCCTTTACCTACGGGAACGACCGTTGCTTAATGCTAATACCACGCAAAATGGAGTATCTCAAACAACTATTAACCGCACTCTTTCAGCTCTCTCTAGCCTTTATAAATATTTAACTGAAGAGGTGGAAAATGAGAATGGAGAGCCTTATTTTTATCGTAATGTTATGAAAAAAGTGTCCACTAAGAAAAAGAAAGAAACTTTAGCTGCACGAGCTGAAAATATTAAACAAAAGCTCTTTTTAGGCACGGAAACTGAACAATTTTTGAATTATATTGATGAAGAATATCCTAAAAGTTTATCTAATCGCGCCCTCTCCTCTTTCGACAAAAATAAAGAGCGAGATTTGGCAATTATAGCATTGCTTCTTGCATCTGGTATTCGCCTATCCGAGGCGGTCAATCTTGATTTGAAGGACCTTAACCTAAAAATGATGGTCATTGAAGTGACTCGTAAGGGCGGAAAAAGAGATTCTGTCAATGTTGCAGCTTTTGCCAAACCCTACTTGGAAGCCTATCTTGAGATTCGGGCCAAACGCTATAAAGCTGAAAAATCAGACACTGCCCTATTTTTGACAGAATATAGAGGTGTTCCTAACCGGATTGATGCTTCTAGTGTAGAAAAGATGGTTGCTAAGTATTCTGAAGATTTCAAAGTTCGAGTGACACCTCACAAACTCCGCCATACGCTGGCTACTCGACTTTATGATGCTACTAAATCTCAAGTTTTGGTCAGTCATCAGCTAGGACATGCCAGTACTCAAGTTACAGACCTCTACACCCATATTGTTAATGACGAACAAAAAAATGCATTGGATAATTTATAAAATAAAAAGTTTGCATAATTTAAGGTATGCAAACTTTTTATTTGAATTGAGCTAAATGCTGCTAGTTTGTGCCCATGCTCATAGTTTCTGGTAGGGTACTACCGCCGTCAATGACAATTTGAGATCCTGTAAGATAGGAGGATTCGTCACTACCTAAAAAGGCAAAGAGTTCCCCTACTTCTTGCGGTTTAGCTAATCTTTTCATTGGGACAGCGGCCGCAATATCTTGAATAGGAACTTCTGGATGTTCTGGGTTGGATTCCAGGGCCATTTTTTCGACCATCGGTGTCCGAGCATAGCCTAGCTGGCTGCAGTTAACTCGGATATTGCGATCGGCATATTCTACTGCCAAGGCCTTGGTTAAGCCGACCAGAGCTGCCTTGGTCATCGCATAAGCTGCTTCTCCAGCATCAGCAACAAAATCGCCTGTCACAGATGATGCGATGACGATAGCGCCTGCTCTCTGTTTCAACATGGGCTTGATGGTTGCCTGACAAGTGTTCCAAACGCCCTTGATATTGACATTAATATGTTGATCCCGTATCTGGTCTGTCATTTCTTCAAAGGGCGCCAGCTTGCAGATACCAGCATTACAGCAGGCAATATCAAGATGCCCAAAGGCTTGGATAGTCTGAGAGACGGCCGCTTCCAAATCTTCTAGACGACTGACATCACCGATATAGCTGATAATATCTATTTGGTAGCTGTCACGAAGTTCTTGAGCAGTTGCTTCTACTTGAGGGTCTTGATCGAAAAGGCAGAGCTTGGCGCCATATTTGGCATAGACTGAGGCAATGCCCTGACCCAGACCGACAGCAGCTCCAGTAATCAAAGCAACTTTTCCATCTAATTTAGCCATAGTAACCATCCTTTCTAAAACGAAGAAGTTTGACAGATTTTTGTGACATTTTATGATATATTTCTAACTTTAGTCTAGTACTTTTCTAGTTGCTTGTCAATATAATAATGAAGGAAAACCTCGCATTTGCTATGATGTTTCGTCCTCTTTATAAAAATTCTATCCAATAATTTCTGTAGGGTTCGATAATAAGGAACTTGCTCCAAAGCGGATATTCTCCAAGCGATTATTGGCTGTGGTGTATCCCAGAAGCATCTGAACATCCTGATAACCAGCTTCTTCAAACAATAGAGAAAACATCCTTAGTTAAATAAACGTAAGGATGTTTTCTCTATTGTTATAGTCTTGTGATTTAGCCGACCACTGCTTCTGTAATTTCTTCTTGGCTAATTCCAGCGAAATAGCGAGAAATATCCAGGTTTTCAAGAGCATTTAAAACATCTTCTCTTTCATATTTAACACCCTTGAGGACTTCTTCTACTGCTGCTACATCTTCGATTCCAAAGAAATCTCCGTAAATTTTGATGTTTTCGATTTTTGACTGAACAACATTGGCAAAGATTTCGACTTTACCACTAGTAAACTTGGTACCACGACGAACATTGTATGCTGGCGATTTGCCATAGTTCCAATCCCAAGTAGCAAATTTAGTTTCCTTGATATGGTTGATTTCAGCTAGTTCATCATTAGAAAAGGCATATTCTGTCATTTCTGGATGTTCTTTCTTCATATAGTCTAGCAGGAGGTCGCGAAATTGCTCGACAGTAATTTTTTCAGGCAATTCATCAACGATATTGGTTACACGAGCTCGAACAGATTTGACTCCTTTGGACTCAAACTTATCTTTGGAAACTTTTAAGGCATTCGCTAAGACGGATAATTCTACGTCAAAAAGCAGGCAGCCGTGGTGCATAATTCGACCATTGATGTAGGCTTGTGCATTGCCACAGAATTTTTTCCCGTCAATTTCCAGATCGTTGCGTCCTGTAAATTCTGCTTTTACACCTAATTCTTCCAAAGTCTTGATGACTGGGATAGAGAAACTCTTAAAATCAAAGGCTTTGTTTTCAGATTCTTTGGAAATGATGGTATAGTTGAGATTGTTATAGTCATGATAAACAGCTCCACCTCCACTGATACGACGAACAACCTCAATGCCATGCTCTCGGACATAGTCACGATTGATTTCTTCAATAGTATTCTGATGACGTCCGACAATGATAGAGGGTTTATTGATCCAAAGCAAGAAAATCATATCTTCATCAAGGAGATGCTTGAAAGCATATTCCTCAAGTGCGATATTAAAAGCTGTATCATTACTGTTGTTAATAATGTATTTCATCTCAATAGTGCCTTTTATTTTTTCTTTGGAGCATGAATAGCCATGCCGAGTACGTCTGCAAATGCTTCGTACATAACTTCTGAGAATGTCGGATGACCGTGAATGGTCTTGAGCATCTCTTCCACCGTGATTTCCATTTCGATGATAGTAGAGGCTTCATTGATTAACTCGGCTGCAGCGGGACCGATGATGTGAACACCGAGAACTTCTCCGTATTTCTTATCAGCAATTACTTTGACAAATCCTTGAGCAGCATCAGATGCAATTGCTCGTCCGTTTGCTGCGAAGTTGAATTCGCCGATAGCTATATCATATTTTTCTCGAGCTTGTTCTTCTGTCAGACCGACTGCCGCAACTTCTGGCAAAGTGTAGATGGCTGCTGGAGTTAGATTTAATTTAGCAACTACGTGATTGCCTTTGAGAGCATTCTCTGCAGCTACTTCTCCCATACGAAAGGCTGCATGCGCCAACATCTTGGTACCGTTAATATCTCCAGGCGCGTAAATTCCTGAAACAGAAGTTTCCATATATTCATTGACCTTGATACGACCTCGGTCTAGTTCAAAGTCAACCTCGCCAATTCCCTCCAAATCAGGCACTCGTCCGATAGAAAGCAAAGCTTTATCAGCTATGATATCTTCCTTTCCTGCAACTTTGATGCGGAGCTTGCCATTTTCTTCGACAATTTCTTCCAACTTGGTCTTTGTCAAAATGGTCATGCCCTTGCGGTCAAGAATGAGTCGAAGGTTTTTAGAGACTTCTGCATCCATAGCTGGAACAATCCGATTCATCATTTCAACAACCGTCACCTTGCTACCAAAGGTCATGAAAGCCTGTCCTAGCTCAATACCAACAACGCCACCACCGATGATTACTAAACTTTCTGGAACTTCCTTCATATCCAGAATATCATCGCTAGTCATAACAAGTGATGATTCCATGCCTGGAACGTTAATCTTGCTGACTTTTGATCCACCAGCTAAGATAATCTTCTTGGTCTCAAGAAGTTCAGCACCATTCACCAAGACATTCTTATCTTTGGTAATGGTACCAATTCCTTTGTAAACATCAACGCCGTAGCTGCGAAGCAGACCTGCAACGCCTCCGACAAGTGTATTGACAACCTTGTTTTTGGTTTCCAAAACTTTATCCATATTGACAGTAAAGTTTGGATTTTCAATGATAATACCACGGTTTGCTGCATGGGCTAGACTTTCAATAATTTCCGCATTGTGAAGATAGGTCTTAGTCGGGATACAGCCACGGTTGAGGCAGGTTCCACCTAGTTCAGATTTTTCAACAAGGGCAATCTTGCCTCCTAATTGAGCTGCTTTAATCGCTGCCACATAGCCAGCTGGTCCGCCACCAATAACCACAATATCATAAGCATCATCACTCTTATTATCATCGTTAGAAGTTGTGGTTGCAGTTGGTGTTGAACTAGCATCTGAAGCAGCCACAGTAGTCGGAATATTTTCTCCTTCTTCGCCCAGATAACCGATAACTTCCGTTACAGGAACAGTCTCACCGTCTCCTTTCAAGATAGCAATCAAGTAGCCATCTTCCTCTGCTTCTAACTCCATGCTGACTTTATCTGTCATGATTTCCAGAAGGATTTCTCCTTCTTTTACAAATTCGCCAACTTTTTTATTCCATTGAACAATCTGTCCTTCTGTCATATCAACGCCGGCTTTTGGCATAATTACTTCTAAGGCCATGTTTTTATTTTCCTCTCATTTAAACTTTCTCTTATACCAACATTGAAATTGGGTCTTCAATCAGTTCTTTTAGGTCTTTCATGAATTTAGCACCTGCCATACCGTCCACGACTCGGTGGTCAATGGTTAATCCAAGACTCATAATTGGTCGAATCACAATTTCTCCGTTTACTACGACTGGTTTTTCAATGGTTGAGCTAACTCCCAAAATCGCAGAGTTAGGCTGATTGATAATCGGGCCAAAGGATTGGACACCAAACATGCCCAGATTGCTGATGGTGAAGGTAGAATTTTGCAGCTCGCTCGGTGCCAGCTTGCCATCCAGGGTCCGGCCGATGATATCCTTGAAGGCCACAACTAGCTCAGACAGACTCATCTTCTCAGCGTTGTAGACTACAGGTGTCATGAGACCATTATCCATACCGACAGCCATGGCCAGATTGACATAGTTGTGGGTGATGATGGTCTTGCCGTCCTCGGTCAGGGAGGAATTGAGATAAGGGTGCTTCATCAGGGTCTTAACCACAGCCAACGACAGCAAATCTGTGACCGTCACCTTCTTGCCGGTCGCTTCCATGATTGGATCTATAACCTTCTTGCGTAGGGCCAGCATTTCCGTCATATCCACATCATAGTTGAGGGTAAAGGTCGGCGCCGTCAGATAGGAATCCACCATCCGTTGGGCGATAACCTTGCGCATCGGTGTCATTGGAATACGCTCAATCTCACCGTAAGGCGTGATATTATCTGGTACTTCTTCAACCTTTTCAATAACAGCCGGCGACTTGATGCTGTCACTTTCGACATTTTCAGGCAGGAAGGCCAGGACATCCTTCTTCATAATCTTGCCGCGGTGCCCAGTTCCCTGAATCTCATTCCAGGCGATATTGTGCTCCTCGGCAATGCGCTTGGCCAGCGGTGAAATCCGAACCGCATGGGTATCTTGATAGGTTTCCACGTCTTCCTTGTGGACGCGACCGTTTGAGCCTGAACCGGAAACATCGTAAAGATTGATTCCCAGATCGTCTGCCAGCTTTCTAGCTGCAGGGGTCGCTCTTAATTTTTTGTCATCCATGATCTCTCTCATTCTTAAATAATTCATTGGTCGAGGCAACATTTGCCCTTATTTTTGTTTTTATTCTAGTAATATTAGCAAAAATCAGATTTTTATTCTCAGTTATTTATACATAATTTAAATTACGTAAATGTTAATCATTGTTTATCTACACCTTACTCTTTATGATAAGTCTTACGGATAGTGTCTTTGATGGATTCTACTGTCGGAATCATGGCATTTTCAAGATTTTGAGCATAAGGCATCGGCACGTCTTCTCCAGCACAGCGACGAATCGGTGCATCCAGATAGTCAAAGGCTTCAGACTCAGATATAATAGCCGAAATTTCTCCGATATAGCCGCTGGTCTTATGGGCATCGTTGACCAGAACGACTTTTCCTGTTTTTTTAACTGAGTTAATAATAATATCTTTATCAAGTGGTACCAAGGTACGAGGATCGACTACTTCTACTGAAATGCCTTCTTCTGTCAATTCTTCAGCTGCTTGCATAACTCTGCGGAGCATTTTTCCATAAGTCACAACTGTTACGTCCATTCCTTCTTTTTTGATGTCACCAACACCGAGAGGGATTGTATAATCAGGGTCAAGTGGAACTTCGCCTTTTTGGTTGAATTCTGATTTATACTCAAGGATAATAACAGGATTGTTGTCGCGAATTGAAGATTTCAACAATCCCTTCATATCTGCGGGAGTTCCAGGTGCTACGACTTTGAGACCGGGAATATGGGTAAACCAAGATTCTAAAGATTGCGAGTGTTGAGCAGCTGATCCGACACCATTTCCAGCTGCGCAACGAATTGTTAGCGGAACTTGTCCTTTACCACCAAACATATAACGTGTTTTAGCAGCCTGGTTGACAATCGCATCCATGGCAATGACAGAAAAGTCCATGAAAGTCATATCTACAATAGGACGAAGGCCTGTCATGGCAGCTCCTGCTGCAGCTCCTGAAATAGCTGCTTCAGAAATTGGACAATCACGTACTCGTTCTGGACCGAATTCTTCTAACATTCCGACGGATGTTCCGAAATCTCCTCCGAAAATGCCGACATCTTCTCCCATTAACAACACATTTTCATCAAGACGCATTTCCTCAGACATGGCAAGGATAATGGTGTCACGGAAAGACATTGTTTTTGTTTCCATTATTGTTCAATCTCCTCTCTTTAATCTGCATAAATATCTTCAAAAGCTGATTCAAGCGGTGGGAATGGACTTTCTGCCGCGAATTTTACAGATGCTTCTACTGCTTCTTTAACCTCTGCTTGAATAGCCTCTAACTCTTCATCGCTTGCAATCTGATTTGCGAGTAAATATTTACGAAGATTTTCGATTGGATCTTTTTTCTTCCATTCTTCTACTTCTTCACGAGTACGGTATTTACCTGGGTCAGAAGATGAATGTCCCAACCAACGATAGGTCACACTCTCAATTAAGACAGGTCCTTTACCACTGCGAACATGCTCTACAGCTTTTTGGAAACCTTCATAGACATCCAAAACATTATTGCCATCTTCGATGAACATACCTGGAACGCCATAAGCTGCGCTGCGCTCGTGAATATGCTCTATATTGGTCATTTTCTTAATATCCGCAGAAATACCATAGCCATTATTGATACAATAGAAAATCACTGGCAAATTCCAAATAGAGGCCATATTAACCGCTTCATGAAAAACACCTTCGTTCGTTGCTCCGTCACCAAAGAAACAGACAACGATCTTTCCTGTATGATGCATTTGCTGAGTAAGGGCTGCACCGACTGCGATTCCTATACCTCCGCCAACAATACCATTTGCTCCTAAATTTCCAGCATCCAAATCAGCAATGTGCATGGAGCCACCTTTTCCTTTGCAGGTTCCATTGTATTTGCCCATGATTTCTGCCATCATGCCATTCAGGTCAATTCCTTTAGCAATCGCCTGACCATGCCCACGATGGTTAGATGTAATCAAATCATCAGGATTGAGGGCCAACATAGCTCCAACGCTTGCTGCTTCTTCTCCAACTGAAAAGTGAGTCATACCTGGAACTTTCCCCTTTTTCACGAGTTGAGCAATTTTTAGGTCCATCCGACGAATTTCTTCCATCTTCCGAAACATCTCTAACAAGAGATTTTTATCTAACATTGCCATATTTTTTACCTTTCTAAACTTGGTTTCTACAATCACATTCTAACCAATCCTAAAAAAACTGTCAAAATTTATGCTTGCAGAATTTCACAAAGAAAAATCAGCTAACCTTGCTGGCAAGCTGATTTGAATTGACAAAATAAAAATTTCACAAATAGATTTTTCTACTTTTTTCCAAAATCTTCTATCATTTGATTGATTTCTGAACGATTTGGTGTTGTTAAGATATAATGAATATCTCCTTGTAAATCAGCAAAAGCCTGTGGCATAATTTTTACTGCTTTTAACTTATCACCGTATTTTTCACGCAACTCTTCTTCTGAATATACATAATTTGAGGTTGAACGACGAGCAGTCACCAAGCCATATTGTGTTTCTACTTGAGACTGTGGGAAAGGTTCACCGTTTACAACAGCTGCATATCCACGATAAAGGTCAATGGAATGAGCAAAGTTATACAAATCAATAGTGAAAGCGCCCGCTGGACGATTATTGTATTCTATGGCGATATAATCATCTCCATTATGGAAAAATTCAATATGGAAGAAACGTTCTTTCATGCCGAACGTTTTAATGATAGCTTCCCCATATTGACGTAATTTAGGATCCATATCTTTTATAATATAGTATGAGTTTTCGTAATGATTTAATATTAAATCTAAAGGAGTATAAGCATAGTCGAAAGTTGTTGAAAACACAATATTTCCCTTTGAATCTAGTAGCCCGTCAAATGTACAAATTTGTCCAGAATCAACAAATTTTTCAAAGAAATAAACGGTTTGCTTATCCCATTCTTGCCTAAACTGTTCAACATCTTCACTGCTTTCAAGTTTATAAGTTCCCGCTGCGCCAACTCCATTATCTGGTTTCACAATCAATGGAAGACCAATTTTACTTACCGCCATGTCAACTGCCTGCAAGGTTTTTACAATTTGACCAGGAACGACAGGAACTCCGGCCTTTTTAAAAAGTTTCTTCATTTCAGATTTGAATTTTGTCTTTTTCAAGTCTTTTGGTTTTGGTCCTACAACATTGAACTGTTCACGCAATTTTGCATCTTGATCTAACCAATATTCATTGTGTGACTCAATGCGGTCAATTGGTCCGTGCTTGTAAAAAAGGAAGGCTACAGCACGTTTCACTTCATCAAGATTTTCTAAATTTTCCACACGAAAATATTCTGTTAAAGCATTTTTCAACGGTTGATCTAGTTGATCATAAGGTTCCTGCCCGATGCCCAAAACAGTAATTCCTTTATTTGCAAGTTCAACAGTAAATTGTTGAAAATTTTGCGGATAATAAGGTGAAATAACGATATAGTTCATAATAGTGTTTCCTTTCTAATCATAGGTTTAATTGATTGAGAAAATAAGGCATTTGCTTGCGCCACCAAATCCAGTCATGCGAAACATCATATCCCCATTCAGCAAACCATGCCGGAATGTTCTTATGTTCAAAGGCTTCTTTTAAGGTGTAGAAAGAAGGTAGTCCGTCCTGTTCCCATGCACCAAGTCCTGTACAGACAATAATATCAGCATTGCGACAGCGATCAATAAACCAGCCATCATTTTGATTCCAAATATAATCTGCCGGTGAATTTTGATAAATTATTTCATCCTCTAAACAATCACCAACAAAATAGCGCGCATCATAAACTCCGCTCAGTGCAATGACTTTATTGAAGACATCGGGGTGCTGGAGAAAGAAATTAACAGCGTGATAGGCTCCCATGGAACAACCTGTCGTCATCATTGGATCAAACCAACCTGTTTTATGCTTGATAAAAGGAATGGCTTCCTCAATGACATAGCGCTCATAGGCTCGGTGCATTTCTGCTCGGTCGTGAGGAGATTTCCAATCAGCCAGCCAGCTTTCACTATCTACACTACTCAAAGTGAAAAATTGGATTTTTCCTGTTTCGATAAACCATGAGCAAGCCTCAATCATACTAAAATCTGCATATTCATTATGACTGCCTCCTGATGAAGCAAAAACGATTACAGGCATTCCAGCGTGTCCATAACGATTCACACACATTTCACGGCTTAAATTACCGCTCCAATGACTTAAAAATTCAACATGCATATAAATTCTCTTCTCATATTCTTAATTGATTTATTTACCATTTTTCACTAAAGAAGCGAAGGCAATCAGGTAAATGCTCAGCCCAAGCCATTTCATTGTGTTCTGCACCGGCTTGGATATAAAACAATAGATTTTCCAAATCTAAACCACCTGCAATTAACTGACGAAAGTAGGTTAATGACGAATCAATATAAGCTTGCTTGATATTGCCAGCCATCAAGGTTTTATCTGTATCATCTGCTTCTTCTGTTCCAACATAAATATAAATATGCTGATCTGCTAATAAGTTATGACGTTCTATATAACGATTGAATGCTTCTTGGTGCAGCCAGTTCGCAGATGAGAAAACCCCCAAGCAACCGATTTGCTCTTGGTATTCAATTCCCATAAACTGCGTAATATTTCCACCCAAAGAAGAACCAACCATGCCCGTGTGTGCTCGGTCTGACTTAGTACGATAATGCTCGTCAACAAAGGGTTTGACAACTTCCATGACAAACTCAGCATACTCTGTCCCTTTGCCTCCAAATTCTATACCTGGAATAGTTGACTCTTGGTATTTCCAAGCAGAATACTCATTCATTCGATTAAAACCGTCGTTGTCAATAGCTACCACAATCATTTTTTCAATGTCCGGATTTCGCTTAATTGTTGGAATAATCTTCCAAGAATGACCGCTAAAAGACTCCTTACTATAAAGGACATTTTGACCGTCATGAAAATAAACTACAGGATAAGATTTCTTAGTATTTTGCTCATAATTTCTAGGAAGGAGCACCCGAACACGACGCTTTTGTTTAGTATAAGGTACTTCTAATTCATGTGTTCTAACTTCAAGGTAAAAATAGGAATGGTTCATTATCAGAAAACTTTCTATTTTCAAAATTTTTATCTATTATATCATAAAATATGCAAAAAAGTTAGGAATTCCTAACTTTTTTAATACTTTTACAACTTATCGTCATTATTTCCATTTTTTCAGAAAGAAAATTAGAGATTTTGATAGCTTTCGATAGCTTGTAGAGCTCGTTTTGCTATTTTTTCATAGCGTTCTTTCTTGTCTCGAATTCGAGGACCGTCCAATTCTTTGATAATTCCAAAGTTGATATTCATCGGCTGGAAATGTTTGCTGTCAGCGTGCGTGATATAATGAGGTAAGCTTCCAATAGCAGTTGTTTCTGGAAAGATCACAGCTTCTGCTCTATTGAAAAGACGAACTGCATTGATACTAGCTACGAGTCCAGATGCAGCGGATTCCACATATCCCTCTACACCAGTCATCTGACCCGCAAAGAAGATATTCTGTTGTTTTTTAGACTGAAAAGTTTGAGTCAGAAGATTCGGTGAATCCATGTAAGAATTACGGTGCATCACGCCATAGCGAACAAACTCTGCATTTTCCAAACCTGGAATCATCCGAAAAACGCGCTTCTGTTCGCCCCATTTAAGATGTGTCTGAAATCCAACGATATTATAAAGGCTCCCAGCTGCATTGTCTTGACGAAGCTGAACGACTGCGTATGGCGTCTTAAATTCTCCATCACGAGGACCTTGATAGTCATCTGGGTATTCCAAGCCGACCGGTTTCATAGGACCGTAGAGCATGGTTTTTATCCCTCTCTTAGCCATCACCTCAATCGGCATGCAGCCTTCAAAATATTTTTCTTTTTCAAAAGCATTGAGAGGCGCTTCCTCAGCATTGATTAAAGCATCGTGAAAAGCTATAAATTCACTTTTAGTCATGGGAGCATTTAGATAAGCAGCTTCTCCCTTGTCATAGCGAGACTTGAGATAAACTTTTTCCATATCAATCGTATTGACATCTACAATTGGTGCTGCAGCATCATAAAAGTAAAATCCAATTCCACCATTTAGCGCATGGATTTTTTTGGCAAGTGCATCACTTGTCAAAGGACCTGTCGCAATAACAGTAATCGTATCGTCAGGGATTTCTGTTATTTCCTCACGAATAACCTCAATGAAAGGATGATTATTTAGCTCATCGGTGACTGATTTTGAAAAGCTCTCTCTATCAACCGCTAACGCTCCTCCGGCCGGTACACGCGTAGCTTCTGCTGCTCGCATAATGATTGAATCCAAACGGCGCATTTCTTCTTTTAGCAGACCAACTGCGTTTGTCAGTGAATCTCCCCGCAGAGAATTAGAACAGACTAGTTCTGCAAAATCACTAGTCTTATGCTGAGGAGTGGATTTCATTCCGCGCATTTCGTACAGTTTAACAGGAATACCGCGTTTAGCAATCTGATAAGCTGCTTCGCTGCCAGCCAGACCAGCTCCTATGACATTGATGTAAGATTGAGACATACAACGAATACCTCTTTGGGAGGGTTACTCCCACAAATCTTTCTAATTATTCTTTATCATTATAACAAAAAAAGCCTCTACTGACGAGTGAGACTTTCTAGAGAAAATTAATAAAAAAATGATTGGTCATGTATCTATTTCTTTAACATTTTTTCCAGATAAGCAATTTTAACAAAATCCTTATCATTATTTTGGTCATTTCGATAGGAATCTTGCGAAGATGCTGTGTAAATCCTAAGATATTGTTCAGCATCAGGAAGAAAATAAATTACCCCTGCTGTTTCATGTTTTACCAATTCATCTAAAGGAATCCCAGCAAAGTTTTCCAAAGTATTCATGCTACCAAACTCAACCGATAGATTTCCTTTTTGAAATTCGTGCTCGTGCAAATCTACTAATTGGTAGCCAAGCCGGTTCATAATCGTTTCAATCTTTTTAAAATCATAAATTCGTACCTCATCAGGTGCGTCCCATCCCCTAGGATCTCCTGGAACATGGATATCAATATCTCGTGCTTGCCAGTCTTGACCAGTTACCTGTTCAAGACCTAGCGAGCCCATAAGAAAAGGAATAATTCCGATTTTATTTAATTCCTCGGAAATTTTTAAAAACTCATGAAACTTCTCTTTCATATAATCTCCTTTTGTGGATGCGAAAATTATTTGCATAAGTTAAATTATGTAAAATATTGAATTATTTTACTTTTTCTTCTTCGTAATCCCCGTTGCTGCAGACAACTTGTTTGCCACCACCGCGAACTTTCTTTTCTACAAGATACTGACCGCATTTCGGACAAGAGCGACCAACCGGTTTATCCCAAGAGGTGAAGTCACAATCTGGATAGCGATTGCAACCATAAAAAAGCCGATTGCGCTTGGTTTTGCGCTCAATGATTTGTCCTTGATGACATTTAGGACACTCTACGCCTATTTCTTTGACAATTGCTTGGGTGTGACGACAATCGGGGAAGTTGCTACAAGCATAGAATTTACCATAACGTCCTAACTTGATAACCATAGGACTTCCACAAACTTCACAATCAAAACCAGCCGGTTCGTCTTTAATTTGAATTTTCTCCATTTCAGTTTCTGCTTTAGAAACTTCTTTTTCAAATGGTTTATAAAATTCGTCAATGACCTTTTTCCACTGCTCTTTTCCGACTTCTACATCATCCAATTTGGCTTCCATATCAGCGGTAAACTTCACATTGACAATATCTGGGAAGAATTCAACAATCAATGAATTCACAATTTCTCCCAATTCGGTTGGTTCAAAGCGTTTGGAAACTAATTTTACATAGTAGCGTTTTTGAATAGTTTCAATCGTTGGTGCATAAGTTGATGGACGCCCAACGCCATTCTCCTCCAAGGTCTTAATTAAAGTTGCTTCTGAATAACGTGCTGGTGGTTGAGTAAAATGCTGCTCAGGATTGGTGTTGATACACTTAACCAAATCACCTTTTTTCATGTCTGGCAGCATTTTGTTTTTATCAGAGTCGTTATAAATAGCTAGATAACCATCAAATTTAACCTGACTACCATTTGCAGCAAATTGAACACCATTTTGCTCTAACTTCACACTCATCGTGTCAAATACCGCAGCAGTCATTTGACTCGCCACGAAACGATTCCAAATCAACGTATACAATTTCAATTGATCTTTATCTAGATATTTTGCGATATTGTCAGGTGTATTAAATACACTTGACGGACGAATCGCTTCATGAGCATCTTGTGCGCCAGAAGTATTTCGGACTCTACTGCCATGTTTAGAATATTTTTCGCCAAAACGATCTGTAATGAAAGTTGCAGCTTCGTTTTGAGCTACTGGGCTAATACGAGTAGAATCTGTACGCATATAGGTAATCAAACCTTGCACACCAGAACCGATATTGATTCCTTCGTAGAGTTGTTGAGCGACCATCATAGTTTTGCGAGTTCGGAAATTGATTTTATTAGCAGCGTCTTGCTGCATAGATGATGTAGTATAAGGTAACGGAGCATGACGCTTGCGTTCCTTTTTCTCAACACTTTCCACGGTAAATTCATCATTCTTGATTTGAGAAAGAACATTTTTGACATCATCGTTGATAGCAAGTTTCATTTTCTTGCCATTTATACCATAAAAGCTTGCTTGAAATTGCCGAGCACCTTTCTTGAACGTTCCATCAATCGTCCAATATTCTTCTGGCTTAAAAGCATTAATTTCGTTTTCACGATCAATGATGAGCTTCAAAGCAACAGATTGCACACGTCCAGCAGATAATCCTTTTTTGACCTTTTTCCAGAGAATTGGAGAGATAGAGTACCCCACAATACGGTCAAGGACACGACGCGCTTGTTGAGCATCTACCAAATCCATGTCAATCTGGCGCGGTTCTTTAAAAGCATTTTTTACTGCATCTTTCGTGATTTCGTTGAAAACAACACGATTTTTATCTGTCTCGTCTAGATTTAAGATATGAGCCAAATGCCAAGAAATAGCTTCTCCTTCACGGTCCGGGTCACTTGCAAGATAAACTTGTTTAGCCTTTTTAGCTTCTTTTTTCAAATCATTGATAAGAGGCCCTTTCCCGCGAATATTGATATATTCTGGCTCATAGTTGTTTTCAAAATCAACGGACATCGTAGACTTTTTCAAATCTCGAATATGACCTACGCTGGCTAAAACCTTGTAGTTCCGTCCTAAATATTTTTCAATTGTTTTTGCCTTAGCTGGCGACTCTACAATCACCAGATTTTTTTTAGCTGTTATTTTTTTCTTTGTTTTTGTTGCCAATCTAAACACCTTCTAAAAGTAATAAACCTCATAGAGTTTAAACTATTTTTTTCAAGATGTCAACTAGTAGCATTCTCTTATAGGAGAACTTGTTTTAAAATTGGAATTCAGAAAGTACGTCAGCCCCTGATGCGATGCATTTTGCTCCTTCCTGAATCAAATGATGACAGCCATCACTTCTTCCATCTAAAATTGACCCTGGAATAGCAAATACATCTCGCCCTTCTTCCATTGCTCGCTCACAAGTAATAAGGCTGCCTGAGCGCATTTTGGCTTCAGCAACAATAACCCCTCTACACAATCCTGCTATAATCCGATTACGCTCTGGAAAATGAAATTTTAATGGCTCTGCTTCAGGACCATATTCACTAAGTACTAGATGATGTTCTCCCAAATACGATTGGAGTTTTTTATTCGCCCTTGGATAAAAAACGTCTAGACCCGTTCCGATAACTGCAATTGTTCGACCACCATTTTGCAATGCTGCCATGTGAGCTGAGGTATCAATTCCGCGTGCTAAACCACTCACGATAACCAATTCATTGTTTAGCTCTTTAATAATCTTTTGAACGGATTGACTGCCTACTCGGCTACTATTCCGACTTCCTACAACAGCTACTTTAGGTAATTTTAGTAAATCCAAATTACCTTTATAAAAAAGAAGAACGGGTGGATTATAAATTTCACTCAAATCCCAAGGATATACATCTTCCAAGATAGAAAAAGATGGGAATTTCTCAAATTCTTGACGTAATAAATCATCATCTAATTGTAAATATTTTTCAATAAAAAGAGCAGGATTACGACATTCGGAGACAACTGCCATATCTTTGACTGACAATTCTTTTTCGCGAATTTCTGCGTATTCCAATACATTGATGACTTGTTGGTTGGTCAAACCAGCTGTTTTTAGTTTATAAATATCAAAATTATCCATTTTATCATTCCTTTTACTTTCATTAATATCTTTCAAAGATACTATTCGTAAAAGAAATGAAAAAACGAGAAATTCCCGTTTTTTACATTTTATCTAATTCTTTAATAATCCGAGCTGGGTTTCCTGCTAAAACAACATTATCACCATAAGATTTAGTGACAACTGATCCCGCACCAACGACAACATTGTTACCTAATGTTACTCCTGGTAAAATCGTTACACCACCACCTGCCCAGAAATTATCCCCAATAGTTATCGGTGCACCATACTCTACACCTGATATGCGTTCTTGTGCATCTAAGGGATGGATAGGAGTCAGAAGTTGACAATTCGGCCCAAACAATGCATTTTTTCCAATTGTAATCGGGCAGACATCAAGCATGGTCATGTTCCAATTAGAGTAGAAATTCTCACCTAAATGTATATTGATACCATAATCGCAAACAAAATTTGGCTTCATAGAAATACTTTCACCAGTAGAACCAAGCCATTCTTTTACTAAATCACTTCTTCTTTTGTCATCTCGTTCTGCGTTAAATGTGTATTGAAATTTGCGAGAACGAGATACAAGCTTGCGTAATTCTGGATCTTGAGGATTGTATAATTGTCCCGCTATCATTTTTTCATATTCAGTTTCCATTGATTTTCCTTTTCATTCTTGATAAATAAATGGTTAAATACATTTGTTCATCTATGCGCATAACTAATTTCATCAGCCATTTCAATGATATTAGAAGGCAATTCCAATAACAGGTCACGCTTGTTTTTCTGATAAAACATATTTTTTCTCAATTAGGTTGTCCTGAATGTCATCTCCCGCCTTACAACCAAAGGCTAACCCACGTCCCATTAGAACTACTTCTTGGTGATTTTCTTCAGAAATGACTACATTATTGTTTAAAACCTTGCTAATAATCATTTTTGATCCTCTGCCTTTTTAATCATAGATTTAATTGGTTCAAAGGTTTTCCGGTGGATAGGAGTAATTCCTCTACGTTTCAATCCTTCTAAATGATGCTGAGTTCCATAACCAACATTGTGTGCAAAGTCATAACCTGGATAAGTTAAGTCATAATCTGTCATCATGCGATCCCTAGTCACTTTTGCTACGATTGAAGCAGCCGCAATGGAGAGTGAATTAGCATCTCCTTTGATGATAGATGTCTGTGGTATTTGAAGATCTAGCTTCATGGCATCAATCAGAAGATGTTGTGGAGTAATTTTAAGATTTCTAACTGCTTCTATCATAGCCAACTTCGTTGCTTCATAGATATTCACTTCATCAATAACTTGATTATCCTTGATACCAATACCAATTGCAACCGCTTGCTTTAGCACTTCTTGATAGATTGTTTCATGTTTTTTCTTAGAAATTTTCTTGCTATCGTTGAGACCTTTTATTTTAGAGTCTTTAGGTAAAATAACTGCCGCAGCCACAACAGGACCGGCCAAAGGACCACGACCAACTTCATCAATGCCGGCAATCCATTCTATACCCTGTGCATAAAAATCTTTTTCATAGCATAGCATTTTTTCCAATCGAGCGTCTTCTTCATACTCGTCTTGAATTGCTTTGCGACGCTTAACAACCAATTTCTTTACCCCAGTCCGCTCATCATGAGCCAGCGCTTTAAAAAATGGATCATCCAAACCAGTAACTTGTTCCAACTGTTTCTGAATTTCTTTAATCGTTGCCATTCAAGTCTCCCAGCATATCCAATGTATATCGCCCTACTTTTCCGTCACGAATCTCTTTGATAAAAAGCTGATAAAACCGGTCATAATTATCGCGAAATCCTAATTTCTGTGTCATATCCATAATTATTTCCGGTGCTTCTTCTTTCAAGTCTATTTGCTTGAACCGTTCTCGAAGCTCTTTTGGATAATGTTCTTTAAAATAATTGATTCCGAAAATAGTAACTTCATCCATTGGGAGCAAATCGTCTTTAATTGCTCCTGTTAAAGCGAGTTTTAAAGCTACTTTTTCATCCTCAAACTTAGGCCAGAGAATCCCTGGAGTATCTAAAATTTCCAAGTCCTTATTAGACTTGAGCCACTGCTGCCCCTTGGTAACACCTGGTTTATTTCCAGTCACAGCGATTTTTTTCCCAGCTAAACGGTTCATCAGGGTTGATTTACCAGCGTTCGGGATGCCGATAATCATAGTCCGCAATGTTTCAATTTGGATCCCACGTTCTTTTTGCCGAGCAATTTTTTCTTTCATTAATGACTTAGCTGCTTCTGTGACTTTTTTAACAGTTGATTGTTCTTTAGAATTGATTGCCAAGGTCTTGATACCTTGACTTTCAAAATATCTTCGCCACTCTTTCGTCACATCAGAATCAGCTAAATCCGCCTTATTTAAAATAAGAAGCTTGGGCTTATCACTCACGATTTTAGTTAGCATAGGATTTTGACTAGATAATGGCAAACGCGCATCTACTAAAATTGTCACAAAATCCACAAATTTGATATTTTCTTGTACTTGTCTCCGAGCTTTTGACATGTGTCCTGGAAACCATTGAATTGTTACCATGAAAACCCTCTTTCTTACAGTATTCTAACATTTTCATTATATCAGAATTTTAAATAATCCGCATTGATAAATAGAGTCATAAAAAAAGCCTTTCAAAAATAAAAGGCGATTTTTAAATTTTAATGATATAAAGCAGGTTTTCTATCTTGCTTATCGGTAAATAGAAGTCTTGGTTCACGAATCCGCTTTACATAATCAACAATTTCTTTTCCTTCATGGTCAAATTCTGCAACAGCAAAAAATTGATCATGATAAAAGAAAAATTTATAATGATTTTCAAATGCTTCCTTGAGCCATTTTTCTTTTGCAATAATAGAACGCATAGGATAGTCATCTACAGCAGCAACCCAAACAGGCTTACGATGCGCGTGGGTTAAGAGCAAATCTGCCATATGGATCATCGTTTCCTTTCCCTGTTTCAGTAAAATAATACTATGACCATTGCTATGCCCGCCAGTATGAACTAGTTGAATTTCTGGAATGATATTTAAATATTCAGTGAATGTCTCGACTTGATGCTGAATCGGCTCCCAATTTTCTCTGAGATAGGTTCCTCGCGTTCGATTGTTTGGATTCATCATTTCATACCATTCAATATCATTGACAAAAATCTTAGCCTTGGGAAAGGTTGAAACCAATTGATTGTTTTCATCTAATTTCGTTAAACCGCCAGAGTGATCGTGGTGCATGTGAGTCATCAACACATGAGAAATATCTTTTGGTGTCAACCCTAAGGTTTCTAAGCTTTCCTCAATTCTGCTTTCGGATAAAATTCCTAGATTTCGTCTCTGTTTATCCGAAAGTTTAGCAGTATTAAAACTTGCATCAATTAAATAGTTTTTGTCCTTGTATTGAATCAATATGGGATCTGTCAATTCAACCATCATATTTTCTTTAGTTGTTGGATAATAGCGTGACCAAACAACTTTTGGTACAGGGCCAAAGAGAGTGCCTGCATCCGTCATTTTATCAGCACCACGTAACCAAATTAGTTTCATGTCTCCAAATTGATATTCTTGTAGAGTGAGTTTTGCCATTTCTTACTCCTTTAGCCATCTTTCAGCAATTTCTCGTCTAATAGAATTTCCAGACCTACCATAATTTTCAATAATCTCAGCATCCTTTAAGTAACGTCTGATATTAATTTTATCAAATTTTTGAAAAGGCCCGATAAGTCTAATAATTTCATCGGATATTTCAATTGCAACTTTAGTTGTGTATAATTTTATGCGAGAAACAAATTTTGCGTCTTCTTCTATCTGACTAGGATAGGAGTCAAAATAAGCTTCTGCCGAGCATAGTTTATTATACAAATCAGCAAACTTATGTTGGTGAACCTCGACATCAATCAAGCGCTTACCAAATTCTCTTTTCACTTTTGCAAATTCAAGTCCTTTCTTAAAAGCTCCCTCAGCAATCCCTAACGCAATAGCACTTAAACCAAGTTGCATATTCTTGATAATGTTAGCAAATTGTACATCTCCAAGCAATTCACCTCCCAGTAAAGCATGTTTTGGGAGTAAGACATTTTCTAAAGTAACTGAACTCAAAGGGAGACCGATTAACCCTGGCTTTTCAATTTGTTCACCAATCAGAACATCTGAATCATTCGGATCGACAATAAAGAGTCCGTACGTCTCTTCCTTACTTTGTTCTTTTACTTTTGCCAAAATTAATAATATATCTGCAACACTGCTATTAGAAATCATGGCTTTTTTCCCTGATAGATACCAGCCCTGCTCAGTTTTTGTTGCATAGGTTTCTAGGTCTTCCAGTCCATTTAAGTGCTTATATTCACAAAATCCCAGCCCTGCTATGCAGTTGCCTTTCAGTAATTTTTCAAGATATAACTCCTTTTGCTCTGCTGTCCCAAAATTTAAAATAGAATAGATGCCATAGCAGCCTTGGGTTAATAAAATAGCTGAAAGAGCAGCAAATTCATTAGCAATTTTTCGGATAAATGTGATGAAATCAGAGCTCAATGTATGATTTTTTTCAGATAAAATGGGCGAAAATATCTTCATATCATTCGCTAAATTATCCCATATCTCTCTTGGGAAATCATTTGACTCATCATATTCTCTTACATAGTTTCTAATTGCTGTATTTACATATGAATCAAGCATTGTTGCTGTAGTGCTATTTTTTGACATTGATTCTCTCCTTTATTAAGTATCAAGGCTCTGAAATAGGCTGATAATAATCTTTTAAAAGTTCTTCATAAACATATGCTTCAACTTCGTTATAATTTGTTTTATAAGGTCTGCAGAACCAAATATTAAATGGTATCGGATCTTTAAAACGGACAACTTTAAATTTATCTTTATCTACAAAGTACTCTACTGGACGAGGTAAAATAGCAATCATATCGTTCTCATACGTGGACTCTGTTAAAAAGTCCCACGTTGATGATAAATAGGTAAAATTCGTTTTTATTTTTTTGTTTTTTAATTTCTCTGTTATCAATTCATAAGTGGTAAATGATTTATTAAAGGTTGCCAAATCATAAGCAGCGATGTCTTTCCATTCTAAAAATTCTTTATCCGCTAAAGGATGATTTTTGTCCATGTAAGCCGCATATTCATCGACTTGGATAATATATTGCTCATATTTTTTTGTATCCAAACTAGTTGGTTCAATCAATAAAACAAAATTCAAATCGCCTTCGATAAATTTTTGACGTAAATCCTTGCTTCCACCTTCTACAACTTGAATATTGATGTGTGGATTATCCTTTAAAAATTTGGGGAGCACACTGGCAAAGTAAACGCGTAAAATCAAAGAAGGAATACCTAAACTAATGGTACCTTTTTGTTTCTGGGCTTCTCTATGAATCATGGACTGCATTTCTTCGTAACGATTAACAATTTCAGTTGCAAAACGATAAATTTTCCCACCAGCTTCTGTCAGACTTTCTAGCCTTCCGTTTCTACGATTAAAAAGCTGAAGTCCTTCAGCGGTTTCGAAATTTGTGACAAATTGACTCAAAGCAGATTGACTAATATGAATTTTTTTAGCAGCAATTGAAAGATTACATCCACATTCAACGATATTAATAAAATACGTCATTTGAATAATATCCATGTTCGTCGTCTCCTATCTTCAATATTTTTGTGATGTAATTTGTCAAGAATAAAATAGCAACCAATCATTTTGAATACAGATGATTAGTTGCTAATAGTTCGATTAAAAACTTATCATCGATAAAGTTCTTTATAAGCATATAGTAACACATTTTATAGCAAACAGTAGTTCTATTTGCTTGATATTTTAACTAGATAGACATTGTTTTTAAATCTTCCGACACAATTACGTCACCAGCTGTTTTTTCAAGGACTTCTTCCAGAGTGACGCCGGGTGCTAATTCTTTTAGCAGGAATTTACCATCTTGAAAGCCAAATACCGCTAGTTCTGTGATGACTAAATCCAAAACTCCTTTAGCTGATAGAGGCAATGTGCACTCTTTCAGCAATTTTGACTGTCCATCAACAGTTGTATGTTGGATGGCAGCGATAACTTTTTTAGCACCAACGAGAAGATCCATAGCCCCTCCCATTCCTGGCGCGAATTTGTCAGGAATAATCCAGTTTGCAATACTGCCATCTTGGCTGACTTCTAGCGCTCCTAAAACTGTCGCATCAACATGACCTCCACGAATAATAGCGAAAGAAGTTTGAAGATCAAATAAAGACGCTCCTGGTAAAAGAGTAATGGGGGCTCCACCAGAGTTGGCCAGATTCGCATTGTAGTTTTCTTTTGTCGGTGTCTCACCAAAACGAAGTGCCCCATTTTCTGCTTGAAGAATCACATTCACACCTTCAGGAATGTAATCAGCAGAAGCGTTCGGAATCCCAAAACCAAGGTTGATGACATCTCCATCCTTAAATTCAAGTGCGATACGTCTTGCAATAATTTCTTTTGGTTTCATATTACACTACCCCTGCAAATTTTTTTGTCTCCGTCCAGAGGTCCCCCATCATTTCATGATGTTCTTCAGCAGTCAAACTTTTAACAACATAATCTACAAGGATTCCTGGAATGTATATATCGTTGGGATCGATTTCACCAACTTCAACAATGTCATTAGTTTCGACAATGACTGTATCAGCTGCAAGCGCTAGCTGCAATGAAATATTTTTAGTTGTACCGTCAATATATAAATTACCATATTTGTCTGACTTGGTAGCTTTAATCAAAGCAACATCGATTTTCAAAGGATCATAAACCAGATATTCTCTGCCATTACGGACTACTTTTTCATAGTCATTTTCCAAAATAGTACCTACACCAGTAGGAGTCAAGACAGCTCCTAAACCGGCTCCAGCAGCGTGAAGTCGTTCCACCACAGTTCCCATTGGTGTGAACTCAACTTCCATATCACCGCTAAAATATTCATGTTGCACTGCTGCAGAAGTTCCCACATGAGCAGCGATGTATTTTTTTACTTGGTGGTTTTCGCATAAACGACCAACACCAACTTCTTTACCGGGTTGTGAAGTCACCACCGATACTATTGTTAAGTTTTGTTGATTTTGTCGAATCAGCTCTTCAATGAGTTCAAATGGTTCACCTACCCCAAGAAAGCCTGAGATGCCAACCATATCGCCAGATTTAATCTTAGAAATTGCTTCTGGTAATGTTACAATGTGCATACCACTACCTCCACCTACTATTTGCGATTAAAAACAGCTTTGCGCTTTTCTACAAAAGCATGCATCCCTTCTACTTTATCCTCTGTAGAGAACAACAATGCTTCTGCTTCAGTTTCGAGCCTAATAGCATTTTTAAGTGGAAGTTCTGAGCCAACCTGAATAACATGTTTAGCTTTCTCTACTGCTAACGGTGCATTCTTCATAATTGCAGCAGCCAATTCTTCAGCTGAAGTTAACAGTTCTTCAGCTGAAACCAACTTGTTAAGAATTCCTAGTTCGTAGGCTTCTTGACCTTTCACTGTACGAGCAGTGAAAATCAATTCTTTCGTACGGCTTGTTCCAATCAAACGAGACATACGTTGAGTACCAGCGAATCCCGGAATAATGCCCAAGCCAACTTCTGGAAAGCCAACAACTGTCTTTTCAAATCCAATACGGATATCTGTCGAAAGTGCTAATTCCATTCCTCCTCCAAGTGCATACCCATTGAGCACTGCAATTGTTGGTTGACGTAAGTCAGAAAGTCGAGTAAAAGTATTGTTTGCAAATGTCATATATTCAAAAGCTTGAATTGGCGACATCACGTCCATTTCTTTAATATCAGCTCCAGCTACAAATGCCTTTTCTCCTACCCCTGTTACAATCACAACACGGATTTCTTCACTTTGTTCAACTTGATCAAGAACATCATTCAGATCAGTTAATACTTGAGAACTCAAAGCATTTAATGCTTCAGGACGATTAATCGTAATGTAGCCGATGCTGTTTTTTACTTCTAGTAAAACAGTTTTACTCATTTTAATGCTCCTACTTATAAAATTTGAAATATTAAGTACAGTGTCAACAAATACTTGAACCCAAAATGTAAGAGCTTACAATGCTATGATATCCCATTTTTCCATTCTCGTCTACTTAATCTTAATTTATAACTCTATAAGTTTAACTTATAGAGTTATAAAAAATACTAAGACTTTTTGATTTTCAAAATAAAAAAACAAATTCTACTAAGAATCATTTAACATAAACGTCTTAGATGGAATTTGTTTTACAGAGTAAAAAAATCAAATGGTAAATTAAATTTAGTAGGTAATTATTTTTAACGTTCTACAATAACTGCTGTGCCCATTCCTCCTCCGATACAAAGAGTTGCAAGACCACGTTTAGCATCGCGTTTTTCCATTTCATGCAACAAAGTAACTAGAATACGGCAGCCTGATGCTCCAATTGGATGACCAAGTGCAATGGCACCACCGTTTACGTTTACTTTTTCCGGATCAAGATTTAACTCCTTACCAACAGCACATGCTTGCGATGCAAATGCTTCATTGGATTCAATCAAATCAAGATCTTCAGTTGTAAAGCCACCTTTTTCAAGTGCTTTACGAGAAGCATAAATTGGTCCGCAACCCATGATTTTCGGATCTAATCCTGCACTTGCATAGGATTTTATGGTTGCTAAAACAGGAATGCCTAGCTCTTTCGCTTTTTCTGAACTCATGACAACAACTGCTGCCGCTCCATCGTTGATACCAGAAGCATTACCAGCTGTGACCGTTCCGCCTTCTTTAAAGACAGGGCGTAATTTAGCCAAACCTTCTAGTGAGGCATCTTTTCTTGGAAATTCATCCGTATCAAAAACAATTGGCTCACCTTTTCTCTGTGGAATAATCACTGGAACGATTTCTTCTTTGAAACGTCCAGCTTCAATAGCTGCCACAGCACGTTGTTGTGACTGAACAGCAAAAGCATCTTGGACTTCACGAGAAATATCATACTGTTCAGCAACATTTTCAGCTGTGATTCCCATATGGAAATCACCAAAAGCGTCAGTCAGACCGTCGCGTAACATAGTGTCAATCACTTTTGTATCTCCCATACGAGAGCCCCAACGCTGACCTTGAAGAACGTATGGTGCCTGACTCATATTTTCTGCACCACCTGCTACAATAATATCTGCATCTCCACATAAAATTGCTTGGGCAGCTAATTGAACTGTTTTCAGTCCTGAACCACATACCTTATTCACTGTAAAGGCTGGAGAAGAGACTGGAATACCCGCATTGACACTCATTTGACGTGCTACATTTTGCCCTAGTCCTGCTGCCAACACATTTCCCATAATCACTTCATCAATTTGTTCTGCTTTCAAATGTGCTCGTTCAATCGCACTTTTAATAACCAAACTTCCCAAATCAACAGCTGAAATATTTTTCAAACTTCCACCAAAAGAACCTAATGGTGTACGAACTGCTGATACAATCACTGCTTCTTTCATTTCTTGCTCCTTATATCTTAATATTTAAAGAAACCTTCCTTTGTCTTACGACCCAGTTTACCAGCTTCAACCATTTTTTTCAACAATGGAGCAGGACGATATTTTGGATCACCAAATCCATTATTCAATACACCCATAATAGCTAAGCAAACATCCAAACCAATCAAATCAGCTAAAGCCAATGGTCCAATAGGATGGTTAGCACCGAGTTTCATAGCTTCATCAATTTCTTCAGCTGTTGCAACCCCTTCTCCGAGAATGAAAATCGCTTCATTAATCATCGGAATCAACACACGGTTCACCACAAAACCATAAGAATCTTTAACACCAACTGCTGTTTTACCGATTTTTTCAGTTAATTCACGAACAGCTTTAACGACTTCTTCTGACGTTTGAAGTGCTTTGATTACTTCGACCAATTTCATAACAGGAGCAGGATTAAAGAAGTGCATTCCAATGACTCGTTCTTGATGTACTGTTGCTGCAGCAATATCTGTGATAGACAAAGATGAGGTATTTGAAGCTAAAATAGTTTCTGGAGATGTCAATTCATCTAATTGTTTAAAAATACTCAACTTAATATCTCTATTTTCAGTAGCTGCTTCAATAACTAACTGAACATTTTTAGCATCCTCATATGAAGTTGATGGAATCAGCTTACTCAAAATACTATTTTTATCATCTTCTGAAAGACGACCTTTTTCAACGGAGCGTGTTAGTTGCTTAGTGATATTTCCGATGCCTCTTTCAACGAATTCTTCTTTAATATCATTCAAATACACCGTAAAGCCTGATTGCGCAAAAACTTGAGCAATACCACTTCCCATTTGACCTGATCCAATGATCATTACGTTTGAAATATTCAATTTTTTCTCCTATCTAGTACGTTACAAAATTTAAAGCGAAAGAATAGGAACGATTGAATGATATACACCCCTCAATCGCTCCTTTTCGTCATTATACAAATGCACCTAAGCCAGTGATTTCACGACCAACAATCAAAGCGTTGACTTCATGAGAACCTTCATAAGTGTAAACTGCCTCAGCGTCTGCAAAGAAGCGTGCAACGTCTGTTTCAAGAGTAATTCCATCGCCTCCACATGTTTCACGAGCAAGAGCCACCGTTTCACGCATGACAAGTGAATTGTGCATTTTAGCAAGAGCAGAATTTAACATCAATTCATTACCCGCTTCTTGCATTTCAGCGATACGAACTGAATAAGCGATTGCTGCCACAGCGTTTGCTTGCATTCTAGCCAATTTTTCTTGAATAATTTGGAATTTAGCAATAGGACGTTTGAATTGTTGACGATTTGTAGCGTATTTCAAGGCTGCATTAAATGATCCGCAAGTTATCCCCATAGCGATATGAGCCACATCAGCACGAGTAAATGTAAGAATACGAGCTACATCTGCAAATCCATTGATATTTACTAAACGGTCTGAATCTGGAACTTCAACATTTGTCATGGTAATATGACCATTTCGAACACACCGAAGTGCAATTTTATGTTGGATGACTTCTACATCGTAACCAGGAGCTCCCTTACGAACGATAAAGCATTTAACCTTACCATCCGCAACATCGCGAGCAAATACTGGGATAATATCTGCTGTATCTGAACCACCAATCCAACGTTTTTCACCATTAAGAATCCATTTATCTCCAACACGTTCAGCAGTTGTTGCGAGTCCACCTGCAATGTCTGAACCCGAAAGTGGCTCTGTCAAAGCAAAACATCCTTGCCAATCAAATGCTGCTAATTTAGGAAGAAATTCTTTTTGTTGGCGTTCATCACCACCGAGCAAGATTGTATTATAGCAAAGTCCGCCATGAACAGTATAGAATGTAGCCATTGATGTATCAAAACGAGCCAATTCCAAGTAAAGGAATGCGATATAAAGTTCTGATGGTTTGTAGCTGCCTTCACGTCCCTCAAACAATTTAGGATTGTTCATAATTTGTGCACCCTTGGCAACTGTGTAAAATTGTTCAAATGGAAAATCAGGTTTTTCCCAATGTTCATTGATAACAGGACGAAGATGTTTTTCAATCAAACGACGAGTTTCTTGCAAAACTTCTGCTTCTCCTAATGTCAAACCATCTGCATAATGGAAAAGATCTTCAGGATATAGTTCACGTAAAATTTCTTCTTTGGTTGCCATAGTATGGACTCCTTTGTAATAGTATGATAAGAGCGCTTTCATTTTAAGGCTCAGTATTTGTTGACGCTTTCATTTTATATCGAACACGCTATAATGTCTACTTAAGATAAATTAAACTTCCCATAAGCTAGTGTTATACATGCTGATTTTAGTGGATTTTCAAAGGTTAAAATCTAAATTTTCCAAATAAAAAAATTTTCAGATTCTAAAAATTTCTTTATAAAATTCAAGAATTTTATAAAGATTTTTTCCACTACATGTAGCGGCCAGATCAATTTTACGGAGCAAAATACAGGCAATTTCAGAATAGATGTGCTACAATATTTGTAAAAAACGGAGGAAAATCATGTTAATATATGATCTAATTGTCATTGGTTTTGGTAAAGCTGGAAAAACATTAGCAGCCAAAATGGCAATGCAAGGAAAAAAGGTTGCTTTGATTGAACGCAGTAAAGCTATGTACGGCGGAACTTGCATCAATATCGCTTGTATTCCAACCAAAACCTTACTAGTAGCTGCAGAAAAAGGATTATCTTTTGAAGAAGTAATGACTGAGAAAAATGCGGTTACTAGCAGACTCAATGGGAAAAATTACGCAACTATTAGTGGTGCTGGAGTCGATATTATTGATGCAGAAGCTCATTTTCTATCCAATAAGGTAATTGAAATTGTCTCAGGTAACCAAAAACAAGAATTAACAGCTGAAAATATCGTCATCAATACAGGTGCTATCTCTAACATTCTACCAATCCCAGGACTTACTACATCAAAAAATGTTTATGATTCAACAGGTATTCAAAACCTTGATAGACTACCTAAAAGTCTTGGAATTCTTGGCGGTGGGAATATCGGTCTTGAATTTGCTGGTTTGTTCAATAAATTAGGAAGCAAGGTCACTGTTCTTGATGCTGCCGATACCTTTCTACCACGTGTAGAACCTTCTATCGCTGCCATGGCCAAACAATACATGGAAGAAGATGGCATTGAAATTCTTCAAAATGTCTTTACTCAAGAAGTTAAAAATGATGGTGACGAGGTGATTGTCGTTACTAAAAATAAAAGTTTTCATTTTGATGCGTTGCTTTATGCTACCGGTCGCAAGCCAAATATTGAACCATTAAAGCTAGAAAATACAGATATTCAAATAACAGATCGTGGTGCTATCCAAGTTGATAAGCATTGTCAAACTAGTGTTTCTGGCGTTTTTGCTGTTGGAGATGTCAACGGTGGATTGCAATTCACCTATGTCTCATTAGATGATTTCCGTATAGTTTTTAGTTATTTAGCAGGTGACGGCTCATACACACTTGATGATCGTAAAAATGTACCGACTACCATGTTCATCGCTCCACCACTCGCTCAAATTGGTCTAACTGAAGCACAAGCTAAAGAACAAGGATTGCCTTATGCAACTAAAGAAATTCCAGTTTCAGCTATGCCACGTGGACATGTCAATGCTGACCTCAGAGGAGCATTCAAAGCAGTTGTAAACACAGAAACTAAAGAAATTCTTGGCGCTACTATCTTCTCACAAGGAGCTCAAGAAATTATTAACATTCTAACTGTAGCTATGGACAACAACATACCATATACTTATTTCACAAAACAAATCTTTACTCATCCAACCCTAGCTGAAAACCTTAACGACTTGTTTGCGATTTAGTGATGGTAATTGAGTTGTCATCAAAATTTAACACGAGTCGTTTTACTTTCAGCTAACGAAAAAGGTTAAGCAAAAACTTCCTGAATAATGAAAAAAGCTTAAAATCAACGTTTTTAATAACTTGATTTTAAGCTTTTCTATTGTTAGCTACTTAATTTTGACTAAAAACGGAATCTTTGCCCAGCTTCTTTTATTTTATAGTTGCATTTGATTATATGTTTTACTAAATGCATTCAAAATTTCTTTTGGAGCATCCTCGTAAGAAGTTTCTCCTTCTAGTGTTCCTTTAACAATCGTTCGCGAAGTAGCTGCAGCATCTTCGCAAGTCACTAGCGTTACCTCATTGACTCCTTCACGATCATTAATCACATCTACTCTGTCAGGTGAAACATTTTCAACAGAAGTAATGGAATAAGTATATATCTTCTCTTTATCTGTTAGGTAAATCTTCATTCCGGCTTTTGCACGATCTAACGGAGAAAATAGCATATTACTTGCACCTGTAATTCCAAACACATGGTGACTCGCCAATGCATAATTCCCTTTCCCCATTTGTTGCGTTTCTTTCATAGTACCTGCACCATAATAAAGCCCTACATTATCCAAGCCTTTAAAGATTGGTAGATTCATTGAAAGTTCTGGGATAGCAATTCCTCCAATAACTGGTAATTGCTGAGCTCGCCATTGAGCATTAATCACATCTTCAGTTGACAATGATTTTACTTTGTCAAAGTTAAAGCTGGTTTTGGCTTTTTTATTTTTATTAATCTTATCTTTTGAAACATTGCTCACTTGATACCTATTGGTATGCCAGACCATAATCATATTACGAATAGAAGAGTTGAAAATAAGTGCAAGCGCTACAATAATTAGCAATGTCGCAACAATATTAATCAGAATATTTTTTCTTTTATTATGTTTTTTTCTTCTTGATGACATAACATTTCCTTTTATCTAGTTTATTATTCATCCACTTCTTTTTCATTTTCTGCTTCAACACTTGTAAAAGTAACAATTTGCGCTCCCTTATCTAGTCGCATTACTTTAACACCCAAAGTTGCACGTCCTGTTTGAGAAATGTTAGCAACATTTGTTCGGATAATGACACCTGTATTTGTGATAATCATTAAATCTTCATCACCGTTCACGGCCATAAGCCCCGCTAATGGACCGTTCTTTTCAGTGATATTCGCTGTTTTCATCCCTTTTCCGCCACGTCCTTTCGTAGCGTATTCACTAGCCAAAGTTCGCTTACCATAACCTTTTTCAGTAATGACTAACACTTCTTGATTATCCGAAATAACGCTAGCTCCCACAACATGATCATCTGGGCGCAAATTTACACCACGTACACCAGTTGCAGCTCGTCCCATGTTGCGAACCTGATTTTCATTAAATCGTACAGCATAGCCCATTTTTGTTCCGATAATGATGTCTGTTTGCCCATCTGTCAGAAAGACATTGATTAGCTCATCTTCATCTTTTAAATTCAAAGCTTTTAGCCCATTTTGACGAATGTTAGCAAATTCTGTTACGCTAGTTCGTTTTACCACACCATAGCGCGTGGTGAAGAAAAGGTAAGAATGATCATTATGTTCAGCTTGAACATTGATGATTGTCTGAATTGTTTCACCTTCGTCCAATTTCAACAAATTGACAATTGGAAGTCCTTTAGCTGTACGACCATATTCAGGAATTTCATAACCTTTCAAACGATAAACACGGCCTTTATTGGTGAAGAAGAGCAAGCGTTCATGTGTACTAGTAGAAACTAATTCACGAACAAAGTCATCATCCTTAACACCTGTCCCTTGAACCCCTCGACCACCACGTTTTTGAGCTGTAAATTCATCTTGATTTAGCCGTTTGATGTAACCTTTATTGGAAAGCGTGATTAAAACATCAGCCTCTTCAATTAAATCTTCATCTTCAAGAGATAAAACTTCCCCGACCATTAGTTCCGTACGGCGCTTATCAGAAAATTTACGTTTGACTTCTTCCAACTCTTCTTTGATAATCGCAACAACTCGTTCTGGTTTTGCCAATATATCTGTCAAATCCGCAATTAATTTCATTAAATCATCGTATTCAGACTGAATCTTATCGCGCTCCAATCCTGTCAAACGACGAAGACGCATATCCAGAATTGCTTGACTTTGACGTTCGGACAATTCATACTGCGACATCAATTCTGCTTGTGCTTCCGCATCAGTTTCACTATTTCGGATGATGCGAATCACTTCATCGATATGATCAAGAGCAATTAGTAAACCGGCTAAAATATGTGCACGAGCTTCTGCCTTTTCCTTATCAAAAATCGTCCGACGAGTTACCACTTCTTTTTGATGTTCAATATAAGCAAGCAGAATTTCACGCAAGGAGAGAATTTTAGGAACTCCATTTTGAATCGCTAGCATATTGAAACTGAAATTCGTCTGCATTTGCGTGAGTTTAAATAAGTTATTTAAAATAACATGCGCACTTGCATCACGCTTCACTTCAATGATAAAGCGAACACCTTCTCGGTTAGATTCATCACGGACTGCCGTAATTCCATCAATCCGTTTTTCTTGAACAAGCCGGACAATATGTTCATGGACTTTTGTCTTGTTGACCATATACGGAAATTCGGTAACAACAATCCGTTCTCGACCAGATTTAGTTTCTTCGATTTCTGTCCGAGCACGTAAAACGATAGAACCTTTTCCAGTTTCATAAGCATGGTGAATTCCTGACCTTCCCATGACTAAAGCTCCCGTTGGAAAATCTGGACCAGGCAATACTTCCATAAGATCGCGCGTTGTCACATCTGGATTGTCCATGACTAATTTTACAGCATCGATGGTTTCACCAAGATTATGGGGAGGAATATTGGTAGCCATCCCCACAGCAATCCCAGTTGCTCCATTAACCAATAAATTAGGAAAACGTGACGGTAAGACTAATGGCTCACGTTCGCTGCTATCATAGTTATCCGCAAAATCAACTGTATTTTTGTTAATATCGCGCAACATCTCAAGCGAAATTTTACTCATACGAGCTTCTGTATACCGTTGTGCTGCGGGACCATCTCCATCCATAGAACCAAAGTTTCCGTGACCATCAACCAGCATATGACGGTAAGACCACCATTGCGCCATCCGCACCATCGCTTCATAGATAGAGGAATCTCCGTGTGGGTGATATTTACCCATAACATCACCCGTAATACGAGCAGATTTCTTATGCGGTTTATCAGGGGTAACACCTAGTTCATTCATTCCATACAATATTCTTCGATGAACAGGCTTTAAACCATCTCGAACATCAGGAAGGGCACGAGCCACAATGACACTCATGGCGTAATCGATAAAACTCGTCTTCATTTCGCTCGTTAAGTTCACATTGACTAAATTATTATCCTGCATTAAAAAATGCCTCTCTTCAATTTATATGACCATATCATTATAACATAAATCATGATTTTTTTCAGTAAACACCCCTTATCATAAAAACGTTTACATAAGATGATATGTATTATATCCGTGACAAAATGTTACAAAAGTGATAGAATGAAGTTGTAAAGGGAAAATGTTCCCCAATAAAATAAAGGAGATGTTTAGCAAAATGACTCTTACTAAACAACATAAAAAAGTCATCCTTGTCGGTGACGGTGCTGTAGGTTCTTCTTACGCATTTGCTCTTGTCAACCAAGGTATCGCTCAAGAACTTGGTATCGTTGATATTTTCAAGGAAAAGACAGAAGGAGATGCTGAAGACCTTAGCCACGCCCTTGCCTTCACTTCACCTAAGAAAATCTATTCAGCAGAATATGCTGATGCGCACGATGCAGATCTTGTTGTTTTGACTGCTGGTGCACCACAAAAACCGGGTGAAACTCGTCTTCAATTGGTTGAAAAAAACCTCCGCATCAACAAAGATGTTGTTACCAAAATTGTTGAGTCAGGATTTAATGGTATTTTCCTTGTGGCTGCTAACCCAGTTGATATCTTGACTTACTCAACTTGGAAATTCTCTGGATTCCCTAAAGAACGTGTCATTGGTTCAGGTACTTCTCTTGACTCAGCACGTTTCCGTCAAGCGCTTGCTGAAAAATTGGATGTAGATGCTCGCTCTGTCCATGCTTACATCATGGGAGAACATGGTGATTCAGAATTCGCTGTTTGGTCACATGCTAACGTTGCAGGTGTCAACCTTGAAAATTATCTTCAAGACGTAGAAAACTTCAATGCTGCTGAATTGGTTGACTTATTTGAAGGCGTTCGTGATGCTGCATACTCAATTATCAATAAAAAAGGTGCAACATTCTATGGTATCGCAGTTGCCTTAGCTCGTATTACAAAAGCTATCCTTGATGACGAAAATTCAGTTCTTCCACTTTCGGTATTCCAAGAAGGTCAATATCCTGGTGTTACAGATTGCTACATTGGACAACCAGCTATTGTTGGCGCACATGGTATCGTACGTCCAGTAAATATCCCGTTGAATGATGCTGAAAAACAAAAAATGCAAGCTTCTGCTAAACAATTGAAAGATATCATCAATGATGCTTTCTCTAAAGAAGAATTTGCTTCAGTAGCTAAAAACTAAAGAATTTCCTTTCTTACTCCTTGTTTTATCAAGGAGTTTTTTCATTTTAAAACAGGAATAAAATTTGAACTTTTTTAGTTTGCGGTTTTAGCTTCGTTACCTAACATTCCTTTAGAATCTTGAAGTATGAATGAAAAAAATTGTTCTTTCGAGTTTGAAAAGCGAATGTTATTGGAACTGTTTCATAAGTCCTATCTATTCTTTCAACTATATTAATAGCTTTTACTACTTTATAACTTATTTGAATAGATCGTTTAAATATGGAACAATTGTTTCTTCTTTCATATCCGATAAGGTCTGAATCCAGCGAAATGCTGTATGCTCTTCCGGATCAAGTTTTATCTCTCTATTATATTCTAGCAATTTCGCCTTATACACTAGACGCGTAAAAACGATGCCTTTTGTATCATCGTAACAGCTATCCTCATGAAGTATCTCACTTAATTGTATCTTTTGGTTGACTTCTTCCATCGCTTCTCGTACAGCACCTTCTCGCGGCAATTCGTCTTCTTCCACACTACCTCCTGGAATATCCCAATATTCTGGATACATGTTTGGAGAACCACGTTTTATTTTACTTCGTTTAATAAGCAAATATTTTCCATCTTTTTCAATTAGAGCATGAGCAATCAATTTTATAGGCATTCGCAATCTCCTTTGTAGAAATAAAAAATCTTGCATAAAACAAGACTTTCAAGTAATAAACACAATCCACCCTGAGAGAATCGAACTCCCATCTCAAGAACCGGAATCTTACGTGATATCCATTACACTAAGGGTGGCAACTATTTTATTATATAAAAATTTTATAAAAATAACAAGTAAAAAAGGACTGAAATGATAAATTCCAATCCTTTTATTTGATTATAATTCAATATCACCAAATAAGTCAGCCATTGAAAATCCAGTTTGAGTTTCTGGAAGTTCAAAGTCACGTTTTTCTTGACGTTTTTGACGACGAGGACGTGATTGACGTTTTTCTTTTTGGTCATCTTCTTGTGCTGGACGTTCTTCAAGAGCCTTGATAGAAAGTGATACACGTTCTGCATCAGCGTTTACATCAAGAACTTTCACGGTTACTTCCTGACCGACTTTAAGCACATCTTTGGGATTTTCAACACGTTTATGTGAAATTTGTGAAATATGGACAAGTCCATCAATACCTGGTAATACTTCTACAAAAGCACCGAAATCTGTTAAACGTTTAACTGTACCTTCGATAACATCACCGGCAGCAAGTTTTTGTTCGACACCGTCCCATGGTCCAGGGGTTGTAGCTTTAAGAGAAAGCGATACACGACCTTCTTCTTCATTCAAATCAAGAACTTTTACTTCGATTTCATCGCCAACTGATACAACAGATTTTGGTGAAACATTGCGCTCATGTGACAATTCAGTTAAATGAACAAGTCCGTCAACACCACCAAGATCAATAAAAGCGCCAAAGCTTGTGATACGTGCAACTTTCCCAATCACGATGTCACCAACAGCCAATTTACCAAACACTTCAGCACGTGCTGCTGCTGCTTGAGCTTCTACAACTTCACGACGTGAAAGGATAAAGCGATTTTCTTTTGGATCCACTTCTTTAATTTTTGCTTCAAATTCTTGACCTACAAAACGTTCAGTGTTACGAACGAAACGAGTATCTAGCATTGAAGCAGGAATAAATCCACGAAGTCCTTCAAATTCTACCGAAAGTCCGCCTTTAACAGCACGAGTCCCTTTTACAGTAACAACTTCTTCTTCACGTCCAACCAACTTGTCCCATGCCTTGCGAGCTTCTAAACGTTTTTTAGATACTAGGTAAGTAACTGTATCCGTATCTTTACCCACTACTTGACGAAGAACAAGCAATTCAAGTGTTTCACCTGGTTTTACAAGGTCGTTAATGTCAGCATCACGATCGTTTGTCAATTCACGAAGGGTCAAAACACCTTCCACACCAGTTCCAGCGATTGCAACATTAGCTTGGTTCGCATCAACAGTCAATACTTCAGCAGTAACGACGTCGCCTGGCTCAACTTGGCTAACACTATTTAGCAAATCTTCAAATTCATTCATCTAAAAAAATCCTCCAACAATCAAGCATTTCTCGCTTGACATACTTATAATATTTTTCCTAAGCACCGCAATGACATTGAACTATCTTTAACGTTTCTCACCCTATAAAGAAATAAAATACCCTAAGATATTTTACCATTTATCTGATATATTACCTAAGAACTGGGGTAGCTGGATTCGAACCAACGCATGAGGGAGTCAAAGTCCCTTGCCTTACCGCTTGGCTATACCCCAAAAAAGAACGTGGTCATACCATTAAAAATTAAGTACGCTCATGGAGAGGGAGGGATTCGAACCCCCGAACCCGAAGGAGCGGATTTACAGTCCGCCGCGTTTAGCCTCTTCGCTACCTCTCCTGTATAATCAACAGTATTCATTATACCATTGATGAAAAGAAAATACAAGCATTTATTTACTCAAATTATAGGTTTCAATCAATTTTTCCACAGCATTTTCAAGTTTTTTATAAAAACTATCAACATTTTCATTTTTTATGATAGCAAATTGCCCGTTAAACTCAGCAATTTGACCAATGACTTTTTTTCCAATTGATAGAACATAACCTTCGTACTGGTCAGTTCCTACTTTGACTTGGCTATCTGCCAATTGGATTTCAATCTTTTTATCTTTTTTACTCATCATATACCTCTTTCAAGTCTCTATTTTACAAAAAAATAGGAAAACTAGCAAGTGATATGTGACAATAAAAGCTACCTCAACCGAGAGATAGCTTCAAACATTTTTAAACTTTTACGATCCAGCCTTCTGGTGCTTTAACATCGCCAAATTGGATACCGGTTAATTCATCATAAAGTTTTCGAGTAACAGGTCCAACTTCTGTTTCACTATAAAAAACATGAAACTCATCACCGTGCTGAACACCACCAATTGGAGAGATAACCGCTGCTGTGCCGCAAGCCCCTGCTTCGACAAATTTATCTAGATCATCTATGAAAATATCCTCCTCAATAGCTTTCATGCCCAAACGATGCTCTGCTAAGTATAGAAGAGAGTATTTTGTGATAGAAGGCAGGATAGATGGGCTAAGTGGTGTGATAAATTCATTATCTACGGTAATACCAAAGAAATTGGCAGAACCCACCTCTTCAATTTTGGTATGAGTTGCAGGATCTAAATAGATTACATCTGAAAATCCGTTTGTTTTCGCATATTGACCAGGAACAAAACTTCCTGCATAGTTTCCCCCTACCTTAGCTGCACCTGTTCCATGTGGAGCCGCACGATCGTATTCCTCTTGAATGAGAAAATTAGTTGGTTGCAAGCCTCCTTTAAAGTAATTTCCAACAGGCATAGCAAATACAGTAAAAATGTATTCATCGGCTGGTTTTACGCCAATGATGTCACCGATACCTAGCAACAGCGGACGAATATAAAGAGTCCCTCCTGTTCCATACGGTGGAACGTATTCTTCATTTGCACGAACAACCTGCTTAACTGCATCAACAAACATATCAGTCGGAACTTGTGGCATTAAGAGCCGGTCTGAGGTACGTTGTAGACGTTTTGCATTTTGATCCGGGCGAAATAGTTGAACGCTACCATCTTTTGTGCGATATGCTTTCATTCCTTCAAAAGCCTGTTGTCCATAATGAAGGCAGGGAGAAGATTCAGACATATGCAAAGTAGCATCTTCAGTTAATTCTCCTTTTTCCCATTGACCGTTTTTATAATAAGCGAGATAACGATAAGGTAATTTCATATAGGAAAAGCCTAGGTTTCCCCAATCAAGATTTACTGACATAACATTCTCCTTTTTGAACTTATGTTTTTAATTTTACACTATTTTTAGATATTTTCAATGGCTTTTTGCAAAATTCTGAAAATTTTTTAATTTCAGTTTATAACGACAATAAAAAATCAGCCACTTGGACTGATTTTCAATTATTTAAGATTCGCAGAAAACACTTCTTCATCAGAAATGGTATCTGAGATAAAACTACCATTGCTGGTTCTTTCAGATAAACCAAGATCAGCTAGATTCACCTCGTAAGTCGTTCCTTTGCTGGATACAATAGAAAGGATCTGCTCTTCTTCTGCTGCTGGATTGTCTGAACTGAAGAGATCTAGTTCTGCAGGCTGCTCCCCAAAGACAGAACCTGCTTGAAAGACACGATGTGGCTTGGACTTCAGATCGCGCAACACTTGCAAGCCACGATTCGCTCGACTAGTCACAGGAATGTCTGCAACTGCCATTCGCTTGAGCGCTCCTCTCTGAGTCAAGATATAAAGTGAATCAGTATTGGCAATAAAAGCAGTAGCTAGGACATCATCTTTTTTGAGATTGATAGCTTTGACACCCGCTGCCTTGGCACCCACAATTGGTACTTCTTCGATATTGAACCGAAGAGCATAACCGTTCTTAGTCACTAACATGACATCGTCCAGCTTGATTGGAGAGAGGGTGATAATTTGATCGTCTTCATTTTTTAGTTTAGCAAACTTGATAGACTTGGACTTATAGGTTCGCCAAGGACTAAATTCTCTTCGCTCTACGCGCTTGATTTGCCCTAGTTTTGTTACCGCAAAATAAGTTCCTTCGTCAAAATTATCAACCAATTCTGTATAGATGACTTCTTCATTCGTCTCAAAATTAGTAATAGTCTGACTGAGGTGTTCCCCGATTTCTTTCCAGCGAATGTCTGCCAGTTCATGAATCGGTCGATAGATGACATTGCCAAGGTTGGTAAAAATCAAAAGATGCTGAGTAGTTTTCGCCGAGCTGACAAAAACCAGACGATCATCATCCCGCTTACCGACCTCATCAACTGTTGATGAATTGAAAGAGCGCGGACTAGTGCGTTTGAGGTAACCGCCACGAGTGACGCTAACAAAAGTTTCTTCTTCCACAATCAGACTTGCTGTATCAATCTCGATGGCATTTGCCGTATCTTGCAATTCACTAAGACGAGGATTACCAAATTTCTTTTTGACATCGCGGAGCTCACGCTTCATGAGGTTATACATGGTGCGCTCATCGCCGATAATAGCAGAAAGCATCGCAATTTTATCGCGCAGTTCTGCTTCTTCCTCCTCCAGAACGACTACGTCAGTATTGGTTAAGCGATAAAGTTGGAGGGTGACAATGGCTTCAGCCTGCTCCTCGGTAAAATCATAGCTGACTTTGAGATTTTCCTTCGCATCTGATTTATTTTCCGATGCACGAATGAGCGCAATCACTTCATCCAAGATAGAAATCACTCGAATCAAACCTTCTACGATATGCAAGCGCTTCTCAGCCTTGGTCTTGTCAAAACGGCTGCGAGCCAGAATAATCTCCTTGCGGTGAGCAATGTAGCTGGTCAAGATTGGTACAATTCCTACCAAACGTGGCGTGAAATGATCAATGGCCACCATGTTGAAATTGTAATTAACTTGCAAATCAGTGTACTTGAAAAGATAGTTGAGAATCAGCTCGGTATTGGCATCCTTTTTCAGCTCAATGGCAATACGAAGCCCATCGCGGTCAGACTCATCCCGCACTTCTGCAATACCAGCTACCTTGCTATTGACCCGCACATCGTCAATTTTCTTGACCAAGACCGCCTTGTTAATCTCATAGGGAATCTCTGTCACAACGATCTGCTCTTTGCCACCTTTGAGCTTTTCAATTTCCGTCCGAGAACGCACGACGACGCGACCCTTTCCAGTCTCATAGGCTTTCTTAATCTCATCTCGCCCTTGTACAATGGCTCCCGTTGGGAAGTCAGGACCTGGCAGAAATTCCATGAGTTTGTCCACCTTGGCTTTGGGATGATCAATCATGTAGACCACTGCATCGATGACTTCAGCCAGATTGTGAGGCGGAATGTCTGTCGCATAACCAGCAGAAATTCCCGTCGCACCATTAACCAAAAGATTTGGAAAAGTAGCAGGCAATACAGTTGGTTCTTTCTCCGTATCGTCAAAGTTCCAAGCAAAAGGTACGGTGTCCTTTTCGATGTCTTGCAAAAGGTAGCCGGCAATCTCAGACAAGCGAGCCTCAGTGTACCGCATAGCGGCTGGCGGATCACCGTCCATAGAACCATTATTTCCGTGCATTTCCACTAAAATCTCGCGGTTCTTCCAATCCTGAGACATGCGGACCATGGCGTCGTAAATGGAGCTGTCACCATGCGGGTGAAAATTCCCCATAATGTTTCCGACAGACTTTGCAGACTTGCGGTAGCCCTTGTCAAAGGTATTGCCGTCCTTATTCATAGAATAAAGAATACGACGCTGCACGGGCTTCAGTCCGTCACGAATGTCGGGCAAAGCCCGCTCCTGAATGATATATTTGGAGTAGCGCCCAAAACGCTCTCCCATAATGTCTTCTAAAGACATGTTTTGAATATTAGACATAAGATACAAAGGGACGTTTCGGCTTGCCGAAAATTTCTGTAGAAAAATAGGAAATCAATGCAGGGTTCGATGAACTCCAACCGATTTATCTTTTTTTCTAAGTCTTAGTCCCGTGTTCAGTTGCTATACAACCAAACTATCCTTTCTGTAATTTTCTTTTTTAATGCTTCCTGATGTAAGAGGCATCTCTTATGAATGAGCAAAGTGGATTATCACTTTCTTAGATTCAGTTTTTCTTTAGTGTACTGAATCATTTTTTCTGCAGTTTCTTTATCATAAGGAAAACCAGTCTTGAGAGAGAAAGCCTGAGCTTCTCTGTGGAAAAATTGCTGCGTAGACAGTAAAGACTGGATGAGGCATTCTTTGCTGGAAAAATCAAGCAAAGCGGCAAATTCTTCCTCCTTCTCAGCGTGCAAATACTGAAACAGATACTTATAGTTTTTGCCGACATCAATGACTCCTCTATCCGCTGCCACTTGCCAAGCCAATAATTTCAGCAATTCTTTCTGACAGATACCATAGAGATGATCCACCGCATACACAAATTGCTGACGCTGAATACCCTTGACAACATAGGCTAAAACCCACCAGAATTCATTGCACGATTTTGCAAAATCATCTGCACTCGCTGGTTTTGTCCAATAACGTTTGGGAGTAGGTGTATAGGGCTGAAAGAGTCCCTTAGGGTCATCCAGCACTGTGAAATCTGCTTCGCTATCCACCCATTCTTTGATGTGTTTCTTGGGGCAGAGAGTCAGATCTATCCGATTGCCATCTTCAAAGAGCATCAGATAGAGACGGCGATGATTAAGTACGTTATGCTGCTCGATGATGCGCTTGCCAAACGCTTCCAACCAAGCAAGGTCGGTTACCATAGCAGCCAAATCATCCACAATGTAGACCACATCATAATCTTGAAACTCGTCCTTTGGAGCATTCGGATTTGCCCGCGAGCCAGATAGAGCGACTGCATCCGCTTGTATGACTTTTGCAATTTGTAAAATCAAATCCAACATTTCACTTTCAGTTCTCATGGAGGTACCTACCTTTTTGCTAGATCGCTTCTTTCGCTTTCTTAACCGCTTTGCGTTTTTTGTAGCGGCTGCGAATAGTATTGAGGTGATCGCGAAGATCCGCATAGTGGCTTCTTTCTGGGTAGGCATAGGTCATAATAGCGGTAAAATCCAGCAGGAAATCGTAGATTTCTTGTAGCTGCATGCGGAGTTGTTTGCTTTGGCTAGGCACTTTGCCTTTCAATTCGGTCAAGCGCTCCTTGTATGCTTCTTCAAATTGCTTTTGCGCAGTCACCAAGCTTTCCACATGAGCTTCCAAGTGCAGTTTTGCCAGCGCCGTTTGATAGGTTGATTTCTTCAACTCTTGGAGCAGGTGGTTGATGCCCTCTGTCTCTTTTTCATAGTTGGCAGCCGCAATCCCTGCGTAATTTTTTAGCAAGCCCGCCAAGGTGTCATAGGCTTCTTTGGTCGCAGTCTCCTTGACCCGTGAAAATGCCCGCACCAAAGCAGTCAGCGTCCCCAAAGCATCGTCTCGCTCGCGGTCGGCTTGGTCTAAACTAGTCACCAAGCGACTAGCTTTCGTCTGATGAAGCCCCTCCTGAAACTTAGCCAAATGCTGGCTCATCTCTTCCAGTTTACTCGTATAAATACTTTCAACCTTATGCGCCTTGTTAAAAGCAGCAATTGCCTCTTTCGACTCGGTCATGAGCTGGGAAAATTCATTGTTTTCCAAATTGCGCACGGTTAAACTAATGACTCCGTATTCTTTTGTCATAAACTCCTCTTTCTTCGTGTATGTTTTAGTTTTTTGCTTCAAAATCGCTCAGAACACATGCAAATGTTCGTCTTTTGCTCTAAAAATTCAAATCACACATGTGTGATTTGGTTTTTTACTCCTAGACAAGAAATTCTTCATGTGAAATTTCTTGTTTTAAGGGTGGGGAAGGCGATTTCTTGTGGGGGATTAACTTATCCATTTCTCAAAGTTTTCAATTTCGATAAAATTCTAGCTTCATCTAAGCTAAGAATAACAAATAAAGTTGAAGCATAAATATCATCATACCACTGTTCTAATTCTTCTTCTGTAATTTCCAGATGATATTGCTTACTATTATTATGTCTCAATCCTAGATTATTATACATATTGAAGAGCTGTTCAACCGCAATAATTTTCTTATTATTATTTACTTTCATAACTTCTTTTAACTCTTCAGAATCATTTAATTCATCTCTAAATGGTTCAAGATAAGTAGCCAAAGAAATAAGTATCTCTTTCTTACGCTCAATATTACCTTTATTGGCAAAATGATTATATTCTAAAACCTTTATTGCATCTTGAATACTTGTTTCTGATACAATTTGAGAAACTTCTGAGGCATAAACATTCTTTTCAACAATAATTCGGTTTCCGTTATCTAAGGTAATCAATTCATGATTTGACAACTCTAAAAATCTATTGATATTATCAAATATGACTTGAATGAATTCACACTCTTCTGTTGTAAACTTTTCTAAAAGACTATAAAAAATATCAACTAATAACTCAGAAAAAACAAATAATTCCTCGGTGGCATCATAGAAGTTTGCACTAATAACTTCTATGATTTGTGAATAACTGGTAAATGTTGAACGATTAGGATAATCTAAAAAATTCTTAGAAATAGCACTATTTATAGTTGTATAATAGACATGTCCAAAATTCTTCTCCATTTCAAGTAAATCTATTAAATTTTTCGATTCTCTATCTGGATCAAACTCCATCTGATTCAAAATTTCAAAATAATTTTGTCTAGCCATTTCCCTCTCCTAAAACACTCCACTCTCCTCCAGCGTAAACTTGACATTATCTTCAATCCATTTACGGCGGGGCGGGACTTTGTCTCCCATGAGGACATTGACGCGGCGTTCGGCACGGGCAAGGTCTTCGATAGTGACACGGATAAGGGTACGATTTTCAGGATTCATGGTGGTTTCCCAGAGTTGGTCGGCGTTCATTTCCCCCAGACCTTTGTAGCGCTGCAGCGTGGCACCTTTGCCAAATTTCTTGCGCAAATCTTCTAACTCACCGTCTGTCCAAGCATATTCGACAACTTCATTTTTGCCTTTGCCTTTAGACATCTTATAAAGCGGCGGCAGAGCGATATAGACATGACCTGCTTCAACCAGCGGACGCATATAGCGGTAAAAGAAGGTCAACAAGAGCGTCTGGATATGGGCTCCGTCCGTATCAGCATCGGTCATGATGATAATCTTGTCATAGTTGGCGTCTTCTAGAGAGAAGTCCGAGCCAACACCTGCACCAATGGTGTAAATCATGGTGTTAATTTCTTCATTTTTGAGAATATCTGCCATTTTGGCTTTTGCAGTATTGATAACCTTACCGCGGAGAGGCAGAATCGCCTGAAACTTGCGGTCACGACCCTGTTTGGCAGACCCACCCGCAGAATCTCCTTCGACCAGATAGAGTTCGTTTTTAGCTGGATTTTTGGATTGGGCTGGCGTTAATTTCCCAGACAGCAATCCCTTGTCTTTCTTGTTTTTCTTGCCATTCCGGCTTTCATCTCTCGCCTTGCGGGCTGCCTCGCGTGCATCTCTTGCCTTGATTGCCTTGCGGATCAGATTAGACGCCAATTCGCCATTTTCCAGCAAGAAGAAGGTCAATTTGTCAGACACAATCGAATCCACTGCAGGTCGAGCCAGTGAGCTTCCTAACTTGTCCTTAGTCTGTCCCTCAAACTGCAAATGCTCTTCCGGCACTAAGATCGAAAGGACAGCTGCTAGACCCTCACGATAGTCAGAGCCTTCCAGATTTTTATCCTTTTCTTTCAGCAAACCGGTCTTTCTCGCATAGTCATTCATGACCTTGGTAATGGCTGACTTGAGCCCCGTCTCGTGCGTTCCGCCGTCCTTGGTGCGGACGTTATTGACAAAAGAAAGGATATTATCAGAATAACCATCATTGTACTGGAGAGCCACCTCTACCTGAAAACCGCCCTCTTCTCCTTCGAAATAAAGAACTGGTGTCAATGTTTCCTTATCTTCATTCAGATAACTGACAAAATCTTGCACCCCATTTTCATAATGAAAATCAACAGACTCGCCCGTTCGCTCATCTGTCAGAGAAAGGTGAACGTTTTTGAGCAAAAAGGCCGATTCATTAAGCCGCTCTGCGATTGTATTATATTTAAAATCAATCGTTGAGAAAATCGTGTCATCTGGCATGAAAGTCACTTTCGTACCAGATTTGGACTTAGCTGCTGTTCCAATTTTCTTCAAAGTTGTTGCTGGCTTTCCACCATTTTCAAAACGTTGTTTATAAATTGTACCGTCACGTGTGATTTCAACTTCTAACCAACTAGACAGCGCATTGACCACAGAAGAACCAACCCCGTGTAAGCCTCCCGATGTCTTGTAACCGCCCTGACCGAATTTTCCGCCTGCATGCAGTACCGTAAAAATAACCTCAACAGTTGGGATTCCCATAGCGTGCATACCGACTGGCATTCCCCGACCGTGGTCTGCTACAGTCAAACTCCCGTCTTTATGAATGGTCACGTCAATCTTATCACCAAAGCCAGACAGAGCCTCGTCAACTGCATTGTCAACAATTTCCCAGACCAAATGGTGAAGCCCAGTTGCATCTGTTGATCCGATATACATACCAGGACGTTTACGAACCGCGTCCAATCCTTCTAATACTTGAATGGCATCATCATTGTAATTGTTAATATTGATTTCCTTTTTTGCCACAAGGAACCTCCTGAATCATTCATCCTTTCTATCTTACAAGTTTTTAGCAAATTTTGCAAAGATTTTTAGAAATAGTGTATTCTTTCTGCTTCTCACCACCATTTTTTCAGCCTAGACAAATTTTATAAAATATTTCTGGTCGTTCAACTATCAAAATCAAAATTCATGGTATAATAAAAGCATGATAAAGATAGTTTTTACATTGATAGCAGCTTATTTGATTGGTTCAATCCCTGCCGGGCTTTGGATTGGACAAGTATTTTACAAGAAAAATCTCCGCGAATACGGCAGCGGAAATACAGGGACGACCAATACCTTTCGTGTCCTTGGAAAAAAAGCAGGCATCATCACCTTTATTTTTGACTTTTTTAAAGGGACATTTGCGACACTATTGCCATTTTTCCTTCATATCAACGGTATTTCTCCTCTCGTTTTTGGACTTTTAGCCGTTCTTGGGCATACCTTCCCCATTTTTGCTGAATTTAAAGGCGGTAAAGCCGTGGCAACCAGTGCAGGTGTCATTCTGGGCTTCTCACCGACTTTCTTCACTTATTTAGCTGTCATCTTTTTCAGCTGCTTGTATCTGACTAGTATGATTTCCTTTTCAAGTGTGACAGCTGCTGCCTCCGCTATTCTGGGAGCCTTAATTTTCCCACTATTTGGCTTTCTTTTACCACGTTATGATGTACTCTTTACCGTAATTGTACTCGCATTAGCGCTCATCATTATCGTCCGACACAAAGATAATATCCAGCGAATTCGGATGAAACAAGAAAACCTCATTCCCTTCGGATTGAATATCACAAAACAACAACCCAAACAGAAATAAAGGGAACTCTATATAGCGGTTTACGCCAACTGCAATAAGCAGCATTTTAAAACAAGATTTTTGTAAATTTGATAATAATAATTTATTTCTGTGTAAACAAGTATGTAATTTTAAAAATAAAAACGGAAGAAGTAATATTCTTCCATTTTTATTTAGCCTTGACTTTATTGATTTCTGAAATTGAATCTTTAAACGTAACACCTTGAATATTATGTGAGTGTCTTTTTTGTAGTTTCTGGCGATGTCATATCAATAACCACAAATTCATCACCTTCAAGATTCTTGTCTTTATCAACAATCGTAGAAACTTGGAAAAGACATGCGCCATTGACATAATGCACTAAGACTTTGATTATATTATATAAGATTTTTTGATAAACTAAAACCTTATTTAGTAAATTTCAGTTCATCGTTCGTTAAAATGGATATAAAAATACTCTAATTTTTATATTAGAATTCCTTTATTTTACAAACATTATGAAATTTTCATCTTATTACTTTATCTGTGCCATCAAACCCTTCAGCTCTGTCGCTCCAACGCCATCACCTGCTTTTTCAAAACACGCCAGTGCTTTTTGTGCATGAAGCTTAGCTCTTTTTATATCTCTCTTAGCTAACATTACCTCAGCCAAGGCGCGATAAGCACAAGCATGGTTGACTAAATCATCTGTCTGCAATGCTAAATTTAGTGTTTCTTGCAAAAGCTCTTCTGCAAGATGAATATTTTCAAGTTTGAACTGTAAATATCCTTGTTCGTATAAATTGACTGATTTCTTTAGGACATCATCAGGGAAATGCTCTGTAATAATTGTAGCTTCTGTCATTATCAAATCATAAGCCTTTTGAAAATGTTCTTCTTCTCGTTCGACCATAGCTAGTTGATGTAAGCCTATGTGCTGTTCTTCTAGGTTCTTTTCAGACACAGCTTGAGCATAATAGTCTTTTAAAAATTGACGGGCTAACGCAAAATCTTTTTCTTCTAAAGCAATATATGCTTTTAAATTCAGTGTACTATAATTGTCTTGTTCTATTTGATAAACTAATTGCTTCGCAAGATGATATTGCCCATCAAACAATGCTTGCCAGGCTTTTTGAAGTTGTTCTTCTGTCATATTTTCTTTCCTTGTATTCATAGAAAACAAATGTTACACTCTAAAAGTTATATTAAATCAATCTCCGAAATTGCTTCTTTTACTTTTTCAATTGGCAAATGTACTAGCTCGACTTTCTTTTCGCTATATAAATAACGCGCATAATCATCCATACGGTATTGATTGATATACACCACTCGCTTGCAACCAACTTGTAAAAGCTGCTTAGTACAATTGAGGCAAGGGAAATGCGTGACATAAACAGTAAAACCTTTCGGGATTCCACGCTCTGCACCTTGTAAAATCGCATTCACTTCTGCATGTAAGGTTCTCACACAATGCCCATCAACCATCAAACATTCATGATCAATACAGTGCTCCGTTCCTGAAACAGAACCATTATATCCTGTTGAAATAACTTTGTTCTCCTTTACAATAACCGCTCCTACACTTGCTCGCTTGCAGGTTGAGCGATTAGCAATCAAGAGAGCTTGCGCTGCAAAATATTCATCCCAAGCCAATCTTTTTTTAACCATGTTACACCTCATTGTCTTATTCATCGCTCGATTTACCATTCTTTCGCTGCGGAAAAAGCGGAAGTCCGAGCGATGCAATCTTCTCTGCTGGAACCCTCATACCGTCTTTTATCCATTTAATCAAAACAGAAACCACCGCCGAACTCCAAAAAGAATTCATGTACGTTGAAGCCTCTTTTCTGGAATAATTTTGTTGCTCTAACATATCAAACACAGCACTTGTCAACAGTTTTTCTAAATTGTAGTCTATCGCTAGACTAACAATTCGAGCTTCTTTTTTGACTTCTTTAAACAAGAACAGCCACACTTGATAAAGCTCGGTTCTCATATTGAATTGTTCCAATTTATCGGTAATCTTTTGTACTGTTCGTTGGAAAATCTCTTGTAAAATTTCTTCTTTTGAATCATAATTTCGATAAAAAGCTGCTCGCGAGACACCCGCTCTCTCTACTAATTCAGAAATGGTAATTTTGGTCAACTCTTTCTTTTCTAACAATTGCAATAGCGAGATTTCTAAGGATTCTTTTGTAATTCGGTTAGATTCCCGATTTGATATTTTTAGATTTTCTAAAGATTTTTTCGATATTTTACGTTCCGACATAACATTTTCTTTCTACATGTAACAACCGACTGTAAAGGCTTTCTAAAGCGGTGTTTTCATGATATAATTGTAAAAAAAGGCAAACCTTTTGTCAATGTCTAATTAAGGGATCATCCCACTAAAGGAGAAATTGAATGACTTGGAAAATTGTAGCTGATTCAGGCTGTGATTATAGAACTATCGAAAACCTTGCTGTTGACACCTTATTTGAAAGTGTTCCTCTGACCATTCAAGTGGGCAATGAAATCTTTATAGATAATGCACAACTCAATATTGATGATATGATGAAAAAAATGTATGCCACTTCTTCTGCTTCAAAATCAGCCTGCCCTAGTCCAGATGACTACATGAAGGCTTTTGATGGCGCTTCAAATATTTTTGTGGTTACTATTACAGGAACCTTATCAGGAAGTCACAATAGCGCGCAAGTTGCTAAAAAACTCTATCTCGAAGAACACCCCGATGTGAATATTCATATTATTGATACTCTTTCTGCAGGCGGCGAGAATGACTTGATTATCAAAAAACTGAATTTTCTTATTGGTCAAGGTTTGAGTTATGAAGAAGTCGTGACAGAAATTACAGCCTATCAAACCAAGACAAAATTACTTTTCGTTCTTGCCAAAGTTGACAATCTCGTTAAAAATGGTCGACTAAGCAAATTAGTCGGAGCCGTTGTAGGATTACTTAACATCCGTATGGTAGGCGAAGCTAGCCAAGACGGGAAGTTAGAGTTACTTCAAAAGGCACGTGGTGCAAAAAAATCACTCATTGCAGCTTTTGATGAACTCATAAAAGCGGGCTATGCAGGTGGGCAAATCATTATTGCTCATCGAAATAATCTTAAGTTTTGCCAGCAATTTTCCGAAATGGTGCGAGAAAAATTTCCTCAAGCTGTTATTGAAGTTATTCCAACTTCTGGCCTGTGCAGTTTTTACGCCGAAGAAAATGGTCTCCTCATAGGTTATGAAATTCAATAATGTAACAAAAGGAATTAGACAGGTGACTATGAAACGAATATAATCTGAGAAGATTACGTATACGACGGAATAAAATTGAAAATTTTTAGCTCCTAGTTTCACTCCTGCAAAGGTTGAACCGTCTGAACGGATTAGCTCAGTAACCTCTATTACAAATACTTTGAGCAATAAACCACTGCGTCCTTGGTTTATTGCATCATATACTTTGAAACTGGGAATTTTCGTCCCAGTTTTTTTATAAGATAAATTGCAAAAAAAAGTGCAACAAATCTAAAATTCATCCATAAGAGCCTCAAATGCTGTTTTGTAACCTAAGCATTTTCTTGGACGGTGATTTATAGCAAGTAAAGCATTTACTAACGATTCATCAGTAATGTCGGTTAGATTAGTCCTCTTAGGAAAATATTCTCTAAGCAATCCATTTGAATTTTCATTACTTCCTCTTTGCCAAGATGAATAAGCGTCCGCAAAGTAAAAGTCTATTCCTAAAGCTTCCACTTGAGGATAACAAGCAAATTCTTTTCCTCTGTCTGATGTAAATGTTTTTAAAAAGTTCTTAGGAAAAATCTTCTGAAGTGTTTCTATGACTGAAAACATTGACCTAGCTGATCGGTCAGGTATTTTAAATGCCAGATAAAAACGTGTTTTTCGCTCTACAAATGTAGCCAAGCATCCTTTGCTTTTCCCTCTGGAAGAAACCATGGTATCTAATTCCCAATGACCGAAACTTTGCCTCCTCTTCACTTCTTTAGGTCGTTTGGAAATAGGTTTACCAATAATGAATTTCCCTCTCGTCTCATGGGGTTCACGTATTTTACCTTTTCGTCTTAACGTCTCTACACTAACTTCGAGTTGGCCATTATATATCCAATTATAAATCGTTTTAAACGATACGATTGGCTTATTTTCGTACTGATAACGCCCAAGAATCTGCTCGGGTGACCAGGATGCTTTTAAATGACGTTCTATATCTTTCTTCATCAGTGAAGTACATGCAGTTTTCCTTCCCTTAAGTCTAGATAATTCCTCATATTGCCTTTGTGCTTCTTCGGCAGAATATTTATTTGGACACCGTTTGATTTCTCGGCTAATTGATGAACGGTGAAAACCTAACTTAGTTGCAATATAGGACTGATTAAAACCTGCTTCAAGATATGCTTCTATCTTTAGCCGATCAATTATGGTAATATGTAAGTAGCTCATAGGATCTCCTCGTGTCTGTTTGTGTGCTTACTTACAGTTTACACGATTTGAGAACCTATGGGTTTTTGTTGCACTATATTTTACAATTTATCATAAATAAAGCAAACTAAAAACAATGAGCACACTAATCATGCTAAAAAGTGAGCCAATGAGGTAATATTCCGCAAAGGACTGGCTTTCAGAAATTTTATTATAGCGAGCAATTGACTTGGCGGTAAAAACTAAACCAATCGAGGCAAATTGTCCAAATACGAGGGACAAAGCCATAATATAACGCTCTAAAATCCCAATCATCGCACCTGCACCTGCTATGGTATCTTGATCATTTCCATTTGACTGATATTTGCTAAAGAAAAACTTAAATAAAATATTAACAGGTTTTCCAACGATAGCCAAAAGTAGAAACATCTGAGCTACTAGAACACTATTTTTAAGCCAAAGTGGATAGGTTTTACTCGCCAATACGGTATAAAATAGGAAAATGCAAATGAGATGAAGTAGTTGGTCAACGATAAAAGCTTGTTTGGTACATTTCTTTTTCTCTATAAAAATATTGAGCTTGTACTTCAAAAAGTCAATAACTACATGACTAAGCCAAACCGCAGCAAAATATAGGCTATTTTTGGGGAAAAAGACACTCAAAATCAGTAATGGAAGAAAAACGATGATCAAATGTAATATTAAATATGGGAATTTCCGACTTTTTAAGTCGGCTATTTTTTGACTCTGCCATTGAAAATCAGCTAAAACATGAGCTATCAACGTTAATAATAAGATTGGATTTTGCAGGAAGAAATCTGAAAACCCCCACAACTTAGACATACCTACTCTCCTCCTTTGCTATCTCTTTTAATATCTGATTCATAGCAACTCGTTTATTTCTGAGATAAATTTTTAGACCACTTGCCTTGATACGTTTATTAAAAGCACTTGGAGTAATACCGAGCAATCTTGCTATTTCTTTATGCGAAAATGTTTCATCGTATATATTTTCAGCCAGTAATTGTTTGAGTACATCATATTGAACTTCTGTCCACTTAGACTGAATAAAAGAACACGCAGCTAACATAGCATTGACAGTCCAACTAACTTCTTCATTTGCCAAAAAAACTGAAATGTGATTGATGCCATAATCATTCTTATCGTGGATATGGTTAATGGCTTCTCTCGCCAACCAATATGCAGGACCATCAGAACCTATACTTTGTTCTTTATTGATCTCTGTAATCATATCTCCAACACCAATACCGAATCGAATTTCATAAGGAGCAAATGCAACAGAAAGCTGATCTATGATTTGAAATATATAAGAATTTGGTGAAAATAAGGCTTGAAATTCATCTCCAGTTGTGACTGTAAAGGGAGAAACTAAATAATTTTGATATTGCTGATTCAACTCTTTCATCAATTGTAATAAGTGCTGTTGCACCTGTGCTCGATCTTGTATTTTTTTTGATTCAATAATATCGCCAATAAGAGCAATGTACATCATTTTCTCACCTCTTTTTATCTATTATAACGGAAATTTTTAAAAATTTCCATTACAAAGGACATTTTATAAAATTTCCGTTATAAAGGACATTTTTAAAATTTTACTTTTTTAAAAAATACAGTTAAATGCCATACATTCACTGATTTTCGAATTAATTATCCGTTAATTTCCATACCTTACTTAGCACTTCTCCAATCTTGCCCTTGATGACTAAATCAGCTTGATTATCTTGTACCGTATTACTTTTATTGATAAGGACTAGCTGCCGTCCTTGAAAATAATGAACTAAATTCGCCGCTGGATAAACAACTAGCGAGGTTCCACCAATGATGAGTAAATCAGCTCGACTAATAGCTTGAATAGCTTGAGAAAAGACGTCCATATTTAGCGATTCCTCATAAAGAGTCACATCTGGCTTAACTATGTAACCGCAAGTCTCACAATAAGGAATGGTTCCAGATAATCTCAAAAAATCCTCTAAGTCATAAAAACGATGACAGTTGGTGCAATAATTTCGGTCAACACTACCATGAATTTTCAATACATTTTTGCTTCCCGCTATCTCATCTCGTGTAAACTATCAATATTTTGCGTGACAATCGCTTTTAATTTCCCTGTCTTTTCTAGATGAACTAAATAATCATGGGCTACATTTGGTCTGGCATCCGGATAAATGAGATATTTTTTGTAAAAGTCAAAAAACTGTTCTGGATAGCGTTCAAACATCGTATGGGAAACTAGTTGCTCTGCTGTAAAATGCTGGTTTAACTCAATATTGTAAATACCATTTGAGCTGCGAAAATCCGGAATACCAGATTCAGTTGAAACGCCTGCACCACCAAAGAATACAATATTTTGACTACTTTGAATAATATAAGCCAGTTCTTCAATTTTATCCATATTATCCTCCTAAAATTTATCGATACAATAAAGAAAAAATCGACTAGTTTCACTAGCCGATTCGTATTCTAACTGAATTATTTTGACAAGTTATAGAAAGATTTCAAACCACGATATTCAGCTACTTGACCAAGTTGGTCTTCAATGCGAAGCAATTGGTTGTATTTAGCGATACGGTCTGTACGTGAAAGTGAACCAGTCTTGATTTGTCCTGCGTTAGTTGCGACTGCGATGTCAGCAATTGTTGAATCTTCAGTTTCACCTGAACGGTGTGATACAACAGCAGTGTAACCAGCTTCTTTCGCCATTTCGATAGCGTCAAATGTTTCAGTAAGAGTACCGATTTGGTTAACTTTGATAAGGATTGAGTTAGCACAAGCTTCGTTGATACCTTTTTCAAGATAAGAAGTATTTGTTACGAAGAAGTCGTCACCAACAAGTTGCACTTTCTTACCAAGACGTTCAGTAAGTTTCTTCCATCCATCCCAATCGTTTTCATCCATACCATCTTCGATAGTGATGATTGGGTATTTGTTTACTAATTCTTCAAGGTAGTCAATTTGTTCATCAGCTGTACGAACTGCAGCTCCTTCACCTTCGAATTTAGTATAATCATAAACTTTACGTTCTTTGTCGTAGAATTCTGATGATGCACAGTCAAAACCAAGGAATACATCTTTACCAGGAACATAACCAGCAGCTTCAATGGCAGCAAGGATTGTTTCTACACCGTCTTCAGTTCCATCAAAACGAGGAGCAAATCCACCTTCGTCACCAACAGCTGTTTCAAGACCACGAGATTTAAGGATTTTCTTAAGAGCGTGGAAAATTTCAGCACCCCAACGAAGAGCTTCTTTGAATGTAGGTGCACCAGCAGGTACAATCATGAATTCTTGGAAGGCGATTGGAGCATCTGAGTGAGAACCACCGTTGATGATGTTCATCATTGGAGTTGGAAGAACTTTAGTATTGAATCCACCAAGGTAGCTGTAAAGTGGGATTTCAAGGTAATCAGCAGCAGCACGTGCCACAGCGATAGATACACCAAGGATTGCGTTTGCACCCAATTTACCTTTATTTGGAGTACCATCAAGTGCAATCATTGCACGGTCAATAGCTTGTTGATCGCGAACGTCATAACCAATAACTGCTTCAGCAATAATATTGTTTACGTTGTCAACAGCTTTTTGTGTACCAAGACCACCGTAACGAGATTTGTCACCATCACGAAGTTCAACTGCTTCGTGTTCACCAGTAGAAGCTCCAGATGGAACCATACCACGTCCGAAAGCACCTGATTCAGTATAAACCTCTACTTCAAGTGTTGGGTTACCGCGTGAGTCTAGGACTTCGCGAGCGTAAACATCAGTAATAATTGACATTTTTTACTCTCCTTTGAGTTATTTTATTTACATTCCTATCATACCTTAAAAATCGGTTTTTTTCAAGGAAAAATCGTGTCTTTCTATGAAATTTACGATAATTTTCTGTGTAAGCGTTTTATATTTCCGAATGTTTCTTGGATAAATTTCAAAAAAGTATGTTATACTAACTTTATGACAGATATAAACAAAGCAATAATCGAAAAAGCTCAAGGGGGATTAAAATTAAATCCTGATGAGCAAAGAAAATTTTTAGAAACATTTGAAGAACGGGTCATAGCAGAATGTAGCATTGATGAGGCTAATAGTGCTCCTATCTACGATCACTTTAAAGAAATGTTGCAAAAGATTATCTTGGACTATCAGCCTGTAACTGTGAAAATATCTCCTGCGGTCACCAGTCAATATCAAATTTTTTACTTAAAAATAGCAAAAGATCTCGGTTGCAAAGCAACAATCGTGTCTAGTAACTGCAAAAATTCTCCATTTGGATTGGTTATTCATAGCGATCATCCAGTAGAGATTACCGAAAAAGAAATCCTTATCCAATTTTCTGAACTTTTCCAATCAGATTTATCCCAACAAGCAGAAAAGAAACTTTCTTTTTGGAAAAGGTTGTTTCATTAAGGAAGTCGCTAATGACAAATTTAGAAACATTAACCTTGTTCTTTCAAGCGGAAAATCAAAGAGATTAGAAAACTTACCAAAAATTTTTACATACTAAAATCATCTGGGAATTGCATGAGCAAAAGGTTTCTATTATTCATGGAGTAGAAGATTACCTTTATAAGATTCAGCAAGCCTATCGTCATAACACTGTTCAATTTTCCCGTTTACATACTTTTTCAACAGATGAAAATCAGATTGTTACTATTCTCAAAAATGATTTCGGTCAACTATCCTGTGATATTTTTGAATTTGAAAATGGTTTAATTGTCAGAGAATATAAATATTTGCTATGATCATTTTTGAGAAACAAACGTATAAGGCTAGGGAATAATATCCTAGCCTTATTTTTTATAACAACTCTGCTTCGCCTATACCAAATGCCGTCAGGATTTGCTTGATTTGGTCGAAATTCAAGCGAAAATGTTCTAACGTATGGGCGTCAGAGCCAACAGAATACTTTGTTCCGCCCAATTCTTTCACCAAAGATAGAGCATAGATATAAATATCTTCGTGATTATAGAGATACATAGACTTGCAATTCAGTTCAAAAGCCAAGTTGTGCTCTATCATTTTCTGAAAAAGGGCACGAAGTTGAGGTTCAAAGTTTTTTAGTTCTTCAACTGTCACATTAAACTTGCGAAAACCATAGTCAAAATGAGCCAAAACATGAGCCGGAATACTTTCAATGGCTTCTTCTAATTCTTTTAAATAATCTGGAATCCATTGCATTTTTTCCAATTGCAAAACAGGAGCTTCTAAGTAATCGAATTTCCCATTGTGATGAACAGATAAAAGTTTCAAATCATAATCTTTATCTTCTAAAAAAGCCAAAGTATCTTTCTTACGTGGTCCATAATAGCCTATTTCAATTCCTTTTTTGATTCGATTTCCATATTTCTTATTGAGAAAAGCTATTTTTCTAGAATAAGACTTATAATCAGGAATATCATCGTGAGGAGAGCCTGCATTATACGGATAGGGATTAGATAAATCCAGATGTTCAGTCGTCACAATTTCTCCATCATAATGTTCCAAGTAATCTCTAAAATCAGTATCTGAATCGTAAGAAAAGTAAGTATGAAGATGATTGTCACGCATAATATTTTTCCTCCTATCGTTCCATTAAATTATACCGGAAACTTAAAAAATATCGTTTCTAGTTCCATTATCTCTTTCTATGGTCTATGAATAGTAATACCGTCATTTACAATTCCTTACCACAAAGATTGATTAAGTAACAAACCAATCTGTCCATGAAATTTAGCTCATAAAACTTATATTTTATCAATAAATATAGCCTAAGGTAAAAAATTAATTTTCGATTGTTTTCAGCTGTTTACGAATCCTTTGTAAAACGATAATTAAAGGTAGTACTAACACTATCAGTACCGTTCCCAAACCAATAAAAGTCGAATTGAAGCCAAAACTGTCAATCAGCCAACCAACAATCGGAAAAATGATAATCATGCTTAAACTGAACATCATTGAAGTAACGCTTAACATGGTCGCTCTGACTGAGTTTGGTAAATACTGTTGCAAATCATTGTAAAAAATCGGTTGATACATGGCATACAAAGCATTTGTCGCTAAATAAACAAGGATATACATAAATGGAGTTTCCAAAAACGACAGAATATAAGCTCCCCCTGTTAAACTGACAACTACTGGAAAAATCCGAAAAGAATGCCATGTTTTCCCAATCTTACTGGCGATAGAAACTGCCAAAATATTTAAGACGCTGCCAATTAACATAACTGTCGAAATTTGCCATCCAGCTAAATCTGGTAATTGTTTTTGATAGTAAAAATAAAACATACACATCATTGTTCCAACGAATTGGAAAATCATCATCCACGCAAAAAGACTCGGACTACTTTTCATTTCTTCTTTTACCGTCAGGATTATTTTCTTCATCGTAACCACTTTATCTGTTTGCCTTTTCATATCTGGTTCCTTTATTAACCAAATCAAGATTAAAACAACAATCGAAACTGCAATCATAATATAATAAGTGACATACAAATATCCATGTACAAACAATCCAGCTAATACTGTTCCTAAAGAAATCGCTGCTTCTGAAACACCTGATATCAAGCTTGATAGTTTCAAATAACAATCTTTTAAGTCCGCTTCTACTGCAGAATCATATAAAAGTGCAGAGCTCGTTCCTGAATCAAAATTATAGGACAAAGCATTGAAAATCATTGCCAGAGCATAAATCCAAAAGTTTCCCTGCCCTATCAACATCAAAATAGATGACAAAATACTTGTTAAACGGCTGATATACAGATTAGCCTTATAAGAAAACCTGTCTGCTAACATACCTGACGGAATTTCAAAAATGATCCCAGTTGCATGAAAAATACTCTCTAACAGACCAATTTGCAGTAAAGACATCCTGTTTTGGCTGAGAAATAAAATCCAAAAACTTGTAATACCTAAAAATCCTAGAAACTCCACTCCAGCCATGAGAGGAATATTTCTTTTGTAACTTCTCCTAAACATAAACATATTTTTTCCTTGAATAAGAACAAACTGAACATTTCGTCTCATTTTCTTACTTAGTCGTTTTCCATATATTTTATTTCTAAAAAAACGCCAACAGGCGTTTTTACATTTCTTAAGGTTCAATTCTGTGAAGCATGCGTGGAAACGGAATGGCTTCACGAATGTGTTTCGTTCCTGCAACAAATGTCACCATTCTCTCCAAACCAAGTCCAAATCCAGCATGAGGAACCGAACCATATTTACGCAAATCAAGGTAAAAGGCATAATCATCAGGATTGAGACCGTTTTCCTTAATCTTCATTAGTAGTTTTTCATAATTTTCTTCACGGGCTGAACCACCAATAATTTCACCATAACCTTCTGGCGCCAAAAGGTCTGCACAAAGCACGCGGTCCTCATTTTCAGGCACAGGCTTCATGTAGAAAGCCTTAAAACTAGCAGGGTAGTTCACAACGAAAGTTGGAAGACCGAAATAGTTTGAAATCCACGTTTCATGTGGTGACCCAAAATCATCTCCACGTTCGATGTGTTCATACTCTGCATCTTCATCATTTTCATGTTCTTGCAAAAGGTCAATTACTTCATCGTAAGAAATGCGTTTGAATGGTTCAGTTGCATATTTTTTAAGCAAATCTGTATCGCGTTCCAACATTTCAAGTGCATGTGGTGCACGATCCAAAACCCCTTGAATCAGAGCCTTCACATAAGCCTCTTGAAGATCAAGCGATTCTTCATGTGTAACAAATGGATATTCTGCATCCATCATCCAGAATTCTGTCAAATGGCGACGTGTTTTGGATTTTTCAGCACGGAAAACCGGACCAAAGTCAAATACACGACCAAGTGCCATAGCACCAGCTTCTAAGTAAAGCTGTCCAGATTGACTTAAAAAGGCAGGAGTTCCAAAATAATCTGTTTCAAAAAGCTCTGTTGAATCTTCCGCTGCATTCCCTGATAAAATCGGACTATCAAATTTGATAAAGCCGTTCCGGTCAAAGAACTCATAGGAAGCATAGATAATCGCGTTGCGAATCTGCATAATTGCCATTTGCTTGCGCGACCGAAGCCATAAATGACGGTGATCCATCAAAAAGTCTGTTCCGTGTTCTTTCGGTGTAATTGGGTAATCAACCGATGTAGCAATAATTTCAAGGTCAGTAACATCAAGTTCATAACCAAATTTTGAACGTTCATCTTCTTTGACAATACCAGTCACATAGACTGAAGTCTCTTGACTGATATGCTTAATTGTATTGAATTTTTCAAGCCCAGCTTCTTCACCAAATTTTTCAAGAAAGTTCGGTTTAAAAGCTACACCTTGGAAAAAGGCAGAGCCATCACGCAATTGGAGAAAGGCAATCTTTCCTTTTCCTGATTTGTTGGCAACCCAAGCACCGATAGTGACTTCTTCACCAATATGCTTTGGGACGTCAATAATGCTTACTAATTCTCTAGACATTCATTCATTTCTCTTTTCTTTTATTTTTTTATGATAAACAGTCTCAATATTGTTTCCATCTGGATTAATGATATAAGCTTAAGCTGCATAATAGCCAGGATGATAGTGGCTACGTTCACCAGGAGCACCATTATCCTTGCCACCAGCCGCCAAGGCTGCTTGATAGAAGTTATCAATTTCCTGAGGATTTTGAGCACTGAAGACAAAATGCTCAAGCTCTTGCTGACCAATATTCAACCAAAAATCACCTCTAGGACCGTGTTCCTAGGCTCAGCAAAACTTACTACTTGAGGAATGTCAAAGGTAAGCTTGTAGCCCAAAGGCGCTAGGGCTTCCTGATAAAAGAGTTTGCTAGCTTCTACATCCTTTCCTTTGATACCAAAATGAGCAATCATTTTTATTTCTCCATGAAAGTTTTAATGCGATGAACGGCCTCTTTCAAGGTATCCATATCCGTCGCATAGCTGAGACGAACATTTTCTGGTGCTCCAAATCCAGCTCCTGTGACCAATGCAACACCTACTTCTTCTAGGATAGCTGTTGTAAACTCTGTTACATCTGTATAGCCTTTCATTTCCATTGCTTTTTTAACATTTGGAAAAAGGTAAAAAGCTCCCTGAGGTTTTACAACATCAAATCCTGGTACTTCGGAAAGCAAAGGGTAAATGGTATTAAGACGTTCTTCAAAGGCTTGTCGCATGATTTCAACAGTATCTTGAGGACCAGTTAAAGCTTCAATAGCAGCATACTGTGTTGCAGTCGTAGGATTTGAAGTTGTTTGTCCAGCAATCTTGCTCATGGCTGCAATAATCTCAGGATCTCCAACAGCATAACCAAGCCGCCAGCCTGTCATTGAATACGACTTAGACACACCATTGATCACAATTGTTTGCCTGCGGATCGCTTCAGATAGACTCGAAATTGGTGTGAATTCATTTCCATTGTAAACCAAACGACCATAAATATCATCTGCCAAAATGAGAATGTCGTGCTCTACAGCCCAATTACCTATCGCCAACAACTCCTTAGCTGTATAAATCATTCCCGTTGGATTGGAAGGAGAATTGAGCACCAAAACTTTCGTTTTCTCTGTCCGTGCAGCCTCTAATTGCTCAACAGTCACTTTGAAATGATTTGCTTCTGTCGCTTGAACAAAAACTGGTATCCCTTCTGCCATCTTAATCTGATCACCATAACTAACCCAACACGGTGTCGGAATAATTGCCTCGTCGCCCGGATTGATGACACTCATAAAAAAAGTATAAAGGGAGAACTTTGCCCCCGTCGCAACAGTCACTTGATTTGATTTAATCGTATAACCATAGTATTTTGCAAAATACGCTACAATTGCTTCCTTTAATTCAGGCAGACCACTAGTAACTGTATAAAAGCTAGCTTTACCGTCTTTTATTGCAGAGACAGCTGCATTTTGGATATTCTTCGGAGTTGGAAAATCTGGCTCTCCCAAAGTCAGCGAAAGGATATTGCGCCCTTGTGTTTTTAAAGCTTTTGCACGCGCTGCTGCTGCTAGTGTCACGCTCTCTTCCATATTTAAAACGCGATTTGATAATATCATAGTCCCTCCTTACTGAGTAACCTTCCAGTTTCAAATTCAACATTGTAATAAGTTGTTCCAGATTTGATTTCCCAAATTGGTTGCTCTTTGATATAGCCAAATGTTACTTTATCAATTTGTTTGGCCCCATTATCTTTAGCGATTTTTTCTGCTTTCTCTTGACTAATTCCTTTAGACAACTCATAAGTATAGATTTTATCACTATCAGCTTCTATCAAAACAGCAAGCTGTGTCTTTTTGCGATTCTTCCCCAAAAGACTATAATAACTCTTTTTGCCATTATAGATAGCAAAGCGATCCACTTTATCCAAATCTGCGTATTGGCGAGCGATTTTACTAGCCGTTTCCTTAGCGGATTGATAAGGAATCATCGATAGATTTAAAATGTAAAGAAAAGAAAAAGTGAGAACAGCTAAAACTATCACGCTTCCGATAATATATTGCCATATAACGAAAATTTTATCATTTTTTCTTCTATTTTTCACTCGTCTATTATACTATAAATAAGGATTTTTTTCTATCTTTTTCTAAAAATTGATTTTATTACTACTTATTGGTAAAATACAGATATGGATAAACTAACAAAACTTTTACAAGAAAATCGTCTTGATTTAAAAACAATGATTGTTTTAAATAAAGCAATTCGTACAATTCGACATTTTGAAAACCAAGCAGCAAAACAACATAACCTTACTCCCACTCAATTTTCCGTCTTAGAAACTCTTTATAGCAAAGGAAACTTACGCATTCAAGACTTAATTGATAAAATGCTTGCTACATCTGGAAATATGACCGTTGTTATTAAAAATATGATACGAAATGGCTGGATTTTTCGGACCTGTGACCCATCTGATCGACGTTCATTTTTAGTCGGATTGACCCCAGAAGGGCGTAGCAAAATTGAAGCAGTGCTTCCAGATCATATTCAAAATATCCAGCAAGGACTCAGCGTTTTAACAGGGGAAGAGAAAGAAGATTTAATTCAGATTCTAAAAAAATTTAAAAATTTGAGCTAGTTTCTTGCTAACTAGTAATATTTGTTGTAACATGAACAGGTACAAAAGAAAAGGAGAGTGACTTATATGTCTAAAAAAGTACTATTTATTGTCGGGTCTTTTCGTCAAGGCTCATTCAACCATCAATTAGCTGCTCAAGCTGAAAATATCCTTACTGACAAAGCTGAAGTTTCTTATCTTGATTTCAAAGATATTCCATTTTTCAACCAAGATATTGAAAGCCCAGCTCCTGCCGCTGTTGCCAAAGCTCGTGAAGAAATTCTTTCCGCTGACGCTATCTGGATTTTCTCCCCAACTTATAACTGGTCTATTCCAGGTGTTGTTAAGAATCTTCTGGATTGGTTATCACGTGCTCTTGATCTTTCAGATCCTACTGGACCTTCTGCTCTCAACGAAAAGCTTGTAACAGTTTCTTCTGTAGCAAATGGAACTTCTCCAGATGAAGTTTTCAAACATTATCGTAGCCTCCTTCCATTTATTCGCATGAATGTCGTTGAACCATTTACTGGTGTTGCTGTGAATCCAGAAGCTTGGGGAACAGGTCAACTCACAGTTTCTGAAGAAAAACAAGCTGAACTCGCAGCCCAAGCTGAAGCTTTATTAGCAGCAATTAACTAAAAAGAATCCAAAACGGAATGATACGTTTACGTCATTCCGTTTTTTGCTTATTTTCCTTGACAAAAACATAAGTATCTATAGTAGATAAATCTTCTCGAAAAGCAAAGTCTGCAAATTGTAATTGCTTGATTTCCTCTTTCGTTGTTATTTGATTTTCAATTAAAGCAGTTAAAAATTGCCCCCGAGCCTTCTTAGAAATAGTTGAGTGAACTTTCAAACTTCCTTCTCTATCTTCTAAAAATTTAAACCGAAGCATCTTATCACGCACAGATTTGGAAAACACCGTCTCAAACTCACTTGATAACAGAGACAAAATCATTTCCTCACCTGAAATAGCTGCATCATAATCATTGCGCCAATAATTTTTCAAGCTTTTGCCAGAAATAGCACATTTCACTAAAAAATCCAATCGATGAGGTGAAATCAACGCCATAGCTGGCATAATACCATATAGACTAGAGGTAATGAGCAAATGATTGTCTATATATCTCAACTCTTTCTCCATTAAATCACTTCTTTTGATATTTCGATACATGAGACCATCAAATAAATGCAAAGCTGGGTAAGTAAGAGCTTGCTCATTTTTTAATTGTTGCAGATGAAGATGCTCCTCTTCTGCCCGCTCCAGGTTAACATGATAAAGCTTCGCTAACTCTTCAATAGAATACTGTGACAGGCTAGCTACAATTGTTTTTGTTTGCTCTGAAAGAAAATACTTGCCATGCGGTTTAAGGCTAAGATTCATTTCCTTTGCAGTTGGAATTAAAATTTTCATAATCTTATTGTATCAAAAGTTATTTTGCAGAACAAATGATTTTTCTCTTGACACAAGACATTTATCATTATATAATCTAGTTATTAAGACTAGATTATAAAGAGGTGGATATTTTGAAAATCACACAATTCCCAACTTGGGAGGAATTACCTGACTTAGATCTCTATCTTGACCAAGTTCTTCTCTATGTGAATGGTGTAAACGAACAGGCATTTCGTGGTACAGATAAATCTTTAACCGCTGCTATGGTTAATAACTATGTCAAACACGCTCACATTCCAAAACCAATTAAGAAGAAATATAATCGTATCCAGATTGCTCGATTGATTGTATTGACAACTTTGAAGCCTGTCTTTCCTATACCAGATATTATCAAAACGATTCAGCTTCTAGTAAACGAAAAGGATTCTGCTACTCTCTACAATGAATTTGTCTACTGTATGCGAGAGGAAAAAACAGATAATACTGCACCTGCTATTGAAGCAGCCTGTCAAACTGTAAAATTATTTCATCAAACGAAAGATCTTGCTTTATCCTTAGAAAGGAGGACAAAAGATGAACCAAACCCTTAAACTTAGCAAGCAGCTGAGTTTTGGTGAAGAAATCGCCAATGCCGTTACTCATGCTATTGGTGCTATCATCATGCTAATTTTACTTCCGATTTCTGCTATTTACAGCTATGAAGAACATGGTATGCTTGCTGCCGTCGGAGTTTCAATTTTTGTCATCAGTTTATTTCTGATGTTTCTTTCTTCAACCATTTACCATTCTATGAGCTATGGTTCTACACACAAGTATATCTTGCGAATCATTGATCATTCGATGATTTATATCGCTATCGCTGGAAGCTATACCCCCGTTGTATTGTCTCTTATGAATAACTGGTTAGGTTACCTTATCATTGGCATTCAATGGGGAACCACCATTTTTGGTATTTTATATAAAATATTTGCTAAAAAAGTTAATGAAAAATTCAGTTTGGCACTGTATCTTATTATGGGATGGTTAGTGATTCTTATCGTTCCCCAAATCATTGGGCAAACAGGACCAGTCTTCTGGGGACTGATGCTGGCTGGAGGACTCTGCTATACTGTTGGTGCAGGATTTTATGCTAAGAAAAAGCCATATTTCCATATGATTTGGCATCTCTTCATCCTAGCAGCATCTGCTCTTCAGTATCTTGCAATTGTATATTTTATGTAAGTAACTTTAAAGACAATTATTCTTTTAGAAAGTTTTTCCAAGCAGAATAATTGTTTTTTTATAAAAAGAGCCAGGCTACTTTGAAAAGTAACTTGGCTTTTTGCAATAAATTATTTTGATTTGATATAATTAACACCATCTGCTTTTGGTGCAACAGCTTTTCCGAAGAAAGCTGCTAATACGACAATAGTTAGTACATACGGTGCAATTTGCAAATAAACTGCTGGTACATGTGATAGGAATGGCAATTGACTTCCGATAACAGCTAAACTTTGTGACAGTCCAAAGAAGAGACTTGAAAACATAGCTCCAATTGGGTTCCATTTACCAAAAATCATAGCAGCCAGTGAGATAAAGCCTGGTCCGATAATCGTTGTTGCAGCAAAGTTTACTGAGATAGATTGAGCATAAATCGCACCGCCAACACCGCCAAGGAAACCTGAAATCATCACACCATAATAACGCATGAGATAAACATTGATTCCCAATGTATCAGCCGCTTGTGGGTGTTCCCCTACAGAACGTAAACGCAGCCCAAATCTCGTCTTAAACATAATGAACCAAGCTAGAAAGGCAAATGCTACTGCAATATACCCCATTAGACTGGTATGTTTGAAGAAAATATCTCCAATGACAGGAATATCTGATAATAGCGGAAAGTTAAATTTGCCAAATGATACTTGAATATTATTAGTTTGTCCTTTGTTATAGAAAGCTTTTACCAAGAAAATTGCTAAGGCAGGTGCCATCAAATTGAGCACTGTACCACTAACAACATGATCGGCTCGGAAATTAATCGTTGCAACAGCATGGATAAGAGAGAAAATCAATCCCACAATACCGCCAACCAAAAGTGCCAGCCACGGAGTTAAATTTCCAAAAGTATTGACAAAGGTAAGGTTAAAGACAACTCCTGAAAAAGCCCCCATTACCATAATACCTTCGAGTCCGACATTGACAATTCCTGCATGCTCAGAATAAGCTCCACCAATACTTGTAAAAATCAAAGGTGCTGCATAAATCAGCATAGAGGAAACTAATAGACTTAACATCGTTACAAAATTCATCTTATTTTCCTCCCTTGACTTTTGCTTGTTTTCTTGGTTTGATAAAGTGTTCAATGATATAATGAATACTTACGAAGAAAATAATAGACGCTGTTACAATATTTACCAACTCAGCCGGAATCGTTGCGGTATTCATACCTGGAGCACCGACTTGGAGCACTGCAAATAAGAAGGCTGCAAATGGAATACCAATTGGTGAATTGCTAGCTAATAAACTAACGGCCATACCATTAAATCCAACAGCAAGAGAACTTCCTTGTACATAGATGTTTTGGAATGTTCCTAGTCCTTCGACAACACCTCCGACACCAGCAAGCGCGCCTGAGATAATCATTGAAAGAATAATCGTTCTTTTAGCAGACATCCCTGCATACTCACTCGCATTTGGGTTTAGTCCGACAGAGCGGATTTCAAAGCCAAGTGTTGTTTTTTTCAACATAAACCAGATAAGAACAACTGCAATGATTGCAAAGAAGATTCCGATGTTCATCCGTGAATTGTTTGTCAACGCTCGCAACCACTCTGTTTGATAGGTTGCATTTGCTCCAACTTTAATACTTGAATCAATACTTTGCATGACACTCTTGGGGAAACTATGAATCATTGCATTTCCAACATAAAGAACAATGTAGTTCATCATGATCGTTACAATAACTTCACTCGTTCCTAAGTAAGCACGAAGAATACCAGGAATTGCTCCAATAATCCCACCGGCTACTGCTGCAATAACAACTGTCGCAAGAATCATAATCGGACGTGGAAGGTTCGGAAACGAAAGTGCAAACCACCCACTTAAAATCCAACCTGCTAAGGCTTGTCCTGGTAAACCGACATTAAAGAAACCAGCTCGGCTTGCCACTGCAAATCCAAGAGCAATTAAAATAAGTGGACCCATTGCACGGAAAATTTCTCCAATATTGCGAACGGTACCAAAGGCTGCTTTGAACAATTCTTCGTAGCCCCAAATAGCATCATATCCAAAAATCCACATGACAATGGCACCTAGCAAAATCCCAAGAACAACGGAAATCAAAGGCACTGCAATTTGCTGTGTTTTCTTAGTCATTTGAATCTCCCTTCTTAATTTCACCACCAGCCATCAAGATACCTAACTCTTGCTTATTGGTTTCAGCAGGGGTTACAATGCCTTGAATTTTACCATCATGGATAACAGCAATACGATCTGAAACATTCAAAATTTCATCCAATTCAAAGCTGACAACAAGTACAGCTTTCCCCTTGTCGCGTTCTTCAATCAAACGTTTGTGAATATATTCAATCGCTCCAACATCAAGTCCACGAGTTGGTTGACTAACGATTAAAAGATCTGGATTACGATCGATTTCACGAGCAATAATCGCTTTTTGCTGATTTCCTCCTGAAAGTGCAGATGCTGGAACAGTTTCACTTGCAGCACGAACATCAAATTCCTCCATTAATTTGCGTGCATAAGAAGTGATATTATTATAATTTAAGATACCATTTTTGCTTAATGGCTCCTTGTAATAAGTTTGCAAAGCCATATTTTCAGACAGCATCATCTCCAGTACTAAGCCATCACGATGCCGATCTTCAGGAACGTGGCTGACTTGCATTTCGGTAATCTTCCTTGGAGATAGACCAACGACTTCTTCGCCTTTTATAGTAATACTTCCTGATTTTACTTTCCGAAGGCCTGTGATTGCTTGAATTAGCTCACTTTGTCCATTTCCATCAATCCCAGCAATTCCGACAATTTCACCAGCTCGCACATCCAAAGACAAATTTTTAACAGCAGGCACACCACGATTTTCATTAACGATCAAATCTTTAATGGATAGAATAACTTCCTTAGGGTCTGATGCTATTTTTTCTGTCGTAAAGGATACCGAACGCCCAACCATCATTTCAGCAAGATCTTTATTCGTTGCTCCACCAATCTCAACAGTTTGAATACTTTTACCACGACGGATAACGGTGACACGATCTGAAACAGCACGAATTTCATCCAATTTGTGCGTAATCAAAATGATGGATTTTCCTTCCTTAACTAGATTTTTCATGATATGCTCTAGTTCTTCAATTTCTGAAGGAGTTAATACTGCGGTTGGTTCGTCAAAAATCAGGATATCAGCGCCACGATACAAGGTCTTTAAGATTTCAACACGCTGTTGCGCACCAACTGAAATATCTTCGACTTTTGCTGTAGGATCTACAGCAAGACCATATTTTTCAGATAGCTCCGTGATATCTTTAATTGCTTTCCTAATGTCTAAAACACCATTTTTCGTCGTTTCACTCCCCAAAATAATGTTTTCAGCAACCGTAAAAGCCTCTACCAACATAAAATGTTGGTGAACCATTCCGATTCCTAAAGATGCTGATTTTGATGGAGAATCGATTGTTACTGACTTTCCATTCACAGTAATCTCACCACTTGTTGGCTCAAGCAAGCCCGCCAACATATTCATCAGAGTGGACTTCCCCGCTCCATTTTCTCCTAAAAGTGCATGAATTTCACCACGTCTTAGATTAAGGTTAATTTTGTCATTTGCGACAAATTCACCAAAAATCTTGGTTATTTCATGCATTTCAATGACATTTTCATGTGCCATATGATTAAATTCCTTTCAGAAATTATTTTATTTCAGTAAAACTCACTAAAAGATTAGCCAGCTTTACTGAGACAAAAGCTGTCTCAATCTCAAAAAAGCGACCCACGAAGGTCGCTTCTTGAGTGTCAGATTACTTATCTGTAGGAACTTTAATACTTCCATCAAGGATTTTTGCTTTTGCATCTTCTACTGCTTTTTTAGCTTCAGCAGACAAATTCTTAGTTGTTAAATCTACACCTTTATCTTTCAAACCATAAGTTGTAGTTTTACCTCCAGGGAACTTCCCTTTTGCTGTTTTGTTAGCAATATCTTTTACAGTACCACCAACTTGTTTCAGAGTAGAAGCTAAAACAAAATTAGATTCTTTGCCATCTTTAGATTTGTATTTACCTTCTTCGTTTTGGTCACGGTCAACACCAATAACCCAAACTTTTTCAGATTCATTTCTAGTTTCATTGATGGATTTTGCTTCGTTGAATACACCTGCACCAGTACCACCGGCTACCTGGTAAACAATATCTGCACCAGCTGCATATTGAGCAGCTGCAATGGTTTTACCTTTTGCTGCATCACTAAAGCTTTCCGCATATTTCACATCAATCTTAATAGATGGATCAACAGATTTCACACCTGCTTCAAAACCTTTTTCAAAGCGAGTCAAAACAGCACCTTTAATACCACCAACAAAGCCAATTTTCTTGGTTTTAGTTGTTTTTGCTGCAGCCACACCTGCAAGGTAAGCAGCTTCATTATCAGCAAATAAAGCAGAAGCTACGTTCTTATGACCTTTAATCTCATCATCAATGATAACATAGTTCGTATCAGAATGATCCTTTGCTGCTGCTTCTACAGCGTTACGAAGAGCAAAACCAATACCAAAGACCAACTTGTAATTACCAGAAGCTGCCTGCTCAAGGTTAGTAGCATATTCTGATTCATTAGTAGATTGAAAATAAGTGAAGCCATGGTCTTTTGTCAAACCATTTTCTTTACCCCAAGCTTGCAAACCTTCCCAAGCTGATTGGTTAAACGATTTATCATCTACACCACCTGTATCTGTTACAATTGCAGCTTTCAAATCTGTCTTTGCATCTTTATTGCTTGATTTAGATGCACGGTTACCACATGCAGCAAGTCCGATTGCTGCGACAGCTACTAGACCAAGGCCTAGCCATTGTTTCTTGTTCATCTCTGAACCTCCTAAATAAGATGTGCAACAAAGTTGCAAAATTAACTTTGGTCAAATGACCATTTTTACCAACTACTCCAAGTTAGTAAAAGAATACGGAAGTAATTCCCTGACCGTCATCACGACCGTCGATTTATCTTTGGCAACAAGTGTTACCTTTAAATTCTGCGGAAAAAATTCTGCCATTACTTGACGACAAGCTCCACACGGAGAAACGGGCTTTTGAGTTTCACCATAAACGATTAATTCCTCAAACTCCGTAACACCTTCTGAAATAGCCTTAAATATGGCTGTCCGCTCACCGCAGTTCGTCAGACCAAAACTAGCATTTTCAATGTTTACACCTGTAAAAATCTGATCATTTTTAGCTACTAGTACAGCGCCAATCGGAAAATGAGAATAAGGAACGTAAGCTTTTTTACTTGTCTCAATCGCTAGATCAATCAACTCAGTAGTCGCCACTAGCTTTTTCTCCTTTCATAATGGCTACACCAGAAGAAGCTCCGATACGCGTTGCGCCTGCTTCAATAAATGCAACTGCATCTTCATACGAACGAGCCCCACCTGAAGCTTTAACACCCATATCTGGACCCACTGTCTTTCTCATCAATGCTACATCATGAACAGTAGCTCCACCTGTTGAAAATCCAGTTGAAGTTTTTACAAAGTCTGCACCAGCTTTTTGGGCTAACTGACACGCTACAACTTTTTCTTCATCAGTTAACAAACAAGTTTCGATAATTACTTTTACAAGTGTGTCACCGCTTGCTTCCACAACAGCAGCAATATCTTCTTCTACCAACACCAGATTTTGAGATTTCAAAGCACCAATATTGATAACCATGTCTACTTCGTCTGCTCCGTTCTTAATGGCATCTTTTGCCTCAAAAGCTTTTACAGCAGGTGTATTTGCACCCAAAGGGAAACCAATAACAGTACAAACCTTAACATCTGTATCTCGTAATCCTTCTGCTGCAAAACTGACCCATGTTGGATTAACACAAACACTTGCAAAATCATATTCTCTTGCTTCTTCAATCAATTTTTCAATTTGCTCTTGGTGAGCATCTGGCTTTAAAAGCGTATGATCTATATATTTATTTAACTTCATTTTCGGTTCTCCTGTAAGTTAAGCGATTACTTCAATAATCTCTTGAACTTTTTTCGGCTCATTACTCATTTTAACATTTTTTTTGAATTCTGTAACTAGTTCTTGTGAAATTTTTTCATTTGCATAAATTTTTGCGACAATTTCATCGATTTTGACCGGTTCTCCGACTTTCTTTTCAAAAACAATTCCTGTTTCAAAGTCTAATGCATCAGATTTCACAGCTCGACCTGCGCCCAGCCGCATAGCAAATAAACCAAACTCCATTGCTGGCAATTCAGAAATATAACCCGCTTCATCTGCAGTCACTTCTACAACGTATTTTGCTGATGAAGGGCGGTACAAATCTTCTAAATCGCCACCTTGTGCAACAACCATGGCTTCAAATTTTTGCAGTGCCGATCCATCAAATAGATGTTCCCGCACTTCTTTTACAGTTTTTTCAACATTTGCTAAGCCAAGCATGATTTGGCCTAATTCACAAATAAATTCTGTTACATCTTCTCGTCCTTTTCCTTGCAGGATATCCAAAGCTTCAAGGATTTCCAAACGATTACCAATGCTAGTTCCCAGAGGTTGGCTCATATCAGTAATAACTGCTGTCGTCCTACGCCCAACTGCTTTTCCTAAATCAACCATAGTACGAGCTAGAGCACGCGCATCTTCTAGATTTTTCATAAATGCACCCTCGCCAACTGTCACGTCTAACAAAATGCTATCCGCACCAGCTGCAATTTTCTTGCTCATAACAGAACTTGCAATCAGAGGGATCGTATCGACGGTCGCCGTCACATCACGCAAAGCATAAAGTAACTTATCAGCTTTCACCAACTGATTTGACTGACCAATAACGGACAATCCGATATCCTGCACTTGTTTAATAAATTCTTCTTGGCTGCGCTCAATCTGAAATCCTTTAATGGATTCTAGTTTATCAAGTGTTCCTCCTGTATGACCGAGTCCACGACCACTCATTTTAGCAACAGGCACGCCAAAACTAGCCACCAATGGTACTAACACCAGTGTCACTTTGTCACCTACACCTCCGGTCGAATGTTTATCAACCTTGATTCCAGAAATAGCTGACAAATCAATTTGCTGACCTGTGCCTACCATGGTCATCGTCAAATCAGAAATCTCGCGAGTACTCATGCCTTTAAAATATACTGCCATTGCAAAAGCCGACATCTGATAATCGGGCACGGTTCCGGCAACATATCCTTCGATTAACCACTTAATTTCATCGCTGGTTAATTCTAAGCCATCCCGCTTTTTCTGAATAACATCAACTGTTCTCATATTTCCTTCCTACTTCTAAGGATATAATATCCCTTATCTTTTTTTAAAATTTCGCAATTTCCAAATACTTCTTCCATCTTAGCTTTTGCACTTGGCGCTCCCTGTTTTTTTTGAATAACAATCGTCAAGTCGCCTCCGTCTAGTAAGTGCGCATGGCTTCCTGCAATCACCTCATGAACAATCTGTTTCCCAGCTCGAATCGGTGGATTGCTGATAATATGATGAAATCTCCCTTCTACATTTTGATAAATATTAGATTGAAAAATCGTAGCTAGAACTTGATTACGATCAGCATTTTGGCGAGCTAAATCAAGAGCACGCTGATTTATATCAACAAGGGTCGCCTTGACTTCTTTAGCCTTGACTAAAGTAAGTCCTAATGTTCCATAGCCACAACCAACATCTAATACGCTTTCTTGCTTATGAAAATCAAGACACTTTAAAAGCGTTTGACTTCCATAATCAATCATTTTCTTACTAAAGACGCCGGCGTCAGTCAAGAAAGTCATATTTTGCCCCAGAAGTTGAACGTTCAGTTCGTGAATATCATGTTCTGCATCTGGATTTTCTGCGAAATACATTTTAGTCATAAAACTATTTTAACATAAAGACCTTTTATTTGTAAACCGTTTACAATTTGTTTAAAATTATGATATACTAATGGTCATATTAATAGGAGTCCTCTATGAATAACGAATTTATCCATTTTGAAAAAATTAGTCGAAAAACTTGGCAAAACTTACATCGCAAAACAACTCCGCCTTTAACACAAAAAGAGCTAAATTCCATCAAAAGTTTCAATGATAAGATTAGCCTTCAAGATGTAACAGATGTTTATCTTCCCTTGACCAATCTCATCCAAATTTATAAGCGCTCAAAAGAAGATTTAGCATTTTCAAAAGGTATTTTTTTACAGAAAGCTATCAAACGCCAACCGTTTATTATCGGTGTCTCTGGCAGCGTTGCTGTTGGAAAATCTACTACCAGTCGGCTCTTGCAAATCCTTTTATCTAGAACATTTTCAAATGCTACTGTTGAATTGGTGACGACGGACGGATTTCTTTATCCAAATGCTCACTTGCAGGAGCAAAATCTTCTCAAGCGCAAAGGCTTTCCAGAAAGCTATAATATGGGGCTCTTGCTTGACTTTTTGGACAATATCAAAAATGGAAAGGATTATCAAATTCCTGTTTATTCTCATGAAATTTATGATATTGTTCCAGACGAAAAACAGTATGTTACAGCCGCAGATTTTGTCATCGTTGAAGGTATCAATGTTTTTCAAAATCCACAAAATGAACGTCTCTACATGACGGATTTCTTTGATTTTTCGATTTACGTGGATGCAGAAGTTGAAAATATCGAAACTTGGTATCTGGATCGTTTTAAAAAATTGCTCACTTTAGCAAAAGAAGAGCCAACTAACTATTATCATCCTTTCACTTCTCAGCCAGAAAACAAAGTTATGGAATTCGCTCAAAATGTCTGGAAGTCGATTAACCTTGTGAATTTGCAAGATTATATCGAACCCACACGCAACCGAGCCGAAATTATTCTTCATAAAACAGCAAATCATGAAATTGATGAAATTTATCTTAAAAAATAAAAAGGCTTGTCAAATTTCAACTTTTCATATATAATTAGATAGTTAGTATATCATTGGAGGTGAAAACATTGGCAAATATTAAATCAGCTATCAAACGCGCTGAATTAAACGTTAAACAAAACGAAAAAAACTCAGCTCAAAAATCAGCTATGCGTTCTGCAATTAAAGCATTTGAAGCAAATCCTTCTGAAGAACTTTTCCGCGCTGCAAGCTCAGCTATCGATAAAGCAGAAACTAAAGGTTTGATTCATAAAAACAAAGCGAGCCGCGATAAAGCACGTCTTGCTACAAAACTTGCAAAATAATCTGCATAACGTAAAAAAGAGCTCAGTGGAGCTTTTTTTGTTGCTGAAAACAGAAAGGCTAGATATGAAAATTACAATCATTGGTTATTCTGGATCGGGAAAATCTACTTTAACGACCAAATTAGCCCAGTATTACTCTATTCCCAAATTGCATTTAGACACACTGCAGTTTCTACCCAATTGGGAAATGAGTGACCGCAGCTGGATGCAAGAGCAAGTTAAAGGATTTTTAGAAGCCAAAGAAAACTGGGTGATAGACGGAAACTACAGCTCCTGCTGCTATGAAGAGAGAATGAAACAAGCAGACCGAATTATTTTTTTAAATTTCTCACGTTGGAGTTGTCTTTTACGGGCTGCAAAGTGTTATTCCAAGAACAGAGGTAAGGTCAGAGACAGTATGGCACAAGACTGTCCTGAAAAGTTTGACTGGGAATTTATCCGCTGGATCTTACATGACGGACGAACTGCTAACATTCGGAAACGATATGAGAAACTTCAAAAAATGTATCCCTACAAATTTATAGTTCTTCATAACCAAAAAGAACTAGATAACTTTTTAGCGCAATTTTCATAAACATCAAAAGCTATATTCAGCTCAGTTATGAATATAGCTCTTGTTTTTTAATACTGTCAATATGTTCTAGCAAATATAACAGAAATTGAGGAATCGTTTCCAACATATCCTTTTCATAGACGCGTTCCGTCAACTGATGTAAATCTTTTCCCCAAGGTCCTAGATTGATGCCAGGAACATTGATGTCCTGAATTTTCTCAAAATCAATCGAATATAAATGTTCAGGGACAGCCATACTATCGATAATTTTCTGATGTTCTTCAACAGATTTTTCTAAAGCACAGTAACTAATATCGCAAATTCCCATAAAGAACTCTTCTACTGTTAGACGAGCAGCCGCCGTATCAGCTAAGTATCTACTATAAAGTGCAATGAGTTTTTCAATATCAACCACACTATTTTTCAGATGCCGGCAATTCATAGAAGGATAATAAGGTGGTGCAATGGTCAGCACCACAAATGCTTCCTTTTTATCATAGAAATCTAACACCTTTTGAACAGTTTCAATGGTTATTTCTTGATAGCTTAAGCCCGCTTGAAATGCTTTATGAGCAGATCGGGTTACCTTGTGCATAAATTCTTCAAATCCAGACTTCTTTTGACATAACTGGATTAACCCATCATAAGTCAGTACACGAGGTTTTGTGACTTTTTTATACTCTTTATAAACCACCTGCAAAGTCTGATAGCGCTCATAAAATTCATCAACAGCTTCTTGACAAAGATGTTGAATTGTCATCATCAGCTCTTTCGGACTTTTATCTAAATAAAGAATGTTAAAATAGCCTGCTGCCCTGAGAACAGTTGATACATCATAATTTTCCTTCAAATCACGCATATAAGACCATGAGGGCAAAGGAGCCCGCTCTCCATCAATCAAATCCGACAAGAGCGGATTAAGATCAATTTTTTCTACTACTTTTGCTAGAAGCGAAACAGCATTGATACCCTTGAGAGGCTCTTTCATGTGGGAAAGAATACCCTGCGTAACCATGACAGGCATCATTTTCCCAACTGTTCCAACATGCAACACTTTTTCCTGAGCTGAATTGCTTTCAAATGGTTCTGAATCAATAGCCAAGATATAATTTAAATGAAATTTCTTCTTCAAATCAGAGAGCAAACCTACCGCAGCTCGCATTCCTTGAGAATAGGATTCCTCATCTCCAACTGATAAATAAAGAAGATTCACTTTCCCTTCTGCTTTGCTCGCATATTCTGCGACTACTCCCAATTGCAAAGCCAATGCAGCTTTCATATCACATGATCCACGACCAAATTGCCATTCGTTAGAAATTATATCTTCTAACACATCCTGACCCAGTGCAGAACTTGCTAAAGCCTTTTTCAAAGCCATATTATCAAAGGCAATTTCCTTTAAATTGCCAAAATCCTCAATATCAACTGTATCATGGTGATGAAACAAAATCACTGTATCTGCACAATGACGTTTTACTAAAGCCCAATTCACACTGCGATGAAAAAAATCATTCGGAATCTGATATGTGCCAAAGTAATCCGAATGCTCCTGAAAATACGGCAGACTGCCAATATATTGATTGAGAAAATTTTCAATATTTCTTTCCAAATCCGTATGCGTAAAACTTTCAATCACCATGCTCTTGTCAAAAATATCTTGAATCCTATTTTTCATCAATGGCTCCTTCAACTTTTTAATAAAAATAGCTCACTAGCTTTATTATATACCTTCAAAATAACAGTTTCAATCCATTTTATCGTTTCTGATTCTATAAAATTTACGCAAACGTTTGCGTCAAAAGAGTTATTTTGATAAAATAATAGCCATCAAGATAAGAAAGAAGTATCTCGTATGGAAAATCAAACATTGATGCAATATTTTGAATGGTATCTACCAAATGACGGACAACATTGGAATCGCTTAGCAAAAGATGCCCCACATCTAGCCTCTAAAGGGATTCGCAAGGTTTGGATGCCACCAGCTTTTAAAGCTACTAGTTCCAACGATGTTGGTTACGGTATCTATGACCTATTTGATTTAGGCGAGTTTGACCAAAAAGGAACGATTCGAACAAAGTACGGCTTAAAAGAAGAATATTTGAAAGCTATTAAGTCGCTCAAAGAAAATGGAATCGAGCCTATTGCAGATATCGTTTTAAATCACAAAGCAGCAGCAGATTACAAAGAGCGATTTACTGTTATTGAAGTTGACCCAAACGATCGTACAGTTGCACTCTCTGAACCTTTTGAAATTAAAGGTTGGACTAAATTCACGTTCCCAGGTCGCCACAAAAAATATAATGATTTTGAGTGGCATTGGTATCACTTTACTGGGACTGATTATGATGCTCAACGGAATAAATCAGGGATTTATCTCATTCAAGGAGACAACAAAGGGTGGGCAGATGATGACTTAGTTGATAACGAAAATGGCAATTTTGATTATCTCATGTATGCTGACCTTGATTTTAAGCACCCAGAAGTCATTCAAAACCTTTATGATTGGGCAGATTGGTTTATCGAAACGACTGGCATTCATGGCTTTAGGTTAGACGCTATTAAGCATATCGACTCTTTCTTTATGAGAAATTTTATCCGTGATATTATGGCGAAGTATGGAGAAGATTTCTATGTCTTTGGAGAGTTTTGGAATGGTGATGAAACTGCAAATAACGATTATTTAGGAAGCATTGACTATCGTTTTGATTTAGTTGATGTCAAGCTTCATCATAATCTATTTGATGCTAGTCGCGCTGGAGTGGACTATGATTTGAGAAATATTTTTGAACAAACACTCGTCAAAAATCATCCTGAATCGGCTGTTACTTTTGTCGATAATCACGACACACAACGTGGACAAGCACTGGAATCAACTGTTGAAGAATGGTTTAAGCCTGCTGCTTATGCTCTCATTTTATTGCGTAAAGCAGGTCTACCTTGCGTTTTCTATGGAGACTACTATGGTATCAACAGCGAATTCGCTCAAGCCAGCTTCCAAACAGTTCTTGATAAATTATTAGATATTCGTCTCAACTTAGCCTATGGCGAACAGACGGATTATTTTGACGACGAGCATTGCATTGCTTGGACCCGTTCAGGCAAAGACAATGGACAGCCAATTGCTGTTATTTTGACAAATGATCAAGCTAATTCAAAACGCATGTATATTGGTGAAAATTGGGCTGGTAAGGAGTTTAAAGATTACTTAGGAAACAACTCTTCAGCCGTGATAATCGAGGAAGACGGCTGGGCAGATTTCCCAGTTGTAGAAAAATCAGTTAGCGTCTGGTCTGCGCAATAAAATAAGGAACACAGAGAGAGCTAAACCCAAATTCGCTCTCTCTGTCGATCGGGGCGACGAAGTAAACCGAAAGTTGAGACCCCCGTCCGCCCGGCTGACAGCATAAACTAAAACTTAGGCGGCTCGTCCGCCCAGTCGACATAATAAACCGAAACTTAGACAACTCGTCCGCCCAGCTGACGGAATAAACTGAAACTTAGTCAGCTCGTCCGCCCAGCTGACAGAATAAATTAAAACTCAGGCAACTCGTCTGCCGGGCTGACGGAATAAACTGAAATTTACTTGCTTCGTCTGCCGGGCATATGAAAGCAAGAAAGAACGATGTTGACATTCTCATTCAACTATGCTTTTAAACAAGAAAAAAACACGACCAAATCAAGATTAGCTAACAACTCGTCTTGACTTGGTCGCGTTTTATTATCATCTTTCGGAATAACTTTCTTTACAGGTACACCGAAAGTATCCTAAATCTATTTTTTCTTTTTATTATCCGTTCGAATCGCAATCTTCACCTCAAAAATAGTTCCTTTAGGATTATTGTCTTTCACTGCAATGGTTCCTTTAAGAGCTTCTGTGATTTGCTTTGCAAGCGACAACCCTAAACCAAAACCACCTGTCTGCCGAGTCCGTGCTTTATCAACACGATAAAAACGATCAAAAATCTTTTTCTTATCTGCCGTACTAATCCCCGGACCATTATCCGAAACCTTCAAAAACAAATTTCGATCATTTGCAGAAATTGTCAATTCAATCACACCATCTTCATCTGTATATTTCAGGGCATTATCAAACAAGATAGTCATCAATTGCTTCAGTAAGGTTTTATCCGTTTTAATTACGCGGTGAATCCTATTGTCAAATCGGAAAATTTTCCCATTCTCTGCGGCAACCATTTCATAGTTGGTGAAAGTTGTATTAAAGAAATTTGGCTCGATATCGCCAATTTCTGGTTTAATCCCGTCGTCACGCCGTGCTAGATTGAGTAAGTTTGTCGTCAACATTTTCATATTTCGCACTTCATCCAAACTAGAAGCAATGCTTTCACTGGCTTCCATAATAGTAGCTTCTGGCTTTCTAAACAAAGTCTCCAAACGATTTTGCAACACAGCTAGAGGTGTACGCAACTCATGACTAGCGTTTTCGACAAAACTTTTTTGCTTTTGAATGCTTTCTAAAAGAGGTTTAACACTGACCCGTGCAAGATAAACACTAGCAATCAAGGAAATTCCCCAGAAACTAATCATCACCACCACAATCAACTGTTCATGATTTTGACTAGTTTGTTCCAATTGACTGATATTGATAAAAACCGCTGCGTATTTGACATTGGTCTCCAAATTAGGCAGTTTTACCTCAAATAAAATCATTCGATAGGTTTCTTCTCGACCATAATTGCTTTTTACTTGAATCTGACGAATGTGGTCTAATTGCTTCCTATTAAAGGAAAGTTTATTGAACCCTAAGAAATTATTGCTTGTAATAATCGGCTTATAATTCTTATCAAATAAAATAACTTCTGTGTTGGCACTAACATTTGGTTTATCTGTCAACTCTTTGTCAGCTGTTCCACTTTTAGGCTCTCCATTTTCTGACTTTTGATCTAGCCCTACTTTTCGAGCAAGTGCTAAATTAATCACAGAAGCCGAATCTTGACTCAAGCTTTTTAAATTGTTATCTACCGTTGTATAAAGGCTTGAGCGCATAACTTGAATGATAATCAAGGTCATAGCTGAGAAAATGAGAGTAAAAATACCAAAATTGCGAATGAAATAAGAAAAATCATCCGCATACCATGCTTTTTTTAGTTTATTCAGCATCTTTTAAAATATATCCGACGCTGCGAAGTGTTTGAAGATTATTCGCAAAGGTCGTCCCTTTCAATTTTTTCCGAATTTTTGAGACATAAACTTCTACAACTGAAATGGTTGTATCACTATCAAACCCCCATAAGCGATCGAAAATCTGCGTCTTCGGTAGAATAACATTTTGATTCTGCAAAAAATATACTAATAAATCAAATTCTTTTCCGAGTAACTCTACTTCATTTCCATCTACAAGTGTAGTGTTCGTTGACAAATTAATGGTTACATCGCCATAAGAAAGAGTATTTTCATTAAACTTGCCCGATCGTTTCAAAAGAGCTTGAATCCGCATTTTTAACTCTTCCAAATAAAATGGTTTGGTCAAATAATCGTCGGCTCCCAGCTCAAAGCCATGTCCTTTATCATTCAAACTCTCTTTAGCTGTCATAATCAATACCGGTGTTGTAACACCTTTTTCACGTAATCCCTTCAATACTTGAAAACCGTCTTTTTCCGGTAACATCAAATCAAGTAAGATAAGATCGTACACACCACTTTCGGCTTCGTACAATCCTTCCTCACCATCAAAAACTTGCATGACATCTGCAAAATCATCCAAAAAATCAAATACTGAGTTAGATAAACCAAGGTCATCTTCTACTAATAGAATCTTAATCATACGCTTTTCCTTCTAAAAATATGAGTTTAGGGCAAATATCCCTCAATCAAAAATTCGTTATGTACTAAACGGCGCAATAGCCGAGCATTTAAGCAGCATCCTGATTCTTTCAGAATAGAATAAGAACTAAAAATTTTAAAATCCCACTTCTTTCCATTCTCTTAATTATGAACCAAGCACTATTTTCACATTTTCGTGTTAAAACTCAATCTACTGACTTTCTGCTATTCTGATTCTATTATAGCATGACTTTCTCTAAAATATTAAGAATTTGTTGTATTTGAGTCATTATTTTCTGTCGTACTACTATTCTTGTCTGATTTAGTCGAACCATCAGCATTTGATGGAGCTTTTTTCTTTGAGTTATTATTATTTCCTGATCCATTTTGACTATTACTATTATCATTTTGGTCACCGTTTTGTTGGGAAGGTCTTCCATTGGGATCACCTTGGTTATTTTCACTTTGTCCACCCGGAGGTATTCCCGGGCCACCTTGGTTTCCTTGTTGGTTTTTTTGCGCCTGAGTTGTCGTACTTGTCTGTACTTTAGTTTGCTGATTAAGTGCATTTGTCGCCAATGAGCCAATACCTAGCCCACCAAGAAGACCGACAGCAAGTGATCCGCTTGCTACAACAGTCATCCACCATTTCGTACTTTTTTCCACTATGATCATCTTCTCTTTTCTACTTGTATTCTCTTGTTTCATTCTTGTCAAATTCCTTCTTTCTATTTTTAAGCATTCAGAGACTGTGTTACAAAGAACATTGCAATGATTCAGCTCCTCTTTATGATAAAGCGTATCAAATCAATATACTTAACTTTGAATTTTTATCTCCTCATACTCTTTCTTTTGAATGTACCTATCATATCCATTTTTTCTTAAAAGTGACTGAATTTTTTCTTAAATAAACCTAAAACTAAAGAAAGAAAATAGTGAAACAATACAGAAATAATAGAAATAAAAAAACTAAATCCGATAAATACGAATTAGTTTAGAAACGATTTTATTGAACCCCGGTTAGAAAAGTGAAAACTATGTCTCTTTTTTGTCAAAAAGCCGGTTAGTATCTATTTTATCTTTGAGTAATGCTGCTATTTCTTTTGGTTTTTCTGTATATAAGGAATGACCACAACCAGGCACTTCTAGAATGTCTATAAAATCCGGAATATTTTTCAAAGCATTCTGTTTCCAGATAGGCGTACTTTGATTTACTCTTGGAATAAACAATATCACATTTCTATTCTGTAAAAGAGATAGTTTCCCTGTAGTTTGTCGTCTAATAGTTAACAAACGAGTGAGAAGTATTTCAGACAAGTTCAAATGCCAATACCTTTGTACCTCATCAAATACAAAACTTTTTTTAACTGCTCTCTCTATATTTTCTGACCACACAGTGGCATTTTGCTTTTCTGCTATAATAGCTCCTTCTAAATTTCTATAAGTATTCGTTTGAAGATAATTCAAAGCATCTTCTATTTCTACATTTAAAGGGCAAATCTTGTCCATATCAATATATCCACCATCTAGTAAGACGAGATGCATAATATTATCATAAACACTTGTTAAATAAACTGCTAAATCTGCTCCCAAAGAGTGGGCAATTAACAGAATATCATCTTCCATATTAACTTGTGCTACAAACCAGTCCTTCAAAGCCTGTAATGAAGTTAATCGTTCTTTCAACTTAGAATCATACATATCCAGATAAACAACTGGAAAATGCAAAGAGTCGAAAAAGTCTTGAGGATAGAAACGATTGCATCCTAAACCACCAATAAAATAAGCTTTCATATTTTCCTCCTTTCTCTCACTGCTATAGAAACAAAACTTACTTTAGCTTTTATTTGTTTCGCTTTCAAAATATACAAATTTGGCCAAACATAACAAAAGCTCTTTAGTAACAAGAGCTTTCAGCATATTACGATGTCCCCTGCCGGAATCGAACCAGCAACTACTCCTTAGGAGGGAGTTGTTATATCCATTGAACTAAGGGGACTAGAGAAAAACTCTGCCGACAGACAGAGTTATTTCTACATTAACGGCGAATTTCTTTAATACGCGCAGCTTTACCTTGTAATGCACGAAGGTAATACAATTTCGCACGACGTACTTTACCGTAACGCACTACTTCAATCTTTTCAACACGTGGTGTGTGAAGTGGGAAGATACGTTCAACACCTACACCGTTAGAGATTTTACGAACAGTATAGTTTTCTGAAATACCTGCACCCTTACGAGCGATAACCACACCCTCGAAAATTTGGATACGTTCGCGGTTTCCTTCGACAACTTTCGCATGAACACGAACAGTATCACCAGGACGGAACGCAGGAATATCAGTACGAAGTTGACCTTCAGTCAAACTTTGGATTAATGGATTCATTTTTCTTCTCCTATCTTACTAATCTTACGATTCAAGACCACAGCGGATTAGTCGTTTTCTAGTGCTTCCATTACGCACTAACTAATATCATAACAAATTTTATAAAAATTGTAAATGCCTTGTTTGAATTATTTTTCTTTTTGGAAGGGTTATTGAAGAACTAAAGAAGCCGCTCCAATGACACCTGCATCATTTCCAAGCGTTGCAAGTGCCAGCTTTGTCGAAGTACGCACTTGTGGGAAAGAATTTTCTTCATAAACCTTACGAACACCGTCTAGTAAAAATTCTCCTGCAGCAGAGACACCACCACCAATAACAATCGTTGATGGATTTAAGATTGATCCAATGTTTGCACAGGCAATACCAAGGTAACGAGAAAAATTTCGATAAACAATGAGAGCTAATTCGTCTCCAGATTTAGCTAAGTCAAAGACTATTTTTGCATTAACATCTTCGCCGTTATCAATCAGTTTTTTTAGCTCTGCATCACCAGCATATTCATCAGCATAGCGACGCGTTAAATTAACAATACCTGTTGCAGAAGCTACTGTTTCTAAACAACCTTTCTTGCCACAAGTACAAAGGATTGGTTGATCAAAATCAACTGTAATATGGCCCAATTCTCCTCCTGCTCCAGCTACACCATGCAGTAGTTTACCTTCCGCGACAATACCACCACCGACACCTGTTCCAAGAGTCATAAACACAACATCAGGCTGATTTTCACCAGCACCTTTCCAGCGTTCGCCAAGGGCAGCTACATTTGCGTCATTATCAATAAAGAAAGGAATACCAGTTGCTTTCTCAATTTTTTCTTTTACAGGTTGTAAAGTTTTCCAATTGAGATTATAAGCCCCAATAACCATCCCTTTTTCACGATCCACAACACCAGGTGAACCCATGCCAATTCCAATGAAATCTTCTACCCCAAGTCCCAATAGTCGCAAGCGATGATTGATAGATTCAATCATATCATCAACAATATGACTACCTTCATCTAAAATGTTTGTCTTAATAGACCATTTTTCTTGAACTTCTCCCTCTTGGGTCAGAATCGCAAACTTCACCGACGTACCACCTAGGTCAATCCCAATAATTTTTTTAGACATGCTACTCTCCTCTAATAACTATTTTCATTTTCATTATAACAGATTTTTCAAGAATTGAAAAGGTTTGCATAAAACTTAATATATCTTAACCCAGTCTAAATCGCTTCTGTCATGAAGCTACGGCTTTCTAAAACTTGAAGCATGGCATTGGCTGTATCAAGCGCAGTAAAAAGTGGGATTCCATGTTCAATGGCAGAATGACGAATAGCCTGGCCATGTTCATCTGCCGTTCGCTTTGTTCCGACCGTATTGATAATTGCCTGAACCTTGCCTTTGCAAATAAAGGCTGGAATATCATTATGATCATCTGTACCAATTTTTTCAACTAATTGCGCTTGAATACCATTTTCTTTAAAGAATTTAGCGGTACCTTTCGTGGCTAAAATACTGTAACCAATATTTGAGAAGCGACGTGCTAACGCTAATGCTTCTTCTTTAGTATCATCAGCAATGGTAAAAATGACATTACCGAAAGCAGGAAGGTGGAAATAAGATGCTTCAAAAGCTTTATAAAGCGCTTTTTCAAGAGTTGAATCAGTCCCCATGACTTCGCCTGTAGATTTCATCTCAGGTCCTAAAAGACTGTCAACCTTAGCTAACTTGGTGAAGGAAAAGACTGGAGCTTTAACATGAACAGTTTGACTTTCTGGATAAAGGCCATCCTTATAGCTAAGTTCAGCCAGACTGCTTCCTAAAATCAATTTAGTAGCAATTTGTGCCATTGGTATATCTGTCACTTTAGATAAAAATGGTACTGTTCGACTGGCACGCGGATTAACTTCAATAACATAAACGGTTTCGTCTTTGATGACAAACTGAATATTCATTATCCCGATACAGTTTAGTCCGATAGCCAAGCGTTTTGTATAATCTGCAATGGTTGCCTGAACTTCTTTTGAAAGAGTTTGCGGTGGATAGACAGCCATAGAATCTCCTGAGTGGACACCGGCACGCTCAATATGTTCCATAATGCCGGGAATAAGAACGTCCTTACCGTCAGAAATGGCATCTACCTCACATTCACTGCCGACTAAATAAGAATCAACCAATACAGGATGATCCGGACTGGCCTTTACAGCTGTTCGCATGTAAGAGCGTAAATCGTTTTCATTTTCAACAATTTCCATAGCACGTCCCCCAAGAACGTAAGATGGGCGAACAAGCACTGGAAAACCAATTTTACGAGCCGAAGCGACCGCTTCTTCTTCATTTGTTGCTGTTTGTCCCGGCGGTTGAGGAATATTTAAATCCTTTAAAACCTGCTCGAAAAGATCACGGTCTTCTGCACGGTCAAGATCAGCTACTTGCGTACCCAGAATTGTCACACCAGCATGCGATAATGGTTCTGCCAAATTGATAGCTGTTTGTCCGCCAAACTGAACAATGACACCTTTAGGTTGCTCCAACTCAATTACATTCATAACATCTTCAAAAGTTAGCGGTTCAAAATAAAGTTTATCAGAAACTGAAAAATCTGTTGAAACGGTCTCAGGATTGGAATTCATGATAATAGCTTCATAACCTGCGTTTTGAATGGCTTTGACAGAATGAACTGTCGCATAATCAAATTCAACTCCCTGTCCGATACGAATCGGACCTGAACCCAAAACAATGACGGATTCTTTTCCTGATTTGATGGACTCATTTTCCCATTCGTAAGTCGAGTAGAAATACGGTGTTGCAGATTCAAATTCAGCCGCACAAGTATCAACCATCTTATAAACCGGAATTATCTTGTTGTCAAGACGAAGCTTGCGAACAGCATCTGCTGTCATCTGCCAGATATCAGCAATTTTTCGATCAGCAAAACCATTGTGCTTAGCTTCTTTGAGAATAGCAATATCACCAACCTTGGCTGCTAATTCTGTTTCAATTTCAAAGATATGCAAGAGCTTATCAAGAAAGAAAAGATCAATTTTTGTTAAATCCGACAGTTCCTCAATGGAATATCCACGACGAATGGCTTCAGAAAGATAGAAAAGACGGTCATCTTGTGCTTTGACAATTTTTGCAACCAAATCATCATCACTGACATCAGCAAGTTCAGCCATTTCATTATGATAAACACCAATTTCCAGTGAACGGCAAGCTTTGAGAAGACTTTCTTCAATATTACGCCCAATAGCCATGACTTCACCAGTCGACTTCATCTGTGTTCCAAGACGACGTTCACCATGTTCAAATTTATCAAATGGAAAACGTGGAATCTTAGCCACTACATAGTCCAAAGCTGGTTCAAACATGGCATAAGTTGTCCCCGTAACTGGATTAATCATCTCATCCAGAGTTAAACCAACAGCGATTTTTGCAGCTAATTTAGCGATAGGGTAGCCAGTTGCTTTAGAAGCTAGAGCTGATGAACGTGAGACACGTGGATTAACCTCAATGACATAGTATTTAAAGCTATGCGGATCCAGAGCCAGCTGTACATTACAACCACCTTCAATCTTAAGGGCACGAATAATTTTTAAACTAGCATCACGCAGCATTTGATTTTCGATATCTGAAAGTGTCTGCGTTGGCGCAAAAACGATAGAATCCCCTGTATGAATACCAACTGGATCAAAATTTTCCATGTTACAGACAACTAGAGCATTATCTGCACTGTCTCTCATAACTTCATATTCGATTTCCTTAAAGCCAGCAATAGAACGCTCAATCAGACATTGCGTTACAGGTGACAGTTTGAGACCATTTTCAGCAATTTCACGAAGTTCTTTCTCATCTGCACACATACCGCCGCCTGTGCCGCCAAGCGTAAATGCCGGACGAACAATGACTGGATAGCCAATCTTAGCAGCAAATGCAACAGCTTCGTCAACGCTATTAACAATATCAGATTCTGGAATGGGCTGTTCTAAATCTTCCATCAATTGCTTGAAAAGATCGCGATCTTCGGCCTGATCAATAGCAGACAGCTTGGTTCCTAAAAGTTCAACTCCTAACTCATCTAGAATACCCTCTTTAGATAATTCCATCGCCATATTGAGCCCCGTCTGTCCACCAAGAGTTGGCAGTATGGCATCGGGACGTTCTTTTCTTAAAATTCGGGTTACAAATTCAATAGTAATCGGTTCAATATAGACCTTATCTGCAATTTCTTTATCTGTCATGATTGTTGCTGGGTTTGAATTGACCAGAACGACACTATAACCTTCTTCTTTTAAAGCAAGACAGGCTTGGGTTCCTGCATAATCAAATTCAGCAGCCTGTCCAATGATAATGGGACCAGAGCCAATCACCATAATTTTTTTAATATCTGTACGTTTAGGCATTTATAAGATATTAAGGGCGTTAAGCGGATATAGCAAAAATAGGAAACTAGCCGACGACGCTCGCGTCTAGGATGTACTTATCTTTTTTGCAAAGTCCGCATCCCGTATTCGGTTAAGCAAATACGAGAACTTGCCCTTCTCCTTTCTCTATTTGTCAACTTTCAGTATAACATCGAGTGTCACTTACCACTTTGTTTCAATTGAAAGGCAGCAATCATGTCCATAAATTCATCAAAGAGATAGCTGGCATCATGTGGACCTGGTGCAGCATCAGGGTGAAATTGTACTGAAAAAGCAGGGAAAAAGCGATGCCGTACCCCTTCAATAGACTTGTCATTAATCTCCTCATGCGTAACCATCAACTCGTTTGGAAAATTCTCCCTACTAACAGCATAACCATGATTTTGACTGGTAAAATCAATCCGCCCTGTCGCAATCTCTCTGACAGCATGATTAAAACCACGATGACCGAATTTCATTTTATAGGTTTGAGCGCCATTTGCTTTACTAAAAAGTTGATGTCCCATACAGATACCAAAAAGAGGAATTTTTCCTTGAATCCCTCGAATCATTTCTAGCACTTGCGGTACATCATCTGGATTACCTGGACCGTTGGATAACATGACACCGTCAGGGTGAAGGTGAAGAATATCTGCTGCACTTGTATCATAGGGAACAACTGTCACATTACAATTGCGTGCCGCCAATTCACGAAGAATCGAATGTTTCAATCCAAAATCAACTAACACAATACTAGGACCTGAACCCGGTGCTGGATACGATGTTTTCGTTGAAACTTGTTTGATATTATCAGTCGGCAAAACAGTAGCCTTCAACTGATCTTGAAGATGCACCATTTGGTCGCCAACATTAGCCAATGTTGCCTTCATCGTCCCATGTTGCCGAATGATTTTCGTCAATGCCCGCGTATCAATACTAGCAATTCCTGGAATTTTCTTGACCTTTAAAAACTCGTCTAGGGTCATCTGATTGCGCCAATTGCTTGCCCTTCGTGCCCACTCATAAACAACCACCCCTTTACAAGTAGGAGTGATCGATTCGTAGTCATCACGGTTAATTCCATAATTTCCGATTAACGGGTAGGTAAAGGTCAAAATTTGCCCATTGTATGATTGATCTGTAATAGATTCTTGATAACCGGTCATACCTGTATTAAAGACGATTTCTCCGGTCACATCCATATCAGCCCCGAATGCCTCTCCTTCAAATACTGTCCCATCTTCCAGAATTAACAAGCGTTTTTCCATTTTCCCCTCCGTTTGTTCTTACAGCAATACCTTAGTGTCTATTGCTCTTTTCGTCCATTTAAAACAGACTCAATAATTGCCATACGGACAAATACACCATTTGTCATTTGCTCTACAATCCGCGATTTTGGAGCTTCTACCAGATGATCTGCAATTTCAACATCGCGATTGACTGGAGCTGGATGCATGATGATGGCTGTATCCTTCAGTCTGTCATATCGTTCCTGAGTTAAGCCGTGCAATCTATGATAATTTTCTTTTGAAAAGAGTGAATCGTCATCATGACGCTCGTGCTGCACGCGCAGAAGCATTAAGACATCCACTTGGTCAACGACTTCATCAAGTGTGACAAATTGCCCATAATCTGCAAATTCTTCACTTCTCCATACCTCTGGACCTGCAAAATAAAGTTCTGCACCCAGACGCTTCAAGATTTGCATATTTGACTTGGCCACGCGCGAGTGATCTAAGTCGCCTGCAATCGCAATCTTCAAGCCGTCAAAATGCCCAAACTCTTGATAAATGGTCATCAAATCTAGCAAACTTTGACTCGGATGTTGTCCAGAGCCATCACCACCATTGACAATTGCAGTTGTAATCGTTGGACTTTCAATCAATTCCTTGTAGTAATCCACTTCTGGATGCCGAATGACGCAAACATCTACTCCCAGGGCCGACATGGTTAATATCGTATCATACAAGGTTTCACCTTTATTGATGGAGCTCGTTTTTGAATCAAAATCAAGCAAATTACATCCCAGCTTCAATTCAGCCATTTCAAAAGCTTTGTGAGTTCGTGTAGATGGTTCAAAGAAAAGATTAGAAATAGTATGTCGTTCATCAAAATGAGCTTTCGCTCCATTTTTAAATTCAATTCCGCGTTTAATCAAACTCAATACTTCCTCATTCGTAAGAGTTTCCATTGATACAACATTTTTAAGAGCGATTTGATTGGATGACATGATGTGATTTCTCCTTTTATTAGATACGAGATATTTCTTTTAATAAAGTTAGGTGTCTAAACTAATTTTTAGGTTCCGGCAGAATAAGATAGAGCACAGTTCCAAGAACTGTTGATAAAGCAACTCCCGAAATTTGCAGACCTGAAAGTTGAAGCGTTAAGCCGCCAATTCCTGCAACTAAAATTACACTGGCAATTAACAGGTTTTTCTTATTATCAAAGTCTGTTTGTTTTTCAATTAAAATTTTCAAACCACTAGAAGCGATGACTCCAAAGAGCGCAATAGAAATACCGCCTAGAACTGGAGTTGGAATAGATTGTAAGAGTGCCGATACTTTTCCGACAAAACTCATCACAATCGCAAGTACTGCTGCGCCTGCAATAACATAAACGCTATAGATTTTATTTAAAGCCATCACACCAATATTTTCACCATAACTAGTCACTGGTGGTGCACCAAAAATCCCAGCTATCACTTGTGCAAGACCGTCTCCAGCAAGAGTTTTATCCAATCCCGGGTCTTTAAAGAAATCTTTTTCGGTCAAACTATTCAGTACCATGACATGACCAAAATGCTCTGTCATAGTCACAAATGCAATTGGCGCCATTGTTAAAATTGCACTTGGATAGAATTTAACGCTATAATCTAAGAAGGGAAGATGCATAGGTGGGACATGAAACCATGAAGCTTGAGAAACTTTTGTAAAGGAAATGATGTCTTCTCCTGTTACCGCTCCAAGAACGAGCGCAAAGACATATCCTACAATCAAGCCCAACAGCACTGGAATAATTCCTACAATCTTTTTACCATAAATATTGAAAAGAATGACTGCAAAGAGAGTAACAATCCCAATAATGAAATAAGTTAAATTATATTTACCATCTTTTAACATGACATCGTTTACCGCTGTGCTGGCCAGACTTAGTCCAATAACCATAATGATTGGTCCTACAACAACTGGCGGCAAAATTTTATCAATCCAAGCGTTTCCAGCAAATTTTACAGTGAGAGCGACAATGAAATAAACCAGACCACCAGTAATAGCTCCTTGAGCGACAGCAGCGATACCGTCTGTTTTCATCAACATTTGCATGGCTGCAATATAAGCAAAGCTAGAACCCATATAAGCTGGTACTTTGTATTTAGTAACTGTTAAATGCGCTAATGTTCCAAGACCACTTGAAAACAAGGCAACTGCTGGGTCAATTCCAACCAGAATTGGAACCAAAACCGTCGCTCCAAACATCGCAAACAAATGCTGAAATGACAATCCTACAAGTAGACCTGGCTTTGGCATATCATGAACATCGTATTTTACATTTTGACTCATTTTCTTATAACCCCTCCGCAATCAAGACACGGTCTTGACCATCCTGTTCTATCATTTCCACAATAATTTCTTCTGTTCGACTAGTTGGAATGTTTTTGCCCACATAATCTGCTCGAATCGGCAATTCACGGTGTCCGCGGTCTACTAAAACAGCCAGGCTAACACGTGACGGACGTCCCAAACTAACTAAATTATCAATAGCGGCACGAATGGTGCGTCCTGTATAGAGCACATCATCCACCAAGATAACTTCATGATCTGTAATATCAACCGGAACGTGTGTCGTATCTTCTTCCACCTTAAAGTCATCACGGAATGGTTTAGTATCCAACTCACCGATAGGTACATTGACCTTTTCAAGCTGTGCCAACCGTTCCTGAATCCGTTGGGCAATGTAAACCCCCCTGGTCTTAATACCAATCAAGACAATCTTGTCTAGCTCTTTGTTGCGTTCGATGATTTCATAAGTAATGCGTGTAATAGCACGTTTCATTGTCAAACCATCAACAACTTCTTTCGTTTTCATAGAAAGCCTCCTTAAAAATAGAAAAAGTCTCCTTCACAAGGAGACTTCAGAAAATCTAGGCAAGCACAAAGAAACTACCAACAGCCTCACCGTGCGACACCATCTTATACTTTGACTCCTTGTCTGCCTCACGGGACAGATTTAAAGGATTATTTAATTTTTATAACTATATCACATTTTTTGAAAATATTCAAGAGAAAACTGTAAAGTTTTCACGGAAATCCCTAAATTGATTCTACATATAACACAAAAACCGTACTTCTTTGTATTTCCTACAATTCATTTGCAATTTTATTGATTTTTCTCAAACGATGATTGACACCACTTTTCGTCAGAGGCTTACTAAGGCTATCTGCCAATTGCTGAATAGAATAATCGGGGTGGTTGACACGCAGATAAGCGACTTCCTGTAAATCAACAGGCAAACTTTCTAAACCAACTGTATCAATAATCTTGCCAATATTGTGAATGGTCTTCATACTAGCCGTCACTGTTCGAGCGATATTAGCCGTTTCTGCATTGTTTGTCCGATTCAGGTCATTTCTAGCTTCTCGCAAAAGTTTGACCGACTCAAATTCAGTCATTGCTTTCATAGCACCAGTCACAATCAAAAAGTCCATAATATCTTCAGCTCGTTGCAGATAGGTCACCGCTCCTTTTTTACGCTCAATTATTTTTGCATCCAACAAAAATTTTCGCATTAAGGTTGCTAACCCTTCGGCATGATCAGAATAAACCGACAAGATTTCCAACTGATATTTTCCTGACTCTGGATCGCGCATACTGCCACTTGACAGAAAAGCCCCACGCAAATAAGCTCGGCTAGCTTCATCATCTGATAAAATAGCTTGATCAATACCTGCTTCAATTCCAAAAAAAGAGTCTGCCAAGTGCAAATCAGCTAAAATTTGTTCCACACTTTCATTTAAAAAAACAGTGTAAACACGATTTTTCCGAAGATTTGTTTTTTGATGATGGCGAATATCAGACTTAACGTGATAAAAAGCTGCCAATAATTCATAAATATGGCGAGCAATTTTTGCATTCTCTGTTGTAACGGATAATGTCAAACCTTGATTAGCAATTCCTAAGCTCCCTGACATTTTAATAATTGCAGATAATTCCGTTTTGTCTTGCCTACCTAGACCAAGCAATTCTTCTTTCACTTTAATAGTAAAACTCATTTACGCACCTGTATGATCTTCATCAGTTCATCTACCACAGACTTACCGTCATGAAAGGCTCCGCCATTTTCCAAGCGAAGAAAATTAGACGAAATGACACGAGGAACTTGTTTTTTCAGGCCTTGAAAATCATGTTCAACTTGCACTAAATATTCATCAAATTTATTAGAATTCATATATTCTTGAGGAACTTGCTCAATGTTCACTAAAACCGTGTCAATAAATGCTTTCCCAAGATGACGATGCAAAACAGCCACGTGGTCACTATCTGTGAAATGCTCGGTTTCACCACGCTGCGTCATAATATTACAAACATAAGCAATCTCTGCTTGGGTTTCCAAGAGCGCTTGCCCAATTTCTTCTATCACCATATTGGGTAAGATAGAGGTAAACAATGATCCCGGTCCTAAAACTACCATATCACTTTCTAAAATTGTCTGCACCACTTTGCGACTAGCAGTTGGTTTTTGAGCATTATAGGTGTTGGTGACATAAACTCGTTCAATCATACCTTGGTGTTCTGCCAAATGACTTTCTCCAGCCACCTCACTTCCATCAGTAAACACAGCATGAAGCGTTAAAGGTGTATCACAAGACGGATAAATCTTGCCAGTTGTGTGGAAAAACTTGGTCAACAGCTGCATAGCATTATAAGTAGAACCCTGCATTTCTGAAATTCCGGCAATAATCAAGTTTCCCAGAGGATGTCCAGCTAAAGCACCGTCTTCTTCTGCAAAGCGATATTGAAAGACTTTTTCATAAAAACGAGGCATATCCGACAAAGCCACCAAAACATTTCGTAAATCACCTGGTGGTGTTAATTGCTGAATGTTTTTCCGTAATTCACCTGAACTTCCTCCGTCATCAGCGACTGTTACAATGGCTGCAATATCTACATCTTTCTTACGCAAACTGTCTAAAATCACAGAAATTCCTGTACCACCACCGATAACAGCAATTTTAGGTTTTCTCATGAACGGTTTACCGTTTCCTTTCTACGGTCTTTATCTCGATGAGACGAATGAACAGTCCAATCATTAGCCAAATCATCGGCTAAACGTTGGGCAAAAGCGACACTTCTGTGTTGACCACCTGTACAACCGACAGCAATTGTCAAAACAGACTTTCCTTCTTTTTTGTAACCCGGCAAAATAGGCTTGATAAGTGCCACTAAATGTTGATAAAATTCTTCTGACTCCGTATGATTCATGACATAATCATAAACTGCTTTATCAAGCCCTGTTTGATTGCGGAGTTCTGGTTGGTAATAAGGATTTGGTAAAAAACGCACATCAAAAACAAGATCCGCGTCTAACGGGATACCGTATTTAAAGCCGAAACTTACCACTTCAACGCGAAATGATTGGAGTTTTGTTGAGTCCGAGAAATGCTCAGAAATTGTTTTACGTAATGCACGTGGTGTTAAGTCAGTCGTATCTACCACATTTTGGCTCATGTTTTTTAATGGTGCAAGTAATTCCCGCTCTAATTTTATCCCGTCTAAAATACGCCCATCTGCCGCTAAAGGATGGCTACGTCGTGTTTCCTTGTAACGAGCGACCAATTCTGTGTCTGCTGCATCTAGAAATAAAATTTTAAAATCAAGTCCATCGTTATTTTCAATTTCATCTAAAACTTGTTGAATTTCTGAAAAGAAAGAACGACTGCGCATATCCACAACCATGGCAATTTTGTCATTGTCTTGCGTTGTTTCAACCAACTGCAAAAATTTAGGAACCAGCGTAGGAGGCATATTATCAATCGTAAAATAGCCCAAATCTTCAAAAGACTGGATGGCTACAGTCTTTCCTGCCCCACTCATTCCTGTCACAATTACTAAATGAATTTTTTTATCTGACATATCTCCTCCTTGATACAACAATCAATTTCAATATCCTAAAGTATCGTTAATTCTTTTTTATTATAACATACCAGACGTGAAACTTATAATAAAAAAGAGAGAATAACAGCGATTAATGTAGTTCTTCTCTCAATTCACATTTATATTTATTGCTTCATTCTTCATCGAACCAAAGGGCAATTTCTCGTTTGGCTGATGCTTCAGAATCTGAACCATGGACAACATTTTGAATCGTTGCACCATTCTCAGCTGCTTGCGCAAAATCCCCACGAATCGTCCCTGGTAGAGCTTCTTCTGGACGAGTAGCACCCATCATGTGACGCCAACCTGAAATCACTTGATTTCCTGATAAAATACCAATAATCAAAGGCCCACTTGTCATATACTCACGAATTGCGGGGTAAAACTCTTTTGTTAATAGAGCTTCATAATGCTGATCAATTATATGGTTTGGAACATTCGTTCTCATTTCTAATCGTTCAATTTTATAACCACGTCGTTCCACGCGCTTCAGTACTTCTCCAACCAAGCCACGTTTTACACCGTCTGGTTTTATAATAAAAAATGTTTGTTCCATGATTGACACGCTCCTCTTTTATTACCTTTATTTTATCATAAATGAAAGAAAGTTGAAAGTCCTTTCAAAACTCTCTTTTATAAATGCCTTATCAATGTCAACGACGTTAGACACATAAAAAATACGAAGAGCCAAAACCAGACCGAGCGGAAAGCTTGCCGATATGTTCCTGGATATGCACGATTTCTCCGTACATACCTTTTTATATCTGTTTTATTTTTAAATAGGAAAATGACTGCGATGCTTGCACCAATTAGCAGGATAAACAAATACAAGGCACCTCCTACATCGTCTGGCAAAAAAGAATAGAGATAAGTTAATCCTTCTCCGATAACTAAATTGTTAAAAATATGAAAAATCATTGCCCAGAAAATAGAATACTCCAAGGTCACATAAGAGAAGATCATTCCAACAAAAGTTGCAAAAACGAACTGCGGGAGATTACCATGAAACAAACCAAATAAGAGTGAAGACATCAGAATTGCAAAGATTTTTCCATATTTTTCAAACGTTCTTAAACCTGCCCCACGGAAAATCAATTCTTCTGAAACAGGTCCAAAAAAGCTTGCATACAAAAACATAGAAACACTATCTGAACCTGCCGAAGCTGATTCGACAGCTTTAAGCATAGTAAAACCAAATAAATTAAAGATTGTTTCAAAAATCTGATTAAACAGTACAAAACCTAATTGACCTAGAAGCAAGAAAGATAAGACTATCCCAAACGTTTTTGAAGTCATGGCTCTTTTCTGTGTTTGTAAATCAGACTTAAATAATTTTCCATCCCGATACAGCCAAAAGATAAATACTCCTGCACAAACAGCAATTAGATAATAGCTGCCATCGCGTGACATAAAACTTTCCGTTGCTTTTTGGATTCTCTCAAGATTTCCGGGATAACGAATCGCTTGAAATAAGGTTACAATCGTTTGATAAATCAGACTAATCATTGCCATTACGGCCACATATAGTAGACATAAAGCAGAGAATAAACCAATATCTTTTCTTACTTGCTGATTTGTTTGCATCAGTTTCCTTTCTTTTTCAAATAACTTTTTTTACTCCAGCTATAGAGTAATAATGCGAATCCTTCATAAAAGGCAAAAAATAATAGAAAAGTATGGCGGAAAAATTCTTCCGGTAAAATCCAAATCACTGGATCTTTCACAGGATCAAAGAGCCAAGTATTGTCTCCGACAAATAAAATCTTATGAAAGAGAGTAAAAAACGCATCAAATCCGATCTCAAATGCGATAGCTCCAACAATAATTGGCAGGCAAACAATACTCAAAACGGCCTTTGAAAAAACAGATAAATAACCTTTTTTAATTATATGTTTTACAAACAAATAAACTATTGGTAAGGTTGCTAGGAAAACAATCTGAACCAGATGAAAAAGATATTTCACAGTTTGGAAATGATGCAATCCTGCTGCTGATGAGTGAAAATCGGGCATTGAGAGTTTTTGCTGGAATGGATTGGTTAGGTAATTCATCAAAATATTAAAATTGTACTGAATCGTTGTAGATTTGAGATAAACTTTATTTTCTAAGTGTAACCAAGAAATTTCCAAAGGATAAAACAACCAAGTGAGATAAATCGTCAATAAAATCGTAGCTGCTAAAAGACAGAGCATGCTCAACCAAAAGATCAGTTTAGTGCGCATCAAAATCCCACTCCGCTAAGCTAGAAAGTACATAATCTGGTTGGATTGGTAAGTCTGCTACCTCTTCTGGACGAGTAAAACCAGTTGTCACCAAAAGTGTAGGAATACCGTTATCAATCCCAGCTCGAATATCCGTAAGATAGTTATCCCCAACCATTATCACTTCTTTATGTGGCAATCCAAGACGTTCAACAGCTTTTTCCATAATAATAGCATTCGGCTTATCTATATAAACAGGTTTTACGCGAGTTGCTGCTTCAATTAAAGTGATAATTGAGCCCGCGCCAGGCATGAGACCACGCTCTGTCGGAATATTAAGGTCAGGGTTGGTTCCTACAAAATGGGCTCCCTTTTGGATAGCTAAAGTAGCAATCGATAATTTTTCATAATCTACTTCCCAATCCAAACCAACAACTACATAATCCGGATTGTCGGTGTCTTCGATATAACCAGCTTCTGAAATAGCATTTTTAAGTCCAGCCTCGCCGATAACATAGACTTTCTTTCCTATATTTTTATCATTTAAATAATCAATCGTTGCCAAAGTTGCTGTATAAATCGTTTCAATAGGTGTTTTAACATTGAATTGTTCCGCCAACATAGCCTGAACAGTCTCAGGTGTACGTGTTGTATTATTCGTCACAAATAAATATGGAATGTTGCGCCGTTGCAACTCATGTACAAAAGCTTCACCCGCAGGAATACGTTCTTTTCCTTTATAAATTGTTCCGTCTAAATCAATTAAATAGCCTTTATAAGTCACTCATTTTCTCCTCTAATTTAAAAGCTTAAATACTCCTCTAATCTATATAAATTGAAAATAGTTTTCTATTTCAACTTTTAAATCTATACTTTATTAATCAAATCGAGTTTCCCAGTTATTGGATGCCTGCGCCTCAAAACACATTGCAATTTGTTGAGTAGTCGTTTTAGATTCAGATAATGCTGGCAACGCATCTAAAGCAAAATAACCACAGGCTATCGTCTCAGCATTTGCTCTAAACTCCCCACCTAAGCTCGTACACAAAACAAATATTTTGATAATGTGATGTACTGAGGTAGAGTTTCCTGGATTATTTTTATGTTTATCTAAAACAGCAATCAGTTTGTCTGCCTGAACTTCTAAACCTGCCTCTTCTCTTACTTCTTTTATTGTATTGTCCTTTACAGACTGATCCACATCACACCATCCGCCCGGCAAAGCCCATAGTCCATTTTTTTCTTGAACGAGCAAAATCGTATTGTCTTTAAAAATTGCTGCCCGTGTATCCAATTTCGGTGTTTGATAGCCCGTTTCATTACAAAACAGATCTTTTACTTTTTCAAGTGGCATACCAGAAGGAGTGACTAGCATTTCAGCTGCAATCTGACGAATCTCCTGAAATCGCTCAATATCAAATTCATCCTTGCTATAGGCTAATCCATTTTGTGCTAAAGTTTGCAGACGAGTTGCCCATTCTAACCATTTACTATCTTCTGTCATCACAACTTCTCCATATTATACTTGCCTGGGCATTGATATCACCATCGCTAGAAATCTGATGATTACTCTCCAAGCCCTCCAAATCATAGCTAGAGGTAATTTGTCCGCCAGGTCGTACCTCCTTGACATACTTAAGATGAATTTTTCTAGGAATATGTTTCATGAGAAAATCTGCACCCATAACCTCAAAAATCCAGTCCAAATACTTACTGTTATTAACATGGCCGTTCATATCTAAATCGTAAAAACGGACATGGTAATCTTTGCTAATTGGTTCTTTCAAATCTGGATACTTCGGTCCACGAATCAATTTTTTAGAAAACTCTGCTTCATAAGGTGCAACAATCTTTGGCTCTACTGCATGCACTTTTCTACTATCTCTATCCATAAGGACAAAAGTAGCCAACATATTAATAATAGCATTTCCCGCTTCATCATAAATAGTAAACCGACGATAACAGAATAAACGATTATATGACAAAGCTTCTGTTTCAATCGTCATTTCTTCCCCAAATTTAGGCAGCCGTACTACATCAATATCATAATCCGTGATAATCCAGACTAGATTATATTTTTCCAGCATAGCTTTATCACTAATCCCCAAATCAATGGACTGCAGCCCTGATACCTGTAAGGATAGCAAAATGACATCAGGTAGTTTGATATGACCGTTCATATCTGCCATATCAAAAGGAATTTTCATTTTCATTTGATAAGTTAAACCCATAATTTACTCCAATATAAATTTCTCTGCGACTGTATCGCCCAAAAAAAGACCTTTTTTGGTCATACGGACAATGTCCCTGTCAGGTACTAAGAGCCCTTGCTCTGTCAGTTCTGTTACAACATGACCGTACTGCCGATCAAAAGAAACACCAAATTTTTCCTCAAAGCGTTGTTTAGAAATACCCGACTTCTTGCGCAATCCCAAAAACATTTCTTCTTCCATCATCTCTTGCTTGCTAAGATGTTCCTCACTCACACGGGCATTACCTTTTTCGACCGCCTCTAAGTAATGACGGATAGGACCATGATTCTTGTAGCGAACCCCATTGACATAGCCAGAAGCCCCAGCTCCGATACCAAAATATTCCGCATTGTCCCAGTACATAAGATTATGTCGACTCTCAAAACCTGGTTTAGAAAAATTGGAAATCTCATAATGCTCAAAACCAACTTTTTCTAACTCCTCAATGATGTATTCAAACATCTCTGCTTCCAAATCTTCTTTAGGCAGAGGGAGTTTTCCACGTCGCATCCGATTCATAAAAACCGTGTGATTTTCTAAAATTAAGCTGTAAAGACTCATGTGAGGAATATCTAGCGCAATAGCTTTGGCTACATTTTCTCGTACATTATCCATAGTTTGCTTGGGCAGCGCATAGATCAGATCAATCGAGATATTGTCAAATCCAGCCAGCTTCAGATTGGCGATGTTTTCATAGATATCTTTTTCTAAATGACTGCGACCAATTTGCTTGAGCATGCGATCGTCAAAAGTCTGAACACCTAAAGATACCCTATTCACAGGTGAAACCTTTAAAACAGCAATCTTATCCGGATCCAAATCCCCTGGATTGGCTTCAATAGTCAGTTCTTCTAACAATGACAAATCCAGCTTTTTCGTCAGCTCTGCTAACAAAAACTCCAGCTGCTTCGCTGAAAGAGCTGTCGGTGTCCCACCGCCGATATAAAGTGTCTGTAAATGCTTTATATTATAAGAAGTATATTCTTGAAGCAAGTGCTCTAAGTAGGCGTCAACTGGCTGATTTTTGATAAAAACCTTAGAAAAGTCACAATAATAACAAATTTGAGTACAAAATGGAATGTGTACATAGGCAGAAGTTGGTTTGGTATACATAGCATTTATTATAGCATAATTTTAGTATATAGATGTTTTAAAGTTCATACTAAAATGCATAGGTCTCTTATCGATATATTCTTGCTCAACAACGAAAATACCATAAGTGTTAAAAACGTTCAACTTAATTCGCTACTTCAACTTGAACTTTTTCCAAATAATAAATTTGTTAGCAAAAAGAAGACCAAAATCTATCAATTATTCATTTTTGAATTGTACCTACCAACTCCACTATCTTCTGGAAAGTCTTGCCGTTTCGGATGGTTAGTTGCTTGTAAAAATTGGATTTGAGCAGTTTTTTATGATAGTTGGACTTGAGATAGTTCGCTTGGTCAGCATTACTATAAAAGAAAGCCGTCTGCCCAAAATGCAGCTGCTCCTTGTCATTTGCCCAACTGCCTGCCAGCTCTTGAACACTCTCCCTGTCTGTCTCCGGCAAATAAAAGAGAACATCTCGCCGAAAGGCTGTTTCATCCTGCCACCAAGCAGGAAGATTGGCTGTTTCTTTTTGAAGCATGGCAGAGCTGACAAGGACAAAAGGCAGGGGAAAATCGTAAGACCGACTGAAATAAGCCGACAAGATCTCCCGAATCCTCTCCTCCTGCTCCTCGCTATCAAAGAAAAGATTGCCGCTGTTGATGTAGGAAACTGGATTTTCAAAGCCCAACCCAGCCAAATCTTTCTTCAAATCAGCCATAACGACCTTGTTTTTACCGCCGACATTGATGCCGCGGAGTAAAAGTGCATAACGCATGTGGTGCTCCTTACAAATATATCTATTATTTCCAAACTAACTCTTAGAATTTCTCAAGTAGATCATTCGTTTTTCTTTCACGGCTTTTCCTAGGTCAACGCTCTTTTCCTCACCGTCAAAAACAAAACCCATTTTTTCATAAAAAGCGATAGCACGTTTGTTATCTTCTAAAACCCATAATAAAATCTCTTGATAACCATCCAAGGCAGCAAAAGCAGCCTGTATGAGCTGCCGTCCTACACCCTTGCCATAATAATCTTTTAAGACATACAAGGCGAAAATTTCACCCGCTATCGTAGCTGAATCTCGAAAATCACCGTAGCTAACAAAGCCAACCACTTTAGCATCATTCAAGGCAATCAAGGTATTTCCGGGATACTTTTGACTATAAAATCGGCACTTATCTAAAGTCATCTGCTCTTGAAATTCCGCAGGTAAAATCTCATCATAAGCTTCACGCCATGTCTGCCAATGAACTCTGGACTTCCCTTCTATCTCCTCAGCTGTTTCCATTGCTTTGATAGTGATGTCCATTTGCTTTCCTCCTTGAAATCCCTCAGTCCATCGCCTTTATCTCTAAAATCATATCGCGAATCTGTGCAGCCAGTTCGAAGTCGAGAAGTCCTGCAGCTTCTTGCATTTGTCCCTCTAGTTTCTTAATCATATCTTTACGTTCCTGTTTATTAAGACTTTCAATTTCAACGACTTCTTCTTTGTCTGGCAGGACAGATTTGGTTACACTGATCAGGTCACGAATTTCTTTCTGGATTGTTTGCGGTACAATACCATGTTCTTCATTATAAGCCATCTGAATTTGACGGCGGCGAGCAGTCTCGTCCATAGCCTTCTGCATGGAGTCAGTCACCGTGTCCGCATACATGATGACATGACCCTCACTGTTGCGGGCAGCCCGACCAATGGTTTGGATCAAACCACGCTCATTTCGTAAGAAACCTTCTTTGTCTGCATCAAGGATAGCAACCAGACTGACCTCTGGTACATCAATTCCCTCGCGCAGCAGATTGATCCCGACCAGGACATCAAAGACACCCAGGCGCAAGTCACGGATAATCTCAGTCCGCTCCAATGTCTTGATATCCGAGTGCATGTACTTGACTTTAACTCCCATTTCTTTAAAGTAATCTGTCAAATCTTCTGCCATCTTTTTAGTCAACGTTGTGATAAACGTTCGCTCATTCTTTTCAACACGCGCATTGATTTCACCTAAAAGATCATCTATTTGTCCCATAGTCGGACGCACTTCGACTGCTGGATCCAGAAGCCCAGTTGGTCGAATAATTTGCTCAATTACTGTATCCGTTTGTTCTCGCTCATAGTCACCCGGTGTCGCAGATACATAGACAATCTGATGAACATGACTTTCAAACTCTTCCCGACGCAGCGGACGATTGTCCAAGGCAGACGGCAGACGGAAACCATAATTGACCAGCATTTCCTTCCGCGAGCGGTCACCATTGTACATCCCTTTAATCTGCCCCATCGTCATATGACTTTCATCAATCATGATGAGAAAATCATCTGGGAAGAAATCAAGCAAGGTATAAGGTGGCTCACCTTCGCTGCGCCCATCCATGTGACGAGAATAGTTCTCAACACCGTTGGTATAGCCCATCTCACGGAGCATCTCAATATCATACTCCGTACGCTGTTTCAATCGTTGGGCTTCCAAGAGCTTTCCTTCCTTTTCAAAGATAGCCAGCTGTTGCTCCAGCTCGGCCTGAATCTTGGCAATGGCAATCTCCATATTTTCGTCATTTGTCATAAAGTGAGTAGCTGGGAAAATTGCTAAATGATCCACTTCACCCAAAACTTGTCCTGTCAAGGCTTCGACCTCACGAATCCGGTCAATCTCATCTCCGAAAAACTCCACCCGAAAGGCATGCTCGTCACGAGAAGCTGGAAAAATCTCCACCACATCACCTCGGACTCGGAATTTCCCCCGCTGAAAGTCAATATCATTACGCTCAAACTGGATATCTACCAGATCATTGAGCAGCTTATCGCGGGAAATCTCTAGTCCAGGACGCAGACTTACCACGCTGTCGGAGTATTCCTTAGGCGATCCCAGACCATAGATACAAGAGACCGAAGCCACGACAATTACGTCATTGCGCTCCAATAGGGCAGAAGTTGCTGAGTGACGGAGCTTGTCAATCTCGTCATTGACCGAGCTATCCTTTTCGATATAAGTATCGCTGGAAGGCACATAGGCTTCCGGCTGGTAGTAATCATAGTAGGAAACGAAGTATTCCACTGCGTTATTAGGGAAGAATTCCTTGAACTCACCATAAAGCTGGCCGGCCAGCGTTTTATTATGGGCAATAACCAGAGTCGGCTTGTTGACTCGAGAAATCACCTGACTCATGGTATAGGTCTTCCCTGTTCCTGTCGCTCCCATGAGAATTTGAGCTTTTTCACCGCCTTCAATATTATCCGCTAATTGCTCAATGGCTTGTGGTTGATCGCCTGAAGGCTCATACTTGGAGATCAATTTAAATTTATTGTCTGTAATTCTGTTTATCATATAACACCTCTTTCTACTATTTTAACACAAGTATCATCATTTCAAATTTCTGAGCTTATTACTTTATATTTTATCTCTTAGATATACAAATCGAAAATTTACATGTCATAAAATCTAACATAAAAACGAAAAATATTTGCCTTTTGAAGATATTTTTGATATAATTTAAAAATATTATTTAAAGGAGAGACTCATGAAGAAAAAAATCATAGCTTTTTTGTTAGCTTTACTACCACTATTTGCTACAACTAATATCCATGCGGATGCAATCAAAGTAGTATCTGATACAGCCTATGCACCTTTTGAGTTTAAAGATTCCGATCAAACTTACAAAGGTATTGACGTAGATATTATCAATAAAGTCGCTGAACTAAAAAGTTGGAACATCAATATGACTTTCCCTGGATTTGATGCAGCGGTCAATGCTGTTCAATCTGGTCAAGCAGATGCTATCATGGCTGGAATGACAAAAACCAAAGACCGTGAAAAAGCCTTCACCATGTCTGATACTTATTATGATACAAAAGTTGTCATCGCAACGACTAAAACAAATACAATTAGTAGTTATTCACAATTAAAAGGAAAAACTGTTGGGGTTAAAAACGGAACTGCTTCTCAACGTTTTTTGGAAAAAATCAAAGACAAATATAAATTTAATCTTAAAACTTTTGATACGACTGATTTGACTTATAATAGTTTGAACTCTGGTTCAATTGATGCTATGATGGATGATCAGCCTGTTATTGAATATGCTATCAAGCAAGGCCAAAACTTAAAAATTTCTATGAAGGGGGAAGCTGTTGGTAGCTTTGCGTTTGGTGTCAAAAAAGGAAGCAAGTATGAATATCTAGTAACGGAATTCAATGAAGCGCTTGCTCAAATGAAAAAAGATGGTTCTCTTGATAAAATCATCTCAAAATGGACAGGATCTACAAAGGCAACTAGTTCCACTCCAGAAACTACTACTCCTGCTGGCAAAAAAGCAACTCCTGTCAAAGCAAAATATACCATTGCTAGCGACTCTTCCTTTGCACCATTCGTTTTCCAAGATAGTAATAACAAATATACTGGGATTGACATGGATTTGATAAATGCTATCGCCAAAGACCAAGGTTTCACGATCGAAATCACAAATCCTGGTTTTGACGCCGCTTTAAATGCTGTACAATCTGGACAAGCCGATGGAATGATTGCAGGGATGTCTGTAACAGATGCTCGTAAAGAGACCTTTGATTTCTCAGAACCATATTATACTGCAAACGCTATCCTTGCCGTCAAAGAATCAAGTACAATTGCTTCTTATAAAGACTTGAAAGGTAAAACAATCGGTGTTAAAAACGGAACTGCTTCACAAACTTTCTTAACAAAAAATCAAAGTAAATATGATTACAAAATCAAAACATTCTCTGATGCTTCTTCTATGTATGACAGTCTAAACTCTGGTTCTGTGGATGCCGTTATGGATGACGAACCTGTTGTTAAATACTCCATTAGCCAAGGCCAAAAACTGAAAACACCAATCAAAGGAACTCCTATTGGAGACACTGCTTTTGCCGTAAAAAAGGGTAGTAATCCTGAATTGATCCAAATGTTTAATAATGGCTTAGCAAATATCAAGAAAAATGGTCAGTATCAAAAAATTCTTGATAAGTATTTAAAGAAATCAAACTCAAATACTAGCTCTTCAGACAATACAGTTGATGAAACAACCATTTGGGGGCTCCTCCAAAATAACTACAAGCAATTGTTAAGTGGTCTTGGAATTACTTTGGCACTCGCACTTCTGTCATTTGCAATCGCTATGGTCATCGGAATCATCTTTGGGATGTTTAGTGTAAGTCCTGTTAAAGCACTCCGCATTATCTCAGAAGTCTTCGTAGATGTTATTCGTGGGATCCCACTTATGATTCTAGCAGCCTTTATCTTCTGGGGCATCCCAAACCTTATTGAATCAATGACAGGCCATCAAAACCCAATTAATGATTTTGTAGCTGGTACGATTGCTCTTTCACTCAATGCTGGAGCTTACATTGCAGAAATCGTTCGTGGTGGGATTCAAGCTGTTCCAGCTGGACAAATGGAAGCCAGTCGCAGTCTTGGTATTTCTTATTCCAAGACAATGAGAAAGATTATTCTGCCACAAGCAACAAAAATCATGTTACCAAATTTCGTCAATCAATTTGTGATTGCTTTGAAAGATACAACAATTGTTTCCGCCATTGGTCTTGTCGAACTTTTCCAAACAGGTAAAATCATCATTGCTCGTAACTACCAAAGTTTCAAAATGTATGCTATCCTAGCAGTTTTTTATCTGATTATCATTACTCTTTTGACTAGACTTGCAAAACGCTTAGAAAAGAGGATTAAATAATGGCTAAGTTAAAAATTGATGTCAACGATTTACATAAATACTATGGGGAAAATGAAGTCCTAAAAGGAATCACAACCAAATTCTATGAAGGGGATGTCGTTTGTATCATTGGGCCTTCAGGTTCAGGAAAATCAACTTTTCTACGTAGCTTGAACCTATTGGAAGAAGTTACAAGTGGATCGATTACCGTAGATGGTTTCAATCTCACCGACAAAAACACAGATGTTGACCTCGTTCGTGAAAATATTGGTATGGTTTTCCAACACTTCAACCTCTTTCCTCACATGACAGTTTTGGGCAATATCACTTTTGCGCCCGTTGAGCATAAACGAATGACACAAGCTGAAGCAGATAAACTTGGTATGGAATTATTAGAAAAAGTCGGTCTCTCTGATAAAGCTGATGCCATGCCAGATAGCCTCTCAGGTGGACAAAAACAACGTGTCGCAATTGCACGGGGACTTGCTATGAATCCTGATATTATGCTCTTTGACGAACCTACTTCTGCTCTTGATCCCGAAATGGTTGGAGATGTTCTCAATGTTATGAAAGAATTGGCCAAGCAAGGCATGACTATGATTATCGTAACTCATGAAATGGGGTTCGCTCGCCAAGTAGCAAACCGTGTTATCTTTACGGCTGACGGAGAGTTTTTAGAAGACGGTAAACCCGATCAAATTTTTGATAATCCACAGCACACACGTCTAAAGGACTTCTTAGATAAAGTCTTGAATGTGTAATAACACTCCATCCCGAAAATTGTTTCGGGATTTTTTATATTCCTATTAATTTATTCCCGATTGAAAACTTAACTCAGGTCTCTTTTGACATTAAATCACTTTTTTGTTATATTAAAATCAATGAAATTCGGAGGTAAGGAGCTTATGTACAAAAAATCTATTGCTTAAAGGAAACTTTATCTAGTAGATTTTTTGTTGTGCTCTTGCTCATTTTCAAAGAAGACATTTTTACTTCTCAAGGCTAAATATATCCATCGCAAACTACTTGCTTTGCAATATTTGTTAGCAACCCAAAAGCAAAAACAGCTCTACTAGGTAAATAGGGCTGTTTTTCTTAGCTCTAAAATGACAATGAACATCATAAGGAGACATATATGCTACAAATTAGACATTTAACCATTACACATTTAAAAGACTTCAAAAACATGGTTAGTGATTTATCACTCACTGTTAATACAAGTGATAAAATTGCCATTATTGGAGAAGAAGGAAATGGAAAATCTACTCTTCTCAAACTACTCATGAATGACGCACTTGTTTCAGACTATGTTAGTTATACAGGAGAGATTCAAAAAAGCTATAATCGTTATGCTTATTTGCCGCAAACTTTACCTGAAAATGAAAGAAAATTCTCTCTCAACGACTATTTTTTTGGAGATTTGGAAGTAGACCTAGATTACAACAAACTTTATCGCTTCGCTCAAGAATTAAAGTTTGACAGTCAACGTTTTACTAGCCAGCAAACCTTAGCCTCTTTATCTGGTGGCGAACTATTAAAAATTCAACTTTTAAAAATCCTCTCTACTGATTGGGACCTTCTCTTTTTAGATGAGCCTTCTAATGATTTAGATCTAGATACTCTGATATGGCTAGAAAATTTTCTCCAAAATACACCTCGAACAGTTATCTTCGTTTCCCATGATGAAAGTCTTTTGAGCCATGTAGCGACAAAAATCATTCATTTGGAATTGATTAAGAAAAAACAGGAAGCTCGGACAACTGTGAGGAATCTGGATTATGAGAATTATAGCCAAGAGAGACAGGAGACATTTAAAAAGCAAACAAAAGATGCAAAAAAAGAACGAGAAGAATATCAAAAAGCAATGGCAAAACACCAGCGAGTCAAACAAAGTGTGGAGCATGTCTTGCGTCATACTCATGACAGCACAGCTGGTAGATTACTAGCCAAAAAAATGAAAAATATTCTCTCACAAGAAAAACGTTTTAATCGAGAAGCCACTAAAATGACAGAGTTACCAACACAAGCAGATGCTATCATTCTGGAATTTCCTACCATTTCCCCTCTCCCATCGACAAAAAGAGTACTTACTATCCAACAGATGTGTTTAAAGATAGAAGAGCATATCTTAGTACGAAATATTAACTTTGAACTTTTGGGACAGGAGAAGATTGGGATTATTGGTAAAAATGGTATCGGTAAATCTACTTTTCTCAAAGAACTGCGACATCTACTGAAAGAAAAGAGAAGCATTACACTAGGATATATGCCTCAAAACTATCATGATATTTTAAACGAAGCCGATTCTCCAATAGATTTTCTAACATCTACAGGAGAGGCTATTGAGCGAGAAAAAATCCTCACACACCTAGCCAGTCTACAATTCACACGCAATGAAGTACATCATCCCATTTCTCAACTGTCTGGTGGACAAAAGGCCAAATTGCTGCTGCTAAAAATGGTATTAGATCAGGCAAATGTCTTGTTATTAGATGAGCCAACACGTAACTTTTCTCCTACTTCGCAGCCACAAATTCGAAAACTTTTTACAAGCTATACCGGAGCTTTTATTACTGTTTCTCATGACCGTACTTTTCTAAAAGAAGTCTGTCAGAAAATCTACTACCTGACTGAAACTGGACTAGAGCAAGTAAGGAAAGAACAATTATAAGTTTTGAAAACTATATGACAGTTTACCTTAAAAACAAGATGTGAGAAAATGTGATAACGACCCTTTGAATTTGTCTCAAATAGTATATCATTCTCTAAGTTTTTTCCATTTATTAATCTTAAATAACTAAACTTTCCTGCGCTGTCTGCATTTGATAATACATACCTTTCGCTTGCATCAACTCCTGATGACTGCCATGTTCGACAATATCACCATCAACCAAAACCAAGATGATATCTGCATTTTGAATAGTAGACAGACGATGAGCAATGATAAAACTGGTTCTTCCTACCATTAGCTTATTAAAAGCTTTTTGAATAAGCGCTTCGGTTCGTGTATCAATGGATGAAGTTGCTTCGTCTAAAATCAGGATTTTAGGAACCGCTAGAAAAACACGCGCAATGGTCAATAGCTGGCGTTGTCCTTGTGACAAAGAATCTCCTGCATCTGCTAGATAAGTATCATAGCCATGCGGCAATTGCTGAATAAAGAAATGAGCATTGGCAGCTTTAGCTGCTTCAATTACTTCTTCTCGGCTGGCCTCTGGTCGCCCAAAAGCAATATTATCATGGATCGTGGTCTTTTTCAGCCACGTTTCTTGTAACACCATGCCAAACTGCCGGCGGAAGGACACTCGAGTATAATTTGTAATATCTCGATCGTCTAGCTTTATCTTGCCCGCATCCACATTATAAAAACGCATGAGGAGATTGATTAAAGTGGATTTTCCAGCACCAGTTGGTCCGACAATAGCAACTTTGCTTCCTGCTGGAACGGTCATGTTTAAATCGTGAATCAAAGGTTTATCTTTTTCATAACCAAAACGGACGTGCTCAAAACGAATCGCACCCCGTACTGCTTCACTCGTGAGTTCTTCTTTTCCAGTTTCTACAACTTCTTTTTCATCTAAAATCATGTACAAGCGCTCTGCACAAGCAAGGGCGCTTTGTAATTCAGCCATAACAGACGAAATATCGTTGAATGGCTTGGTGTATTGGTTGACATAATTTAAGAATGTCACTAATTGTCCAACTGTGAAACTAGAGCCGTTAATGATACGAACCGCACCAAATCCAACAACAATAGCATAAATAAGAGCATTCACGAAGCGAGTCGCTGGATTGACAGTAGAGGAATAGAAAATCGCTTTCTGAGAATAGTTCGCATAGCTTTCATTCCCCTTTGTAAAGCTCGCAATGAACTGCTCTTGGGCATTAAAACTTTGAATCAAACTTTCTTGAGAGAGACTTTCTTCAATGAGCTGTGTCTGAAGCCCTCGTGCCGTCGTTTGTTTTTGAAACAGCTTGTAGCTTTTACGGGCTATAAAACGTGCAATCAGCATAGATAAGGGAGTTAAAAGCAAGACTAACATCATCATGAAAAAGTCAATCCTTGCCATTGTCACAATCGTTACAAGAATAGTTAACACGCCTACAAAAAACTGATTGAAAACCATGAGCAGACCATTATTTAACTGCTCCACATCCGTCGTCAAGCGACTCACTAAATCACCACTCCCTTGACAATCAAGATAAGCTAAGGGAAGTCGATGAATTTTTTGAATAACTGCGTCCCGAAGTTTCTGACTATAACTATAAATCAACTGATTATAGATTAAAGGATTGAGCCATTGAATCGCTGTATTGGCAACAATCACCATCCCCATTTTCGAGAGAATTGGCAGCAAATGCTGACTTGCATCGGAAAGTAAAACACTATCAACTGCATTTCCAATCAAAATCGGCAAATAAATGGTCAAGGCAACCTGAACAATCGTTCCAATTGTAGCTAGTAGGAAAAGCCAGCGCTGCTGCAATAAATCACTTGCAAGGCATTTTAAACTACTTTTAGAATACCTCATTTTCATGCTTTTCCTCCTTACTATGTTGTGAGAGATGAATTTCTCGATAAATAGCGCTCGTTTGAAGCAAATCTTCATGTGCACCAAGAGCGACCTGATGACCTTTATCCAAGACAAGTATCTGATCAGCTGCACACAAGCTATTGGTTCGCTGTGAAATTAAAATCAAACTCGTGTTCTTTAACTGCTCTTTGATAGCTTGCAATAGTTTAGCTTCTGTTAAATAATCAAGTGCCGAAGTGGAATCATCCAGCACCAGAAAAGGTGCTTTTTGTATTAGAGCTCGCGCAATCGTCAGCCGTTGACGTTGACCACCAGAAAAATTTCGACCAAATGCTTCTACTCCAGCATCTAGCTGACCTTCTTTTTCCCGTACAAAGTCACTAGCTTGCGCAATATCAAGAGCCCACCAAAGCTGTTCATCACTCATATCACCATCCAATCCCAAAGATAAATTTGAGCGAATGGTTCCTCGAAATAATTCTGCCTTTTGTGGTACTAAACTTATCCAAGAACGCCATTCTTTCAGATTTCGAGGACTTCGATTATTTTTAAAAATAGCCAACTGGCCTGCATCTGCCTCATACAAATGTGCCAACAGCTGCACTAAAGTTGATTTCCCTGCTCCTGTTCCTCCAATCACTCCCAAAGTCTGACCAGATAGTAAATCAAACGAAATATTTTCTAATGCTGGACGAGCGGCTTGTGGATAGGTAAACGTAACATTTTGAGCAGAAATAGATTGATCACCCACAGAGTAAACAATCGGTAACTCTGCCAGAACATCTTCTCCCTCCTGTTCGAAAACTTCTTGAATTCGTCCAGCGCTGATGTAACTTTGGTTCAAAGAAGTAATGAGCATCGCCAATTTCAATAGTTCTATCAAAATTTGCAAAAGGTAATTGACCAAAGCAACTAATTTCCCTTGCGTTAGTAAACCATGTCCAATCGCTAGATTTCCATACCAAATAACTATAACCAGAGTACTATTCACTACGAAAAAGGTCAACGGACTAATCAAGCTAGACAATATTCCTGTTTTTATCTGCCAAGTCTTATAATTTTCATTGATATTTTGAAATTCCTGAATTTCTTTAGTTGTTTGTCCAAAAGCACGGATAACACGCACACCTTGTAATTGTTGACGTGTCATACTGACAATATTATCTGTAATCCGACGAATATTAGCATAAAGCGGGTTGACGAAACGTGACATGATGTAGATAATAGCGGTTAAGACTACAACCATCAGCAAAAACCACAGCGTAATACTTGGGCTGATCAAAAATGCCATGATGATCGAGCCAAAAACAATAATCGGCGCACGTAAAAACAGACGAAGAAATTGATTAATACCAGTCTGAATTTGATAAGTATCACTTGTCAAACGAGTAACCAAACTAGATGCTGTCAGGTTATCTCGCTGAGCTTTTGGCAAACGCATGATTTTTTGATATAAATCTTTGGTCAATTGACGTGTAAATCCTACCGCTGCTCTTGAGGAATAATATTGGGCAATAATTGCCACCCCAGCACCAAACGATGCTAGGACAACCAATAAAAAGACCATGATATAAAGATGTGTACTATCTTTTTCAGGGATTATTTGGTCAACAATTGTCGCAATCAAAATTGGCACCAGTAATTCAAAACTGGCTTCTAACAATTTAAAAAGCGGTCCTAACAGGGATTCCCTCACATAACCTTTAAAATATTTCAATAAATCTTTCATGAAATCTCTTTTCTCATCTAAAACTAGTTCTATTTTATCATAATCTACCTTGCTCTGCGATTTGTTGGCGGATACAGTCAAATTGCATGCCTTTTATTATGGCAACAGATTTTAATTCTTTCTTTTTTTGAAGCAAATAAAAAGAAGAGAAACGTTTCCATCCTCTTCTTCTACTTTTTTGAACACATTTTTATATGCACGAACGGTCTATTTTCAATCTACATAAGTAGTTTCGTCTTTATTTAAAAAAGCATAGGACAAACCAATCAAAAGCCCTCCACCAATCCAATTAGCTAAAAAAGTAACGCTAAAATGCCTTAAAATATTTAAAAGATTAAAAACCTCTATTTGCCCAGCAATTTTATTAAAAGCTACTAAAGAAAATGATGCAAAATTAGCTGCCAAGTGCTCATTGGTTAAAAAAACAAACATATAAATGGCAGAAATCACAATCAGAATTTTTGCAGTTGAATTTTTCAACAACAAATAAGATAGAATTGCAATATTAACAAAAATATTGGCAACAATCCCTTCAAAAATGACGAGCTGATTAGGACGAGACAATTTATGCTCTGCTATCCCAGCTAGAAAACTCTTTGATGTGAGATGAGTAAATTCACTAGTTTGATTAAAGATAAAACCAATAAAAAGAGCGCCTGCTAAATTAAAAAATGTACAATATAGTAAAATGAGCAAAGCTTTTTTCCAATTTATCTTCTTCAAAAAGGTTCCCGCCGTTAAATACATCATATTTGAAGTAGTTAATTCAGCATTTAAAAAGAGAATGTAAACTAATCCCCAAGCAAAAATAAACGGAAAAACAAAACGTCCAGTCCCAGAAGCAAATCCATTCATTAGGTCTGCTACAATAACTCCCGCCGCTGTACTCAATGTTAAAAATGCCCCTGCAAACATCGAACGAATTGCATACTTCGCTTTGCTCCTGTTAAATAATTCTTCCTTTTTGTGACACGCATATTCAATTTTTGAAATAAATAACGATTCTGACATTCTCATCTCCCCTTGTTTTTTGTCATAAAAACGATGTGTTCATTATATCACAAACTTTTAGTTATGGGAAACGTTTTCTTTATAGATCCATAAAAATAGACGAATAAACTAATTTCATCACCGAACAAAAAAGATTAGGATAAAAATCCCAATCTCTCTCATCTAATTACAAATATTATCGACGACGATTCGCCCAAGCAACATCCAAATTTAACACTTCCTGTGTTGTATATTGTTGACGATAAGGATTGTAGACCTTGTTAGATGCTGTAGCGCTAGTTGTTTGCGTACCTGGTACATCGTATTGTGTCAAATTATACTGTTGAATCAAATTATTTAGCTTGACGTTATAGCTTGTATCCGTCGCATAAATCCCTGTCAAAGCTGCTGTCGCATTCATATAACTGGTCGTATTACTCTTCCAAGCATAGGTATAGCGACTATGCTTTAAAATTGCTACATAGTCTTGCAAAGATTCAAAATAACTCGGATACGATCTAAACTCTGCATTGATCTTATAAGTATTTCCTTTCCCATCATCTTCTAGCGTAGGCATTGTAGCAGATTGACCAGCGTATTGACCTTTAATTCCAAATAAATTGTGATGAGGGGCAGCTGATAAAGCAGAACGTCCAGAATTGCTTTCCAAAATGGCCTGTGCAATCATAACGGAAGCATATAAATCGTTTGCTTGACCCAATTGACGAGCAGTTTCACCAATTTGTGAAATAAACACTTCTGTTTGGGTCAAGGGACGTTGGTAAGCCTCATCATTGGCACTAGCTGGGCGAATTTGCTTGGATAAAACTGCACTAACTAATAAAGTAACAGCCACCAAAACCAGAACTGTTAAAACTCTTTTTTTCAATTTTTTCTTTCTCATAGTTCATTTCTCCAGTATAATATATGTTTGATTATAACATAAAATCCTCGTTACTTAGTTACAATTTGGTGACAGATTCATTATAAAGGCGATAGAACAGAACTAAAAATTTTTACTTTTTCGTTCGTAGTTCCAGTTCCGCGAAAATGATTAGAAACTTTTTGAAGTCTAAAAGACAAACAAAGTTGAGACTTGCTTCGCAAGTCCTATCTGCAACCTCAAAGCAGTGCGTTGAGCAATCAGCTACCGTATCACGTGTCAAAAGATATTTCTAACGAAAAAGCAAGACCGGGATTTTTTGTCCCAGCCTCTTTTCTTTCATTCCTAAATTTTTTCCAAAATCGCATCCCAAGCCGCATCTAAACCATCTTTGTTTACAGATGAAAAAATAAGAAAATCATCATTTTTATCAAAATCTAACCTTTTTTTAATGACCGATTCATGCTTGTTCCATCTACTGCGTGGAATTTTGTCTGCTTTTGTAGCTACAACGATGACGGGTATCTCATAGTATTTTAGAAATTCATACATTTGCACATCATCTGCACTTGGCTCATGCCGAAAATCCACTAAACTTACAACTGCTCTGAGATTTTCCCTAGTCGTCAGATACTCCTCAATCATTCTACCCCACTTAGCTCGCTCTGTCTTAGAAACCTTGGAATAGCCATAGCCTGGGACATCCACAAATCGAAGTTGATTGTCAATGTTGAAGAAATTCAGCAGCTGCGTTTTCCCTGGCTTACCAGAAGTTCGCGCTAAGTTTTTTCGATTTAATAATGTATTGATAAAAGAAGATTTTCCAACATTGGATCGCCCAGCAAGAGCAATTTCAGGAATCTCATCCTGAGGATAATGAGATTTGTTGGCTGCACTCAACAAAATTTCCGCATTGTGCGTATTAATTTCCATACAACACCTCGCTTAAGCTGTTTCTAAAATCGGTTTATCTGTTCCATCAACTGCTTCCTTGGTAATCCGCACTAACTTCACATTTTCTTGACTTGGTACTTCAAACATGACATCCATCATGGTTTCTTCGATAATCGAGCGCAAGCCACGAGCGCCTGTCTTGCGTTCAATAGCTTTGTTAGCAATCTCTTGGAGAGCATCATCATCAAACTCTAATGTAACATCGTCATAAGAAAGAAGCGTTTGATATTGTTTCACTAAAGCATTCTTAGGCTCACGGAGAATTCGCACCAAATCATCAACAGTCAAAGGCTCAAGCGCTGCAAACACAGGCAAACGACCAATCAATTCAGGAATAAGCCCAAATTTTTGAATATCTTCGGAAATAATTTCTTGCATATAAGAACTATTTTCATCAATAGCTTTGTTATTTTGACCAAAACCAATGATCTTTTCACCTAGACGTTGTTTGACGATTTCTTCGATTCCGTCAAAAGCACCGCCAACGATAAAAAGAATATTCTTGGTATCCACTTGAATCATTTCTTGCTGTGGATGTTTGCGACCGCCTTGAGGAGGTACACTAGCTACAGTCCCTTCAATGATTTTAAGCAAAGCTTGCTGAACGCCTTCACCAGACACATCACGAGTAATAGAGACGTTTTCGCTTTTCTTTGCAATTTTGTCAATCTCATCTACATAGATAATGCCACGTTCTGCACGCTCAATATTAAAATCTGCAGCTTGCAAGAGTTTTAAGAGAATGTTTTCAACATCTTCCCCGACATAGCCAGCTTCCGTCAAAGCTGTCGCATCTGCAATCGCAAAGGGAACATTTAGACTTTTCGCTAAAGTTTGAGCAAGAAAAGTCTTACCTGAACCGGTTGGACCAATCATAAGAATATTGGATTTTTGTAATTCGACATCATCCTCTTCTTCACGATTATCGTGAAAATTGATACGTTTATAGTGATTGTATACAGCAACAGCCAGCGCTCGCTTTGCACGATCTTGCCCTATTACATAGTGATTTAAAATGTTAAGCAATTCTTGTGGTTTTGGTACTTCCGACAAGTCTGCCAAGACTTCTTCTGCTAATTCTTCTCTAATAATTTCTTGTGCTAATTCCACACATTCGTTACAAATAAATGCATTGTTTCCTGCAATAATTTTTTGAACTTCTTCTTGACTTTTACCACAAAAAGAACAATAAACCATCATTTCGCTCGTACGATTTGTAGGCATCTTTCACTCCAATCTATTCATTACAATTTCTTTTTCGTTCGTTTAGTTGTTTATTATTTAAATAAGGTCATATAAAAAGCATGAATACTATTCACCAAATTTGTAAAAGCATTCAGCCAAAAGAGAACTGATAATCCATACCGCTTTTTACGAAAAGCCTGTGTAGCCGCCATGACACAAACGACACACAAAAGAGCCGTAAAAAATCCGAAAATACTACGTTCCATTACGACTCCTTTCTCTGGAAGGTTGTTACAGTAAAATCATACTCATTCTTTTCGTCTTTGGCATAAAATTGACGAGAACACTCCTGAAATTTCGTCATATCAAACTCTTTCGGGAAATAGGTATCTCCTTGTAAACTAGCATGAATACGTGTCATAACTAACTCATCAATGAAAGGCCCAAATGCAGAAAAAATTTGACCGCCACCAATAATATAAAGCTCTTTTTCCTGCATCTCATACCATTTTAGAACAGAAGTGACATCGTGAAAGATCAATACATGCTCATTGTCTACTTGATACGACTTATCTCTTGTCAAAATAATCGTAGTACGATTAGGCAACACTCTACGATTCATCCCGTCAAATGTCACCCGACCCATTAAAATAACCTGTCCAGTTGTTGTTTCTTTAAAATGCTTAAGGTCAGCTGGTAAATGCCAAGGCAATCTATTGTTTCGCCCAATCAAGCCATCCTCATCTTGTGCCCAAATAGCTACAATTTTCTTCGTCATTCCCTCATCCTTTGAATTGATAGTTCTATTTTATCAAATTTCAGTAAAAAAGGCTGATTTTAACTATCAAATCACCAGACAATTTATATTTGCCTTTGGAAAATAGTTAAATAAGCCTCTTCGTTTATTAGTTTTTGAAAAAACATAATAAGTCTGGTGAAACTCAGCTTTCTGTGAATTCTTTTTATTTACATTCTGGGAGGCGATTGGAATTGCATAGGAAGCAAAACCAATTTGTATCAAAATAATAAACTTTTTTACATTCAGAGAAATTTTGTTTCATTATCAAATTGCTAAATCAAATTTCAACTGTGGCTTAACAGGGTCATAATTAATTAATTCAAAATCGTCTGCTTTAATATCAAAAAAGTTGGTTCCATCTGGAACATTCAATATCAAGCGAGGTGCACAATCCGTTGGTTCACGCCGGAGCAATTCTTCTGCTTGCTCGAATTGATTATCATAAATATGTAAATTATTGACAAAATAAAAGAATTTGCCAACTTTCCACCCAAAATGCTTAGCAATCATCATTTGCAATGCGACATACTGCATGGCATTGATATGGTGAGCTACCAACATATCATTTGAACGCTGTGTCAGAGTTGCATCTAGGTAGATTTCACCATCTACACGTCGGACATCAAACATGGTCTGAAAAGCACAAGGCAATAATCCTTCTGTTTCTTCAAAAGCTTCATAGTCCCAAAGTGAGATAATATTTCGACGATTCCAAGGATTCGTCTCCAGCTGTTTTAAAATTTTATTGATAATATCATGTTTTTTAACAACAGCACCATATCGCTCACCAATAGTGCGAGTAGTTCCTACTTCCCAATCATTCCAATAATGAACGTTGTATTTGTTTTCTAAAACTTCTAAGCTATTGGATTGATCTTGATAAATCCAGAGGACTTCTTTAATCGCTGATTTGATAGCAATCGGACGAAGCGTTGTGATAGGGAATTCTCCCTTGCTCAGATCGTACTCAGCAAAAGAACCAGTGATATACTTAGAATTAGCAACTTTCCCGTTTTTATAGCGCGGACGTGCATTTTCAGAAAAAACACCTTCATGTAAAATTTTTCGAATATTTTCTTTAAAAATGGAATCTACTTTTGTCATGACTTTCCTTTTCTAATCTTGCTTTTTCTAGTATAACACAAAATAAAAATCTCCTACAAGTTAAAACCTCATAGAAGATTATTTTTCAATATCGAATTTTTTGGGCTCCATAAATCGAATGTTGTCGGTGAAGACTAAATGCCACGACACAGACTATGAAAAAATATGGAAAATTGCTAAAACCAAACACCTCACAACCAATCAGAATCGGTCCCAAGAAAGTAGAGGTAGCACTTCCGAAAACTGCAGCATAGCCTAGCGCCGCAACCAAGCTAACTGGAAGACCAAATAAACCTGCCAGTAGAACGCCTAGACTTGCCCCAATGGCAAAAAGCGGTGTCACTTCTCCACCTTGAAAACCTGCTGATAAAGTCAAAACTGTTAGAAGTAATTTAAAGAACCAATCATATAAATAAATAGATTGTCCAGCAAAACTAGCCGTAATTAAATTTGTTCCAAGCCCTGAGTATCGACCTTTATCCAACAATAAAAAGACAATACTTAAGACAATTCCCATCACCACGATTCGTTTGTAGGGATTTGGAAAAATAGTTGCCGCTTTCTTTTTACTCCACAAGAGAGCATAAGCAAATACATTGCCACAAAGTCCAAATAAAACTCCAAGGAGCACTAATTTAATAACAAGTATTGGAGATAATCCCAAATGAGCAGAAATTGGTTGCATAAATTTTTCAAGACCTAACGCATGTGATGTCCAAGTAGAAACGAGAGAGGCTATCATGGCAGGATACAAAGCAGTCAGCTGCAAGTTTCCTACAACCAAGACTTCCATCGCAAACAAAACTGCCGCTAATGGCGTTTGAAACAATCCAGCAAAACCAGCAGCCATTCCTGTAACTAAAAATACTTTTGAAGTATTAGGAGTAGAAAAGTTCTTGCAAAACCAGTGAGAGACTGTGGCACCTAATTGTACTGCTACTCCTTCTCGACCGGCCGATCCACCAGAAAGATGCGTCAACCAAGTCGTCACTATAACAAGAGGGATTAAGCGCTTGGGAATGTGATTTTCTACACCATGCCCAACTTCAAAAATCAAGGTCATTCCTTTGCTACTTTTCCCACCATATTTCTGATAGAGAAATACAATCACTAATCCTGCAAAAGCTAAAAAAGGAATCAAATAAAGGGAATGCAAAGTGCGGACTTCACTTAAAAATATAAGCGTTCGCCCAAATATCGTATCAATAGTTCCAATTACTAGTCCCATAAGAATGGACAATACCGTAATAGCTATCACTTGATTTCCGATATTGACCCACTTTAACCTATGAATTTTTTTCATTTTATCATTCCTATATTAGATATGCCGCTCTTGATAAGCACGTGAATGTTTTAAAATATCTGAAAAAGTCTGCACAAGGGTATCTTCATACTGTTTTTCCTGCACACTATTTGCAACTTTCTCTAAAATAATTTGCTCACGCTGAGTATCCAATACTGCTTTCCCAGTCTGACGTTTGTAGAGAGCTACTTGGCTCACTAACGCCATTCTTTTTTCTAACAAGGTAATTAAGTCTACATCTATTTGATCAATTTCTTTTCTAATTTCTGCTAAATCCAAAGCTGCCTCCTAATTACTTTCTATCTTATCAAAATCTTTTACAATATGCTAGTGGTCGTCCTATCTCTACCATCTAGCTCAAGCACTTTTTCATATACCTTATCATTCCATTTTACCAGTCCATCGTTTTGATAATCTAAATAATGAATCCTGTTTTTTAAATAATTTGGAATAATACCTTCAAATTCCTTTTTATTTTGACTTGCAATAATGCAGACACAAAGACTGAGATCTAACAATACCTCATCTTTCACTTTTGCTGCATGATAACCATCAAATACATAGCCCTTTTGATTCACAATAGTTTCATACCGGAAATGAAAGCTAACACCAGGTATGAAAGCTTCTTCCAGATCGACTTCCGTGGGATTTCTTTCTAGCAATCGTTCCATTGCTAACCTATAACCAGATGTCGTATTAGACCACCCAAACATGACATAGTCAAAATAATCCGCTGGATCACCTGCTGCATTTCGTTTATCGTTCACAAGCTGTTTGCCAATCAAACCAAAAGCCTTCGTAGCAGACAGTAATTTCCCAGTTTTTAATATCTTTTTAGCAGTTTCTACAGTACAAGTATGGCTGAGATAATCTGACGTCACACATTCACCATATACATTAAAGGTTCCAGCTTCTTTTCTGTCACGCGGGGTAAACGGATATATTACTTTACTATTATCCAAATACTGACAGACTAGGCTTTGTAGAACAGGATTTTCACACTCTATTTGAGTCTTCCTATTGTACATTTTTTCATATGCCACGAACTTGGCAATTTTTTCCAATTCCCATTTGTTAATTTCAGGATAATCTACTAAGGCTAAATGGTAAATCCCCTGCCATTGAAGACTAAAATCATTTTTACAAATTTTTAATTTCATAGAATACCTTTTCACATTTATAATTGCTATGCTTATTATACATCTATATACTAAAAAATTGATAAGATATTTGATTCAATGATTGAAAAACTCATTTTATATCGTAAAATACTAAAATAGAATATGTGTAAATTTTTTCTCAATTGAATGCAAAAATACTTACTTAAAATGAGACAAACCTACTAAAATAGCGCCCTTTTAACCTCAATGACTCCAAACGATACTCATAACGCCCCTTTTCTTTAAAATCTTAGTTGACAAGCCCTTTCCTTGTATGGTAATTTTAAAAAACAGAGGAGAATCGTTTATGTTAGATAAATATTTGGAAGAATCAATTTTAAATAAAGCAACCATTTTACAAATCATTCTAGAATTTCAAACGATTGATATTGAGCAACTAGCACAACTCACTGAATTTAGTGAAAAAATCATCTATCAACATCTAGCAGAATTGAAAGAGGAATTCAATGATTTATTTTATCTGAAAGTTTTTGCGAACACAGTTCACTTAGACCTGATTACAAAAATCAATCCTTCCATCTGTTTTCATCGGATTTATCAAAGTTCAACCTTTCTCCACCTTTTGCGCTACTTCTTACAAGAAGAAAAAGAGAGTTTCATTTGCTTTATCCAAAAAGAGTACATATCCCGTGCAACTGGCTATCGAATACGTGATAAGTGTTTGGACTTTTTGAAAGAAGTTGGGTTATCTTTAGACAGATACCAAGTCATTGGACCAGAATACCGTATTCGTTTCCTTATCGCTTTGCTGGAATATAAATTTGGCATTCATCTGTATGAAATTAAAGAAAAAGAGTTAAAACTCGTTTATCAATGGATTCGTTCTTCCAATGCCCACATCTCACAAGAAGCCTTCGAAGCAGCTACAGAAGAAAGTCGATTCTTTTCTATTCTCGTGGTGCTAATGTGGAAACGAAAGAATTTTCCTATGGTTCTACCTGCCTCACAAGAGCTAGAAAAACTAAAAACGCTCCTTGTCTATCCAAAACTGATAACCTTAACCAAGAAAATTTTGGAACCTGCCCTACAAGTGATGTTTACACCGACAGACTACGATTATCTATTTTTAGCCTATTGTACTACCCCTAATCCTTTCTCTAGAGACAAATGGTTGGAACACGATCGCGATACAGCTCTTGATATTATCATGAAACAAGGAATGTTACTGCCGCTCATTCAAAAATTTCGCTTATTATTTGGAGATGAGCTGATCAATTCTCAACCATTTAGGATTGTCATGCTCTTCTTTATGAAGCCTTTTATCTGCAATTTACAAAGTTTGGTTCCCAATTCTTACATTTTCCAATATGACCACCGCGGATTGTTTGACCCCCTCTATCTCCTCTTGAGCCCACTTGTCAAAGAATGGATGAAAGAGGTGGGATTGACAGGTGAAGTATACAAGTACCACATTTATCATGTGACCATTCAACTAAGGGAGTTGATTTATGCCAATATGGCACCTATTTCTTTGTATATTTTTGCAAGTAATAATGCCGACGTAACGACTTTAAAGAATGCTTTTTCAAGAAATATTCCTCCTTCTATTACTCGGATTGTGGTAATTGACTTTTTGAATAGTTCGCTCCATTTACAGGATCACGAAGAAACAAATATAATTGTAGCAGACCAACATATTTCAACTTATATCAAGAGCTTATTTCCAGATAAGGAACACATTCTTATCAATTTCTCGATGAATTTTTATGATATTCATTACCAGCATATCTATGAAGCTATTTATAAGTTGAGAAAAGAACGCTATCAGGAATATATCAATGGGTTGAAAAAGTTACTTTAATCATCATTAGATGGAAACAGAGTAATGGTGTTTACTTTATGAACTGTCCTCAACAAAATGAAGAGCTTAATTTTTCAGCGCCAGTAGTAATTAAAGCAAGAAAAAACCTGAAGAAAACGTTCAAAAAAAGTTTTTTTCAGGCAAGTAGACAAATTTTGCTGTTTCAAGTATTTAAGAAGACCCTTTCCTATGTGAGGATAGGGACATAACTCCGTAAAGCAGAAAGCTCGCAAGCAAATAACCAATAAAAATTTTGATTGACCACTGTAAGACATAAGACCAGCCATATTTTGGGATATTTAGAAAGAAGTAAGCAAATGGACTGTCTTTAGCACCTGGAATAGGCCACTTGAGAACCAAACCATTAAACAGGGCAAAAGCCATGTAAAGTAGAGGCACACTAGTCCAAGCAATGGGATCAAACCAGCGATATTGCAAACGTTTATCAAAAAGCACAGTATCCGCTAAAAACCATAACGGTACAATGTAATGACATAGGAAATTTTCCAGTCGATAAAAATCAGTCGCTAACGGAGCAAGCAGAACATGATAGATGACACAGGTAATCATGATACACATAGTGACACCGCCTTTAATCCGAAATAGTGTCTTCGTTTGCCAGCGACTTTCAGAACGCGCCATTAGATACAGCAAATAAGCTGTGAAAGCTGTTACGATAATGTTGGACAAAACAGTATAATACATAAGCATGCCAAGACCGCCATGCTTTGTAATTTCAAGATATACTCCCACAAACCCTAAGATAAACAATATCATGCGGCTATAAAAAATTACATTTCGTTTCATTACTGACCTCAGATTTTCTTAACAAATTCTGACTTAAGTTTCATCGCACCAAAACCATCAATCTTGCAATCAATATTATGGTCGCCTTCTACAATCCGAATATTTTTCACGCGCGTTCCTTGTTTCAAATCCTTTGGAGCACCCTTGACTTTTAAATCCTTGATGAGAGTAACAGTATCTCCGTCCACAAGTTGATTGCCATTTGCATCAATCGCTTTGATGCCATCATCTTCTTCATCGACTTCAGCCGGATTCCACTCATAAGCACACTCTGGACAAACTAATAGTAACCCATCTTCGTAAACATATTCTGACTGGCATTTTGGACAATTTGGTAATTGATTCATCTTCTCTCCTTGCTAATACTTAGAATTTATGACGCCTTCCCATTTTACTATAAAATAAAAAATTTGACAAATAAGAGAAAATGACTAATTTTTAAAAGAAATCTACTATCATGAGTTTACATATTTTCTTACTCTAATCTCATTTCAGTCCTTTTCTCAATGTAGCTAATGTTTCTTGGAAAACGATCGGCACTTCTGCTGTAAATTCCATGACTTCTGCCGTCTTAGGATGAGTAAATCCAAGCGTTCTGGCATGTAAAAATTGACCGTGCCCTTTTAGCGTTTTACGTGGTCCATATACTTCATCACCTGCCACTGGGTGACCAATATAAGCCATGTGCACACGAATTTGATGTGTACGACCTGTTTCCAGTTGCAACTCCACCAGCGTATAATTGCCAAAACGTTCTAAAACATGGAAACGTGTAACAGCTGACTTTCCTTTTGCCGTTACAGCTTGTTTTTTTCTATCTTTTTCATTGCGTCCAATCGGTGCTTCAATAACGCCTCTGTCATTCGGCAGATTACCATGCACAATAGCCCAATACTTCCGCAGGGATTTTTTATCTTTTAATTCATCAGCCAGCTTGATATGCGCATCATCGTTCTTGGCAATCATCAACAATCCTGATGTATCTTTGTCAATCCGATGGACAATTCCAGGGCGCAAAACACCATTGATACCGGACAAATCCTTGATGTGGTACATCAGCGCATTGACCAGTGTTCCACTCGTATGCCCTGCACTTGGATGCACCACCATACCTTGAGCCTTGTTCACCACTGCGACATCTTCATCCTGATAAACAATATCCAGTGGCAGATCTTCTGCAACGTATTCCATCGCTTCAGGTTCGGGCAATTCGTAAGTAATCACATCACCTGCCTTGACAGCATATTTTGCTTTCTTGACTTGCCCGTTGACTAAGATTTGCCCATTTTTGATTTGTTCATTGGCATGGCTGCGGGATAATGGTGTCAAATCAGCAAGCGCCTTGTCCAACCGTACACCGCCAATCTCTACTTTAACTTGCATTGCCCTCTTCCTTTAACATCATCACTATCAGTACAAGCACACCAATCGTCAGATAACTATCCGCAACATTAAAAATTGCAAAATTGATAAAATCAAGCTGAAACATATCCACAACAAAACCTTGGCGCATGCGGTCAATAAAATTTCCAATTCCACCTGCAATAATTAAACTCAAAGCAGACAGCAGCCAGACAGAACCTTTGATGTGCTTGCTCAAATACCAGATAGCAGCGCCAATCACCACTAAAGTAATTACCGCAAACAACCATTGCTGGTTCTCCAGAATTGAAAATGCCGCTCCTGTATTTCGCAAATAAGTCAAACTCAAAATCTTTGGAAGGAAGGGTTTTACTTCACCTAATTGAATGTTTTTGACAATTTCAAATTTTACCCATTGATCCAAAGCAATTAAGGCTACAATCACAATTGGCACCATCACTTTTCGTTTCATTTTTTACCTCTTTTTGCAAAATATTTTTCCATAACAGCAACAAAAGCTGCACCAATTGGTGAAAGCTCTACTTCTTCACGTTTAACATAAACCATGCGATTTTCCAAGTTGTCTTGTAATCGAATCACCGTAATGCCGTTTACGCTATTACTATCCAAAAATCCAGATCCTGTTGCATAAGCATCTGTCCGCTCTAAAATACCATTCAAAGTGGCACGATCAGTTACATTAAACATCTGAGAACTGGCACTAGTATCCACAAAATTCTCTGAATAATAGAGATATTCATCCTTTTCCTGCGTAAAACGAACTGTCGGCAGATCTGCCAAATCTTCCATAGTAAGCTCCTCTTTCCCAGCTAAGGGGTGATCTGCCCGTAGATAGATATGCGTCTGAAAAGGAATCAAATCTATCACTTCTAGTCCCAATTTATCAATCCGCTGCATCATTCCTTTAGTATTTTGATTGTTCAGATAGATAATGCCAATCTCACTGTGCCCCTGCGCCACTTCATCTAAAATCTGCACTGTTGTGGATTCAAAAATTCGGAAATTCTTATCTTTTGGATAGCGTTTAGCAAATTCCGTTATCAGAGGCGGTAAGAAATCATAGTGCTGGCTAGCAATGGAAAATTCTGCTTTTTCTTCCTCTGGATTGGCGTATTGATTTTGAAATACATCAAATCCCTTGACCAATTCTTGGGCTTTTTCGTAAAATTCCATCCCTCGACGTGTCAGAAATGTGCCACTGCTCGTTCTATGAAATATTTTAAAGCCCAACTCTTTTTCTAAATCTCGAACTGCAATGGACAAGCTCGGCTGGCTGACATACATTTTCTCAGCTGCTTCACGAAAAGTGCCACTGTTGGCAATCGCTACAACATAACGCAGTTGTTGAATATTCATGCTTTTATCCTCTTTTAAATGTTTTATCATTATACCATAAATCAAGGCATAACTAAACCGTCATACACTAAGGATTCAATAAAGGCGTTCTCCTACTTTCCCTAGAATAACATTCTTGACACATGTTTGCCTCCTCTTACTTACCGACATAGACAACTTCTGTCATCACTTGAAACCCTAATCGTTGGTAAAGTTTGTAAGCACCTGTATTTTCCTTGTCTACTACAATTTGGAAATTTAAATCATTCCGCTCATACATGTCATTCATTATTGCCGACATAAGATAAGAGCCTAGTCCTTGTCCCTGTAGCTCTTTTTTCACTGCTAGACCAAAGAAGAAATTGAAATCTGTGCTCATATCAACAGAGCAAGATGCAATAATTTTCCCATCTTTTTTCAATACAAACAAAAGAGTGTTATTATCTAAGATAGCTTCACGTGCATAAGTGCGGCTGCTTTCTAAAGGATTTCCAAACGCTTCTGCTTGGAAAGTTGCAATCTCTTCGACCAAGTCCAAATCTGCCAAAACAACTTCTAAACCCGCTCTCTTTTCTAAAGCAAATTGTCTGCGCGGCTGCTCCAGCCACAACTCAGCATCTGTTATGTGAAATTGAAAATGCTCTAAAAAATTCGGGTGTTTGGTCAAAAAAGCTGTTTCTGTCACATAGTCAACTTCGGATAAATTGTATTGTGTCGCTACATTTGCAAATTCGCTTAGCAAGGTACGAGCAATTCCTTTGCGCCGATAAGCAGGTATCACATAGAGCGAAACTTCAGCTTCTTTCGGTTCATCAGCATAAACGAATAAATAACCTACTAACTTAGCGGCTTCATAGGCTAAGAAAAAAGCAGGCATATCTTTATCTACGTTGTAAGTCGTATCAAGATAGGGGGTACGATAAGTTCCATCTAGCTGATGACAATCTCTCGTAATTGCTAACAGTTGTTGGCGTTCTTTTTCTGTTACATTATTTCTTTTGATAAATTGCAAGAATAAGTGCAACATTTACTCTAACTCATCCACTAGAGCTTCATAAGCCGTTCTGTAAGCTAAACATTTTCGTGGTCGGTGATTGATATCATATAAGGCCTTGTTCAAAGCCTCATCAGAGATAGCAGCTAAATCTGTTTTCTTTGGGAAATATTCTCTTAGTAAGCCATTTGCGTTTTCATTACTTCCTCTCTGCCAAGATGAATAGGCGTCCGCAAAGAAAAAGGAAATTCCTAAATTCTCTACTAGAGGATAGCAGGCGAACTCTTTTCCCCTGTCTGAAGTGAAGGTTTTAAGAGTCTCTTTTGGAAATAGCCTACAAAGTTGTTCGATGGCTGAAAACATGGCTTTGGCTGTTCTATCTGGTATCTTGAAAGCTAAGTAAAAACGAGTTTTTCGCTCTAGAAAAGTCGCTAAACACCCCTTGCTTTTGCCTCTGGAAGACACTACAGTATCAAGCTCCCAGTGGCCAAAAGTTTCACGATTCCGAACCTCTTTAGGACGTTTGGCAATCGGCGTGCCAATCCTAAATGTCCCACGTGTTTCTTTGGGTTGTCGAGTTCTTCCTTTACGACGGAGGACGCTTAAATCCAGATCAATCAAACCAGCATAGAGCCAGTTATAGATGGTTTTAAAAGCTACCATTGGCTTTTGTTCAAGCTGATAGCGCCCACAAATCTGTTCAGGCGACCAGGAGGATTTTAAACCGTTCTCAATTTCCTTTTTCAACTTTGGTGTTAAACAAGACTTCCGACCTTTTTGCTTAGCCCTGTGGTCGTACTGTTCCTGTGCTAAGACTGCGGAATAACCATTTTGACATCGTCTTAACTCTCTTGAAATGGTAGACTTATGGACGCCAAGTTTACTTGCAATTTGGCAAGGTTTTAAACCTAATTCCAAGTAGGTTTCTATCTTTATTCGGTCGGTTATGGTAAGATGGGAGTAGCTCATAGTTTTTCCTCGGGTTCTGTTTGTGTGGTTACTTACAGTTTACACCAATGAAACGCTATGAGTTTTTTGGTTGAACTATATTTTACAATTTATCTTTTTAAAATATTCATCACTTTTCTCCTTAACTCTTTCATTATACCACAAAGAAAAAGCGGCTACTTTGACAAAGGAGACTATTCAAGATATAATGTAAAAAAATACACAGAGGACAAGAACATGACAAACTCAAAGCTTATTACGCGACTAAAACGCTCCGAGGGACAATTACGTGGCATTCAAAAAATGATAGAGGAAGAACGCGATTGTGCAGACGTTATCACCCAATTAACCGCTGTTCGCTCTAGTGTCGAGCGTGTCATTGAGTTGATGATTACCGAAAATCTCACCGAATGCCTCAACCATCCTTTGGACGATCCTAAAGCTCAAAAAGAGCGGCTAGAAAAAGCTGTCCAATACTTTATCAAACGAAAATAATCTCAGTAGTTTTCTTCGCTTGCTGAGGTTTTTTTATTGACGTTGCACAGTAAAAGCGTTATTCTAACTATCACTTCTTTTTTTAAAAATAGAATTGATCTATTGAGCACAGGGAGCGTCCGCCCGGCTGATGGACGAAACTCGTTTCTAGGTAGACTGTCCGCCCGGCGGAAAAAGTCAACTTGTTGTCAGGCAACGTTTCAGCCCGGCTGACAGAATAAACTGATTTCTAGGGAAGCCGTCTGCCCGGCGGACAGGGCAAATCTGTTTTTAGGCAAGTCGTCAGCCTGGCTGATGAACGAAACTCGTTTTCAGACAAGTTATCGACCAAGTTGATGAAGTGAACTGCTTTTGGTGCAGATTGTCGCCCATTGAAAAATACACCTCACTATTGTATAATAAAAGTAATAAAACAACCCAAAGGAGGCAAGTAAAATGGACTTATACACAAAAGTGGAAGAAACCCTAAACAAACTAAACATTCCATTTGAAATCGTAGAGCACGAACCAGCGCTTACAACCGAGCAAGCCGACAGCTTCATCAAAGGCATCGAGGGTGTCCGCACCAAAACCATGTTTCTTACTAATAAAAAGAAGACTGCCTACTATTTACTCATTATGGACGACAAAAAACGCTTGGACATGGACTTGTTTAAAGAACTGGTCGGAGCCAATAAAATCCGCATGGCATCATCTGATAGTCTATTTGAAAAAATGATGTTGCCAGCAGGTGTTGTTTCTCCTTTTGGATTGTTAAACAATGTAGACAAAGATATTCAAGTCTATTTTGACAAAGAAATCATGTCGGAAAAACGAATGAGTTTTCACCCCAATACCAATGAAAAAACACTCTTTTTAGACACAACGGACTTACTCAAATTCCTAGAAGCTATTGGTTATGAGCCACATATTATTGAGTTATAGGTTAGGCAAAAACTCAATTTCTAGTCAAAATGAAGCAATGAACAAGAAAAAGCTTAAAATCAACGTTTTTGATAACTTGATTTTAAGCTTTTTACTATTTTTGGAAGGTTTTTATTCAGTTCCTTTTCTCTTTCCTTATTCCACCTCGCCATGCCAGAAATTCATGCCCCCAGCTACATTGGTTACATCAAATCCTTGCGCACTTAAAAACTGACACGCAGCCGCAGAACGTGCGCCAGATTGGCAGATGACATAGTATTTCTCCTGCTGGCTGAGTTGTTTGTAGCCCGTCTCAAAAGTGCTTAATGGCAGATTTTTTGCCGTCGGCACGTGTCCCATTTGAAACTCATAATCTTCTCGCACATCAAGAATGGATAAGATTTCTGTCTGATATTTTTTATAAAATTCAGGCATGCTGATGCTAGTTTCCATATTCTACCCCCTCTGGTTTTACCATTTTGTACAAGGCAAAGGCGCCGTCTAGATTTTGAACAGAAAATCCTGCTTGTTTGAGAATGCGCTCGGCAATATAGCTACGAAGTCCACTATGACAGCTCACGATATAATCCTGCGACTTGTCTAACTCTCCTAAACGCTCACGCAATTCATTTAAAGGAATGTGAACCGTATCCACTTTCAAACGACCTTGTTGAAGCTCACTGGCCGTCCGCACATCTAGGAACTTCTTACCGGCAGCTAGTTCATCTTCCAATTCATACCACTGGATATTGTCGCTCAAACCTTCTACCAAGTTTAAGGCTGCATATCCCAGCATATTGACCGGATCTTTAGCAGAGCCAAACGGTGGCGCATAGGTAAATTCCAACTCTGGCAAATCAAAAATGGTTAGATTACCTTTAATAGCCGTTGCCAAAATATCAATCCGCTTATCAACGCCTTTTTTCCCAACACCTTGTGCACCGTAAATTTTGCCACTTGTTGGCTCAAAGAGGAGTTTCAAGGTCACATCAGTCGCACCCGGATAGTAGCCAGCATGATCCTTACCACTGACATGAATAACTTGATAAGGCAGGCCATTCATACGAAGAATGCGCTCGCTCAGCCCTGTTGAAGCTGCCGTCATGTCAAATGCCCGAACAATAGCTGTACCAATGCTGCCTTTATTCTTTCGAGCTACTCCAGCAATCACATCCGCAACTTGGCGACCTTGACGATTAGCAGGCGAAGCCAATGAAATCAGTGCATCTTCTCCTGTAACTTCTTGCTTGACAACAATCGCATCGCCGACCGCATAAATATCAGGTTGACTGGTTTCATAACGCTCATTGACTAAGATACCGCCACGCAATCCCAGCTCAATACCTGCTACCTGTGCTAAAGCATTCTCTGGTTGCACCCCGACAGATAAAATGGTCACATCAGAAGCAATTTTTTGCCCATTCTCCAGCACAATGACCTTTCCCTTGTCCTCAAACCGCGTAGCAGACTGAGAAGTAACTACTTGAATGCCGTTTTTCAACAATTCAGCCTGAACAAAAGCAGCCATTTCTTCATCAAGCGGTGGCAAAACATGCGGTGCTTTCTCAACAATTGTCACATTCAAACCACGCTTGCGAAGATTTTCTGCCATTTCAAGTCCAATGAATCCAGCCCCAATCACCACAGCTTCTTTTGGTTCTTTCTCCAAAGCTAACATAATCTCATCTAGGTCAGGAACATTACGTAAAGTATAGGTATTTTCAGCTGTTTCCAAACCTTCAATTGGAGGCACAAAAGGCTTTGCCCCCGGCGATAAAATCAACTTATCGTAACTCTCTGTAAATTCCTTTCCGTCATGCCGAACCGTCACCATATGTTGATCTGGTGAGATAGCCGTCACTTCATGGAAAGGTCTCACATCTAAACGAAAGCGTGCCTTTAAACTCTCAGGCGTTTGCACTAACAAGTCTTCCCGCTCAGCAATTTCTCCAGAAACATAGTAAGGCAGACCACAGTTTGCAAAGGAAACGAATGGCCCCTTTTCAAAAATAATAATCTCAGCGTCTTCTTTTAGCCGTCTTAAACGCGTCGCTGCAGACATTCCACCTGCAACTCCACCAACAATGATAATTTTCATTCAACTTCCTCCTTTATCACTTTTAAACAACTTTTCCGGTCCAAGCACTCATACCGCCTTGAACATTGACAACATCGTAGCCTTTTTTCTTTAGCTTTTTGGCTGCCATTTTGCTCCGCACACCGGAATGGCAAATGACATACAGTGTTTCATTTGTTGCTGGCGTGTATCTTGAGATTTCATTGAGTGGGACATTCTTCGCACCCTGAATATGACCATTTCGATATTCAGACGGTGTTCGTACATCTAGCAGTTGAATTTTCTTTTTTAATTTTTGTTCCAATTCACTTGTAGAAATACTATCTATTTTCGTAAATAAGTGAAACATAAGCACCTCCATTTATACCCTTATGGGGTATATTAAACCATGAAGCCTTTCTTTTGTCAAGCATATTGTTTCAATCTTTTAACAAAAAAAGGAAGCTTCACAAATCAACTATGCCAAGTTGCTTGTAAAGCTTATCCTTTCTATCGAATGATTCAACCTTTAGTTTACTTTTATATGTTTATAAAAGGTTCATCAATCCTCTTTTTTACAACGACCAACTAAACCTAAAGCTGATAAAAGTAAACTTACGCCCGTCAGCTTTGCAAGCATTGGACCAACTTGAGAATCACCTGTGCTTGGCAAGATTTCTGTTTTCGTTGGAGTTGCTTTTGTAGGAGTCGTTGGTACAACTGTCGGAGTCGTTGGCTTGTCCGGCGTTGACGGAACTACTGGAGGAGTTGGTTTATCTGAAGTTACTGGGATCGCAGTATAATAAACATCTTTAACCATATCCTCTTGAGTGACTGTTTCTGCCGAAACAGTTGCCACATCTACTGTGTAGCCTGGAATGACTGGAGATGGAACAGCGTCATAGGTTGCCTTGTCAGCTACCCAATCCGTAGTCTTCACAGCATCTCCCGTTACCTTATCTTTCGTCACCGTCCGTGTCCACGTTGCTGTTTGTACATTATTAGCTGGCGTTTGACTACCTGCTCCATGATAACGAACTATCAAACTCACTTTCTGGGTTTCTTGGATATCAGTTGTGCCATGCTTCAAGTGAACCGTCACATTTTGATCATGACTGCTATCAAGATCGAACTTAGCTGGAAGCTGCTCTTTTGAAACCAATTCATAGCCTTGGGCCAGATAACCTGATACAACCGTATCGTATTTCCTTTGCGCTGCTGCTGGAAGAGCTGCATCCGACTCACCAGTCGTTAATTCCACTTGGTTTTCTAAAGTCGTACCAGTTGTGTCATCAATAACTGTATAAGTCACTTTTTGTTTATTTAACCCCAACACTTCCTTATAAACGTACGTCACTTGGGTCGTCCCTTCAATGACCTTCCCTTTTTCGTTGCTTGGAAGTTGGGAAGCCACTAATCGATAGGTCTTCCCGTCAGAAGTGACTATCGTCGTTTTGCGATGTTCTTCCGTATCATAAGGCGTATTGGTGGAGGCTCCGGAAAGGGCTGTGACATCGTCTTGCAGCTGGTGACCGGACTCATCTTGGTAATGAACCGTCACATTTCCCAACACTTCCTTATAAACGTACGTCACTTGGGTCGTCCCTTCAATGACCTTCCCTTTTTCGTTGCTTGGAAGTTGGGAAGCCACTAATCGATAGGTCTTCCCGTCAGAAGTGACTATCGTCGTTTTGCGATGTTCTTCCGTATTGTAATCGGTATCAATAGAAGCATTAGAAGTATCTTCAACACTCTCTTTAATCGTTTCGCCAGCTTGATTTCTATAATTTACGATAACATTTCCAGTCACTTCAACGTAAGAATTATATACATTGGTTATTCCTAATTTTACTGTACCTGTTATATTATCAGATGACGATACATATTTATAAACTTTACCATTGAATGTTATTCGGTCTTCATGCGTTCCTGTATAACTTTCACCTATAAGTGTGCCTTTAGGTTTGACAGTTTGTGTTTCTGTCAACTTAGTAGTTGTACCTTGAATATAATTGTCAAGTAATACAGTCCCTGCTTTATTATAGCTAAAGAATTTATAACTTAAATTAGGCTTAGTCAAAACAAATGGTGAAGGTAACTTACTTGTAATAGCTAACCAATACCCTTTATCAAACTCTGAATCCCTACGCATAGTAAAAGAGATGACATCACCACTTCCTGATACACCAGCGATACTAGTCTTATAAAAATTAGGGTCACTAAAACTATCTGGAATATTTTGTGTCGGACTACTTGCAGCTAAACGGTTATCGGACTGTTTTTCAACAAAGGATCCCGTTATTTTTACTGGTTTGAAGTTATAATCTGTTATCCCTTCCTCATGCTTCTTTCCATTAAGTATTGTTTTTGACAAACTTGTTAGGGACAATATAGCTGGATTCTCTTGCTTGAATTGAATGATGTTACCATCCTCATCATAAAAACGAATTTTTACTTCATATCTAGAAGGTGCTGTTAAATTATAAAAAGTATAAATTCCTTTTGTTGGATCTTTTTCCGCAAAACCGATGATACCTGTTCCACTATTTAAATTTGTTACTTCATACACGACTTTAGCAATTTTTTTACCATTATAGCTTGAATTTTGTAAATTTGTGTAAGTAGCTGTTATAGTCTGACCTTTGTCAATCTTTGGAATAACAAAATTTCCTGATAAAGTCGTTTTGTATGCAGCAACTGGATTATTAGCAAACGTCCTGCCACTGCTCACATATTCTTCATATGAATATGCTTTAGGTGTATCTTGCTGACCAAATTCAGTTGTACCTGTAATTGATAAATGAGCATTAGGCTCACTTTCAAATTTTAATCCTTGAGTTACAACTTTACTAAGATATCCTGGCTTAGTTGTATTGGCCTGCGCTACTGCAAGATCGTTTTTGTATTTCTCTATCGCTTCTTTGATACGTTTTGCTTGTTCTTTTTCACGCGCATTAGCTTCTGCTTCTAGAGTAGCGACTTCTGCTTCAGTATTCGCAGTTCCAATATTTTCTGTCGCCTCTTGCTTTGCTTCAATCCCATTATTCTTGGCTTCTGTTACAGCGTCTTTTAATTCTTGATTTTCAACTGTTACATTTGGATTTTGATTTTCTGTCTGTGCAGTAGATAGCATTGCTTGAGAGGCGGCTGCAGTAGGTGCTGTTGCAGCTGCTCTACTAGTTGAACTCATAGTAGTAGCTGAATCAGCCTTTGTAGTTGTCAGAGTAGTATTATCTTCTTGTCTAGCCATTTGTGATTGTACAACAAGACTTGTATCTGACGCTTCAGCTATAGGTATAGGTGCTGTTGTTTTAGGACTTTCAATATCATCAGCCGCCACACTCTTGTGTAAACTAAACATTGCGATTATTCCAAATATAATAACACCAACAGTCCCATAAATTTTATTTTTACGAATTGAGCCATGACCTTGAAGTTCATTATTTTTTCTAAACATGCTAGTATCCTTTTTATAAATTATTTATCTTATCTATTCCTGAAGGTATAACTATATATGGAAATAGAAGAATTTCATTACTAATTACAACTATATTATTACTTGTAATCACGTTAAAGATGTCATTATACATTATACTTTGATAGCTGGAATAATTCAACTAATATGATACTAAAATACATAAAAAACACATGTAAAATGTACTTAAAATAAAGATAGCTGCAAAGTTGTTCACAGCTATCTTATAATGAGATGAAGATTGTTCGTTTTATCTACATTTCTTTTGTTGTTTTCAAATTATCATTTTCAAAAGAAAGACCCGTACCATGAGGTAGGGACTTTCAATTCTTATTTCGCAATTGGGTAAACAGAAACTTGTTTTTTATCGCGACCTTTGCGTTCAAAGCGTACAACGCCTTCAACTTTTGCAAACAAAGTGTCATCTCCACCACGTCCAACGTTGATACCTGGATAAATGTGAGTACCGCGTTGACGATAAAGAATTGATCCACCAGTTACAGTTTGTCCGTCAGCCGCTTTAGCTCCAAGACGTTTTGCTTGTGAATCGCGTCCGTTAGATGTAGAACCTCCACCTTTTTTATGGGCGAAAAGTTGCAGATTAGCAAGATTCATTTTCAACATAATGTTTTTCCTCCGTGTTAGTTTTCTGTGATAACTCTTGTCTGGACGAACTCAGCTGAGTCCTCCGATAGGTTTGCCATACCCAAGAAGAATGATTCAAAGAAAAGTTGAGTCATTTCTCTTTGGTGAGGTGGAATATCCGTAGGAATCTCTACTCGTAAAAATCCACCTTCTTCTTCGTTTAATTCTAAGATTGGTTCATAGCCTGCGAATTTTTCAATCGAATTGATGAAATTTATGGCAAGCGTAGAAACCGACGCACACACGACATCAAAGCCGTATTCGCCACTTTCGGCGTGTCCAGTAATTTCTGCACTCCTCAGCTCACCATCCTCGGCTCGTTCAAAGACTGCTTGTATCATGTGCTCTCCTTAAAAATTAAGCGTTGATTGCATTGATGACAACCTTAGTATATGGTTGACGGTGACCTTGTTTACGATGGCTACCTTTTTTAGGTTTGTACTTGTAAGTAACAACCTTCTTTTGTTTTCCTTGTTTTTCAACAGTTCCAACAACAGTAGCTCCAGAAACAAGCGGAGTTCCGACAACAGTGTTTTCACCACCAACAAGAACAACTTCGTCAAATGTTACATCTTGACCAGCTTCAACGTCTAATTTTTCAACGTAGATTGCTTGACCAACTTCAACTTTAACTTGTTTGCCGCCAGTTTTAATGATTGCGTATGTGCTCATTATGCACCTCCTATGAATTTTACGGGTTCCCCCTAATTTTGTGAAGACTCGCCTAGCATCGTGGGACGAACCACTTATGACGATGTTCGAGCGGTTGCACAGGCTGTGCATAGTCAACTCTCTAAGTATAGCATTTCTAGAATTATTTGACAAGTATTTTTTATCAAAAGACTAACTGAGTAGCTTTTAGTAATTTCCCAGAATAACTTCCAATCTCAAAATCCGTTCTTATTACAACAATCCTTCAATCATCTCATCCACTTCGTCTGTTTCTGCTTCTGGTGTGATTTCAGTAATGATGATATCAGCAACAGCACGTTCCACTAATCCTTCCACATCCATACGTGTTTCGTATTGCTCTGCATTTTTTATCTTTGGATTGGTTTTCGGACGATCTGGGGCAAAAATGGTACAGCAATCTTCAAAGGGCTGAATTGAGATATTAAAGGTATCAATCTTTTCAGCAATGTCAATGATTTCCAGCTTATCCATAGTCACAACTGGGCGAATAATTGGAGTGTTAGTGACAGCATTGATTGCTTGCATGCTTTCTAGCGTTTGGCTAGCAACTTGACCAAGGCTTTCTCCGTTGATGATAACGAGCCCACCACGTTCTTCACGAATGCGATCTGTAATGCGCATCATAAAGCGTCGAGTTAGGGTCATCAGATAAGCTTCTGGTGCTTTCGCTTTAATTTCTTCTTGAATTTCTGTAAATGGCACTTCAATAAATTGAATATTGCCACCAAATTTGGTTAATTTGCGCGTCAAATCTTGCGCCTTTTTGAGAGCACCGGGACTTGTATAAGGGGGGCTAGCAAAGTGCACCGCTTCAATATCCACCCCGCGTTTTAGAGCTAGATAGCCTGCAACGGGTGAATCAATCCCGCCTGACATCATCAGCATACCTTTTCCAGATGTTCCGACAGGAAGACCGCCTGCTCCACGAATCGTTTCATAGGACAGATAGGCTGCTTCTTCGCGGATTTCTACTTGCAGTGTAATATCTGGTGCTTTCATCTTGACTTGAACATGTGGAATCGCATCAAAGACTGCATTTCCCAAGGTCTGGTTCAATTCACGACTATCCAATTCAAAATTGTGGTCACTGCGTTTGCTGGCAATCTTGAAAGTCATCCCCTCTTTATAAATCTTTTTCATAATTGTCTGCACCGCTTCAACTAAAGCTGGTACTGATTTTTCAATCTTATAAGACGGAGAGAAATTTTGAATCCCAAAAATCTGTTTGAGCGATTCTGCAACTGGTTGATAAGCCGTTCCATGAAGATAGACATGTGCACGATCTCGGTCTGCTTTCACATGCACATCTGGGTAGATAGAGAGGACTGCTTGCATATTGCGTTTCAATTTGTTAATAAAACGCATGCGATTTTTTCCTTTAGTTGAAAGCTCGCCGTAGCGAACCATAATTTCTGAATATTGCATTGCTTACCTTACTTTTCTAGTTTTTTCATAAATGAGTTTAAACGTTGTCAGGAATTGCTCCATCTGACTCATATCATTATCGACATCCAGACTAATTCGCACAGCCGTTTGAGCTAAGGATTTGTCAACACCCATGGCTATCAAAGTTCCAGCTGGTTTGCCAGCTTTAGAGGAACAAGCACTCGTAGTAGAGATATAAATGTCATACTCTTCAAAAGCATGAACCACTACTTCACCTCGTACGCCTTTAATCCCAAAAGTCAGGATATGGGGCGCAAACTCTTCTATTCCTGAAAAAATCGTCACATCAGGGTATTTCGCTAGCTCTTCTAAGATAACCTCTTTCATCTTGGTCGTTCGTGTGATGAAGACTTCCAAATTTTCCATAGACATGCGCAAGGCTTTTGCAGTTGCTGCAATGCCCGCCAAATTTTCAGTTGTAGAACGCTTGTCTGATTCTTGACCGCCACCATTCAACAGCGGACTGATTTTCTTACCAGACTTGATATAGACAAAACCAACACCTCGTAAACCATGAAATTTATGGCTAGAAAACGTCGCAAGGTCCACGCGATCAGTTAAATAATTTTCCGTTGGAATCTTGGCTATGGCTTGAACCGCATCCACATGAAAAGAAACTGTTGGCCTATCCACTAAAAGCTTTGAAATAGCTTTAATCGGCTGAACAGAACCGATTTCATTGTTGATAGCCATGACAGAAACTAGAGTAGTATCTGGTCGGATAAGGTCTGCTAATTTTTCAACCTCTACAAAACCTTTGTTATCGATAGGTGCAAAGTCTATTTCAAATCCTTGCTCTTTCAGCCAGAGTGCGGATTCTTTCACTGCTGGATGCTCAATAGCAGATACAATGAGATGCTTGCCATAGCGTGCTTTTTCAAAAGCCACACCCTTGATAACCCAATTATCTCCTTCTGTCCCTCCAGACGTAAAAAAAATCTCCTGAGAAGATTTACCTAAAAGACCTGCAATCTGCTTGCGTGATGCATCTAACAAGCGCGTTGCTTGACTACCCAAACTATGAAGACTGGAAGGGTTCCCCCAGATTTTTGAAGCAACTTCTGTATAAGTAGCCAAAGCCTCTGGGTAAGGCTTTGTAGTTGCCGAATTATCTAAATAAATCATCTTAAACCTCTATATTTCAATACCCTTATTGTAACATGAAAAAGAAATAGGAACAACAGAGAAAGTCGTAAATAAAAGCTCTCTAAGCGGAAAACTTAGAGAGATGACAACTATATTATTTTCTTAATAGTCATAAAATTCATGTAAAAGAACAGATAATTCCTGTTGCTGCTCAATGAGAATTTTTCCGATTGTCGTTGATTTTATCAAGGTTCGTTCGCGAACGTGCTCAATTACTCTCTTCAAGGAAGATAAATCTAAAGCTTCCTCAATCATTTTTTGGACGTTTTGGAAAGGTTGATGCGTCACAATTTGGAAACCATAAGAATTATTAAGCAAGGAATAGCCAGCAATTCCTGTTTTCTTTTGATAAGCTTCGCACAAACCACCATCAATAACGAACAGCATTCCTTCACCTCGAATCGGCGATTCTCCCTTCAGCGTTTTCACAGGTGTATGCCCATTTACAATCCTAGAATGTTCTGAAAAAAGCCCAAATTCTTCTAAAATTAACTTGCATATATTGGCAGAATTCCGATAAGAAAAATAAGGATTTTCTTTTTCAACGTGCGTCTGTTTATCCTCGATAAAATAACGTTCTAGAGTTGTCATTTTGTCTTTACCAAACAAAGGAGACAACTTCCCATTCCAACAGTACCAGATAAGATCAGTTGAGAAATCGTTCTGAATTTCTGGATTTTTAGAACTTTCTCGAATATGGTATTCAAAAAAGTCGAGCAATTCTTTACCAGCATAGCGGATTTGATTGATTTGCAAAGGTTGAAAGTCTCCTGATGTCTCTAGAGGGATACAGCCATGAAACAGGAGATGATTGTTATAAATCTTATACATGGAACCCTTGTTCATCAAAAAAGAAATCTGGTTCTTGAGCTGAATAGAATGCTGGAATGAATCCAGCAAAGTAGCAACCACTTCTTCTTCCACATCCGTTAATTCCTCTGGCTTTTGGGGATTAATCGTTTGAAAACAAGTATTAGCTAAGAAATGCTTCTTCTCTTCTATCATGACACTCTCTTCCCAGTAATCAATCTTATCCAGAGTAAGGTGTTGAGACATATTAAATTCTGGTCGTCTTTTGATGAGCTGATTTTCCAATTTAAACTGGATAATCGCTAAAGCTTGGTGAATCTTCTCCAACTGAAGAATTTCCTCAGGAGAATAATCGTCACTTCTTTTTCCTAACTTAGGTTTGAATTTTGCATTTTCCGAATAAGTCTTTTCAGCAAAGAGGACGAGTGGTCTTAGATTAAGACCATAAGCACGCTCAATATCGTAAAGATACCCGTACCTAGCAGCTATTCGTAAGAGAATGAGTAGACATTCTTTTGAGCCGAAGAAAGCCCCCATCCAGATAATGTCGTGGTTGCCCCACTGAATATCAACAGAATGATAAGCCATGAGTTCATTCATTACTTTATCCGCTGCTGCTCCGCGATCAAAAATATCACCAACTATGTGAAGATGATCAATGATTAATTGCCGAATGACCGTTGATAATGCCGAAATAAATTGACTTGCTTCACCTAAATCAATCAAATAGTTCTGAATCGTTTCAAAATAAATATTGCTATCCGGCAGATTTCTATCAGTGTAAAGCAATTCCTCAATAATGTAAGCATATTGTGGCGGCAAGGCTTTCCTTACTTTAGAGCGTGTGTATTTGGCTGCTACAAAAGCTAGCAAAGTCAACAGATTTTGAATGATTTCTCCATACCAACTTTTATCTTTCAAAGGATAAAGGAACCCATCGCTCAAAACTTCCTGAGGATACGCAATTAGTAAGGTCAGCTTGTCTTTTTCCTCTTTTGATAATTTCTCTCCAAAGCAATCATTGATTTTTTCGTTCAGGTTTCCTGCACAGGTTCTCAAGATATAGTCAAAAGCCTCAAACTCACCATGAATATCACTAAGGTACAACTCGGTTCCCTTTGGTAAATTTAAAATGGCTTCCAGATTGATTAACTCTGTGATGACCTTTTGCTTAGAATCAAACTCTTTTAATAGAATTCGTTTGTATTGCTCCATTCGTTCACCTCATTTCAATACAATACTATATTTAATACTTATTTGAAGACAGAGATTTCAAATGTTCTTCAATAATGCAAGCCGTTTCTTCAATAGATTTATCGGTAATATTGATGATATAAGCCTGATGCTTTTGAAAAACTTTCTTGGAATAATCTAGTTCTTCATAAATTTTTTCTACATCTGTATAGCTTGTAGCTTGTGTCAAACCGAGCGCATCCAAGCGATTGCTTCTCACTTTAGCCAATTTATCCGGATCACAGACCAACCCAATCATTCTTCTTTTATCTACTTTATCTAAAACTTGTGGTAGTGGAACTTCAGGGATCAAGGGAAGATTTGATACTTTATAACCTTTATTAGCTAAATAGATACTGAGTGGAGTCTTGGAAGTTCGAGAAACTCCCAGAATCACAAGGTCTGACTCCAAAAATCCTTGCGGGTTCTTGCCGTCATCATATTTAACAGCAAATTCAATCGCAGATATTTTGTTGAAATATTCCGTATCCAAACGATGTAGAACACCTGGAACTTCAATAGGTTGAGTATCCGTTTTTTCCTTGATGATTTCAAAGAATGGATTCATCAAATCTAGATAGGATAAATGATTGACTCTACTAAATTCTCTAGCTGCTGCTGCTAAATGGCTATCTACCAAAGTGCTGATAACAACTGCATCATCTTTGATAGCATCTTGCAAAATATCTAACAATTCAGATTCCTTATTAATAAATGGGAATCGATAACTATTATTGAAAATCAAATCTGGATATTGAGCCATGACGGCTGATAATAATTTTTGGGATGTTCCTCCCAAAGAATCAGAAATAGTATAAATAGTAATCTCTTTTTTCATGAAAACTCCTTTTTTAGCGATTTACTTCAGCATTTCTTGCTTCTTGGATAATAAAGTTCAGCAAAGCCGACTTAGTAATTGTTCCTATAATGTGAGGTTCATTTTGCTCCTCCACAACAGGCAATGAATCAATGGCGAAGTCCTGCAAAAGTGCAGCTGCTTCAAGAATATTCAAATCCTTATGACAAGTCTTAATATGTGGCATTCTGGTCATGCAAACGGCTACTGGGGTCACATCAATATTGGCATTGAGGGCAGCCCTTAACAAATCCTTTCGTGATAAAATGCCTAGCAGCTGCTTCTTTTCATCTATCACATAGAGAACATCTGCATCATACATAAATAATGTGATAATAGCATCTTGAATAAAAGAATCATGTGTTACTAATACGGGGGAGGTCATCACATCCTCTACTTTCTTCTGAAAAGTATCAAAGAAAAAGAGAGTTTCCAAATCTGAACCAGAATAAGTGTAGCCAACTTTCGGGCTTGCTTTTAAAATCCCTACTAAGGTTAGAAAGGATAGATCTGAGCGTAAGGTCGCCCTAGATACATCTAACAGCTCTGATATTTTTTCCCCACTGACTGGCTGATCCTTTTTCACAATTTCTACAATTTCTTTTTGTCGCTTTGTTAATTTCAACTGTTACTCCTTTTAAAAACTTCAATCTTTAATAATCATCATTATGTGTCATATTATAACAAATAAATTCTGATTGTCAATGATTTATGACTGATTCTTTTCTGTTGACAAATATATATGCTATATATTACAATGTATCTGTCGTTTAATATGACGCATATTTAATCAATCGGAGGCAAAAATGGATAAATGGATTTATTTTTTTGATGAAGGACGTGCTAGTGATAAAGCCTTATTAGGTGGTAAAGGGGCTAATTTGGCAGAAATGACTCATTTAGGGCTCCCAGTGCCAGAAGGCTTTACCATTACAACTCAAAGTTGTCTACGTTATTTAGAAACTCCTTCTTTTTTTGAATCTATTTTAAAAGAGGAAGTTTTGAAAGCGATTACGAACTTAGAAAGCAAGACAAATAAATTTTTTATGGGCAATGAGTCCTCGCTACTGCTAGTTTCCGTTCGTAGCGGTGCAAAAATTTCTATGCCTGGTATGATGGACACCATTCTCAATCTTGGTTTAAATGACTTACGTGTTCAGACTTTAGCGGACGTAACAAATGCTAATTTCGCTTATAATTGCTATCGCCGTTTGTTGCAGATGTTTGCAGATGTCGTCTACGGCATTCCAAAAGAGGAATTTGATCGATGCTTAGAAAAAACCGAAAAGCAATTGAATAAAACAATCAATGATTTTTCAAAAGAAGAGCACCAATCACTTATCCAACGATATAAAGAAATTTATCAAGAGCACTACCAAAATTTCCCACAGAGTCCCAAAGAGCAACTCTACGCTGCTATCAAGGCTGTGTTCAAATCATGGAACAATCCACGCGCTAAAGTTTACCGCGAATTGAATCAAATTCCTCACGATTTAGGAACGGCTGTCAATGTTCAAAGCATGGTGTTTGGAAATAGCGACCAAAAAAGCGGCACAGGCGTTGTTTTCACAAGAAATCCTGCCACTGGTGAACATCATCTGTTTGGGGAATTTCTACTCAATGCTCAAGGGGAAGATGTCGTAGCTGGTATTCGAACTCCAGAACCGATTGACTCTCTTAAACGAATCTTACCACAGGCCTATGAAAACTTTTGTAACTATGCCAAGATTCTTGAAAAACATTACAAAGATATGCAGGATATTGAATTTACCATTGAAAAGGAGAAATTGTACATCCTGCAAACTCGAAATGGGAAGCGTACTGCTAAAGCAAGCTTAAAAATCGCTTTGGATCTAGTCGATGAAAAAATGATTTCAAAAGAAGAAGCTCTCCTACGAGTCAGTCCTTCTGCTATTAACCAACTGATTCACCCTATTTTTGAAGAATCTGCTTTGAAATCAGCTCATTATTTGACTCAAGGACTTCCTGCTAGTCCAGGCGCAGCAACAGGAGAAATTGTCTTTACCGCCGAGCGGGCTAAAGAACTTCATGCACTAGGAAAAAACGTTATTTTGGTTCGCCAAGAAACTTCTCCCGAGGATATTGAAGGAATGGTGGTCAGTCAAGCAATTGTGACTAGTCATGGCGGAATGACTTCTCATGCTGCCGTTGTAGCACGTGGCATGGGCACTTGTTGTGTCGCAGGATGTGGCGAATTGTCTATCAATGAATACGATAAAACAATTGTATGCGACAAAGTGACTCTAAGAGAGGGAGACATCCTTTCTGTAGATGGCACTTCCGGCAAGCTCTACACGGGCAATATTCCAACTACTATGATTGACAATAACGACGAATTACAGTTGTTCCTTTCTTGGGCAGACGAAGTGGCTCAACTGAGCGTTCGTGCAAATGCAGAAACGATTCAAGACTTAAAAACAGCCATGCAATTTGGTGCTAAAGGAATTGGCCTTGCTCGTACAGAGCACATGTTCTTTGGTGAAAAACGAATTTTAGAAATGCGGAGATTGATTTTATCAAACGACGAAGTAGAAACAAATTCCGCTTTAAAGAAACTCTTGGCTTTCCAAGAAGAGGATTTCTATCAAATGTTTCAAACAATTCAGGATAAGCCGATGATTGTCCGTTTATTGGATCCGCCTATGCATGAATTTTTACCAAAAAATAAACCAGAAATTGAGCAGTTGGCTGAAAAACTACAAATCTCTGCTGAGACATTAACACAGAAAATTGCCTCCCTGCAAGAAACAAATCCAATGTTAGGACATCGTGGTTGTCGTTTAGGAATTACACAGCCTCAAATTTATAAAATGCAGGTAGAAGCTATTTTTAACAGTGCCATTAGACTGGCAAAAGAAGGCATGGTCATTAAGCCAGAAATCATGATTCCGCTGATTGCTGAAAAATCAGAACTCGTTTATCTCAAAAAGCTACTGGTTGAGTACATTGGAACTATCTTCAACAAGCATCATATTGAACCTTTCCCTTATGAAATTGGCACCATGATTGAACTGCCGCGCGCCTGCTTTATTGCAGACCAACTGGCTGAAGAAGCAGATTTCTTTAGTTTCGGTACCAATGACTTAACGCAAATGACCTATGGCTTTTCTCGTGATGATATTGGAAAATTTATCCAGCATTACAAAGACAAAGAAATTATGTCGTTTGACCCTTTCCAAACTATTGACCAGACTGGAGTTGGGGAACTCATGAAAATAGCCATTTCAAAGGCTCTCCAAGTGAATCCCAATCTTCCAATTGGAGTTTGTGGTGAAGTCGGAGGAGATCCTACTTCTATTCCTTTCTTCCAAGACATTGGCATTACTTATGTTTCTTGCTCCCCTTATCGTGTCCCTGCTGCACGATTAGCTGTTGCACAAGCAAATCTTTCCTAGTCCTTCCTTATAATCACACCAGCTCTTTTCATCTGTCAACAAGGGCAGACAAGAATTGAGCTGATTTTTTAGTCCTTATAGTAGAAAACCACATTCTCTTTCGATTAATTTACATGAAATTTTCAATGTTTTAAATTTTTTTAAGACAATTTTAAACAAAGAGGGTATAATGAAGATGAGAAAAGAGATTATCAACTGACAATGGAAAATTATTCTCGAAAAAATAAAACTTCAACTACTAAAGAAGAAAAAACACCTACTCGTCATCATATCAAAAAAGGTCTCTCAGCTTTTCAGAAGACCCTTGCTACGATTGGGAGTATCCTTGGGATTATCACTGCAACGATTACCATCATGACTTTCATGAATAACAATAAATCTGATAACAAAACAAAAACTAGTCAGACGACACAAACAACCATTATCAAAGAAATTCAGAAAGAAACAACGACTGAGGCCCCTAGCTCTAACAACACAACTGCTACTAGTCAAGGCGAAACAGAAACAAGTAGCGCTAGCTCTAACACTACGCAGTCTAGCAATACATCAAGCGATACTAGCTCTAGCCAAACAAGTAACGACAGTGCTGATAAGGATACAACATCATCAAGCTCTAGCAATTAAAAAATAACGGAAGCAAGACTACTCATCAGACCAATGTCCGATAGTTGTTCAACTTCCGTTTTTTATATCTAATTTTATACTCAATGAAAATCACAAAACAAACTAAGACAAGTCGTAGATAAATCGAAAGTTCCCGTAGAGCTTTTGAGATTGGAGATGAAACGTCCGTGAGGATGTGTCAACAGTACAGCTTTGAGTAGCGGATAGAACTTGCGAAGTAAGTATCAAGACGATTCGCTTGTCTATCTCGAAAGAGTACTTCTGACGAAAACTTCGTTTTTTATCGCCACCTTTCACAATTCCCTAGATTGTTAAGAAAGCACTCACTGCATTCACTTTATCTGCAACCTTTCATAGTTCTCGGGCTGTCAAAGCTAACGAAGTTTGAAAAGATTTTTACAGAGTATCATTTCCGATACATTTTCACCTGAAGATATAAATCATTGTAAATTCCCAGCCATTTCGCCCCTAATTGCTGATAGACTTCCAAATGCTTCATCGTTTCTTCATCTGGATAAAAGGCTCTATCTTCCTGCACTTCTTTAGGAAGCATTGCTTTGGCTAGTACATTCGGGGTAGAATAACCAACATACAAGGCATTTTTATAGGCATTTTCAGGTTTTAACATAAAGTTAATGAATTGATAGGCAGCCTTTTTATTTTTGACCGTCTTAGGAATGACAATATTATCAAACCAAAGATTGCTAGCTTCTGGCGGTACGACATAACGCAATTTCGGATTTTTATCCAGCATCTGCCGCGCCTCTCCAGAGAAACTAACACCAATAGCAGCATTATTTTGAATCATATAGCCTTTCATCTCATCAGCAACAATAGCTTTGATGTTTGGTGTTAACGTATAGAGCTTATCAACCGCCTCTTGCAATTGCTTGGTATTCTTTGAATTTAAGCTATATCCTAATGCATTCAATCCAACGCCCATTACTTCACGCGCTCCATCAATCATCATGATAGAGTTTTTATACTCAGGTCGCCACAAGTCACTCCAATGCTTAGGTGCTGTTTTGACCAATTCCGTGTTGTAAACAATGCCTAGCGTTCCCCAAAAGTATGGAATAGAGTATTGATTGCGGGGATCAAATGATTGATTTAAAAATCGTTTTCCAATATTTTCTAAGCCTTTAATCTGAGAATGATCCAACTTTTCTAGTAAGTGTTCCGACATCATTTTTGAAATCATGTATTCACTGGGAATAGCAATATCATAGGTTGTCCCGCCCTGCTTAATCTTCGTGTACATGGATTCGTTAGAATCAAAGGTTTCATATTGAACTTGGATACCGGTTTCTTTTGTAAATTTCGTCAATAATTCTGGATCAATGTAATCTCCCCAATTATAGATGACTAATTTGTCACCAGAACCGATTTTTGTCCGACTTTCAATGTGATGGCTCAAGCCCCAGAGGATAAGGATAATAGCAACAATGCCCATTAAAAATGAATAAAGCTTTTTCATGCCGCATCCTCCTTCTCACGAGAAATAAAATAATAACCAATCACCAAAAGAATACTGAAAAGAAATACCAAAGCAGAGAGAGCATTGATTTCTAGAGAAATTCCTTGACGAGCACGCGAGTAAATCTCAACCGACAAGGTTGAAAAACCATTTCCTGTCACAAAGAACGTCACAGCAAAGTCATCTAGAGAGTAGGTGAAAGCCATAAAGTAACCGGCAATGATAGCTGGTGTCAGATAAGGCAGCATGATTTCCTTGAGCATCTGAACTTGGCTTGCTCCTAAATCATAGGCCGCCTTAATCATGTCATCATTCATCTCTTTTAACCGTGGCAATATCATCAAGACTACGATAGGAATTGAAAAAGCAATATGACTGGCTAAGACTGATAGAAAACCTAATTGAAATTTGATAGTTGTAAAAAGAATTAAGAAACTAGCCCCAATCATGACATCTGGCGCTACCATAAGGATATTATTAACCGATAAAAAGGCATCTTGGTATTTCTTTTTAGCTTGATAAATATAAATGGCACCAAACGTTCCGATTGCTGTTGCAATCAAAGAAGATAGAAATGCTAAGAAAAAGGTCTGCGCTAAAATGAGCATCAAGCGAGTATCACTGAACATATTTTGAAAATGCGTCAGACTAAAGCCTGTAAACTTGTTCATATCATCGCCAGCATTGAACGCATAGCCAATCAAATAAAAAATCGGCAAATAAAGAATTAAGAAGATGACTGTTAAATAAATACTAGCAGTTTTTTTCATCGCTCTCCCCCTTCTTTCGTTGCCCACATGATAACGAGCATGGCTACAATCAAGACAACACCAATGGTTGAGCCCATTCCCCAATTTTGTGTAGTCAGAAAATGCTGCTCAATGGCTGTACCTAGCGTAATAACGCGATTGCCACCGATCAAACGCGTCAGCATAAAAAGACTGAGACTAGGGATAAAGACTGACTGCACACCACTTCTCACGCCATTCATAGATAGAGGGAAAACAACACGACGGAAAGTTTCCCAACGATTGGCACCAAGGTCATAGCTGGCATTGATCAGATTTTGATCCATGTCCTCTAAAACATTAAAAATCGGCAATATCATAAAGGGCAGCTCAATATAACTGGCTACAAAAATAAAAGAGAAATCTGTAAACAGGATTTGCTGAGGACCAATCCCGATAAAACTTAAAAACTGATTGACCGAACCATTTTGTCCAAAAATCCCGATAAAAGCGTAAGCTTTGAGAAGTAGATTGACCCATGTTGGCAAAATAATGAGCATCAACCAAAGCTGTCTATGCTTTAATTGTGTCAATAAAAATGCAGTTGGATAACTGATTACTAAAGTGACAACTGTGATAATCCCCGCATATAAAACAGAGTTTAAACTCATTTTGAGATAAGTCAGATTTTGCGAAGCGAAGTAAGTCTTATAATTTTCAAGAGTAAAGTGACCTTCGATATTGAAAAACGACTGCCAAACAATCATGGCAACAGGCGCTAATACAAACAATAGAACCCAAAGAATATAAGGAGCAACAAAAAGATTAGAGGTTGTTTTCTTCATCGCGCTCCTCCTCAATAGCATTGATTAAGCCTGCTTCCTGCTCTTCCATTTCGACATATTCTTCAATCCGAGCATCAAACTCTTCCTCTGTTTCATTAAGCCGCATGATATGAATATCTTCTGGTTCAAACTGCAGTCCGATCTCTTCTCCGACAATGGCCTTGCGAGTCGAATGAATCATCCATTCATTGCCCAATTCATCATAAGCGATAATCTCATAATGCACGCCACGGAAAAGCTGCGTATCAACCTTAACTTGCAGTTTTCCTTCTTCCGGAAGTGTAATCCGCAAATCTTCTGGACGAATGACGACTTCCACCTGCTCATTAGGACGCATTCCTCCGTCGACAGCTTCAAATCGCTTGCCATTAAATTCAACCAAATAGTCCTCAATCATCTTTCCTGGAAGAATATTAGATTCGCCGATAAAGGTCGCTACAAAGTGATTAATAGGTTCGTCATATATATCAACAGGTGTTCCCGACTGGACAATCTCTCCCTCATTCATAACAAAAATCCAGTCACTCATGGCCAGAGCTTCTTCTTGGTCGTGGGTGACAAAGACAAAAGTAATCCCTAGACGCTGCTGCAATTCACGTAATTCATACTGCATGTCTGTTCGCAACTTCAAATCCAGTGCAGATAAAGGCTCATCCAGCAAAACAACCCGCGGTTCATTGACAATAGCACGCGCAATAGCCACTCGTTGGCGTTGTCCACCGGACAATTTGCGAATAGAGCGTTTCTCAAAACCATCCAAACGCACCATTTTCAGGACTTCTGCAACTCGTCGCTCTATTTCCTGTTTTTCAACTTTACGCAAACGCAACGGAAATGCCACATTTTCAAAAACAGTCATGTGCGGAAAAAGGGCATAGGACTGAAACACCGTATGCACATCACGTTTGTTGGTTGGAATATCGTTGATTCGGACGCCGTCAAGAAAAACATCACCGCTGGACGCATCCAACAAGCCAGCGATGATATTTAGAATGGTTGATTTTCCTGATCCAGAAGCACCTAAAAGAGTGTAAAACTTCCCTTCTTCTAATTCAAAATTGATGTCTTTTAAGACGACTGTATTATTATCTTCAAAAACTTTTGATACGTTTTTAAATTCAATTATTGGTTTGTTCAATTGCCATAAATTCCTTCTTTTTCATAGATTGACAAATTAAAGTCTTGTCCTGACTGATTTTCTTGGAGAATGTCATCGAAAAATACCAAGATATTATCACTTCTCGCCAATAATTCGGACTTCTCTTTCCAAAGTCACACCTGAATGAGCTTTGACTGTCTCAATCACATGTGCAATCAAATTTTCATAATCAGCTGCTGTTCCATTATCAACATTGACCATAAAACCTGCATGCTTTGTCGAAACTTCTACCCCACCAATGCGGTGCCCTTTTAAATTTGCTTCACTAATCAATTGCCCTGCGAAATGCCCCACCGGACGTTTAAAAACAGAGCCACAAGAAGGATACTCTAAAGGCTGCTTCAATTGACGAAGGTGGGTCAAACGTTCCATTTCTTGACGAATCACACGGTGCATTCCTGGTGCTAAGGCAAACTTGGCAGAGATTACCACATCGCCTGTCTGTTGAACGTAAGAACGGCGATAGCCAAATTTCATGTCTTGAGCACTGATATTTTTGATTTCTCCATCTCGTGTCAGCACCTTACAAGAAAGTAAAATATGCGAAATTTCACCACCATAAGCACCAGCATTCATAAAGACAGCTCCGCCAATACTCCCTGGAATCCCGCAAGCAAACTCAAAACCTGTCAGACTGTGATAAAGCGCAACATGGGTCGTCTCAATCAGATTGGCACCTGCTTCTGCTTCAATGGTGTAGCCGTCTACTGCAACACCGTTTAACTTATCAAACATAATAACAAAACCGCGAATACCACCGTCGCGAACGATGATATTGCTAGCATTCCCTAGTACCATCCAAGGAATCTGCTCCCGATTAGCAAATTTCACCACTCGTGCTAATTCATAACGATTTCGCGGAAAAACCAGATAATCGGCAGCTCCACCTACTTTTGTGTAAGTATATTGTTTTAAAGGTTCATCAAAACGGATATCAATTCCGTTCAATTCAGATTTTAACGTTTCTAAAGTTGACATTTTCATTTCTCTCTTAAACAAAATTCAATCTATTATATCAAATTTAGGGCACATTTACGATAGAATAAAGAAAAATATTTCCCTTACAAATCCGAAAAATGCTTGTACGATCTTATTCGTGATTTATATGAGCTACGAAAAAAGAGCGGGGAAGCTGTCATTGCATAGAAACCAACTTCTTCTCACTCTTTTCAATTTAAGTTTGAATATCACATTCTCTCAGTTCTTAAAGTTCTCTTTAAACTTTCTATTTACGTAAACTCCATGTCTTTTCAATATAAGGAGGAAGCTTTATTAGAGTTTCTCGATTGCCTTCAAGTGCAATAAGATAAACTTTCTCGTCCTTTTTGAAAATCCAACTAACCAGATACTGCCCTGATTTCATGATAACATTTACTTGATAGGCTTCGTTACCTGCAACCGCTCCTTTTGAGCCCCAAACCCTATTTACATTTTTATTGTTTTGCCAATTATAATAAATACGATTGGCAATTGTCTGAGCTGTAAACTCTTCTCTTTCTTGAATCTTAGCTTTTTCTTTCGTGTAAGCATTCATAGTTACAATATTGTAGCCAGAACCATCCGTATACTGAATACTGTCACCACCATCGACATCCCTAAATTTCAACCAATTTTTTGGAATGTCAATATAGCCATAATCATCCGAGCCTACACGTTGTGTTTCTTCCGTCTTCACATCGTTTTTCTTAGTAGCTGACGAACTCAAACTACCATTTGCTTTTTCTGATACTTTGCTTGAAGACGAAATTTGGCTTGATGATTTTGATTTGCTGTTTCCACTTGAATTACATGCTCCAAGACCAACACTAACTAAAATGACTAAAAATAAAAGAGGATATTTCTTTTTATGATTCATAACGACATCTCCTCCTTGCTTTATTTTAGCATATTTTTTAGTAGCAGGAAAGCGTTATTTGTATTATTTAAAATGAGTCTGGGACAATAGTCCCTTTGCTACAAAAAAAGCAACGGATTTGCCGTTGCTTTTTGCATGGTTGCGATAGTCTTGGTAAAATAGAATTGCCCAATAAACCATTTAGAAAGGCTATCCCATGCATATTCACTATAACACAAATCAAACAACTTTACCACTAGAAATCAGTTCTTTCTTGCCACAAGACCATCTCGTCTTTACTATTGAAAAAGTGGTGAATGCCTTGGAGGATCGTCACTTCCACACGTTCTATCATAACTTTGGTCGCCCGTCTTATCACCCTAAAATGCTTTTAGCCGCTCTACTATTTGCCTACTCGCAAGGGATTTTCTCTGGACGAAAAATCGAAAAAATGATGATTGAAAATCTGGCTATGCAGTACCTAACAGGACAGTTGGTTGTCAGCTACCGCACTATCAATCGATTTCGAGTCGCTAAAGGGATGGAAGACCTCATTCGTGATCTTTTCATTGACCTCAATCTTCGTTTAAAAATGGAAGAGTTAGTGACCTTAGATTGTCTGTTTATTGACGGGACTAAGATTGAAGCCAACGCTAACAAGTATAGTTTCGTGTGGAAAAAGGCCACAGACAAGTTTTCCGTCAAACTTCAAGAACAGATACAGGTCTATTTTCAAGAAGAAATCACTCCCCTTATCCATCAGGCCATTAGGCTGGACGAAGAAGAACCGATTGCTTCAGAGCAGTTGATTGAATTCGCTCAAGTCCTCGAAGAAGAATTGGAAAAACTGAACCAAGACATTGAGGAGACACCCGTTAAAGGAAAGGATGAACGTAAAACTCAACGTCGGAAACTCAAGAAAGTCCTGCGTAAAGTCAAGGATGATTTTTCAGTACGTGCTGAAAAATATGAAGGCTACCAAGAGACATTTGAAGGGCGTAACAGCTTTTCCAAAACAGATACAGATGCCACTTTTATGCGGATGAAAGAAGACCACATGAAGAATGGTCAACTCAAGGCTGCTTACAATCTTCAAATCGCTACTGAAAATCAATTTGTTCTTCATTATGATGTCTTCTCAAATCCGACAGATACCAAGACTCTCCTGCCATTCCTTGAAACTTATCCACATGACTTGAAGACCGTTGTCGCAGATGCCGGCTATGGAAGTGAAGAGAACCTCCTTCGTTTAGATGAAAATGAGGTGAACCATCTGATTAAATATGCCATGTTTGATCAGGAACAGAAGAAAGGGTATAAACAGTCGGCTAGAAACTTAGCGAATTGGTACTATGATGACAAGGAGGATAGCTACACTCATCCTGATGGCTGGTGCTATCGTTTTCATCATATCAAACATCAGAAAACACAGACGGACTTTCAACAGGAAATCAAGGTTTACTACGCTGATGAACCTAAATCAGCCCCTCAAAAGGGACTATATATCAACGAACGTTATCAACACTTAAAAGCTAAAGAATGCCAAGCGCTTTTCTCTCCCGAAGGTAGACAGATTTTCAATCAACGTAAGATTGATGTGGAACCTGTCTTTGGGCAGATAAAGGCTTATTTGGGTTACAAGAGATGTAACCTAAGAGGCAAGCGTCAGGTGAAAATTGACATGGGTTTAGTGCTCATGGCCAATAATCTCCTTAAATACAATAAGAGAACGACTCAAACTTAAAAAGCTAGAGTTCCATAATTGGGAATCTCTAGCTTTTTTGTGACTGAGAACTATTTTGTCTCAGACTCTGAAAGACTCAAACTACCACTGTTCTCTTCATTTCTTACACAGCCAACTTTAAATCCGAAAACTTTTGTATCAGCTTCTTACGCACTTTGTTAAAAAATTATTCATCATCCATGCTGAGAACGCTGAGGAAGGCTTCTTGTGGAACTTCGACAGATCCGATAGCTTTCATCCGTTTTTTACCGGCTTTTTGTTTTTCTAGGAGTTTGCGCTTCCGGGAAACGTCACCACCATAACACTTAGCCAAGACATTTTTACGCAGAGCCTTGATGTCTGTCCGAGCCACGATTTTCTGTCCGATAGCGGCTTGAATTGGCACTTCAAATTGCTGGCGTGGGATAATTTTCTTTAATTTTTCGACAATCAATTTCCCACGTTCATAAGCAAATTCCTTGTGAACAATAAAGCTGAGAGCATCAACCTTGTCACCATTGAGGAGAATATCCATCTTGACAAGATTAGACTTGCGATATTCTGAAATTTCATAGTCAAAACTAGCATAGCCACGAGTAGAGGACTTGAGCTTGTCAAAGAAGTCAAAGACGATTTCCGCCAGCGGGATTTGATAGATGACATTGACCCGATTTTCATCAATATAGTCCATAGTAACAAAATCACCACGCTTGCGCTGAGCTAATTCCATCACCGCTCCAACAAACTCCTGCGGCACCATAATCTGCGCCTTGACATAAGGCTCTTCAATGGAATCAATCTTAGTCGGATCCGGAAACTCGCTCGGATTGGACACATCAAGCGAGGCACCATCTGTCATATTGACCTTATAAATAACAGAAGGTGCTGTCATAATCAGATCAATATTAAACTCGCGCTCCAAGCGCTCCTGAATGACATCCATGTGCAGCAAGCCTAAAAAACCACAACGGAAACCAAAACCTAGTGCTTGAGATGTCTCTGGTTCAAACTGCAAACTGGCATCATTTAGCTGAAGCTTTTCCAGAGCCTCACGTAAGTCATTGTACTTATTGGACTCAATTGGGTAGAGACCGGCAAAAACCATCGGGTTCATCTGCTTGTAGCCATGAAGCGGTTCATCTGCTGAATAATCCGCCAAAGTCACTGTGTCACCAACCCGAGTATCTTGAACAGTCTTAATAGAAGCTGCAATATAACCAACATCCCCTGTTGCAAGAAAATCTCGTCCAACAGCTTTTGGAGTAAAAATACCCACTTCAGTTACATCAAAAGTCTTGCCATTACTCATCAACTGAATGGTATCTCCTGGCTTGACCACACCGTCCATAACCCGTACTTGCAGGATTACCCCACGATAGGCATCGTAAACCGAATCAAAAATGAGAGCCTTGAGCGGCGCTGCCACATTGCCTGTCGGTGCAGGAACTTTCTCCACGATTTGCTCCAAGATTTCTTCAATCCCAATACCAGCTTTAGCCGAAGCCAACACAGCTTCGCTTGCATCCAAACCAATGACATCTTCAATCTCTGTTCGAACTCGCTCTGGATCAGCAGCTGGAAGGTCAATTTTATTGATAACTGGTAAGATTTCCAAATCATTATCTAAGGCAAGATAAACATTGGCTAAAGTTTGTGCTTCAATACCTTGTGCTGCATCGACCACCAGAATAGCCCCTTCACAGGCTGCCAATGACCGTGATACCTCATAAGTAAAGTCCACGTGTCCCGGCGTGTCAATCAAGTGGAAGATATAGGTCTCCCCGTCCTTGGCGGTATAATTGAGCTCGATAGCATTGAGCTTGATGGTGATACCGCGCTCCCGCTCCAAGTCCATGCTGTCCAAGAGTTGAGCCTGCATTTCTCGGCTGGATACAGTATCCGTTGCTTCCAAAATTCGATCTGCCAAGGTTGACTTACCGTGGTCAATGTGAGCAATGATGGAGAAATTCCGAATCCGCTCCTGCCGCTTTTTTAATTCATCTACATTCATTTTTCTCTTCCTTTTCGGGTATTCTATTTATTATAACATAAGAAAGGTGACTTTTACCAGTCTTGAAAAGGCATGCCATATTCCGTTTCATTTGTGCTATAATAAAAATAAATACATTTACAGAAACGAGAATGCTATGATTAAACTAATCGCATTAGACATGGACGGTACGCTTTTAAATAGTCAAAAAGAAATTCCCCAAGCACATATTCAAGCCATTCATCAAGCTGTCGAACATGGAGTAAAGCTGGTTCTTTGTACAGGCCGCCCTCTAGTCGGAGTGAAACCTTATTATGAACAATTAGGACTGAGTGGAGATAATGAATATGTCATTATCAATAACGGCTGCTCCACTCATCAAACAAAGGATTGGAAGCTTGTTGATTGGAAAGAGCTAAGTTCGGAGGATATGCTTTATCTGGATAGAATCGCCAAGCAAACTCCTGCCCAACTAACTCTTTTTGACGAAGAACGCTATTTAGTAGTTGACGAAGAGCCAACCGACCTAGTCACCTATGACGCTAGCCTTGTCTTTACAACCCCAACAGAAATCAGTCTCGAAGAAGCTATCAGCGGTAAAAATATTATATTTCAAGCTATGTTTTTAGCCCAGCCTGATGAGTTAGATACCTTTGAAAAACAATTTGGTCCGCAGATTTCTCAACGTTTCAGCGGTGTTCGCTCACAACCGGTCATTTACGAAGCCATGCCAAAGGGCACTACTAAAGCAACAGCTCTTAAGCAATTAGCTCAACATTTAGAGATTAAACCTCAAGAAATTATGGCACTTGGTGATGCTAACAACGACATTGAAATGATCCAATTTGCAGGTCTTGGCGTGGCTATGGGCAATTCTAGCGACTATGTTAAAAAACTAGCCAATTATGTGACAGATACCAATGATGAGAACGGTGTCGCCACAGCTATTGAAAAATTTATTTTTAATAACTGATAGAATGAATCATGAGCTTCCTTTCAAGTTCATGATTTTTATTAAAATATATTGTCATCCGACTTTCATTATTCGTACATAGCCTTCCCTCCCAAAATATGATACACTAGTTACATCTATGCAAAAAGGAGAGCTTATGAAATACCCTAATCTTTTAAACCGTTTTCTGACTTATGTTAAAGTCAATACACGCTCAGACGAGACCTCCACTACTACTCCTAGCACCCAGAGTCAGGTGGACTTTGCGACTAATATCCTTATCCCTGAGATGAAGCGGGTCGGCTTGGAAAATGTCTACTACTTACCTAACGGCTACGCCATCGGTACTCTTCCTGCAAATGACCCAAGTTTCACGCGCAAAATCGGTCTCATTTCTCACATGGACACCGCAGATTTCAACGCAGAAGGTGTCAATCCACAAATTATTGAAAATTATAATGGTGAAGTGATTCCGCTTGGGCAGTCTGGTTTTAATCTTGACCCTGCTGATTTTGCTAGTTTGAAAAAATACAAAGGACAAACCTTAATTACAACCGATGGAACGACTCTTCTTGGATCTGATGATAAATCAGGTATTGCTGAAATTATGACAGCAATTGAATATCTAGCAGGTCACCCAGAAATCAAACACGGCGAAATTCGAGTTGGTTTTGGTCCAGATGAAGAAATTGGTATCGGAGCTGACAAGTTTGATGCGATAGATTTCGATGTAGATTTCGCTTATACGGTTGACGGTGGACCTCTCGGAGAACTTCAATTTGAAACTTTCTCTGCAGCTAGTGCAGAAATCACTTTCCAAGGACGCAATGTCCATCCCGGAACAGCAAAAGGACAAATGATCAATGCTCTGCAATTAGCTATTGACTTTCATAATCAATTACCAAATAGTGACCGCCCTGAACTAACAGATGGCTACGAAGGCTTCTATCATCTTATGAATGTAGAAGGAACTGTTGAGGAAGCAAAAGCAAGTTATATCATTCGTGACTTTGATGCAGTAACCTTTGAAAAACGCAAAGAACTCATGCGCTCCATTACTAATAAGATGAATGAAAAACATGGTGAACGGGTTCATTTAGAACTGAAAGATCAATACTACAATATGCGCCAAGTCATTGAAAAAGACATGACACCTATCAATATTGCAAAGGCTGTTATGGAAAAACTTGACATCAAACCGATTATCGATCCTATTCGTGGCGGAACAGACGGCTCAAAGATTTCCTTTATGGGTATTCCGACACCAAATATCTTTGCCGGCGGCGAAAACATGCATGGACGCTTTGAATACGTCAGTCTGCAAACAATGGAACGTGCCGTTGATACTATTATTGGTATTGTTTCCTACAGAGACGAGTAGCTCCCAGTCAAATAGAAAAAACTTTAGCTCTCATTATGTAGAGCTAAAGTTTTTTATCTTCTGCGAATGTATTGCACCATTCTAAAGTTCAAAAATGCTAGCAAAATAATAGCCACGAGCCAGATTGTTTTCAACAAATAAAATTGTATCAAATAAGTAGAAATAATCGCTCCTATCACAAAACTTCCTAATAAAGCCACGAAGAAAATGCCTTCCGTTAAGCAAGTTTTTTCTTTTGTACGCACATAAGTACCAAAAGCTACCATTGTTTTTTTGATATTGCCCGTCATAAAGGAATTATTGTAGACAATGCCATCCACTTCACCAAAAGCCGTTGCCACCAACCCCATACAAAAACCAATCGGCGGAACAATGAAAAGATTAGACACGGTTGCTGGTAGAAATCCTGTAAGCCCACAAAACAAAATCAGTGGGAGAATGCTGGACAAGCGCCATAAAGAATTTTCAAAGCTATTTTTGAAAATGGTTAACACAAAAATGCCTAACATAAAAGCCAGCATCGTTGCCAACTTCACTTCTATTTCTCCTGTCTCATGATGAATCAACTCAACTGACAAGAACACAACGTTTCCTGTTTGACCCGCAACCAATGTCCCGCCTCTTTCAATAAATGTATAAGCGTCAATAAATCCCGCACAAAAAGTCAGCAGACAGGCAAAAAATTTCGAGCGCGAATGAAACTTCCTTTTCCTTTTTATACTTTTTATCATCATTATCTAAAAAGTCTAGCACTTCCTCACTAGACTTCCTTTCTATGACTCTCTTGCTTCCTGCAAGATTTTTTCAATTTTCGTTGTAATCAGATCAATCGCCACTGTGTTAGAAGCTCCTTCTGGAATAATTACATCCGCATAGCGCTTGGTAGGCTCGATAAATTGATGATACATAGGCTTTACCACACCTAAATATTGCTCAATGACACTATCTAAACTACGACCACGTTCATCCATATCTCGCTTAATCCTGCGAATGATCCGAACATCATCATCTGTATCCACAAAAATCTTAATGTCCATTAAATCACGTAAGCGTTTGTCCTCTAAAACCAGAATCCCTTCTACAATGAAGACATCTTGCGGATCTTGACGATACGTTCTATCACTACGCGTATGAGCTGTATAATCATAAGTCGGAATATCTACTGGACGCCCTGCCAACAACTCCTTGATTTGCGCAATCATCAAATCTGTATCAAAAGCAAAAGGATGGTCATAGTTGGTTTTGATTCGTTCTTCAAATGTCAAATGAGATTGGTCCTTATAATAAGAATCATGCTCAATCATAGCAATCTTTTCATTTGGAAAATTTGATAGAATAGCTCTCGAAACACTCGTCTTACCACCACCAGATCCACCAGTCACGCCAATAATAATCGGTCTATTTTGCATTATTCACTCCATTTTTTATCATCTTATCTATTTTACAACAAATCATGATATAATGAAAGAGGTAAATCAAAATAAATGACAAAATAAAAAATAAGGAGAAAACGATGTTAAAACTCGGAACGATTGGAACTGGAGACATTGTTCACCAATTTGTCAAGGCTGCTCATTCGACAAAAGACTATCAACTGACTGCGGTATATTCACGGACGATACATGCTGCTCAAGCATTTGCCAGTTATTACAAAAATGTAGATTGCTACACAGATATGGCTAATTTTTTAACTAATGATATAGACATTGTCTATATTGCAAGCCCTAATTCTCTGCATTTCCCACAAGCAAAAGCTGCTATTTCAGCAAGCAAACATGTAATTGTAGAAAAACCTGCTGTCTCACGCCCAGAAGAATGGGCTGAATTGGTAACATTAGCTCAAGAACAGCATGTATACATTTTTGAAGCAGCTCGTAACTATCATGAGCAATCATTTGATGTCATTTCAGATTTTCTCAAAAACAAAACGATTCTTGGGGCACATTTCACCTATGCGAAGTATTCTTCCAAAATGCCAGCTCTGTTAGCTGGACAAGAGCCAAACGTCTTTTCTGCTAAGTTTTCAGGCGGTGCTCTAATGGACTTAGGCATTTATCCTGTCTATGCAGCCATACGACTTTTTGGAGCACCAGAAAATGCCTATTACACCGCTCAGCAATTACCAAGTACTGTCGATCTAAATGGAGTAGGAAGCTTAATCTATCCAGAATTTCAAGTGACTATCCAAACCGGAAAAAATATCAATAGTTTTTTCCCTGCTGAAATTTATACAACAGACGGTACACTGACCTTAAATTCGATTGAATTCATTACTTCGGCTGTTTTTCAAGATTTAAATAAAGAGAAAAAGACTCTTGAAATTGTGCGCTCTTCTCACACCATGGCAGAAGAAGCCAAACGATTCGCTCAAGTATTGAGCGGTGAGATAAAACAAGAAATTTACCAAAACTGGCTAGACGCTGCTGCTGCCGTGCATAAAACTCTGTTTAGCATGCGACAAGATGCTGGTATTAGATTTGAGGCTGATCATGACAACAACTAATTTCCCTCAAAGTTGGCAAGACCAACTTACCAAACTTGGCTTTGAGTATTTAACTCCCATTCAAGAACAACTCTTTCAACCTATTACAGAGGGTGAAAATGTCCTTGGAATAAGCCCTACCGGAACTGGAAAAACACTTGCCTACCTTTTTCCTAGTCTTCTAAAACTAAAGCCTAAGAAATCCCAGCAATTACTTATCTTGGCTCCCAATACTGAGCTAGCTGGACAAATTTTCGACGTCACCAAAACATGGGCTGAACTACTTGGCTTAACAGCTCAGCTCTTTCTATCTGGCTCCAGCCAAAAACGACAAATTGAACGGTTAAAAAAAGGCCCTGAAATTCTCATCGGGACGCCAGGACGCATTTTTGAACTGATTAAACTAAAAAAAATCAAAATGATGACTGTCGATACAATCATTCTGGATGAATTTGATCAATTGCTTAGTGATTCACAATATCACTTTGTTGACAAAATTATTCACTATGTACCTCGTGAACATCAATTGATTTATATGAGTGCTACTGCTAAATTTGAGCAGGATAAAATTGTTGAAAATACAATCCAAATCAAAACAGAAAATCAACAACTTGATAATATTCGTCATTTTTATATGCAAGTTAAACAGCGCGACAAAGTTGAATGCTTGCGAAAGCTAGCTCAAGTTTCAGAATTTCGTGCGCTTATCTTTTTCAATGCCCTCTCGGACTTAGGAAGTGCTGAGGAAAAGTTGCAATACCGTCATATTCAGGCTGTGTCCTTGGCTAGTGATATCAACATAAAATTCCGCAAGATTATCTTGGAGCAATTTAAAGACAACGAACTTACACTCTTACTCGCCACTGACTTGGTAGCTAGAGGAATTGACATTGATTCTCTTGAGTACGTCATCAACTATGATCTACCTCGCGATCTTGAAACCTATACACACCGTGCTGGACGAACTGGACGAATGGGCAAAAAAGGATCTGTCATTACATTCATCAGCCACCCAGAAGAATTAAAAACACTTAAAAAATATGCTCACATCCAAGAAATTATCTTAAAAGATCGTGAACTCTATGTGAAATAGAAAACTGGTTTAGAACTAAAAAATATTAAATCTTTTAGTTCATTTGAACTGCACCCCAAAAGTTAGACATAAAAAATTAACTTTTGGGGTGCAGTGTTCATTATCCCAGTTTTTTATTATTTATAACATTAAAATACTTGAAAATTTTTAAATCAATCTACAATACTTATCAATGTTTTTAATAAATCACATCCTGTTTTTCCATTATCTAAACTCTCCTGCCAATCTCTTATCTGTTTTCGTTATCAGAATAGGTGACTAATACTTTTGACAATGTTACTCCTTGACGGCACTTAAACGAATCTACTGTTTATTAATTTCTTCATTGTCTTTCCTTTCATAAGACCATCATGATTTTTTATTGCTCAATCTTTGGTTGATTCCATATATTATTTTTTCTCCATTATCAAATCTAATTTCCACACCACAACACTATATTAAAAAGCTGGGATAAATATCTCAGCTTTTTAATTATTATTTACCTAACTTTGCTTTAGCTGCATCTGCAAGCGCTGTGAAAGCTGCTGCATCGTTAACTGCTAAATCAGCCAACATTTTACGGTTTACTTCGATTTCAGCCAATTTCAAACCATGCATCAATTGTGAATATGAAAGTCCGTTGAGACGAGCTGCCGCATTGATACGTGTAATCCACAATTTACGGAAATCGCGTTTCTTTTGACGACGGTCACGGTATGCATAGTAGTAAGAGTTCATTACTTGTTCTTTTGCTGTGCGGAACAAGATATGTTTTGCACCATAGTAACCTTTAGCTAATTTTAAAATACGTTTACGACGTTTGCGTGATACAACGCCACCTTTAACACGTGCCATTTATATTTCCTCCAATATTTCCTAGAATAATCTACTGCAAAATCTCTTATTTAAGACCTGTCAGCATTGCTTTGATACGTTTGAAATCTCCTGAATGCACCATTGCTGCTTTACGAAGATGACGACGTTGTTTTTTAGTTTTTCCGTGGAAACGGTGAGAAGTGTAAGCACGGAAACGTTTCAAGCCACCAGAACCTGTACGTTTGAAACGTTTAGCTGATGCGCGGTGTGTTTTTTGTTTTGGCATGATATTTTTCTCCTTTTTTTAACTTCTAACAGATTACTTTTTGTCAGGGATTGGTGCTAACTGCATGAACATTTGACGTCCATCCATCTTAGCTCTTTGTTCAATAATCGCAATATCCTGCGTTGCTTGAGCAAAGTCGGCTAATACTTTCGCTCCGATTTCTTTGTGAGTAATCATCCGCCCTTTAAAGCGAATAGAAACCTTCACTTTATTTCCTTTTTCAAGGAACTTGCGTGCATTACGAAGTTTTGTATCAAAGTCACCTTTGTCAATAGTTGGACTAAGACGAACTTCTTTCACAGTAACAACACTTTGTTTTTTGCGTTGCTCTTTTTGTTTTTTCTGATACTCAAACTTGAACTTTCCATAGTCCATAATTTTTGCAACAGGCGGTTTAGCTTGTGGTTGAATCAGAACAAGATCCACATTTGCATCGTCAGCAATCGCTTGCGCTTCGCTAAGTGGTTTAATGCCCAATTGCTCACCATCAAGACCGATCAAACGAACTTCACGTACACGAATTTCATCATTGATGAATAAGTCTTGTTTTGCTATGGTTTTCACCTCTTTTTTATTTTTAGAGAAAAACAAGAGCGGACTTGCTAACGCAAGTCCGCTCTACATGATAGTATTTCATTCCTGAAACTTAATCCGTAGAGCCAGACAACGTTAGTCGCAAGGCGAGAAGTTCTCACTTCTGCTTTTCTCAACTTTTATATAATATCAAGTTTTGGATTATTTGTCAAGGATTTTTTTAGCTTTTTCTTCGATAAAATTCACAACTTCCACAATTCCGACACCCGTCGTATCAAAATGAATAGCATCATCTGCCGGTTTTAAAGGAGAAACTGAACGGTGACTGTCCTTATAATCACGATCTGAAATTTCTTTTTGGAGGGTTTCCAAATCAGTTGGAATACCTTTTTCAAGATTTTCTTTATAACGGCGTTGAGCTCTTTCCTCAACTGAGGCTACAAGAAAAATTTTTAACTCTGCATGAGGCAAAACAACTGTTCCAATGTCACGCCCATCCATAACAATACCACCTTGAGTAGCAATTTCTCGTTGTAAATCAACCAACTTTTCTCGTACTTCTGGAATTGCAGACACCCAAGAAACATTGTTAGTTACTTCATTTTCTCGAATCGGATGCGTCACATCTACATCTCCAACAAAAACGAGTTGCTCTCCATCTTTACCACGTCCAAAACTAACAGGATAAGTATCTAATAGCGCAACAATTTCAGACCACTTTTCCGCCGATAAATCATTTTGTAAAGCTAAGTAAGTCGCTGCACGATACATCGCACCTGTATCCAAGTAAGTGTAATCGAAATCTTTTGCAATAATTTTTGCAACTGTTGACTTTCCACTTGAAGCTGGTCCATCAATAGCAATTTGAATCTGTTTCATTCGGCACTCCTATCGAATTTTTACTACATCACCTGGATTAGCGTACCACGCACCTGTTGTCATGTGAGATGGATTTAAACGCTCTAATTCCGCAATTGAAATCCCCGCACGCGCGGCAATGGCAGCTTCTCCTTCTCCAGCCTGAACGGTAATCGTTCCTTCAGATGATTGCGGCTGACTGCTATCACTTGCTGCTTTAGAAGAAGCGGGAGCACTAGAACTTTCACTTGATTTACTAGTAGTTTTTGCAGCATTATAAAAGCCCTCCGTTGCTGCCTTCTTACTACTTCCACCAGTAGATAAATAAATCATCATTCCTACCATTACAATCGCTATAACGAAAAAAATAACAGCTAAAATCGTCAACACACGATTAGCTACTACACCGTTCGTTTTTTTGCTTCTCGCCAATTCTTTTTCTCCCTTGTCATAAATATCTTCTTCCCATGGTTCCTTTGCCATGACTTCCTCCTTGTATTTTTTCCAAATTCCGATTACAATATGAGTATGAAAGTTACACTCATTCCTGAACGATGCATTGCTTGTGGTCTTTGTCAAACCTATTCTGACCTATTTGATTACCATGATAATGGCATTGTCAAATTTTATCAAGATGATGAGCTTCTGGAAAAGGAAGTTCCCGAAACACCTGATATTATTGAAGCGATCAAAAACTGTCCTACAAAAGCTCTTATGAAAGAGTAGTCTTTTTAGGTTGAGCATAATATAGTTCAAAATAGTCTACATGGGTTAAATTATCCACTAATTCAACTTCCCCTTTAAAATGGTCATTCAAAGCCAAAGCATTTACAAAATACTTCTTAGGCCACTTGCGCATACAAAACGTACGGCCTTTTTCTTTGCCATCAAAGAAGAGAGTAATAGAGGTCTTTGTTACCTCTATCTTACGAATCGTTGAAATTTCTATCTTTGAAGGTGTAAATGGATTTGCTGTAGTAATCCTTAAAATCCCGTCGTCATATATCGTAAAATATCGATGTATGCCAATTCCCAACAATACCATGAACAAAAAGAAAGAGAAAAGGACTAAAAACGGAACTTCTGAACTCTCAAATAAAAATGCAAAACCTATAAAAATCGGAATGACCGATAAAGACCAATAGATGATTAGAAGAGAAAGATCTGGTTGCCAATGATAACGCAACTGACCAAAAATCTTTATCATGCTTGCACCTCCTCTTCTACTAGTTTATCATAAAAAAAAGAAAAATGGGAGTGAGATTGGATAACAAAGAAAAAAATTAGGAAATCAAGATATCGTTCTATACAAACCTCTACTTTTGCAATAATTTTTATACTTTTCAAGCAAGTCATCTGCATCATCTTTCCGATTTTCAGAAAAAAATTAAATATCATATTTTCATTCTCAATAAATTTCCGATATTTTGTGCTGTTCGGACGAGGTTTTCTTCTGCCCTATCTAAAGTAATAATTAAAGGTTCGACTTGAGAAATGATTGGAAAAGCAGCCTGAATATTCTCTACTGGGAAATCCGGTAAATCATTCCTTAGACTACCACAAATAGCAATTACAGGAATATTGATTGGCGTTCTCCTTGCTACTCCAATAGGGGCTTTACCTGACAGACTTTGCTGATCCATTCGACCTTCACCCACAATCACTAAATCAGCCTTTTTGACACGATTATCAAAATCGAGCAAGTTGAGACAAGTATCAATTCCTGATACAATTTTTCCATGTGCAAATGTCACCAGCCCTGCGGCCATACCTCCTCCAGCACCGGCACCAGCCAATGAAAAGATTGTTGGATTCGCCTGTTTATAAAACGTTGCCATAGCTTGATCTACTTGAGAAAATAACAAATCAGGCAAGCCTTTTTGACCTCCAAAAACGTATGTAGCTCCGTTTTCACCACAGAGAGGATTCATAACATCTGTCAGAATCTGAATATCCAAATTTCCTAAAATTTCAGGAACTTTATCCGCTGAAATGCGAGCCACACGGTCTAAAGACGAACCCTTTGCTTGGAGCAAGTGATTATCCTTATCAAAAAATTTATAGCCCAATCCAGCTGCCATTCCAATTCCACCATCATTGGTAGCCGAACCACCTACGCCAATATAAATTTGCCTCACACCTTCTTTGGCGAGATACAAAATTAACTCTCCTAATCCTCTGGTATCAAGAGTCAAAGGGTTTCTTTTTTCTGACGGGATATTCGCCAACCCAACCAAATCAGCCATTTCAAAGAGAGCTATATCGCCTTTTTGAGCATATTTCATCGTAACCGGCTCGCCGAATGGTCCGGTTACTGTCCTTTCATATTCGGATAATTTCATTGAGGCGGCTAAAGCAGCAACTGTTCCTTCACCACCATCTCCAATGGGTAGCAAGTCAAATGTTGCTTCCGGGAGCGCCTTGGAAAAACCTGCTTTTATAGCCTCTGCAACGCTTTGAGCTGATAAACTTTCTTTAAAAGAGTCCGGTGCAATTAAAATATGCATGACCTAGTCCTCACTTTCTATCTTTTCTAAAAGGCTTACAACTTGATATAAGTCAGCTTGATCGATTTGATAAGGTGCTTGCTCTCTCACAATAGGCTTGGCATTAAAAGCAATCCCAATTCCTGCTGTTAATATCATTGGAAGGTCATTAGCACCATCTCCTACAGCAATGGTTTGAGCAAGAGTCAAGTTGTTTTCCTCTGCCCATTGCTTTAGCATTGCTTTTTTGACTTCTTTTGTGACAACTGTCCCTAAAACCCTACCTGTCAGCTGGCCATCTTTTACTTCCAAGTGATTAGCTTTTACATAATCTATGTCCAACTTCGCTGCTAATTCATCTACTATTTCATGAAATCCACCTGATACAATACCAACCTTATAACCACGCTGATGCATTTCTTCTATCAACTGTCGAGCCCCTTTAGTAAAATGAATTTTCTTAGAAACTTGTTTAAAAATGGCCTCAGGGAGTCCTTTAAGCAGGGTCACACGCTCTAGCAGAGCCGCTTCAAAATCATATTTTCCTTGCATGGCACATTTTGTAATAGCTGCAACCTGCTCACCAACTCCTACTTCAGCCCCTAGTAAATCAATTACTTCTTCTTTCACCAAAGTACTATCCACATCCATTACCAATAATCCTGTGGCTCTCATATTATTCCCTCATACATTTTTGAATATATAAAAATTTGCTTGACAAAACAAACTACAATATAAAGTAAAAAATCTCTGCCTATATAATAAACAGAGATTTTTTACTTTATTCAATACCAATTTCAGCGCGTACAATATCTGCAATTGTATTAACGTAATAATCGACTTCCTCATGACTTGGTGCTTCCGCCATGACTCGTAAAAGAGGCTCTGTTCCGCTTGGACGAACAAGAATGCGACCATTTCCAGCCATTTCTTCTTCCATTTTTTCAATCACAGCTTTAATAGCAGGAACTTCCACGGCCTTGTCCTTCATAGTATTTTCAACACGGATATTAACCAATTTTTGCGGATAAATAGTCACTTCTGAAGCTAATTCAGATAAAGTTTTACCTGTTTCTCTCATTACTTTTGTCAATTGAACGGCTGTCAGCTGACCGTCACCCGTCGTATTATAATCCATGATAATGACATGCCCTGATTGCTCACCACCAAGATTGTAACCCGATTTGCGCATTTCTTCTACGACATAACGGTCACCAACAGCTGTAATCACTTTATTAATACCTTCACGATCCAAAGCTTTATGGAAACCTAGGTTTGACATAACAGTTGTTACGATTGTATTTTGGGCTAGTAAACCTTTTCCAGAGAGATATTTCCCAATGATGTACATGATTTTATCACCATCAACAATCTCACCATTTTCATCTACCGCAATCAAGCGATCACTATCTCCATCAAATGCCAAACCAAGTGCTGAGCCTGATTCACGAACTGTTTCTTGCAATTTTTCAGGATGTGTAGAACCTACATTTAAATTGATATTCAACCCATCTGGATTTTCTCCGATGACTGTCAATCTAGCTCCCAAATCGGCAAACACCTGGCGAGCACTTGTTGAAGCGGCACCGTTCGCTGTATCCAGAGCAACTTTCATTCCGTCTAAATCAAGACCAGTCGATACGAGATACTGCTGATATTTGCGTAGCCCTTCTGGATAATCCATCAGGGTCCCTAATCCTTCCGCACTTGGACGTGGTAAATTGTCTTCTTTAGCATCAAGAAGTGCTTCAATTTCTAACTCGCGATCATCATCTAGCTTATAACCATCTCCGCCGAAAAATTTAATACCGTTGTCAAGTGCAGGATTATGGCTAGCTGAAATCATGACCCCAGCACTTGCTTTTTCTGACTTCACCAGATAAGCCACACCTGGTGTTGCGATAACCCCAAGCTTGTAAACACGGATTCCAACCGATAAAAGTCCTGCTATTAATGCACTTTCCAGCATTTCTCCTGAAATACGTGTGTCACGTCCTACAAAGACGCGCGGCACATCTTTCTCATGTTGGCTCAATACATAGCCACCAAATCGCCCTAATTTAAACGCCAATTCTGGCGTTAATTCCACATTTGCTTCTCCACGAACTCCGTCCGTTCCGAAATATTTTCCCATTTTTTTAAAATCCTTTCAATACTTTTATTTGGATGAGCTCGTCGAACTTGAAGACGAGCTTGATGATTTTACTGTAATTTTTATCGTTGTCTCATAAGGGGTAATCACACTCGGCAATACTGTTCCGCTAGCATCAACCGCTTGCAAAGGCACAGTTCCGGTATAATTGTTCGAAATTTTTTCACTTGTGGGAAGAGCTGCTTCTACATGATCAACTTTTTCTAAAGTATCTTCATCACTTGTGACTGTTACTTTATTATCAGCAATACTTACCCGATCAACCGTTGAACCATCTGCCAACTGAGCAGAACTAATCGTTGTTTTAACTTCAAATGTTTTACTTGCCTTCTTACCGATCTTCACCGTAATCTTAGCCGGTGTAACAGTCGCAGTCAACCCACTTGGTAAATTTTTAATAGCTAAAGGTACCTCTCTTGTTCCTTCCGTAGCTTTTGTTAAATCCGCTACAACTTTAAACTTTCGAGTACTTTCTTGCATCTCACTAGCAAGTGTCACACGATTGGAACCCGTTAACACTACTGATACTTCGGACGCAAAACCACTAATAAAATACTTTTCACTATTGTATTTAATATCAATTGGGACACTAGGCAAGGCATTCGTGTACGTTTCAGACGTAGTTTGTCTAGCACTTGAGTTATTTTGGTAATTTGTCGTTGTTGCATAAATAAATAAAACAGCAGCAAAAAAGATGGAAGAAACGATATACCAAATCTGCTTACGATTTTTCATGTTTCCAACCTCCTAGCACACGATTTTTAAATGGTGATTTTGGTTGTTCATCTGAAATCAGCACTTTCCGCAATTCTGCTTCAAATTCTTCTAAGGTCAGATCGTGTTTAAAAACTCCGTTATGTGTGATTGAAATACCTCCCGTTTCCTCCGAAACTACAAAAGTAAGGGCATCTGACACTTCTGAAAGACCGATTGCAGCACGGTGGCGCGTTCCAAATTCCTTAGAAATTCCTGTGTTTTCTGTAAGCGGAAGATAAGCACAAGAAACGGCTATTTTATTATCTCTTACAATAACAGCTCCGTCATGCAACGGTGTATTCGGAATGAAAATATTGATTAACAACTCACCTGACACATCAGCATCCAAAGGAATCCCTGTTGCGATATATTCTTGTAAGGTTCTGCTTCCTTGGATAGCAACGAGAGCCCCAATTTTCCGAGGACTCATATAATTCACTGCTTTGACAAATGCCTGCACCATTTTTTCCTCTGAGCTAATCGGTGCTGTCGAAAACAAATCTGTTGCACGCCCCAGCCTTTCCAGACCTGTACGAATCTCAGGTGTAAAAATCACAACAGCCGCAATAACTCCATAGGTAATGACTTGATTGATTAACCAAGAAACCGTTGTTAAACCAATTGCATTGGCAAGAATCTGAGCCAGTACAAAAATCAAAACCCCTCGAACGAGAATCATAATCTTAGTGCCAGCGATTGCTTTTGTAAAATAAAATAAAATCCAAGCAACCAGTGCAATATCGATGATATTGATGACAATACTCCAAGGACTAGAAAATAAACTAGACCAATATTGGAGATTGGACAATTGCTGAAAATTCATTTCCAGTGTCCTCTCTTTCTCAACCTAAAAACATTCTTAATTATTATATCACTTTTCAAGATATTTTTCTGTAACCTTCTTTACTTTTTATGATAAAATATTTCTTATGAAGATAAATACATTATTTGGCAAACTTGCAGGGAAATCCTCCCACTTTGTTTTAAGTAAATTGGGGCGCGGATCGACCTTACCCGGAAAGCTTGCTCTAAAATTTGACAACGACATTTTAAATACACTAGCTCGTGATTACGAAGTGGTGGTGATTACAGGGACAAATGGTAAAACTCTGACCACTGCTCTTACAGTTGGAATCCTCAAAGAGGCTTTTGGCGAGGTTGTGACCAATCCCAGCGGAGCCAATATGATTAGTGGAATTGCGACAACTTTCTTGACTGCAAAAAAAGGGAAATCTGGCAAAAATATCGCTGTGCTGGAAATTGATGAAGCTAGCCTCTCCCACATCTGTGATTATATCAGACCGAGCCTTTTCGTCTTTACCAATATTTTCCGTGACCAGATGGACCGCTATGGTGAGATCTACACGACCTACCAGATGATTCTGGATGCAGCGGCCAAGGTACCTGAAGCTACTGTACTGATGAATGGTGATAGCCCACTCTTTAACTCGGTCAGCTTGAAAAATCCTGTCCGCTACTATGGATTTGACACCAAAAAAGGGCAAGCTGAGTTAGCTCATTATAATACCGAGGGCATCCTCTGTCCCACGTGTCAGCATATTTTAAAATACAAGCTCAATACTTATGCCAATCTAGGCGATTATATTTGCGAGCACTGCGATTTTAAACGTCCTGAATTAGACTATAAACTGACCCAATTGACTAGCCTCCAACACAACAGTTCAGAATTTGTCATTGACGGTCAAAGTTACCACATCAACATTGGTGGTCTTTACAATATCTACAACGCTTTAGCTGCAGTTTCTGTTGCTCAGTTCTTTGGAGTTGAATCGGCTACTACCAAGGCTGGTTTTGACAAAAGTAGAGCCGTTTTCGGACGTCAGGAAACTTTCAAAATTGGCGACAAAGAATGCACGCTAGTTCTGATTAAAAATCCCGTTGGAACTACGCAAGCTCTAGAAATGATCAAGCTTGCTCCTTATTCATTCAGTTTGTCAGTTCTCCTCAACGCCAACTACGCAGACGGCATTGATACTAGCTGGATTTGGGACGCTGATTTTGAGAAAATTTTAGACATGGATATCTCGCATATCATTGCTGGTGGTGTTCGTCATTCTGAAATTGCTCGGCGCTTGCGAGTTACTGGTTATGATGCCAAGCGAATCAATGAAGTAGCTAGTTTGAGTCAAGTCTTTGAAGAAATTAAACATCAAAAAACCAGACATGCCTATATCTTAGCAACCTACACCGCCATGTTAGAATTTCGTGAATTACTTGCTTCTCATCAGGTTGTCAGAAAGGAGATGAACTAATGGTTTATACATCCCTTACTTCTCCCGAAAATCGGGATTATACTTATTATTTAAAAATTGCCCATCTCTATGGCAATCTCATGAATACCTATGGTGATAATGGTAATATTCTCATGCTCAAATATGTAGCTGAAAAGCTAGGCGCTCGCGTTCAGATTGATATTGTATCACTTGAAGATGAGTTTGATAATGATTACTATGATTTGGCATTTTTCGGCGGAGGGCAAGATTACGAGCAGACCATTGTGGCACGAGACCTGCCAACAAAAAAAGAGAGTTTGGAAGAATTTATCAATCATGACGGCGTGGTGTTAGCTATCTGTGGTGGCTTTCAGCTTCTAGGGCAATATTACATCGAAGCTTCTGGTCGGCGGATTGAGGGACTTGGAATTATGGGCCATTATACTCTCAATCAAAAAAATAACCGCTACATCGGCGACATTAAGATTCATAACGAAGAATTCAATGAGACCTACTACGGCTTTGAAAATCACCAAGGACGGACCTTCCTCTCCGATGATGAAAAACCACTGGGCAAAGTCGTCTATGGAAATGGCAACAATCAAGAAGACGGCAATGAGGGCGTCCACTATAAGAATGTCTTTGGCTCCTACTTCCACGGTCCCATCTTGTCCCGCAATGCGAACTTGGCCTACCGTCTGGTGACCACCGCTCTGAAAAACAAATATGGCTCAGATATTGAACTAGCCGCTTATGAAGATATCCTAGCCCAAGAAATCCCAGAAGAATATGGAGATGTCAAAAGCAAGGCAGAGTTTGAATAGATAATAGGAGAATCACTATGAAAGAAAAATTACACTATATCCTGCTTTTAATTACCATTTTATTGGTGGCCAGTATTTCCTTGGCCAATATGCAGAGTGTCAATGTTAGCTTTATCCTATTTAGCTTCAAACTGCCCTTAATCATCTTGATTTTGGTCTCAGTGCTCCTAGGCTCTGTCACGACCTTTCTCATCAGCATGCTAAAAAACTTCTCGCTGAAGAAAGAGCTTAAGAAAACCAAAGAAGCACTTAAAAATTCCCATACAGAAAACTAGGCTGGAATCACTCCAGCCTAGTTTTTTTGTATTCTCTTTTGACAGATATAGGAAAGAAAAGCCAGTCCCATCACACCCAGACCAATCAAAAGAAAGGAAAGGGTGTGGACACTCGGCAGGAGAATCATCAGAAAAGTCGCAGGAGGCATGAAAAGAATTGCCAGCGTGTAGATCGTTGAGAAAACTCGGCCAACCGCTCTTTCAAAACTACCTTCCAGCCCCTTTGTTCGGATTCTACTTTCGGACGAGCCTCATTTCGTCAAAATCTTATCGGCTGAAAATCGGAAAAGGCAAATTCCACAAAAAGAACTCGTCCGAAAATAGAAAGTTCGGGATTTGCTCTCAGACTAACCGTCCGAAAATCTGACAGAGTCATTTTGCTCCAAAATAGCTTTTCAGAAAATCTGACGGGCTGACTTTTCTTTAAAAGAACCTAGTTTGCATGAAGAATGCTTTCTTTTCCTCGAAAAAATCTCAGAACATATGTAAAAGTTCGCCTTTTGCTCTCAGGGAAACAATTCTTCATGAAGGATTTATCTTTTTGTCACAGAATCAGAGATTTCACATATAAAAATTCGGGTTTTGCTCTTTTAGGACTGATTTCACATGTGAAATTAAGTATTTTGATCTCTGGGAAGCTCATTTCTCACAGAAACTAGGCATTCTTACACAGGTTCTTTTTCCTTCTCACACCTTCTCCGCCAGTTCTTCCCATTCTAGCATGGCTTCTTCTTGGGCGGCGGTCAACTGGTCGATTTGCTGCTGGCTCTCCATGAGTTCACTGGCATCATTAGTAGCCTGCATAGCTTCCTGAAGCTGACTGATCTGACTATCCAAGTCCTCGATTTGCGCTTCCAATTGCTCTAGGCGACGGGCCAGCCGGCGCTGTTCTTTCTGGTTTTCCTTTTGGAGCTGATAGTCATTGGCAGGGGCAGGTTTGTCAGGACTAGCCTGCTCTGACTCCTCACGCAAGGCTTCCTGCTCTGCCTTTTTCTCCAGATAGTAGTCATAATCACCCAGATAAAGGGTGGAGCCTGTCTCAGAAAGCTCGATGATCTGGGTGGCCACGCGATTGATAAAGTAACGGTCGTGGCTGACAAAGAGTAGGGTGCCGTCAAAGTCAATCAGGGCATTTTCCAGCACTTCCTTGCTGTCAATGTCCAGGTGGTTGGTCGGCTCGTCTAGGATGAGGAAGTTGTTGTTTTCCATTGACAACTTTGCTAGAATCAGCCGCGCCCGCTCTCCACCCGATAGCATGCCGATCGACTTCTTGACATCATCACCCGAGAAGAGGAAAGCGCCTAAGCGATTGCGAATCTCGACCTCTGGCGTCAGCTTGAAGTCATTCCATAGCTCATCGAGAACCGTATTGCTGGGAGTCAGTTTGCTCTGAGTCTGGTCATAGTAGCCCACTTCCACATTAGCCCCCAACTGCTCCTTGCCTCTGATGAAGGGCACTTGACCGATTAGTGATTTAATCAAGGTCGTCTTCCCAATCCCATTTGGCCCGACAATAGCTACCGCATTGAACTTGCGAATGTCAAGGTTAATCGGCTCTGACAGGACTTCCTTTCCGTAGCCAATAGCTGCGTCTTCCAAGGTCAGCACAACATTGCCCGAAACCTTATCAGATCTGAAGGTCATATTAGCCGAGCGGCCGCCGGTTTCTGGTCTGTCCAAACGCTCCATCTTTTCCAGCTGCTTACGGCGAGACTGAGCCCGCTTGGTAGTAGAGGCCCGAACTAGATTGCGATTGACAAAGTCCTCTAGCGCAGCAATTTCTTTCTGTTGCTTTTCGTAATTCTTAGCTTCAGTGGCTAACTTCTGCTCCTTTTGGACCACAAAACTGGAGTAATTGCCTACATAGCGATCCAAGGAATGCTTGGTCAAATCCAGCATGATAGTCGCAACCTTGTCTAGGAAATAGCGGTCATGACTAACGATGATCAAGGCACCGCTGTAGTTGATTAAGTAATTCTCCAACCAGGCAATGGTTTCGATATCCAAGTGGTTGGTCGGCTCGTCCAAGACCAGCAGTTCTGGCTTCTCCAACAGCATCTTAGCCAGAGCCAGACGGGTGTTCTGCCCGCCTGACAGCTCAGAAATCTTCATCTGCCACATGGACTGGTCAAACTTGAAGCCATTCAAAATAGCTCGAATATCAGCTTCATAGGTAAAACCACCCTTTTGTCGAAATTCCTCTGACAGCTGGTCATACTGGGTCATGAGAGCCGTCAGCTCTTCCCCTGACAATTCTCCCATTTGCAGCTCCATCTGCCGCAACCTCTTCTCTTGCTGACGCAGACTATCAAAGACCAGCAGCATCTCGTCGTAGATAGTATTCTCCGACTCAAAGCGGCTGTCCTGAGCCAGATAGGACAGGGAAAGATCTCGTTTTTTATTAATCTGACCAGAAGTAGGCTCTTCCTCGCCCACCAAAATCTTGAGCAGGGTTGACTTCCCAGCTCCATTTTTACCAACGAGGGCAATCCGATCACCCTCATCCACCTGCAGGTTAATATTGTTAAAAAGAAGCTCCCCTGCAAAAGAGCGTTCAATCTTATTTGCTTGTAAAATAATCATAAACCTATTATAGCAAATTCATGGCTCAACTACCATTCTAGAAAATAAAAATACGGTCAAGATAAACCGCATTTCATCTAAAAGTATGTAAAATTTCTTGATTTTGTATCACGAGGTAAACACCTAATAGAACAATCAAAGCAAAAAGTACTAATTTGATGATTCCTTTTACAAAACGAATCACCCAAAGGATCATCATAGAACCAATCAACCACATAACGGCTGAATGATTGAAAAAGCCTTGAACTGCCTGACTGTTTTCGCCAAAAAAACTTTGGATAGGAGCTGGAATATGTTCTCGCCATGCAGCTGTCACTCCAATACGATTTGCAATATCAGAGCCACTTTTCCATAACCATGCAAAAATACTAGAATTAAAGAGAAACAAAAAAACTTGCTCTGGGAAATATCTAATGACTTTAAATATATTTTTTAACATTTTATGATTGATACAACTCCTTTACTGTTTGAACGTCCACTGCTTGAATACTATAAAATGAACCAGAGGATTGCATGACAGATTTTTCTTCATTGTGTTCTAATCCAATCGCATGTCCCAATTCATGTTCTGCTGTGTTTACGATTCGCTCATAAGAGTAGCCATATTGACTGTTTAATAGATAATAACGATTTAGTCGAACAGTTACATTTGTAAAACGCTTGGTCAGCAAATTGGTTTTGGATTCTGCTTCGCCTGCCGCACTGACAGTGCTATTATTCATCTCTGTAGCTACAATATTGGCTTGATTTTTATCAGTTACAATCTGGAAAGTAAAGGCACCCGTTTGATTCCAAGCACGAATAGCTTCCTGATAAGCTGAGCGAAATGTTTCGTCTTGTGTCTCTATATAAACCGTAGCGCTTGCTTTATCCCACCGAACACCAGATGCCTGATGAACATGATCGTCCGATAACCGCTTGGTTAGGTCTTTCACATTTTGCCTGACACCTAGCTGACTATCTTGTCCACTTACGTATCGATAAATTTGGTTCACATCTTGCTGAAGCCCTGTCGCAAAATTGCTTTTAGAAGGACTCACGATATACAAGCTTCCTACAAAAAGAAGTGCTGTCGATGCAACTGTGTAAACCAATCGCCAGAGCAGTCGAAATAACCTTGAAATCAATCGAAACAAAAATCTCATACTCTCCTCCTAATCTAAAAGATAAAAAGTAAGTATAATGAGATTCACTTAAAAAATTCTTAAAATAAACGGTTGTAAAAGAAATGACAAATCTCTAAAAATCATTCCCTGTTAGATATAAGAACCAAAGATACCACCACACACTTAGGATAGGCGTTCCTCTACTTCAAAACCAATTGGCAACCATTTAAGAAATTCTTCTAACTGCTTTTCCCAATAATACCACTCGTGTTTCCCTGGAGCATGATGATACGTAATATCTAAACCACACTCGCGTAATTTTTTGACGGCTATTTCATTTGCTTGATAGAGAAAATCTTGCTCTCCACACCAAGTATAGAATTTAGTTCTTTTATCTGACTTCTTTGCCATCGTTGTTAAGAAATGCTTCTCAACACCAGCTGCTTTCAAATCACCAAACACACCTTGCCAATAGCTGAGGTTCCCACCAGGTAATTCTTCCATATCTATATCATCAAGGCCTATCCCGATTGCCCCAGAAAATGACCCCGCATAAGAGAATCGATCCGTCATCAAAGCAATTTTATAAGCCCCGTAACCTCCCATAGATAAGCCAGCAATAAATGTTTTTTCACGTTTCCGGCTCATATTTGGAAAGAACCGTTGCATGATTTCAGGTAATTCTTTTGCTAATGCATCGTAATAGTTCAAACCATAAGCAGTATTAATGTACCAGGCAAGATCTGTTGACGGCATAATGACAATTAAATTTGTATGGCGCAATAAACGCTCAATATTGGTCCGCTTTCGCCACGAATTTTCATTGCCGCCCATTCCATGCAAAAGGTAAAGAACGGGAATATCAGTGTCTGTCACCTGATTAGGAGCTACTGCATCTGCATCAGGATAGATGACATTGACACGACGCTCCATTTCTAGTACTGTTGAGTGATACTCTATTTCAAAAAATGCCATTTTATCTCCTTTTCCTATAAATGTAAGAAAGGGGCTGGAACATGTGTCCTGACCCCATTATTTTTTGCTATATAAAATGTACTAATTTAGCCAGCTTAACGTACTTCCATTACAACGGGTAAAATGGCTGGACGACGTTTGGTTTGCTCAAAGAGGTATTTCGCAAGACTGTCACGTACAGCCCCCTTCAATTCACCCCAGTCAAAATTATCTTTCGCAAGGTAATCTTCAACTGTATTATTGATTAAATCAGCACTTTCACGTAAAATATCACGACTTTTCTTGACATAAACAAATCCACGCGTGTGAACTTTTGCTTTTGAAATAATCTTCTTGTCACGACGGTTCACTGTAATAGCTACGATAAAGATACCATCTTCAGACAGAACTTTGCGGTCACGAAGAACGATATTCCCTACATCACCAATCGCATTTCCGTCAATCATGACATCGCCAGCAGGGACTGCACCAGCAAGCAAGAAATCTCCTTTTTCATATTCCATAATGCTACCGCGTTTTGGAATAAAAATGTTTTCTGGCAGCATTCCAACAGCCATTGCAGCTTTAGCATGCGCTGCTAATTCACGATATTCTCCTTGAATTGGGAACAAGAATTTTGGTTGCAAGAGATTTAACATCAGTTGCAAATCGCGCTCATTTCCATGACCAGACACCCGCAAATCTTGCGTAATCAATTTAACAACACCACCAGCTTGATAAATCATATTTTCTACGCGCGCTACCAAGGCCTCTTTTGCGATAGACGGTGTTGTAACAATGTAAATCAAATCACCTTCTTTGATTTCTACATAGCGGTGACGACCAATAGACATTTTGCGCAAGCCATTGATAGGCTCACCCATTCGACCAGTTTCCAAAATGATCAATTCATGATCTTCAAATTTAGACATTTCTTTAGGTTTAATCAGCAAACGCTCATCTACAAGCGATAATTTCTTCAAGCGAATAGCCGTCCGAACGATATTTTCAATGTCAAACCCAGTCAGCACAACACGACGACCTGTCTTAGCAGCGGCTTCAAAAACCTGTTGAATACGCGAGAGATTACTTGCAACTGCTGCAACTATGACGCGTCCATTCCAATCACCAATCGTATCGGTGATTTCTTTGCCGACTTCACTTTCACTTGCCACTTGAATACTACTATCTGCATTTGCAGAATCACTAAGAAGAGCTAGAACGCCTTCTCGACCAATTTCTGCTAAACGCGCAAAATCTGTTGCATAAGACTGACTAGCCGTTTGGTCAAACTTAAAATCACCCGTATAAACAATATTTCCTTCAGACGTTTTTAAGACAATCCCTAGACTCTCTGGAATGGAGTGCGTTGTTTTAAAGAAAGATACAATGGTACCTCCAAAGTCAATCTCTGTATCTTCATCAATCACATGAAAATCATTGAATTTTTTAACCGTATCATTTCCTTTGACAAATAGCTTAGCCAGTTCAATCGTTAATTCCGATCCAAACACAGGTACCTTTGTTTCCGCCAACAAATAAGGCAGAGCACCAATCGCATCTGCATGTCCGTGTGTCAAAAAGACCCCTGCAATGCGGTCCTTATTTTCAAATAAATAGTCCATATTTGGAATGACAAAGTCCACACCAAGCTGTTCATTTTCCGGATACTTTAGTCCGACATCAAGGATAAAAATAGATTCATCCACTTCAGCGATGTAAAGATTTTTTCCATTTTCACGTACACCGCCCAAAGCAATCAATTTAATATTGCTCATTGATTCTCCTTTTCATATTTTTCTTACTAACGGCCCTTGGCTTCCCAAGTCGAATTACAGTTTTGCAAATATTTTGCATATTTTATTTATTATACTACTTTTCATGATTTTTTTCAAAGAGGAGAACATACAAAAAAGCTCCTAGTTACTGTATTTCTACAGAAAGCTAGGAGCCGTCTCTATTTGCTAATAAGTGATAGATAGACTTTCAGAAAATAACTTTCTGAAAAGAGATTCTTATGATGATTCCATCGTTATTTTATTAAAGAATGATTTTCTTGTCCACAATATATCAAAAACAAGTTTATTCATCTAAAACAATAGTGGTTTTTTACCAAAGCGTGAAAATCATTAAAAAGCTTTTATCGACTACATCAAATAATATTCTTCTTTATTCTTTCACTGCGTTCTCGATACGCGATGCAGTTCTACAAACCACTACATGCTATCTTCAGAAATATTATCAAATACCTCCAATTAAGAAAAACAATTAGCAAATAGAAACTAATACATCATAAACGATTTAAAATATGAACGTTCTGATACCCATTGGAATCAGTCCTTTCTTATCTTTCTTTAATTATATTGTACACCTTCTTTTTTGAAAAAGCAAGCGTTTACATTAAGATTTTTAAAATATTTTTTACAAATGAAAAGAGGTAGAAATATAATTCCAACCTCTTTTTCAAAGTGAATTTTATGCCCGAACCGTGACACTTGTTCCGTCCTCTTTGTAAAGATTTATCAGCCCCTCCTTACGACTACGTACCATGTCTCCTGGATAAACTGGATGTGGCAAGGAAATCGTCAATAGTTCCATCGGATTAGGAGCTCGATCAATTTTATTTCCATCTGAATCGTGTAAATCTGTAATTACTGCATCAAAATGCCGGAAACCAGGACCATAAAATTCGACTAGGTCACCCTCGTTGATGACATTTCGTTGTCGAATAGTCGCTGTTTGTGTGGTAGAGTCATAAGCCACTACTTCTGCTACAAATTTATATTGCGGAATTTTACGACGTGCTCCAAAAAGCTGTTCATTTTCAGTTGGCGTATGATAATAAAATCCTGTCGCCAATTCACGCTGCGCCACTTTCCACATCTCATCGACCAAGTCTTGCTTGATTGCTTCAAACTTTTCTGGACTTTCAAGATAAGCATCAACTGCAGCTTTATAACAATTTGAAACAGTGGATACATAGTGAATAGACTTCATACGCCCTTCAATTTTCAGACTATCCACACCATTTTTAATCATATCAGGAATATGATCAATCATGGACATATCGACAGCCGACATGGAAAATTCTTCTGGAATTTCACCTTTTAAACTCTTGCGCTCTTGTCCAAACGGCATATCATACAAATCATATTTCCAACGGCAAGACTGAGAACAGCCCCCACGATTGGCGTCGCGCATGCTCATGTGATTTGACAAGGTACAACGTCCTGAGTAAGAAATGCACATAGCTCCATGAACAAAAGCTTCAATCTCAACATCAGTATGCTTGCGGATTTCTGCTAATTCTTCCATGGAAACTTCACGTGCCAAAACCACACGCGTTAAACCTAAATCTTTCCAAAATTCTAGCGTTTCATAGTTTGTCGCGCTAGCTTGTGTTGACAAGTGCACTTCCAAACCTGGCGCTTCTGTGCAAGCAATGGCAATCAAAGCTGGGTCTGACACGATAACGGCAGAAATTCCAATATCACGTAAAGTGCGGAACCATTCTCCAGCTCCTTCTTCATTTCCTTCATGTGTTACCATGTTCGCAGCTACATAGACTTTAGCGCCATACTCGCGAGCAAATTGAACGCCCTCTTCCATTTCTTCAAATGTAAAGTTTCCTGCACGACTACGCAAACCATAGGCTTGTCCGCCAATATAAACAGCATCCGCTCCATAACGAATGGCAACTTTCAGTTTTTCCAACGTTCCAGCAGGCGCCAGAACTTCTGGTCTTTTCAAAGTTTTTGTCATATTCTCTCTTTTCTAAATTCTAGTACTTAGCTTTTTCACTTTATAGTAAAAAGGGCTTGAAATCAAGCTAAAGGTGATAGATTGTGAAAGACAAACAAGCAATCACAACTCGCAACCACCTGTCTTCTTTATTTCACCTGATCTGGATCATACTCATAAAATCCTGTATCTAGAAAACGATTCTCGGGGTGCAATTGATGAACTTGCTCATCTAATAGGAAAGCCTGATCATGTGTCAATTGATTGGTTTCAATCAATTCACGCGCTTGCACAAAGAGTTTGGCAATTTCAACAAAATTGTGTCCCGGTGTATAAATCCCTTCAAGCTTCCAATGTGTGAAGCCATATTCTACCAATTCTCCAAGTTTCGTCATCATATCCAAATCATTATTCGCAAAAATATGCGTCCCATGATTGTCCTCAAAAATAGAATAATGGCTATTCGGATCACTCGGCTCTGCCAAGAATAAGTCACGCTCACGACTCTTTTCGTCATCAATATGAGTGAAATTGTAATAATTCTGCAAAAGCGGTCGCTTAGAATGATGAATGACGCTAGCACCATAGACTAGTATCTCAACAGGAATTTCTAACACTTCCTGCATTTTAAACAATTCTGCCGATGGAATTTCCCGTGCTAAAACCGCCTCAGAAGCGCCTGCTTTCTGTCCCCAGAAGTTCACCTGACGACTGCTGGCAACCATAGTCGAGGCATCATAAATCGTCTTAAACGGATAACCGTCACGTTTTAACACATAAAACACACCAGCATCTCCCACAGTAATATAATCTGCCTGAATATCCACTAAAAAATCAAGAAAAGGCTTGATATGATTCATCATTTCCTGATGCATTAACGCATTGACAGCTACTGTCAGCTTTTTACCAGCTTTATGAACCAAATCTGCAATCTGGTGTAATTCCTCATAAGAAAAAGCATGGGGTAGACGAAGTCCATACTCTTTTTCACCAACATATATGCGATCTATACCTACTTCTAAAAGCTCTTTTACTTGTTCAATACTCTCAGCAGTTGCTGTAATGATTATCTTTTCCATGTTAAAATTATACCACATTTTTGATTTCACTTCTATTTTTTAAATTGAAAAGCATTTTTAGCCGTTTTGTAATCGTTATGTAATATTTATCTAATTGAAATCATGGTAAAATAAGAGAGTACTGTAAGGAGAGAGAACATGACCGCAAGAAAATATCAGTCCTATCAAGAGGACTACACTTATCTAGAACAAGAACAATATCCCCTTTATCAAGATTATATTCCTAAAGCAAAAACGAATCCAAACCTGAAAGAATTGTTGTTTTTCGTGAATATTGCGACATTCTGTATCTTGACAGCTTTGTTTAGCTTTTTGTTTTTGTCAATTAAAGTAAATACATTTCTAGCCTTTACTTTAGCAATCGCTGTTAGCTTAGTGTGTATCAAAGTGCAGCAAGCATTTATTCGTCGAAAAAGAAATAAATAGTTTTGGGATTGAAGTGCCTGCTTTTTCAAAGGCACTGTTTTTATTGTGATGCAAATCGATTCAGTTAAACAGATAAAAAAATTGAGGTATTAATCCTCAATTTTTTTATCTTCGTTTTCCATTTCTGTTTCCTCAGTTTCTGTCAAATCAATGACAATGTCCTCAGGAGAATCTTCTTTTTCTGCTGATTCTGGAGCTGTTTTTTTTAATTCTTCTGGTGAAATCCCTTCTGGCGCCATTTTTTCTCGCCATTCTTGAAATTTCTCTTGTGAAAATTCAACTACTTGTGTCGTCGCTTCTTTAACAGAGCCAAGAATTGTTTCACCTGTAATTTCTCCACTCTCAACCTTTTCTTTAGCTTGATTGACTGCTTCTACAGCCTGATTAGAGAAATGATTGGCTTTTTGTACTACTTGATCTTTAACATTCTCTGGATTTTCTTTGACTTCATTCATGAAATCTGAAACCTTAGCCGTCACTTCTTTTCCTTTTTTACTAGTGAGAAATACTGCTGCAGCTGCTCCAGAGAGTGTTCCTAAAAGGATTGATGAAAATTTACCCATAATAAACCTTCTTTCTTATTTTTTAAATAGTTTTGTAATCATCCGTAAGACCGATAAAGTTGCGCCAGCTTTTACACTATTTTTACCTGCTGTAGCAGCTTTTTTACTCAAATGACGAGCAGAATCATTTAAATCTGAAACTGACTCTGACAAATCTGCAACTGCAGTGAAAAGTGGATTAATTGTTGTCATTTTCCCGTTAATATCATCTGCTAAAACATTCACTTTGGTTAACAATTCATTTGTCTGATAGAGTGTCACATTGACATCCGTTGTCAATACCTGAATTGTTTTTTCTGTTTCATCAACGACAGTTGAGATTTTCCTGACTAAGAAAATCGTATAAACAATCAAAGCAATCAAAGCAAGGGCCACTAAACTATAAGCAATTTCAAGCATCTTTTTCTCCTAACTTTTTAATAATAAGGGGTATCTACTTTTTTTCTTTGGTAAATGATAAGAATAATTCCTGCGACCACTAGAACAGCAGACAACCATTGTGACACACGCAAGCCCGCAAACATGAGACTATCTGTTCGCATACCTTCAATCACCATGCGACCTATTCCATACCAAATAAGATAAAATCCAGTCATTTCTCCACGTTTGAGGAAATTTTTCTTTCTTCTCGCAACCATCACTAAAGCAAATCCTAACAAATTCCAAACCGACTCATAAAGGAAAGTTGGTTGCCGATAATGCCCATCAATATACATTTGGTTGCGCATAAAACTTGGCAAGTAATCCAAACGTTTAACAATCGCTCCGTAAGCCTCTTGATTGAAGAAATTGCCCCATCGCCCAAGACTTTGAGCAATCATTACACCTGGAACAGCAATATCTAAAAAGTCTAGTGTGTTAATGAATTTTTGTTGGGAGAAGAAATATAAGACAATCGCTCCAGTAATTAAACCACCATAAATAGCAATTCCCCCGTGCCAAATAGCAAAAATCTCAGCAGGATTTTTAGCATAATAGTTCCAGTCAAAAATGACATAGTAAATGCGAGCCCCAACGATCGACAGAGGAAATGCAACAAGAATAAAATCAAGAATGTCATCTGGAATAATCTTTTTCCTTGGTGCTTCTTTCATAGCTAGATAGACAGCTAAAATCAAACCTGTCACAATACAAATCGCATACCAACGAATACTAAAAGGCCCTATCTTAAATGCAATTGGATTAATCATGAGCCACCTCATTTTTACTAATAAGATTGGTTAAGCGTTCCTCAAATGTCTTCGTTGCATCAAAGCCCATTTCTTTTGCGCGGTAATTCATCGCTGCCGATTCAATCACTACCGAAATATTGCGACCCGTTTTCACAGGAATGCGGATTCTTGGAATAGCCACACCTGATACTTCAAACTCCTCACCATTGTTTCCCAAACGATCAAATGTTTTATTGACATCATAATTTTCCAGATAAACAGCCAACTGAACCTGGGATGAATCTTTTACAGCACTTGCCCCGTAAAGGCTCATAACATCAATAATCCCGACACCACGAATCTCAAGTAAATGGCGCAAAATTTCAGCTGGCTCACCCCAGAGAGTCATTTCATCTTTGGCATAGATGTCTACTCGATCATCAGCCACCAGGCGATGACCGCGTTTGACCAATTCCAAGCCAGTTTCACTTTTCCCGATTCCACTATCTCCTTGAATCAAAACACCCATGCCATAAATATCCATTAGAACGCCATGAATACTGGTTCGTTCAGCCAAACGTGAATCTAGATAGCTAGAAATTTCACCTGACAAACGACTTGTCGGTGTATGACTGCTGAGAACAACAATTTTGTTTTCCTTCGCAGCCTTCAACATCTCATCAGGTACTTTCAGATCACGCGCCACAATCATAACAGTGTCTCGTTCAAACATTTTCCGTAAAACTTGATAGCGATTGTGAGAGGTCATCTTCATCAAGTAAGACCATTCTTTCATTCCCATTAGCTGGATACGTTCTGGTGTGTAATAGTCAAAATAGCCTGTCATTTCAAGTCCAGGACGAGAAATATCAGATGTTGTAATCTCTTTTTCCAACATCTTCTCATCACCATAAACCACATTTAATCTGACTTTATTTAATAGATCTTTGATCCTTACAGCCATATTTTTCCCCTTTGATAATTTCTTTATCTATTATAGCAAATTTTCAGACTAAAAGAGAGTTTCATCTTTGATTTTGCAAAGAAAATGGATTCGAATATCTGTAGTACCCATCAGTCCTCTGACTGAATCATTTGTTCTACAATTTGTTTTTGATTTTGAAATACAGGATATCGCTCCATAAAAGATCGAAGCTCACTAGACTTCAACCAGATGTGACCATCCGTTTCACTCTCTTGATACCTCACCGTTTTCTCTGCCACGACGGCCTCATAAAAATCAAAATGACAGCGATCATTAGATGACGTCACTTGCTCAATCAGTTGTAGTTCTATAGGAATTAGACCAGTTTCTTCCCGCAATTCACGATAGGCTGCGGTCATGCTATCTTCACCAGCCAGCACACTTCCTCCTGCACCAAACTCATAATAGTTAGGATGAATCTCTTTTTTAGGACTGCGGTGCATTAAGAGAAATTCCCCATCTATATGACGAACAAAGACATTGACACAAAGATGGTACTTCCCTTCCGGAATCTCTTCTCCTCTGAGCAATTTATATCCAACTTTTTCCCGATACTCATCGTAAGCATCCCAATATTCCATCTCTTCTCCTTCAAAAATAAGAGAGTCCATTGCATGAACTCCTTTTTGCATCTATAAACAAACTCTTATTCTATTATAATCACCAAAACCAACTATCTTCTTCTTTGATAGCTTCTGCTTCTTTGCGCTTACGAGGTCCTGTTCCATACATTTCTTCTTCCACATCTTCCTTGTAAGGCATCACAGCTGCTAAGATGATATAGATGATAATCCCTAAGCCAAAGTTAAAGATAGTAAATAAAACGAATAAAAAGCGAACGAGACCAACATCCAAACCAAATTTGTCAGACAAACCAGCCAAGACTCCTGATACAGCGCTATTTCGGCGTAATTTATAAAATTTTGTTTTCATCATCATTTAGCCTCTTTCATTGATACTAAATCTAGTGTAGCACATTTTAGTCATCACGCCATCCGTCCCTAGGCGGATTTCTTATTATTTCTCCAAAATAGTCATTAAGACTGCAACTGTCTGACAAAAATGAGTTTTCCTTGGCAACTGCCACAGCAATACTGCTCAGTATTGATCCGTCTTTTTCTATGGTACTGTGCATGACAATGCAGGCATTGGTAAATAAGAATTTTTGCAGTTGGTTGTCTTGATAAAGTTGGTGCGTAGCGCAAACCGTTCACAGCTTTCAATAATTGCTTAAAATCTCGATCCTTATGTCGATAGCCTTTCTTTTCAAAATAAAGATGATAGTGACAAAGTTCATGACGAACAATTTTTCGGAAGGTTTCTAAGCCAAACTGTTCATAGATTTTAGGGTTAAAATCGAGATGACCGTCTTTTGGAAAAAAGCGTCCGCCCGTTGAGAGGAGACGCTTGTTCCAATCAGCTTCATGATGAAATTCCTTGCCAAAATCTTCCAAAGAAACTTGTCTAATATAGTTAGTTAGATTCACGCGGTGCCACCAAGGAAAGATTGACCTTTTCTCTTTCTATATCCAATTTATCTACCCAAACGGTTACCAAGTCACCGACAGAGACAACTTGACTTGGATGTTTGACATAGCTGTTGCTGAGCTTCGAAATATGAATCAAGCCGTCTTCATGAATACCAATATCCACAAAAGCACCAAAATCAACGACATTACGTACAACACCTTCTAATTTTTGTCCAATTTGTAAATCTCTTATATCAAGAACATCTTGACGAAGAACCGGTGCATCAAACGAATCGCGTAAATCTCGACCTGGCTTGAGTAAGTCTGCAATGATGTCTTTAAGTGTTGCTTCCCCTATTCCCAAGTCGGTAACTACCTTGGCTACATCCAATGACTGTAATTTTTCCTGACCATCTTGATTCAAGTCTTTAATTGCTAGCATTTGGAATAATTTCTCAACAGCTGGATAACTCTCTGGGTGAACACTTGTATTGTCTAAAATATTGTCACTTTCGGGAATCCGTAAGAAACCTGCTGCCTGTTCAAATGCTTTAGCACCCAAGCGAGGCACTTTTTTAATATCTTCACGCGAATGAATCATACCTTCTTCTTCACGATATTTGACAATATTTTCAGAAATCGTTTTGTTCAATCCTGCTACATGAGAGAGAAGAGAGGGACTTGCAGTATTGATATTAACGCCAACCTGATTGACAACGGTATCTACAACAAAATCCAAGCTTTCAGATAATTTCTTCTGACTAACATCATGCTGGTATTGCCCAACACCGATTGATTTCGGATCAATTTTAACCAACTCTGCAAGCGGATCCTGCAAACGTCGGGCAATCGAGATAGCCGAGCGTTTCTCAACGGTCAAATCAGGAAATTCATGCCGCGCCAATTCGCTAGCTGAATAAACAGATGCACCACTTTCATTTACAATAACATAGCTGACATTGGGATGAGTTTTCAGCACTTCAGCAACAAATGCTTCACTTTCTCGACTGGCTGTTCCATTTCCAATAGCGATAATTTCAACGCCAAATTGTTCAATCAAGTCTGACAGTTCTCGCTTAGAAGCTTCAATTTGTGCTGCTTTTGCTGGCGGAACAGGATAGATAACCTGAGTTGTCAGCATTTTTCCAGTTGCATCTACGACTGCTAGCTTAGCTCCTGTCCGGAAAGCTGGGTCAAAACCGAGTACTACGCGCCCTTTGAGTGGCGCAATCAAGAGCAGATTTCGCAGATTATCTGAAAAAAGCTGAATCGCTCCGTCTTCTGCAGTTTCGGTCAATTCTGCCCTAATCCGACGTTCCATAGCTGGAATGATTTTCTTTTTCACTGCTTGTTGGATTGCTTCATGAATGTAGTTATTTTTAATCTTAAACCGCAATTCAAAAAAGCGGATGATTTTTTCTACATTATGTTCAAAACCAACTTTAAGAACACCTAGCTTTTCACCCCGATTTAAAGCTAAGGTCCGATAACCTTGCATATCCGCAATTTTTTCAGAAAAATCATAATAAATTTGAAATACTTGCTTTTCGTCCAAATTTGCATCTTTCAAAGTTGAAACAATGCTTGAATTTTTCAGTATTTCATGATAGGTCCATGCACGCAGTTGTACATCTTCTGAAATGGCTTCCACTAAAATATCTACAGCTCCAGCTAGAGCTGCTTCTGCTGTCGGAAATGTTTCGTTAGTTAAGGCAGTTGCTTCCTCTTGAAGAGTGGCAGCATTTTGTAATATGAGTCGTGCCAAAGGAAAAAGTCCTGCTTCACGTGCAATCGTAGCTTTTGTCCGACGCTTTTCTTTGTAAGGAAGATAAAGTTCTTCCACATCAGCCAACTTTTCAGCTGCTTCAATGGCCGCACGCAATTTGTCCGTCAGCTTTCCTTGTTCTTCAATCTTTGCCAGCACCGTTGCCTTACGCTCTCTGAGGTTCGTCAGACTTTTATCCAAATCAAGAATAGCCTTAATCTCTACCTCATCCAAATTCCCCGTCATCTCTTTCCGATAACGAGCAATAAAAGGAATGGTATTGCCTTCAGCTGTCAATTCAAGAACTTTTTCAACTTGTTTTTGACTAACATTTAAACTTTGTGCGATTTCAATAATATTTGTTTCCATAAAAAATATTATATCATATTCCAAACTTTATTACATAGGGGAAAATAATTCACACAACTTTATTTCACCATAATCTTCAAAATGATAGTATAATAGTAAAAAAGAAAAAGGAGGCTGCTATGGCTATTAAATTTACGCGTTCAGATGATTTAGATAAAATGTTTGAAGAATTTGCAACGTTACCTAAAATCGAAAAAATAGAATTTCCTGATGAAAAAGAAAAAAAGATTAAAAAAGAACAAAAGGCTAAAAAGTTATGAGTTTTTTTAATCAACTACCACCTAGCGTTTTGCAAGCTGGTGCGATTTTCCTCTCCATTATTATTGAAGCACTACCTTTTGTGCTGATTGGGAGTATTATTTCAGGTTTTATAGAGGTTTATATCACACCAGACAAAGTTTATCGCTATCTGCCTAAAAATAAATGGTGTCGAATTTTCTTTGGTACTTTTATTGGCTTCATTTTCCCTTCTTGCGAATGTGGAATTGTCCCTATTATCAATCGCTTTTTGGAAAAGAAAGTACCGAGTTACACAGCTGTACCTTTTATGGTGACAGCACCTGTTATCAATCCCATTGTTCTTTTTGCGACTTACTCTGCTTTCGGGAATTCCTTTAAAATGGCTTTGCTCAGAGCTCTTGGCTCTATTGTTGTAGCAATTGTTCTAGGAATTTTCTTTGGCTTTCTCAACACAGCAACTATTCAAAAAGAGAATCGAGTCATTCAGCATGAACACGACTTCTCCCATTTAAGTCAGCCAAAGAAAGTATTTCAAGTGTTTGTGCAGTCTATTGACGAATTTTTTGATACAGGTCGTTACTTAGTCTTTGGTTGTCTCTTTGCCAGTATTGTCCAAGTCTATGTGCCTACACGCATCCTGACTTCCATTAGTGCAACACCGCTTATGGCTATTTTGCTATTGATGCTGCTTGCATTTCTTCTCTCACTTTGCAGTGAAGCAGATGCCTTTATCGGAAGTTCGCTCATTTCTAGTTTTGGCTTAGCACCAGTTCTCGCTTTCCTCGTCATTGGACCAATGCTAGATGTGAAAAATATCCTCATGATGAAAAATTACCTCAAAGGACGATTCATCTGGCAATTTATTGGAATTGTTAGTTTAGTTGTCGTCATTTATTCTTGGCTTGTGGGGGTAGTGCTATGATTCGTTTTCTAATTTTAGCTGGTTATTTTGAAATTACCATGTATTTGCAACTTTCTGGCAAGCTCAATCAATACATCAATATGCATTTTTCTTATTTGGCATATATTTCAATGGTTCTTTCTTTCGTGCTAGCCATTGTCCAGCTCATTGTCTGGATGAAAAAAATGAAAGTACACAGCCATCTGACGAGTCGTTCGGCAAAATTTGCTAGTATTGCTTTTCTTGTTGTACCACTTATCGTTGCTCTCTTCTTTCCAACGGTCAATTTGGACTCTACAACCGTTTCTGCTAAGGGCTACCATTTTCCTCTAGCTGATGGTAGTTCAAAGAGCATTCAGGCTGATGAAGGTACTACCAATCAATACCTGAAGCCTGATACCAGTACCTATTTTACTAAAAGTGCTTACGAGAAGGAAATGCGGGCAGCTGCAAAAAAATATCTGAAAAAAGATACCATCTCTGTTACGAATGAAAATTATATGGAGGTCATGGAAGTTCTTTATGATTATCCAGATGAATTTGCTGGAAAACGACTAGAATTTACCGGTTTCGTCTATAATGATCCAAGCGATGCTAAAAGTCAATTTTTGTTCCGCTTTGGCATTATTCATTGTATCGCCGATTCAGGGGTTTATGGACTTCTGACAACTGGAAATACTGAGCATTTCGAAAATAACACCTGGATAAGAGCGAGCGGGAAAATTACGATTCGCTACCACAAACAGCTAGGCCAAAGTTTACCAATGCTTGAAATAGATAGTTTCAAGAAAGTTGAAAAACCTAGCAATCCTTATGTCTATCGTGTCTTTTAACCCACATTGAATAAACAAAAGAAGACCTGAGAACTATTTCTCTAGGTCTCCTATTATGCTCTTTTGTGAGCAATTATGATAAAATAAGAGAGATTTATAATTTTAGGAGATACTATGTCAGAACACAACCAACCTGTTTCAAGAAAAACCTTGCTATCCATTTTTGCCACAGCACTAATTGCTTTTGCTGGAATTCTTTCTGAAACCAGTATGAATGTCACTTTTCCGCATCTTATGAAAGTGTTTCATACAGACCTTGGCACATTGCAATGGATTACGACAGGCTACTTGCTTGCTGTTTCCATTACGATTACACTCGGAGCCACACTAGCACACAACTGGTCTGAACGAAAAATTCTCTTCACCAGCCTAGTTACTTTTACGTTCGGAAATGGTGTGGCGATGCTTGCTCCTAATTTTGCCCTACTAATGCTAGGGCGGATTCTACAAGGCGCTGCCACTGGAATAGCCATACCGTTAATGTTTAACTTGATTGTAGAACGGATTCCACGCAGTCAAATTGGCTTTTATATGGGGCTGACTGGGCTAGTGATCAGCCTAGCACCTGCAATTGGTCCAACTTACGGCGGCTTTATGATTGGCTTGTTTGATTGGCACATGATTTACACATTCATCATGCCAGTTTCGATCATCTCGTTCATTCTAGGATTTTTCTTTTTAGAAAATACCCCCAATAAACAAAAACGTCCTTTTGAGTGGATTTCTTTCTTGCTTCTTACACTTTCACTGACTTTTTCTATTATGATGATTTCTAGCTTAGAAGAAGGTAGTTTTAATTGGAGCTTCGTCATCATCTTTTTATTATCACTTCTACTTTTCATTTGGAGAAGTTTAACAGTGGAACATCCTTTTTTAGATATTCGTATTTTGAAAAATCCAGCTATTTTACTTGGAATCATTCCGTTCTTCCTTTACCAATTTTCAAATTTATCAGCCAATTTTCTGATTCCTAATTTCTTAGTTTTAGTAAAACACGAAGCTACCTCTGCTGCTGGTTTTGCACTGCTGCCCGGAACAATGTTGGGAGCTTTCTCAGCACCTTTTTTAGGAAAATTGTATGATAACAAAGGAGCAAAACTTTCCCTATATGGTGGGAATCTTCTCTTTTTCTTAGCTATTTCCGTTTTTGCATTCTTTACGGAATCCTTAACGCTACCACTGATTATTCTTACTTATATTTTCTTTACAATCGGGCGTAATATGGCATTCAATAACACTATGGCTCTATCTGTCTCACAAATTAGCCGTGAGAAATCACCAGATGCTACAGCACTCTTTCAAACGGCTCAAACATTTGCCGGTGCTTTGGGAACAGCTATCGCTGCTATGATCGTTAATCAATCTCCTAATACAACGACCGGTGTGCATCTTGTCTTTCTACTCCTGTTCTTCCTTGTTATCCTTATTTTTTATCTCTTTTACTCTTTATTTCGAGCTATCAAAACTCGGAAATTTTAATCAATTTATGATAAAATAAATAAAATATTAGAAAACAGGTGTTCAAAATGTCTTCAAAAGTGATTATTACAATTTTTGGTGCCAGTGGAGATTTGGCAAAAAGAAAACTTTATCCTTCTCTTTTTAGATTGTATAGATCTGGTAATTTGTCTAAACATTTTGCAGTTATCGGAACTGCTCGCAGACCTTGGAGCAAGGAATATTTTGAATCTGTCGTGGTTGAGTCTATTACAGACCTCGCAGACAGCCCTGAGCAAGCGCAAGACTTTGCTAGCCATTTCTATTACCAAAGTCACGATGTCCAAGATACCGAGCATTATATTGAATTAAGAAAACTACAAAATCATCTCAATGAGCACTATCAAGCAGAACACAATAAATTGTTCTTTTTATCTATGGCTCCTCAGTTTTTTGGGACGATTGCCAAACATCTCAAATCCGAGCAAATTGTAGACGGGAAAGGATTTGAACGCTTAATTGTAGAAAAACCTTTCGGCACAGATCTTGCCTCTGCTAGCAAACTAAACGATGATTTGTTAGCAACATTTGACGAAGAGCAGATTTTCCGTATTGACCATTATCTCGGCAAGGAAATGATTCAAAGTATTTTTGCCATTCGCTTTGCTAATCTTCTTTTTGAAAATGTCTGGAATCGTGATTATATTGACAATGTACAGATTACCTTTGCGGAAAAGTTAGGCGTGGAAGAGCGCGGTGGCTATTACGATCATTCAGGTGCCCTGCGTGATATGGTGCAAAATCATACGCTTCAACTCCTGTCTTTACTTGCTATGGATAAGCCCAAAGCATTTACTAAAGATGACATTCGGGCTGAAAAAATTAAGGTTTTCAAGCACTTGCACAAATCTACCGATAATGACCTGAAAAAACTTTTCATTCGTGGTCAGTACACTTCTGGAAAAGTGGACGGAAAAAAATATATTTCCTATCGCAGTGAACCAAATGTTGAGCCAGAATCTACCACTGAAACCTTTGTTTCTGGTGCGTTCTTTGTGGACAGCGATCGTTTCCGTGGTGTGCCATTCTTCTTTCGTACTGGAAAACGTCTCACTGCCAAAGGAACCCATGTCAACATTGTTTTCAAACAAATAGAATCTATTTTCGGCTCCTCGCTTCAACCAAATGTACTGACGATTTACATTCAGCCGACTGAAGGATTTTCACTTAGCATGAATGGCAAAGAAGTAGGCGAGCAATTTAACTTAGCTCCGCTGACACTTGATTATCGTACAGATGCAACCGCTTCTGGCGCATCACCAGAACCTTATGAGAAGCTCATCTACGATGTGCTAAACAATGACTCAACCAATTTCAGCCATTGGGACGAAGTACGTTCTAGCTGGGAATTGATTGATCGTATTGAATCCCTGTGGGCAAACAACGAAGTCCCTCTTCATCAATACAAATCAGGTACTATGGGACCCAAAGCTAGCTTTGATCTCCTTAACCAATTTGAAGCTCATTGGAATTGGCAACCAGACGAAACCTATCGCAAAGAAGGACGATTGGGTTAAAGTAAATATACGCAAAAGACTTGCAAAATGAATGAATTGCAAGTCTTTTTTCTTATACCAATCCTTCCAAGAGCCCTTTCATAAAGTTTTCAGAGTTAAATACTCCAATATCGTCAATTTTTTCTCCGAATCCAATCAGTTTAACTGGAATATCAAGTTCTTGGCGGATTGCAAGAACGACACCACCACGCGCAGTTCCATCAATTTTTGTCAAAACAATCCCCGTTACTGGCGTAATCTTTGAAAATTCCTTCGCCTGAACAAGGGCATTTTGTCCCGTCGAAGCGTCCAGAGCTAAGAAAGTTTCATGCGGCGCAACAGGATCTACCCGTTTAATAATTCGTCCAATTTTTTCCAACTCTGCCATGAGATTATCTTTGTTTTGCAAACGTCCAGCTGTATCAATCATGAGAATATCTACATTTTCAGCCTTTGCTTGCTCCATGCCATCATAAACAACGCTGGCTGGATCACTCTTTTCTGGACCTGTCACAACAGGAACATCTACTCGACGCCCCCATTCTACCAGTTGAGCAACAGCTCCTGCACGGAAAGTGTCTGCTGCAACTAACATAACTTTTTTGCCAGCTTGTTTATATTTATAAGCCAATTTCCCGATGGAAGTGGTCTTTCCAACTCCATTCACACCTACAAAAAGCATAACTGTCAGACTGTCTTGTAAATTAATTTTTTCGTTAAATTGACCGTCTTTTTCATAGATGTCTACTAACTTTTCGATGATGACCCGACGAAGGGCATCTGGTTTTTTAGCATTTTCAAGGCGAGCTTCTTGACGTAATTCCTCAGTCAGATTGGAGGCAACTTGCACCCCAACATCACTCGTAATCAAGAGTTCTTCTAACTCTTCAAAAAATTCCTCATCTACAGAACGGAAAGCTGCAAAAAAAGCATTAAGGCGGGCTCCAAATCCTGTCCGCGTCTTTTTGAGACTGCGGTCATACTTTTCCTGAACCGTTTCTTCCTGAATAGATGAATTTGCATCAACTGCTTCATTAGTTGATGTTAGGCTAGAAAAGTTTTCCGAGATTGTTTCTGCACTTGCTGCATTCGCTTCGTCCAGTTGCCTCATTTTTTCTTGTTCTGCTTGTAGTCGTCTAGCTTCCACTAAACGAGCCTGTAAATCAGCAGCACCTGCTTGCTGGGTTAGAGTCTGAGAAAAAGATTTTTCTTTGTTTACGGGTTGTGAATCTGCCATTTCACTTTGCAAGGCATGGCTTTCTGGAACTTGTGAATCTCTTTCATCTGACTCTATCCTTGCTTCTGTCTCGGCCATATCCGAGTCTATTTCTTCTACTTTTTCTTGAATGGTTTCAAGACGCGTTTTATCCTCAGCAAGCCGTTCTTTTAGTTCTGTCTGGAGCTTTTGTTCATCTAGATTCTCAGATCGCGCATTCTCTACAGAATCCTTTTCTGCTATTTCTAGATTCTTTCCTTGATTATCCTCTGGTACTGTTGGTACAGCTTCTTCAAGAATATTTTCAACTGGTTTTTCTTCTTTTTGGCGACCAAAAAGGCGATTAAATAACCCCATCAGATTCCTCCTTTATTTCAGTACATATTTTTCTATAGCCCAAGCAACAGCATCTTCATCATTCGTCATCGGCGTCACTACATTGGCGACTTCTTTGACTGCTGCTACTGCATTTTGCATAGCTACACCAAGCCCTGCCCATTTTATCATAGACAGGTCATTTGCTTCATCTCCGCAGGTCATGACTTGACTTTGTTCAATTCCTAAATGAGCAATCAATTTTTCTAAGCCATTTGCCTTATGAACATTCTTCGGAGACCATTCTAACAGCATATCGCGCGACTTAAAAATTTCATATTTGTCAAATAAATCGGACGAAAGCTGAGCGATGCCACGATCAAGCGGATCTGGTGCATAAGCTGTTACACATTTATTATAAGTCTGTTGGCTAGATAAGTCTGCAAATGAAACCGACTCAAATGTTAAAGCAGGATTGCAAGTTTGGTAAAGCGATTCATGGTCTGACTGGATTTGGTAGACAGTTCCTTCGCAAATCGCATCTAGTGGCAAGCCTAACTTTTCTGTTTCCTCAAAAATACGAGCCACATCGTCATAGGCAAAAACTGTTTTATCAAGAATTTCACCTGTATTGCGTTGCACCAAACCACCATTAAAAGTAACGGTGTATTCGTCCTCTTGATTGGCTACGCCCAGTTCGTTTAAGAAAAGCTCCATTGCTTTTAGAGGGCGACCGGTCGTCAAAACAATCTTGATTCCCTGCTCTTGAGCCATCTTAAGAGCTGCCAAATTTCGCTCTGAAATGTTTTTCTCAGAAGTCAGTAAAGTTCCGTCTAAATCCAAGGCAATCAATTTTATATCTGCCATTATAAGCCCTCCATATACGTCATCACTGAATGTGCCGCATGATGCCCAATGACCTCTTTGGCTACTTCCAAAATCTCTGGACGAGCATTTTCAGGGGCAATGGGATAACCTGCTACTTGCATCATGTGTAGATCATTCAGATTGTCACCAAATGTCATGACCTGATCCATCTCAAGATTTAATTTTTTTGCCAATTCGACAATGGCAACGCCCTTGTCCACATAGTCTAGGACAATATCAATTGACTTATAGCCTGTTGTCATGGCTTTGACACCAGGAACGTGTTGATTAACCCAAGCTTCACCAGCAGCAACTGTTTCTTCAGAAAAGTTGGTGGTAAATTTGAAAATTTCATCTGTAATATCCTCCAAGCGAGCAACTTTTTGGATATTTTCATTATAATGAGTGCTGAAAGCTAAATAAGCTGGATCAACTGTCTCCAAGACATAACAACCTTTTTTCCCTGTCAGAAGCAATTCATTGATATTGATATATGGAGATGTTTTTAATTTCTCAAAAGCTGATAGATAAAAATCCTTAGACATTGTTGCTTCATAAAGATCTTTTCCACGAAATTCTACCAAACTACCATTCTCAGCAATGAAGATAATCTCATCTTGCACATCCTCAAATAGCTTTTCTAATGACAGCAAACCGCGTCCACTGGCTACTGCAAAATAGATACTTTTTTCTTTAAAACGAAGCAATAAGTTCTTAAGTCGAACCATGTCAAACTGACCTTTGTCATCTAAAAAGGTGCCATCCATATCTGTTGCAACTAATTTTATATTCATTTTACATACTTTCTAAATCTTTTAATTTAACGGAAACAATCTTTGATACACCGGACTCTTGCATGGTTACCCCATAGATAGAGTCTGCTGCGGACATCGTTCCTTTACGGTGTGTTACCACAATAAACTGGCTGTCCTTGTCAAAGCGATTAAGATAGTCGCCAAAACGTTTGACATTAGCTTCGTCAAGTGCAGCTTCCACCTCGTCCAAAATGACAAATGGTATCGTCTTGACACGAATAATGGAGAAGAGTAATGCTAAGGCTGATAGCGCCTTTTCTCCTCCGCTCATCAGATTGAGTGATTGGATTTTTTTGCCGGGCGGTTGAACCGAAATTTCTACCCCCGCAGTCAACAGGTCGCCTTCGGTCAAAATCAAGTCCGCTGAACCGCCGCCAAACATCTGTCTGAAAGTCACTTTGAAGCTCTCACGAATTGCTTCAAAGGTTGATTTGAAGCGTTCTTTTACTTCGTCATTCATTTCTTCGATGGTTTCCAAAAGTAGATTTTTCGCAGAAAGTACGTCATCTCTTTGAGTATTGAGGAAATGCAGGCGTTGACTGACTTCTTCAAATTGCTCTACCGCATCAAGATTGACTGGGCCTAGTGCCCGAATAGCCTTTTCTAAGTCCTTGACCTTAGTTTCAGAAACAGCTAGATTTTCTAGTGGGTGAGCCTGTTTGCTAGCTTCATCAAAAGACATTTGATAATCATCTGTCAAATTCGTCAGAAGACGACGAAGGACGTCTGCAACCTTATCTTTTTCAGCTTCTGTTTTGGCTTGTTTGCGAATTAAATCTTCATTTTGGTGGCGCACTTGTTCCAAATGACTCGTAATGTCTTCGGTTTGACCTTCCAAATCGTCCAACTCAAACTGATGACGAATGCTTGCTTGACTCAAAGCTGTCTTTTCTTGCATTGCCTTTGCTAACTGCTCTTCTAAGATAGCAATATCTACTTTTGCAATCGTCTCTTCCGTTTGCTCCATCAAGAATTGTAAAGTTGAAATCTCTTTATCCAATTCAGCTTGTTCATGAGATAAACGGGTGAGATCTGCCTGAACATAACGCTGATGACCTGTCACTTCCGTACGAGCCAAACGAAGCTCAGATAAGCGTGCTGTTAATTTATCTAGACGCGCTTGAACAGCGTCTTTATCTGACTTAATCTGTTCAATTTCTGTTTCTGTTTCTGTTTTTTCCTGCTCAATCTCTGCAAGACGCCTGATTAGTGTTTCTTTTTGTTCTGCCATGTCAGGAAGCACCTCGCGAGATAGCTCGCGTTCTTGCAAAGTCAGAAGCTCAGATAAGTCTTCAACTTGTTTGTGTGTTTGCTCATAGGCAAATTGAGCCTTTTGTTCGGCTAACCGTGCTTCCTCACCATCTGTTTTTATTTCTTCCAAAAGATTCGTGGATTGAATTGACAGCGTGTGCAAATCTTCCACTCTCTTCTCTTGTTCTGCTAAGATCACATTCTTCTCAGAAAGTTCCTTTTGCAAAGCTTCCAGCTCCGGCTTGATGAAAATCGTATTGTTATTCCGATGAGCGCCACCCGCATAAGAACCACCTGTTCGCAACTCTGTTCCATCCAGCGTAACAATTCGTACTTGATAACGAACTTTGCGAGCAGCTGCTCTGGCATTTTCTACCGTATCAAAAATCGCTGTCGTTCCCAGCAAGTTTTGGAAAATATGCTCTAAACTCATATCATAACGCACCAAAGATGAAGCTAGACCAAGAAAACCAGTACTCTTTTCAATGATCGCTCGATGATGATCTGGCAAATGGCGTGCTTTAATCGTTGTTAATGGCAAAAAAGTCGCCCGTCCTGTTCGTTTGCGTTTTAAAAATTCAATCGCTTGTGTTGCTGCCTGCTCATCTTCAACGATGATATGCTGGCTACTTGCTCCAAGCGCAATTTCAAGTGCCGTTTGATAATGTGGGTCAAAGCGCAATTTCTCGCTGACAGCCCCAATAATTCCACCTAATCGATCTGCTTCTTGCAGCACACTTTTTACCCCAGCATAGAAATGACTGTGATTTTTTAAAATAGCTTCTAAACTACCAATGCGTGCCTTTTTATTCTTTACATCATCCATCATATCAAACATTGCTGCTTGATTTTGCTGATACTCTTCTTTCACACTTTGAACTCGCTTAAGCTGTTCCTGGTAATCTACCAACAACTGTTGAACCGACTGTCGAGCTGTTTCCAAATCTTCTAGCTGGTTCTGTTCGTTTGCTTGTGTGTTTTTTAAATTTTCTTGTAACTTGGCAAACTCTGCTTGCTTGCTTTCAGATAATTGCAATTCATTGGCTAAACGGCTTTCCAAAGCAGTTAAGTCATTTGACAAGTCTGCTTCTTCTTGCATCAATTGAACAAATTTACCGCGTAATTTTTCAATCATCTGATCGGGATTATCCGAAAAAGTCTCAATTTCAGCTTCCAATTTATGAATAGCCTGTTGATTTTGCTCTAATTCTTTCGAAAAATCGATCAGTTGCTCATTTTTTTCCTGCCATTCTTTTTGAGCCACAGCTCGTTTTTCTTCTAGTCCCTGTAAACGTTCTTCAGTTTCTTTCCGACTGCTAGCAGCTTGACTAGACTCCAATTTTGAAACTTCAATTTGACGTTCTAAATCACTGATTAAACGTGTTAATTCCAATAGACTTGCTTGATCATCTGCCATTTGTTTTTGCAAAGCATGTCGTTTTTCTTTTAGAAGAGCATTTTCTTGCTCCAGCTGATCTCGCTTATTGTAATAAGCAGATAAATCCTGCTGAATGCCTGCTAGCTGTCCCTCCGTCGTATTCAGCCGCATTTTATTTTCGACAATCTGGGCAATCAATACATCCAAATAAAGAGTTCGCCGTTCTTCGTCTAATTTCAAAAATTGCTTAGCTACCGTAGCTTGCTTTTCAAGCGGCTTTACTTGACTATCTAGCTCAAAAATAATGTCTTCCAAACGATCCAAATTATCCTGTGTTTGAGTTAGCTTGCTTTCGGTTTCCTTACGGCGGGTCTTATATTTCAACACTCCAGCTGCTTCTTCAAAAATAGCACGGCGCTCTTCTGGCTTACTGTTGAAAATCTCTTCTACCTTTCCTTGAGAGATAATAGAAAAACTATCTCGTCCAAGTCCAGTATCCATAAACAAGTCATGAATATCTCGCAAGCGCACTTTTTTGCCATCAATTTTATATTCACTGTCTCCACTGCGATAAATATGGCGTTCTACACGAATCTCATCTGCAGCCTGCTGGATGAAACGATCTTTATTATCCAATACGACCACAACCGAAGCATAATTTAACGGCTTTCTGCTCTCCGTACCCGCAAAAATGACATCTGGCATTTTGCCACCACGAAGGCTTTTAACACTAGATTCTCCCAGCGCCCAACGCAGGCTTTCTGTGATATTAGACTTTCCTGATCCATTTGGCCCAACGACAGCAGTCACTCCTGGGTCAAAAACAACTTTAGTCTTATCTGCAAAAGATTTGAAACCTTGAATTTCAATTTCTTTTAAATACATGAATAATTTTCCTTTTCAAACGCATTTTTTGCAGCTTCCTGCTCTGCTAATTTCTTAGAGCGACCTTGCCCTTGCCCAACCACTCTGCCATCTACTGACACAGATACATCAAATTCTTTAGCATGAGCTGGACCAGACTCAGAGATAACTTGATAGACAATATCAACATCACCATTGACTTGGAGCAGTTCTTGTAGCTTGGTCTTGTAATCAATCACCTGCTCAAAGTCTCCTACTTCCACCTTTGGAATCATGATTTGATAAAGGAATTTCTTAACGGCTTCCACATCCTTATCTAACAGAAGGGCACCTAAAAAGGCCTCAAATAAATCGCCGAGAATGGTATCACGATTGCGACCACCTGATTTTTCTTCGCCACGACCCAATTTGATAAATTGATCAAACTGACAATCTCGACTAAAGCCAGCTAAACTTTCTTCACGCACAATCGTCGAGCGGAGTTTTGATAAGTCTCCTTCTGGTTTCTTCGGATATTTTTTATACAGATATTCTGAAATCAATAATTGCAGAACAGCGTCTCCTAAAAATTCCAAGCGCTCATTATGTGAAATGTTTAAGAGGCGGTGCTCGTTAGCATAGCTAGTATGAGTAAAAGCTGTTTCCAACAACCTCTCATTTTGGAAGACAATTCCAAATTGCTTACTCAAAACTTTATGTAAATCTCTCATTTTTTCTCCTTTCAAGAAGAACTTTTTTCTTTTAAAACGAAAACAAATTCTCTATTATTATATCAAAAAAATCCTTGATACTCCAACGATACCAAGAATTTGATAGCAAAAGTTCACTAGAGATGAAATGAATTTTCATTCCTTATCTGGAATAACTTTGAATAAATAGTAAGTTATAAAAAGAGTGAGTCCCACCAAAGCAAGTTTGACTCAAATAATTAGTGCAAATAGGATTGGAATTCCCATTAGAATATAAATAAAAATGAGAATTCTTTTTTCCGCGCATAAGCAATAACTCCTGTTTCACGAAAGTCTGCTACATAGATTTGATACAACTTAGTGTGGTACAACCATTGTTCAAACCGCTTAGAACTGCGTGAAAAACAAACAACAGACAACAGTAAAAGGAGAGCTTCAACAAGAGCAGCCCCCAAAGCAGTGAAAGCAATGAAATGATTAAATAAAAATTCACATTGACTCTCCTAAATATCAGTCAATGGAGTTGCCGTATCTGGTGAGGTATCATAAATGTGAAAATCATGCTCAACTGCCAAATCAGCCTGTGCCAATTGATTGACCATTGTAATATGAGCCAATTCTTTAGTATTATTTTCCTTGCTGAGATGTCCTAGATAGATTTTCTTTGTCCGTATCCCTAGAGCGCGAATCATAGTTTCAGCACCATCATCATTCGACAAATGTCCTTGATCAGACAAAATTCGCTGCTTTAAACTCCAAGGATAAGTACCACTGCGCAGGGTTTCAATATCATGATTGGATTCAATCAAATAGCCATCTGCATTTTCAATGATTCCTGCCATCCGATCGCTGACATAACCAGTATCCGTCAGCAAAACAAAACTTTTGTCATCTTTCATCAATCGATAGAATTGTGGTGCAACCGCATCATGACTGACCCCAAAACTTTCAATATCAATATCACCAAATGTTTTCGTTTTTCCCATTTCAAAAATATGCTTCTGACTGACATCAATCTTTCCAAGTGCTGTTTCCATAGCATTCCAAGTATCTTGATTAGCATAAATATCTAAATGATATTTCCGTGCTAAAACACCCACACCATGAATATGGTCTTTATGTTCATGCGTCACCAAAATAGCATCCAAATCCTCTGGCTTACGATCAATTTCACTCAGCAAACTGGTAATTTTCTTTCCAGATAAGCCGGCGTCAATCAGCAACTTCTTCTTTGGGGTTTCTAAATAGAAACAATTGCCAGTAGAACCTGACGCTAAAATACTGTACTTAAATCCCTTCTCGTTCATGCTACCCTTCTAATTCATCTTCTTCCCAATCATCATCTTTGACAGCTTCTTTATCATAAGGCAGGACAATAGTAAAGGTTGAGCCTTTGCCATACTCGCTCTTTGCCCAGATAAATCCGTGATGTTGCTTAATAATTTCCTTAGCAATAGCTAAACCTAATCCGGATCCACCTTGTGCACGACTTCTTGCTTTGTCTACACGATAGAAGCGGTCAAAAATTTTCGGTAAATCTTTTTTGGGAATTCCTAAGCCCTCATCTGATATAGACAAAATCATTTGGGTCTCGGTTGTTTTCATACCCACTGTGATCTTACCGCCGTCAGGAGAATATTTAATAGCATTATTGATGATATTATCAATAACCTGTGTCATCTTATCCGTATCAATTTCAACCCAGATGGAGTTAATGGGGTAATCACGAATGATTTCATATTTTTTATCATCATTCTGACTTCTGATTTTGTCAAAACGATTTAAAATAAACGTGATAAAAGCTGTAAAATTCGTCAGCTCAATATCCAAATGACTGGTAGCATTGTCAATACGTGACAAACTCAGCAAGTCTGAAACCATTCGCATCATCCGATTGGTTTCATCTAACGAAACCTTAATAAAATCTGGTGCGACTGGTTCTGACAAGGCACCTTCATCTAATGCTTCCAGATAAGACTTGACACTGGTCAAGGGAGTACGCAATTCATGACTAACATTGGAAACAAATAGTCTCCGCTCACGCTCCTCTTTCTCCTGCTCCGTTGTATCGTGCAGCACAGCAACCAGCCCTGAAATAAAGCCTGACTCTCGACGAATCAAGGCAAATCGGACACGTAAACTTAAAAACTCTCCATTTTCATCCTGCGAATCAATGGTCAACACTGGAACTTTCGTAATCAAGTCTCGTAAATCATATTCGTCTTCAACATCCAACAATTTTAAGATATTCATCTTTCGTGCTTCAGATTCTTTGACTCCCAATTGCTTGGTCGCCATATCATTAATCATAATAATCTGCCCACGACGATTGGTCGCAAGAACGCCATCTGTCATATAGGACAAAATACTAGACAAGCGTTTGGTTTCTTGCTCTAAATTTTCATGCGTTAGGCGAATTACCTCAGATAAGTCATTGATACTATTTGTAATATCAGTAATTTCCGGACCACCTTGCATATCTAAAACTTCTGAATAATCTCCCGCGATTAAATCCTTCACCTTTTGATTCAATCGGCGAATACGAATATTATCACGTCTGTTTTCCAAGGAGAGCAGCGTAATGACCAAAATAAATCCTAAAATAAGTAAGACAAAAACAAAATCCCTTGATACAACAAATTGTCTAATATTATCAATCATTGTTTCTCATATAATATCCAACACCGCGCCGTGTTAAAATATACTCTGGTCGGCTAGGAATATCCTCAATCTTCTCTCTCAAACGGCGAATTGTCACATCAACAGTCCGAACATCTCCAAAATAATCATATCCCCACACCGTTTCTAGTAGATGTTCACGCGTCATTACTTGCCCGATATGCGTGGCCAAATGGTGTAGCAATTCAAACTCACGGTGTGTTAAATCCAATTCTTCACCATGCTTTTTCACGACAAAAGCATCGGTCAAAATCTGCAAATCTCCAATCACAATTTCTGTCGGAGCAGCTTCTGCTTCTTGATTTTCAATTGTCAAATCTGTGCGACGCAAAATAGCTTTGACACGCGCCTGTAACTCACGATTAGAAAACGGCTTTGTCATATAGTCATCTGCTCCGATTTCGAGACCAATGACTTTATCAAATTCACTGTCTTTGGCAGAAAGAACGATGATGGGAACATTGCTCGTTTTCCGAATCGTTCGCGCCACCTCTAAGCCGTCCAGTTCAGGCAACATCAAGTCCAAAATCAAAATATCTGGACGTTCTGCTTCAAACATCTCTAATGCTTCACGACCATTGAAGGCTGTCACTACTTCATAACCTTCTTTTACCATGTTAAATTTTATAATATCTGAGATTGGTTTCTCATCATCTACAACTAATATTTTTTTCATTTTATTCACCTTTTTCTATCTTTTCATTATACCAAAATTTCCTTAAAATTTACCAATTCAACCCATAAAACAGTATTTCTTTACTTTACAATTTTAGAACAAATATGTTAAAAATATAACACATTCTCTTCGATAGGGCGTTCTTTTGAATATCAAAAAAGGTCAAGACAAAAGTCTTAGACCATTCATTAAATTTTTATGAAAAGATTCCAAGACACGCTGCAATGATCTTAACTTTTCACTGCTACTGTAGTAACTTCCTAAAGGAGCAAATGTCCAACTGCTTAGTGATCATTTATCTCACTTTCTCCAGCGAAATACTCCATAACCCAGCAGCGTCCCCACTAATAAACATATAAAATAAGCCACATGATATAGTAAAATCCATTCACCAAAGGTCAAAATAGTCACAAAAAACATCAACGTCGCTAAAAGCACGAAACGACGAGAAAAACCGTACAAACCTGCATAAATAGCTGCCACAAAGAATGTTGCCAGTGGTGAATAAACAAGAAGATTATTCACCACCAAACTCTTTCGTAACAATTCGTCCATCGGTATCATCTGAACAATGCCATCAAATAATAAATAGAAAAAGAGTAATATAGCTAAGAAAGGAAGAGCACGCCGCATTTTCTTACCTCACTGGTCTAGAAGTTTTATTTTAGGTATTTCTGTATATTTTTGATTTGTCGTTTTGAGGCTTTAAATATTCGCGCTGAACCGTTTACAGGAAGAGCAATTGCTTTTTGTGGCAAATGCATAACTGATTGTGCCAACCTCCTGCTGGCTGAAACTTCTGGATACAAGTCATTGTTGAAATCTTTTGAAATGGTCAAATCTAGATAAAATTCATAGACACGACGTCCAAAGTTTTCAGCAGAGATTTCGTATAATTTTGCAGCAAAATTCTTTTCATCTAAATCCGGTGTTGCAATAACAGCTTCCAAAATTGCTCCCGCCAAATCACGTTCTTCATAATAAAGCGTTCCAAACATTTTATTGTTGATAACATTGTCTAGATAAGGATTACCATGAGCAATAATCGGAGTGCCACTGGCTAGACTTTCTAAATAAGTCAAACCCTGCGTCTCACTAGTTGAAGCTGAAATAAAGAAGTCCGCCGCTTTATAATACAAGGCTGTCTCACTGGGTGCAATCATACCTGTAAAAATAACTACATCTATAATGTTCAACCGTTTGGCTTGTGCTTTTAAGTCAGACAAATAAGGTCCATCTCCTGCCACTACCAATTTCACATCTGGATTTTCTTCCAAAACAGCCGGCAGAGCAGCTAAAATTGCCTGAATATTCTTTTCATAAGAAACACGCGACAGACTGAGAAGCATGGTTTCATCTTTAGCAATCCCTAATTTGTCTCGCAAATCTGCAATATTTTCAGAAGTAATTTCTGGACGTTCAAATTTAGCCAACTCAATTCCAGTTGGAATAACACGTTTTTCTACTTTTACTTTGTATTTCATGAGCAAGTCATAAACAATTTCGCTCGGACAAATCACACCATCCAAATCACTCATAAATCCGCGAACAATGTATTTGACCATGCTAGGACGAATAACCATGCCTTTAGCAATATAGCGTACATAATCCTCATACTGTGTATGATAAGTATGAACAACTGGAATTCGCAACTCTTTCGCAATCCAAACACCTAATAGACCCAAAGAAAATTCAGTCTGAGTATGAATAATATCCAATTGATATTGACGTGCAATTTCTAAGGCTGTTGAAAAACCACGATAGGCAATCCGACGATCTTTAAAAGCAAAAAATGGCACACTCGGAATTCGAATAATTTGCCAATCTTCATAGCGATTGACATCCTTATCTGTCGTTGTAAAGATAAAAACAGTATGTCCAAGCTTTTCTAATTCTGTTTTCAAAGTACGAATACTCGTTGCCACTCCAGAAACTTGAGGAAAATAGGTATCCGTAAAAAGACCAATTCGCATGCTACATCTCCAATACTTCTTGATAAGCATCCACAAGTTTATAAGCCACATCATCAATTGAACGACTCTGCGCCACCTTATAGCCAGCTTCTCGCTTATCTACTTTACCATCCAAAATCTTTTGGATAGAGTCTACAAATTCATCTACATTATGCCCCAATTCAGCTGATTGCTCATCAATCCAGCCCTCATATACGGGAATATCTCGCAAAACCACGTGTTGATGACTAGCCAACGCTTCCAACACAACGATTCCTTCCGTCTCTTCATAGCTAGGGAAAAAGAAGAGACTACTGCCGCTCATAGCTCCTTCAAAAACAGCCCCCTTGAAATAACCTGGAAATTCAACATTTTTAGGATGATTAAACAGTACAAGATTTCTGATTTTCCGTGGAATAATCCACTTATTAATGCTTCCCAGCCAAATAAAGCGAACATCTGGCATTCTGCGTGCTACTTCTACAAAGTCTTCTATCCCTTTGCGTCTGAAATAAAGCCCTGCACAGACAACTACCTTACCACCTTCTTGAATATTAAAATGCTTTCTAAATACCATCTCTTTATGAGGATCTTTTTTATATTTATTGAGATCAATCCCATTAGAAACAGCCACAATTGGTGTTGTCACGCCATAAGCCTGGATTAACTTTTTGGAATACTCCGACGGTGTAATGATAAAATCTGCCATTTGATACATATGTGCTAGATACTTACCAAAAGCAGAAGCAAAAAGATTCGACCCAATAAATGAATTGCGAAAATCCTCCTTAGTCGAATGCCCATGCATAATCACTTTTTTTCCTTGCTTTTTAGCTTTATGCAAAAGTCGCAAACTCCTAGGTCCATAGGTATTGATATGCACCACATCATAATCTCCCGAAGGGTCTGTCGTGTAGGGAATCCCAGCTAAGTCTAGAGCTTTCATCTGATGTTGCAAAGCTCGACCAATACCCGACTTTTCCAAAACGGCCTTGCCTTCTAAATAAAGTAATACTTTCATGTCTTCTATTATACCCAAAAGATAGAAAAAATTAAACCAAGAAGGTCAATGCATTATAAAAGCAAAAGAAAAAGACCTTGCGGTCTCTCCCTTACTTCCTTGTTGAACGGCGCTCAATAAGACCATGAGCTAACACCACTTCACGTTCTTCCAACTCTTCCTTGTGCATAATCTTAGTCAACATGCGCATACTAATCGCACCAAGATCGTACAAAGGTTGTCCAATTGTCGTCAAATTCGGACGAGTAAAACGTGCTACCTGCGAATCATCACTAGTAATGATTTCAAAATCTTCTGGTATATTTACATCTTTGTCTGATAAGCCATTTAACAATCCAGCTGCCAGTTCATCGCCAGTCACAAAGGCCGCTGTCGCTTTAGAAGCAATGACACGCTCTGCCAATTGATAGCCATCCTCATAGCTGTATTTAGACTCAAAGACAAGCCCTTCACTATAAGAAAGTTTTGCTTTTTTCAACGCTTCTTTGTAACCAATCAAACGAATCTTACCATTTATATCATCTACCAAAGGTCCACTCACAAAAGCAATTTTTTTATTGTTTTTAGTGAGGCGCTCTACTGCATCCATAGTTGCTTGTTTGTAATCAATATTAACACTTGGCAATTGATGTTCCACGTCAACCGTTCCTGCAAGTACAACCGGCGTCCTTGAACGAGAAAACTCAGAACGAATCTTTTCTGTTAGATGATATCCCATAAAGATAATGCCGTCCACTTGTTTTGAGAACAAGGTATTGACAACAGAAACTTCCTTGTCATCATCCTCATCACTATTTGCCAAAACAATATTATACTTATACATCTCTGCGATGTCATCAATTCCTTTCGCAAGCGTTGCAAAATAACTGCTTGTAATGTTTGGAATGACAACTCCTACTGTTGTCGTTTTCTTACTGGCAAGTCCACGAGCAACTGCATTTGGTCGATAGTCAAGGCGATCAATGACTTCCAAGACTTTTTTTCTTGTATTTTCCTTTACATTTTTATTGCCGTTTACTACACGGCTAACGGTCGCCATTGAAACTCCCGCTTCACGGGCGACATCATAAATCGTTACAGTATCGTCTGTGTTCATAAATTATCCTTTCTATTATTGAAAATATCGTTTTCACATTCCTACCAAAATCATTTTATCACTTATTGGAAACACTTTCAAGCATTTTGATAACTTTTTGAAAAATCTTGTTCTTTCGGTAACTTTTTAGCAATTTTATCCATTATTTTACAAGAAAAATTTACTTAATTGATAAAATCTCTGAAGTATTAAAAAAGTTATCATTCTACCCTTGCTTTTTGCTCTATTTTTTGCAAAAATAGAGCATAGAAAGAAGGTAATAGAATGACAAAAATAAATCAAATTATTTCTTATCTGGAAACAGAAAAAGCAGACGTTGCTGTCGTTTCTGATCCTGTCACGATCAATTATTTAACAGGATTTTATAGCGACCCTCATGAACGCCAAATGTTTCTTTTTATTTTCACAAATCATGAACCGCTGCTCTTTGTTCCTGCTCTTGAGGTAGAACGAGCTAGTGCGATTGTTAATTTTAAGGTTGTCGGTTATGTTGACTCGGAGAACCCTTGGAAAAAAATCAAAGCAGCCTTGCCAGCGGGCAGTTTCCGAAACATTGCTGTTGAATTTGATAACTTGATTTTGACCAAATACAATGGATTACACACCGTTTTCGAACAAGCTGAATTTACCAATTTAACGCCTTACATCAATCGTATGCGCCTCATCAAATCAGCAGATGAAATCAAGAAAATGTTTGTCGCAGGAGAATACGCGGATAAAGCTGTCAGCATTGGTTTTGATACTATTTCTCTCGATAAGACAGAAACAGATATCATTGCTCAAATTGATTTCGGTATCAAACAACTTGGCTATGAGATGAGTTTTGAAACGATGGTTTTGACAGGCAATAATGCTGCTAATCCGCATGGCATTCCAGGTGCTAACAAAGTAGAAAACAATGCACTTCTTCTGTTTGACTTGGGTTGTATGGTCAACGGTTATGCCAGCGATATGACACGGACAGTTGCTGTTGGGAAACCAGATCAATTTAAAAAGGAGATTTACAATCTAACACTTGAAGCTCAACGGGCTGCTCTAGACTTTATCAAACCAGGTGTAACCGCTCATGAAGTCGATCGTGCTGCTCGCACGGTCATTGAAAAAGCCGGTTATGGAGAATATTTCAATCATCGTTTGGGGCATGGTATTGGTATGAGTGTTCACGAATTTCCATCTATTATGGAAGGTAACGACATGGTTATCGAAGAAGGCATGTGCTTCTCTGTCGAACCAGGAATTTACATTCCAGAAAAAGTCGGTGTCCGTATCGAAGACTGTGGTCATGTCACAAAAAATGGCTTTGAAGTCTTTACAAGCACAAGCAAAGATTTACTCTATTTTGATTAAATGCTAAAATTAGGCTTGGTATAATAAAGTAACTACAAATTAAGTGGAAACTCAGAAATATTTTACCACGAAAAATGTTCAATAAAGCTTGCAATCTAACGGTTATTGACCTTATCTTAGAAGAAGTTTGACCTGTACAAACACCCTTGGGTGTTCATCCGACCAGCTTATATCGTTAAGCTCAAGAATATAAGAAATATAGAGAAAGTGCGTTCCCAAATTATGGGAGCGCACTTTGTTCTGCTCAATATGAAATTAAATAACTTGAAAACTCAAAAAATAAAGATGTACTATTCTAGTAGAATGCTTCCAGTTTAATGAAAAAGTGTCAGTCTGATATGCGTCGAAAAAATCTTGTGACAATACCTTCATAAACCCATAAATCCTTTATATATTGATACTTATTATAATATAAACAACTGATAGGGGCAGTAACTACTGTAAAATCCGAGAATATTTTTCATACTGAACTTATAAAGTAAAAGAAAATCAAAGTCTACAAAAAAAGATTTTTGTTCAATTCTATATTTTTTGTGCTAGTGTCAAGAAAAGCTCCACATAATTTCCTAAAAAGAGTTTATCTGCACTATAAATAATCTGAGATTGGACTGATGAGAAACCGCTTTGAGACAGTTTTCCTTCCAAATCAGCAAGATGAAAACCATGATGATTTGTATCTGTTTTGACAAAATCAGCAATAAAAAGTTGTCCGTCATCAGCAAGATGATTTCTAAACACATTCAACGTTTCTTCAATATTTGACATATGATGAAGAACACGACTGACTAAAATGATGTCAAACAATTGATTTAATGGAGTTGACAGTAAATCCTGCTGCAATAAATGAACGTTATTAATGGCTTGCTTCTTTACTTTTAGATGAGCCTGCTCAAGCATTTTGTCAGAAATATCAACAAGCATGACTGACTTGGATTGAGTTGCCAATGGCAGGCTCACCAATCCGGTACCACCGCCAAAATCTAAAATATGCTTGTCAGAAAAATCTACAACTTGCTTTTCCAACTCTTGACGAATGAGATCGGCAATAAATCTATTTTGGGGAGAATCAAATGATTCTGCTTTACGATTAAAATTATGTTCCATACTTTTAGTTTAACAGAAAGTAAGTCATTCTTCCAGAAAAATGCTTAACTGGTTTTCTAATTTCTTAGTAAATTCATTTTGAAATTACTATCAGCTTATCATTCATACAAGCTTCCTAAAAAAATAGCAAGCTCTTTCCCAAATCTCAAAGCAATAGGTTGAGCAATCAACTACTATGCGTCAGGCTTATTTCTATTAAAAAGCGAGGTTGAGAAACTATTATCCCAACCTCGCTTACTAGTTGAAATATCCTTTTATTTAGTCATCAAACCCATTTGGATGTTTGCTTTGCCAATGCCAAGCGTCTTGGCACATACGCGTAATATCAAATTGTGCTTCCCAACCTAATTCCTCTTTTGCTTTTGTAGAGTCGGCATAACAAATGGCAATATCGCCAGGACGACGGTCAACAATTTTATAAGGAATTGGCTTACCTACTGCTTTTTCCATATTCTGAATGATTTCTAATACAGAATATCCTTTACCAGTTCCAAGATTGTAGATATTCATTCCTGCATCTCCTTCAAGTTTTGAAAGAGCTGCGACATGTCCTTTTGCTAAATCCACCACGTGAATATAATCACGCACACCGGTACCGTCAACTGTTGGATAGTCATTACCAAATACTTGAACTTCTTTTAATTTTCCAACTGCAACCTGTGTCACGTATGGCAAAAGATTATTTGGAATGCCATTTGGGTTTTCGCCCAGATCACCGCTTTCATGCGCACCAATTGGGTTGAAGTAACGAAGCAAAACAATATTCCAGTTTGAATCAGCTTTGTAAATATCTGTCAGCATTTCCTCAATCATTAGTTTTGTACGTCCGTAAGGATTCGTGACTGAAAGCGGGAAATCTTCCAAGATTGGAACAGTCTGCGGATCACCATAAACTGTTGCAGAAGAGCTAAAAATAATATTTTTGCACTTAACTTCTTCCATGACACGCAACAATGTCAATGTTCCTGTAATGTTGTTTTCGTAATATGTTAGCGGAATCTGTGTTGATTCACCGACTGCTTTCAAGGCTGCAAAATGAATAACTCCTGTCGGTTGTTCGTCTTTAAAAATTTCAAGTAAAGCCTTCTTGTCACGAATGTCTACTTGGTAAAATGGAACTTTTTGACCAACAATTCGTTCTACAACTTCTACACTTTTTTTACTGCTGTTCACTAGATTATCAACAATAACAACTTCGTGTCCAGCATTAACTAACTCAATAACGGTGTGAGTTCCGATAAATCCCGCTCCACCTGTTACTAAAATTTTATGTTTCATGATTCTCCTTTAAAGACAAAGCTTCAATACTAGTTTATTTCAACACTTTTTGAGTCTTAGCATAGTTAGCTTCGACAGCTTCTTTTTCAGCTTTCCACCAATCTTGGTGGTCTGTATACCATTTTATAGTTTCTTTCAAACCAGCTTCAAAGTTAGTAAATTCAGGTTTCCAGCCAAGTTCATTACGCAACTTACTAGCATCAATCGCATAGCGAAGGTCGTGACCAGCACGGTCTGTCACATGATCATAAGCATCAGCAGGCTGTCCCATTTCTTTGAGAATGAGCTCTAGCACTTCTTTGTTGTTCTTCTCACCATTTGCACCGATTAAGTAGGTTTCACCGATACGGCCTTTTGTCAAAATAGTCCAAACCCCTGATGAGTGATCATTCGTGTGAATCCAGTCACGAACATTCTTTCCTTCCCCATAAAGTTTTGGACGAATGCCTGAAAGGATATTGGTAATCTGACGCGGAATGAATTTTTCGATGTGTTGATATGGTCCGTAGTTGTTTGAACAGTTAGAGATGGTGGCCTTAACACCGAAAGAGCGCACCCAAGCCTTGACAATCAAATCAGAAGCTGCCTTAGTTGAAGAATAAGGTGAGCTTGGATTGTATTTCGTTTCTGGTGTGAATTTTTCACCCAGTCCTTCACCGTGACCTGGAAGATCTTCACGAAGAGGAAGGTCTCCGTAAACTTCGTCAGTCGACACATGGTGGAAACGAATGTCGTATTTACGAGCTGCTTCAAGAAGCGTATAAGTTCCAACAAAGTTCGTATCGATAAATGGACGAGGATCATTTAGCGAATTGTCATTATGGCTTTCTGCCGCATAGTGAACAATGGCATCCGCATTCTTAGCTACTTGATCAACAATCTCTGCATCTGCAATGTCTCCCACAACTAACTCCACGCGATCACCTAGAATTTCTTCAATGTTAGCTCGATTACCAGCATAAGTTAGCTTATCCAGAACCGTGATATGCACATCTGGAAAGTTATTATAGACATAATGGACAAAGTTAGAGCCGATGAATCCTGCTCCACCTGTCACTACAATATTTTTATATTCAGTCATGAAAAGATTTTCTCCTATTTTTCTGAGGGCATTATAACATATCTTTGGTCAAAGGTTTAACATCCTTAAGCATTGGATGATTCTTATCTGCTTCAGATACTTCTGCTTGGTCAAGATTTTCCCATTCAATCCCAAGAGCAGGGTCAGCATAGTTGACAAAAGCATACTTAGGTTTCAATTCCAATGCCCAGTAATCATTGACCAAATAACTATAAGAAACCGTATCTGACAATACTTGGAAGCCATTTGCTACACCGCGAGGCACAAAAATTCCTTTGCTGGCATCAATGACCGTTTGGTAGGTATTTCCGAATGTTTCCCCTTCACGCAAATCAACCCAAGAACCGAGAACTTTTCCGCCATCTGCGACAGAAATGTACTTGTCCCAGGGTTCTGCATGGAGTCCACGGAGCACATTTTTGCGGGAAAAGCTGACATTGTTTTGAAGCTTACCTTCTGCAAAAAAGCTTTCTGGAAAACCAAGGGGCACCATTTTTTCTTTTTGAAAGTTTTCCTTGAACCAGCCACGATTGTCTCCATGAACTGGAATATCAAATTCCAGCATGCCAGGAATGGCTTTAATCTTACGAGCTGCTAATTTTTTTTCAAAAAATTGTTCAAACATGTTTTATTCTTCTCCAATCAAGCGCAATAAGTAATGACCGTATTCGTTCTTTTTAAGTGATTGTGCCAAATCATGCACTTGTTCTTTGGTAATATAACCCATGCGGTAAGCAATTTCTTCTAAGTTTGCTACTTGCACATTTTGCATACGTTGGACGGTTTCAATGTATTGAGCAGCTTCTAACAAGCTCTCGTGTGTGCCGGTATCCAACCAAGCAAAACCACGTCCCATAAGCTCAACAGACAAATCACCGCGGTCTAAGTAAGCCTTATTGACATCAGTGATTTCCAGCTCTCCACGTGGGCTAGGTTTGATATTTTTTGCAATTTCTACAACATCGTTATCATAGAAATAAAGTCCTGTAACTGCGTAGTTAGAACGGGGTTGTTCTGGTTTTTCTTCGATAGAGATCGCATTCATATTTTCATCAAATTCAACCACACCGAAACGCTCTGGATCTTTCACTTGATAACCAAAAACAGTAGCTCCCTTTCCTTTAGAAGCAGCTTTTTGCAACATTTTGCTAAGGCCTGGACCATGATAAATATTATCACCTAAAATCAAAGCCACATGGTCATCGCCGATAAAGTCAGCACCGATAATAAAGGCTTGCGCCAAGCCATCTGGACTTGGTTGCTCAGCATAAGAAAGTCTGATACCAAACTCCGAGCCATCGCCCAACAAATCCTCAAAGCGAGGGAGATCTGTCGGTGTTGAGATAATCAAGATGTCCTTGATACCAGCCAGCATGAGGGTTGATAGCGGATAATAAATCATGGGTTTATCATAAACCGGCATGAGTTGTTTAGATGCAGCTCTAGTCAAAGGATACAAACGTGTACCAGAGCCGCCTGCAAGAATAATACCTTTCATAATGAGTTTCCTCTCTTAATGTATTCTCTTTATTTTACCATTTTTGAAAGCGGATGTCACTTTTTACTTAAAAACTAAAATTTAAAAGCACACTCCTGTAAGAGTTTCTTAGATTTACATTTAACCTAAAATCATTGCTAACTCAGTCATACAATATCGTCTTGGTTTCTTTGATACAATGATTTTCTTCATCCCAATAGTGAATACGCTCAAAGGATCCTTTACGCCAGTATAAAGGAAGCCTATCCCTGATATCATCCTGCATAGATATTGAATCCAGTTCATCAATTGACCACCATTTTGGCTGACCTTCTCGTGATTTTGTTAGTAGTTCTCCTTCAAAATTCTCACATAGAAAATCATAATAGACATAACGCTCTGCTTTTGTCGGATTGGTAAAACCTGAAATGCCTTTAAGCTGTAAATTCAAAGCTATCAATCCTGTTTCCTCTTTCAACTCTCGCACAGCTGCTTCAAAAAAAGATTCTGGAAACTCAACTTTCCCACCTGGTTGAATCCAGCCTTTAAAATCATCATGCTGGCGGTTAAGCAAAAGAACTTTGTCCCCTTTTTTCACACAAATATTAACCCAATTTAAAATTTTTTCTGTCATCTATTTCTCTGTCTTAATGTATCTTTCAATAGGATAATCCGCTGGATTTAAGCTACCGCTTTTTCCCTGAACCATCTGAGCTAAATGATAACCGATGAGAGGACCTGTCGTCAAACCAGAAGAGCCTAAACCACTGGCTGCAAATACTTGCGAAAGATCTGGCACCTGACCAAAAAAGGGAGAAAAGTCACTGGTATAGGCTCGAATTCCGACCCGTTCGCTCATTCTGTTTGCTTGAGACAAGCTAGGAAAATAGTAAAAAGCTTCCTGTTCCATTTTATCCAGCAAGTCTTGATCCACTCTTAAATCATAGCCCATTTCATTTTCGTGAGTAGCGCCCATACTGATTTTGCCATTTTGAAAAGGAATAATATCTAGCTCTCCTTCTGGCATGACCACTGGATAATCATTTGTCACCAGACCAGTCTGATAATCTCGTAATTGACCTTTTTGTGGACGAATATCCACTTGATAACCTAGTGGTTTCAACAGCTTAGGCAACCACGCTCCTGTTGCTAATATAACTTGATCAAAACAAGAACGATTAACCCAGCAAGTATCATTTCGAATATCCAAATTTACTTTCTTTTGGATTAGGTTTGCACCACTAGCCGCAAGCAGAATCTGAGTCAATAAAGAACCTTCCACGCGTGCTCCTCCAGAAGCATAGAGCAGCCGGTCAAAACCCTGAAGCCCCGGAAAGTACTCCGTTGCTTCCGCTCGTGAAAATAACTGCAAGTTGCCAATTAGTTGCGACTCATGCCGCCGTTGGTCTGCTAACTCATAGAGCGTCTCCAGACTCTTCTCTTTTTTCTTCAACAAAAAGACGCCAGTTTGCTGATAAAACTTCGTTGCAAAACCGTCCTTCTGTAAATCAGCTATCAAATCCAGATAAAAATCTGCTCCCAGTCGTGCCATACGATACCACGCTTTATTACGCCGTTTGGAAAACCATGGGCTGATAATACCAGCTGCTGCCTTGGTTGCCTGACCTATTCCATGATCAAAAATGGTCACCTGAAAGATAGAATTTTTCGATAGATAATAAGCAGCAGTCGATCCGACAATCCCTGCTCCGATAATCGCTACTTTTTTCATACAATTTCCTACTTAGATATGTTTAAAAGGATTTGTAGAAACCTGACTGGCTAAAAATTCAACTTCCCAGCCCTCTTTTACTTTCCAGTCTTGAAACTTTTTAACTAATTTTTCCACAAAGAGCACTTCTATATGGTGGCCCGGATCCAATGCTAAAAGACCATCACTTAACATATCTTGTGCTGTATGGTAGTAAATATCGCCCGTAATATAAACTTGTGCTCCCTTAGCAAATGCCTCTTTGTACAAGGATTGACCACTGCCACCACAGATCGCTACTTTCTCAATCGTTCTCTCCAGATCCACAACCGAATAAGTCACCAAACGCAGGCTATCCAAATCAAAAACTTCCTTAACCTTGATTGCAAATTCTCCAAAAGTCTGAGGCACGATCTTGCCAATACGCCCAATACCGTATCCGGGAGCTGTTTCGCTAAGATAATCCGTATCGGTGATTTCCAGTAGATCACAGAACCAGTCATTAAGACCATCATCTACAATATCAATATTGGTATGGCTGACATAAACTGCAATATCATGCTTAATCAGATCGATGTAAATTTGATTCTGAGATCGCTCCGCCACCAAATCTTTAATAGGACGAAAAATTGGAGCATGCTTAACCAAAATCAAATCCACTCCCTTTTCAATCGCCTCTGCAACTGTCTGCTCGCGGATATCCAATGCCACCAGCACCCGCTTAACTTCCTTATTCAGAGTTCCAATTTGCAATCCTCGAACATCTCCCTCCTCGGATAAGTCCTGAGGGCAGTACGCTTCATAACGATTAATAAAATCACTCGCCAGCATGGAGTACCTCCTTGATTTGCTTGATTTTTTGGGACATAGCTGAGCGTTCCGCTAGATTTTTCTCTGGAATTTTAGCCAGTGCTTTTTCCAACTTATCTGCTTCCCAGCGCCATCTATCTCGAAAAATTGTCGATTGTTCTCTCATCAGATAAGGTCCAAAGCGTTCTTGATCAACATTCAACACTTGCTTCCCCTGCTCAGCTATTATGATTTCGTAGAATTTCCCATTTTCTTCCACAAGAGTCTCCTCAATAATTTGAAAATCATGACCACACAACCACCTGCGAAGTTCATCTTCCCGATTGTTAGGCTGAAGAATCAGACGCTTAACAGATGCCAATTTCGCACTGCCATTAGCTAAAATATCTGCTATCAATCGTCCTCCCATCCCTGCAATGATAATAACGTCAATCTGATCTTTTTCATCAAAAGCTGCCAGACCATTTGCCAAGCGGACAGAAATTTTATCGGACAATTCATTGTCCGACACATTGGCAACTGCAGATTGATAAGGCCCATCAACAACTTCGCCAGCAATAGCCGACACAATTCGTCTCTGCTGCATTAAATAAATAGGCAAATAAGCATGATCACTCCCTACATCCAAAATTTTAGTACCCTGTGGAACAAAACTAGCCACTTTCCCCAATCGCTTTGAGATATTCTTTACTTGCATAACAACTCATTTCTAACATAATTGTTTTATTTTAGTATATCATTTTTAAAGAACTAAAAAAAGAGCTTACCCCAAGGAATCAATCATTCATTTGTCAAGCCAAACGGAAGAAACTTTGTGATTATGTCCACCTTGCAGTACAGAGAAAACACCTATTCAAATTAGAGATTGTCTGAATTCATATAACTATGACAGACCATAAAAAATTAAAGACTTGACCTCTATATGCATAGGAGTCAAGTCTTATTAACTAGTATAATTTTCGTCCATTTTAGATGGAGATTGATAATGGTTGGCTTTTTCCAACTAATGATGTAATTCCAAAACCACATATTACAACTTTTATTCACTATGTACTTTGAAAAAATTCTTTGACAAATAGCCTTTACCAGCCACCATATCATACTGAATTAGTTTTAGGTCTTTTGCAATTTGCTGCCCTTCTACATCTAAATCTTTTTTATCAACACTAGCCTTATGCAAAACTTCTGTTAATAAAGCATAATAAGGGGACACTTTTGAATTCGTCTGTTCTAAAAGCAGAGCTGTGAAATCACTCGAATTTACAACAGGATAGTTTAACTTAGGAGTCTCGTAATTACTCCAGACAAAATAATCTGTTAAATATTGACTATCTGGGTTATTTTTGAAAGCTGACTGTGGATAAAGCCCTGGTAAATGATCTCCATAAAAAACAACCGTAACTTTCTTATTGATTTTCGAAAGCCGATCAAGAAAATCTTTTGTGGCGGTATCTGTGTGGTGCAGCATCCTCACATAATTGGATAAAGTCTGATTATCAGCATCAGAAAAGCCTGCATAATTGGCAGAAATAGTCACAGGATTAGGTTCTGTCCAAGGCATATGATTCTGCATAGTCATAACAGAAAAGAATTGACTTTGATTTTCTTTTAGATTATTTAAAATCTGCTCATATGTTGTTTTGTCACTATAATTTCCACTAATCTGATCACCTTTCAATCCCTTCGTTCCATAATGGATAAATTTATTAAACCCTAGATTATTATAGATAATATTTCTAGAATAGTTGCTTGGTGAAGCTAAGTGGATAACTGTACGATTCTTTCGATTATAAAAATCACTGATTGATGGAAATTTGTTCATTCCGGGCACTACTTCTGTATAGATAACGGAAGTGGATGGAGACAAATTATAAAAAGGTAAACCGGTCAATGTCTGAAATTCCATATTGGCAGTACCGCCGCCATAGCCATCTGATTTCATTAAGCCACTTGTAGTTTGATTTTTAATTTCTTGAATATTGGGAATTGGATTTCCTGACATTGTAACCCCTTCAACACGAGCAGGATCAGAAAAACTTTCACTCAGGAGATAGATTACTGTCTGGTTTTCAATTTTCTCAATTCTGGATTGATTATAATTTGCAGCAATATGCTTATATTTTTCCTCCAAATTTTTAATTGTTTTTTTGGAATATTGTTTAGGACGTGTCATAGTAACGTCTGACAACTGCGCAAACCACACAAATGTCAATGAACGGATTTGCGAATTAACAGTATTTCCAAACCATGTTAAATCGTGATAATTATTTAAGATAGAGACAACTGGAATATTTTCAGTAATTTTCCCATCCTTTTTAGAAGAAAACACCTGAAACAGCCCTAAGTAAAAAACAATTGGCAATATAAGCAAAACCATACGATATTTTGTGCTTAGAACCATCTTATTTGGTAGAATCTTTTTTCTAAAAATCCAATAAAGAAATCCGAGAAGCAACAAAGCCAGAATAACATAAATAATATAATGACCATTAAGAAAATCAAGTAATATTTTTGGATTTCGCAGCCATACAAGATCACTTGGCAAAATGGGTTCCTGACGGTATTGAAATTTTAAAGCACTGGCAACAGAACCTCCTATTCCCACTATTAAAATGAAAATAGTCGGTAAAAGAAATCGGTTAAAAACTACATACAGCCAAATGAAAGTTATAAAAAAGACAATAATTTGAAACAAACTGGCGCCAGCAAATAAGCGAAGGTCTAAAACCGATATATCCCCTCTAATACTATTTTGTATTGTATAGTTAAATATCATGGCAAAAACGGCGCTAAATAGAACAGTAACGGAAAAACTGTTTTTATTTTTGTAGAGATCTCTCATTCCTTTTACTGCTAAAAAACTAAGCACAGAACCAATCGCAAATATCAAGAATATTAGACTAGTGAGCGAAAAAACAAATAATTCATTTATCTGGAGTTTCTCTTCATAAAATTTACTTAAAAATCCTGTCTTTGTAATAACATTCAAAAATTTATTATCAGAAAAGACAAGGGATAACAAGAATTGAGCTAAAAGTAAATCTTCTATCCTGTTTGAATTGCTTTCATCAATGTGTAATCCTTCAAAAGTAGTCCATCTCTTTAATTTAAAAACCAATTTATACAGAACAACCATGACGGTAATCACAAATAAAACTGGTAAAAAATATAGCTGTAAAAAATGATTTTGAAATATTTTTTCAACTTTAAATGACGGATCATTAACATTTCTAGTCACTTGCAGTAAATAAGAAAAACTAGTGTATAAAAAATAAATAATAATAGCCCAACTTATCAGTTTCTTATATAACAAATTAGAAATAAGAAAACTAATACCAAATAATAAAAGACTAGATAGTAAAATTTCTACTCCTAAAAAGGGATAAGTCATTATATTAGTATGACTCCTTAATGCCATACTAATATTTACAATAGTCACATCAAGCATCAAAAAGCTAATCAGAATAAAACTAATTTGCTCAAAATTTTTTCGTAAAAATTTCATTATACTTCCTTACCAATGAATCGAGCAAGTCGTTTTACAATGCTTTTTCTATCTTTTAAAGTTTCTTGCTGTTTCACTAATTGATTATTTAAATATTGCAAATCTAATAAAGATGGATATGACTGTGATAATGGCATGATTTGAAAATCATAATTTTTGTCCCAAACAACATACACCAGTAAATTTTCTAAAATAGTTGATTTCTCCTGAAGCGAATAACAACTCAAGTTCTCCAAACGCATTTTAAAGAAAGGCTCTAAGGCTTCATACTTAAACCACATAAAGCCACCGTAGACTCTCGTCAGAGTTGCTGTATCAGTAAATGTAAATGATTTGCGACAAGATAATGTTTTCCAGATTTTCCCCATCTCTTCTTTAAGAGGCTCCTGATAAAACAAACCATTTCGGACTATGCTTGGAAGGTCAGGTAGGATAAGACCCAAACCAGAACAATGTTTCAAAGCATGGAGACTATTGCTGGAATTTTCAATCATCATATCCAATAATTCGCTTCGCATCCACTCATCCAAATCAACCGTTTCAGTGACCAAAGTATGGGTAGAGAGATGGCCAATATATTGGTATGCTTTTAATTGTTCAGCTTGAGCAAACATGGCTAATAAAGGGTGCTGCTCTTGCGTTAATACTATTTGACTTTTGCCAGAAATCCCATTTACATAACAACTGAGTTGCTTAGCTATCTTTTGATCGGGTGTTGTTAGTAAATACTCAAATTGAGGAAATAAATTCACAAATTTAGGGATAAATTGCTCAAAAATTGCCAAATTTGTCACATGAATATGTAGTACAACATCTTTAGGAATAGAAGTTGCTTCCTTAGACTCTCTAAGAAGCTTCCCTTTTAAAAGATAAGGAGCATCTGGAAAAAAATATTCACGCATATGCTCAATGATCAACGAAACAGGATAAGAAGAAGTTGCTTTTATCTTCTCTAAAAGATAGGCAACCAAAAATGGATTGCCATCAATCGCTTTTACTTTTAAAAAGGGAACTTTCTTTTCAAGAATAGTTTGTGGTTTATAATAAGAAAAGTCAGGATGCACCAGCTCTCCTGCTTCTTCTCGGCGAGTATCATAGAATGTCTGATAATGAAAGCCTTCTTTTTGAAAACACATCGTAAACTGTGTCTCGTATTGATCTATAACACTCTGAACATCTGTAAATTCTTTTATTTGTGACCAAAACCTTTGAAAAACCTCTGTTCCAAGCATAGACTGTTTAAACGATACAAAATAACTTTGTAAGTGCTCTTTAAAATATTTTGTCTTTCGGAAATTCGTCATTCCCCAGAAATCAACTACCTGATTTGCCTCCATATCTTCATATATTTTTTGCAAATCCCATAGGGGGCCAAAACAAGTATCATTCATAATGGTGAGAGAATCATAGCCTTGTATTTTGTCAAAGCCAATGAACTGCATCCCATCACGCCAAGCTGCAAAATCAAATCCGGTATTGTCTCGTTCAATCACGATATCAATATTTAATTCTTTTTGCAACTTAGTCTTGTCATCTTTTTCTAAAGGGCTATTTGAAATAAAGACAACCGTAGAAAATAACGGTTTTATCTGTTTTAATTGGTAAAATACATGACCACTCACTTGATATAGTTTGTTAAAATGAGTATACAGTAGTATTCGCTCCATAGAATCACCTTATTCTATTGTGAAATTATCCAACTTCCATTCCGCTGAATCAAGCCAGTCGCAGAGTCTTTTGCTGATATGTCATCATCAGAAATATCGTTACGATTGATAAGGATAATGGGAGTATTCTTTGAATTGGCAAAAGCAAGGATTTGATCATGATGGTCTCGGACTGATACTTGTAATTTAAGCTTGATATCATTTACTTCAGCAAGTGAACAAGTATATACAAATCTCTTCTCGCCTTTTCCGTTTGTCATATCATCAAAAGAATTATCATTGTAAATCCAAATACTGCGGTCAATATCAGTCAAAGAAAAAGCGATATAAGTCGGAATATCTTGTTTTACCTGATACGAAATTTCAAATTTGATTTCTTGATTCGGAGTTATCTGTGCAGGAGTCAAGAGTTCAACCTTTAAATCAGAGATAGCTTCATGCTCTGCAGTAAAGTCGTCATTTAAGGCTTTTTTCTGGCTGGCATTATCAAGACTATACTGGTTTGCAACATCATCTGGTGCACCAACCACTTTGATTAGCCCGTCTTCAATCAAAACTGCTTTATTGCAATATTTTTTCACTGCATTCATGTCATGGGTTACTAGGATAGTGGTTTTTCCAGATTTTTTGCGTTCCATAAAATAATCATTGCACTTGCGTTGAAAAGCTTCATCACCCACTGCTAACACTTCATCAAGAATGAGAATATCTCCCTGGGCTTTAATAGCAACCGAAAAGGCTAAACGGACTTGCATTCCGCTAGAATAATTCTTCAGTTTCTGATTCATGAATTCTTCAAGTTCTGCAAATTCAACAATATCATCATACATAGTGTCTATCTCTTCGGTAGAAAATCCAAGCATAGCACCATTCATATAGACATTTTCTCTACCTGTTAGCTCAGGATTGAAACCAACTCCTAGCTCAATAAAGGAAACTAGCTTCCCATCAATAGTCACTGTTCCCTTCTCAGGAACATAAATCTCTGAAATAATTTTCAAAAGCGTCGACTTACCAGAACCATTTCGACCAACAATCCCAAAGAAATCACCTTTTTCAACTTCAAAGGAAATATCTTTTAACACATGTTGCTCTTTATAACCCTTGATTCCTTTAAAACGATTGACCAAACTAGTCCTTAAACTTTGAGTTGCTTCTGTTGGCAAACGAAAAAATTTACTAACATGATCAATTTTTACTGCAATATTATTTGACATTATAAAATCTCCGCAAACCTATTAGCATTTTTATTAAAAATATATAGACCAAAGACAAAAATTAAAACTGGTAGCGTATATGGAAACGCTGCAATCCAAGGGGTGTTAATCAAATCCCAACCTCTCATACTTCCAGAATAAACCACAAAATGTCGCAAATCTTGAATAATCTGTGCCAAAGGATTGAGCATCATCAATTTAGCGATAGTTACTTGTCCACGCTGAAGAATAAATGTTAAAGAGTAAATAATAGGCGTTGCGTACATACCAGCCTGCAATACAACTTCCCAAATCGGACCAATATCCCTATATTTAACAAATAGAGTAGACAATGCCAAAGAAACTCCTGTAGCCATTAAAATCAATTCCACAAACAAAGGAATAATAATCAACCAACCTGCATTTATAGAAACTCCATTAATCAAAGCAAATACAAAGACTACTAAAATATTTATTGCATAGTTGATGGCTGCACCGGCAATGGCTGAAAAAACGATAATTGATTTGGAGAAATTTAATTTTCTCAGCAAATCTCCACGTGAAACAATCGATAGCATTCCCATATTGGTAGCTTCTGTAAAGAAACTCCAAGTTACCATCCCTAGCAACAATCCTACTGCATAATGGGGAGTTCCATCGTCAAATTTCAAAAATCGAACAAATACTAAATACATAATTGTAAATAGCATAAAAGGTTTCAAAATAGACCATAGATGGCCAATTAAACTTCCTTGATACCGTAATTTAAAATCCGTTTTAATCATCTCGCGTAAGAGAATCATATTTTTTCGACTAAATAAGTCCATCATTACTCCTTATAAGCAAATTTTGTAAGGATTAGAGTGGTAAAAACCAAAGTATGGAAGGTGCGATTTTTTCGGAAACCATATTTCCGTAGACGCTTATATCGTTCTGTCAAAGGTACTTCCATAATCGTTACAAAATTTTCTACAATTTCTTTATCAGCAGGGCTCAATGGTAACCCCAATAAGTTTTTTGCTTGTTTTTGACTCGCTTGGATGAGATTCCAATATTTTGCAAAGAGAATATGCGGGCGAATCCAGTTTTTCATTCTTTTTCTAAGTGTGCGTGCTCCCAAGACATTACTAGAGTGTTGGCGATACAACTCTCCCTGCTTATCAATATAAACCAGCTTGCCAAAAGCTGTAGCTAGTAGAGCTAGATACCAGTCGTGCATGAGTAAGTCATACTCCTCCTGCCCAGTCCATAAGTCAGCCAGAGCTTGATTAATCATCGAAACGCCGCCAGTCACAGTATTTTCTGTTAATTCTTGGAGCAATTCTGTATTTGCATGATCCGATTGTGTTTGAATCATACTTTCATGAACAACATTGAGTTCTTGATCTACTACTTTTAAATCCATATAAACAAGTAAAGGTAGCGTATTATCATATTTTTCTGCTTCTTTCAGCTGCAGCTCAATTTTTTCAGGCAACCAAACGTCATCCTGATCGCTAAATAGATAGAAATCTGACGTTTGATATTTCAAAAGATGAAAGAAACTTTTAATAACCCCAACATTCTCGACACTATCAGGATTCACAAAACGAATGCGATTATCTTTTTGACAAAAATCTTGAATAATCTCACGCGTCCTGTCTTTAGATCCGTCATCTCGAATTAACAGCTGCCAGTCTGTATAGGTCTGCTGCCTAATGCTCTCAATTTGTTCTGCTAAAAATCGCTCACCATTGTAGGTGGACATGAGAATCGTCACTTTCATGATAAAAATAATTCCTCGTATTCACCCACAATTTTTTCCCAGGTGTAGTTTTCTTTCATATTTTCTTTGGCAGCTTGCCCTAATTGGGAGAAATCGGCTTTCATATCTACTTGGTCAATCAATTCTACTAAAGATGCATCTGCTTTCTGCCAATAGAAAGCAGTTCCCTTTGCAACTTGACGATTAAAATCGACATCTAAAACCAAGTTCAAATCCGTTTGCGCCAACGCCTCCAACAAGCCAGGATTGGTTCCACCGACCTCATGACCATGAATATAAGCAAAAGCTTGATTGCGAATATACTTCAATAAATCTTGATCATAAATGGTTCCAACAAACTTAATTCGCTCATCTTGGTCAAAATTTGTTTTTTGTCGTAGTTCTTCAAAATAAGCATTACCTTGATGATTGCAGACAATCAGTAAATCTCGTTGCGTCTGTGACTTCATAAACTCACGAATGATACTTTCATAGTTATTTTCTGGAACAAAACGACCAACAATCAAATAATAATTTTTTTCTTTACTCTGCCAGTGATTAAAAAAATCACGCACTTTTGTAGTCTGATCTGTCAAAGAAGATAAATTTAAATCTGTTCCATAAGCGATAAAAGTCGTTTTAGACCAAGGATAGATCTTGTTGATGTACATTTCAATTCCTTGATTATCTGAAATTACCAAATCTGCATGTTTAGTCATCAACTTTTCAGAATACTTGAGATAAGCTTGAACTGGTTTTGCCCACTTTGCACGCTTCCATTCCAGACCATCTGGATTGATGTAAAATATACCACCGGCATGGTGAATTTTTCGAGCAAAAGGTGCAATAAAAGCTCCGACTGTATTTCCTAAAATATAAAAAACCGGTTGAACTATTTCTTGCTCTTTCACTAACTTCAAAGCGTAGTTGATTGCCATCATATCATAGGCAATAACACGAGCTGGACCAAATTTTGGTGCTTGAATCGTAAAACAATCTACGCCTTTGTAGTCAAAATGATGATAGGCTTCTTTATCTGACAAGCAAGCCACATGATACTGAATCTGTGATGAAACCTGGTGTCCAACCAAATTTTCTACAAAAGTTTCAAATCCACCATATTTTGCAGGAAGACCACGACTTCCAATAATGAATACATGCTGCATGATTTTCCTCACTTCAAGATTTTACAATCCATACTATTATACCACTTTATGAACAGTTTGTGTAATACAATAAATAAAAAGGCGGTTAAAACAGCCAATAGTCTGAACTAGAATGCTGATTTATCCGTCTTTTTCTGATGCGATACAAAAAACTCAAACAGAATGATTTTATCATCCTGACTCCTCTACTATTTTAGGATTGAACATAATTTTTTCTTTAATTTTTTCAAAAAAGAACTTGTAGGATAAGCAGAAACAGATGACTCAAATAAAAATTTCAGGTGATACAAGGAATTTCCATCAGTAAATGTCAGGTTTTCAATCCGGTCCAATATCTCATGATAAACTTCCTGAACAGTATAAAGGCTGCGAATCTTTTCTAGATTAGCTAAAGAATTTTCTTTTAACTGTTCAAATGAAGCCAAAGCTTCTTTTATTCGCTCAGTGAGAATTTCCACATTTCCCGATGGATATAACTGTCCTTCTTCAAAAATTTCATAAGCCGACAAATGACCCAAATTATCCGAGATAATGGCTGGAATTCCGTTCATGATAGCTTCAATATAAACCAAACCAAAAGTTTCCATAGCTGAAGGGAAGACAGCAAGATCCGCTGCTGTCACTTCTTCCCAAGGCTGGTCTCTATGACCTAAAAAATGAATATTTTTAAGATCCTTTTCTGCTATGTAAGCCTCGCATTTTTTCTTATATTCTTCATCCCAAGCACCAATAAAAATCAACTCTGGACTAGGATGAGGTAACTTACTATAAGCTTTAATCAATTCTAATTGGTTTTTCCGTTCAGTTAAGCGACCAATGGACACAATGCGACGTTGTGCTGCGTCTTTTCCCTTAATTCCAGTAGAAACAATTTGTGTAAAAGGCGCAAAAGATAAGATACCCTGCTTGGGTAGCAATTCTTTCAGCTGCTTTTGTAGAGCGCCTCTTACAGCAAAAATTTCCTGTGAGTAATCAGTTATGAAAGTTAATTTTTCTTTATAATAGCCAAACTCTCCATTAGGAAATTCATGAATCAGCCAAAAATGCGGAATATTCTCACAGGCTGCTGCAACTGCTCCTTGAAACATATTAACTGTATTCGTAATGACTAATTCAATTTGTTTGTCTGTAATGATTTTCCTAAGTGCAGCAATATTTTCCTGATAGGATATAACTCTTTCGTTATGAGTTCCTGGTAAACCACCTGGTGCATCTTCCCACCACCACTTAACAGATGGCAAAGCTAGTGTTTCGATACCTTTTTTAGCAAGTTTTGCTATATAATCCTGCTGAACTGACACATGGTAGTCGGGAATAGCGTTGATGACGGTATGGCCCGTTTGCACTAGATATTCCATCAAATGAACAATTGATATTTCTGCACCATTGTCTAGTGTTCCCGTTGGGGAAATAAATAATATAGTTTTTTTCATAACTTATCCTAATAAATTCCAATAAAATGGTACCATTAAATACAGAGAAATCAAGAAGTTAACAATCAAGGTACCAACCATTAGTCTATTAACTTTTTCTTCTTTTATCTCCAATACACCAAGATTTGCGACTGTTGGTAGTAGCAAAATGAGAAAAGGCGTGAAATAGCGACCTTGAGCCCCTACTGACACTGGTGCATTTTTACCAAGGACAATCGGTGTCCACTGTAGATACATAATAGAGATAACAGCAATAACCTGCACTACAAAAAGATAACAAGATATAACAGTGTAGCTCCGACTCATAAGATCCTTTTGGGATTGCAAGAAAATGATGATAAGTACTGCAACATCAATAAAAATTAACCAAAGCGGTAATTGGATGGTGAAATTTCCCAAGAATCCAAATATCCCAATCGTCAAAATTGTATTCAAATCACCATTTAGACGCTGTTTAAAGAGAGTATTTAGCAAAACCCGACCGTAATGCATTAATCCGCCTTGATTGCGAAAAGCCAGATGAAGTGCTAAGAAAAATGCAATAAATCCCAATATATAGAAAACATAGCGATAACGATCAACAAAATTTTTTGTTGCTAAAAAATCTCTATTTAGAGCTGATAAAAAACCTTCAAATTCAAAATCAATAAACGGCAATAGTCCCAGCAAAAGTAAATTATTAGGCTTGGTTATAAAGAGTCCAATTGAAATAAAGAACAATTCAAGCAAATTCTTATTTGTAAATTTCTTTTTATAAGCAATATTAGTGAAAAAGCCAATTACCAGCATAATCTCCAAGTAGTTCATCACATCATAAGATAGTGAAGCAGCTTGCTGAACCATAATAGGCAAAAGGGAAATAAAAAGCAGAGCTTTCTTACCATATTTAAAATACTTAATAAGAAAGTAAATTCCTATAATGTAAGCCAAAGCATTAAAAAGACGTCCCATCATGACAATTACACCAACAGAGGGATAAAGGAAACTTCCAAGAGTCATTCCAATTAACTGAGGAAGAAAAGAGAGGGATTTTAGAGTGAATCTAAAAGAAAATGTTTCTTTTGATAAAGCAATTTTTTTAGTAAATAATTGTTTGTAGTCCTTAGGAGAAACATCTGGTGTAGCAGGAATCTTCTCCATCCATTTATAAGTTTCGGATGTGGGTTTATGAAAAACTTCCCAAGTCATGCGAGCATGATTACTTTCATCAGGTACACGATTGATTGGCTGGACAATCATAAACGTCAGGATAAAAATACTCGCTAATATCAAGAAGATTGTTTCAACTTTTATTGTTTTTATTCTTTTCAAAATATGTCACCATTTCATCTTTGTTATCTAAACTGCAATTTTCTAAAACAAAATGATAGGCATTTTCTGCCAATTTCTGCCGCAGTTCAGCTGAAAAAATCAAGCTGTCTAGCTTCTCGTTCCATTCGTCCTCTTTGGCTAAAAGCCCCGTCTGACCATCTATCACCATATCTGCAAAAGCACCTATATCACTAGCAATTGTAGGAACTTTAACCATTGCTGCTTCTAACCATTTGATCTCAGATTTAGCACGATTGAAAATTGAATCTACCAGAGGTGCCAAATTAATGTCTACCTGACTAATCAACTGTGGTAAAGTCTTCCAATCAACATAATCATGAACAATAATCTGTTGCTCATACACTTTCATATCTGTCGGAATATCTAGATGTCCTACAATATGAAGTTCGATAAACGGATACGCTTCTAGCAACTTTTTAAGAGCCGGCTTTATCAATTCAAAGTTCTCGTTATGACTAATTGACCCTGAGAAATAGCCAATCTTAACTTGTTGGCTTTGCTGATTGTAATCCTTGATAAAACATGAGCTAACTTCCATCAATTCACTCGAAGCTAAATTTCTATTTAACAAAACTATATCCTGATACTTGAGTAATTCTTCTTTCAGTTGATTGGTTGAAGTAATGGCTCCATCACAAGCCGCCAACATCTTTCCATAATTTCTAACTCCGGCATCATAATTGCCTTTTTCTTTTTCAGACAAGCCCTGTGTATAACTTAATTGATCTGTGTAAACTGTATCAAACACCAAGTCATCAATGTCAAAATATACTGGCTTATTTTCACTCTTAGCCAAATCACATAGAAGCTGTAATTGGATAGACCAAGAAGCACGATAAATAATGATATGGCTAGCATATTGAGCTTGCGAAACCTGAAACTCAGAGGCATTTACTACCTTAACAGCAAAACCGTTTTTTCTAAGCTGTTCAGCCTTATTCAAAACACGATAGCGGGTACATTGAGGAATGATATTTTCTACTCCATCAATGATTAAGATGTACTGATTTCTTGGAATTTCTTTGAATTTCTTAATTATATTTTCAAGAATGTCGACAGGGTAATCTGTCTTCTCTTGAATATACTCTAACAAATCACCTATTTCAGATTCTCTTTCCAATCCTTGCCATAGAAACTGCTGATCGTCATAATTTCGTAAAGCAGTGTATTTAACTAGAGGACTTCCAGCTTCTAACATTTTTAAGGGGTGAATATACATAGCTGAATCTTTATTTTCATGAACGAGTGCATCATAACGATAGCCCAGGTCTGCAAAATGTTTGGTAAAAATTGTTTCATGTTTTCCAATAGCCTCATCACGCGAATCAGTATCGGTCAATTGTTCCCAATAATTATAGAAAGCTTCTGACCGAAGTAGCAAAGGCTCAATGACAAGAAAATATGATTGTAAATGTTCAGGGATATAACCGTACTTATTAAATCCTGTAATATCTTCTTGTGTTTCTCCATAAGAAATGCCCCAGAAATCAAGATTTTTTTCAATCATAGATTGAAAGACTGCTGTTAAATCTCTCATTGGACCAATATTAGTATCATTCACTAGCATTAACTGAGAATATTGTTGCAACTTATCCTTTCCAAGAGACAAAATTCCCTCACGAAAAGCTGCTGTATCATAACCAATATTATCTCTTGTTAACACTTGACCATATTTCTCTAAAATTTTTATATCTTCTGCAAGCACCCCCCCATTCACTACAATTAAAGTCTCATCAGCTAAAACCGCTAATTTCTCTAAAAAGAGGATTTTATATTGCTGTAAACGTCTTTCAGATTCAAAAATAACATAAATGAGTACTTTTTTTCCATTTAAATTTGCAATCTGCTTACGTTGAGAATTGCGCAATAGTTGATAATAATATGTCTTAGGAGATTTTGCTTTTCTTTTCAGTCGAATTAGCTGCTGTTTCATCAGACTAAGAACACCTTTTATGTTTCTAGGGTTCCGAATAATCTGCCCTATATATTTTAGAGGTGTAATCATTGCATTTCCTAAACGATAAGAAATAGAGTGCCGAATCTCAAACTGTTCTTCAATCGCTTCATCTCGCTGATGTTTAATCTTTTTGACACTTATTTTCAAAGTTTCGATAGTTCCTTTTGAAGTGCTTAATTCTCCTTTTAATTCAGAAACATAGTCAGCTACCTTGGCAGTATGCTGGATTAAATCATCCAGCCGTCCTTCTAGAGTAAAGATGTTATCACTCAGAGCCTGATAAACTTCCTGAGGTATTTTATCTAGATATTTTTTTAAAACATAAAGATAAACATCAAAATGGTACTTGGTAGAATTTCTCTGAGATATAGAGTTTTCAAGAACACGATAATTTAATTTCGTATCCTGAACATAGATTGGAACTGCTTGCTTATTGATAATCAAATTAAGCAAAAAATCATAATCCTCTAGCTTCTTATAGTTGAGCTCCACATCATAAACTACACCTTGAGCTACTTCTGTTCGAACCAAAGAACAACTATCAATATAGCTTCTCTCTAAAAAAGAAGACAAATCAAAAGGATGACTTTTTAAATAAATTTTGTGTCTATCTGGGTCATATAAATCACTATATGCAATATCTGCTTTTTCCAAACAAAGTTTCTGATAAAGTTTTTCAATATAATTCTCATCTAGAAAATTATCGCTATCCACAAAGAGGAAAAATGTCCCCTGAATCAGGGATAGCCCTTTATTACGTGTTTTAACTACCCCCATATTCTCATGGCTTTTAAATTGTGTTGGAAAAGGAGAATCTCTCAGAGTTTCTTGGATAATCTGAGCAGACTTATCTGTAGAACCATCATTAAAAACAAACAGTTCAATATTCCTGTAGTTCTGCTTAAAAATGCTGCGCAGGCATTGCTCAATATAGTCTTCATGGTTGTAGCATGTCACAACGACAGATATTAAATCTTTCATACACTTTCCTTATCATATCAAGTCTAGTCATTAGAATTAGAATCTTGACTTTTTATATAGGCACGATTAATCAGCTTGGCTATCCATTTAGGCCAAAAGAGCTGATACATATATAAATCTTCTTTGGTTCGAGTATTGTCTGAAATGGTTTTGGTCGTCTCTGACTCCTCATGAATCCGGTGACACATAAGTTTTTCAGAGATAAAAGCAAATCGTCCCTTATATTCACTAATCTTATACCAGGCATACCAATCTAGACTGACCCGCATCTTTTCATCAAAGCGAAACTCCTTGATCCGAGCCAGATTATAGGTAACGGCCGGGCATGAGATAGGATTTCCTAAAGCTAATACTCGATTTCTCCAGAAATGGCTAGCTGGCATTATATTCAATACTTTGAGCATAAATGTCTTGATTTTTAGATTCTTATTAGCTAAAATTTTGACACCATTTTTTTCTTCAAAGTAATCTGTATAAGCAATTAAAACATCTTTAGATTGCTCTATTTTTTGCAGCACAGCTTCTAGGTAAGTTGGCTCATAATAGTCATCTTGATGAGCAATAGTTGCATACTGGCTATTGACGAATGAAAGTGCATTGTTCCAATCTTTACCAATCCCTCCACCCTCTTTAGTATAAAAAGGAATCTCGTATGTTTGGCAAAGTTGCCTGATGGAATCAAGAGGGGTCGAACTATAGCAAATAATCTTCGATCTTATTGTCTGAGCCCTCAGAGATAAAATACAAGCTTCTAAAAACTCACTTTCCCCATAAGCACAAATCACCCAAGTATGGTTATTTTTCATCTTTCTCGCTTTCTAATTCAGAAATTTTTTGCTTTGTAATTGATAATTCTTGCACCAACTGCTTGATCTGCTCCTTTTGTTTAGAAATAGCAATTGTATGAAGAAATACGATAATTAACAAGAAAAAAACTGCCAGAGAAAGCAAAAAATTTGAGGTCAATTCAAAACCTAAAAGTTGAGCAAAATAAACTGGAATGAAATCAAAAATTGAAATAATAATCAATACTAAACCAATCACAATCCACATAAAGGCTTGCTCAAACAATATGTTATTCCTATTGATATTTCTAAACACAAAATATAAAAATAAAACAGAAGCAACCAGCATAGCAATAGACAAAATAGACATTATTCACTCTCTTTCATAAAAGCAGCAATCAAAATAGATGAACAAACTTCAATCATATACCGAATTGATTTGATAGGCGTTATGGAAGAAACTCCGCCAGAACGCTCAAACATATTTGCCGGAGCTTCTACTACTCTATATTTTCGTTTTAAAATATGAACGATAGACTCTGGTTCTGGATATTTAATAGGATAGCGCATCGCAAACTGTCGAATAATCTTATGATTGCCCAAGCGATAACCAGATGTGGTATCTAAAATTCTTTTTCCAGTTGTACATTTAATAAAAGCAGAAATAATCGTAATACCAAATCGACGCATAAAAGTCGTCTGAAATTCCGAAGCCTTGTCACCGATAAAACGAGAGCCAACAACTAAATCCGCCTGCTGACGACGAATAGGCTCCAACAAAGCATCCAGCGACTCAATATCATGCTGACCATCTCCGTCAAACTGTACGGCCACATCGTAATTCTTCTCAAGGGCATACTTGTATCCTGTCTGAACAGCACCACCAATCCCCAAATTCATAACCAAATGAACGGCATTCAGATCATGGCTATCCAAAATCTCTTTGGTTCTGTCAACCGAACCATCATTGATAACCACATAGTCTAAGTCAAAATCAACTTTCTTCCGATATTCTATAATGCTCAGAACCGTATTTAAAATACTTTCCTCCTCATTATAAGCAGGAATTATCATTAAAACTTTCAATTATCTTTCTTCCCTTTACAATAAATTTTAGCAAATAATGGAATTAACCTTAACTTTTCCAAACTCAAAAAAACAATCAGAGAAAGTCTAGTTTGAAACCTTTCTCCCTGAACCCTTTTAGATAATGGAGAGATAGTACTGATAAGTTCATTCTCTTTTAACCATTTTTTAATCCTAATATACTGATGAATAAACTCCTGATCTGATGAGGATCTCCCTGAAAAAAGTAAGTACCAAACGTAATACCTTTTCAAGTAATATACTACTAACTCAGATGGCTGACCCAACTCTAATATTTTTGCAAAAAGAACTAAAATATCAATTTCAGGAGAAAAACCTCTCTGAGAAGTGTTAGAAATACTCTGACTATTGTAATACCAATTATATCCTTTATAGTCCAACAATCCTATTTTATCTGTTGTCTTATAGGCAGTTAGATTAAAAATAATATCTTCTCCTATACCATAGTCAAAAAATTCTAGATTGTTTTTTCTCAAGAACTCAGTCCGGTAAATTTTGGCCCAAGGAGCCATTATAATATATTTGGACCACTCTGATTGTTGTATGTCTTGACTAAAGATAATTTGGTTATCCTGATTAACGCGCTTGTAGCCACCAATAACTAAGTCTAGCCTTTTCTCATGGATAGCCTGATAAAAAGTTTCAATGCAATCACTATCAACAAAATCATCATTATCCATGAACATAATATATTCTCCTTCAGCTAGAAGAATTCCTTTATTTCTAGTTACTGCCACTCCTTCGTTTTGTTTATCAATTACTCTTATAAAACTATACTTCACTTCATAGTCTTTTAAAATATTTAAAGAGTTATCTTTCGAACCATCGTTTAGAAAAATAATTTCAAAATTCTTAAATGATTGATTCAAAAGAGAATCTACACAGCGTTTAATTCCATCTTGTGCATTATAAACTGGAACAATAACTGAAATAGCTGGTTTAGACATATTTTCCCTTTCGTAACTAGACTAATCTATTTATAAAACTTCAATAAAACAGGAAATAGTTTTATCGAAAACTTTATCCCAAATAACTTGGCTACTAGGCCTGTTAATTTAAATGCTCGATTCTCTATATAATTTGCATACTTTAGCAAATACTTATACTGGTAAAGCAATTCCTTAATTTCAAAATTATTAATGTATTGATTTACATAAGGTAATATAGAGATATATGAGATTGTAAAATAGATATTTAAAGCTTTTTGAATTTCAACTGAATAGTTTTTCAAGTCAGAAAGTCCCATCCTGATTCCTTCGAGAGTATCTTGAACATTTTTTTCTTTCACAACATTAGTTAAACTTCCTTCGCGGTTCTGTCGATACATATATTGAGTACTATTAAGAATTGAAAATTTCTTTGTCATTTTTAAGATCTGGGAACAATATAAACTATCCTCAGACACCATTCCCTCTGGAAATTTTAAGCCATTTTGAAACAACTTTTTCGACACACACTTATTCCAATTTGGACCATTAAATATTCCAAAGCAAGTAGCTTTTAAAATATTTTCTTCAAACATAGATATAGGAAAACCTAAAATTTTATCATCATAAAAATAACTGTAGCCAAAAACGATAACATCATTGATGTAATCTATAGTCATTTCATCAAGTTGACTCAAAAAGTGTTGATCACTCCAAAAGTCATCGCCATCTAAAAATAATAAATAATCCCCACGAGCATACTCAATACCAGTATTTCTTGCTTTTGAAGCTCCACCATTTATTTGATTAAAAATCCTTACTTTATTGGGATTCTCTACAGACAATTTATCAGCGACTACTGCAGTAGTGTCAGTTGACCCATCATTTATGATTAAAATTTCATAATCTTTAAATTCTTGAATTAAGACACTCTTAACACATTTTTCTAAATAATCCGCCACATTATAGGCAGGTATAATAATTGAAAATTTCATAAGTTCTTATTTTTTCCTTCTCAAAAAAGTATATGGATTGGTCATAAAATAAATAATTAGCGAGACACTCAACCAAGCAATCATAGAGATAAGGAAAGACAAGGAAGCCCCAAAGATTCCGTATTGGGATACCAGCGGCTCAGCTGAAAAAATGGATACAAGATAACCTGCTAAAAATGAGATAACTAAATAATGATGTTTTCTAAAAACAGTTAAAATATTATCACATACTGTAGAAAACGTACTAGCAATACCACCTAACAAAAGTATAAAGAAACTAATTTGATATTGATTTAGCTTGGTTCCATAAACAATATTTAAAACAGGGATAGCAGCAATCGCTCCAGCTAAACAAATCAAAACACTTGTTACCCACAAAATCTTAAACAAGTTATTTTTATATGTAATAAAATGAGAAATTTTTTTCTCTTCCTTGAAAATTGCTAGTTGTGTAATCATGGGGCGTAAAAAAACAATCATTAGATTCATCGCAAAAATTGGAGTGAATAAAATACTAAAATCTCTCTGCACTCCCGCTTCAATCAATCCTTTGTTAAAAATATCGTTTAATGCATACTTGGGTTGGTTATAGATTGAAACTAATAAAAAAGCATTTATAAATAAAGGTAAACAGTCCTTTAAAATACTATAAATATCTTTTAGCTTTACTGTAGCGATATTAATACGATGAAACAACTTAGATTTTGGAAAATCAAAAAAAAGAACTACTGTGAAAGAGGCGAGCGTTTGAAACACAACAGATAAAAGAAGATTTTTAGAAAACAATAACAAAAAAGCAAATGTTATAGTTGAAATTATATTTCTAAAAAATAATGATTGACCGGCTATATCTAATCGTTCTTTCTGTTGGAACAAGCCTTGAAATACATCCGAAAGCGCCTCGCTAACTCTAAAAAATGATACCCAAAATATAATCCAAAAATTTGCATGAGTAGAAGAATTTAAAATTAAATATCCTAATAAAATTAGTATCATTAAAATATTAGTTAAAACTCTAGTAGTCAAATAGGCATCAAATGAATATTTTTCTTTAATATCTGTCGCTTGAAAATCCCTAACCTGAAACCCTGCAACAATAACTAGTAAATTCGCAATTGCATAAGCAAAGCTATATAAATCAGCCGACTCACTAGATAAAGTACGAGTAACTAGAAATAATAAAATAACAGATACAGCTGCTGAAGATAGACTCCCCAGAATATTCCAAAAGAAAATTTTTTGCGGCGACACCACTTTCAATATAATCAAACTCTCTTTCAATATAAATAAACCTTTATCCAATTATACCATAATTTCCCTTTAAAAAAGCAACCACAAGGTTGCTTCTATGCTTATTTTTTCACTTCCTGCTTGTAAAACTCTTTCAAGGCATCCTGCCAAGTCGGAATGACAAAGCCTGTTGCCTTGGCCTTGGTCAAACTCATAGTTGAGTTGAAAGGCCGCTTAGCCTTGGCTGGGAATTTGCTGGAATCAACCGGTTGTACTTCCACATCTGTGTCTTTGAGAATTTCTACTGCAAAGTCATACCAAGTCGTGTCTTCGGCAGCATCATTTGACAGATGATAATAACCAAATTCTTTTTGATTTTCTGCTAAGTAAGTCATAAATTCAGCCAACGTTCGCGTCCAAGTTGGACGACCATGCTGATCATTAACAACCGTCAGGGTTTTATGTGTTTTGGCTAAATTCTGCATGGTAAAAACGAAGTTCTTTCCATAATTTCCAAAGACCCAAGCTGTGCGGATAATGTAGAAACGGCTAGAATATTTTTCAACCAACTCCTCTCCCATACGCTTCGTGCGACCATATTCTGTTTGAGGATCTGGTCGATCATCTACTTCCCATTCTTGCCCAACTGGCTTATCTCCAGCAAAGACATAGTCTGTAGAGATGCAAACAAGTGTTGCTCCATGCTTTTCTGCTGCTTTAGCAACATTCTCAGTTCCTGTAACATTGATTGCATAGTCCAATTCTTTTCCTTCATCTTCCGCCGCATCAACTGCTGTATAGGCAGCACAGTGATAGACTAGACTTGGCTTCACTTCGGAAAAGACCTTCTCAACCATTTCGGCATTGGTAATATCCATTTCTGCCACGTCAACTGCCACATACTCTTCGTTGCGTTCATCTAAAAGATAACGAAGTTCTGTCCCAAGTTGTCCATTAGCACCTGTAATTAAAATCATTTGACATTCCTTTCTGAATAATAAACATTCAATGAACTTAATTATACCAAAAAAAGCAGAAAAAATCTGCTTAAATATACTTATCTATTTATCTTTCTTAAGAGACAAGAATCGATAGCATTAGACTTTCTTTTGATTAGTGCACTGAATATATAAGTCACACAATAACTTACAGGTGATGATAAACAAACTAATCATAAAGGGTAAAAATGTTCTGGTATTTGAAGCATATAAAGTCGGTGATAATGATATCAGCATGCGACTAGCAAAACCTATTACAAATAAATAAATGAGCCAGACTCTTTCTCTCATATCTGGAATAACTAACCACATGGAATAAAGAATCATCAATAACAATATACCATAAAAAGCAACTGCTCCTAAGTAAGTAATATTAAAAGAAAACGTTCCTGATTCTCTGGCTACTTTACTAATACCTGATAGCGTTCCAAATAGATTGTTCCATCCAAATTTTTGTGAAAAAATATTGAATAAGACAAAACCACTCAAAGAGATCGCTATAATATTTTTCTTGTGAACTGAATAAATAAGCAAGACTATTAAAAATAATATAACAAACGAAAATGAAATAGATAACATCTTATCACCTGTTTCAAGAAAACCTAATCCTACTTTTTGGAAAATATTTAAATTTGGAAAATTAGGAAACCAAGTGACAACTTCTTTTGCAAATCGAACTCCATTTCCTGGCGATAGTTTTGCAGATAAAATTCCTAGAACAGAAAGTAGAAAATAGATGCCATTCGTCATTCGATTAGCTTTTTTAGAGACGAACAACTCAAAACCAAGCCACAAGAAGGCATAAACCGCTAATTGTTCTTGCATCACTGCAAAAGAAAAGAATATGACGCACACTACTCTCATCCAATTTTTCTTGGAATGCTTTTGAAAAAGTGAAAAAATCAATAACGAAGCCGGAAATAAGTAATTTATATAAGTTGGAATAGAGCCTGCGCTTAAAAATTCAGTTGCCGGAAAGAAAATGAAAATCAGTAAGGCAGGAAGCCAAGGCAAAGTAGGAACCAATTTTACGGTTCCTATCAACAAAAGAATAGTCGCACAAAAAGCTGCAAGTATAAAGAATTTTTCATGAACTGAAAAAAAGAGTGTCGCAGATTCAATTAGCAATCTACTGCTCCAAGTCAAATAGCGATCCAATCCAAACAGAAAGTAATCAAATTTAAATTCTTTGGCGTATTTTAAAAATGCAATTTGGTCTCCTACAGGAGTAATTTTGTTGTTCATATAAAATTGAATTGCATAAAAAAATGCGGATAAAAATAGAATCGCCTTAGTCTTTTTTGCTTTCATAATATCTCCTTTTTAATAAATCCATGATAGGGAAAATGAGCATCATCTTTTACTCCTCTCCTTAATTACATAAATTGGTCGCTTCTTTGTTTCCATGAATATTTTACCTATATATTTACCTAAAATACCAATCGTCAATAATTGGAAACCACCTAGAAAGAGAATAATTGAAATCATCGAAGGCCAGCCAGACGTAGGATCCCCAAAAATCAAGGTACGAATAATGACAATAATGATAAGGAAAAATGCCAATAAGCAGGCAACAACCCCTCCCACAAAAGCTATTGTCAATGGAGCATCTGAAAAATTGATAATTCCTTCTAAGGAATAATTAAACAACTGCCAAAAATTCCAGCTCGTCTGACCTGCTACGCGCTCAACGTTTTTGTATTCTAAATATTCTGTCTTAAAACCTACCCAAGCAAAAATCCCTTTGGAAAAACGATTATACTCAGAAACCTCTAAAACGGCATCCACCATCTGTCTGCGCATAAGACGAAAATCACGCGCTCCATCTACCATCTCAACCTGGCTAATTTTATTAATCAATTTATAAAACATCTTCGCAAAAAAACTACGAATCAGAGGTTCTCCCTCGCGTGTTGTACGACGCGTTCCTACGCAATCCAATTCAGCATTTTCATCTAGCATATTTTTCATTTGAATCAATAATGCAGGTGGATCTTGCAAATCCGCATCCATAACAGTTACATAATCGCCCATTGCATGCTGCAAACCAGCATAAAGAGCTGCTTCTTTCCCAAAATTTCGCGAAAAAGAGAGATAACGAACACTATTATTTTTCTGACTGAGCTCTCGTAAAATAGATAAAGTTCTATCTTTTGAGCCGTCATTGACAAATATATATTCAAAATGATCATTTATCTGAGATTTAATTTTTTCCATTTCCGCATAAAACAACGGAAGCGACTCTTCCTCGTTAAAACAAGGGATAATGATTGAGATTGTCATTTTTCGCCCTTTCTTAAGATTTACCTTATTAAAATTAAAACCCATAACAATCGCATTATACTACATCTACGCTCCATTTTCTACTATTTCCATAAAAGAAACAAGAAATTCTCAATTCTATAAATCAAGATACTTTTATTTTATACCAAAAATTCCGCATTAAAAAAACAAATTTTACATAGACTAAATGCTGGTTAAATATTTTTGCGATGAAATCCATCGTTTCTAAAGCTTTATTGTCATTTCTTCATCGTTTTAACTGAGATGTTTACTATTAATTTAATATTAAAGAGATTTTTTAAATAATCAAAATAATCCCTTGGTGTAATGAACCAAGGGAAAATCCGTTACATATTATCTTTCACTGCTACTGCTACCATTTTTGCTTTGGCACGTACCTGATCCGCTACTATCATCTCCATTGTCACAATGACTTTTCTTTCACCCAATTCTTCAAGTCGAGAGACAACCGTAATTTCCTCATCAATAGGTGTTGGACTTTTATAATCTACTTCCAATCGAGCGGTAATAAATCGTCCAATCACCGTTTTTTCTGTCAAATCTAACCCCTTATTTTGATGGGCAAACCAAGCTGCTGAAGCGGTACCGTGACAATCAAAAATCATGGCAATCATGCCACCAAATAGATTAGCTGGAACACCACCAGTATACTGGCGAGCTGGTGTTATCTTACTAATACAGCTTGTTCCATCAAGACTAGGATAAGTTTTTAAATGCAAGCCTGACTCATTCTTAGGACCACATCCCCAACAATGTTGGAATCGATTGCCATAAGTATCTTGAATGGCAATGTTTTTTGTTTCTAAAGTCATTTAATCTCCTTTTTAAATTGAATTTTTAAACGCTTTCAAAGCTATTATATCAATCTTTTTATGAAGAGTAAATACGAAATAGATTCAAAATATTTTAATCGTTCGTCTAAGCAAAATTTATAGAAAAGTGGCGTGAGAAATGCTCAGCTTGAAAATATTCAGTTCGTTTAGTCTGAATGAGAGTGCTAAAAATTTAGACTTGACAAAGAGGAGAATGTTTCCTATATATGCTTGACGATTATCTATGCTGAGAAATAAAATTGATTGATTTGCCCTTGGAATTCAACAGATTTAAATCAGGTAAATGTTACACCTACTCAAAAATACTTTTTATTCATTTAAATATCTTTCTAAGATATCTGTTTTCTGTTTTTGAATTTCTACAATCTTACTTTCTTCAATCACAATCAAATCTTCTAATTTTTCTATTTGTTTTATTGCTTCATTCTGATGTTCTATATTACAATTTTTGCTAAGAAGAGATTGACGAGTTTATCGAAGGCATTTTCACGTCCGCCAACATTATACTTACGAAGAATTGTTGCAAATTGATTATATTTTTTTTTGAACTTCATCATGTGCGATTTCTTTTAAATCAGCAATTGAATATTTCGCTTGTTCAATTTCAAAAGGCTTAATGTTAGCTTCTAATACTCCATTTGTAACATAATCTTGTTGATAGATATCACGCTAAATTTCGAATTTGTCATTTCCTCCTTTAGCATCATTATATGATTTTGGATTATCCAGAGTTGAAAGAAAATCGGTATTATCAATCAAATGAATTGCATGATACATCCGTTTAATCTCACCAGCTTCAATTTGAGAAGCATGTAAAACTAGAGCTCTTGCCTTATTTTCTTGTTTTTCATATGATAAATTGCAAAATATAGTGCAACAAAAAACCCATAGGTTCTCAAATCGTGTAAACTGTAAGTAAGCACACAAACAGACACGAGGAGATCCTATGAGCTACTTACATATTACCATAATTGATCGGCTAAAGATAGAAGCATATCTTGAAGCAGGTTTTAATCAGTCCTATATTGCAACTAAGTTAGATTTTCACCGTTCATCAATTAGCCGAGAAATCAAACAGTGTCCAAATAAATATTCTGCCGAAGAAGCACAAAGGCAATATGAGGAATTATCTAGACTTAAGGGAAGGAAAACTGCATGTACTTCACTGATGAAGAAAGATATAGAACGTCATTTAACACCCGAGCAGATTCATGGGCGTTATCAGTACGAAAATAAGCCAATCGTATCGTTTAAAACGATTTATAATTGGATATATAATGGCCAACTCGAAGTTAGTGTAGAGACGTTAAGACGAAAAGGTAAAATACGTGAACCCCATGAGACTAGAGGGAAATTCATTATTGGTAAACCTATTTCCAAACGACCTAAAGAAGTGAAGAGGAGGCAAAGTTTCGGTCATTGGGAATTAGATACCATGGTTTCTTCCAGAGGGAAAAGCAAAGGATGCTTGGCTACATTTGTAGAGCGAAAAACACGTTTTTATCTGGCATTTAAAATACCTGACCGATCAGCTAGGTCAATGTTTTCAGTCATAGAAACACTTCAGAAGATTTTTCCTAAGAACTTTTTAAAAACATTTACATCAGACAGAGGAAAAGAATTTGCTTGTTATCCTCAAGTGGAAGCTTTAGGAATAGACTTTTACTTTGCGGACGCTTATTCATCTTGGAAAAGAGGAAGTAATGAAAATTCAAATGGATTGCTTAGAGAATATTTTCCTAAGAGGACTAATCTAACCGACATTACTGATGAATCGTTAGTAAATGCTTTACTTGCTATAAATCACCGTCCAAGAAAATGCTTAGGTTACAAAACAGCATTTGAGGCTCTTATGGATGAATTTTAGATTTGTTGCACTTTTTTTTGCAATTTATCTCAAATAAAAAACAAATCCAACACAGAGAACAGTTCTTCAAGTGCAATAAGAACTGGCACTACTATCGAAAAATGGTATAGACTCGGTACTAGAACTGTTGGTGGTCAAAAACTTCCAGCATATAAATGGGATTCCCTTAATTCCATTATTAACGCACATATTACAACTGGTATTGCTGCTAACTGTAATATGAACGAAGAATCTTACCAGGATTTTTTGCGTACTACCGCATCTCAAAATACAGATATTATTTCTGATAAATAATTTACAACGGGCAACTGTTAATATACAGCTGCCCGTTGTTTTAATTTTGTGCTTTCTCTAATTCTTTTTTCATAAAATTCGTCCAGGAGATCTCATCCGTATTCTTATATCTTGAATACGAAAAACCAGTATTTTCATAGTGTTTTCCCTGCATATCATCAAGAATCGTTTTTGCAATTGCCTCTCCCAACTTTATTGGTACTGCATTACCTATTTGCTTATATTGGTCAAGAATTGCTCCGCAAATTTTCCAATCTTGTGGAAACTCCTGAATGCAAGCATATTCTTCAACACTTAAAGGTCTATCCTCTGTAGGATGTGCCAAATCGGTTGCCGGCATCGTTGGATTCGTTACAAGGGTAGGTGATGGTTTTGAGTATGATAATCTTCTTAAGAATCCGGTCTTTCCCCCACCAAGATAGAATGATTTACCCATTGCTTCCTTTTGCATCTCTAAAGGAAGGTCTTTCCAATACTGTCCTTCTTTTAGCATCCTATAATACTTCAATCTTTTTTCCGGAAATTCAATGTAGTGTTTTTCCACATCTTCAGGAAGATTATCAAATGCATCTCTTAATGTTCTCCATTTTTTTAGGCCATCTGTTCCATCTTCATTGTGTGTTGGTTGTAAATAGCTTACCTTTTCGTCACCAAGTTTGCCAATAATCACTACTCGTTCTCTAATTTGAGGAGCACCGAAATATGCAGCATTATACAAGTTGAATGATACCGAGTAACCCATTTCCTTTAACCTATCAAGGATTATCATCATTGCGCCACCCTTGATTGGTTCCTCCAAATCACCGTATTTAAATGGAGTGGATAATAGCCCTCGTACATTTTCGATTACAACATATGTTGGCTTGATTTCTGAAATAATGCTTAGATATTTCAAAAATACATTTCCTCGTTCATCATCAAAAGCTTTTCTATTTCCAGCTGTACTAAACGCTTGACAAGGTGGATCCCCAAAAATAATATCTACCTTTCTGCCTTCCGGGACCTTAGCCATCTTTAGAATTTCCTCAGAGCTGAATTTCGTAATATCTCCAATTAAGCCGATGTCTGGATTATTTTTTTCTATTGTCATCCTGCATGCTTTATTAAATTCACATGCTAGTAAAGCTTCAATTCCGCCATTTTTCATTCCAACATCTAATCCCATAGCACCCGAGAAAAAACTCAAGGCAACTATTGGCGGAATATCATCATTAAGTCTTTCATGGTCATCTGGCTCTATAACAACATCATATTCGTCTAAATATTTCTTCAGATCATCTTCTGATGTAAGCCACTGGCTTCCTACTCTTTCTGCTTTTAGATGTTCGTTTTTAATTAACGTTCTAACCGACTGAGCAGTTACTTTCAACCTCTTAGAAACTTCTGTAACTGTTAATAAATTCGTTGTATCTATCAATGGTATTTCCTCTTTTCTAATTCGCAAATTTTTATAGACCCATTATATCATATTGCTTTCATTAAACCAAGATAGCCTAATGGGTACAAATCAAATCTGCCGGAATATTCACAAATGAATGCTTTATGACATCCCCGGTTGGCACGAGATTAGTCTCAAGATACTTTAGTAAGTCTGACTCCTCTATGTAATAATACATTTGAGGAACAACAAACCCAGGAAGTTCCTCTCGTAGTTGTTCCAATGGTATTGCATTCGTCATTTGAAATTCAGTAATTTCCATAGCAACAGTATGTTTATTAATGTAATTCTCAATTTTTGTCACAGCAGCCTGGTCATATGAATACTTTTCCTTCCACGATTCTATTTTAACTTTATTTTCCAATCGCATAATGCCTACTATTGATTTAACCGGTGTGCTTACATACAAATATGCTTTTACAGGTTCATCTGGAAAAACTCTCCTATGTTCATAAATTTTTTCTCCCGATTTTACTCGATCAAAGACATCTGCTTTAAAACTTAAAAGCATAACTCTCATTTAATCCCACTCCTTCCATCAACTCAACCTTATCCAAAATAATCCTATCAACTCAACTATACCTATTTTCAACCTATCAACTCGACCACATTTCTAAACTTAATTATTACTTCTACACAACAAAAAAAATCCGAGCATCCAGGCAACCCAAAAGGAGTACAAGAATGCTCGGAAACGCCTTATTTCAAGCTTTTTTAATATTTAATTGTGTTTTCTTGACAGCAAAACTACCGTCTCAACATGCTCATCATTGTCCAAACCTATATTTAAATCTTCATCGATGATAGGAAGTTTAAAAGTAATTGATTTTAGCCATTGCCCATTCGGTTGCTTTTCTTCGTAAATTTGAATTTCAGAAATCAAAGTTGTAATTAACTGTCTACGCTCTACATCATTCATTACCTTGTAAAGTTTATCAAAATAGATCAAAATCTTATATATGTTATCTCCTGTAAGTTTCTCAGCTTCAATAGTTTGTTTCTTTGCTTTCGCATCAATTAACAATGATTCTAAGTCTTCAATCTTATCATACATACGATAAAGTCTATCGTCTAAGTCCTGTTTTCTTCGTTTGTAGTGCTTATCATCAGCATCTAAATTATCTATTTCCTCAATTAGCTTAAATTTCGTAGAATGGCTCTTCATCAATTCTTTCTGGTAATTATCTATCTCTTTTTCTATTTCAGAGGTATCTACCTTCATGTTAATTTTTTCTTGCATCATAGAAGCAAATTTGGGATTGCTTACTATCTTTATAATTACCTCAGCAACTGCATCATCTAACAATTCTTCTCTGATTTGTTTATTGTAAGTACATTTATGACCTCTTATCATATGCCTATGTTTACAGCCATAGTAATAAAAATCTTTATACTTTGTACCATCTTTCTTTTTCTTGATACACTTGTTTCCAAACATTCCCACTCCACATATCGGACATTTTACAATTCCTGAAAGCAGATGTGTGCGTGTATCTTTCCCTTTATTCACATGCTCATATTTCTTTGCTTGAGATTTTAACTTAACTTGAGCTGCTTGCCATAGTTCATCAGAAATTATAGCTTCATGAATACCTTCAGCTATTAAATATTCATCTTGTTCAACTTGCTTATATTCATTTCTTGTTCCATGAACTTTTTCTAAAGTTCTTCTTCCAAAGGCTATTTTCCCGTTATATACAGGGTTTTTTAATATCTTTCTTATAAGACCTGCGTCGAACAATGGATTTTTCCCATTTTGTCTTGGAATTTTTCTTATACCATGATTTTCTAAGTATTTAGAAAGTCCATTGGCTCCAATGGTTGTATTTACATACTGATCAAAAATAGTTCGTATCGCAATTGCTTCTTCCTCATTGATTATCAATTTCCCATCAATAAGTTGATAACCATAAGGAGCAAAACCTCCATTCCATTTGCCCTCTCTTGCCTTTTGAATACGCCCTTCCATTGTTTGAACACGAATATTTTCTCTTTCAATTTCAGCCACAGCTGATAAAACTGAAATCATCAATTTACCTGCATCTTTGGATGAATCAATCCCATCCTCAACACAAATCAAATTGACTCCAAAATCTTGCATTGTTTGTAGAGTTGATAAAACATCAGCAGCATTTCTTGCAAATCTTGACAGCTTAAACACAAGAACAAAAGATACTCCATCCTTTCCGGATTTTATATCTTCCATCATGCGAGTAAACTGTATTCTTCCCTCAATAGATTTTCCAGACTTGCCCGCATCTTCATATTCTCCTACAATTTCATAATCATTATAAAGGGCGAACGCCTTCATTCTTGATTTTTGTGCCTCTAAAGAATAGCCATCTATCTGTATTGATGTAGATACTCTTGTGTAGAGGTATACTTTTGTTTTTTCTTTTGACATAGCATTAACCTCAATATATTTTTCTATATCTTTATAGTTTCCGAAAAAGTTTGGACTTGTATTTCAAGTATATTATAGCACTTTTATTCGTTTTTCTCAATCTGCTTTTTTGCTATGTCAAAAATATCTTCATTTTCAATGTTATTATTTACTGGCATTGGATCTGGCAGATTATCCAAATCTAAAACACCAGCATACTTTGTAATAAGATTTGCTATCAAATCAGCCAATCCATTCCAGTCTTTATCCACAGACATCCCCCTTTCTTCAAACTCTTATATAATCAATATATAACTTTCTCATTTAACTAAGTTTCATGACATTGACGGGTGCTTTGGATCAGCAACATTGGAATCTCACCACCGCCCCTGTTAAGATGAGCCGGCTTTCACTAAAGAAGTATCATTATCATTACTCAGGTCATAGCTCACAAAGTATCCTTGTTCTTTGCTTTAAGAAAATTTATTTATCGCTCGTTTCCTTATATCCTTATCTTTGACAGTATTCATTTAAACCGAATTTTTTCAGCAGGAAAGTCTTGGCGTAAATTTCTTACGCTCACTAAGTAATTAAAAGTCCCGTCATGGTCTATTCAGTTGTCAAAGAACAAATATTTGAAAGGGATTTTCTTTACATCTTCCTGTTTGCATAAATAGGCTATATCTCTTATCAAAGTAAAGGAGGTCAAACTCCCCTTCACTTTACATAAGGAAAATTTGACCTCTTTGGTTACCGAAGTTTTAAAGTTCTTCGATAAATTTTTTCAGTTTTTCAAGAATTTTGTTTCTTCTTTTGATTAAAGCTGGATGTGTAATACTTTTGAGCTTTGCTACTGAACGAATCGTTTCATCATTGAAATACAAGCGTTCAATAATATCTCTTTCTTCTGCATTGAGCCTTGATGTAGCACTTCTGACTGCTTCAATCATCATTTGTGTTTCCACAATCTTTTCTACATCAACACTTTCATCAACAATATTATCTATAAAATGTCCGTCATGATCCAACGATGAAAAAAAGAGCAAGTGGTTTTTCTTGTCCACCTGCTCTAAATACTTTTCGTGTTCTTTTTCTCGCCAGTAGACTTTATATATCTGCTCGCTGACTTTAACCCTTTGTCCGTTGACATAAAGGTAATATTCTTTTGGCATTTTATTTCCTCCATTTCTTTTTTGTCTGCGTTTTAAGACAAAAAAAGGAGGACTCCTGCACATAGGCATAAGAAGTCCTCTGTAATGAAAGAATTTGATTGTTTTTTCAATATATAAATATAGATATAAAAATGGAATATATGATAAATTACAAATCCCAAAAACAATTCTTTGATCTACATACTATTTCTAAAAATTGTAACGCTATCATAACTCCTCCTAATCATTTAATTCATTTAATGCACCATCCTTCTGCACTTTCTTTAATATCAATAAATCTTTTGTAAGTACCATCCTGAGCAACTAATTCTCTATGAGTGCCTTGCTGAACCACTCTGCCGTTATCAATAACTAATATTTGATCTGAGTCTTGTATTGTTGCTAACCTATGAGCAATTACAATGACCGTTTTACCTTTCGTTAGAGAGCTTATTGCTTTTTGAATCAAATGCTCATTTTCAGGATCAATACTTGCTGTTGCTTCATCAAGAATTACAATAGGTGCGTCCTTTAGAATAGCTCTTGCTATTGAAATACGCTGTTTTTCACCTCCAGATAATGTTGCTCCCGCATCTCCTATAATAGTGTCATATCCATTAGGTAATTTTGAAATAAAGTCATGACAATGTGCTTTTTTTGATGCTTCTATAATTTCTTCATCATTTGCACTCGGATTACCGAATAATATATTATTTTTTATACTATCATTAAATAAATATACTTTTTGAAATACCATTGATATGTTCTTTAATAAACTATCACAGGTTATATCTTTTATATTATGACCTCCAATAGTGATTGACCCACTATTTACATCATAAAATCGTGCTATCAAATTACAAATAGTTGTCTTTCCACTACCAGATGGACCTACAATAGCAGTCGTACTACCTTCGTAAATGTCAAAAGATATATTATTTAATATCTGCTTTTTATCATACGAAAAACAAACATCAGAAAATTTTATATCATAATGATTTAAATCAACCTCTTTACCATTCTCATCTATAATCTCCGCATTTTCTATCTTGGACAATTTATCTAATGTTTTATTCACAACTTCTATAACATGAATTGCGTTACTCAAAGGCTCTATTTGACTAAACATCACAAATGAAAACATATCCATCATTACCATTATGTCAAAATCCATTTTACCAACATATGTTAAATACGCACTTACTGCCACTATTCCAATAGATGCCGCTTTAAGAATAAATTGATGCAAGCAATTATACGGACAGTTTTCTATTTCAATTCTAATATTGAGATCCTTATGATTTTTATATGCTGTTTCAATCCCTTTAATTGATACTCCTTCTTGTTTAAATGCTTTTATTGTTTGCATACCCCTTAAAAACTCAATTGTATTTTCCACGATGTCATCTTGAGCTTTCTGATGCAAACTCGCATTTCTATCACTAATTTTAGCTGCAATATATAAGAATATCGCAGATAAAACTACTCCAACCAACGAAACAACTCCTGCTAATGGGCAATAAAATAGCAAAAACAAGATCATCACGAAAACTGTAATATATCCATTAACAACAGTATTAATCATATTCATAGATAACATTTCAATAAAAGAAAGGTCTGTTGTAACTGCAGAAGAAATTTCGCCCATATTATTGCTATTAAAGAATCCAAGAGAAACTCGCTTCAAAATATTTCCTAATCGAATACGCTGCTTTGCAGTAGCTTCACAACCTACACTTTCTTGTGAACACGCCCTTAAATAAGAAAATACAAATCTCCCACCTACCACAATAATCATTAAAATGCTTATATATAATATCTGCTTATAATCAATTTGTTGAACACCATTGTAATCATTCCAAATTAATTTCAATCCGTATGCAGCAAGAATTATTGGCATTGATGTGAAAATACTATTTATAAAAGCATATACAAACCCTATATAGATACGCTTTTTAAAATTTCCAGTCCAATTTATAAGCCTTTTTATCATTCTGAACATTACAACTCCTCCTTCCCGTTTGAATTTGCAGACCAATTTTTTGCCCCAATATGTGCAAGCCACATATTTTTATAAAGATTATTAGTATCTAATAATTCCTCATGCTTTCCATCCGCCTGAATTTCTCCACTATTTATGACAAAAATTCTGTCTGCATTTTTAATAGTAGAAAGCCTATGAGCTATTACCAACAATAGCTTTCCTTTCGATAATGCACCTAAAGATTGTTGTAACTTGCTTTCATTCTCAGGATCTGTAAATGCAGTAGCTTCATCCAATATAACAATTGGAGAATTTTTTAAAATCATTCTTGCGATAGAAATCCTCTGTTTTTCTCCACCAGATAATTTATTTCCTGCATTTCCCACAATTGTGTCATATCCGTCTTCTAATGTTTGAATAAATTCATCGCAGCAAGCTAATTTTGCTGCTTGGAAAACTTCATCATCTGTTGCTTCCGGATTCCCTAATCTAATATTTTCTTTAACAGAACAGTTAAATAGATATGTGTCTTGTGTAACAAAGCTGATTAATTCATTTAACTTTGAAATAGGTATATCTTTAATATCCTTTCCACCAATATAAATATTTCCTTCTGTGGTATCCCAAAATCTTGCTATTAATCTCGCTATTGTCGTTTTTCCACTACCAGATGGTCCAACTAAAGCTATGAATTGTTTGTTTTCAAAGATACAATTTATTTTAGATAACACTTTGTTCGCCATATTTCCATCATATGAGAAAGAAACATTTTGAAGTTTGATATTATAGTCTGTTATTTCAGTATCTTGTTTTGAATTACTCAATACTGGTATTTGAAGTAATTTATCTACATCATGTAAAGCATATTCTATTGCTTTTGCTTCATTTATATAATTAGTAAAATTCATCATAGGTCCCACTACTCCCAATGATAAAATTAAAGAAATAACTAAATTCTGTGGGGAGATTTCTCCGTTCAAATAGAGTATCAATCCTACTGGTAACACACCCAAAAATGTAGATGGAAGTACTGCGTTACCAAAATTCATATATTTCCAAACACCCTTATACCACGCCAGTGTTGAGTCTCTGAAGGTTTCTATAGCTTCTACAAATCGTTTATATGAATTGGTTGATTGATTAAAAGCCTTAATTACTTCAATACCTTCTACATATTCAACAATTACTCCGTTAACATAATTGCTTGTTTCCATGTATTTTGCATATTCCTCATTAAAATTTCTCATCATAAGCATATACGCTGTTCCTGCAATTGGGACTGTAATTAACATGGAAATCGCCATTCTCCAATCTATAAACACCAAATAAGCAAACACACTTATAGAAAGAGTTATATTCGATATACATTCAGGAATCACATGGGCTAATGGCAACTCAATTGTTTCTACTCTATCAACTATTACACTTTTTAGTTTTCCGACAGATTCCCCTAATACATATCCTAAAGGAGCATCAATTAACTTTTTAGCCAAACTCAGCCTTATGTTTTCAAGTATTTTATATGCAGAAAAATGAGACAATGTTGTTGAAATACCATGAAATAAATATCTAACTCCATATCCCAAAACAGCTATAATACAGTAATATAAAATTTGATTTAAGATTATATTTTTATTTACAAACAAAGTAATAATCTTGTATATACACCAATATGGCACTATTCCAGCGGATACTCCTATAATGGCAAAAATTACCGATAAAATTATTCTCCATTTGCATTGCGATGCAAACGAAAAAGCTATTGAAATCCAACTTTTTTGTTTCATAGTTTTTAACCTCCTAAAAAAATAGAACTGTCAATTCTATTGACAATTCTATTTTAAAAAATATTCTATTTTATTTCTCCTCTAAACAGTGTGTACTCACTCTGTTTGGATAACTGTTTTTCTATATTCTGTCGGAGTTTTTCCTATAACACTCTTGAACGCTTCAGTAAATTTACTGCTATTTGTATATCCAACCTTGCCAGCAATAACGATAATAGAATCATCTGTTTTTATCAACAATGTCGAGGCTATATTCATCCTATAATTTCTAATAAATTGATAAATAGGCTCTCCATAAACTGCTTTAAAACATTTCTTTAATGTAGACAACGGAATATCATATTTTTGTGATAATTCTTCCATCGTAAAATGCTCTTCAATATTATTTGTTATAAACTCTTTAATATCTTTTACTTTTTCAATCTGCGATTTGTAAAAATATTGATTTTTATAATTCCCATTTTTATTTTCTACTACTCTCAAGAGCATCAACAGTTCAATTACTTTCAATTTTAAATAATCATATTTTAACAGTTCCGGAATTTTATAAAGTTCTTCAAAAATATGATTAATAATCACATCCTCATGTATAACAAAAGGTACATACTTTGATAAAAATGTTTCCTTAATTCTATTAATATCTATTGAAAAATTTAACAATAATGTATTCAAATTTTCATCCATTTCATCAGGAGAAAAAGTGATTGTTATCCCATGATAATGTTTTGTTGGAAAGCTACAATATCTATATTTGGAATCAAGTTTTTCAAGCAACACATCACCAGCACCTAAATACAAATATTCTCCAGATGAAACTTCCGCTTCTATCCTACCTTCAATACAATAGTGTATACTAAAAGAATTACTGTCCCTTATAACTCTATCTGGTCCTTTTTCAATATGAAAGTTATTATACATTACTGAAATTCCTGGGCAAACACTATAATATAATACAGTTCCATCTTCTCCATCAACTCCCATTTTATATGTAGAGCAAGTGTTGCTTCGAGTTAACAATTCCATACTTTCTTCAATCATTTTCGTATTTAACATTTTTAAGGACTCACTTCCTCTCTTATAAAATATTTTTTTATTTTCTTTATACCTTCTCCATCTAAAAAATAACTATCTTTAACTTTGCCATCCTCTAAGTGTAAAATATAATCACAAGAACTTAATAGCATCTCATAATCATGAGTTATCAAAAAAATAGACTTACCTCTACTTTTAAGTTTCTTTAATTCATCAGCAACCATTCTCATGTGAAATAAGTCTAATCCACTTGTAGGTTCATCAAGAATAATAAAATCCCTACTTGAAACTAACGCACTCGCTATTGCAATTCTTTGTTTTTCCCCTCCAGACAATGACATCGGATGCTTATTTTTAAGTGAATATAGATTTAATTCTTTTAGTATATTATACAACTTATTTTTATCTTTTTGTGTCATGGACAACAACATTTCATCTTCAACACTTTCAGTAAATAGTTGGTGATTAACATCTTGCATAACTAAAAAACACAATTTAAATTTCTTCTTTTTGTAGTATAATCTACCCCCATAAGAAATTACACTTTTATCATTTTTACTTATTCCACACAAGCAATCAGCAAATGTTGATTTTCCTGCACCATTATGACCAATGATGCCAATAATCCTATTTTGTGGTAACTTTATCTCTCCTATTTTTAGTATGTACCCACCTTTCTGATAACTATATATTACATCAGAAATTGTAAATTGGCTTTCACATTTAACTTCATTGCTCAAACAAAATGGAAAAGTATTTAAATCCAAAGGTCTTAATCCAGCTTTGCATTTATCTTTTTCCATGAATTTATTGAATTCTTCTTCCGTGTATTCACCATAGATATTTCCATCTTTCAAATGAATTACTCTATCTATTAAGCCTTTGAGATAATATATTCTATGTTCAGAAATTACTACTGTTTTGCCTTGTTCTTTCCATAATTTAATTAATTTTCTAAGTTCCATAGTTGCTGAAATATCTAAATTAGATGAAGGTTCATCTAATACAATTATTTCTTGCCCACTTACAAAAACACAAGAACATGCTATTTTTTGCTTTTCTCCTCCTGATAAGTTAAATATATTTCTCCCCATTAAGTTTTCAATACTTAATTCATTACTTACTTTTAGTATTCTATCTTCAATTTCTTTTTCAGGTAATCCAAAATTCTCCAAACAAAATGCCAATTCACTTGTAGTATCAATTGTGAAAAATTGAGTTTTAGGATTTTGAAATACACTTCCTACATATTTCGCTGTTTCATATAACGGGATTTTACTAACTTCAACTCCATTTATACACACAGTACCATTAAGTTCCCCATTATAATAATTGGGAATCAAGCCATTAATTAATTTAGTTAAAGTAGTCTTTCCGCTACCCGAAGTTCCGCAAACCAAAGCTATCTGACCTGACTTAATTTTTATGTTTATATTTTGAATGGAGTATTTTTTTTGTTCTGCATATCTAAATGATACATTTTTAAATTCAATCATATTTCGCTCCTAAAAAAATATAAAAACAACCCAACATAAGCTCGCAAGTAAAAGCAGAAAATAATCTATTTTTTTTAGTCCGATTTTGCAAATATTAGTTCTTTTAATCGGAGATCCTAACCCTCTTGTCAAAGCTGATGCAGATAATTCCTCACCAATTTTTGTTACAGATATTAGCAAAGGAACTAATCTATACTCAATCATTTCTATTGGACTCTTCCTTATTGTTACACCTTTTATTTTCATGGCATTTTGTATAGAAATATATTCTTCTTTTACTGTTGGAAAAAATCTAAATACTACCGAAAATGGAATAATGATTTTATATGACACTTTAAGTTTTTCCATAGCTGCGATAAATTCACTAACAGAAGTGGTACTGATTAAATAGTAACCCATAATAAATCCCGGCAATATATTTGTATATATCCCTACTGTTGCTAATACCAAAAAACTCAAAAATCCTGTCGTATAAGGTAAAACAACAAAATTTAATGCAAATATAATCAAATACAATATCAAAAATCTTATAGCTGCTTTACCTTTTTTAGAAATAAATAATGCAATAAAGGGCAGAACCATTAAAAGATGCCGCAAATAAAACATAGCACCATGACTGCTTCCAGTAGCCATGATGCTCGTTACAGTTACCATAAGAAAAATTTTTGTGCGTGGATCTATTGTAATATATGATGGTTTATATCTAACTACTGTTTCTTCTATCATTACACTATTCCTGCTTTTTTAAGATGCTTTTTTAGAATACTCTTTCCTAATAGCGAACCTAAATATGCTCCTATAAAACTAATAATAAACAGCACAGGAATAATCCAATATGGCGTATACATACGCAACGATTCTGCATATACTTTACCATACCCTTCAGCTATCTTAGCCAAATATGCTTCTCTTCCAATAAACAATCTTGCAACACATCCAACTATCCAAAAAGAAAATACGCTATATCCAATAGAAATATATTTCCATTGTTCATATTTACCTTTTTTTATTATCAAATCTCCTAAAAATCCAAAGATAATCCCAAAAGCGAGGACAACTATGCCACCACCCATTAGCATATAAAGAAGACCTAATAATATTCCTGTTATTGAAATTACACCAAACTTCTTGACCTTAACTATATAGAATATGCTTGGTATACCACAAACTAATGGGCATAAAAAAAACTAATAGTAAATTAAATATCGGAATATATCCTAACATTGAAACAGCAAATTCAATCATAAAATACACTACTGTAAAAATTCCAATATTGATCAAGTCCTTTGCTTCAAGTTTATTTTGTTTCTCCATATATCTCACCTCGTCCATATAATATTGATTAGCTGATACTAACTTTAATCATGATAGCATTTATCATTTTTTCTTTCCGCCCCAAAAAGCCCTATGTCGCTCTGAATGGTTTGCTTTTTATAAAACAAACCATTCCTAAAAGATTTATAAAAGCTACTACTTGTGATATAATCATAATAATAATTTGCTTAATGCTTGTTTTACAAACTATTCTTTTATATCTTTTGTAGCAAGCACAGTAAGTGTACGGACACTTACGGAAAATTTGATGAAGCAGCCCTTTGGGATCTGCTTCTTTTTTTATCAATTTTTGACTTGTTAGGGAGAACCCTAAGACCCCGAAATACATCTAAAGGAGGAATTACCTATGGCAAATAGAATACGAAATGAAAGACTTGAAATTAAATTGACCGAAGAAGAAAAGACTCTTTTTGAAGAGAAACGAAAACTTGCGAAGTGCAGAAATATGAGCCATTTTATCCGCAAATGCGTTTTAGAAAAGGAAATATATCAAGTAGATTTAGAACCTTTCAGAGATTTACAAGGCTTGCTTTCCAATGCTACAAACAACATCAATCAGATTGCAAAGCGAGTTAATTCAACAGGCATAATCTATAAAGAGGACATCAATGACATAAAAAAAGAGATTGAACATTTCTCAAAAGAGCTATGGCAAATTCATTCGCTGCTGCTCAACAGGACTTCGGGAGGTGATTAGTTTTTATGGCTATTACAAAAATACATCCAATAAAATCGACTCTTAATCTTGCTATCGACTACATTGTAAATGGAGATAAAACAGATGAGCAGATTTTAGTCAGCACTCATAAATGCCATCAAGAAACTGCCCATACACAATTTTTAAGGACACGAAATGATGCAGGAACAAAGGGAAATGTTCTTGCAAGGCATCTTATTCAATCCTTTTTACCGGGAGAAACTACGCCTGAAATAGCACACCAGATCGGCATGGAGCTGTGTAAAAAGATATTAAAAAATGAGTATGAATTTGTCTTATCTACTCACATAGACAAAGGACATATTCACAATCACATCATCTTCAATAATGTAAATATGGTAACGGGTAGATGCTACCAATCCAACAAGAAAAGCTATCATCAAATCAGGTATCAAAGCGATAAGCTATGCAAAGAAAACAACCTATCTGTCATTGATGAGTTTTACGAAAATTATAAGAAAAAATACAAGACTAACGGTAAATCTTGGTATGAGAATGAACAGGCAAAGCGTGGTACTTCTTGGAAAAGTAGACTTCAATTTGACATTGACAGAATGATTAAACAGTCTAAGGATTGGGACGATTTTCTAAAGACAATGGCTGATCTTGGCTATGAAATTAAGTATGGCAAACACATTGCTTTTAAACCGAAAGATAAGCCGAGATTTACAAGATCTAAAACAATCGGAGAAGATTATACTGAAGAAAGGTTAAAAGAACGCATTGCAGAAATATCGTCTATTAAAACCCCTGCCGTCAAAAAACGCATTGGCAATGTTATTGATATGAACACAAATGTTAAAGTAAAAGAAAGCAAAGGCTATGAATATTGGGCAACCAAACATAACCTTAATACAATGGCTGAGTCTGTTATCTTCCTCAGAGAACAAGGTATTAAATCCGTTAAGCAACTTGATGAGTACATCCAAAAAGCAGCCGACGAAAGGCAAAATTTACAGGATAAAATCAAGGTTATTGATAAGGAAATGCTGTTGCTTTCTGCCACTATGGAACAAGTTAATACCGTTAAAAAATACAGGGCATACTACAAGGAATATAAGGCAAATTCGTCTGATAAGTCATTTTTTGAAGAGTACAAAGCTCAGATTACCCTATATGAAAATGCCCTTTCAGAACTCAAAAAATCCTATTCCATGCTCCCAGATTCAAAGGATATTTTATCTAAACTTGATAAATTACAAGAAAAAAAGAATACCCTAATGCAAGAGTATTCTTCCTCAAAATCTATTATGAACGAACTTTACAAGATACGAAAAAATTACGGAATTTATATGGGTAAGGAGATGGAGAGATAACCATCTTTTTTACCCTTTTTACTTTTATATTGACAATATTCTATTGGAATTATATTCAATATTTTTCAATATTTCTATTAAATCACACTCTCTAACTTTAGCTATTTCAATTGCTATATCATGCAAAATAGATTCTGGGTACATGTTTTTGGTACTCTCTGTAAAAGGAGCATCCGTTTCCAATACTATTTTTGATAATGGAACATCTTTGACTATTTTTTTACCTTGGATAGTCGATATCATATCAGAATTAATGGAAATATATAAATTATCATTACCAGCCATTGCATCTAATAATCTTTTTTTACTACCCGTGTACCAATGTAAAATATATATACAGCTACTCTTTTTCAAGAAATCAAAAATAATATCATCCGCTTTCCGTGAGTGGATTGATATTATCTTTTCCCCCAACTTATTACACTCAAAAATAATCCTCTTAAATATTTCCTTTTGTTTATTTATGTGAATTTCATCTTTTATAGTTTTATCAAGCCCCACTTCACCGATAAATTTTGCTCTTTTTATATATTTCAAAAATTTTTCCATTTCATTCGGATAATCTACAACCAACTGTGGATGATAACCCAAAGAGATTATCATTGACTCTTCGCCACCAAATAAATCTTCATATCTTTTATATAGCTGTGGAAGATTTGTCATTGCGATAACGCTAAAATTATTATATTTGGCTTTTTTTAATAGATTAAAATTATCATTATATAAATCTGGATGGCAATGAAAATCTATCAACTTAATCATCTCCTATAACCTCCGAAAAAAACATTTTAATTTCGTCAATTCCTCGGCAATACATACTTGCAATTTCATTTAAATTTTCATCTATGATACCAGATTTTTGAATTTCCATAATCGCCCCGTCACTTTTAAACGTTTCTATTTTTTTTAAAAAGGCATTTTTATTTAATCTTGCTGCTTCTGTTTTTGTCAATTTAAAATCCCTTACTTCTGTTTTATCTTTAGTAAATCCTCTTAATAAAGCTGCTCTTCTTATTATACAAGGTATACATGAACCACAATGCATTGTTTTACTTTCTTTGTCATACCTACCTACGTCAGGATGAGAGCATGACATAGTTTTGGTATAGTTATTTTTTAAAAGTTCTATATTCTTACACTCAAGCACCATATCTCCCTTTGTCTTAAGTTGATAAGGGTTAATTATTGTTAAGTTTAATCCCATTTCTTTTACTAATTTTTTTAATAATTTCATATAATATGGATGTGTTGTTCTCGTACTACTACTGCCAAACCTAGCACCAGTTAAAGGAATATTTAAAGAAATAAAACCATTTTCAGGGATATACATTTGAGTATCTATATTAAATGCAGAAGCAAGTGCGATTGCATGTGAAAAAAACATAAATGAACGTGTTCGAGTAGTGTCTTCCACACCATTTTTACATGAAGCATAAAATTGTATATAATCTGAATCCTCCAATTCATATTCCGTTTTTAAACTTTGAAAAACCAAATCTTGATATTCCTTTGTTCCTTTTCCACCACCATAATGACTCACAAAAAGGACTTTATTATTTCTTTTTTCTAATAAGTCTATAGCCCCAATATATGAATCTAATCCTCCTGATAACATGCAGACTGTATCATAGGATTTTGCTCTAGCTTTTTTATATTTATTTCTTTCATAAAAATCTCTTTCATCTAATATTTCTTTTTTTCTAAATGAAAACTTCCAATCATCTCCACTTAAAAAACTAATCATAGTATGCAATAGAGTTTTTCTTTCATCCCAAAATACAACATCTGAAACAGGAATGTTGAGTTCAATACTTCTTGACCAATTATCAGGTTGTTCGGCTCTTAAAACTTTTCTGTCCATCGCAAAAACAAATATAGAAATATAAAGTAAATCTATTGCTAAACTTGAAAATTCGCTATCAAACTTCATATGTTTATCCCAAAATTGAAAGCCTACATCTGATCTACACTTTATATCAATATGCTCATCATATCCTTCTGGAAGATATTTTTTTCTATCATTACTACAGAATACCTTCATTATTATCCCTCCATTATTTTTAAACAACTTTTCACTACATCATCACACAAATCTTTCGAAAAGGTCTTATCCTTATTGCGTTTAAAAGATTCTTCCACACTAGCTTTAATATACTCCTTCATATCTTCTTCGACTCTGATCAACACATTTTGATCGTTTCCATATTTTTCAAACGAATATCCAAAATCCACAAGCATTTGTTGCCAAATTAAATCAGCAACAAAATATTGCATAAGTACAATTGATGTCGCTTGATCTACTCTATCATTATCTATATTTAATTCCATTAACTTTTCCAGGGTGTTAGCTGTAGCTGTTCTTATTGCAACATCGCTCTTTGACACAGCAGAATCTTCTACATAATTAACCAATTTTGACATAGCTTCAGGCAAAGAATAATTATTTAACGACAACCCTATATCAGCAAGAGTTTTAGATATTCCCTGTTTTGTAAATGAACCTAATATATTTCCAATCTTTAATGTAGCATTTATACTCTTGCTTGAATTTGATATTATTCTATTAGTACCGCCAGATGCTTTTATATAGTTTCTCACAATACTTCTAGGCGAGCCTACCTTACCAGCAGAAGATATGTATTTACTCATGGATGTCTTTGCTGAAGTCCAATTTATATTATTTTCTTTTTCCTGAATATTTTTATTTTCATCATTAATTTGATTAGCTGCATTACTATCATTTTCATCAGTCAATTCATCACTTGTATTAAAATCATTCGGTAATAATGCATTACCTACTTTTCCTTTAAATGAACTTGATGTTCCCATTTCAACCTCCCTAATGTTTTTTTAGTTTTAAATTGTCATTCTCCCATGTAGAAATTAATTTGTTTATTTCATCTTCATTTATAGCTTTTAATCCATCTATATGAACTATCATAGCTATATTAATACTATCAGCAGGAATCAATTTCAATTTGCTTAATACAGTTCCAAAACATTCTCTTTTATTTAATGCTATTTCCACAAGTCCTTTAATTACATTAATATTTTTCTTTGCACTTTCTGTTATAAACGCATTATATAATTCATCAACCATCAGATTACATTCAACGATAGAAATATTTTTTATTTCGGAACTTGCACGAGTAATGAGAATATCGTGTTCACCCATATAAGCATCAATTATCTTTCTTGCAGGTTCAGAAAGTTTAATGTTTGAAGAATAATTAAATACATCATTAGTGCCTCTTGATAGATAAAAGTATGGCTCTAAATTTTCCTCTTTTATACTGGGTTCTTCTTTCATCCATCGCTCAAACCATTCGTCATCCCACTTCTTTTCAAAATTACTTTTATTATTTTTTGTTTTCGATTCTTTTTTAGATACTTGCCCTTCATGTTCTTCATCATCTGTTTTGTACAGACTTAGACACATATTCAAGTTTCCTTTACCATATAATTCAATAAAGTCAGCAAATATATTTGGCTTAACATATTGAAGCATCATCATTTTCACAAGCACTTTTTCATCAATTTCTATTTTTTTTAACTTTGCGACCTTCTTCCTCATTTCAAATTCATTTAGAAAACGCTTAAATTGTCTTGGATTGCCATTTAATCCGCTATTTAATAGGTATGATATCTTTCTTGATAAACTATAAAAATTTGAAATATCATTAGAGTTGGTAAATTCTGCTACTTTAGCTGGAAGCTCAAATCTTGATGTATTTGCTCTAAATTGATTAATACAATCATTTTTTAAAGATTGAAAATCTTCCTTTGATAAAAACTTTGAACAAAATAAAAACGTTAAATACATCTCTGTTTCTGGTACTGTCATTGTAGGAATTCGTATAGGATATTGAATTATTTTTTCTAAATACTCTTTACCAATATTAATTTTATGTTCTGTTTCAAAAATACTATCAGAATACTTTTGACGAATTGCATATGCTATCTGTCTTTCATCAGCACCAAATACAAAAGCAACTTTCCCAGTAAATAAAAATAATCTCATAGCTTCAAATATTTCTAAAATAGTATCTGGTAAGCACCTATCCATTTCATCAACATAAATCACTACTCTAGAAATGTCACTGTCTTCTATCAGTTTGCCAAAGTCATTCCTAAAATTTGCTACATCATTTCTTAATGACTCATGAGATACAATTGCCTCGTATCTATTTTTTATTCCTTCAATACTTTCAACTATGTCCTCACTTGTATTCTCTGCTACTCCAACAAAATTTAATGGATTTAGTATCGATGAAATTATTGTGGAAGAATTTTTTATTAATGCAGTAGACAATTCAAAAACACTAATACTTTTTCTTAAATGTTTAAATTTATCTTTCAATGTTTCTTTATTTTTTATTCTTTCTTCTATTTGATCTAATATGCAATTAATTACAGTATTTTTAGCATCTCCATAATCCTCAAACAACCATGCATTAAAGTTTATTATCAGAGCAGCATTATCTTTCTTGCATAGTTCTTCTTGGCTGATTGACATAATGCTTGATTTTCCACTACCCCAATCACCATAAACACCTATACTCGCAGGAAGTAAACTATCATCTATCACTATCTCATTAACCAATTCCGCAATATACTCAAAATCTATATAATCTATATTTGATTCACTGTCTTTCCACATTTTATTACCTTTCCTCTATACATTCCATTATATCTTCAATATCACAATCCAAAGCATTGCAAATTCTAAGCAAAACATCCGTAGTTACATTTTGTCCGTTCTTCATTTTGTAAAATGTACTTTTACTTACTTTTGCCTTTTCCATCAATTCATTATTTGTCATATCTAAATCAATGAGTTTTTTGAACAATCTTTTATAACTAAAAAACCTCATTCTTATCCTCCGTTCAAGAAAACTATATTCATTACATTATACCATAAAATATACTTTTTTCATAAATATATTCTCTTTAATCGAACTCACACAAATAAAAAAAGAGACGGTGCAGCCCTAAGACCACACCGACCATAAATTTATCTCTCAGCTTCTTTGTTTGCTTCTTTCTTTTCCTTTGGCTTTTCCTTATCTTCAGCTTGATATTTCTTGATAGCTCCAAGTACAGATTCTTTCTTTACCTCCTGTCCTTTCATTTGTTCCTTTGCCTTTAAGAGCTTTGAAGAAAGTATCCTGACATTACTATGCTCCTTGCCGTTATCATCAATGGAAGTTCTGATTTGTCCAAAGAGCTTAACAAAATCTCCCTGCTTAAAGTCCTTTGGAATATAACTTTTTTCTCCATAAGCGGAACAATTATGATATAGCTTGTTACCTTCATCATCTTTGGATACTACGGAAAAATTCGCTACCTTGAAGGCTTCTCCGTTTTTGTTTTCTCTCTCAACAACATCTACCTTACCGACAACATTTCCAACGATATTTATAAGGTTATCTTTCTCTTCCTGAACATAAGCCAGGTCTTTTATCTGCCCCTGTTCTCTTAAATCTTCGATCATGTAGTCAAATTCCTCATGCAGCAAATTAACGGTGTCATTGTCCATATAAGCGTCATAAAGCTTGTTTAAAGCACTTTCATCATTGATACCTTTTTCCATGCTTATAATCGCCTTCACAAAGTCTTTATGGTTATCATTTACCATATCTTCAATCCTATACCTTATTGTTTTGTAATCCATGTTTTTATCTCCTTTCATGGTAAAAGGGAGCTATTCGCTCCCTTATCTTGCATATTCCTGTTCTTTTGTAGTTTGTTTCTCTTCCGTTTTGCTTTCACTTTGATAAGCTATGATCTGTCCTAAAATAGACGGTTTATCTTCCGTTCTTTGAGAAGTTTCCTCTTTTGTATGGAGATTATCTTCCACATCATAGGTTGATTCAAAGTAATCACTGTCCCTGAAATCATTGTCATATCGGTCAGGAATTCCGTCATTATCCATATCTTTGCCAAGCGGATCATAAAAGTTTCCCTCATCATCAATGTCCAGTCCGAGAGCTGCCTTTAAGTCCTCTGAGTCTATATAAGTTAAATCTTCAAAAGAGGATAACTCAATTTCTTTTTTCATATTCCTTAGAGCTTCGTTCTCTCCCTTGTTTTCATAGTCGAAGCTCTCTGTTTTGATTGGAGTATCATCAATATACTGTGTCCATATTTTAGCTTCTAAATTAAGCTCATATTGGATGCCGTGTCTTTCGTCAGGTGTATTGGTATAGGCGATGCCGATGTGCTTTAAGTCAGGATATAGAGTATCAAACTCATCATAACTATGGTTTTCTTCATATTCTCTGTTGCAAAAGTCTATGATAGCTCTTTTTACATCTTCCACAAGAGGATTGTCATTTCCCTTTTCTTCCACATCACCCATATCAAGGAGCTTATTCAGTTCTGCCAAGCGAAGCACCTTACTCTTTAATTCATCAGCTTTTTCAAACGGCTTTTCAAGTTCTTCTTTGGCATTTTCAAGCTGCTCTTTTGTGCTGATGAGCTTTTCTTCAAGCCTCTTTAATCTCTCAGGTATTTTCTCAAGAGCATTATCAAGTCTTGTGATATTACCATCTGCACTTGTTCCAAGCTCTCCTGAATGCTTTGTAGCACCATTTAAGCTAAAATTATGGGAATTGGTAAAGAAGTTATAGCTTACCTCTAAGTCCATGTTTCTATACTTTCCTATCATCTTACTTTCATTGATTTTTACTTTAGAAATCGCTTCAAGAAGTTTTTCTCCTGCTAATTTCTTATCGGTAATCTTCTCGTCTAAAATAGTAATGGAAGTAAATTTATTTTCGCCTTCTCCTTGTGGTTCTACATTTGCTATATCTTTCTTTACAGCTTCAATTAACTTTTCCGTCCTTGCGATTTCCTCCGGATAGTTTTTAGCCACCTTATCTTCTAACCTGTAACGATTCGACTTAAAGTTTGCTTCAAGCATTTTAAGTTTCGTAACCTCATTATCCAAGTCCATCTTTTCCTTAATCTTTGGGTCACCTGTTGCAAGTGCTTTTATTTCAGCATAATTTAAACTGCTTTCGTCCACATCTTCTGCAACACGAACAGGAGTTTTACTTGTCATAATCTGAGAAATGAATTTCTGCTTATTCTCTATGGTCTGCCAAAGATACGCATCAAAGGTATTCTCCGTTACATAACGATAGATATTCACTTCCTTATTCTCATTTCCCTGTCTTACAATTCTACCCGCACGCTGCTCAAGGTCGGCAGGACGCCAAGGGACATCGAGGTCATGAAGTGCAATCAACTTGTTTTGGACATTCGTACCTGCTCCCATCTTCTGAGTAGAACCGAGTAATATCCTCACATCTCCTTTTCTTACCTTTGCAAAGAGTTCATCTTTTTGTTTGTCTGAATTAGCTTCATGGATAAAGGCAATTTCTTCTTTCGGTATCCCCATTGCTACAAGTTTTTCTCTAATATCATCATATATATTAAACTCTCCATCGCCTTTTGGAGTTGACATATCGGAAAATAGAAGCTGTGTTGACCTATCTTCTTTTGTCTTATCCCAAATGGCAAACACATTTTTTACGCATACATTGACCTTACTATCAGGATTATCAGGTAGCAGAGGATTGATTAAACGCTGATCTAAAGCAAGTTTCTTTCCGTCATTAGTAATCTTCAGCATATTATCCTCATCAGGCTCAACAACTCTATTTCTGACATCATCAGCTCTTTCAGATAGGCTCTTTAGGATTTCTTTTTGTTCCTCACTTGGCAATGTTTTAATAACCTCATAGTGTGCTTCCGGTGTTGGAAGATTCAGCATATCCGCTGTTTGAATATCTGCAACTTCCTTAAACATAGACATAAGCTCCGGAAGATTATAGAACTTTGAAAATCTTGTCTTAACTCTGTACCCTGTTCCCTCCGGAGATAATTCAAAGGCAGACTGTGTTTCACCAAAGGTAGATGCCCAGCTATCAAAATGCTCTAAATTATTCTTTTTAAGACTTTCATACTGAAGATAACGCTGCATGGTATAAAGCTCTGTCATAGAGTTACTTACAGGCGTTCCTGTGGCAAATACAATACCTTTTCCACCCGTCATTTCATCCATATATCTACACTTCATAAACATATCGGAGGACTTAAAGGCTTCACTTTGACCGATACCTGCTACATTTCTCATTTTTGTGTAGAGATAGAGATTTTTGTAATTGTGTGCTTCGTCGATAAATAGCTTATCAACGCCTAATTCCTCAAAGGTAATAACATCGTCTTTCTTAAAATCGTCGTTTAACTTTTCAAGCCTTGTTTCCAGTTTTTTCTTTGTTTTTTCAAGCTGTTTTACTGTAAAGTTTTGATTTCTATCATGCTTATATTCCTCAACATAGTTGATGATTTCATCAATCTGATCCTGAATGTGTTTTTCCTGATATTCTTTACTCATCGGAATTTTTTCAAACTGAGTATGCCCGATTACAACCGCATCATATTCGCCAGTAGCAATTCTTCCTATGAACCTTTTTCTGTTTTTCGGCTCAAAGTCTTTCTTATCTGCCACCATAATATTAGCTGACGGATAAAGCTGCATAAACTCTCTGCCAATTTGACCTGTCAGGTGATTCGGTACAACAAATAAAGACTTGGAACACATCCCAAGCCTTTTAGATTCCATTGCGGAAGCCACCATTTCAAAGGTCTTTCCGCTACCAACCACATGGGCAAGAAGCGTATTTCCTCCGTAAAGGCTTCTTGCAATAGCATTTTTCTGATGAGGTCTAAGCTCTATTTTAGTATTCATCCCCTCAAAAGACAGGTTGCTTCCGTCATATTCACGATTCCTGATAGAGTTAAAACGCTCATTATACAGTTTTACAAGTCTGCTTCTTCTTTCCTGATCATTAAATATCCAGTTCTTAAATTCTTCCTTTAGAAGTTCTTGTTTCTGCCCTGCAAGAAGCGTTTCTTTTTTATTTAGCACAGAAGTTTTGGAGCCGTCAGGATTTACAATTTGGTCAAATACTTTCGTTTCTTTAAGGTTTAATGCATCTTCAATCAGCTTATAGGCACTTACTCTACTTGTACCGTAGGTCATTTCAGCAAGGTCATTTCCTCTGTCTTTGCTTTTTCCTTCAATATTCCATTCGCTTGTAAGATTTGAAAACTTAACCTTAATATCCCATCTTGCCCAGCCCGGAGTTTTCAGTGTTTCAAAGATGAATTTCTCAATATCTTTAATCGGTATCCAAGTAGCACCAAGTCTTACATTGATTTCACTTGCTTCAAGCTCCTTTGGTAAAACTTTTACAAGCTCTGCCTTTTGGTATTCTAAACGGTTCATCTCATAGCTTATCAGCTCTTTTTCTTTGCCATCTTCCGCATATCCAAGATGAGGTAGCTCTCTTTCCGTTTGTCTAAGTTTTGATAGATAACTGTCAACAATGGCGATTTTATCCCTGATATTTCCTGATAAATATTCATCTTTTGTTACATAGCCATACTTATATGAATTGCTGCCGTTTGCACAGGCGAAAGGTAAATCCCCATCTTCCAAGTTAAAGGATAGTGGTCTGTAAAAGTTCTGTTCTTCCCTGATGTTTAGGTAGATTTCTCCCCTTAATTCTTCTATCAAAGTCGATCTGTCTTTTCCTGTCAGGCTTTCCATATAGTCAAAGTCCACATAACCCTTTTCGGACATAGATAACACAAGAGCTTCTAAAGAAGTATCTACATGGTCGATAGTCTTTGCCTTTGTAATTGTTCTTTTTGAAAAAATATCTCCCTTTGCCTTAAAGTTTTCTTCTTCATCAAGGATTTCTATTGAAGATACAAGCGGGAAGTTGCTATCTTCTTTTAAGGCTCTGGTGTTAGAAAGGTTATTTACATACCCATGCTTTTTAGAAAAACTGTCATAGACTTCATTTAACTTCTCCTGAACTTTCCTTACTTCATCATCAGAAAAATCTTCCTTTTGCTTGTAGATTACATCTTTTAGAGCATCATTTAACTCAAGATAATCCTCAATCTTTTCCTTATTTTTCTCCGTTACTTCCTTCTTTACGAAAAGTGAGTTTTCTCTGTAATATACTTCATCATCAATAATGGTATAGGAGAAATTCTTGACATCATCTGTTGCAGGTATTGTGCTGATTTCATCGTCAAGTAGCTCTATTTCTTCATACTTTGCATCTTTAGAGATTTCTTCACTTGCTTTTGTAAGTAATTCCTTTAAGTTAGCATTTTCTTTTGGAAGGCAAGCTATCATATTTCCAAATCTTCCGAGTACTTCCTCCATACTTCCAAGCACCATCTCAGGATGATCCACAAAGTATTTATTGTAGGTAAGTCCGTTTTTATCTTCAGATAGATGTATCCAGTCCTCATCCCTTTCTCTAATACTATCTCTTTTCTTTAGGAAAATAATGTCCGATGTTACTTCCGTTCCGGCAAAACCCTTAAAGGTATCATTTGGAAGTCTGATAGCTCCTAAAAACTCTGTTCTTGCTGCAAGGTAGCGTCTGACACTTTCGTCCTTTTTATCCATTGTTCCGCTTGATGTAATAAAGGCGATAACACCACCATTTCTTACTTTATCAATGGATTTCGCAAAGAAGTAGTCATGAATCAAGAAGTTATTTTTGTTATACTCCCTGTCATTTACCTTATATTCTCCAAAGGGGACATTACCGATAACTGCATCAAAGAAGTTATTGGAAAAGGTAGTTTCTTCAAATCCCTTAATTTGCACTTCACTTTCAGGATATAAGAGTTTTCCAATTCGACCGCTTACTGAGTCAAGCTCTACACCGTAAAACTTCAACTTACTCATTTCATCGGGAAGATTTCCTATAAAGTTTCCAACTCCCATACTTGGCTCTAAGATATTTCCGCTCTTAAATCCCATACCTGCAAGTGTCTTATATACGCTGTCAATAACTGTTTTAGGTGTATAAAAGGCTGTTAAGGTAGATTCTCTTGCAGCTTCATATTCAGATGGTGATAGATTTTCCTTTAAGAAACTTCTTGCAGCTTCCCATTGTCCCTCTTTACTTTCATCAAACACATCAGCAAGTCCGCCCCAGCCTACATATTTCGCTAAAACTTCCTGAGCTGTACTGTCAAGCTCTCTTTGTCCACTCTCTACACGATTAAGCATGGAAATTGCTTCAAGGTTGTTATTCAGTCTCTCACTTGGAGATAACTTTTCCGGGAGCGTTTCTTCTGTGATTTTGAAGTTATGAGCATCAGCTTTCTTTATTTCTACTTCCTCAATAGTCTTTTCAGGGTTCGTATAGGTTATATTTTGAAATACCCTCTCAAGATCGCTTTCAAGATGATAAGGGATTACATCGGAGCCTGTTATCATACCGCCAAGATATTCGGTATTGTCCTTAACCGTTACTGTCTTTAGATTATTTCCCATATCATCAAAGCGTGTGATGGTATAGTTTTTGTCCTTATATTTAACTTCATCACCAACAATAAAATTCGGTCTTTCAAGGCTTATCTGCTTTAGTAAGTCCCCATTATCTTCAAAGGCTATAATCGGGATTTGACGATTTCCACTTCTTACCGGATCAAGCCATAAATCATTTCTTCCTGTGATTTGATTTTTAGCAATCTCCCTTACAGTGTATTCTTCATGGTTGAAATAGACTGTATCACCTTCTTTAACTGTAAATTCATCGGTAAGGCTTTCCTTTTCTTCATTAAGCTCTACTTCTTCTCTTTCTTTGAGGTAATCAAATAGCGTTCCTTGAACAAGTGTTGCAGCTATTCTTTCTTCTACTTCTTCAGGTGCTTCAAGCTCTGTTTCTTCTTCAAAACTAAGTTCTCCGTTAAATACCGATTGAAGCTCCTGCTCATCCATCTGCTTGACAAGCTCTGTATTTTTAAGTTCTCTAAAGGTCTTTGGAAAATCTTCTAAAATAAGCCTCTGGGCATTTAATTCTTTCAACTCTTCAATACTGAAATATCCCCATTCAGGTTCAATCCCAAGTACAAGTCCAAAGGCATCTCCACTTTCTCTATCATACTCCGTCATATACCAAGTCCAATTACTTCTAAACGGAATGATATATGCAGCATGAACCTCTTTATCTGCTAAAGCGACATCTTCCTGTGCATAAAGCTCAGGCACTCTTTCAAGCATTTCATCAGTCATTAAGTTTTCAGGATCATCTTTAGAATAATATTGTGGTTCTTTTGCTTCTTCTATCTCTGAATTACCTTCTATTTTTTCCTCAAGATAAAGATTTTTAGAAAGCAGCTCATCAATATGCTTTGCCACACTTGACCAAGTAAGAAAAACATCACTGCAATCTTTCTTCTGTAATTTAAGTCCCTTAGCATCGTGCCATTCATCACTTCCCATTGCCCCTGAAACAGCATGAGAGCTTCCACCTATGCCATACTCATCTTTTAAAAAGTTAGCTTTTTCTTGAAGCGTATGGTTTTCCTTGAAAAATTTTGTAATTCGCTCTTTTCCCTTATCTATTCCGCTTCCTCTTGACAGGGTAGCAAGAACTTCGTCATCCGTAATAAATGGCTTTACTTTAGGAAATTCTGTCAGATTGGTACTATATTCCTTTCGTGGCAGATCAAGTTCCTGTAATTTCTGATAAAGGCTATCTACCTTGTGATAATGAAATCTTAGTACACCTCTGTTTTCTTTGTAGCCTGCTAAGAACCTACTGTATTCTTTGATTGTTTCCTTTAGGTATTCAGGATTTTTTAATGCTTCAGACAATCTTTTCGTTTCTTCCGGAAAGCCACCACCTCTTTCTATAAAATCAAAATACCCATGTGCTTTTCCTTCTTCGCTTAAATCGTGATATATATACCATAGGGATTCTGAAATTCTATCTCTTTCATAATCAAGGGATTCTGAAAGTTCCACATTTGTGGCAAACTCTCCAGTTTCCAAAAGCTCATTTATTCTACTTGCTGCATCATTCCAGCTTAGAATTTGCGTATCATCTTCTCTTGCTGAAGTCCCATAAGCTAAATGAATGCCTTTATCCGAATACCAGGAAGATGCCTCTCTTTCATCAATGTAAAATCCGTTTCCACCCCCAAAGGTATCTTTGAGGTATTCTCCTAATTCTTCATTGCTCTTTCCTTTGGAAAACTCAGCAATAAGAGGAAGTCTACTTCCATCGTGGTTCCCTCCGTTAATAAGGATAGTGTCTATCTCTTTCTGATTAAGAGGAATAGTAAGCCTCATCTGTCCATAAGAATTCTCAGGTAAAGAAAAAGAAGCCTTATCAGCTTCTCTTATCTCTACTTCAATATTTTGTTTTAGATTTCTACCACTTCCTTGATGGTCATCTCTTTCAGAGCTGAGATCATTGCCCCATACTGCGGATTGTTCTCGTCCTCTATCTTCCACGCTGCCATCAATTTCGGCTTCTCCGTTCTCATAAAGTCTATCGCTTGTTTCTGAATATCCATCAGGTGTCCTGTCAGCTTCTTCTCCTTGTATAGGTCTACCAACATCTCGAAGTGGCTCTGCTCCTCGCTCTGTGATAGATAATCCAGCCTCATCACTGCGTAAGTCGGATTCGGGAATTCTTTCATGAAGTCCGCCTGTTCCTCCAAGCTGTTTAGCGTATTCTCCCTGATTTTCTCTATTATCTCGTCCGTACTCTCCATTTCGGAGAACTCGCTCGTTTTCATTTCTTTTCTGATCATCTCGTCGAAGTACATTTTCTTCTACCTCCTCAATTTCTTCTTTAATCTTATTATATCCTGCTTCTTTACCTCTTAAAACTTCTTTATTAAGCTCTTTACTTTTCTGAATGGTCGCATCAATGATATTTCCACTAATATCCGATACGATTTCACCAAGACTCATAAGAGATATACTATCAAATCTTTCAAAATTTTCTCTTAAAAGTTCACTATCCATAGTATAATCAAGCTGAAATCTTGAAGCAACTGCATAGCTTATTGAGTCCCTCACAAACTTTGTAAAAGATATTCTATCCTCATCTGCTATTCTAAGCTCATTCATAAGTCTATCTATCTTTTCATCTCCGTAAAGCCTGCTTAAAGAAAAGATATTTTCTAAGATGCTTTCACTCTCTTCGTATCCCACACTTTTTATCATTTCCTTTAAGACATCTTGATGAGCTTCCTTATCGAATCTCCAAAGATTGACTTCATTGACATCTCTGTTTCTTGAAACTGTCTGACCTATATCAAAGATGTAGTCCACTTTCTTGTATGTGCCATAGTCCTCTAAAATAGGGATACCTTTCTGCCCTCTCATAACAGTTCGGTTAAATCGTTCCCTCCAATAATCGAACTTGGCACAGGCTGTCGCTTCAGGATTTCTATCATAGATACTTAATTGACTTCTAAAGTCATATCTTTGATTGTTTCCGACAACCTTTAAGAGCTTCAGGTATTCTGCTTCACTTTGCAAAATATCCAGTTTTACAAGTTCCAAAATGTTATGAAAATCATTTATTCGCATTTTTACCTCCTTCTTTTTTACATGAAAAAGACGATAGATGTTCTCTACCGTCTATGTCCAAAATTATATTTATTTATTTTTTATAACACCATTCAACTCTTTCTCGTATTCCTTAAGAGTCTCAATGATTTTATCAAATGGTATCTTTTCTCCAAACAACATATTTTTCATGCTGTCATAGTCTTTTGAAAAAATTTCCAATCCTTCCTTTGATGGTATTAACTTTAAATTACCATTCATGATGTCATCATATTTCGCCCAATTACTTGCGTAGAATTTTTTCTTAAAGTGAATAACTATTTTTAATAGTTCGATGTTTTCAAAACTCTTTTCTCTAATATCCGTTAGTATCATTTTATAAACATCGTAAAAATGTCTTGAATATCTTGTCGGATAATTTCCATTCACTCGATTTGCTTCTCTATGAAGTATAGTAATCTTTTCAAAAAAGGTTCGTAAACTGTCTACCGCCACAACTTCTATATTTTCATCAAATACTTCTGGATACGCTTCTTCGATATAAGTTTTTATTTTTTGATTGCTTGCAGGAATTGGTTCTGCTAAGCTTCCAATTTCCAATCTTATCACTTGTAGAATCGAGCTATCTTTATGATTTTTAGGATAGTCAAAACATATTGTCTGTCTGTCAAACTCATCAATATAAAAACTATATATTTTGTGCTTTAGTATTTCTTTAAAATCATTTTGTAGAGTGGGCAGAAATTCATCACGCAGAAATACTTTTGTATCATCATTTATTTTATCGATGAATTTTAGTTGCTTGGTATTACTTCTATCTTCATAAGGTTCTATTTTTCCGTATCCTAAAACTTTCCAATCTAACGCAAGGTCTATATCTTCTGAAAATCTTTCAATCAACTTATAAACTTTAGATAGACTTGTTCCACCTTTAAAAACAATAGCATCCCTGTACTTAAACCTACTAAACAGATATTTTAAAATCACACATACCCACAAATCTTTTTCTACAATAGCTTTCGACATATTGAGTTTGTCTGCGGTGTTTTGTATAACAAGCTCTAATTCTTCGCTTGATATTTCTAATAATTTACTCATAGTTGATCTCCTGTATCTTTTCTAAAACTTCCTGTATCCAAAAAGGAAGTTTTAAAGTATCTTCTTTCAAATTTTCTTTAATTCTTTTGGCAAATACAGCAAGCTTTTTTATATCTTCTTCACTGATGTTGTCTTTGCCTAATGCCTTAATTGCCTGTATTAAAATGGACAATTCTTTGGAATAAGATGTTATGTTTCTATTTGTTGTGTGTTTAAAGATGATCTTTTTATCCCTATACAAATATTCTCTATATGCCCCATCTGAAATATAAATATACTCATTAGGAATTTGAGTGGACAATCCTGTATAGTTTAGAGCTGTATCTCCTGTGGGAGCTATTGTCCAAGAAAATTTATCTGCAAGTTTTTCAGCAACTTCACTTGCATCCGGATAGGAATATTCTTTTAAAATCTCGCTATATTTTGGTTTTATATATAATCCATCAATGAGCCTCGTAATCTGATTTTCTTCATTTAATCTATATAAGACAGATTTAATTGTGTTTTTTGTTCCAAGATTGTAGAAATCATTAATAGAAAAAATTTTCCCTTGATTTTCTGACATAATTTTTTCTATTTGATTCGTTATAGGAATCATATAAATCACCTCCTTGCACCTAAAATTATATACTTTTGGGTGCAAAAAGTCAATGCTAAAACTTTTCTAAAACTTTTCTAAAAGTTTCCTATTTGTATTGTTTTATCGTAATATTTATTTCTTCCTCAATTTTTTTCAGAAAATCTTCTTTATTTTCCTTGCCTTTTTCAATATCCGATAGCTCCATTTCCCACTTTGCGGTAGTTTCTGCTGACTTAAAGCTATCCGCTACAATCGTTACAAGGCTAATTCCTTTATGCGTGGCTATAAGATTTTTCTTATCACTTTCTACAAATCCCTTAAAGATTAAGTTTTCAATAATCCCTGCCCTTGTCGCCGGAGTACCAAGCCCCTTTCTTTCCACCTCAGCACCTTTTTCTAAGGCATCATTTCCTGCAACCTCCATCGCCTTTAAAAGTGTATCTTCAGTAAAGTGTTTCTGAGGTTGGGTGAATTTCTCTTTAATCTCTTTATTTTCTACTTCAAATACATCGCCTACTTTTACATCAGGAAGCTCTATATCTTCATTTTTCTTAGACTTGTAATCTTTAAGATATTTTGTAAAGCCGTCATCTTTAACAACCTTGCCGGCACTTGTAAACTCAAAGCCGTCAAATAAAACTACAATCTTTGTTGTATTTTCAATAAGTGGATAGCCTACACTTGCATGGAGCTTATTAGAAATAAGCCTATATACCTTTGCTTCACTCTCAGGAATATTCGATAAATCCTCACTTAGCGAGCTTACTGTCGGAATAATAGCGTGATGATCTGTAACCTTTTTAGAATCAAATACTACCTTAATACGCTCTGTATCAAAGTCATTTTTACCCAAAATGTTATTGACCGTACTTACAATCATATCCTCTGTTAAACATCTGCTGTCTGTTCTTGGATAGGTAATCAGTTTCTTTTCATACAGGCTTTGAGCATAATCAAGTGTCTGTTTAGCACTGTATCCGAAATACTTATTACACTCTCTTTGTAGCGTTGTAAGATCAAATGGCAAGTCAGGCTTTGTAATTTTCTCCTTCTGAATAATATCAGTAATTTCAATCTTATCGTCTACTAAATTGATTAGCTGTTCAGTAGCAACTTCATCATCAATTCTGTCTGTTGAAAGTGTAAATCCATTCATAGAAAGCTCTACTGTGTAATATTTTTCTTTCTGATAATTTGCTATCTCATCATCTCTTTTTACAATCATGGCAAGGGTAGGTGTCTGCACTCTGCCAACACTGTAATTTTGCTGATACAGACAAGAGTAGAGCCTACTAATATTCATTCCGACTAACCAATCCGCAATAGCTCTTGCCTGTGCCGATTCAAAGAGATTATCATAGTCTTTTCCGTCTGTTAGGTTATCAAAACCCTCTTTAATGGCACTATCTTCCATTGAAGAAATCCAAAGGCGTTTCATCTTCTTTTTACAATTCACTTGATTATATACAAGTCTAAAAATACTTTCTCCCTCACGCCCTGCATCGCAGGCATTGATAACCATATCAATCTCTTTATTATTCATCAGCTTTTTAAGGATGTTAAACTGCTTCTTGGTTGCCTTTGCTACTTCATACTTGTAGTCGCTTGGAATAATCGGTAAATCAGCCATATTCCACTTGGCGTACTTTTCATCATAAGCATTCGGATTTGCCATTTGAATTAGGTGTCCAACGCACCAGCTCACCATATATCCGTTTCCTTCATAATATCCGTCTTTCTTTTTATTTGCTCCAATAACCTTTGCAATGGAGATTGCAACACTCGGCTTTTCTGCAATAACTAACTTCATCTGTGTTTTCCTCCTGTTATAAATCAAAATAGGACGAAAAATTTTATCCTCCGCCCTGTGTCTATCTATTCATATAGTTGTTGCTATTTACTTCCTTTTATACAACCCATAAGCAATCATTCCAGCCAATGATAGACAAAGTATTCCTACATAGAAATACATATTTGATGACTCACCAGTCTTTGGAATAGAACCTTGCTTTATATTTTCTCTCGGCTTATCTTCTTTTTGTGTCGGATTTTCCTTTTTAGGTGTCTGTGGCTTTTCCTTTATGTGAACTGTTTGGTTCTTGTCGTTAATATCCTTGTGTTCTGCCACCTTTTTCCAACTTCCGTCTTCATCCTTTTCATAAAATTCCTCAAAGGCAACAAGGTTTTTACCTAGCAGCTCACTTGCATCAAAGGTAAATTTCATATTGTGAACTTCTTTGGCATCTTCGGCAGTAAATTCTTTTTCACTTTGCACTAATCTCTGATTGACCTTAAGTTCCACATTATCTTCTTTAATCATCTGAAAACCCTTTAGCTTATATGTTTTACCCTTTTCTAAGCCATCCAGTTCTACCTTGTCCTTTAAGATAAGTTCTTTTTTATTATCCAGCTCTTTTTCACCATTTTCTCCGGTCGATACGGTTCTGATAGTGATTTTCTTAGATTGTGTTTTTTCCCTTTCTTTCACTAAAATTGTCTGCTCCTCACTATTTAAATCTTTATGTTCTGCAACTTTTATCCATTCACCATTTTCTTTCTGTTCATATAATTCTTCAAAAGTTACCAAATTCTTTCCTGAAAGTTCGCTACTATCAAATTCAAAATACATTGTTTTCTTGCTGCCCGCATCTTTTGCGATAAACTCTTTCGTAGTTTCAACTCTCTTTTCATTTACAACAAGTTCTTTATGATCTTCCTTTACCATCTGCCAGCCCTTCAGCTGATATTTGATTCCTTCTTTCAAACCTTTTAACTTAACCGTGTCCACGATAATGGTTTTTTTATCTGCAAACATTGTCTTTTCACCATTTTTTCCTGTAGCTGTTGTATGAATAGACACTTCCTCCTTATATGCATCAGTAAGAGTCCCCAAATGAACTGTATGATTGTCCTTAGATACCACAACTTCAAATGCCGGAATCAATTCAAAAGCTTGATTATTTTTGCATCTCATCTCTTCGATTGTATAGGTATCATAAGGCAGGGCGCCCTTACTATCATCCGGTTCAGATATTCCGAACCAAATTCCATCTTCACTACTCTTTCCCTCATTGGTATGATTCTTGTGAGAGTTCCATTTAGATGAAGTTGAAAATTGTCCGTTACGATCCGTCAATACAATATGACTTTCTCCTGTGCTTTTACTTGTGATTTTAAAAGGAATATTTGCCAATCTCTTATGCATCTTTTCTCCTATCTTAACTCCTTCAATATCTCCACGCTTGACCTGATTATAGATAGAATGGTCCTTATCAGTTAAATCAACCATTTTTTCGTCTTCTGTAATTGAAAATTCTATTTCTTTTGCCCCGTTTGTTAAATAACCCTCAGGCGGTGTTTTTTCTGAAAGTTTATATTTCCCATGTGGAAGTAAATCTGGAGATGTAGAAGCAATTCCGTTAATATCCGTATAGATGGTCTTTACTACTTCATTCTTCTTATAAAGTTTTCCCAAAACCAGAACACTGTTTTCATTTAAAGAAATGATATTAAAAGAAGCATCCTTTAAAGCAGCACCCCCCTGTGGCTTTGTATCTCCTGTTTCCAAATCTCGTTTCTGAATCTTTATTCCGCCACGAATGACTTTATCCGATACAACCACCTGATTACTTCCCGTCAATACTGCAAAATCACCTTCTTCCATAATTTGTGCAACATAAAGTCCCTTGATTTGCTCGCCGCTATTTCCTACTTGTATATAAGAACCTTTCAATAAATAGCCATTCGGAGCTTTTGTTTCTTCAACTGTTAATGTTCCAATCGGCAAAACAATCTTCCCGTCCTGCATATAAAAACGATCGCCTGATACCTTATGTTCATCTGATAATTTTGTAATATAACGAATTGTGCCATCACTTTTCTTTTCAGAAACAGTCTTTGTAACCCATGTACAGGTTGCTTCTTTCGGAAGATTTTCTTTATTGTAAATGCCCTCATAATACTTCCATGTAAATTCTGCTCCTTCTAACAAGGCATTTCCTTGTGGGTTTGATACCTGCGTTTCCATATCTATTTTAAAAATTTCAACAGAGCAATCTGTAACTTTAGGCATATCAGAAACTTTCAAAATTACTGTTTTGCCCGTTTCAATTTTAATAGGATGGACTGCTGGATCAATTTTATATCCAGGCGGTGCAGACAGTTCTTTAATATAAGCGATTCCAATTTTCATTTCTATAATTTCCGTCTCGCCTTTTTCATTTGTTGTAAGAGTTGCGACCTGGTTGCTACAATCTTCATCTGAAAATACCCCGTATTTTGCATTGGCAAGCGAATAATTGCCATTGCCATATGTCACATCACTATTCCTGGATTTTTTTTGAAGCGTCACTTTCCCAACATTAAGTTTTGCCCAAAATTGCCCCAAATCCTGTCCCTCACCGGAATATACATATCCTCCACATTCATATCGTTCCCTATTCTCTTTCACAAATTTTTTCGCACCGATGAATACTTCCTCCTGTATATTTTTATCTATCTCATTATAGGAAGCTCTGACGTTATCACAGTTCCAGCCTAAATGCGTGCTTAATCGTTGCCAAACAACAAGCTGTCTTAAAAGATAAGCATGATTTTCACTTATTCCCCCATGGCTTTTAGTATATTGTTTTACATATTCAATGGATAACGCAATATCACTTATCTGTTCAGGACTCATACGAGTACTTGCATCTTCTCTTACTTTATATCCACTTCTAAAGTTCGTATTGATGTCAATACAATAAGCATCTTCTCCTCCAACAGTTAAATATCCTTCATTAAATGTAGAGGTAATAGACCCGTCATTCATTACTTTTTCAACCATTCCTACTCTTGTCTTTGATTCTGTCCAGTATTGCAAACCTTCCGTCGCATATACTGGATTAAATGCCATCCCCATCGTTGCTAATAACACGGCAAATAGCAATGATAGACATTTCTGAATTTTTCTCATTCTGTATATCTCCTTTCCGTTTTAACTAAAATAGGGCGAAAGATGTTACTCTCCCGCCCTGACTTTGCACCCAAAATCATATGTTTTTAGATGCGTTTATTCTTCATCTTCTACTTCATCTGCATCATTTATTTCTTCCTCGCTTTCAGCTTCAGAAAAGAAATCATCATCTTCCTCCTCTAAGGCTTCAAGTTCTTTATCTTCTTTCTTTTTCACAACTTTAAAATAGTAGCCTGCTCCTAATGCACCACCTACTACAAGAAGCAAAATAATATAGGTTCCTAAATTACTCTTTTCGTCCTTCTTCTCAGGCTTTACTTCTTCCTTAACAGGTTCTTCTTTTACTACTTCCCGTTTTGGTGTTTCTTTTTTCTCTACCATATTCAGTAAATCATCTTCGGATACTTCTGTAAGAAGCATTACATTTTCTTGTGTCTCATCATGGTTGATGATTAAATAAAAAGTCTTTCCATTTTTAGTTTGGAAGGTAATAAACTGCCTTGCATCTGCTGTATACTGATCTGTTTTTTTATTATCACTGCCATCTCCATGATGAATCGGATAGTCCTTATTTGCATTATCTTTATTTTCCGTAACGGACGCTCTTGCCTTTGATGACGATGAAGCTATTCCTTTATTAGTATTTACGCTCTTGCTTGTACCATCAATTGATGAGTCCTGACTTTTATTCGCAGGAGCTTTAGCTGTCAACTTATTGGGATAGTGAACTTCCTTTTCTTTTTCCTTTACTTCCGTTTTACTTGCATCCTTTGTAGTATTATCTGAGCTTACTTTATCAGATGAACCTTTACCAGTACTACTTATAGAAGTCTGTGGTGTTTGAGGAGAAATACCTGAACTTGACTTAATACCAGAAATTGGACTAATCGGTGTAACTGACTGCGATGTTATATGGGCTTTATTTGTTCCCGCAGCCTTTTTCTCAAGTTCTTTGACCTTTTCAGTCAGCTTATCTATTTCCTTTTTCATATCAACTGATAAGTCTTTATTTCCCTTGCCCTTTTTTACTTTTCCTTTTAGGCTCTCAATCTCATCTTCAAGGTCTTTGATTTTTTCCTTTTGCTTATCACTTAATTTGTCTTTGTCCTTAAGTTCGCAATTTAACTTATCAAGTTTATCCTGAAGCTCTTTTGCCTCTTTTTTCATTTTGGAAATATCGTCTTTAGAAAGTTCTGTCTGTGTTTCCCCATTTCCCGTCTGACTTTCTTTATCCTTGATTTTTGTCCTTTCTACCTTACGGCTAATCTCATCTTTTCCATCTCCCTTCACTTCATAAAACAGAAATTCATCAATAAATTTCATATCATCGGAAAGCTCTGGAAGATCTCCGCTATCAAGCAGCTGCCCTTTCTTAGCTTTTATCTTTTCTTCTTTAAAAATCATTTCATTCTCAAAAATGTATTTTACATTTACTTCTGCTCCTGTTTGAACAGCATTGTCACTTGTAGGTGCTTCTGTTGGACTTATAAATGTTGGAAGTAAGCCACCTTGTGCAAATACAATCCTACTACTTGCAAACATTCCAACAACTATGGCTGTAACTATAAGCAAAATCCCAAGTCCTGCTCCAAATAATTTCTTATTCTTTTTCAAATTGGTTTTCATTTATTTTCTCCTTTTTCAGTTCTGCTTTTTGTCTGTTTACCTTTGCTATCAAATCGCTGATTGTGATGTTGTTCTTTCTGCAAATGGCAATAATTTCTTCATTTTCAAGTTCTTCTTCACGAATAAACAAAGACTCCAATTCTTCATCAATCAGAGCCTTTTTATCATTTAACTTCTTTATTCTGTTTTTAACTACTGTTAGTTCTTTTTTCACATTGTTCCCTCCTTATCTATTTACATTTGGCGGAAAACCGAATCCTACGGGATGGTGCTTACAAAATGTTGCTATCCAATCATCTAAGGTAGTTACTCTTATATGACCTATGTTATCAATCACTTTCCCATCTCCTATATAAATACCGACATGACCATAAGTAAGTCCGGCTGTGCCACCACTACTACTGCTCTCAACTGCAACAAGCATCCCTACCTTTAACTTTGACCTGTCTGATGTAAAGGTATAGTTTCGGTACATATCATTAGCATTTCCTCCGATATATCCAAGTCCTGCATTCTGATAAACCTGAGATACCCACATAGCACACCAGCCTGCACCCGGAGATGGCGTAATGTATGCAGCATTAACAATCTTCTTTTGTACTTCCGTAGATGCCTCATACTCTTTTCCACCACCTACACCACCATTTGCACTGATAAGGTCACTATTACCAAAGACTTCTCCCATATTGCCTTGTGCAAGGAACAAGGCTTCATAGTGCTTTAGATTATCGGGATAGTTTGCAAAGACCTTTCGGATAATGCTGTCCATCTCTTTTTTATGAAGCGTTACGATGAGTTTTTTATACTCATAAGGTTCTTCGTGGCTTTCGGTATATTCATTGCCATCTTCATCGGTATAGGTTTCCGTAACCATCCTGTATCTGATTTCAATTTCTTCCCTATACTCAAGGTCATACATGGACTCAAATAATTCTTTTAATATGGATTCTACTTCCGATACACTCTTTACCTCTCCGCACCTTGATGTAATGTAGGATAAAAGCTCATGGACATTATGACCGATGTATTCTGTATTATTTAAGATATATTCATCATATCCGGGATAATTTTCTTTCACATGGTCAACTTCACTTTGAAGCTCACCCTCCATATCTGAAAATTTCTGATTGATTTCACTTAGGACATTTGGCTTTGATAAATAGCTTGTTGTAAGCACAGAGCTTGTAGAGTTCATAAAGCCTGTCATTCCCGTTCCTGCAAAGTTAATCACAAAAGTCCCTAAGATAATGATACCTATGAAAATAAGCATTAGTCCTTTTGCTTTTCGGATAATCATATCCTTTGAGCTTTTCAGTGTTCCGATAAGTCCCTCTTTAATTCGATCTCTAAGCCTTGACTTATTCTCACGAGAAATTACTGCCTTTGCCTGATTTTTCTTTTGAAATCTTTTATATGCACTTGCTCTTTTATACTCATCCGTCTTTTTCAGTTCCTTTTTGGCATCACGAAATTCCAACTTTGACTTACGCTTTCTGATTTTATAGTCCTTATTTGTAAGGTCATAGCCTCTTTTAGCTCCTTTCTTATCAGAATACTTCTTTATGCCATGAATGAGCTTTGAGCTTGTATCTGCTGTCTTTTCTCCTGCTTCCACTCCTTGATTTTCATCACTTCCATGAGACAAGTAATCTCTTACAGTTTCACTTCCTTTGGCAATTCCAGAAAGTGCAGATACCTTTACCATGTCTTTTTTTAGCTTTTTCTTTTGGTCTTTTGATAGGCTGCTATGAACTTTTCCGCTGACAGCATCTTTTCCCGTCTTTTTATCATCAGCCTTATTTTCCTTTAACACATCATCCTTTTTCCTTGTATAAAGGCTTTCGGTATAGTTTTTTCTCTTATAATTTTTCTTTTGAACTTTTTGGCTTTTTGAGAAGCTATTTGTATTTTCTGCTTTATTATGAAGATTATCCTCGACATCATAGGTTGACTCAAAATAGTCGCTATCCCTAAAGTCATTGTCGTATCTGTCTATAATCCCATCATTATCAAGGTCTTTTCCTAAAGGATCATAGATTTTTCCATCCTTAACCTCCGTAATATAATCTGATCTTCCCGTTTCAATTGCGGAATTTACGTCTCCCTTATCTGAAGCTCTATATTTTTCGTTTCTCTTGGATGTTCCATAAGACTTTTCATTATCAGCACTTACCTTACTTGTTTTTTCATGCACTTTATCCTGAAACCGTTCTTTCTCATGAACGATTTTACCTCTGTAATCATCGTTATGTTTTAGCTTACTTTCTTCAGGTATCGTATCTGTTTTACTATGAAACATCTCTCTTTCAAGGCTTGCCTTATGCCTTTCCTTAAAATCCTTTTTCAGCTTCTTTCCCATAGGCTACCTCACTTCTTCCGGCTTGGTAGTCATCTTCTGATATAAAATTGTATCTTTCGGAAACTTATCAAGGAAAGGCACAATGGTATTTCCAAAGAAAAGTAGTCCCTCACCTTCATTTGAATTAGTAACATATCTGAGCTGTGGAAGTGAGATTTTAAGTTTCCTTGCTAAGATTTCTCTATCTCCCGAAGCCTGATTTAGCATTAAGACAAAGTCCGTATTATCAAAGATATTTTCTATCTCCTTACTCATAAGTAGGTCTTTGACATTTTGCGTGATACCTGTCGGGATACCTCCCCATTTTCTAAACCTCTTCCATATCTCAACCGAATACGATGCTGTCTGCTCATCTTTTAACAGCAGGTGAAATTCGTCAATATAGTATCTTGTAGCCTTATTTCCCCTGTTCCTTGATACCTTGTTCCACACCTGATCCTGAATAACAAGCATACCGATTTTCTTTAGCTGACTTCCAAGCTCCTTAATATCAAAACAAAGTAGCTTCTTATTTAAATCCACATTTGACCTGTGATTAAAGACATTGAGAGAACCCGATACATAGATTTCCATCTCTGTTGCCAGCTTCTTACCGACCTTTTCTTCCTGCCCTTTTAACATATCGTATAGGTCTTGAAGTATCGGCATATTGTCAGGAGTAGGATGTTCAAAATACTTTTCATAGATTTTAGGAAGGCACCTATCTATAACGGACTTTTCTTCTGCTGTAAGACCACTACCACCTACTACAAGCTCAAGCATACTCATGATAAAGTTTGCCTTGTCTTTCAGCGGTGCATCCCCATCACCGTAGTTCATGTTTATATCAAGGGGATTCAGGTAATCCTTTGACTTACTGCTGACCTTAATGACTTCTCCCTTAAACTGCCTTACGAGGTTTCCATACTCTCCTTCCGGATCGCAGATAATCACATCATCATCTGTTACCAAAATTGCATTTGCCATTTCTCTTTTGGCACTAAAGGACTTACCACTACCCGGAGTTCCGAGGATTAGACCGTTTGGGTTCTTTAATTTCTTTCTATCCGCCATAATCAGGTTATGGCTTAGGGCATTTAGTCCATAGTACAGACTGTTACTTGAGTTGATAAAAAGCTCCTCTGTGGTAAATGGCATAAATACTGCCGTTGATGAGCTTGTCAGTCCTCTATCTATTTCAATCTTATTTACACCAAGAGGCAGCACGCTCACTAAACCTTGTTCCTGAGAATGGTCAAATCTTTTCAGCTTACAGTTATGCTTATTTGCAATGGAGCTTATTTGAGCAATTGTGTTATCGAGCTTTTGCACTGTCCTTGCAAAATTCATAAAGACGATACTTACTACAAACATTCGCTCATCTCTTGTCTGCAAGTCTTTTAAGAGGCTCTTTACATCCTCACCATAGGTAATTAAGTCCGATGGAAGAATGTCCATATCATAACCGCTTCTTACCGCCTTCTTATTTTCCTCAATCTTCATCTTATCAATATCAGTGTTTTTTCGTTTTACCATCTTAATGGCTTCCGATTGGTCGATTGCCCTAATATGAAAGGAAATATTGATGTTATCGTCAATATCCAAAAACTCGGCAAGCATACGGTCTGAAAGCTCACTTGCAAGGATTTGAAAATGACTTGTTGCTCCGATGAATTTGCCGAACTTAAAGTATCTACTCGGTGTAAAGTTAAACTCATCAGGCACAATATATGTCTTTGTGCTTTCTCTTTTCTTTAGGTCTTTGTAGGAAAATTCAAAGGTCTTATTCGGATTTAAAACATCATGAAGTATCTTTAGCCTTTCTTCTCCGTTTAGGCTTTCTGCTCTCACACCCATGCTCTTTAGATTAGATAATATATCTATCTCCAGTCTTTCAAGTTTTGATGTTGCCTGTTCTAAATTATCCGCTTCCACTGTAAAGGTTACATACTTTGATTTTTTAAGTCCGTTATTTCCCTTTACAATCTGGCTTTTAAGCATCTCTCTAAATTCAAAGCGTATATCGTCGAAACCGTCCTTTTTATCCGGTATCTGAATTGCCGACTTCATTTCTTCGTTTCGTCCGAGCTGATTGATATATGAAAACTCAATGCTGATACTTGGATCAAAAGAGTTTAGGAAGTTTGCAAACTGATTAAAAATCAAGTCCCTATCTTCATCTAAGGCAAGCTGATAGTTAATGTCCTGAAAGGCTATACTTTTACTGAAGTGCTTTTCATCAAGCTGGCATATTCCGCTTTTTAAAAGCCTTAGATAGGGAATGGTATCTTCTACCGTATATCTTTTCGGTTCTTTCTTAAAGATAAGGTCAAGGATTCCTCCCTTATCTTTTTTTGACTTGCAATTACTTTTCTTTAAGTCCCGCTTTTGACTTCTCAATGCCTTTTCGTTTTGCATGAGTTTTATTTGCTGAATTTTTCTTTTCTTGTCCAAGGTAAACCTCCTTTCTCACTCTCTTTTGCGGTTGATAAAACTTATGAAGATAAATGTACTTAAAGTATTTCTCAAATGTCAGTCCGTCTTTTTCAAATAGTGTGATGAAAAAGATAGGAAGCGTGGATACGATAAGGAATATGATAGCTATGTCATTTGGCACAAACTTCCTCATAAATAAATAGACTGGTATTCCAACCAGTCCTGCAAGTGTGAAGCCTATGAGCTGCCTTTTCGTTAGGTTAAAAGCAACCTTTGTCTTTACCTTATTTAAGTCTTTAGGGATTGGTACATATGCCATATCTTACCTCCCATCTTCTTTACCCTTTGACAGTTCCTCAAAGTGTTCATATACAGAGCCGATTTCTTCCTGAATAGTCGCAAGCTGTTCGTCTGTGTTCTTGTTATATCTTTGCTGCATTAGGTAAAAATCGTTATGGCAGCGACCAATGTCCTCTGTTTTTTCTTCCAATTCTTCCACCTTATTATGAAGCCTGATCCTATCAATTATCGCCATAATACCTGCTCCAATTACTACTGCTGTAAATATTGTTTTTCTTTTGTTCATCCTATCATTCCTTTCTTTTAGTGTGCATTTAATACGCTTTTGGCCAGTGTTCCGCTCTTTAGCATCATTAACCCCAGCAAAACCGCATAGCCAAGTATCGTCATGGTACTTGTGTGTATATCTGTTATCTTAATCGTCTTAACTAAAACTGCGTAAATTCCAAGACAAACCATTAAAAAGAGTCCTTGTAATCCAAGTGCAAATAGTCCTTTGATATAGTTTGTTCCAATCTGTCCCCACTCCTTGTTTCCCATTGTGGCAAATGGAATGGCTGAAACCGATGAGTAAACATAAATCTCAAACATTCTTCCGTAAACTACAAGCATAATCACAACGGATATTACCTGTATAGCAACCTTGATGAGTGAGGTTTCAAAGAGAATCATGACAAGTTCTCCAAGCCCCTTTTCTTTTAGGGTATCCATCATTGCCACTATCTGATCTCCGGAAACGGTGGCAGAGGTATTTATCACCCCTGCCGCCTTATTTACCATGTGCTGTGCCACATCAAAAACTGCCATTGAAAACTCAAAGGCATGGGATACTAACCATACAGCAATCCACATCTTGATGATGTACTTGAAAAATTCAAAAGTATCTGTATCGTGCATATTGTTCTTTTGCATTACCATATTGATAAGCTCGATACAAAGAACTGCTGTGATGATTAGTCCCGCTATTGGAATGATAACGGAATCGTTAATGCTTTTGATAAAGGCAAATACATCTCCGTTCCACCCCATAGGCGTTTTACCTACATCTGTTGCAACCGCACCAACTTTATCGTTGATGTCAAGAAACATGGACTCTAAGTTTGCTTGGATACCGCCCAGTAGAAGCTCCTTAAAGAATTCTTCTATCTTGTCGAATATTCCAAACATCTAAGCTCTCCTTTTCTTCTTAATTGAGTACATTGGCAAGTAGTGGAATGAGCTTAAGTCCGATAAGAACGATCCCTCCTCCAGCCATAAGCTGCTTAATACCTTGGCTCTTAGCACCGGGATTGTCATTACCATATCCTTCCATAAGATTGATAACGCCCCATGCTCCAAGTCCTGCACCTACTGCCATAACCAAAATCTTTAATACATTAACTGCCTGTGTAAAAAATGCCATAAGTTATTCCTCCTCGTTTTCTTCTTTCTTTTCAATCTTGTTATATGACTTCACTACAAAGTTTTTGTAAGTCTTTCCCTCTTTTTCACGCTTCTTAAAGTAACCAAAGATATGAATTAAATCGCCTTTTTCAAAGTCCTTTGCTTTCTCAGCTTTTTCTCCATAGGCTGCACAGTTGATGTACTCCTTTCCCTTTCCGTACTTTTTTACAAGCGTGAAGTTTGCAACTTCCACTTTCTCTCCTTCATTTTCAAAACTTGAAAAAGTTGGCTCTGCTACTAAGCAAGCATTGATGTTAATCATTTCCTGTTTCATCTTTTTGTTTTCTCCTTTTTAATTTCAATTAAAAAAGCGACTGGAGAATTTCTTTTTCAATCGCTGATACTTTTGCTATTTAGTTTTTATTTAAGTGGGACTTCTGATCCTTATCATCTTGCCTCCTGATTTTGAATAAAAAAACAGCAAATCTTTTTAAGACTTACTGCATTCTTGTAATAACCGTTTCTCTATTTAATTTTGCTTTTCCTTTTCGCTTCATATAGCTTTCTATGTCAAACAAATTCTTCTTGTCATAATCCTCAAGGAGCTTATAATTCTTGTGCTTTGTAATATCGAATTTATCCGACAAAAACGGTCTGACACCTCGAAGCTGAAAGATACATTTACCACCATCCATAACCGTTATCTCGTCCTGACTCATCAGTTCCTTACCGGTCTTTTGATAATTTAATCCAAAACTCTTTTGATTGCTTCTTGTTTCCGAAGTGTTGTAAAGATCAATAGTTTCTTTACCAAGTGTTTCCGAAAGCTCTTTTAATGTTGTCTTCTCCTTTCCGCCTAAGAATAGGGTACTATCACAGTTACCGACAATCGTATCGGCGTTATCCTTGTAGATTGCCTTTAGCTGAGATTGTGCCTGTAATATAATACTTGCCGAAATCTCTCTACTTCTGATGGTTGCAATTAACTTCTCAAACTTAGGTATTAAACCAATGTTTGCAAATTCATCAAGCAAGCATCTCACATGGACAGGTAATCGTCCGCCATATACATCATCTGCCTTATCACATAAGAGATTAAAAAGTTGTGAGTACATAATGGAAACTACAAAGTTAAAAGTATCGTCTGTATCAGAGATGATAACAAATAAGGCTGTCTTTCTATCCCCCAGTGTATCAAGCTCCAGTTCATCTTCACTCATCAAGTCCCTAAGTTCCCTAATATCAAAGGGAGCAAGCCTTGCACCACAAGAGATAAGAATAGATTTTGCCGTTTTTCCGGCAGCCAATTTGTACTTTTTATATTGCTTCACTGCAAAATGTGTAGGTTCTTTCTTCTCCAGTGCTTCAAAGAGCCTATCTATCGGATTCATGTATGTTTCATCATCTTCTCTGACCTCAGAAGCGTCTATCATATCAAGGAGTGTTGCAAAGTTCTTTTCCTCTCTTGGTGCTTCGTAGAAGATATATCCGATAAGGGCTGTATAGTAGAGCTTTTCGGCTTTGACCCAAAAATCTTCACCTGCTTTTTCTCCCTCGCCCTTGGTGTTTTCAATGATGGTTTGCACTAATTTTAGTATGTCTTTTTCACTTCTGAGATAAGCAAAGGGATTATATTTCATAGACTTTTTGAAGTTAATGGTATTTAGGATTTTTATCTCATATCCGTTATCTTCAAGCATCTTACCGCACTCAAGGACTATCGTTCCTTTAGGATCGGTTACACAATATGACGAGTGCATCTGCATAAGATTCGGTTTTACATAAAATCTCGTTTTTCCACTTCCTGATCCACCGATTACAAGCACATTTTTGTTACGAGCATATTTAGGATTAGCCGGTCTGCCATTCATGGTTAATCGTTCTGTTTGCGTAAGTAGGATATTGTTTTGAAACTTTTCATCCACATATGGCTCTATATCTTTTTTCGTTCCCCATCTTGCTGAGCCATACTCTTTCCCCTGTCTAAACTTTTTAGCATTTTTCCCTTTGGTATATACGATAATTTTGATTAAAACAGCTACTACCACGCCCATTATAATATCCGTAGGATGAAGGCTTGGAAGAAAGCTCATCGTATTAATCTCTAATATCCCTTGAAAAATTTTGTCAATAATATCGCCACCTATATAGGCTCTTACATGATGTGAAAAGATATTACCTATATAGAAAAATGCAAGATAGGGAATGTTCTGCTTTAGAAACTTTACCTTATCTTGCACCTTAAATAAGCCTTTGATGTCCTTTAATAATTTATCTATCATAGGCTCTGCTCCTTTTGTTTATTCTTGATTTTATCTTTGGAAACAGAGTTTTTAGCCATCTCCTTGAACTTCTCAATATTCCTATGAATGGACTCCTTCCTTTCCGTTTTCTTTTCTGATTCTGAAAGGGCATGCTTAAATGCTTTGTCCATAACCTTCATATCTTTAGCTTGAAAGAACACTGAGTATTTCCCACTTTCCTTATCTTTCATCACTGAAAACTTTACCCCATACCGATTAAGTTCTTTTTTCAGTTCCTTAAGTTCTGCTTCTTCAACTGGAATTTCTTCAAGCTGCCCCTTTTTAACCATATCTTTTAGCTTTACTTCATTTCCGTTAGTATTAACCAGCTTTTCAAGTCCTCCAAGTTTTTCTGCTTCTTTCATCAATTTCTTTAACAAGTTCAGAATTAGCTTTCCTGTTACTTTAGCAGCTCTAACTTCCATATTCAGTGTTTTTCTTGCTATTTCTTCATTGATCAACTTCTCTCACCTCCATTCAGCAGTCTGTCCTTATTCCGATTCAGTTTGTCCTTTTGAATAACCTTTCTAAAATCTTCTCCTACAACCATAACAGGAATACACATCCCTATGATTCTTGAGTAGATTCTTTGATACTCTACGCTATCCTTACAATTTTGGATTGTGTCGTATGAAAGGTTAGTGGTAAAGATAGTCGGTTTCTGTTTTAAATACCTGTTATTCACGATGTTATATACTTGCTCTTTGGCATAGCTTGTATCTCTTTCTATTCCTAAGTCATCCAAGATAAGAACGGAAGTATTTACAAGGGATTCAATATATGCGTTCTTGTCAAAATCAAATCCTCCCTTTTGCAGTTCATTGATAATCTGTGAAAAATTTCTTATTTTAACACCTATTCGATACTGTTCAATAAGGCTATTTGCAATGGAGCAGGCAAGATAGGTCTTTCCGCTACCTACTGAGCCATAAAAAAGGAGTCCGATATTTTCTTTTTTCATTTCCTCATAGTCTTTTACAAAGTTCTTTGCAATGATAAGGCTTTGGTTTTCTTCTCCCTGATAATTTTCAAATGTGTATGACCACTGAATAATCGAGTTAAAGCAGCTACTCTTTAATCGTTCAATCTCCATCTGCTTTTGTCTTTCTTTTTCTCTTGCCTCTCTATCTCTATCGCATTTGCAAGAAATCTTAAATATCATCTTGTTATCAAAGAACTCCATCACTTTTCCGTCTTTTCTTTCATGGCAAACTTTACAAAATGCGTGTCCGTCCTTGATATATTCTTTTTCAGGATCGTAAGAATACTCTACATCTTCTATCATTACTTTTTCTAATTCTTTCATCATAGGTGTTCTCCTTTATCATATTCTTCCCATGTCGGGATATTTGATGTTTTCACTTCTTTACTTCTTCCCTGATCTTTATAAAACCAAGAAAGTATTGTCGCTTTATGGTCTTTATAGGTCTTTCCGGTGCTTTTGATATATGCTGATAGTCTTTCAATGTAATTATCAAGCTGTGAGTTCATTATGATTTGTAAATCGGATATATCTTCAGCAGCTAAAAATACATTTTGAAATGTTCCAAGTCCGTTTACACCAAAACTATATTCTCTCTTACTATACTTACTCTTATTATTCTCTATATAGTTACGGTCAACATTTTGAACTTCAGGAAGTTCATTTTCTTTACTTCTGAGGTTAAGTTTTTTGACTTCTGTAAGTCATTTTCTTTAACCTGAAATACGCTCATAAAATCTTTGACATAAATGATGTTTGGCTTACCAAGTCCAAGCCTTACTCTTTCAATCAGTCCGATTCCTTTTTTCATGTCGAGCTCATCCAATGTTTTTATGGCTGTCGGCTTTGAGATATTTCTTCTTCTCATAATTTCTTCGACTGTGAAATAGATAAATACTCTGCCTTCCTTGTCTATCCAGTTATTCTTAAATGACATTCCTGTTCGTTTTAAAAACATGGAATAAAGGATAATTGCTTCAGCAGACAGTCCTTTAAATTCTTCTCCATCAACTAATACTTCCGGTACTTTCAGGAAATTAAATCTTTCTGCTTCCCTGTTATAGAAATAGTCAAAGTCCACCTCTTCACCCCCTCCCTTAAAAATTTGCAAAGAAAAAGACGATAGTTTTTCTCTATCGCCTTTGGTAACCATTTTTATGAAATTTTTTAGATTGATTCTATCGCTTCATTTATTCCTTTAAGAAATGCTATAACGGTTGCTCCAATCATCGGTATTCCGTATGGGCTTAACAAGAACCCCAATATTAACGCTTCAATGCCAAGTGATATATCTTTTTGCATAAATGAGCCTATTGCAGCAACTATACACATCAGCATCAAGAAATATAGAATAGCTGTTCCTATGCCAAGCAAGAATGTCAGAAATGCAGTAAGGATACTAATCAGCAAGCCGATTGGGAACAAGATTATTTTTATTATCCATCTCATTTACTTTCACCTTCTTTTAGAACAGAAGGATTTATATAATAGCTTGAAATATTTTTTGCTTTCATAAAAAGCCTCCTTTTTCAATATTTTATTACTTTTTTATGATTTTTAAAATAGGGATACAGTGCCAAAAGCTCCTATTTATCAAGCTTTTTTCTCTGTATCCCTATTATATCTCAAGCCCATTACTCTCAAACTAATTTTAGTAATATACTCTTACATCAATTCATATATCATCATTCTTTTCAAAATCTTTTTCCATACTATTTTACATTCCTTACAATTTTTAGTCTATACTATAAAAATTCAAAAATACTTTGTCCTAATATCTATGTTAATTACACTCTTGTATAAAATATTAAATATATAGTTTTAAAATCTCACAATTTTTTATACTAAAAATCTTTAAATATCTTCGAGATTTATTGTTGCCATCTGCTCATTAGGAAAAATGCCAAAGAGCTGTGGCACATATCGAGCAATAACTTTAATAAGATATCTCGAAATAAACTTCGTCAGAATCATACCTATTGGAAAAATCAATATTTTTGGAATAGCAAAAGGGATAAGTCCAAGAATCGGTAAAATCACCTGTTGTAAAAGAGGCATATGAATTACTAAAATTCCCATAGTAACACGGTTAATTCCCTCTTCGTTTTGCTCACTTATTACCGGTTCATTCTTTTCCCAATTACGGCTAATAAGAGATGAAATACTAAGTACAAGCAAACAGCCTGAAAAAGAGTTTACAAAAAACCAAATTATATTTCCATAATCTCCACTTCTTAGCAATACCATTTCAAGACTTTCTGCTCTTAACACACTTCCTGCAATAAATACAGTGACCGAAAATATAAATATTAAAACTGTACTCAGCAGATTCTTTGCTACTTTTTCAATCAGTGGCTTTATAGAATATCCTACCAACATGAAACCTGCGGCAGTAAAAGCTATATTGATACACCAAGGATAAGAAAGATTCCCAATCTTTGGAAGAAAGATACCCGCTATAAATAAAAGCACAGTAAATAACGGCAAAGTAAATCTCTTTATAGAAGCAAAACTCAAAGTAAAAACAATAACCCTCTCTGATATAATTCTAGCCATAAACATACAAGGAAAAAACCATAATATAGGAAGTGTACCAGCTCTAATTAAAGATTCATACGAACCATATAGTAACCAAATTAAGTTTTTATACGAAAAATTTGAATAAATCAATGACCATAAAAAGTAAGGAAAAACAAAGGAAAGAGCCATTCTACGCAGAAAATCGCACCATCCTTTTTTCCCTTCCTCCTTATGTGTAATAAGTTCGAGCCCACACAGCAGAAAGAAAATTGGCATATGAAAGGTAAAAATCACTCTACGAAAAAGTAAAGTTTCTCCCATTCTAGCCGTAGCTGTTGCAAGGATAATAACTAATATGGTTATGGTATTTGCAGTTTTAAGGAAGGTAACTGCATCTCTTTTTTTCTTTCTAAGCACTGTTCTTTTCACCTTATGGTTCTATTATATTAAAAGAAGTCGTTGGTGGTGCCATATATTTTAACAGACGTAATAGTACAGTTTTATCACCTGCCACAACAATCTGATCTATAACTTCTTTTTTACCAAATATAAGAGATAAGAACTGAAGACGGTTCAAACTAATTGAACAGTCCACGTTACTTTTTGATTCGCCCTTATAAACAAGAAGAATACCATCTCTTCTTATAGTAAAGAATTCTTCATTCGTATCAGTAATCTTAAGGTTAAGAGTAAATTCATCATTCTGTGCCAATATAGAATCTGTCATAATATCTATATATGAGAGCATCATTTCTGTTGTCATCCCCATCATCATTGTTTCGAGACCTTTTGCAGTTCCCTCATTGTCTGACTGATTTCCTTCAAGAAGCTCCCACGCTCCCATAAGGTATGCACAACGCCATGGACCGCACTCAGCTTGATAGCCAAGCTGTTCAAGTGCCATTGCACAAAGATTTCTTGCTTCTTGAAAATTTGGTTTAGCAAACACAATTTCCTTTGTAAGCTGAGCTACCCATTGGTACTCTCCTCGTGCAAAATCCTCTTTCGCTTTACTCAAAACTTTTTCTAAATCACCAAGATATGAAATCCATTTTTTTGCAGTATCTTCAGGGGTAAGCAGATTAAGATTGACTGGATTAGCATCATACCAACCCATATAACGTTGATAAACAGCTTTTATATTATGGCTTAGAGTACCATAATATTGACGACAATACCAGACTTTATTGAGCCTATCCGGAAGTTTTAAACTCCTTGAAATTTCAACAGGTGTCATCCCTTGATTAATACAATACAATGTTTGATTATTTATATATTGATAAACCGCAGCTGTATCTTGCATATATTCCTTTATAGTTTCTTTTCCCCAGTGTGGCCAGTTATGAGATTGAAAAACTACATCAGTCTCATCGCCAAAAAGATACTCAGCTTCAAGTATATAGTGTGCCCATGCCTCAGCATCACGTACCTGAGCACCTCTAAGAGTATAAATATTATGCATGGTTCCCGTGCAATTTTCAGCCATCCAAAGACCTTTATATTTAGGAAAATATGCATTCATTTCCACTGGAGCTTCTGTTCCCGGTGTCAAATGAAAGTTGATTTCTAAACCGTCTATAATTACAGTATCATTTCCTTTTATCTCTATTGTAGGTGCCAATAAACCGACCGTCCCTACAGATTGACCGAGTCCAATACCTATTGCCATACGATCTTTTTCTCCAGCTTTCATAGGAGAACCATATTGGTATTGAGCCCTTCGTCCCATAGCGGGCCCACAGTAAATATTTTCGCTTACAGCGTGTTTTAAGAAACCCTCAGGTGCCAATATTGGAATCTTACCGGAAGCAAGCTGCTCTTTTAAACTGAGCTTTTCATCTGCCACTTGTTCAGGTTTTATTGCACCCATAATTCCACCATAGTGATCTATGTGAGAATGACTATAAAGAATTGCCTTGATATTAATTTCCCCAAAATGCTTTTCCATAAGTTCCATAGCCGCTTTCATATTTTCTTTGCACATCAAGACGTCAAAAATTATCCAGCCATTATCTGTTTTAATGAAAGTTGCATTTGCCATGTCATAGCCACGCACTTGATATATACCATCACATACTTCAAAAAGTCCCGCATAAGCATTAAGTTGTGTATGTCTCCACAAACTTGGATTTACCGTATCAGGCGCTTCTTTATCCTTGACAAAATCAAAATTCCCAAGATCCCATGCAACTTCCCCATCATCACGCTTAATGACAAGTTTTTCAGGGGATTCAATCAATCCTCTTAATGCACATTCTTTTTCGCGTTCATCTTCAAAGTTAAGTATAGAATACCAAGTTTGATTAGCTTTAGCCGTACTCGATGTCGCACACGAGCAACAAGTCCTACCTGAAGATTTTCTTTTAATTCTCATAATATTTTTCTCCTTTCAATATGTTTTATAATATAGTATCTTATTTAAATTTGCTTGTCGCTTAGTCAATTTTTGTTATTGTAGGAGCTTCCCACGTTCCATCTATCACACTACCATCGGGTCTGTATATTCTAAGATAAAGATGAAATCCACTCTTACCTATAGGCAACCAATTTTCAATATTTTTATCTGGCTCTTCAGTTTGAAGAACCAAATCTAGAGAATTATCCTCATTTAGCTTGAAGTTACTACGATTACTTATAGCATAACGTTCAATTGGATTTGAAATCAAAAAATCGTCATCTCCGTATGCAGTTACTGACCAAAAACCATATTTCCCCACAGGAGGAAGTCCATCAGCTTTGAAATGAAGCAAGTATTTGTTTTTAGCATCAAGCTTTTCACCATCAGCATCTTCCTCTGCTTTAAGGTAAACTGCAGTATCAACAGGGTTAGCACCAAAACCTGCAATTGCAACAAGACAGCGATATTCATATTGTGTACCAAAACGGCTTATTGGTTCTCCATAAAATTTAAAACTACCATTTCTTACCATAAAATTTGTTGTTTTTTTAATCAGCTTTGGAAGAACACAAGCCTTCATTTCTTGCCAGAATCTGTTTAAGTCTACAGGTGAAAGAAAAGAACTGAAATGACGTCCTGCACCTATTCCTAAATCAGCAAACTCATCAAGCAATTTGCAGTCTTCAGAATATGCAGGATTGTCAATTAGAAGTTTATTTACCCTTTCAAAATAAGCATCAGGAGTCAGTTTCATTGCAAGAGCAATTGGAACCCCTTCTTTATCTGGATCACAGGTACCATTGGGCATTTCACCATTATCAAGCCAAACAGATAAAGTTTTTGCTTCCATTTCATTTTGTAATTTATATATGTTCACTGTATCTTCAGTACCATAACAGATTGTCCTTCCAATAAGCCATCCGATAGAAGTAGGAACCTCTATTCTTTTCATGCCATCAGGAATTTCTCCATTAAAATTAGGTCCTGTAAGTATATAAATTCTCTCTTCATCCGTATCTCCACCGGTTCCTAAGATTGCTATGGTATTTGACCACGCATCCATAATCTGAAACATCAGATATCTATCAGTTCGAGGCTTTTTAATTACAAGTGCATCGTCCTTTAATTCAAAAAAAATCTGTGAATACAGCGTATCTACATTTGGTGTAACAACTTGTCTGAACTCCGATGTCGCAAGATCTTTTGCATGAAGAAATTGATTGACGGGAGACTTTGATTTAACAGGCTTTACTGTATTTGTACTTACTTCTTTAGTGATGTCCATCAGAACAAGCGGAAAAGAAAAAATAAATGCCCGCTCTATAAGAGATTTTTCCCTTTTAATTTTCATATCTTTTTCCATTTTAAATTCCTCCTTCAACTCCATTATTTTTTTCGACTGAATTCATGCATAAGCATATTCTTAAGTAAAACAAGCTCATTATCCGACTCGATGTCCTTTTCATAAGCAAGTCCCACTGCGTATCTTGTAATAGCAGCAAGCATAAGATGCATGATAGATAAAAACATTGAATTTTCACTCACTTCCGTGCATAACGTTTTATCATTCTTGCCTTTAACATAAGTTTTATGAAAGCGCATTGCGAGTTGGTCAACCATTTCATTATATGAATTCAAAGCTCTTTTGGAAATTGCTTCATTTCTTATATAAATGTTAAAAAACTGATTGAAACAAAGCAGTTTTTTATGGTTTTTATATAATTCGAGGAATGAATCAAGAAAAAATTCAAGTTCTTCCGCTGCAGTCGTATTGTCCTCATTTCTAATAGGCATATAATCTCTTATGAAATTGCTCCACACATGAGTTCCGACAGCAACAACAAGCTCAGACTTAGTTCGATAATATCTGTATAGAGTTGCAATTCCTATACCAGCTTCATCTGCAACATTTTCCATAGAAACTTTGTCTATACTCATTTTGGAAAACATACTGAAACCCGCATCAAGTATTCTCCTATCGGTTTCTTCTTTTTGCAAAGCATCCTGCTTATGATCAAATCCCATACTTTTCCTCCTTTTCATATTAAAAATAACTTTGTTTTACTGGTGATAGATGTTATATCATTACTGATGATAAATATTATATCATAAGTAAAATAGAATTGCAAGAAGAATTATACTATTTTTTTATCAATATTTTTAAATAATTATTTACATTTTGGCAATATAAAAACAGAGTTAAAATCTAACTCTGTTTTAAAAATTTTTATATAAATTTAAAATCTAAGTTGGCAAATTGTAAATTACTGATGTAGGAACAAAAAAGAAATATGGTGCTGTAAAGATTGCCATATATAGTGCTAATTTTTTCTTGTCTTTTGCTTCTATAAAGAGATTTACTTTGCCGTTATTTACTGTGCTTTTATTTATAGCGGGTATCTTTCTTCCAAAGATTGGGAATCTTTCTTATCCTTGGTGTATCAATATAGCTTTTACTGCCGCAGGTTTCATGTTGGTAGGATATTCTATAAAGCCACTGATTGAAAAAGTAGCAAAGAATCTGCTGAGTACAGTTTTAATATTTATATTTTCGGTCACTGTATTTATTGCAGGAAGTGTGTTAAGAGCAGAAAGTCTTGAAATGGTATTGCTAAGAAGTGGAGATTATGGAAATATAATTTGGTTTTTTGTAAACTCTTTTTCAGGCTGTTTGCTTGTACTTAGTATTTCATCTCTTATTAGCCGTAATTGGGAAAAGAATGAACCGGTAATAAGTGAGCAAAACGAAGAGGGAATTAACCGTGTTACTATGGGAATTTTAGTAATTCATATGCCTCTTTTACAACAGGTGATTTTACCGATTCTTGGACTTATCCCTTTTGCTATTCCAAAAATATTGATTTTTCCAATAGGTATGATTCTGACGAAGTTTATTTCGAGATATCTTATTAAAGTTATTGCTCGATATGTGCCACAGCTCTTTGGCATTTTTCCTAATGAGCAGATGGCAACAATAAATCTCGAAGATATTTAAAGATTTTTAGTATAAAAAATTGTGAGATTTTAAAACTATATATTTAATATTTTATACAAGAGTGTAATTAACATAGATATTAGGACAAAGTATTTTTGAATTTTTATAGTATAGACTAAAAATTGTAAGGAATGTAAAATAGTATGGAAAAAGATTTTGAAAAGAATGATGATATATGAATTGATGTAAGAGTATATTACTAAAATTAGTTTGAGAGTAATGGGCTTGAGATATAATAGGGATACAGAGAAAAAAGCTTGATAAATAGGAGCTTTTGGCACTGTATCCCTATTTTAAAAATCATAAAAAAGTAATAAAATATTGAAAAAGGAGGCTTTTTATGAAAGCAAAAAATATTTCAAGCTATTATATAAATCCTTCTGTTCTAAAAGAAGGTGAAAGTAAATGAGATGGATAATAAATACCCTCCATTTCTATTAAATCATTTTAAAATGCCTTAAAGCATCCATGATAGCTTCCTCTTTTTCCGGTGTGCATTGTGGAATAACTTGTTTCTCTTTTTTTGATTTATTATAATGCTCCCTTAATTCAATACCACATTTCCTTTTAATCTGAGCAATATAGAGTGTCGAAACCTTTAAATTTAATTTTTCTAATATATATTCTTTGATTTGTGCATAAGTAGCCTTGCTTTCAGCACCTGTCAAATCAAGCTCATCCAGCTTAATTTCAACATCTATATGCTTATCGACATCGAGTTTGGACAATAGCGCTACCGTCTCCACATGTGTTGTCCATAGGATAGGAACACAAATTATTAACCTCGTCGCTTGATTGAGGATACAATTTACTGTCAGCTTTCTCATTGACTTCCTTAGCATTTTTTCTTCTGCTCTTAAATAATCTCCCGTCCTGAGAATCTTTTTTCCCGGTCTTGTATATGATAGTAATCATTGCAGGATCAATTTCGCCTTCATCGTTAGTTCCACCAATGATGATTTTATCCACTATACTTTCAAATACAGCTCTATCAAATTCCTCAAGATATTTATTGGATTCAAGTAATTTTTTAAATCCCTCAAGCCTTTTCTTCAATGCTTTTTCATCGGTAAGTGTTACCTCTAAAGTCCTCTTTTCTGCAAGTAGTTTCTCTTTACTAATAGCTATTTCATTATACTTGTCCTGATATATATCCATGCTGATTGACTCATTCAGTCTTAACTCAACAAGATCCTTTTCTTTCTTTAGTATCTTATCAAGTTGATTTGTTATCTTCTTCAGGTCTTTAGCTAAACTGTTGTCTTTCAATTCTTCTTCCACAGTTTTAAGGAATTCATTGGTAATTTCCACATTATTATGGCATACCTGACGATAGCTTTCCATAAATGCTTTTTCTATTGCTTCTTCTTCAATCCCTTTACTATGTGGACAATACTTCTTTCCGTTTTTAGTGGCATTGACACACTGCCATATAACTTTTGTATATTCTGAACTCGAATGCCAATTTCTTCTTGAAAGATTATGACCGCAAAATCCACATTCAAGCATACTGCTAAAAGCATATTTTCTTGAATACTTTTCTCTTTTACCACCATTATTGGCAACAGTATTTCTGTTTTTTGACCTTCTTAATCTAATACCTTGAGCTTTTTCAAAATCTTCTTCTGAAATGATTGGCTCGTGATGGTTTTCTATATAAAACTTATCCTGTTCTCCGAAATTATCCAATCTTCTCTTTGAAATAGGATCAACCGTATAGGTCTTTCCCATCATAAGATCCCCTTTATATTTTTCGTTTTTTATGATTCCTAAAACAGTTGTTTCAGTCCATCTTTTATTTCCTCTTGGCGATAAATATCCTTGTTCTTCCAGTTCTCTGGAAATTACCATACCGCCAACACCTTCAATGTATCTTCTAAAAATATATCTTACAATCTCAGCTTCTTTTTCATTGATAGAAATGCTTTTAGTTTCCGGATCATAGTCATAGCCTAAACACCCTTGAAAGCCGACCATTTCTCCTCTTTCCATCTTCATTCTCAAACCTTTTTTGACATTGGCTGAAATGTTCTCTACTTCCTGTTGAGCAACTGAACTTAAAATTGTTAAAAGCAACTCACCGTCCATTGTTAAGGTGTTTATGTTTTCTTCTTCAAAAAAAACTGCAACATTAAATTCTTTCAGCTTTCTTACATACTTTAAGGTATCTAATGTATTTCTCGCAAATCTTGATATAGACTTTGTAATTATCATATCTATATCGCCATTCATACAGTCATTTATCAACCTTTGAAAGTCAATTCTTCGATCAACCTGTGTTCCTGTTATCGCTTCGTCAGCATATATTCCGGCAAGAGTCCACTCGTTATTCTTCTGTATAAATTCTGTGTAGTGTTCTACCTGAGAATTATAGCTGTTAATCTGATCTTCGGTATCCGTACTAACTCTGCAATAAGCTGCCACTCTCTTTATTGAGCGTTCAACACAGCCTGATGCAGTTCTTTTCAGTGTGGTATCACCTTTAATAACTTTTACTTCTTTCTTCACTGCATCCGCCTCCTTTTTTGTATCTTTCTATGCAGTCTTATTATACCACACTTGCAAAACATTATTAATATAATTCTGTTGAAATGTTGTACTTTTTCATCAGTTTTAACTTTATCTTCCTGTATTCAATATCATTTAGTAAATGTTTGGACAGCAAGATAGATAGCATAGATAATTGGAGGCTATATTTTAGTAATTCGTTATTCATTCTAAACCCTCCTCGTTAAAAATCATTTTTAAGTTTTATGACATTGGTAGGTGCTTGGCAGCAACATAGGAATCTCACCTCCGCCCCTTATTAAGACGAGCCGGCTTAAACTATTGAAGTATCATTATCACTACTTGTATCACCGAACAGATTGCCACCTCTGTTTTTTATGTATTCTTATTTATCGCTCGCTTTCTTATATCCTTGGCTAACCAGTATTCATAAAACCGAAAACTTTCAGCAGAAAGGTCATGGCGTAAGTCATAATTCTCCACAAGTAGATAAAGTCCTACCTTGGTCTATTCAGTTGTCAAAGATCAATATTTGAAAGGGATTGTTTTCTTTACATTTTCCTATTTGCCATAAGCAGGCTATCTCTTATTCAAGAAAGTAAAGGAGGTCAAACTCCCCTTCACTTTACATAAGGAAAATTTGACCCCTTTGGTTACCGAATTTCTAAAGTTCTTCGATGAATTTTTTCAGCTTTTCAAGAATTTTGTTTCTTCTTTTGATTAAAGCCGGATGTGTAATACTTTTGAGCTTTGCCACTGAGCGAACCGTTTCATCATTGAAATACAAGCGTTCAATAATATCTCTTTCTTCAGCATTAAGCCTTGATATAGCATTTCTAACTGCTTCAATCATCATCTGTGTTTCAACAATCTTTTCTACATCAACACTTTCATCAACAATATTATCTACAAAGTGTCCGTCATGATCCAATGATGAAAAAAAGAGCAAGTGGTTTTTTCTGTCCACCTGCTCCAAATACTTTTCGTGTTCTCGTTCTCGCCAGTAGACTTTGTATATCTGCTCGCTGACTTTAACCCTTTGTCCGTTGACATAAAGGTAATATTCTTTTGGCATATATGTTTCCTCCATTCTTTTTTTGTCTGCTTGTTTTCAGGCAAAAAAAGGAGGACTCCTGCATCTTGGCATGAGAAGTCCTCTAAAACGAAAGAAACTTGTTCTTTTATAAACACTATTTAATTTTTCAATATAATTTGTAGATTCATTATCTTCTATAAAGCAAACCGAAAAAAGGGAAGAAAATGTTCTTACTATTTTTTATTATTGAATATAAAGATTTCTTCATAATTTCCTCCCTCATTCTTATATCGAACTAATATTCATATATCCTTATATCTAACTAATATTCATATATCAAACCTTTCTAATAGTTTATTTTCACCTTTGGATAATAAGATACTTAACAATTTATCGCTTCTTCTTTTCCAATTTTTCTAAGTCTGCTAAGCATTAAAAACAAGCCGAGCAAAATCATACTAAAATCTACAATAGGTTCAGCCCACCAAACTGCTAATCCTCCAAATACCTTTGGCAATAGCAATATCGCCGGAATAAATAAAATCAGTTGTCTAAGCATTACAATCATGCTTGCTTTTTTCCCATCTCCAATAGATTGGAAAAATGTAAGAGTCATAATCATAATTCCATACAGGATAAAGGTAGAATAGAACAATTTAAAGTTCATAACTCCAGCTTCAATTATTTCACTTCTCACATTAAACAATGACAATAATTTTTCGGAGAAAAACATGGATGGTATCCAAGAAATAGCAGCAAGTATTGTTGCCCCATACATGAAAATCTTCATAGTATCTTTTACTCTTTGATATTGTTTTGCTCCAAAATTGGCTCCTATAACAGGCTGTAACCCTTGACTCATTCCCCACAATGGAATAAATGAGAACATATAAAGTCTCATTGTTGCAGACATTAGAATTCCCCAATTATCTCCACCATAAGCGAAAGCCTGTTTGAACAAAAATGTTTGTTGTACTGCAAATAAAATTTGCATCATCATAGCCGAACTTCCTATACTAAACATTTCACTGTAGATTGCCTTGCTCTTTTGAATTTTATGGATACCAACAAAAGCACTTTTCTTTGAAAAATAGTGAAATGTTAATATCGCCTGTACAATTTGAGATATTACAGTTGCAATGGCTGCACCTTCAATTGCATACTCTCCCATCAACTTCATAAAAATAGGATCTAAAATAATATTTAATAAAGCACCTACTCCCATAATCATCATAGATTGCTTCAATGCACCTTCACCACGCATTGTCATATTGCCTGCTTGAGCAAAATTCACAAATATTGAACCAAAGAAAACTACTCTTAAATATCTAACTCCCAGTTCTTTAATATTTCCTTTTGCTCCTACCAAATCCAGAAAATTAGGTGCAAATACCAAGCCTAATACTGTGATTACTATAGAGAATAAAATTACCCAATAACAAAAATTTCCAAATATTTTATCCGTTGTTTCTTTATCTCCCTTTCCAATAGCCCTTGACAAAATCGACGCACTACCAACTCCAATAAGTGCTGATATACCACCATTTATTATTGTTAAAGACATCGATATACTAATGGCAGACATAGCATAATCCCCTATAATCCACCCAGCAAATATTCCATCCATAAATGGATAAAGTCCTATAACAACCATTCCTATAATTCCTGGAATAGCTAATTGAAACAATAAATCTTTAGGACTTTTTGTTAAAAGTTGTGTTTTCATATCTTGTTTTCCCATATGACTTCCTCCTATTGTTTTTAATATTTTTCAGCTTATGATAACTGCCACTTGGTTGCTACTTGTCTTGCTTCAACAAAATTTCTGTAAATACCATCTGTTTGAATTAGTTCTTCGTGTGTTCCTTTTTGCATTATCTTTCCATTAGCCAATACAAGAATTTGATTTGCATTTTTTATAGTTTTTAGCCTATGTGCAATCATAATCACAGTTTTATTTCTCGTAAGTTCCTCCATTGCAAGCTGTAATTTATCCTCATTTTCAGGATCAACATTTGCTGTGGCTTCATCAAAAATAATAATTGGGGCATTTTTTATCATAGCTCTTGCTATTGAAATTCTTTGTTTTTCACCACCTGATAAACTTGCACCACCTTCTCCTATAACAGTTTGGTATTGTTCAGGAAGGTTCATAATAAAATCATGACAGCAAGCCTTTTTAGCAGCATCTACTACTTCTTCATGGGTAGCATTAGGCTTAGCAAACTTTATATTATTTTCTATAGTATCTTGGAACAAATACACATTTTGGAAAACCATACTGATTTGTTTCATCAATGACTCTAAGGAATATTCCTTTATATTATGTCCTCCTATACTAATCTTCCCGTTATCTATATCCCAAAACCTTGCAATCAAGTTACAAAATGTGGTTTTTCCAGCTCCTGAAGGTCCGACTATTGCAGTCATTTGGTTTTGTGGTATATCAACAGATATATCATCAAGAATTTTCTTTCCTGAATATGCAAATTCTACATTTTCAAAAGAAATATTAAAATTAGCAGGTTTTATATCTTTTCCTTCAATATCCATTTGTGGAAATTCTTCTAATTTCTTGGTTTGTTCAATAGAGCCACTAACAACCCTAAGGGCAGTTGTCGCACTTCCTGCCAATTTAATTTGTGAAAAAGCAAGAAATGAAATTATGATTGTCATAACTGTATTCAGAAACGAAAGTTCTCCTCTTTGGTAGAAGAAAATACCTGCACCTATGATTAAAATGCTGAACAAATCTAAAAGAATATTTTGAACAATCGTGTAAGGTGTAAACAACTTTTCACAATCAAGATTTGTTTTTCTGGTATTTTCAATAGCACCTCTAACTTTCTCATCACCTTTACCGGTTAAATTAAAGGATTTTATAACAGACATTCCTCCAATCTGTTCTAAAACAGTATCTACTAATTTTGCTGAAGCCATTTGTCGTTTAGGAAGAACCTCTCTTGACTTCTTTTCCATTTTTGACAAAATAACCAAATATAATAGACTTCCGACAGTTACAATAAAACCTATTCTCCATTCAAATATTAAAATCATCAAAGTAAAGATTATAGTATTTATAAATCCCGACAAGGTATTTACCATAACCATCGCAGCCGTATTTTCCACATCTTCTAAAACGGTTGTAGAAATACCAACGACTTCTCCCCCATTGTTTCCATTAAAAAATCCCATAGGAATTTTTTTGAACATTTCCCCTATTGAAATTCTTTTATTTGCAACCATAAAATAGCTTGCATGGCATTGTTGTAACTGTGAATAATAATTTGCAATACTTCTGCCTACTATGCTTACAACAAGAAGTATCAAAGCAATCCACGCAGGTGTCATACTCATATCTTTTTCAGAAACAGCTTTAACTATAAAATAAATTGCACTGATTTGAAGCATGTGAAAAATTGCAAACAAGAAACTTACCCATATAGAATGGTATATATTTTTCTTCTCATCACCTGAGAAATCTAAAATTTTTTTTAAAGCACTTAGCATTTTATTTCACCATCCTTTACTCCAATATGAGCATTCCACATTTTTTTATATAGCTCACAATCTTCCATTAACTCGTTATGTTTACCATGTGAAATAAGCTCTCCATTCTCAACAAAAAAGATTTGTTGAACATCTGTTATTGTTGATAACCTGTGTGCAATAACGATAACAGTTTTATTTTGTATCAATTTTGATAGAGCTTCTTTGATAATCACCTCATTCTCCGGATCAATATATGAAGTTGCTTCATCCAATATCACTATCGGGGATTTTTTAAGCATTGCTCTTGCTATTGAGATTCTTTGTCTTTCTCCTCCGGAAATATGGCTACCACTGCTTCCGACAACTGTGTCATAGCCTTTTTCCATATTCATAATAAAATCATGGCAGCCTGACTTCTTTGCAATATTTTCAACTTCTTTATCACTTGCACTTGGATTTCCCATTCGTATGTTTTCCCTAATGCTTTCATTAAAAAGGAAATTGTCTTGAGAAACAAATGCTACTAAGCTATATAACTGTTTAAGAGGAATCTCTTGGAGATTATATCCACCAATTTTTATGCTTCCTGTATTTATGTCCCAATATCCTGCTATCAGTTTTGCCAAAGTTGACTTTCCACTACCGCTCGGTCCAACAAAAGCTATCGTTGTCCCTTCTTCTATGTTTAACGACACTCCATGAAGAATTTCCTTTCCTTCTTCATATCCAAACTTCACATCTTGCAGAGCAATATCATATTTGTTTATTTTCACATCAACATTGGAATGAATTTGCTCTTTTCCTTCTAAAATTGAATTAATAGAATTTGCAATAGTTCCTATCTTTGCAAGACCATCAACAAAATTCATCGTTTCAAGTAAAGGTCCTGCAATTCCTAACGACAAAATAATAACTACTATAAATGTTTCTATACTCAAACTTCCATTGATGTAAAAATACCAGCCAACCGGAAGGATTGTTATCATTGTAGTAGGCGATATATTTTTTGATAAAGACACAGGAAGTTGACAGCTTCTCATCCATTCATAGAAATACTTTGCATTTGCAATAACCTTATCTTTATATTTTGCATATGACCTTTTATCCTGATTGAAGGTTTTGATCACTTCTATTCCGTTAACATACTCCACAATTGCCGAGTTCATTTCACGACTAACTTTTACAGATCCTTCATACTGAGCAGCGTAGTTTTTCATCACAAGTCCCATGAAAAACATTCCTAAAGGAATAGAAACTAATGACAATAACGCCATTCTCCAGTCAAGAAATAACAAATATATGAATATACTCAAAGAGCCTAATATATTGGATGTCATTTCAGGTAATAAGTGTGCAAGAGGTTTCTCCATACTTTCGACCTGATCGACTATAATTTGCTTTAAATTACCGCTTGGAATATTTATTATTTCTCCCAATGGCATCTTTGGAAGTTTATCAAGCATTCTTAAACGAATATCTTTTAGTACACTAAAAGTCGCTTTATGAGATACTGATAATGCTAAAGAATATAAAATTGATTTCAAAGCATATGATAGCAAGCCTATGCCAAGCCACATAAGATAAACCTTGCTGTCTTCAATTCCATTCACTAAATAAACTAAAATGCGACTTGCCGCAATGTATGGAACAATCCCCGCTAAAACACCAATACTCGCTATAAATACTGATGTCTTTAATTTTGGATGTTCATCATGTGCAAGCTCCCACAATATTGCAGTAGGACTTTTTTCTTTCATTTCAACACCTCCATAGTTCTATCTATTTACATTTCATTTCAAAAATTCATATATTGCACCATCGCATTGTTTTATAAATTCAAAATCATGCGTGATTATAATAATAGTTTTTCCTTGCTCTACCATTTGATTTAAAAATCCAATCAAAATATCCATTTGCATTTTGCAAAGTCCACTCGTTGGCTCATCAAACACTATGATTGGTTTTTGACTTACCATAGACATAGCAAGCAACAATCTCTGTTTTTCACCACCTGATAACGAACTTGGGTGCATTTCTTTTTTATTAAATAAATGTACCTTTCTTAAGGCTTCATTTTTCAAATTATCCTGTTTTGTAACTGTTCCAATTTCCTGCCATACAGATTCTGTGAAAAGTTGATAATTAACATCTTGCATGACTGCAAAGATATTCTCGTACCGTTTTTTGAGCTTTTCTCCCTTATAAAAAACTTCTCCCTTGCCTTTTATAGTTCCCATAAGTAAATTGATAAAAGTACTTTTCCCAACACCGTTTTGTCCAATAATGAAATTTATCCCGGTATTAAAAGAAACACTAAAATCAAAAATTGTATTCTTATCGTATGTTTTTTTGAAATGTAGACATGTTATTGATTCATTAACAAAGTTTGATGGAGTATTTTTTTGTAACATATCTACTTTTTCATATTGTCTATTTAAGAAATCACTCTTAAAAATTTCATTGAAATTTCTTAAATTATGTTTTTCTGAAACTCTTACAAAGAAATCATCACTAAAATATTCTTTCGTGTATTCTTTAAAAGTTTTATTTTCTATTACACACAGCTTGTCTACAATGTCTTTCAAATAAAATAATCTATGCTCGACAATGATTATGATTTTATTTCTTTTTTTTAATATAAACAAAGTATAAATTTCTAATTATCTTTTTATATTTTCTTAAATGCTCGTAAAGCCTTATTCTATGTGCTTTCGAGTATTTTTACTGTAGGAAGATACTTCACGTTTCTTTGCATATTTCCTCATGTCTTAGCTGTCAGAAGTGGTAAATAAGTAGTAAATTCATTTGTACTACTAAGCAACAAGACGCTCCTGTTGCTTCTCTTTATTCAAGCGTTTCATTTCTGCCATTGCAGAATCGAATGTTGCATGTGCGTAATAGTTCAGCGTCATGGCTATATTAGCATGTCCCATAATGTACTGTAATGCCTTTGGATTCATTCCTGCATTTGCATAGTTGGTACAGAATGTATGTCGCAAACTATGTGGAGTGATGTGTGGCAATTTATCCTCGTTATACTTATTGTATTTCTTAACAAGACCTTTCATCATGCCGTTGTAATCACTTGCCACTTTTGGATAGTTCTTTCTATTAAGAAAGAGAAAATCACTATATCCATCAATCTCAACACGCTTATCATTCTTTCGATTCGCTAACACTCGCTTAAATGCTTGATAGGCTTCTTCAACCATAGGAACTTGACGTTCGCCACTTTTGGTCTTTGGTGTTTCAATGTAGTACCCAATTTCAGTATCTCTCAATAGCTGATGGTCTATATTGACAAGACGATTCTCAAAATCTAAATCTGGAAGTGTCAAACCACCAAACTCTGAAATACGAAGACCTGTTTTTAAGAGTATCAGAATTTCATCATAATTTTTGCTGTAGGTTTTATCAGCTTTTGCAAAGGCTAACAGTTTTTCTTCCTGTTCTTCTGTTAGTACGGTCTTAGGGACAGTATCATCATCAAGAACTGCTTTCAGTTGAAAGTCAAATGGATTCTTCCGAACACAATCATCTTGTATAGCAATATAGAATGAAGCCTTTAAAGAACGTTTGTAGTTATTGATGGTTTGATAAGCATAACCATTTTCACTCATTCTAATAGCCCATTCTTTAGCGTCTGATGGCTTAATACTGTCAATACTTCTTACACCTAACTTGTCTTTCTTCAAAATATCCATAAGATATTTGCGTCCAGTTTCAGTGTTTTTTCTAACCTTTGGTCTTTGAGCGTTCTGTTTTGCGTAAAGCTGGCAGAGTGTCATTTTCTTTCCTACAACATCAATACCATCATGAATGTCTTTCTGTAACTCTGCGATTTTCTCTCTAAGTGAGATACAATCACGCTTTCCTGCTGGTACTCGGTCTGTAGCCACAAGTTTCCACGAGTAAACAAATTGCGGTTCTCCAAATGAATCTATATATTTGTATAAGTATCTTCCGTCTTTTCGTTGGCTCTCTCCAGTCTTTAAGATTCGACCTTTATTGTCACGTCTTTTTTCTGACATGGCATTTGCTCCTTTCCTTTATGGAAAGAGCCTTGATACGACTTAATACTATTTTATCATATACAAGACCCTTTGGCGACGCTAGATTGCGTCCAATGTATCTATAATTTTTTCAAATTGTTTTCGTTTAATCTGAATACGATTGCCATTCATAATCAGCCAATTTGCATTTTTATTTTCCTCTGCCAAGCGTCGTAGCTTGTTTTCGCCAATACGAAAATATTTTGACGCTTCTTCAATGGTTAGGGTATAACGTTCCCAAATAGGAATGTCAGTCTGCTTCATAAAATCCTCCTTTCCAAATCACTTATTTGGATTTCATAAAAGTTGTTTTACCAGCAATCGAACAGCTTTAGCAAAGCTCACGGGAGTTCCACCCCTGCATGGTTCTCATGTAGCCATACTCATTGCCTGCGACGGTTTTATCACGCTCGGACTATTGACTGTATGGGAGTATCATTATCACGATAAGAATGTCGTTGCAGGCAATCCTGCTAAAGATTGCTTCTCGGATCACTAACATGAATCGCTCGCTATCTTTATAAGATAGGTCATGGCGGTTAGTTCCGTTGGCTCTTTTCTTATCGAAACGTATTCGATTACTTTTATTCAGTTTTCAAAGAACAATGGCTCGTTAGCCTATCAAAACACATTGAAAGCTCAATATGCTTTGGTGGAATAACAAACCTCCCTGTTCGGGAAGCGTGGAATGGTTTAGCACGCTTCCACGAAAGGAGAGAGGATATTACTTAATTTCAAATGACAAAATCTTTGTAATCAGTCTGGTTTCCATTCTTCCACGTAAGACTTCATCAACGACCATACTTTGATTGCCATATTCATCTTTCATAAGTCGTAGGGAACGCTTCGTTATGTACCCTCTGTAATGATGTAGAATCTGGTTAATCGCTTCGGTATCGGCATCTGTTGCCTTTACAATGAGAGGAAAGGGAATCATAGGATATTGTGTTTTCATTCTTCAAATTCCTCCATAAACTTTTTAATTAAGGCTAGTCCACTGGTTCTATGCCGATAGACAGTAGAACGGTTCAATTTCAACAGGTCTGCAATTTCTGAATCGCTCATGTCCATAAAGTAAAACAGCAGTAGAATTTCACGTTTCTTGTCTGGCAACTCACGTAATGCTTCACTCAACAAATCATTTTCAACGCCTACTGATAACCCATTGAGTGTAAAAATCTGAAAGTCAGTTGAATAGTTATCTGTTGTCGCAAACTGGCTAACAAGATAATCGCCAACATCCGAAAAGGACACCTCACGCTTTGCAATCCTTGAAAGATAAAGCATATAATTCTTTCGCTCGTCTTCCATAGCACGTTTACAGATATAGTCAAACTGATTTTCTATTGTGGTCTGAAAAGAAGATGGTTTCATGTTTCTCACCCCCTTTCTGTCTAGGAAAGGAAGTGAGCCTTGCTCGTTTATCTCCTTTCACTCTTAGTCCCAATGTGAAAGGGGGATTTGTTGCATTACTGATAAATAAACTTTGTAAAAAAGTTCTGAATAGCCAAAAAAGCATATAAACAGATTTATTTCTCTGTTTACATGCTTCTGTTATTCTATCTATATGATTTATAAAACCACATTGGTGGACGTACTTATCTATTGCAGATAGACGACTTTTTTTGACAAGAACCCAATGTAAGGAAATTTATTGTATATGATGTACTTCATGGCGACGTTGACCTCCAACAAACCGCCATTTGGAAGTAATATACAATATTTTAACAGCGTAAATAGCACTACCATATAACGGTTTTTTTTATTGGCGTTTAGTAGTGCTTTTTATTAAATATAAACCTATAAACCATATAACACGTTTTTCTATACCTGTTTTTAATTCAGTAGGAACAATAAAATGTATAGAGGTGGTCTACTATGCGTAAAAAAGAAGATAAATATGATTTTAGAGCCTTTGGTTTAGCCATTAAAGAAGCTCGATTGAAACGAGGTTTAACTCGTGAACAAGTGGGAGCATTGATTGAAATTGACCCACGGTACTTAACTAATATTGAAAATAAAGGGCAACACCCCAGCATACAAGTTCTTTATGACCTTGTATCGTTACTTCATGTTTCCGTTGATGAATTTTTCTTACCTGCTAATAACTTGGTAAAAAGCACCCGACGATTACAGATAGAGAAATACATGGATAGCTTTACAGACAAAGAACTATCCTTAATGGAATCTTTAGCCAGCGGTATCAACGAAGCAAGAAACATCGAAGACTAATTAAAAGAATCCATACATAACGGAAAGAGCCGATAAAATGAGATTGTATTAATCTCATTTTATCGGCTCTGCGTCTTTGCGTCTGGCTCTGTAATCACAGTTACTTTGAACTGCTTTATTTCAATTAAATTTTCTTGTCTGCATTTCGGACAATAGAGGGGGAATTTTTTTAATTCAGTATCTTCCCTTATCTTTAATCGTGTTTTATTTCCACATACAGGACACAATATCCACTTGTAGTTTATAATAACTATCTCCTCCTTTACACTTTAATTCAAATCTTTATTAAAAAATATTTCATCTTATTTAACAAGAAACCATATTTATATAACAACATAAAATACACTAAGTTATTTTATTGAACATATATCGTACTTTATCTATCCGACTATTTGGACGACGGGGCTGGCAAACAGGTTCACCGGTAGTAACATGGTACCCTTTTAACTCTGTTAAACAAACACTACGTCCATTTGTAAAGAAAGTTAAATCACTACGATATTCTTGAATACACCGAGCAGGGATTTCTCCACTAAGAATGACCTCATTATTTTTCAATTGAGTGTCTACGATGTTCGCACAATATTTAGGAGCATCGTTGTATGCTCGTGAAAGATATTCCTGTGGCGCATAAATTTTAAAACTAAGATATGGCTCTAACAATTCTGTTCCAGCTTTTTTTAAGACTTGTTCCAATACAATAGGAGCAAGCATCCGAAAATCTGCTGGGGTACTAACAGGGCTATAGTATAAGCCATACTTAAAACAGATTTTACAGTCCGTCACATTCCAACCATACAATCCTTGTTCACAGCCATAGCGTATCCCCTCCATAACTGCATTTTGAAACGATTGATTTAAGTATCCAAGAGAAACCGAGCTCTCATACTGCATTCCACTTCCCAACGGAAGCGGTGATACAGATAAACCAATGGAAGCCCAGAAAGGATTTGGCGGCACTTCGATGTGAATGGTATATTCTGCATTTTTTAACGGTCTCTCCATATAAATGACTGTAGGCTCTTTTAGTTCTATCTCCACATGATACTTTTCTTGCAACAGTGCACTAATCACTTCCATTTGTACTTTCCCTAAGAAAGAAAGTATAATTTCATGTGTCGTAGAATCCACGTAATATCGTAGAAGCGGATCACTATCTGAGATTTCCAAAAGGGCATCAAGCAACATTTCTCTCTGTTCAGGTTTACTCGGTTCAACAGTTGTTTGTAGTAGAGGGTGCGGATTTTCAATCTTTTTTCTCTGTGGCAATAGTTTTGTATCTCCAAGAACACTATTTAACTTCAAAAACTCATTTTGCAAAATAACAATTTCTCCAGAATAAGCTCTATCAATCTTACATAATTCACCATTTATTGAAGTATACATTTCTGTAACTTTTATTTTTTCTTTTTCTGATACTCTAACCGAATCTCGTAAATGTAGTACTCCACTATAAAGGCGTATATATGCAAGACGTTGTCTTTTTTTTGTATATTCAATTTTGAAAACATTTCCGCAAAGTTCAGACGGACCTCGATGTGTTGATGAATAAAATTTATTAGTAATAACTTCTATAAGGTTATCAATCCCTATATTACTTTTTGCACTTCCATGATAAAGAGGGAACAGAGAACAATTCTGAAATCTTATGCTTTCCTCTTGTTCGAGTTCCAATGCTTCTAATGATTTACCGGACATATATTTCTCTAAAAGGTAATCGTTTCCCTCTATTACCGTATCCCATTGTTCAGATTCGGTAAAGTTCGTCACACACATATTAGGATACAGTTCTACCTTCTGTTTGATTACAATTTCGGCAGAAAGTTTCTCTTTAATATCCTGATAAACCGTTGATAAATCAATTCCATTTTGGTCAATCTTATTGATAAAAAAGATTGTGGGAATCCCCATTTTCCTAAGTGCATGAAATAATATACGAGTTTGTGCTTGTACGCCATCTTTTGCAGAAATCAGTAGAATTGCCCCATCTAAAACTGATAATGAACGATATACTTCTGCTAAGAAATCCATATGTCCTGGCGTGTCTATGATGTTCACCTTCGTATTTTCCCACTGAAAAGAGGTTATTCCTGTCTGAATTGTAATTCCTCTCTGACGTTCTAAAAGCGTATTATCCGTCCTCGTTGTACCTTTGTCCACGCTTCCTAATTCTGTAATCGCTCCACTGTTATATAATAAGCTTTCTGTTAAGGTAGTTTTTCCTGCATCAACATGAGCTAAAACTCCAATATTAATAATTTTCATGTGATTTTCCTCCATTCAAAAACCCAAAAGGGCATAAAAATCCCAGTGATAAATACTTTTATCACTGGGATTTTTATGCATAACCATAGGCATACAAAGCATACAGATATTCTCCGGATACTTTAGAATCACATGATAAAGGTATTCTTAAACTGGGTACAAAAAACTAAGCCCTCCTAAAAAAGGACATCCAATTATTTGTTCCCACTATCAAATTGACAGTTTATTTAAGAATACCTTGCCGCATATTTATTAACTCCTTTTAAATAGATACTTAAATAATAGCACGTAAGAGCATATTTGTAAAGGAATCTCCAATTTTTTATCAAAGAGAGTACGTGATTACAAAATAGCTGTAATAATGTACCAATATTTGTTATTCTATAATCTTCCAATTACTCCCGTTCTTTTCAAGTACCAAATCAAATTGAGATACCTGCGTTGCTTTGGTCTGCTGGTCGATATACTCCACTGTCAGCGATACCGTGACTTGATTATCCTTACGATTGTGAATAGGATTTACCAGTTCTTGAAAGATGTACTCTTTTCCGATTGGTTTTAATATCCCGTCATTCACATAGTAGGAAAGTTCACTGGCTGTCGCTGTAGGATAGAGCTTGAAGAACGTCGTTAAAAACTCATTGATTTCATTGGTTGTAATGGAATCAACCGTCCCCTCACTTTCAATGGCTTTTGGTTTATAACTTGATTTCTTAGGTATGTTGGTAATGGTCGGATTCTTAACCAGTACCATATTTCCAGAACCATCTACATAGACACTCACTATATAAGCAGAGTGGACGGTCTTTGTATTTTCTCCCTCTGTAATGAGCTGGTCTACACTGTAGGTTACATTAAACTCATTGTCGCCAGTTGGCTCTACCGTCCATATCTGAAATCCTCTTACAGAAGACGATACAGGAATATCTTTGCGTACTGTATCAACATTGAGAGCTTGAAGTTCATCTGTCAGATAGCCTTTTAGACTTTCCATTCGATTATCAATGGACTTATCGGATTGCTCCCATGAATAGTAGACTTTCGCAAAGTTCTCTACAAAATTTTCTACATGATGAGTATCAACGTATTCCTTTTCTATGATAGTTGTTTCGTGAATAGTATGAGTATCTATAGCTGTAAAGTGCTTGAATATCGCAAAGCTGAAACTAAGCCCTAAAAGTACCCACAAGGCAATCACAACCTTTTTATGAGGATTGACCTTATAGACACGAGGTTTCTTTTCCTTTGGTATCTGTTTTTCTTTATTCTGATTTTTTCTAAATTTCATCATTAAATCTTCCTTTCTCATTGTTTGATTCGTCCTGCTCCCACTAAATGCTGTTGCCAGTAGGGGCTTGTTAAGTCGGCATAACCGATTGGGTCGCCTGCATGAAACATACGGTTATTGCCAAGGTATATCCCAACATGAGTAATATAAGAGCCAGCGTTATAGGTAGAATGAAAGAAAACCAAATCGCCAGCTTGTGCTTCCGATAGTGGGATATGCTGGGTCACATCATATTGCTGTTGTGCGGTTCGTGGTAAGTTAATTCCAGCTTTTCCATACGTCCATTGTGTCAGTCCGCTACAATCAAAAGAAGTAGTCGGGGAAGCTCCACCGTAAACGTATCGCCAGCCCTCATATTTCAGTGCTTCGTCCATGATGGCTTGTACCGTATCATCATCAAACTCTGTTGTGACAAGATACTGCGTTACCAGTTGCACATAAAACATATTGCCATAGTTGTATCGCCAGCCCCCATTGATAGGTATGGCTATGGGATTGGGGTAAGACACTTTTTCGCCACCTGAATACTCTTTTGAGAAACTTTGAGCCAGTTCAAAGGTATATTTATTTCCACGATTAGCCACATACCCTAAGAAACCACCACCATAATTGTAGGACTGGATAACCGATTCTAAATCTACACTGAGCCTTTCGCTACTGGCTAATAATTCACTGAAATACTTCACACCTTGCTTAATGGATTCTTCTGTACTCAATGAATTAGGTGGAAGACCGAGGGATTCCGAGGACTGCATAACATCTTCCGCAGTACCGCCCGATTCCACCTGTATAATCGCAAGAAGTATGTTGACATATTCTTCAACGCCATATTCTTTGGCATATTTTTCTACCATAGGCTTATGAGCCAGCACTTCTGCGGAAACATTCACACCTCCATAATGAATATTGGAAATTCCGCTGTCCTGTTCATCTGAAAATAAAATGGCAACAAACAGAAGCAGTGAGAAGACCATCAAGAATAATCCAGAACCACCAATCACTAAAGTTTTCAACTTCATGGTTTCTTACCGACTTTCTTAATGGTGGCGGTTTTGATTGGTGGTCTACTTCTTGTATTTTGTAGTGGTACTCTTTGAACAGTAGACGGACGTTCTTTTGTGATTGGACGTTGTGAAGTTCTATCTGCTGTAGTGGTTGAAGTTGCTGGCTTTTGAACGGTTTTTTCTTGAACGGTATTGCCTTGGCGTTCCACTTTTGGACTTGAAAAATCGGACTTAACTGCTGGACGCTCTTGTTTGGCTTGTTGAGATTCCTTATATGAAGTCTGAATATTAGACTGTTTTGAGGTCTGTTCATCATGATATTGTTCTTGTCTTGTAGTCGGTCTTTCATGAACAGAAGAAGCAGGCTGTTTTTTCTGTTTGACCTGTTCCATTTCAGAGCGACGCTTCGCAATGGTTTTTCGCCTTTGTTCCTGCTGTTCCTTGCGTCCACTGGCTCTGTCCGCTTTGGTTTGAGAAATACTACTGGTTAAATCACGGACATTCTCTTTTACTTTGGATTTTCCTTGATATACTGCATATCTTGCATTGGTCGGCAAATCTTTAACCTGTTCTTTCAAACCACTAGCAGTGTCTACCATTCTGTCTTTGGTATCAGCTACTGTACCGATGGTTTGACCGATACGTTTTCCAAGTGTTGATTTTTCCTTTCCGTCTGGTCGGGAGTGATCTGCTTGTGTCCTTGCAGAACTCCCCGAACCCGACTGTCCTTTTTTACCTGTAACAATGGCAGACCCAGCCCCTAGAGTAGTCATGGAACGTCCAAGTTTCCGCTGTAGACGGTGCATGTGAGCGTGCATAAGCATACGAGGTTTTCTCATCACACGACTTCCCACACTTTGAGAATCGTTACTCTGTAGAGAAAACATACTCATTAAATCGCCCAGCTTGAAGTAGATTCCTGCAAAGGTCACAATCTGTAGAAAAGCAATCAAAAAGAACGGATAACCAGCCGATAAGGTATAGAGCATGGTTGAAATACTAAATGCTGTCGTAATAATCAATGTGATTCCAGCTCGTGTCAAAATGGTATTAAAGAGCTTTGTTATGGCTCGTTTTGACATACCATCAAATGATGGAATCATGCTTAAAATAAAGCTCACAGGCAGAAACATAGCATAGATGATAAAAAGTACCTGCGAGAAAATCATGATTCCTGTTAATAGGAATACAAATATGGAAATCCCAATATTGAAGACAAATAGGAAGAAGACTGTACCTAAACGGTTAATGGTCTTTGTAATGGTTAGATTGGTATTGCTTCTGTCTTCAATTTCTTCCGCAACAATTTTTTCTCTATCTTCGCCATTGTTGGAATCTGGGCTGGTGGAGAGCAGGCTTTCCACACGGTCAATACCGATACTTTCAATGTCTGAACTGTTGTATTGAAGCAGTAGCCACGGTTGCTGAACCTGTATGGAAAACAGGCTATCTCTGATTAAGTCCACGCTGTCCTTGCCTTGACTATCGGAATGGGGCATGACAATCTTCGTGCCAAGTGATAAACTGGCATTACTGATGTCTGATGAAAAGTCATTGATTTTTTTAATGTAGTCGGGAGCGTAGGCAATAAAGGAAGCCGATAGGATAAACACCAGCACAAAATTCATAATGGCATGAATTGCCTTTGTGGTTTCTCTCTTTATCAGTCCCGTATAGGCAACATAAACCCCAAGAACCAAAATCAAGAGTAAGAGGAATCCAACATAGAAACCCTCTGTTGAAAATCCGTTTGCACTCACACCAGCTAAGGTCTGCATATTCTTACCAATGGAATCTGCTGTAGCGGAAATGAAGTCTAAGGAATAGGCTTCCTGTACTAAGTAACCTGTCGCATTGGAAACATACAAACTGATTGTCCAAATAAAATTGGTAATGGCATATAGTCCATACATGACCTGTTTTCCAATCCCGTCCGACCAGTTCCACGGAAGCCAGCCCCAGCTATTATCCACATAAAAATCCAGTTGATAGTTTTCAAGTGGGTATCGGCTGTATTCATTTGCCACATTGACCGTATCATCTACCAAGCCCGCAGCTTGAACCACCGTTCCCAGCATGGCTAAAAGAAAAATGGCAATCACAAGTGTGAAAGCCACTGTCATTGCCACTTTACCTAGACGTTTCAGCGTCCAGTTTGATTTTATTCTGTTTACTATTGATGGTTTCACATTTACACCTCTTTTCGCACAGGTGGTCTGGTATCAAAGGCATGGAGCAGTTCTTCAAATACAGGGTGGAACTGTATCACACCGACACGACCATATAAATCACTGATAAGGCATTGCCCGTTTTCCAAATCACGCAATCGCTTCTGATTGTTTTCGTCCTCTGGGTCTACACCAAAAAAGGCTAAGGTCTTTTTAATCTCGTTAAGGTCAGTGGAACGAAATGCAAATTTTAAGCCGAGGTTATTTTTCAGTTTTTCATCTAAGAGGTCGTCTGTATTTTGGGTCACGAAATATACCCCAGCGTTCATAGCACGACCAGCCCGAACCAGCTTCATAGATAGTGTTTTTCCTTGTGCTACCTGTAAAAAGCTCCATGCTTCGTCTAAATCTACAATCTTGAAAATGCTTCGGTCTGTATGGATAAAGTCTAAAGCAAAGGTACTAATGACAATCAGCATAGCAACGGATAAAAGCTCCATAGTGGTATATTCCTCAAAGGAAGTTTCCTTGTCGGGAAGTACCAAGTCCGCAACCTGTATAATGTTCAGTTGTTTTTCTAAGCTGATAGACTGCTCCACATAACCATTACTGAATAATAAATGTGCAAAGTCATAGTCTGTAAAACTTTCGATATGGTCGGCTATACTGGTACTTAGTGGCGTATTCTCAACCCGTAATTCCTCAATCACTTTCATCAACCCTCGTACTTCACTATTGGTTACTGCACGAATGGCTTTTCTAAGGATTGGGAAGCGTTCCCCATCACGAGAGGAAATCCCCGTAAGGAATGTCAGAATATCAATAGCCAGTGATTCAGAATCTTTGGGATTTTTCATAATCACATAAGGGTCAAGTAAGCCTTTGTTTTTCTCATCAGAAGTCAGAGTGACGATATTGATTTCATGGGAAATCTCTGGCAAGGTTTCTTTCCATCTGCCACGTTCTGCTTTTGGGTCTACAATCACTGCTTGTGCCCCATAAAGCACCGCATAATAGACGATAAGGTTATTCGCAAAGGATTTACCACCACCCAGCGAACCAACAAAAGCCGACGCTAACGCATTGGTTACTGAACCCTTAACCCCTTGACTGGCAAGAGCAGGTTTCAGATAGACATTGCGTCCAGTATCTAAGCTGTAGCCAACATAAATCCCCTCATTTTCCCCCAGCATTTGAGTAGCACCAAAACCTAAACCAGCGAGGAAATCAGAGGTCACGTATTGAATATAATCATTCATATAACGCTTGCTGGCAGGTAAAAATTCTTCATGTAAGCCGAGCATATCCCCAAATGGTCGTACCAGTTTTACGCTTAAATCGTCATAAAAATCTTTCACTTCATTACAACGACGTTTGAGTTCGTCAAGATCATTTGCTGATACCCTTACCACATAAGACAGCTTGTACATAGATTCCTTGCTTTGGTCTAAATTGGTTTCCAGCTCATTCACACTTTCCAGAGCTTCCGCCACATTGGAGCTGGTTTCATTATCACTTTGCCAAGCGTGGTTATCCAAGTCTTTCAGTTCTTTCTTTTTATTGCGGACAGTAGATAGGGCTTTACGATTCGCTACAATTTCCACATTCATTGACGTATCAATCGGGAATGTAAATTGCTGTTGCTGGTAGTAGAAGATTTCAGAGGACGGGAAGTCCAGTTCTCCGACAATGCTGTTAATGGTAAAGTAAGCTACATAGACGGTTTCATCTTCCTGCTGGATTTTCAAATATCGCTGTTTTTCTTCCACCAAACAGCGAGTAGGCTTAATCAAGTCATAGTATTTAATCAGCGTTTCATTATCCAGCTTTTTCTTTGATAGATGGTACTCATACTCTTCATAGGCAGTGCCTGTCTGTCCGTAAAGGTGTTCAATCAGATAGCCGAAGTCGTCCTTATCTAACCTGCGGATTTTGAAACGACGAGAGATTTTATTTTCTAAGAGCTTTTCCATCTTCTGAAAACGCAGGATTTCATCATTACTCATACTAACAAAATCGCCCATCAGCTTATGGTTCACATCATAGACAAAATCAGACAAAGCATTTTTTGCTTCAACGGTAAGACTTTTCATAGAAAACTCCTGATCGTTGAGAAGCAACTTAAAGCCGATAAAGAAACGGTAGTTCACTTGATTTTCGCCAATCATGGATATTAAAGCGTCTGTCTGTTGGTCGATTTTGTCATAGGCAACCGCTTTGAGCTTGCCAGTGACTTCATTTTTGGAACGCTCTTGTGCAGAACGTATGCTGGATTCTGTACTGATTTGTAAAGCATGAATTTTGCCATCACGATTTTGTGCGATAAGCTGTCTGAAAGAATCATGCACTTGTATTTTCTGTTCTGGACTTAGAAATGAGTAATTGTAAGGAACAAGCTCATAGTAAGCATAACATTCCCCGTCTTTATTCCAGACGAGATTGTTTTCAATGTATTTAATTGGATATGCCATAAAATTCACTCCTAACTGCTGTAATGGCTTCTTGTGGCTGGTTTCTGCCAAGCGTTACTTTTTTTCCTGCATAGGTCAGCTTTGGTCGCAGTGCATAAGCAATGACAGACTTCAAAAATCCATAAGGCTTTTTACCATCAAAAGTTTTTGTAGACATAAACCATGTGAAAGCCACAGGAATCCCAAAGTATTTGAGAAATGCTCCCTCTATCATGGAAAGAGGGGGCAAGTTGCCAAGTATCATCACTGCAAAGAGTGACACGACAAACCATGTCATTTGCGTAAAGGTTATGGGAAACGGAAGTCTAAAATCATTGATAGAATACAGTACCTTTTCCACAGACCAGATACTGGTATAGCTTCGTATTTTCTTCATGTAATCAATCCTTTCATAAAAAATAGGGGTAGCTGATTGAGCCACCCCGTAAAATAGAAAATCTGCCAGTAGTAATGTACCGACAGATTTAATAGACGATTTCAAAAATCCCATGATTGGTTGAGATAAACGTTCCTGAAAGGTCTAAATCCCGACCATAGGCTTGATAATCAATATAGTTTTGAAGACTAGCTGGTACTTCGCCTAAAGCACCCGTTTCTTCAATGTAGTAGCGTGCCACGTCATACATATCATCACAATCGGAATGAATGATAATATCCTCTTGATGTTCGCTTAGTTCTTCAATGCTTGAAAAATGAGTGAGCAGAGCAGATAGCTCCGATTGTAATTCTTCGGGTAATTCCGATACCATTTCCCATAGTCGATTGAGTTCGCCAATGGAAGTGTATTCGTCAACCGTAAAGGGTAACTCGTAGTCATGAATGGCGTATTCCTCATATTCATCATTCAAGCCGATTTTCTCTTTGACTTCCTCAAAGTCAATGGGAAAGGTAAACCACGCACCGACCAATTCGCCCTCATTGTATTTGCCTAAATTCGCAATATAGACTTGCATATCGTCCATATATTCACGTCCTTTCTTTGTAGAGATTCAAAAATCCCTACCGCACTTCGTTTGGTGTACCATTCCTTTGCGGAACATAAGAAAACCACTTATATTCCACAAAAGAACGGTTTTATTTAAGCACCAATAATGCGATTGAATAGCTCTAGTAAAATGTCTTTTACTCCAGCAGCGTTGAAGACTAAGCCAACCGCAATAATCGCAATAATTAAAAAGCCAATCAGTTTGCTAAACTCACGCTTGAAGCCAAGATACAAGCCAATCACAACGATTGCTAAAAGCACCAGTGATTGAGCGTTTGATAGAAACCAGTTATAAAGGTTTTGTCCAAAATTCATAAAAATGTTCTCCTCTCTATATTCAATGAATTTGTATTTGAGTTATTTTTTTGTTGTTATCACGTCCTGTTCTTTTACTGACTGTTGCTTCAAAATCTGCTTGTGTCGGTCTGTCAGTTTCGCATGGTCGAGAATGTCTTTTACAACCTGCGTCTGGTTGATTTCATCAAGTTTAATCGCAACCTTTAAGGTCGGGGCAACTTGATGAGATAGCCAGTTCAGCGTCCTTTGGAAGGAGTAAGGCTCTGGTTTTGTGGTTAGTTTTAATCGTTCACGATTGTTCCCAATAAACCAAGCCCATTCTTCATTCAGTTTCCAATCAGAACGAGGTTTGGAATCGTCTTTATCTACAAAACGGATATACCGATTGATAATTTTAAAGGCGGTATGCTCTGGATTGTCATAGACGAGTAAATCACGGACTGCATAATAGGCACGCTCATTTTTCAATCGAATCTCAAAACGGTTTTTTACTTCTGCGTCTTCAATGGGAATATCATTTTTCTTGTACTGCTCGTAGTCCTTTTCATAGATACAGAAATAAACTTCACTTTGTAATGAACCGATATAGAGGGTGTTTCCCATACATTCCTTTTCCTCTTTGCGTACCAGTTCGCCACTGCGATAGCTTTTAAAACTGCGGAAGACGGAGATACATTCTTCCTGTTGGCACTTTTCAGTGAGTACAGGGATATTTAAAATCCCTGTCTTATCGTTAATGGCAAGGTCAAGGCGTTTCATCACACCGCCAGCCACCAAAACGTCCATAAAGAACTCATACCAGCTTCTTTGTTGTGCCAGAAGATAGCTTTCAAATTGTCTGCACCCACGACCTTTCAATTCCACCAGAACTCCTTTGTCCAGTTCATGGGAGCAAAGGACGAATATGTCGCCTAAAGCATAATGCTCTGAATAAGAATAGAAACCATAGTCCTCATGAAGAAAATAGGACAGTTTCAGTTGTAAGATGTTTTCGACCACCTGCTGTACGTCTGTTGTCGGAAAGCGAATTCTTACATAATCAAACAGCATTTCAAGGGGAGCGTCGGGATTGAAGCGTTCCAGAGCTTCCCAAAGGGACTGCTGTAAATCCTCTGATGGCTTGACTTTTCCTGTTTCAATATCGCTTAGATACTGCCTTGTAATACCAGTCGCAACAGCTAAACGGTTTTGAGATAGTCCATAAGCCAAGCGTTTTTCTTTTAAATGCTGTAACCAAGTTTGTTCATTCAGTAAAAATCCCTCCAATCAAAAAGGCGTATGTCAACTTTTAAAGCCCATTTGACATACGCTGAAATTTTGTAAATCCCTTGTAACCAAAGGATTTTCTAATGTTTTTTTGACTGTTTCCTGTCGATTTGTACCCCCCTGTTAGATACGGGGGGTTAAGTGCTGGCGTGGCTATTGCCACACCAGCCAGCAAGATCAGTCCACACCTGCGACTTCCGCTTCGCACGTCGCCTGCGTGGACTGTCTGCTGTTGGATAACTTTTTAATTTCCTCCAAGAAATCATATCCTTTTGGTACAAGGGGAGTATAAAACTCTGATATGACACTTGTTCCTACATCAACATAGCCACGACCTTTGATTCGCTTTAAGAAGAAATCCTTTTGTACGTCACTGCCAAACATCATGCCATAGCCCATTTCAGACATACGACCTAAAGCCACTCTGAAATTAAACTGATCACGGATTCCGTCGCCTAAATATTTTGCGTCTGGACGTTGACAAGCCAGTATTAGAAAGAAGCCAGCTTGACGACCTAACATGACAATCTGTTTCAGCTTATTCATAACTGCGGTGTTTTCTTTTGTTCCCAGCATTTCCATGAAAGCGACGTATTCATCAAAGATTAAGAAGTGTGCCGGGAGACCTAAGTAAGCATAATTTTTGCCAGTCTTATAGTTCTTCATCTGCTTCATTTCCTCACTACGTTTCATCATTTCTTCATAGAATGTTTCAATGCAAGAAAGCAAGTCTTCTTTTCTATAGTAGACATTTGCCATCACAGAACCTAAGTCCGCAAGATCAGCATTTTTCGGGTCAAGAATATACAGTTTTGAATCTGTATGAAGCAAGGCTTCAATCAGTGTCAGTATAAAGTAAGTTTTACCGCCACCTGTACCACCAGCAATCAACATATGAGGGAGCTTATCATATTCCCACCATACGTTTTTCATTAAGCGAAGTTTACCATCTTTAGCTTCTACTTCATCAATAGAAATACGACTGGCTATGGTGTCATAGAGCAAAGTATATTCCACATAGGAATCCTTTAACTCTTTATCCGTCAGCTCACAGTACAAGCCACTCTCTAATTTCTTTTCCAAGTGTAAGAGTTGGTCTTGATATTTTCCCAGCGTGATTTCCACCCGTATCTGTATCAAGCCATTTTTAAGTCGATAATACATTTTAGGGAAGTAGGTTATCTTTTCCTTTGTACGACCAGCACTATCTTTAAAGAAACCCTCTGTTTTGACCTGTTCAGATTCATACCACTTGTTTTCAAGTATCATCTTTGCCAGTTTTTGACGGTGGTAAAGTTGTTTAACCGTATCATAGCGAACCCGTTTGAATACAAACGCTACCAGCAAGCAGATAAGAATTGCGACACTGAAACTGATAATTAAATAGGGAATGTCAATCTTATCTGCTTGTGATAGGTTAAAATCCTGCCAGTTGATCTGCTGGATTGTCTTCACATGAAACAGTCCGACAACCAGCAGGAAAACAGGCAGGAGTGACGCTATCGTAAAATGAAAGACTAAATCTTTACCAGATGGGCGAATCCTTTTACCACGCTGTTTCATGCGAAAAAGTCTCCTTTCTACCTAGCGACTATTTGTCTTGTGTCGGTTCTTTCTTTGCTTGTGGTTGAGCTTTGAATGAACTAGAATCCTTTGTCAGCACAATATCGTCTGCCTTGATATACCAGTCAACATCTGCTCCTTGATAGGTGGCAGTAGCAACGGTGTCCGCAATGGGATTGATAAGTTCCACCCGTGCGTTATAATCAAACTCTTTCAAAGGCACGCTGGCAGGAATACTTACTTGAATCATGCGTCCTTGTCCTTTGGATTTTAAGTCATAGGTACGTTCCTTGATTTCATCTGAAACCGACCCGTCTTCATTTTGGATTCTCACTTCACGACGTAGAGCAGAGAATTTCAATTCTCCAAAAGTCGTGTCTTTATCTAATACAATGCCATTTGCTAATCTCATCATTTTTCCTCTCTTTCTTTATTCTTTTATCATGTCGTCAGCATGTAAAAGGTAATTTGTAAAACCACGAGTGCCGATTTTGTAGCCCTCTGCGGTAATACGTGGATTGACTAACTTCACACGTTCCTCAAAGCCGAAATGTTTTTCGCCAGCTTCAGCAGGAAGCACCACCACAATATCATCTGCTCTTTGAACATCAGAATAGAGATTATAGCTTCTTGATAAGACAGTTAGCCGTCCGTTGATTCTTCGCTGAACGACTTTATCCTCGCCAGCAAATTCTAAATTGCCGAATGTTTTTTCCATGTTGGGAATCACAAATTTAAGTTCCATATTTTTACCTATCCTTTCTTTTTTATTGGCTGAATGAATGTTTGATGGTCTTAAAGAGTGGGGAACGACCTTTTGATTCTTGATTTTTTGTTTTCATAAGTTCACTTCCTTTCAAAATCGGGTAAAAAAATAGACACCTCATTTTTTGAAGTGTCTACCTATTAAATATTCAAATTTTATTGGAAGTATCTTTATATCTTCACTTTTCAAGGATAAATCGTCGTATCAAAGCTCATTCATAAGTAGTAAATTAGTAGTAAATTGAGTGGTTTTGACCTTGATAAAGTGTGATAAGTCCAGTTTTTATGCGGATAACTAGATTTTTATGCTATTTTTAGCTCAATAATAGCTCTTTTTAAGTTCTTAATTGATTCATAATCCAAAGATGAAGATGGTTCATCTAAAAGAATAATTTCATTTTCTGAAATTCCACTAGCAGTTATAGCAATTAACTGCTTCTCTCCACCGGACAGTTCAAAAATATTCTTGTCTAACAAATCTTTACTACCTAAAACATCTGAATAATAGTGTATTTTATCTAAAATTAAATTTCTTTCTATACATCTATTTTCTAATTGAAAAGCCAATTCATCTGTGGAATTGATACAATAAAACTGTGTTTTAGGATTTTGAAACACTGTAGATATAAACTTGGATCGTTCTAATATACTCATCCCTAATAAAGATTTGTCCTTGTATAAAACATCTCCTTTTACATCTCCACAATCATATTCGGGAATAATGCCGTTTATTACTTTTAACAAACTACTTTTCCCCGTACCTGAGTGTCCCGTTATAACAGTTACCTCTCCGGGTTTGAAATTTAGATTTACATTTTCTAATATGCTTTCTCCATCAAACTTTAATACTAAATTTTGTAAACTAAGCATACTTACCCCTTATATATAAATAGATTGCCCATACCATTATCACAAAAAATATGCAATCAATGCCACCAATGCGTGATTCACTAATACTTGTTCGCTTTTGATTAACAGCTAACCCTTTTGTCATTGCGGATACTGTTAAATCATCTGCCGTCTTAGACAAACACATCAATAGTGGCACTAATCTATATTCAAATAATAGAATTGGATTTTTTATTAACTTTTTAAGCGTTAGTCCTCTCAAACGCATGGCTTTTTTTATCTGGCTATAATCAATCCTTGCGGCATAAAAGAAACGAACCATCACAGTCAATGGTATTGCTATTTCATCGGGACATTTCATTTTTTTCAATGAATAAATACTTTCCCCTACATTTGATGTGAGTATGGTATATTTCCCCATTAAAAATGCGGGAAGTATTTTCTTAACAACCATTACTAATATCAGTAAAATCGCTACCAAGGGACTGTATTCTAATTTCATTAAAAATCTATCAGCACCATAAACGAACACAAGAGTAGCCATCCCAATAATAGCTACTCTTGTATGTTTTGTATTTATTAAAAGCACTATCGGAATTACGGATATTATAAGGGCTTGCAAGAAATACTTTACTTGAATATTGCCTAAAACCATCACATATGAAAGAACTATTGTCATAAAAAGTTTTGTACGAAAATCAAGTTTGATTGTCATCCTTAACTCCTTATGAATCCTTATTTTTCCATACCAGCCTTTTTAAAATGTTTTTTTAGGAAAGCCATACCTATACTACAACCAATATATGCTCCTATAATTCCACCTATTGCCATTACGACAATAATCCAATTCGGCATTACACTAAGCATCTTATCAATAAATTCTTGTTTATATCCTCGCTCTAACATCTGCTTGACATATTCATTTCTTGATATAAAAATTGGCAACCAATTTCCTAATGTGCAAAGTGGAGCAACAGAAAATGCTAATCTTGCCTTATTAACATCCGTATATTCTCCTGATTTCAAAATAACTTCAGCAATAATACCAGCAATAACAGCGGTCAATAATGCCCAAGGTCCATGTCCCATAGCAACATATACTAATGCAATAAGTAATGATTGAATAAACACCATTCCTCTTTTTTTAATCTTTGTGGAATACAGCATATTTACAGGTCCTACTAAAACTCCCTGTGCAAATGGAACAACCGGCATTAAAACTGGAACCATTCCTAAAAATGATCCAATCATCATAAATACAAAACCTAATACAGAAAATAATCCTATGTTGATTAAATCCTTTACTTCTAATCGTTTACTCATTTTAAACCTCCCTATCTCTTGTCAATATCAACAATGTAATTTACCATTGTTTCTTTTATATATTTTTTATGTTGTGAAAAAGAATTTCTTGCACAGAGAACTTCAGAACTTAATATCATCGCATTGATATAATTCACTAAAAAACCGTCACCAAATATATCTGCCTTAATTCCAAGCTGCTTGGCGATTAAACTTAGCTCATTAGTCGTATTAAGTTTCAATTCTTGATACAATTTTTCCAAATCCTGATTATATTTTTTTGCTTGTAAAAGGAGTGTATACAATCTCATCAATTCTGTATCAGCCAGCGACTTATCAACCAAAATA